>JAWKQQ010000001.1:0-3414 GCA_041390065.1 Candidatus Krumholzibacteriia bacterium
CCTGGCCAAGCGGCTCGAGGAGGTCTGGCCGGCGGGGGAGGAGTTCCCGCTGATCCTGCCCCGGACCAGCGAGGGGCTCTACCTGCTGCAGCGGATCCGGGACGAGGCGCACCGGTTCGCGATCGCCCACCACCGGGGCCGGCGCAGCGCCTCGATGGTCGAATCGGTGCTGGACGCCGTGCCCGGCCTGGGCGAGGTGCGGCGCCGCACCCAGCGGAAGCACTTCGGGGCGCTGAGGAAGCTGCGCGCCGCCGGGGCCGAGGAGCTGGCGCGGGTGCCCGGCATCGGGCCGCGGATCGCCGACGCGATCGTCGAGGCGCTGGCCGTCCCGGCGCCCGAGGCGATCAACCTGACCACGGGCGAGGTGCTCGACCACGCACCCGAACGCACGGGGGCACCATAATGAGCACTATGAGCACCCCGTCCGCGGCGCTGCGGTTCGTGATCGTCACCGGAATGTCCGGCGCCGGCCGGCGCACCGCCTGTCACACCCTGGAGGACCTCGGCTGGTACGTGGTCGACAACCTGCCGCCCCAGCTGTTGCCCGGCCTGGTCGAGATCGCCCGGGAACGCGACTTCACCCGGGTCGCGGTCGGCCTGGACGTGCGCACCCGGTCGGCGTTCGACCAGATCCCGGACGCCTTCGACCGCCTCGGCCGGGCCGGCGTGCTGCCCCAGATCCTGTTCCTGGACGCCGACGACGCGGCCATCGTGCGCCGCCAGGAGTCGGTGCGGCGGCCGCTGCCGCTGCAGGGCGACGCCGGCCTGCTCGACGGCGCGCAGCGGGAGCGCGAACTGTTGGCGACGCTGCGCGCCTCGGCCGACGTGGTGATCGACACCTCGAATCTGAACGTGCACCAGCTGGCCGACCGGGTCAGCCACACGTTCGGCAACGACGACGACGCCGACCTGCAGATCACGGTGATGTCGTTCGGGTTCAAGAACGGCATCCCGATCGACGCCGACATGGTGTTCGACGTGCGCTTCCTGCCGAACCCGCACTGGGTACCCGATCTGCGTCCACAGACCGGACTGTCCCAGGCGGTGTCGGGCTACGTGCTCGGCCAGGACGCGGCGATCCCGTTCCTCGAACGGCTCACCGACATGCTGGTGCTGATGAAGCCTGGCTACCTGCGCGAGGGCAAACGGCTGGCCACCGTCGCAATCGGCTGCACCGGCGGCAAGCACCGCAGCACCGCGATGGCCGTGGAACTCGCCGGGCGGCTGCGCGCCAACGGTACTTGCCAGCCGGGTGCTGCACCGAGATCTGGCAAAGCACGAGTCCCCGCCGCAAACCCCCGGGCCGGCCGCCTTCGGCGGCGGACACGGGCTCTACGGCGCGCTCAGCGCCCTGCGCTACGTGACCACCCGGCTCACCGCCGTGGTCACCGTCGCCGACGACGGCGGCTCCTCCGGCCGGCTCCGGACCGAGTTCGACATCCTGCCGCCGGGCGACCTGCGGATGGCGCTGGCCGCCCTGTGCGGCGACGACGAGGTGGGCCGCACCTGGGCCGACGTGCTGCAGTCGCGGTTCTCCGGCGAGGGCCCGCTGGCCGGGCACGCGATCGGCAACCTGCTGATCGCCGGGCTGTGGCAGCGGCTGGCCGATCCGGTCGCCGGGCTCGACATGGTGGGGGCGCTGCTGCGCACCCGCGGCCGGGTGCTGCCGATGGCGGCCGTCCCGCTGACCATCGAGGCCGACGTGGTCGGCTCCGATCCCGCCCACCCGGATGAGCTCACCCTGCTGCAGGGCCAGGCGACCGTGGCCAAGACCACCGGGGACGTGCGCGCCGTCCGGCTGATCCCGGACGAGCCGCCGGCCCGCCCCGAGGCCGTCGGCAGCGTGCTGACCGCCGACCACCTGGTGCTGGGGCCGGGCTCCTGGTTCACCTCGGTGATCCCGCACCTGCTGGTGCCCGACCTGGCCGAGGCGATCATCACCAGCCGCGCCCAACGGATCCTGACCATGAACCTGGTGCCCGCCGACGAGACCGACGGGTTCCCGGCCTCCCGGCACCTCGAGGTGCTGGCCGACCACTGCCCGCGGCTGCGGCTCGACGTGGTGATCGTCGATCCCAGCTTCGCCGCGGACGATCCGCCGCTGGAACGCTTCGCCCGATCGCTCGGCGCCCGGTTGGTGGTGGAGAATGTGCGGATGCGGGACGGCTCCCCCCGGCACGACCCGCACCGGCTCGCGTCGGTGTACGCCGAACTGATGAAGCACCGGTCATGACCATGTCCGGCACCCCCACTCGAACTAAGGAAGTCCCATGGCGATGACCCAGCAGGTGAAGGCGGAGCTCGCCACCGTCCGGGTGACCAAGCCCGCCTGCCGCCGCGCCGAGGTGGCGGTCACCCTGCGGTTCGCCGGCGGACTGCACATGGCCGGCGGCCGGATCGTGGTCGAGGCCGAACTCGACACCGGGGCCGCCGCCCGGCGGCTGCGGACGGCCATCGCCGATCTGTTCGGATTCAGTTCCGAGTTCGTCGTGGTGACCTCGTCCGGACTGCGTCGCGGCACCCGCTACATCGTCCGGCTGATCCGCGACGGCGAGTCCCTGGCCCGGCAGACCGGGCTGATCGACAACCGCCGCCGCCCCGTCCGGGGGCTGCCCAACGCCATCGTCGGGGGCAGCCTGGACGTGGCGTCCGCCGCCTGGCGGGGCGCCTTCCTGGCGCACGGCTCGCTCACCGAACCCGGCCGGTCGATGGCGCTCGAGGTGACCTGCCCGGGTTCGGAGGCCGCGCTGGCGCTGGTCGGTGCCGCGCGGCGGCTCGGCATCGCGGCCAAGGCCCGCGAAGTGCGCGGCATCGACCGGGTGGTGATCCGCGACGGCGACGCGATCGCCGCCATGCTCACCCGCCTGGGGGCGCACGAGTCGCTGCTGGCCTGGGAGGAACGCCGGATCCGCCGCGAGGTACGCGCCTCGGCCAACCGGCTGGCCAACTTCGACGACGCCAACCTGCGCCGCTCGGCCCGGGCGGCGGTGGCGGCCAGCGCGCGCGTCGAGCGGGCGCTGGAGATCCTGGGCGACGACGTCCCCGACCATCTGCGCGACGCCGGCACGCTCCGGCTGCAGAACAAGCAGGCGTCCCTGGAGGAACTGGGCCAACTGCACCAGCCGCCGCTGACCAAGGACGCGGTGGCCGGACGGATCCGCCGCCTGCTCGCCACGGCGGACAAGCGGGCCGCCGAGTTGGGCATTCCGGGCACCGAAGCGGTGCTTTCGCCCGAGATGTTGGACGATCGCGAGTAAACGGGCAGAAACCACAATAGATTAGGTGCTGCGTGCCCAGCATACGGAGCGGCTTCTCATACGGGCTTTACGCGGGGGCCATTGTCTATAGAGTGGGCACGTCCACCCTTGCCTGAGCGTGACGCCGGGCAACAGTTCAACGAAGGGGAACCAGCAC
>JAWKQQ010000002.1:0-1728 GCA_041390065.1 Candidatus Krumholzibacteriia bacterium
GCACGACGCGCGCCTGATCAGCGGTGGAGTGCCGGCGAATGTTGGTCAGCGCCTCCTGCGCGACCCGCAGAAGGCTGCTCGCCTGCGTCGGTGTCAGCGCGGAGAGCAGCTCTGTGTCTCCCACGAGGTCGTAGCGGACCCTCAGGGCCGGGCTGTCGGCTTCCGCGCACAACTGCTCGAGGCTGCCGAGCGAGGTGCCTTCGCCCTCGGGGCCGAGATCTCGCAGCGAGCCGAGCAAGCCGCGCAGCTCTTCGACGGCGCCACGGGAGAGCCCCTCGACCTCCTGCATGGCCTCGGCGGCCAGCTCTGGCCGGGTGCCCATCGCCCGCCGGGCCGCGGCGGTCTGCACGCCGATGAGCGAGATGTGATGCGCGACGGAGTCGTGCAGGTCGCGCGCGATCCGGAGCCGCTCTGCCAGCACGGCCTGATGGGCGAGTTGCTCGGCCTGCACCCGTACCAACTCGCGCGAGCGGCGCAGCTCGTCCTCCGATTTCGCTTGGAGCCAGGCCTGCCGGCCCAAGAACAGCGCGCCGCCGAAGAAGGCCACGTTGATCGTGATGGTGGCGAAGTAGTACCAGCCGCTGGGCAGGATCTCGAAGACCGAGCGGGAATAGGCATCCGTGGCGATGAGCCACACCAGCATGGCGAAGAGCACGGCGAGAGTGGCCAGCATCAGCGTGTCCCGGCGCCGCGCGTACGCCATCGCCGTGTAGATGCCGAAGAAGTACAGCACCTGCATGCCGGCGCTGGTGGCCACCAACGGCACCAGAACACCGGTCAGGATGAAGTGCGCGCCGCTGCCCAGCAGGAGCACGGTGACGGGGAAGCGCCGCCGCAGCGCGATGAGGATGCCCCCGGTCGCGATGGCCAAGAGGCCAGGACCGAGGGGCGCGTACTCCACGGCCTCAGGGATCTCCTGGAAGTTCATGAGAGCGGCGGCGGATACCACCGCCAACACCACGGCGATCAGGATGTCCGCAGCCCACGGGTTCGTCGGCGCAGGGCGCGTGTAGTCGTCGTCCAGCCCGAAGAACCCGCGGAACTTCTGTCCCCTCATCATCGGAGACTCCGGATCACCAGCTCCGGTCGAGCGGGCGACCCTCCTCGTAGCCCGAGCCGGACTGCACGCCCACCACGGCGCGCTGAGTGAACTCGTGCAGGCTGCTGGCTCCTGCGTAGGTGCACGACGAGCGCACGCCGGAGGTGATCCAGTCGAGTAGGTCCTCGACGCCGGGGCGACGGGGATCCAGGTACATGCGGGACTGCGAGATGCCCTCCTCGAACAGCGCCGCCCGGGCGCGCGAGTAGGCGGACTGCTCGCGGGTGCGCTGCTGTACGGCGCGGGCCGAGGCCATACCGAAGGATTCCTTGTAGAGGCGGCCTTGATGGTCGACGAGCTGGTCTCCGGTGGACTCGTGGGTGCCGGCGAACCAGGAGCCGATCATCACCGACCCTGCGCCGGCCGCGAGGGCGAGGGCCACGTCGCGAGGATGACGCACGCCGCCATCGGCCCACACGGCCTTGCCGTGCTGCTGCGCGGCGGCGGAACATTCCAGTACCGCGGAGAACTGCGGGCGACCGACGCCGGTCTGCATCCGGGTGGTGCACATCGCACCGGGACCGACGCCGACCTTCAGGATGTCGGCTCCGGCCTCGATCAGATCGTGGCAGCCATCGGCGGTGACGACGTTGCCGGCGACGATGAGGATCCGGCGCCCGGTGGTGGCC
>JAWKQQ010000003.1:0-2210 GCA_041390065.1 Candidatus Krumholzibacteriia bacterium
GCTGATCAAGGGCCGCCGGGTGCGCGACGTGGCCCCGCTCGACACCGAGCGGGTGCTCGACGAGCTCGCGGTGATGTACGGCACCTGGCGGCGCACCGACACCTACCACTTCGCCCACCCCAGCCAGGGGGAGTTCGACGTCTGGCTCGCCGGCGGCAGCTTCGTCGTGCTCACCTTCCACAACGTGATGGACCTGACCGTGATGGACCCGGCGATCCAGGCCATGGACGCCCTCGGCGCCCCGCTCTACGATCCGCAGGTCGACCGGCGCTTCCCCTGGGTGGCGCGCGCCCGGTAACGCCTCCTGCACCGCTGTCGGTGGTACGTGCCAGACTTGAGGCACGATGTCGCGCAGAGAGGCCAACACTGTGACCAGCAACCCTCAGCCCCTCCCGGTTCAGGACGGCTCAGACCACGTCGACCTCGATGTCCTCTTCCAGGATGCCAAGCCGATCGGAGACGGCAGCGACCTCGCGGCAGACGTGTTCGAGACCCAGGAGGAGCTGGAGGAATTCCTGACCTGGCTCCATGCCGACCGCGCCGCCGGCACTGTCTGAGCAAACCATGCGGATCGTTCTCGACACCGATGTGTCGTCCCTGCTTCTGAAGCGCACGCTTCCGCCGGCATGGCTTGCCGCTCTCGCACCGCATGAGCCAGCGATCAGCTTCGTTACGGTGGGCGAACTACGCAAGTGGACCGTCGTCCGCGAGTTGGGCGCCTCACGCCTGGCCGCGCTCGACGCGTGGGTGGCGGCGCGACCGAAGATCCCCGCCACTACCGATGTCGCACGCAAGTGGGGTGAGATTGTCGGCTACGCGGAACGCCGTGGAAGACCGCGACCGATCAACGACTCATGGATCGCTGCCTGCTGCATCACGTACGACCTTCCGCTGGCCATGCTCAACTCAGCCGATTTCGGGCTCTTCATACCTGCGGTGGGGGGACGGTGAGTCCGCCGCCGACGAGGAGCATGCGTAGCCGGTAGTTGTCTCGGTTGCGGAAGCCGCGGGCGATGCGGCGGTGGAGCTCGATGAGCCCGTTGATGGCCTCGGTGCCGCCGTTGGAGGCTCGGCCGGTGTCGAAGTAGGCCAGGAAGGCGTCCCTCCACTGCTTGAGGGTGCGGCCCAGCTTGGCGATCTCGGGGATGGGACACGTGGGGAAGCTGGCGACGACTTGTTCAGCGAGTTGGCGGCCTCGAGCGGGGTCGGGGTGGGCGTACGCGGCGCGAGCACGTTGGGCGCACTGCCAGGCGATGTGGACGGCGTCGTGGCGCTCGTCGGCGGCGATGGCAGCGGCCAGGCGGGCCTGTTGCTTCTCGGTGAGCCGCTCGGCCGCGCAGCGCAGGATGTTCCGGATCCCGTACAGCGGGTCGCCGGCACGGCCACGGTGACCGTGGATCTCCTGCTGCACGCGGCGGCGAACCTCATCGACCGCCCGGCCGGCCAGGGCGACCACATGGAAAGCATCCAGGACAGCGGTGGCGTCGGCGAGCTTGTCGTCGATGGCGTTCTTGTAGCCGTGGAACGGGTCCAGGGTGGCCACCTCGACCCCAGCCTTGAACGCCTTGCCGCGTTGGTCGAGCCACGTCTTGTACACCGTCCCTGACCGTCCCGGGACCAGGTCGAGCAGGCGGGCGTGGACGCGTCCGTCCTTGTCACGGGTCAGGTCGACCATGCCGGTGAGTTCCTTCGGGCCGCGCTTGCGGGGACTCACGTGGTGCCACAGGTGTTCGTCCACCCCGAGGGTGGTCACGCCGGCGAACCGGGCCTCGTCGTCGGCCAGCGTCGCCAGGATGGGTTGGATCGAGCCCCATACCGTCTTCCACGCCACCCCCAGCTGCCGCGCGAGTCCGTGGATGGAGGCGTGCTCGCGGCGGACCTGCTCGATCACCCACCGGCACGCCCGGGTGGTCAACAGCCCGCGCGGGCGGGCTATCTGCTCGTCCTGCTCGGTGAACACCCTGGTCGGGCACGCCGGCTCCAGGCACCGCCACGTGCGCTTGCGCCACCGCAGCCGGGTCGGCCGCGCGAAACACGGGATGTCCACCAGCGTGGTCGTGCGTCGGCCGCGACTCTCGGCGACCACCCCGCACGTCGGGCAACCAACCGTGGTGGATGCCGACTCCATCGTCACCACCAGCACGTCGTGGGCCTTCTCGACGTCGACCACGTGCAGGCCCTCCAGACCGACGAGCAAGTCGCAGTGGTCG
>JAWKQQ010000004.1:0-1608 GCA_041390065.1 Candidatus Krumholzibacteriia bacterium
CTCCAGCTCAGGCCGGGCGTGCCGTCCGCCGACGGGCGCGTCACGGTGTCCACCACCTCGTGCACCGGCATGGGCGACCAGGGCCCCGCGGTGCTGGTCAACGACCGGGCGATCGGGCGGCTCAACCACCAGCGCGTGATGGAAATCTGCGACCTGATCCGCCACGACACGCCGCTTTCTGCGTGGCCGGAAGAGCTCTTTCATGTAGACGACAACATCCGCCGCGCCGACGCGCTGCTGTCCTCGCCGATGGTCGCGGGCTCGGCGCTGGCGAAGGCGGTTGCCCTGGGGCGCGAAGGCTGGCTGGCGCAGATGCAAGCCTCGAGGCTGCGCGGCCGCGGCGGGGCCGGCTTCACCACCGCGGTCAAATGGCTGGCCTGCCGGGATGCGGCGGGCGCCGACAAGGTGGTGGTATGCAATGCCGACGAGGGCGAACCCGGCACCTTCAAGGACCGCGTGCTGCTCAACCGCCACGCCGATCTGGTGTTCGAGGGCATGACGCTTGCCGCCTGGGCCACCGGGGCCCGCGACGGCTTCCTCTACCTGCGTGGCGAATACGCCTGGCTGCGACCGCAGCTCGAAGCCACGCTCGCCGCGCGCCGGGCCGCCGGCCTGCTGGGCAGCGGCATCCTCGGGCAGACCGGCTTCGACTTCGACATCGCGATCCATCTCGGCGCGGGGGCCTACGTCTGCGGCGAGGAGAGCGCGCTGCTCGAATCGCTCGAGGGCAAGCGCGGCACGCCGCGGATCCGCCCGCCGTTCCCGGTCACCCATGGCTACCTCGGCCGTCCCACTGTGGTGAACAACGTCGAGACGCTGGCCAAGACCTGCCTGATCGCGCGCGATGGCGGTGCGGCCTTCGCGGCTACCGGCACCGCCCAGTCGGCCGGCACCAAGCTCCTCTCGATCTCGGGCGACTGCGCCCGGCCGGGGGTCTATGAATATCCCTTCGGGGTCAGCATCCAGCAGGTGCTCGACGACTGCGGCGCGGCCGACGTGCTGGCGGTGCAGGTGGGCGGCGCATCGGGCGTGACGGTGGCGCCGTACGAGTTCCAGCGCCGCATCGCCTTCGAGGATGTGCCCAGCGCCGGGGCCTTCATGGTGTTCGACTCGAGCCGCGACATCTTCGAGGTGGCGCGCAACTTCGTGCACTTCTTCGCTCACGAGAGCTGCGGCTTCTGCACCCCGTGCCGGGTCGGCACCGCACTCCTCAAGGGCTACATGGACAAGCTCGCCGAGGGCTACGGAGCGCTGCAGGACCTTGCCGACATCGACTGGCTCGACCGCCTGCTCAAGAACGCCAGCCACTGCGGGCTCGGCTCGAGCGCGCCGAACCCGGTGGTCGATACGCTGCTCAAGTTCCGTCCGGCCTACGAGCGCCGCATCCAGCACGCGGACTTCCAGCCGGCCTTCGATCTCGACGGTGCGCTGGCGCGTGCCCGACAGATGACCGGCCGCGACGACGCCGGCGCCCACTTCGACACTGGAATGGGGGCAACACGATGAGCGCTACTTTCTTGCTGGACGGCCAGCCGGTGTC
The DNA here is from genome assembly GCA_041390065.1 of Candidatus Krumholzibacteriia bacterium. Classification (GTDB taxonomy): domain Bacteria; phylum Krumholzibacteriota; class Krumholzibacteriia; order LZORAL124-64-63; family LZORAL124-64-63; genus Glo-17. Next base: position 1,541 of record JAWKQQ010000004.1, read on the forward strand.
CTTCGAGCCGGGGCAGACCATCCTCGAGGCGGCCCGCGCGGCCGGGCGCTACATCCCGCACCTGTGCT
>JAWKQQ010000005.1:0-636721 GCA_041390065.1 Candidatus Krumholzibacteriia bacterium
CCCGGCAGCATCCGGACCTGGTGGCCGCCGTGGCGGGCCTCTTCCTCGTCAGCTTCAGCCTCAAGGCCGGACTCTTCCCGCTCTACTTCTGGCTCCCGTCGAGCTACCACACCCCGCCGGTGGCGGTGTCGGCGATCTTCGCCGGCTTGCTCACGAAGGTCGGCGTGTACGCGCTGATCCGGATGTTCACCCTGGTATTCGTCGGCGTGGGCGGCAGCCACCTCTTGCTGCTCGTGATGGCGACGGTCACGATGATCGTCGGCGTGCTCGGCGCGGTGTCCCAGTATCAGGTGCGGCGGATCCTCAGCTTCCACATCATCAGCCAGATCGGCTACATGGTCGTGGGCCTCGGCCTGCTCGCATCGCCCGACCCGGACGTGCGCCGCCTCGGCCTGGTGGCGGCGGTCTTCTACGTGGCCCACCACATCATCGTCAAGACCAACCTCTTCCTCATCGGCGGCGTGATGCGCCGCCTCCTCGGCACCGAGGAGCTGCGCGAGATGGGCGGCCTCTACCACGGGCGGCCCTGGCTCGCCGCCCTTTTCCTGGTGCCGGCCCTGAGCCTGGCCGGCATCCCGCCCCTGTCGGGTTTCTGGGCCAAGCTGGCGGTGTTCCGGGCGAGCCTGCTGGCCGAAGCCTGGTGGGTGGTGGCCGCGGCCATCCTGGCCGGCATGCTCACCCTCATGAGCATGGTCAAGATCTGGAACGAGGCCTTCTGGAAGGCGGCGCCCGCGGCCCCGGACCCGGCGCGTCCTGCGAGTCCCCGGCCGCTCGCCTTGCTCGTCGTCCCGGCCGTGGGCCTGGCCCTGATCACGATCCTGATCGGCCTGTTCCCGGGCTGGCTGTTCGGACTGGCCGACCGCGCCGCCACCGAGCTCCTCGATCCCACGCCCTATCTCGACGCCGTGAACGGCGTCGTTCGGGGGGTCCGACCGTGAAGCTGCTGGGCTACAACGCCGCGCTCGCCGTGGTCTGGGCGGCGCTGCAGGGCACGATCGACCTCCTCAACCTGTTCGTGGGGTTTGCGATCGGGTACGTGGTGCTGTGGCTGTGCCGGCCGCTGCTGGACCGCTCCGGCTACTTCTGGAAGCTCCCGCTCGTGGCGAGCTTCCTCGTCTATTTCGCCCGGGAACTCGTGGTGTCCAGCGCCCGGGTGGCCTGGGACGTGGTCACCCCGCGCGACCGGCGACGGCCGGCCGTCGTGGCCGTGCCCCTGGACCTCGAGAGCGATACCGCGATCACCTTGCTCGCGAACATCGTCACCCTGACGCCGGGCACGTTGAGCCTCGACATCTCGCCCGACCGGCGCACCCTCTACGTGCATGGCATGTTCGTCGACGACCCTGCCGCGTTCCGCAGGGAGATCAAGGACGGCTTCGAGCGCCGCATCCGGGAGCTGCTGCGATGACCGGACCGATCGCCACCGTGGGCAACGTGCTGCTCGGCCTCCTGGCGCTGGCCATGGCGCTGACCGTCGCGCGCCTGCTGCGCGGCCCGAGCCTCCCGGATCGGATCGTGGCCCTCGATCTGCTGGCCACCATCGGCGTGGCGGCCTGCGGCGTCTACGCGGCCGTCCACGACCAGCCCGTGTTCCTGGACGTGGCCATCGTGATGGCCCTCATCACCTTCGTCGGCACCATCGCCTTCGCCCGCTACCTCGAGGAGTCCGGACGCTCATGAGCCTGCCGCTGATCCCGTTGCTCTGTGCGATCCTGGCCGGCCTCGGCGCGCTGCTCATCGTCATCGCCGGCGTCGGCATCCTGCGCATGCCAGACCTGCCGACCCGCATGCACGCCTCCTCGAAGGCGGCCACCCTGGGCACCGCCCTCATCCTGCTCGCCGTCGGGATCTGGTTCGGCGAGGCGGCCGTCCTGGTCAGGACGCTGCTGATCGTCCTCTTCCTGCTGGTCACCGCCCCGGTGGCCGCCCACATGATCGCCCGTGCCGGCTACCGCGGCGGCGTGCCCCTGGCCGAGGACACCGCGCTCGACGAGTACCGCCCCACCGTCACCCGCGACGCCGCACCACGCGACTGAACCTCGGGATTTGTCCAGAAACCGGGATTCTTGTTCATTTGAGCCCGTTGCCGGAAACTGGTACAATCACGGGTGCTCATCGCGTCACCTCAGTCCCACCCCGGAGGCTTCCATGCGTTCGTTCCGCAGCCTGATCGTCGGCCTGGCGCTGACCGCGCTCCTGTCCGGCCTGGCCAACGCCGCCCAGTATTCCCTGGTGCGCATCCACTTCGACGGCCAGGACGGCCAGGCCTTCCTCGCCGCGCATCCCGAGCTGGACGTGGCCAGCGTCAAGCCGGGAATCGGCGCCGATATCGTCGTCGACCGCGACCAGATCATGGACACGCTGCGTGCGAGCGGCCTGCGCCTCGAGGTGGTTCACAAGGACCTGGTGGCCCACTACGCCGCGCGGATCCAGAACAAGGACACCAACTTCGGCGGCTGGCACACCTACAGCGAGAACGCTGCCTACCTCGACAGCCTGCGCACCGAGTACCCGACGCTGATCAGCCAGAAGTGGTCGATCGGCCAGACCCACGAGTTCCGCGACATCTGGTGCGTGCGCCTGTCCGACAACCCGGACGTGGACGAGACCGGCGAGCCCGAGATCCTGCTCGACACCATGCACCACGCCCGCGAGATCATGTCCTCCGAGTTCGGCATCATGTTCGCCGACTACCTCTGCCGCAACTACGGCAGCGACCCCGTGGTCACCTGGCTGATGGACAACCGCGAGCTGTACATCGTGAGCATCGTCAACCCCGACGGTGTGGTCTACAACGAGCAGACCAACCCCGCCGGCGGCGGCATGTGGCGCAAGAACCGGCGCTACAACAGCCCGGGCGTCTACGGCGTCGACCCCAACCGCAACTACCCGTTCCAGTGGGTGGGCCCGGGCAGCGACACCGACCCGAGCAGCGAGACCTACCGCGGCCCCCAGGCGGGCAGCGAGCCCGAGGTGCAGGCGCTGATGGGCCTGGTCAACAGCCATCAGTTCGTCACCCACCAGTCGATGCACACCTACCAGGGCCTGACCCTGATCCCGTGGGGCTACACCTCGGTCGACACCCCGGACCACGCCACGTTCATGCACATGGCCGAGATCATGACCCAGTACAACGGCTACGCGTACGGCCAGACGCCCGACCTGCTCTACGCGGTCAACGGCGTCACCACCGACTGGACCTACGCCGACGGACTCGGCCACGACCGCATCTTCAGCTTCTCCAACGAGGTGGGCACCACCGGCTTCTGGCCCAGCTTCGCCGAGCGCGACCAGCTCTTCGAGGAGAACGTCTGGCCCATGCTCTACCTCATGATGGCCGCCGGCGCGTACGCCCAGGTGGACGGCGCGGTGGCCACCGACCTCGGCGGCGGCCTCCTCGAGCCCGGGGAGCAGGGACGACTCGCCTTCCAGATCAGCAACCTCGGCGTGACCGAGAGCCTGGCCGGCGTCCAGGTGCGCCTGAGCTGCGACGATCCCTACGTCCAGTTCGACGAGGTCGTGCGCAACGTGGGCAACCTGGCGCCCATGGGCTCGACCGCCATCGCCCCGCTGCCCTTCGCCGTGTCGGCCGCCTGCCCTGCGGGCCACCCCGTGCAGGCCACCGTCACCATCGGCACGATCACCTACCCCGTGGCCTTCCTGGTCGGCAACCCCACGTCGATCTTCTTCGACGACTTCAGCGCCGGCACCGGCAACTGGACGTTCAGCGGCGGCCCCTGGGGCCTGACCGGCACCGCGCACTCGGCCCCCAACGCGCTCACCGACTCGCCCAGCGGCGACTACGACGACAACCTCAGCGCCACGGCCACCATCAACGGCGAGTTCCTCGCCAGCGAGCTGAGCTTCTGGCACCGCTACGACATCGAGCAGGGCTACGACTACGGCCGCGTGCAGGTGTCCGCGAACGGCGGCGCCTGGCAGACGGTGACCAGCTTCACCGGCACCCACACCGCCTGGCAGCAGGTGAACCTCGACCTCACCCCGTACGCGAACGGCGGTCCGGTGCGCGTCCGCTTCCTGCTCACCAGCGACACCTGGATCACCGGCGACGGCTGGTACATCGACGACGTGACGCTCCTCGGCGCGGGCAGCGACAACGGCGTGCCGCCGGCGCCGATGCTCGTCGCGCCCGCCAACGGCGAGACGGTCGACGGCGCGGTCGAGCTCGTGGTCGCCAACGTCAGCGATCCCGACGGCGATCCGGTGAGCTACGGCTTCCGGGTCTACGCCGACCCCGACCTCACCCAGCTCGTCGCCGGCGCCGACGGCGTGCCGGCCGGCGCGGGCGGGCAGACCGCCTGGACGGCGACCCTGGGCCTCGGCGGCTACTACTGGCGCGCCTACGCCGCCGACCCCACCGAATGGGGCTCGCTCGGCGATGTCGGCACCTTCTCGGTGGGCACCACCACCGGCGTGGACGGCGTCGTGATCGGCGCTCCGCGCCTGGCGGTCCTGGGCAGCGGCGGCGGCCGGGCCGAGTTGCAGCTCTCGTTGCCGCGCGCCGGCGAGTTGACGGTGAAGGTCTACAACGCCCGTGGCCAGCTCGTCCGCCGGCTCTTCGGCGGCGCGGCCGACGCCGGCACCCGCACCCTGGTCTGGGACGGCCGCGACAGCGGCGGCCGGCCGGCGGCCAGCGGGGTCTACCTCGTGCGGGCCACCGCCGGTCCGGACGTGCTCAAGGGCCGGGTCGTGCTGGTCAGGTAGCGTCGGCTCACCGGCAGACGGCAGGAAGGCCCCGCAACCCTGCGGGGCCTTCGTCTGTCCGGGTGCGGGGCACCCGTCTTCGCTCGCGCTCGGCTAGATCCGCTTGTGCGACCCGTCGCAGGTCGGCTGGCTCGCGCTCCGCTTGCACTGGCGAAGGCGATCCGGCCGCCGTCGGCCAGTTCCACCTTCTGAGGCCTGAATTCGCCACCCTTGTGGGAACCGTCGCAGAACGGCTGCGTGGACGACTCGCCACAGGTGCAATACCAGTAGGTGCCTGCCGCCATCTCCAGCACGGCCGGCTTGGTGTCGGCCATCTTCGGCTCGCTCATCGGCGTCGGCCTCCAGTTCGCGTCAAGACGGGTTGCCAAAGTTCGCCGACAAAGATAATCGCGAATCCCCGACGCCGCATCCGGCTCAGCCAGGATGCCAGCCCCAGCCGGGGTAGTAGCGGTTGGCGATCCAGTAGAACAGGATGGTGTCGACGAGCAGGTGCAGGACGATCACGTAGAGCAACGAGCGCGTCCGGTGGTACGTGAAGCCCTGGATGAGCGCGAAGCAGAAGATCACCACCGGGCCCCAGCCCACGAACGCCATCTCGTGCAGGAAGCTGGTGAAGAACACGGCCTGCACCAGCAGCGCCTCGCGGAAGCCCAGGCGGCGGCTCAACAGCACGAACACGAAGTTCACGAAGCACAGTTCGTCCCAGAAGCCGACGAAGTTGCAGCCCCAGAAGAGGCGCCACATCCATTGGCCGCGCTCGGGATCGGCCGGGTCGGCCGGCAGGTACCAGCTCAGGTGCAGCTCGGGCGTCCACCAGGTGAAGTACATGCCCATGACGGCGTAGGCCAGCAGGAAGCCGCCGCCGAGCCACAGCCACATGCGAAGCGACCAACGGCCGCTCACCCACCGGTAGTCCAGGGGCTCGCGCAGCCACCGCCACGCGGCCAGGGCCGGCACCAGCAGGGCGCCGAGGCCCAGCTTCACCGTCAGCTCGATGATGTGCGCGGTGGTGGTGTCGCCGTCGATCCGGGTGAAGTGCAGCAGGATGATGAGGTAGGCCAGGAGCACCCCGGTCTGCCACCAGCGGCGGTCCGGATCGCGGTGGGCGAGCACGAGGCCCACCAGTCCCGGTCCGAGCGCCAGCCAGTGCCAGGCCACTCCCAGCCAGTGGGGGTGCGACTTCAGGCCGATGGCCAGGACCATCGCCGCGGCCAGCAGCCACGCCGACCAACGCCGCGCCAGCGGCACGGGCGCGGCCGGATGCACCGGTGAACGGAAGACGACCGGCGCGCTCACGGCGTGTCGGCCTCCAGCACGTGGGCCTCGAACCAGGCGAGCAACTGCTGCAGGTAGAAGATCTGGTTCTCGGTCTGACGCAGGCCGTGGCCCTCGTCCTGGAAGCGCAGGTACCGGCAGGGCACGCCCAGCGACCGCAAGGCGGAGAACCAGGTCACCGTCCCGTCCTGGGGGCAACGGAAGTCCCGCAGACCGTGGCTCAACAGGGTCGGCGTGCGCACCCGGGCGACGTCGGTGAAGGGGTCGTTGCGGCGGTAGGCCTCCGCCGCCTCGGGATCGAAGGGGCGCCCTCCGAACTCCCACTCGGGAAACCACTTCTCGTCCGTCGCGCCCCAGAAGGCCGCCGTCTGCGGATACATCCGGTCGCAGGCGGCCGCCTTGAACCGGTCGGTCCGCGTGGTGAGGGTGGCGGCGAGGTGGCCGCCGTAGCTGCCGCCCATCACCGCGAGCAGATCGGGATCGCTCCAGCCCACCTTGATGGCGTGGTCGACGACGGCCAGCAGCTCGCGGGCCGGTCGGCCGTTCCAATCGCCGCGGATCGCGTCCTGGAAGGCCCGCCCGTAGCCGGTGGAGCCCGTGGGATTGACCGCGAGCACGGCATAGCCGAACGAGGGCAGGACGTGGAATTCGGGGAGGAAGTAGCCGCCGTACATCCACTCCGGGCCGCCGTGGATCGACAGGACGGTCGGCAGGCGCTGACCCGTGGTGTACCCCTCGGGCAGGAAGACCCAGCCCTCGATCATGCGGCCGTCGACCTTGACCTCGAACCGCCGCGGTTCGCTGAGGCCGACGCGCTCGGTCCAGCGGCGGTTGGGATCGACGAGGAGCGTGATCCGGCCGCTCGCGAGATCCAGCGTATGGAGCGCCCCCGGCGAGGTCAGGCTGCTGGCCCAGAAGACCGCGCGGCCGCCGCCGAACCGGATGTCCCAGCAGTTCTGGCCCGCCGGCGTGAGCTGGTGCACGGAATCCTCGGCCGCCGCGAAGATGGCCGCCGCGCCCCGCACCGCTCCGCGCGCATAGAACTTGCCCGCATGCTCCCAGATCCCCCACACGCAATCCTCGAACCCGCGGAGGAACTCGGCCTGGACCACGCCCGACCCGACGTCGCAGACCAGCAGCCGCGACGGCTCGCTCTCGTGCAGGCTGTCGGGATGACTCTGGTAGGCGATGCGATCGGGGGCGAACCAGACCGGATGCTGGTCGGGGCCGCGGCCGGTGGTGAGCCGGCGCGCCCGGCCGCCCTGCCGCTTGATCACGTAGAGGTCGGTGTCGAGGATACGGCCGAGGTCAGGGAGCCGCTTGGCGCAGATCACCAGCCGTCCGCCGTCGGGCGCCCAGGCCACCTCGCGCACGTCGAGGCCCGGAGTCGCCAGCGCGTGGTCCTCGCCGGTCGCGAGCTCGACCAGGTGCAGTTGCCGCAGGTTCCCCTCGCGCTCACCGGTGTCGAGATGCCGCCAGCCGAGATCGTCGGCCACGGTCACACGGCCAGGCACGCCGTCGTAGCCTGGCGTCCGGTCGCTCACCACGTGGGCGAGCGCCGTCCCGTCGGGCGACCAGACGAGCGCACCGAAGCGGCCCGGCCCGGCGACCCGGCGCCGATCGCCGCCGTCGGCGGACATCAACCAGATCTCGCTGCCGGTCTCCACGGTCCGCGTGAAGGCCAGGGTGGTCCCGTCGGGGCTGAACGCGAACCCGCCGGCCTGGTCGTCGGGCGTGAAGAGGACGCGCTGATCGCCGCGATCGAGATCCACGAGGTGGACCGTGGTGCGCGCGGCTCCACCCTTGCGGCCGGGCTCGGTCACCGAGTAGACGAGCAGTCGCCCGTCGGGCGACAGGGAGCCGATGCTGCAGGCGCGCAGGTCCCGCAGATCGTCGGGGACCATGGCGACGGCCACGGCGGCCAGGAACGTGAGCAGGACGGCGGCCGGAACGATGCGGCGCATGACGGGTGCCTCCGGGACGGTCGATGACGAGCGCGGGCGTGCGGGATCATGGTAGGCTGCGTCGAGGGTGTCCGGCAAGGTCCGGGTCCGCGAGCGGGGACCGCGGGACCGCCGGGCACGAGTCTGGCAACGTCAGGCGATCCACGCTTGCGCTTTGACGGCACACGTCCGGGACGGTAGCCTGCACTCATGCGAATCACGGCGCCTCATCTGCTCTGCGTGCTCCTGCTCCTGGCCGGCCTCGGTGCCGGCTGCGGTGGCGGCGGCGACCAGCCCTTGCCCAGCACCGACCCCGTCTGGTACGACGACCTGCTCGGCCGTGGCGACGATGCACCCACCGGTTGGCCGGATGCCGCGGCCTGTTCGCCGCTCGACCGCGTCGGCGGTCGCGGCGGCGACCTCGTGGTGGCCCTCGGGCAGGCCGTGTCGCCGGAGCAGGCTCCCGTCCCTCGCACCGACGCCGAACGCATCGTGTTCGCCGCTTGCTACGAGACCCTCACGCGCGTGGCCTGCACGGGCGAGTTGCTGGTCGGCCTGGCCGAGGCCTGGGAGCCGCTCGACGGCGGCCGACGCTGGCGCCTGCATCTTCGCGAGGACGCGGTGTTCTGGGACGGCACGCCCGTCACCGCGCTGGACGTGGTCCAGGCCTGGACCCGCAACCTCGAGGCCACCCGCCTCTTCGCCCGGCCCTGCCCCGGCCTCTGGCTGCAGCCCGGCGGCGGCGGCATCACCGCCCGCGGGGCCCACGACCTCGAGATCCGGCTGGCCGAACCGCAGGCCGACCTCGCGCGCCTGCTCGCCCACCCCGCGCTGGCCGTCGCCGTCCGCCGCGTGGGTTGGCTCTGGCCCGTGGGCAGCGGCCCCTGCCGCCTCGCCGCGGACGCGGACCTGCCCCTGCCCGAGCTCATGCTGAGGCCGAACCCGCATCATCCGCGGCCGCCCCGCTGGCGCTCCCTCACGGTACGGGTCCTGCCCGGCGCCGACCCCCGCGACCTGCTCGGCGCGGGTGTCGACCTCGCCGTCGTGCGCGACCGCCGCGCCCTCGACTACTACGCCGGCCTCGGCGACGTCCACCGCGCGCCGCTGCCCTGGGACCGGAAGTACGTGCTGCTGCTGTCGCCGACCCACGAAGTCGCGCCCGGCGCGGTCGCGCGCCTGGCCGCCGCCGAGGTCACCGTCGCCGACAGCCGCCGGACCGACCGCCTGACCTTCCGACGCTGCGGCAAGGAGGGCTGCCCGCAACTGCACGGCCCGACCGTGAGCGTGTTCTCGCCGCCGCTCGACCCCGATCCGACCCTGGCCGACGTCCGCCCCGGGCGTCTCTACCACCTGCAGGACGACCCCGACGCCGCGGCGCTCGCGGCGCGGATCGTCGCCGGCCTGCTGCCCGATCTGCAGGCGGTCGCGGTGCCCGCGACCGAGCTCGCGCGCAGCCTCCAGGACGAGGAAGGCGCCGCCTACGTCGTACGTCTGGACGCCTGCTATCCGTCCTCGTGCCTCACGCTGGCCGCGCTGCTCGCCCACGGCCACTGGCTGCAGGCCACGCTGCCCGACGAGCTGAGCGACCCCGACGAGGCCGCGCACCGGCTGCTGGCCTCCGGCTGCGCCGTCCCGCTGGCCGACACCCGCGCCACGCTCCTCTGGCGCGGCCCCCTGGCCAGCCTCGCGCTCGCCCACGATGGCACGCCGCTCTTGAGCACCCTGGCCGTGGCCGAAGGCGAGGCCTCACCGTGAGCACGCGGTGGCGCATCTTCCTGGCCGCCGTCGTGCTCGTGGTGGTACCGGCGGGAATTCTGGCCGGGTTCTTCCGCGGCGCGCTGCTCGAATCGGCCACCGACGAGTTCGCGCGCGACAACCAGGCGCGGATGCAGGGTTTCCTCGCCGAACTGCAGCGCGCGGCGGCCGCCAACCAACGGCTGATGCGAGGCCTGGCCGCGGCTGCGGCCGACGACAACCGGCTACGGCTCGCGCTGGTGGGCGATCGCGACGATCTGCGCCCCTATCTGCGCGACTACGCCACCCAGGTCGCGCGCACCACCAGCCTGGACGCCCTCGCGCTCCTCGATGCCGACGGCCGGATCCTCAGCTCCGCGCATCATCGCAACGAGTTCGGCGTCAGCGACGCCGGCCTGTTGCAGGCTCTGGGCAACGCCGGCGGCCTGCCGGGAACCGCCAGCGACCGCGCCCCGCTGCTCGAACGGGTCGGACCCGTCCCCGATGCCCCCCCGCCGGCAGCCGGCACCGCGTTCGCCATCGAACGCACCCCGAGCCGCGCGTTCCTCGCGGTGATCTCGCGGCAGGACTTCGCCGTCGGCGGACGCACCTTCCACTGGCTGGGCGGCTGGGAACCCCGCCTGCAGGCCGACCGCCTCGACATCGGCCTGGTCACCGCCGACACCGTGTTCGGCGACGGCTCGCCGCTCTTCGGCCCGGGCCTGCTGAGCGAGGCCGAGCTCGCCGACTGGGGCCGCGACCGGGCCGTGGTCTGGGAAGCGACCACCGTGCCCCTGGCCCGCACAGGCCACCTCGAGGCGGCCAGGCTGGTCACCGCCGGCAGCCTGCAGCCCCTCCTGCGCCAGCGGCGCCAGACCGAGCAGCTCGTACTGGCCATCCTCACGGCCGTGCTGGTGGGCGCCTTCTCGCTGGCTGCGCTGCTCAGCTGGCAGCTCTCGCGACCGTTGGCCGACCTCGCCGGCGAGGCCGAACGGATCGACCTCGATCACCCGGCCCTCGACTTCGCCACCGACCGCGGCGACGAGGTCGGCCAGCTCGCCCGCGTGCTGCAGGCCATGGTCCAGCGCCTGCGCGCGGGCGCCCGCCGCCTGGCCGACGCCGAGCGCCGCGCCACCCTCGGCGAGGTCGCCCGCCAGGTGAATCACGACCTTCGCAACGGCATCACCCCCGTGCGCAATGTCGTCCGCCACCTCGGCGAGACCGCCAGCGAGCACCCCGACCAGCTGGCCGACGTCTTCCGGCAACGGCGCGGCACGCTCGACGGCAGCCTCGCGTACCTCGAGGAGCTGGCCGGCCGCTACGCGCGCCTGGCGCCCGACACCGTCCGCCGCCGCTGCGACCTGCTCGCCATCGCCCGCGAGGTCGCCGCCGCCCACGGCCTCTCCGACGTCGCCGGCGATCCCGGCGCCCCCGACGTCCTCGCCGACCCCCTGAGCCTGCGCCGGATCCTCGACAACCTGCTGCGCAACGCCCGCGAGGCCCTTCCCGACGGGCGCGGCGCGATCCGCGTGCGCGTCGCGGCGGTCGACGATCCGGACCTCGGTCCGCGCTGCGTGCTGACCGTCGCCGACGATGGTTGCGGCATGACACCCGAGGTCCAGGCCCGGGTGCTCGAGGACTTCTTCACCACGCGGGCCGGGGGCTCGGGCCTCGGCCTGAGCAACGTGCGGCGGCTGGCCGGCGACGCGGGCGGCCAGGTGCGGATCGACAGCGCCCCCGGGCGAGGCACCACCGTCACCGTCACCTTCCCCGGCGCGGAGAGCGACTCATGAGCCTGGTCCTGATCGTCGACGACATCGCCGCCATGCGCGAGCAGTACGCCTACGATCTCGAGCGCCTCGGTGGCCACCGGACCCTGCAGGCCGCAGGTGGCCGCGAGGCCCTCGACCTGCTCGCCGTCGAACCCGTGGATTGCGTGATCCTCGACCTGGAGATGCCCGATCTCGACGGCTTCCAGGTGCTGGCCGAGCTGAAGCGCCAGGGCCGGCGCACGCCGGTCATCGTCTACACCGGCACCGGCAGCTACGACCGCTGCGTGCGCGCGGTCAAGCTCGGCGCCTACGCCTTCCTGGCCAAGGACGAGCCGCTCGAGCGGGTGGTGCAGGAGGTGGCCAACGCCATCCAGTGGGCCCGCCTGCGCGACGAGGTCGCGAAGCTGCGCCGCGATGCCGGCCAAGACTCGCCCCTCGTCGGCTCGGGCAAGGCGATGACCGAGCTGCGGGCCGGCATCGACCGGCTCGCCGCCATCCCCAGCGCCGTCCTCGTCCTCGGCGAGAGCGGCACCGGCAAGGAGCTGGTGGCCCGCCAGCTGCACGACCGCGGCCCGCGCACGGCCCACCCCTTCGTGGCCGTCAACGGCGCCGCGCTGCCCGAGTCGCTGGCCGAGAGCGAGCTGTTCGGGCACGAGAAGGGCGCGTTCACCGGCGCCGACCGCACCCGCGCCGGCGCGTTCGAGGCCGCCCATCGCGGCACCCTGTTCCTCGACGAGGTGGGCGAGCTGCCCCTCGCGGCCCAGGCCAAGCTCCTGCGCGTGCTCGAGACCGGCGTCATCAGCCGCGTCGGCAGCACGCGCGAGGTCAAGGTCGATGTCCGCATGGTGGCCGCCACCAACCGCGACCTCGACCAGGAGGTGCGCGAGGGCCGCTTTCGGGAGGACCTGCTCTACCGGCTGAACGTGCATACGCTCCGGGTCCCGCCGCTGCGCGAGCGGCTCGCCGACGTGCCCGAGCTCGCCGCTCACTTCCTCGAGCTGGTGGCCGCCCGGTTCGGCCAGCGTCCCAAGCAGCTCCTGCCAGCGACGCTCGCCCGCCTGGCCGCCTACGACTGGCGGCGCAACAACGTGCGGGAGCTGCGGAACGTCATCGAGCGCCTGGTGATCGCCTCGCCCACCGAGGTCATCATGCCCGAGGCGGTCCCCGCGGACATCGGTCCGGCCGCCGTCCCGGTCGACGTCGGCGGCGAGTGCCCGCAGGCCGGCGACCTCAAGACGCAGAAGGCCGCCGCCGAGCGCGCCATCGTCCTGGCGGCGCTCGAGCGCCACGGGTGGCACATCACCGAGACGGCACGGGCCCTCGGCCTGGCCGATCACAGCTCCCTGCTGAAGATCATGCGGCGCCACGGCCTCAAGCGCTAGGCGTGTGCGTCGGACCACATCGCCCTGTGTCCGTTGAGACACAGGGCCTCCTCTCTCTTCCCACCTACACGTCTATCATATTGCATCATAACTACTTATAAAAACAGTCGTCTGGCCCCACCCTTGCGATACCCGGGTCGAACACCCACCACCGCCCCCCGGGCGACCACAAGGGAGCAGACCCATGACCAAGCGCAACCCGACCACCAGCCCCACCGCCCAGGACCTCCAGGACCGCAAGGTCAAGCTGGCCGAGGGCGGCATCATCCTGGGCCTCATCGTGGCCCTCTGCGTCTTCCTCGGCATCCACTTCGCCCACGACTCCGGCCCGACGGTGGCCGCGCGCCTGCCCCGGCTCGACACCCCCCCGACCACGGCGCAGATGATCGACGAGCCGGTGGTCGCCTCGACGCCGGCGGCGGCCGTCGACGACGGGACGGAGCCCGTCGTCACGGTCGCGGCGCCGGAGCCGGAGCCCGTCGCCGTCACGTACGCCGCCAGCGAGGAGGCCTATGCCGAGGGCCGCTACGACGAGGCCGCCGACCTGTTCGCCCGCTACTGCGATGAGCACCCCGGCAACGCCTGGGGCCACTACATGCGCGGGCTTTCGCTCTGGAAGGCCGGCCGCGACCAGGCCGCCGAGGCCGCGTTCGAGGCCGCCCTCGCGCTCAAGCCCGACCACGTCAAGAGCCTGGTGAACCTGGCCCGGGTGCAGCTCGAGCTGGCCCGTCCCGAGGCCGCGCTCGCGAGCGTCGAGCTGGCCATCGACCTCGCGCCCGAGAACGCCGACGCCCACCGGGTGCTGGGCCGGGTCAACCATACCCTCGGCCGGCTGGACGCGGCCGTGTCCGCCTACACCGACGCCCTCGACCTCCGCGCCGACGATGCCTGGACCCTGAACAACCTCGCCCTGGTGTGGATCGAGCAGGCGCGGTTCACGGACGCGCTGCCGGCCCTGGCCCGTGCCGCCGAGCTGGCGCCCGAGGCGGGCGTGATCCGCAACAACCTGGCCACCGCCCTCGAGGGCAGCGGCCACCTGTCGCAGGCCATGGAGCAGTTCGAGCTGGCGGCGGCCCACGGTTCGGCCAAGGGTGAGCTGAGCCTCACCCGGCTCTCCGCGGTCACCCTGCCCGCCGCCGAACCGGTGGCCGACCTCGCCGCCCTGGCTGCAGCCTGGAAGGAAGCGGCCGACGCCCTGGATCCGGCCCGGCCGGCCGGCGAGGCGGTTGCGTCGGTGATCACCGACGACGCCGAGCGCTGAGGCTCACCGACGGACAGGCGAAGGCCGCCGGGCTCTTCGAGACCGGCGGCCTTCGCCGTGTCCATCGCTCCGCTCAGCTGATCTGCGACCAGTCCAGGCCCGCGGCCGCCGCCTGCAGGGCGGCGAACTCCTCGCGGATCCGCGCGAAGATCGCCTGCGCGCCGTCCAGCGAGCCGCTCTTGGCGAGCATCTCGAGCTCGCGGGAAGCCTCGGCGACACGCACGGCGCCGACGTTCGCCGCGCCGCCCTTCATCGAGTGGGCCTGCAGGTCGACCGCCGGCACGTCGCCCGCCGCGACGACGGCCTCGAGGTCGTCGAGCTGCTGGGGCACGAGGTCCATGAAGAACTCGAAGAGCTCCCGGTAGAGCTCGGGGTCGCCGCCCAGATTCTCCAGGGTACCCGCGAGGTTCAGGACGCGGCTGATCTCGGGTGCGACATCGACGGGAGACATGGACGTTCCTCCAGGGCATGGTGACGACGGGTGGACGCGCGGCCGCGTCCGTCCGGATCCTCTACCCCGTGATGATCGGCCAGCGCGCCCGGAACTTGAGGACCGCGAGCGACGCCTGCCGGGTCAGCGGTCGGGGTCGCCCTTGGCGGTGGTCTTCTTCGTCGTCCTCCGCGTGGTCTTCTTGGCCGCCTTCTTGGTGGTCTTCTTGGCCGTCTTCTTGGCGGCCTTCTTGGCCGTCCGGGCCGCCGTCGCGTCCGTCGCCGGCTCCGCGGCGGTCGTCGCGGCGGTCTTGGCCGATCGGCGCCTCGCCCCCCGGGTGGCCCTGGTCGGCTTGGCGTCTGGCTTGCCGTCGGTCTCGGCCTCCGCCTTGGCCTCGGTCTTGGTCTCGGCCGTGGCCTCGGTCTTGCCTTCCGTCTTGACGGCGGATCCGGCGGCCTTGTCCGCCGCGGTCACGTCGGCCGCCGCTTCGGACGCGGCGGCGGGCGCGTCGTCCTGGCGCGGCTCCCGTTCGTCGCGCCGCGAGCCCCCGCGACGGCGGCGGCGCGGCTTGGTGGTCCGTTTCTCCGGCGCCACCTCGCCCTTGCCGAGGCCCAGCACCACCAGGGTGCCACCGGCCCGGCTGTCGCGCTCGACCTCAAGCAGCCCGCGTTCGTGGGCTTCCTCGAGCAGGTCGCCGAAGGTCCCGAAGCCGAAGTTGCCCTCGTTGAAGTCGGGCTGCTTCCGCTTCATGGTGTCCTTGACGAGCGACGAGTAGAGCACGCCACGGCTCTCCTGCAGCAGGCTCTGCGTGGTCTGGATGAGGAAGTCGAAGAGCTGGCGCTTGTTCTCGGGCACCGAGCCCACCTTCTCGCCAAGCTTGTTGACGGCCGAGTGGTAGATGTCGTCGTAGAAGAGGAACTCGTCGCAGTTGCCGATCAGCAGGTTGCTGGTGCTGCTGCGCACGCCGATGCCGATCACCCGCTTGTCGTTCTCGCGCAGCTTGGAGACGAGCGGCGAGAAGTCCGAATCGCCGGACACGATCACGAAGGTGTCGATGTGCGTCTTGGCATAGCAGAGGTCGATCGCGTCGACGACGAGCCGGATATCGGCGCTGTTCTTGCCGCTGATGCGCGGGGTCGGCACCTCGATCAGCTCGATCGCCGACTCGTGCAGCGGAGTCATGTGCTCCTTGTAGTGATGCCAGTCGGCGTAGGCCCGCTTCACCACCACCTTGCCCTTCTCGAGCACCCGCTGCAGCAGCAGCCGGACGTCGAAGCGCATGCGGGAGTCCCGCGCGCCGAGGGCCACGTTGTCGAAATCGATGAACAGGGCGAGGTTGCGTTCGCGGCCGTTCTCACGCATGGGAGCCTCCTGGTCCGGATCCTGGGGGCCGCCGGCCGCGTCGCAAGACGCGACCTTGCCCGCGGCCGCTTCGGAGGCCAGAATAGGGGACGCGATCCACGACGACCAGACAAACTCGACCCCGCCCACGACGGCCCCGCCGTCGGAACCGGAGCATGCGCCATGACCGACCAGCTCAGCGGCGAGGAACTCCGCCTGCTCGTGCAGCGGGTCTTCCAGCCCCGCGACACCGACCACGGCCTGCTCGTGATGGTCGATCTGCCCGACCAGCGGCGTGCGGACAACGCGCCGTGGCAGGCCCGCCGCCTCCTGGCCGCCGAATGGGCCCGCCTGCTCGAAGCCGAGCGCCAGGCCCTGGGCCTCGACCGCGTGACGCTCGCCTGGTTCCGCAACGCCGGCGGCAACAACGCCGACCTGCCGCCGGGTGCGGTGCTCGGCGAGCCGGGCTGGCGCCCCGACCACGCCGATCAGCTCGCCGGCCATCCCGAGGTGCCGTTCCGGGAGCTCTTCGCCGACCACTCGCTGGTGCTCGCGCCGACCGAGCTCTCGGCCACCGCTCCCTTGAAGGTGGCCACGCGGGGCGGCGAGTTCCGCGCCGCCACCATGCCCGGCTTCCTGCCGAGCATGATCCCGGCCCTCCGGCTGGACTATGCGGACATCAACCGCCGCGTGAACATCCTCAAGGACCTCTGCGACGCGTCGGAGCAATGCGTGGTGCTCACCGAGACCCGTCACGGCCAGCACGAGCTGCTGCTCGACCTGCGGCATCGCTACGGCCACGCCTCGGGCGGGCTCTTCCCCGTCAACGGCGTGGCCGGCAACCTGCCGTCGGGCGAGGCCTACATCGTGCCCTACGAGGGCGAGATCGAGGGCGATCCGAGCCGCACCGAGGGCGTGCTGCCGGTGCAGCTGGGCCATCAGCTCGCCCTGCTCCGGATCGAGCAGAACCGGGTCCGCGAGGTCTCGGGCGACGGCGATCTGGTGGCGCGGGAGCGCGAGCATTTCCGCCGCGAGCCCGCCTACGCCAACGTGGCCGAGCTCGGCCTCGGCGTGCTCGGCGACTTCGGGCTGCAGCCCACCGGCAGCATCCTGCTGGACGAGAAGCTGGGTCTGCACATCGCCTTCGGACGCAGCGATCATTTCGGGGGCGTGGTGAGCCCGGCCGACTTCTCGTCGCCCGACGCCGTCGTCCACATCGACCGCGTCTACATCCCGGAGACCCAGCCGCTGGTGATGGTGCGCGAGGTGAGGCTCGAGGGGCCCGAGGGCGCGCTGACGATCATGCTCGACGGCCACTTCACCGGGGTGTTCTGAAGCAAGCGGAGGGATTCGCGACAGGGCATAAAGAGAGCCGGGGTCCCATCCCGATCGCTCTCGCCCAAAGCGATCGAGAACCCGCGGACCCCGGCTGTTGAGGTGGCCGGGTCAAATCCAGCAGCTCTCGCCCAAAGCTACCAAGATCTTTGACGACCCGGCCGTTCCGATATCGCTGATACAGATAATACCGATGTCGGTTCCGGTAAAGATATATTTAGCCTCAAGCTGGCACCGGAACCCGAATATCAATATCGGTGCCCCGAGTGAATCCTAGATCGATTTCGAGCGACGCCTCAACCCATTTCCTTCGAATCGATTACGTGAGTCGAGAATGGCTCTACGGCGGACGGGTGACGGGGCAGCATCTGGACGGGGTCACGAAAATAGTCGGGATTCTACTCCGCCGAATCCGTAGCCCACCCTCGTGGAAAGCTCAGGCGATCGGTTGTGCCACCAAGAATGCTGCTGGCTCCTTGCTTGCAGCTTTCGCAGCATGAACAACAACGATCTGTACCGGCCCGACTGGGTTCCGCCCCACTGCCCCGATCGCAACTGCCACTTCCACAAACCCTTGCAAGAGGGCTGGCGCTGGAAGCGCGACGGCTACTACAAGCGTAAGGCTTTCCCCCGACGTATCCGCAGGTTCAAGTGCAAGGCCTGCGGCGTCACCTTCAGTTCACAGACCTTCAGCGCCACCTACTGGCTCAAGCGCCCGGACATCCTTCCCAAACTGCCCACCAAGGTCATCAGCGGCGCCTGCAACAGTCAGATCGCCCACGATCTGGGTGTCTCGCCGGCCACCATCGACCGCCAGATCTACCGACTCGGCAGGCACGCGATCCTCTTCCACTCCAGAATGATGCGGGACTGCCCGCCCCTCGAGGACGTCGCCGTCGACGGCTTCGTCTCGTTCGAGCACAGCCAGTACCACCCGTTCCACTTCCACGTCGCCGTCCACCGGCCCTCCTCCTTCTTCATCCACTTCACCGACAGCGAGGTCCGCCGATCAGGGACCATGACCGACAAGCAGAAGCGACAACGGGCCGTCCTGGAGCGCATCCGGGGCCGACCCGACCCCCAGGCCGTGCGCAAGGACATGCAGGAGCTGCTCGAGTACGTCACCGAAGGAACGAACGAGATGACCATCCACAGCGACGACCACAAGGCCTATCCCAGGGCGATCCGGAACCTGCGGTGCCAGATCCGGCACCTGGTGACCAGTTCGAAGGATATCCGCAACCGGATCAACAAGCTGTTCGAGATCAACCTGCTAGACTTGCTGATCCGGCACTGGGAGGCGGAGCACAAGCGGGAGACGATCGCGTACGCCAAGCGCCGGAACTGCGCGGCCTACAAGCTGGCGATCTTCCTGGTGCTGCGGAACTACGTGAAGACGCAGAGGGTGCGGAAGAGCCGTCAGACGCCGGCGCAGCTGCTGGGGGTGTGTCCGCGGAGGTTGACGGTGGACGAGGTGCTCGCGAGGCGGTTGTTCGTCGATCAGGTGGGGTTGGAGGGGCGATGGCGCCAGTACTACTGGCAGGAGGTGGTGACGCGGGCGCTGAAGATCAACCGGCGGCATGAGTTGCGGTTTGCGGTGTGAAACGCCAGGCCCCGAGCGGTGCCCGGGGCCTGGCCGAAATCTTCGCGGAAGAACCTAAGGGATTACCCGTCGATCACGGCGAGCAACTCTGCCGTCTTGGCCCGCATCAAGCCCGCGTCGCCCCGGCTCTCCACGTTCAAGCGCAGGAGCGGCTCGGTGTTGCTCTTGCGCAGATTGAAGCGCCACTGGTCGAACTCGCACGACAGACCGTCGGTACGGTCGACCACGAGCGCTGCGCCGGCATACCGCTGCTCGATGCGCGCCATGGCCGCGTCCGCGTCGGCCAGCCGTCGGTTGATCTCGCCGCTGGCCGGAAACGCCGCCTGCATGGCTCCCACCAGCTCGGCGAGGCTCTTGCCGGTCTCCGACATCTCCTGCAGCACGTATAGCCACGGCAGCATGCCGGTGTCGCAGTAGGCGAACCGCCGGAAGTAGTGGTGGGCCGACATCTCGCCGCCGTAGATCGCGTTCTCGCGGCGCATGCGCTCCTTGATGAAGGCGTGGCCGGTCTTGTTCACCAGCGCCACCCCGCCGGCCTCCGCCACCACCTGCAGCGTGTTCCAGGTCAGGCGGGGATCGTGGACGATGCGGCCGCCGGCCTCGCGGCGCAGGGCGGCCCGGGCCAGCAGACCAACGAGGTAGTAGCCCTCGACGAAATCGCCCTGCCCGTCGAAGAAGAAGCAGCGATCGAAATCGCCATCCCAGGCCAGGCCCAGATCGGCGCCGTGGCGGCGCACGGCCTCGGACGTGGCGGTCCGGTTCTCCGGCAGGAGCGGGTTGGGGATGCCGTTGGGGAACGCGCCGTCTGGTTCCTCGAACACGTGGATCCAGCGGCCGGGAAGCCGGGCGGCGATGGCCCGGACCACCGGCCCCGCGCACCCGTTTCCGCCGTTGGCCACGACGGTGAAGGGACGCAACCCGTCGACCGGCACGATCGTCAAGAGGTCGTCGATGTACGGGGTGAGCACGTTCTCGACGTCGAGGCCGCCGAGCCGGTCGGCGACCGGCAGGTCGCCGCCGCCGCCGACCATCGCGGCGATCTCGTGAAGTCCGGAATCCCCGCTGATCGGCCGCGCGCCGGCTCGCACCAGCTTCATGCCGTTGTAGTCCATCGGGTTGTGGCTGGCGGTCACCATGATGCCGCCGTCGAGGCCGCGGCGGTCGGTGGTCCAGTAGACCATCTCGGTTCCGCAGAGGCCGATGTCCAGCACCCGGCAGCCGGCCGAGCGTACGCCCTCGATCAACGCGCCGGCCAGGACCTGGCTGCTCAGGCGGCAGTCGCGGCCCACGCAGAGCGTCCGGGCGCCGAGGTAGCTCGCGGTCGCGAGGCCGATGCGGTAGGCGATCTCCGGGTTCAGTTCGTCGGGCACGCGGCCCCGGATGTCGTAAGCCTTGAAGCAGCTCGGCGTCATGCGGCAGGTCCCTTTCGCGGTGGATCATCCGGCGACGTCGATAGTCTGGCACGAAACTCCGGCCAGGGCCAGTGGTCGCCGTACCAAGCCGGATCCGGCGCGGCTCTGGCGGGCGAGCGCCCCCGGCGGCGGGGTGGCGCCGCGCATGTCTCGGTGAACACCGCACGGCCGCGCGGTGTTCCGGCCTCGCATTCGCCGACACGCAGGTTCGGGCGCGGGCGGTCTCTGACCGGTCCGCCTGGACGCAGCAACCCCGGCCAGCGCTGGCCGGGGTTGCCGTGTTTCGGGCCACCTTGGCGCGGACGGATCAGGCGGTCGCGGTCGCGTCGACGAAGACCCGGGCCTTCATCTCGCGGTCGATCATGAACAGGCCGTGACCCTCGCCGCCGAGCAGGCGCATCTGGCCGACGATCGAGACGACGTTGGCCTCCTCCTCCACCTGTTCGGCAATGAACCACTGCAGCATGTTGTGCGTGGCGTGGTCCTTCTCCTTGATGGCGAGGTCGGCGATGTCGCCGATCGAGGCCGAGATCTTCTTCTCGTGCGCCAGGGCCGCCTCGAAGACCTCGAGCGGCGAGGCCCAGGTGTGCTGCGGCTTGTCGATCGCCTGGAGCTCCACCCGTCCGCCCCGCTCGGTGATGTAGCGGTAGAACTTCAGGGCGTGGGACTGCTCCTCCTGGAACTGCACCGTCATCCAGTTGGCCATGCCCTCGAGCCCCTTGTCCTCGAAGTAAGCGGACATCGAGAGGTAGAGGTAGGCCGAGTAGAATTCGGCCTGCAGTTGATCGTTGAGCGCCTTGTGCATCTTGTCGGTGAGCACGTCATGCCTCCTCGGGTCAAGGGCGGCCGCGCGGGCGGCCACGGGTTCGGGAACGGTCGGTCAATCCTCGAGCAGATCGGGGTCGAGGAAAGCCTCGAGCGCCTTCAGCAGGTCGCGATGCTTCTCCTCGTCCTTGCGCAGGAACTCCATGAGGAACTCCTGAACCACGAACTTCTGACCGGACAGGGCCTTGAGGTTGGCCACCGCCAGCCGGATCGTCTCCTCCTCCATGGCCAGGTGGGTGGCGAGCTGCTGGCGCACCTGCACGACGTCGGCCGCGGACATGGCCACCACCGTCGACTCGAGGCTGTCGATCAGCAGCTGCTGGACCTGGTGGTGCAGCTCGCTGTCGCGCTGGATGATGGTCATGACCAGGGACACGATCGGGTTGCTGGTGGAGTTCAGCACCCCGGCGGTCAGCTTGATCTGGGCCTTCTCCAGCTTCTGCCATTCATGCAGGCTCTCGATGAGCTGCTGCTGGAGTTCGCGCGTCGACATGGCCGGTCCTCCTGGCACGTGGGGAATCACGGGAGCGCCTGTTGTCCTAAACAGTACCGCCAGAACGCCGTTGGGCAAGTCCCGATCACTGGCCGCCCCGCCCGCACCGAGGGCCCGTGGAATTGCGGCGACATGGCGGGCCGTTATCATGTAACCTGACCGAAGGCCCGCCCCGCCGAGGGGTCGGGCCGGAGGTTTCTCCGGTTTTCACCCCCTTGCCGCCACGAGACCCCCGCAACGCGCCCCGTCGGGCAGGAAAGGACCTCCGCCCAATGCCTAGGAAGACCCTTGCCGAGTTCAAGATCGAGTACCTGCAGGTGCTCGACGAGAACGGTCAGGTCGATCGTGACCTCGAACCGGACCTCGCGGATGACCAGTTGTTGCGGCTCTACCGCGGCATGGTGCGGGCCCGCGAGCTCGACCAGCGCATGCTGAAGCTCCAGCGGCAGGGCCGCATCGGCACGTTCGGTCCCTGCACCGGCCAGGAGGCCCCCAGCACGGCGGCCGCCCTCGCCATGGGCGATGACGACTGGTTCGTGGGGGCGTTCCGGGAGCTGGGCGGCCGCCTCATGCGCGGTGAACCCCTCACCGGCACGCTCTATTTCCACAACGGCTGGGAGGAGGGCAACCGTCTGGCGCCCGAGGTGAGCCGCCGCATGCTGCCGTTCACCATCATCGTCGCCAGCCAGTGCCTGCACGCGGCCGGCCTGGGCTTCGCCGCCAAGCGGCGCGGGCAGGGCGAGGCCGTGGTTTGCTTCATGGGCGACGGCGCCACCAGCGAGGGCGATTTTCACGAGGGTCTGAACTTCGCCGGCGTCTGGAAGGCTCCGGTGGTCTTCGTCAGCCAGAACAACCAGTGGGCCATCTCGGTGCCGCGCGAGAAGCAGACCAGCTCGCGCACGATCGCCCAGAAGGGGATCGCCTACGACATGCCGTGCCTCCAGGTCGACGGCAACGACGCCCTCGCCTGCTACGTCGCCGTGAAGGAAGCCCTCGACCGGGCCCGGCGCGGCGAGGGCCCGTCGTTCATCGAGGCCGTGACCTACCGCCTGTTGATGCATACGACGGCCGACGATCCCCGCAAGTACCGCACCGAGGCCCAGGAGCAGATCTGGTGGCAGAAGGAGCCGCTGATCCGCTTCCAGGCCTACCTCACGGGCAAGGGCCTGTGGGACGAGGCGAAGGAGGAGGCGCTGCGCGCCGAGCTGCGGGCCGAGGTGGACGCCGCCGTGCAGGAGTTCGAGGCCCAGGCGCCGTGGCCGGCCGACCTGCCGTTCGACCACGTGTTCGCCGAGAAGCATCCCAGCATCGAACGTCAGCACCAGGAGTTCCTGGCCAGCCTGAAGGAGGAGGCCGATGCCTAAGCTGACCATGGTCCAGGCGATCAACCTGGCCCTCCGCCAGGAGATGGCCCGCGACGAGCGCGTGCTGGTGATGGGCGAGGACGTGGGCGTCGACGGCGGCGTGTTCCGGGTCACCGACGGCCTTCACGAGGAGTTCGGCGAGGACCGGGCCCTCGACACGCCCCTGGCCGAGTCGGGCATCCTGGGCGCGGCGATCGGCATGGCGATCGCCGGCCTGCGGCCGGTGGCCGAGATGCAGTTCTCCGGCTTCAGCTACCTCATGGTGGGCCAGTGGGAGGGCAACGCCACCCGCATGCGCAGCCGCACCCAGGGCCAGCACACCTGCCCCCTCGTGGTCCGCATGCCGTACGGCGGCGGGGTGCGCGCGCTCGAGCACCACAGCGAGAGTCGCGAGTCGATGTACGCGACGTTCCCCGGCGGCAAGGTCGTCATCCCCAGCGGCCCGCGCAACGCGCGGGCGCTCATGGTCGCGTCCATCCGCGACGAGGATCCCGTGATCTTCATGGAACCCAAGCACAGCTACCGCAGCTTCCGCGAGGAGGTGCCCGAGGAGCCCGAGGTCATGCCGATCGGCAAGGCCGTCGTGGAGCGGGCGGGCAGCGACCTGACCGTCGTCGCCTGGGGCGCGATGATGAGGCCCACCCTGAAGGCGGTGGACGAGGTCGCCGCCGACGGCGTCAGCCTCGAGGTGATCGACCTGCTGACGATCAGCCCCCTGGACAGCGACACGATCTGCGAATCGGTCAAGAAGACCGGCCGCTGCGTCATCGTTCAGGAGGCGCCTCGCAGCTTCGGCGTGGCCAGCGAGATCATCGCCCGCCTGAACGACGACGCCCTGCTCTACCTCGAGGCGCCGGTGAAGCGCCTGACGGGCTACGACGTGGTGACGCCGTACTTCGGGCGTGAGAAGAGCTACATTCCCCCCGTGTCGCGCATCGTCAACGGCCTGCGCGAGACCCTGGCATTCTAGGAGGCCGCCGTGTTCGAGTTCCTGCTGCCGGACCTGGGAGAAGGCATCGCCGAAGGCGAGGTCCTCAAGTGGCACGTGAAGGTCGGCGAGACGGTGGCCGAGGACGCGCCGTTGCTCGACGTGGAGACCGACAAGGCGGCGGTCACCATTCCCTCGCCGCGCGGCGGCACGCTGACGGCCGCCGGCGGCAAGGTCGGCGAGGTGGTGAACGTCGGCGCGGTGATCGCGGTGATCGACGACGGCTCGGCCGCCGCGCCGGCCGCCACGCCGCAGCCCGCGGCCCGGGTGGCGCCGGCCGCCGTCCCGCAAGCGCCGGTGGCCGCGACCGCCGGCCGCCCCAAGCCGGCCGCCCCGGCCACCCGCCGCCTGGCGCGCGAGCTGAAGGTCGACATCAACCTCATCGCCGGCTCGGGCCCCGCCGGACGCGTCACCCCCGAGGACGTCCACCGGTTCGCCGCCGCGGGCCCGTTCGCGCCCACGGCCGAGCCGGACGCCGACCAGCACGTCCCCGCGCGCGAGGTGCGGGCCGACGACCACGCCTTCGCCGAGTTCGCCGCCCATGCGGCGAGCACCATCCCGTTCCTGGAACTGGAGCCCATGCCGGACTTCGCGGTCGACGGGCCGGTGGAGATCGAGCCCCTGCGCTCGATCCGCCGCAAGGTGGCCCGCAAGATGGTCACCAGCATGGCCCTCGTGCCCCATGTGGCGCACATGGACGAGGCGGACGTGACCGCCCTCGAGGAGTTCCGACGCTCGCAGAAGTCGGCCCGCAGCGACGATCCGGGCATCGGCAAGCTCACCCTCATGAGCTTCGTGATCAAGGCCGTGACGGCGGGCCTGCGCGCGGCGCCGTCGTTCAACGCGAGCCTCGATCCGTTCAAGGAAGAGATCATCTACAAGAAGTACTACAACATCGGCTTCGCGGCGGACACCGGGCGCGGCCTGGTGGTGCCGGTGATCCGCGGCACCGACCGCAAGAGCATCCGCGAGCTCTCGGCCGAGATCGCCGAGAAGGCCGGGCTCGCGCGCGAGGGCAAGCTGCCGGCCGAGGACATGCGCGGCGGCACCTTCACGATCACCAACGTCGGGCCGCTGGGCGGGACCGCGATGCTGCCGACGATCAACTACCCCGAGGTGGCGATCCTGGGCATGGGCAAGGTGCAGGAGAAGCCCGTGGTGCGCGACGGCCAGATCGTCATCCGCAAGATCCTGCCCTTGACCCTGGCCTTCGACCACCGGATCGCCGACGGCGCCGACGCCGCCCGCTTCGTGGGCGAGCTCATCCGGCAGCTCTCGGACCCCAACCTGCTCCTGCTCGAGACCTAGGAGGAACCGGCATGGTCATGGGAAGCCTCAGGCTCGAGACGCAGGTCGCGGTGATCGGCAGCGGCCCCGGCGGTTACGTGGCCGCCATCCGCCTCGCGGACCTCGGCAAGGAAGTGTGCCTCATCGAGGAGCGGCCCCGGTACGGCGGTACCTGCCTGCTCGAGGGCTGCATCCCGTCCAAGACGCTCATCCACGCCGTCGAGGTGAAGGAGAGCGCCCTGGCCGCGGCGGCGTTCGGCCTCGGCTGCACCGGCACCACCGTCGACCTCGACCTGCTGCGCCAGCACACCGACAAGGTCGTCGGCGGCCTGTCGTCGGGCATCGCGTCGCTGCTCAAGCGGCGCGGCGTCACCACGCTCGCGGGCCGTGCACGGTTCAGCTCCCCGCGCAGCCTCGAGATCGAGGGCGGCGAGGTCAGCGGCGTCGACTTCGAGCAGTGCATCATCGCCACCGGCTCCAGCCTGAATCGGTTGCCGGAGGGCATCACCGACAAGGTCTGGAGCAGCGCCGACGCGCTGACGCTGCCGGCCGTTCCCGAGACCCTGCTCGTGGTCGGCGGCGGCTACATCGGCCTCGAGCTCGGCCTGGTGTACCAGGGGCTCGGCTCCCGCGTGTCGGTCGTCGAGTTCAGCCCCCGCCTGCTGATGGGCGCCGACCACGACCTCGTGGACATCATGGTCGGCTCGGTGAGCGACCGCCTCGACGACGTCATGCTCGACTCCAAGGTGCTGGCCATCGACGAGCGGGCGGGCGGCGGCTTCACGGTGCGCATCGCCCACGCGGACCAGGAGATCGAGAAGTCGTACGATCAGGTGCTGGTCGCGATCGGCCGGCGGCCCAACACCGACGACCTCGGCCTCGAGCACACCCGGGTGACGGTCGACGACCACGGCATCATCAAGACCGACCGCACCTGTCAGACCGACGAACCCGGCCTCTACGCCATCGGTGACGTCACGCACGGTCCGATGCTCGCGCACAAGGCCAGCCGCGAGGGCAAGATCGCGGCGGAGGTCATCTGCGGCCATCCCGCGGAGTTCGACAACCGGGCGATCCCCGCCGTCGTCTACACCGACCCCGAGATCGCCTGGACCGGCCTCACCGAGCGCGAGGCCGCGGCCGCCGGGACCGCCGTCAAGGTGGGACGGTTCCCGCTGACGGCCCTCGGACGCGCCCGCACCCTCGACCGCACCGACGGGCTCGTGAAGATCATCTGCGACCCCGACGACGGCCTGATCCTCGGCGTGGGCATCGTCGGCCCGCACGCCAGCGAGCTGATCGCCGAAGGGACCCTGGCCATCGAACTGGGCGCCACGGTGGAAGACCTCGTGGCCACCATCCACCCGCATCCGACCCTCTCCGAGGCGGTGCAGGAAGCGGCCGAGGTGGCCATGGGCGCGGCGGTGCACGTCAATCCGCCCCGGCGGTCGTGACCGCGCCGGCCGGCGACCCCGTCCAGGGTCCCTGGCAGCTCGACGAGGACCTCATCGCCGCCGCCCGCGCCGAACGTGTCCCACGCGCGGCGGTCTACCGGCATCCCGGCACCGCCTGCGTCATCGGCCGCGGCGGCGATCCGTGGATCGAGACCCATCCGTCGCGGCTCGCGGCCGACGGCGTGCCGCTGCTGCGCCGCCGGGGCGGCGGCTGCGCCGTGGTGGTCGACCCGGGCAACCTCATCGGCTCGCTGGTGCTGCCGCTGCCCGGGATCGGCGGCATCACCCAGGCGTTCGGACACATCAGCGGGGTCCTCGCCCGGATCCTCGCGGACGTCGGCCTCGACGGCGTCGTCCAGGCGGGCGTCAGCGATCTCACCGTCGGCGGCCGCAAGCTCGGAGGCTCCTGCATCTGGCGCACCCGCGGCCTCCTCTATTACTCCACCACCGTGCTCCTGGACCCGGCGTGGGACCTGATCGAGCGCTATCTGCCCCATCCGCCCCGGGAGCCCGCCTACCGCGCCGGCCGACCTCACCGCGCGTTCCTCACCAGCCTACGGGACCTCGGGCTCACGACCCCGACGGACCGCCTCGTGGCCGATCTGGACGCCCTGCTGGCCGCGGCCGCCCGCGGATTCCCGTTGACTTTCTGATCTCAGACATGATCACTGCGTATTGATTCGCCCCCGAGACCCTGTATACTCGGCCTGATTCCGGGGAACCAGGCGCGCCTCTGCCCGCGCGCCCGTCTCGAGATGTCCCGAGAGGTCACGATATCATGACTCCTTACCGAATCCTGATCGTGGACGACCATCCGCTCGTCCGCTCCGGCATCTGCTCGATGCTCGAACTGGAAGCCGACCTCGAGGTCTGCGGCGAGGCCGAGGACGGCCATTCGGCCCTCGCGGCGATCGACCGCACGCATCCGGACCTCGCCCTGGTCGACATCACGCTCAAGGGCGGTACCAGCGGCATCGAACTGCTCAAGACCATCCGCCAGAAGCACCCGCGCCTGAAGACGCTCGCGGTGTCGATGCACGAGGAGGAGACCTACGCTCTGCGCGCCCTCAAGGCCGGCGCCCAGGGCTACGTCATGAAGCAGGAGGGCACCGAGAAGATCCGCGAGGCCATCCGGTGCGTGCTCGACGGACGCACCTTCCTCAGCGAGGCCATGACCCAGACGGCGGTCGATCACCTCGGCGCCGGCGGCGTCCCGCGCGACAACTCGCCGTCCTCGGTGCTGAGCGACCGCGAGCTGGAGCTCTTCGAGCTCACGGGCCAGGGCAAGGAGATCGCCGACATCGCGCGCATCATGAACATCAGCCCGCGAACCGTCGAGGTGCACCGCAGCCACATCAAGAAGAAGCTGGGCCTGAAGACCTCCACGGAGATCTTCCAGTGCGCCTACGAGTGGCTGCGGGAACGGGGCATGAAGCCCTGACCCCGCCGACCGGACAAAGGCCCGCGCCCGGACTCCCCAATCCCCCGCGGGTGCCCGGGCGCGTGCTCAGCATGAATGGATCTGGTCTGTCGTTCGATCTGGTTCTGTCACCTGGCGCCCCCCCCGGGGCGCGCTCCCTGTCCGGTTGTCCCTAGCTCTCATTAAAGCAATGGGTGTGCCCGGTTTGGCCCGCCCGCGGCACGGGCTCACCATCACGCGCGTAACTCACATCATGACAATCAGATAAAATACCGGCGCCCGCATTCGACCCGGCCCGCTACGACCCCAGGAACCGCCGACCAGTGATCTCGAGATCACCCCCGAAGACGCCGTGTCCACACCATAGGTCATCAAGGCGTATCTCCCCCCGGTCATCTGGAGATGACCGGGGGTCATCGGCGGATGGCCCGCCGCTAGCCGAGGTCCCGGGAGCGGTCGAGGCCCAGCTTGCGCATCATGTTGCGGAAGCTGGTGGGCGAGATGTCCACCAACCGCGCGGCCTGGTTGACCACGTTGTCGCTGCGGCGCAGGGCTTCCAGCAGGTAGTCGCGCTGCCACCGGGCCATCGTCCGCTGCCGCGAATCGTGGTAGGTCAGGAAGACCTCCTCGTCGTCCGCCGGGACGGCCCCCGGCCGCGGCTGCAGTCCGAGCGCCAGCTCCACGTCCACCGCCTCGAGATGACGCCCCCGGGCCCGCAGCAGGGCTTCCTGGAGCGTGTGCTCGAGGCTACGGATGTTGCCGGGCCAGCGTTGATCCTGCAAGAGGCGCATCGCGGCCGGCGCCACGGCCTCCACGCTGGTACCGGTGGCCAGCTTGTGCTTGGCCAGGAAGTGTTCCACCAGCAGGGGGATGTCGTCGGGCCGCTCGCGGAGCGGCGGCATCCGCACCGTGAGCACCTTGAGGCGATAGTAGAGGTCCTGCCGGAACTCGTGGTCGGCCACCATGGCGTCGAGGTCGCGGTGGGTGGCGGCGATCACCCGCACGTCGCAGCGCAGACCGGCCTTGGGATCGGCGCCCAGCCGATGAACCTCGCGGTTCTGCAGCACCCGCAGCAGGGACGACTGGGTGCCGAGCGGGATCTCGCCGATCTCGTCGAGCATGAGCGTGCCGTCGCGCGCGGCCTCGAAGGCACCGATGCGGCGGCTCACCGCGCCGGTGAAGGCCCCCTTCTCGTGGCCGAAGAGGGCGCTGCCGAGCAACGACTCGGGGATCGAGCAGAGGTCCTCGGCCACGAACGGGCCCCCGGCGCGGCGGCTGTTCTGGTGGATCCAGCGCGCCGCCAGCTCCTTGCCGGTGCCCGTCTCGCCCAGGATGAGCACGTCTACGTCGGCCTTGGCGGCGAGCTCGAGGTCGGCCTGCAGGCGGGCCGACGCGGCGCTGTCGCCGAGCACCTGGGTGTGGCCGGTGCCCATGATCTCGTCGAGCTGGTGCTCGAGGTAATGCAGGCGGCGTCGCGCCGCCATCTGGCGCACCGCATGGCGGACGGTCTCCAGCACGATGTCGGGCGAGGTCTGGGCCTTGGCCACGAAGTTGACGGCGCCAGCCCGCATGGCCGCCACCACCAGCGGGATCCCCGTGTGGCTGGTGAGCATGACCACCGGAATGCCGCCGTCGATCGCCTGCAGCTCCTGCAGGACCTCCAGGCCGTCGTGCGCCGGGAACTCGATGTCCAGCAGCACCACGTCGGGCCAGCCGTCGCGATAGAGATCGCGGGCCGCGTCGGGATCCGTCAGGCAGCGGACCTCGCATTCACGGCCGAGCACCATGGCGATGTCGGCGGCGAAATCCGGGTCGTCGTCGACGATGAGCACCCGCGGAGGCAGCGGGGCGCGGTCGAGGGTCGGGGGGGCGCCGGAGTCGTTCATCAGGAGTTCCTCTGCTGATCGGCACGCGCGTGCAGGGGTCGCTGCAGCGCCACGGTGACGGCCAGGCCGCCGTCGGGGCGATCGGCCAGGGTGAGGACGCCGCGGTAGGTGCCCAGGGTCTTGCGGGCGTGGAAGAGGCCGTACCCCGAGCCGCTCGGCTTCGTGGTGTAGCCGGCCTGGCAGAGCTGGTCCGGGTCGCCCCCTGCGAGGCCCGGGCCGTTGTCCTCGAGCACGAGCAGCACGCGCCGGATGTCGGCCTCGGCCCGCAGGACGATCCGGGCGCCGGGCCGGCCGGCCACCGCCTCGGCGGCGTTGCGAAGCAGGTCCTGGAGCACCATCACCAGCTCGTGCTCGCGGATCCGCACGGCCACGCCGGCGGCCGCGTCGGTGTCCAGGTGGCCTTCGATGCCCGCCGCATCGAGGTCGGGCTTGACGGCCCGGAAGGCCGTGCGGGCAGCCAGGTCGGCCCGACAGCTGAGGCGGGCCTCGACGATCGCGGCGATCCGGTCGACGGTCTGCCGTAGATCCCGCGCACCGGCGGCGATCTCCTCCGGACGCCCGCGCCGCGCGTGCTGCAGCCGGCGCAGGCCCGCCACCAGGTCGCGGGCCACCGGACGGGTTTCCTCCAGGGAGAGGCCGAGCTCGCCGATGGTCCGCAGCTTCTCGGCCACGCCGCCGTCGAACTGCTCGCAGGCCTCGCGCCAGCGGCCGTGCAGGAGGTCGCGGTCGGCGGCGGGCAGGTCGCCGGCCAGCATCGTCCCCTGTCGGATCAAGGTCTCCAGGTTCTTGCACCAGCCGGTGTGGGTGTAGCTGATGAACTCCTCGTTGAGGCGGTCCCAGATCGTGACCGGCGAGCGGGGGCGCCGCAGGTACCGCACCACGAGCGGCAGCGACGCGCCCGCCGCCACGCCGACGGGCAGCGAGAAGGCGAGCGCCCAGGATTCCGTCCCCTGCCAGGCGATGTGATGGCGGATGGCCACCCCGAGCGCGACCAGCGCGGCCGCGCCCACGGGCCAGAGGCCGACGAGGCGCCGCCGCGGCTCCGTCCGCACCAGCGGCCACCAGACCAGCACGGCCAGGCCCGCCAGGGCGGCGATCACCAGATGTTGCAGCGGCATGGGCCAGACCGCCAGCCGGGTCGACCAACGCGGCAGGGTGACGCGCCGCCACACCTGCCAGGCGGCCGCCGCGCCGCTCGTGCTCTCGACCACCACCACCCGCTGGCCCGGCCAGACCGGGTCGCGGTCGATGATCAGGCCCGACGGGAACGTGACCTCCAGACGGTACGGGCCGGCCTCCGGCAACCCGAAATGCAGCTCCCGGGGTCCGGACAGCTGGTAGCCCTCGCCGGCCCGCAGGTCGCGGCGGGCGACGAACCGCCAGGCGTCGCCGTCGCGGCGGTAAAGGCGCGCGCGGGCGCCGATGGCATCCCAGTTGCCGCGGACGCCGAGCAGCTTGACCTTGAGGAAGCGCGCGTCGTCGCGGGTGTTCTCGAGCAGCACCGGGTCGTTGTGCTTGCGTAG
The DNA here is from genome assembly GCA_041390065.1 of Candidatus Krumholzibacteriia bacterium. Lineage (GTDB taxonomy): Bacteria > Krumholzibacteriota > Krumholzibacteriia > LZORAL124-64-63 > LZORAL124-64-63 > Glo-17. The sequence goes on from JAWKQQ010000005.1 coordinate 31,454, forward strand.
GATCAGCACGTCCTCGTCGCCGTCGTCGTCGCGATCGACGGCGCAGAGACCGTAGAGGTCGGTCACCTCCAACGTGCCGAACACGCGGCCCCGGTCCGCCTCGAAGATCCCGCCGCCGAGGCCCACCACGCAGAGCGACGGTCCGGAGCGGTTGCCGATGAAGAGGTCGAGGTGGCCGTCGTGGTCGAAATCGGCGGCCGCCACGCCCTCGCAGTGACCCGGATCCGCCACCACGGAGTTGCTCCGGCGGTCGCGGGCGAACAGGCCGCCGGCCGACCCCCAGAACAGGAGGTTGCGCCCGGAGAGCGGGCGTCGGCAGGAGTCCTGATCGACGCCGAGGTAGATGTCGAGGAAGCCGTCGCCATCGAAATCCTCGACGGTGGCGCCCTCGACCAGCGGGCCGCGGCTCTCGGTCAGGAGCGGATCGGCGAGGTCCAGACGACCGGCGCCGTCGTTGCGCAGGATCCCGACCCCGGCCACCACCTGATCCTGGTCGCCGTCGTCGTCGAGGTCGGCGAAGAGCACGCCGTTGCTGGCCCGGACCTCTTCCTGCAGCACCGAGAGGCCAGGCGGCGCCTGGCGGAAGCCGCCCCGGCCGTCGCCGAGCATCAGCACGTCCACCTGGTCGCGCACGGCCAGGGCGAGGTCGAGCGCGCCGTCGCCGTCGACGTCGGCCGCCGCCAGCGCCGAGATGCTCAGGGGCATGCCACGCGTGGGGTAGACCCGCGGCTCGGCCGCGAACCGGCCGTGGCCCAGGTTCTCGAGCACCGCCACGCCGTCGTGCTCGACGCGCGCGGTCACCAGATCCTCGTCGCCGTCGTTGTCGAGGTCGAGGAACACGGCCACGTCGCCGAGGTAGCGGTCGAGGCCGAAGTCCGCCGCGCGGTCGATGAACTGCGGGTCGCGGCCGAGCCAGAGCTGGGCCGGACGGCCCAGGAACCCGGGCAGCAACACATCCCAGCGGCCGTCGTGATCGAGGTCGGTCATGGTCGCGCTGTAGCTCTGCAGCTTCTGCACCACGAATCCGGGCCGCCGCACCTCGCCGCAATCGGCGACGCCCTGGCGAGGGCCGAGGTAGAGATTGTCGAGCCGCAGCTCCTGGTTCACCGGCCCCCGCAGCTCGAACTCCAGGGCCACCAGCTCCACGCACTCCGCCTCCGGCCCGTCGCAGCCGGTCGCCAGGTCGCTCAGGTCCAGGCGGTGGCAGTCCCAGACCAGCACCGGATCGAAGCCGGCGTTGGGCGTGTAGAACGGCGTGTTCCAGTGCTCGCGGGTCTCCAGCACGCCGCCCCGCCGGTAGATCACCCGCAGGCCGACCGCCTCCGAGAGGCGGTTATCCCGGAACCACCAGTCCCACTGGAAGACCGCCTCGGGATCCACCAGGAAGAGGTACGCGGGGTCGTCGAGGCTCAGGTCGAATCGCAGGCGCACGGCGGCATCGGTCAGGCCCTGGTCGACGGTGCTCGCCCGCAGCACCAGGCAGGCCGAACTGTCGGGCCCCTCGGAGGCGAAGCGTACGTCGTACCAGACCTGGCCGTCGACGCGGATCGTCCAGCCCGGGTAGGGGTTGACCTGATCGGTGACCGCGGGCAGGCGGACGGAGTTGAAATCCTGCAGGAAGGTGACGGCCGCGACGGGCCCGGCCGCCCCGAGCAGGGCCACCGCCAGGACGGCCACGGCCGCCGCTCCGCGTCTCGTCAGGTGTCGTGTCCTGGGCAATGTTCGCCTCGCCGCCGGAGATCCCCCCGCAGACATCCACGCCGCGGTGTGTGAAGATACCATGCGCCGACGGCGAGGCCAACGGCCCAGCTGGCGGTCCGGCGCGTTGACGCGTTCGCGATCGTGCTTATCCATGACGGGTACCCCGCAAGCCCGGAAACCCGTGATCGAGCCTCTCTTGTAAGGAGTCGCGATGGCCGACAAGCCCGCCCCCGACCACGACCAGCTGCGGCAGGTCGAGGATCGCGAATGGCGCGAGTCCATCGACTACGTGCTGCAGAACCAGGGCCCCGACCGGGTGCGCGAGCTGCTGCACCAGTTGCAGGTCCGCGTCCAGGAGCAGGGGGTCAGCATCCCCTTCACGGCCAACACGCCGTACATCAACACGATCCCGCGCCACCAGCAGCCGGTCTTCCCGGGCAACCGCGAGATCGAGCGCCGGATCAAGAGCATCGTGCGCTGGAACGCCATGGCCATGGTCGTGCGCGCCAACCGGGAGAGCCCCGGCATCGGCGGCCATATCTCCACCTACGCCTCGGCCGCCAACCTCTGGGAGGTCGGCTTCAACCACTTCTGGCGAGGCCCCGACCACGAATGCCTCGGCGACCAGGTCTTCTTCCAGGGTCACGCCTCGCCGGGAGTCTACGCGCGGGCGTTCCTCGAGGGCCGCCTCGACGAGGGGCACCTCACCCGCTTCCGCCGCGAGCTCGATCCCGCCGGCGGCCTCTCGAGCTACCCCCACCCCTACCTCATGCCCGACTTCTGGGAGTTCCCCACCGTGAGCATGGGCCTGACCGCGCTGTCGGCCATCTACCAGGCCCGCTTCAATCACTACCTGGTGGACCGCGGCCTGCGCAAGCGCTCGGGCCGCAAGGTCTGGGCGCTGCTGGGCGACGGCGAGATGGACGAGCCGGAGAGCCTGGGCGCGATCACCCTCGCGTCGCGCGAACAGCTCGGAAACCTCATCTTCGTGGTCAACTGCAACCTGCAGCGCCTCGACGGTCCGGTGCGCGGCAACGGCAAGATCATCCAGGAGCTCGAGGCCGCCTTCCGCGGCGCGGGCTGGCACGTCATCAAGGTGATCTGGGGCAGCGAGTGGGACGATCTGCTCGAGCGCGACGAGACCGGCCGCTTGCAGCAGCGCATGGAGGAGATCCTGGACGGCGAGATGCAGCGCTACGTGGTCTCGGACGGCGCCTACATCCGTCAGCACTTCTTCGGCAAGTATCCCGAGCTGCTGGAGCTGGTGAAGGACTACAGCGACGAGCAGATCCGCAAGCTGACGCGCGGCGGCCACGATCCCGAGAAGGTCTACGCCGCCTACAAGGAGGCCACCAGCCACGGCCGGCCCCAGCCGACGGTGATCCTGGCCCAGACCATCAAGGGCTACGGGCTGGGCGAGGCCGGCGAGGGACGCAACGTCACGCACAGCCAGAAGAAGCTGGACCACGAGGAGCTGCGCGAGTTCCGCACGCGCTTCAACATCCCCATCGCCGACGAGGACCTGGACTCGACGCCGTTCTACCGCCCGGCTGACGACAGCCCGGAGATGCAGTACCTGAAGAGGCGTCGCGAGACCCTGGGCGGCTCGTTGCCCGAGCGGCGTCTGCAGGCCACCCCGCAGGCGTGCGAGACCGACGGCGCCTTCAAGGACCTCTACGACGGCAGCGGCGACCGCGAGGTGGCCACCACCATGAGCTACGTCCACCTGCTCGCGAAGCTGCTCAAGGACCCGGAGATCGGCGACAGGATCGTGCCCATCGTCCCGGACGAGGCCCGCACCTTCGGCATGGAGTCGCTGTTCCGGCAGGCGGGCATCTACAGCCACGTGGGCCAGCTCTACGAGCCCGTCGACAAGGGCAACCTGCTCTTCTACAACGAGAAGAAGACGGGCGCGATCCTCGAGGAGGGCCTCAGCGAGGCGGGCAGCATGGCCAGCTTCATCGCCGCCGGCACCGCCCACGCCAACAACCACGTCAACACGATCCCGTTCTACACGTTCTACAGCATGTTCGGCTTCCAGCGCGTCGGCGACCTCATCTGGCAGGCCTGCGACCAGGGCGCCAAGGGCTTCCTGGTGGGGGCGACGGCCGGCCGCACGACGCTCGCGGGCGAGGGCCTGCAGCATCAGGACGGCCACAGCCACGTGCTCGCGCTCACGCCGACGAGGGTCAAGGCCTACGACCCGGCCTTCGCCTACGAGCTGGGCACCATCATCCACGACGGCATCACGCGGATGTACTGCCAGGGCGAGACCTGGATCTACTACATCACGGTGATGAACGAGGTCTACAAGCAGCCGCCGATGCCGACCGATCCGCTGGTGCGCGAGGGGATCCTGCGCGGCATGTACCGTTACCGCAAGTCGCCGCTCAAGGGCGCCAAGGCCAGGAAGCGGGCCCACCTGCTGGGTTCGGGCGCCATCCTCAACGAGGCCATCAAGGCGCAGGAGATCCTGCACGAGACGTACGGCGTGGCGGCCGACGTCTGGAGCGTGACGAGCTACAAGGAGCTGTACCGCGACGCCATCGAGGCCGAACGCACCCACCTCCTGGATCCCGGCGCCAAGGACAAGCCCTGGATCGAGCAGGTGCTCGGCCGGGAAGAGGGCGTGTTCGTGGCCGCCAGCGACTACATGAAGGTCATGCCCGCGGTGGTGGCCCGCTGGGTGCCCGGTCGGCTGCACATGCTCGGCACCGACGGCTTCGGCCGCAGCGACAGCCGCCAGCGCCTGCGCGACTTCTTCGAGGTCGACCACCGCTACATCACCCTGGCGGCGCTGCACGAGCTGGCGCTGAACGGCGACCTCGACATGAAGGTGGCCCGCCAGGCCATCAAGGACCTCGACATCGATCCCGGTAAGCTGAACCCGCACGTCGACTAGCCCCGGACGGCGTGAAGGAGAGGACATGAAGCAAGAGATCCGGATCCCCGAGGTGAGCGACGGCGTCACCCGGGGCAAGGTCATCGGCCTGAGCGTGGCCGTGGGCGACCGCGTGGAGCAGGACCAGACGCTCCTGGAGATGGAGACCGACAAGGCCGTGGTGGCCGTCCCATCGCCGTTCACCGGCACCATCACCGCCATCCTGGTGGACGACGGCGACGAGGTACAGATCGGCCAGGTGGTCATGGCCGGCGAGCCCGAGTCTGCGTCTGGCGCCACGGCGGCCGACGATCCCGTTCCCGCCGCATCCCCCGAGCCCACGGCATCCCCCGGACCCGCGGCGGCGGCAGCGCCCACCGCCCCGCCACCAGCGCCGGCGCCCGCGGCGGCCAAGGCCGCCCCTGCCCAGCTGCCACCCCCCCGCACCGAGCCCACGCCGCCCGGCGAGGTGGCCCCCGCCTCGCCCATGGTGCGCCGCTTCGCCCGTGAGCTCGGCGTCGACATCCATGCCGTCGTGGGCAGCGGCCCCGGCGGCCGGATCGGCGAGCAGGACGTGCGCGAGTTCGTCAAGCGCGCCCTCGCCGGCCAGGCCGCCGGCCCCGCGGGCGGCGCCGTCGCATCGCGCCCTCTGCCCGATTTCACGAAGTGGGGCGAGGTGGAGCGCCAGCCCCTCTCGCAGGTGCGCAGGATCACCGCCGACGCGATGGCCTACGCCTGGGCCACCGCCCCGCGGGTGACCCAGGACGACAAGGCCGACATCACGGCCATCGAGGCGTTCCGGCAGGAGTACAACCGCACGGCGTCGGCCGAGCACAAGCTCACCATGACCGCGATCCTGGTGCGGGTGGTGGCCGAGGCCCTGCGCCGCTTCCCCCAGCTCAACAGCAGCCTCGATCTGGCGGCGGGCGAGCTGGTGCTCAAGCGCTCCATCCACGTGGGCGTGGCCGTGGACACCCCGGGCGGCTTGCTGGTGCCCGTGATCCGCGACGCCGACCGCAAGGGGATCGCCACGCTGGCCGGCGAGCTGAACGCCTTGGCCGCGAAGACCCGCGAGCGCAAGATCTCGCCCGCCGACATGGAAGGCGGCACGTTCACCATCTCCAACCTCGGCGGCATCGGCGGCACCGGCTTCACCCCCATCGTGTACGCGCCCCAGGTCGCCATCCTGGGCGTCTCGCGCGCCGAGATGGAGCCAGTGTGGGACGGTGGCGAGTTCCAGCCCCGGCTGCGCATGCCCCTGTCGTTGAGCTACGACCACCGCGTGGTCGACGGCGCCGACGGCGCCCGCTGCCTGCGCTGGATCTGCAACGCCCTGGAGCAGCCGCTGCTGCTGGCCATGGAGGACGACCGATGAGCACGACCCTCCCCAAGGCCTCGCTGGTGGTCATCGGCGCCGGCCCCGGCGGCTACGCGGCGGCGTTCAAGGCGGCCGATCTGGGCCTGGACGTGACCCTCGTCGACCCCGAGGAGAACCCGGGCGGCGTGTGCCTGCACCGCGGCTGCATTCCCTCGAAGGCGTTCCTGCACGCGGCCAAGCTGCTGCGCGAGGCCGAGGAATCGCCCGCCATGGGCGTGGCCTTCGGCAAGCCCGAGGTCGACATCGACCGCCTGCGGCAGTGGAAGGACGGCATCGTCGCCACCCTGACGACGGGGCTGTCGGGCAAGGCCAAGCACAAGAAGGTGCGCCACCTCCGCAGCCGCGCCCGGTTCACCGGCCCCCGCGGAACTGCACCTGGACCTCAACGACGGCGAGACGGCCGCGCTGGCCTTCGACCAGGCCATCATCGCCACGGGGTCGCGGCCGGCGCTGCCGCCGTTCGTCGAGCAGCTCAGCGAGCGCGTCATCGACAGCACCGGCGCGCTGGACCCGGTGCGGGTGCCGACGTCGCTGCTGGTGGTCGGCGGCGGCTACATCGGCCTGGAGCTGGGCTCGGTCTACGCCGCGCTGGGCACCAGGGTGACCGTGGTCGAGATGCTGCCGCAGCTGATGACCGGCGCCGACAAGGACCTCGTGAGCCAGCTGAAGCGGCGCCTCGACAGGCAGTTCGAGGCCATCCTGCTGAGCACCAAGGTGGTCTCGCTGAAGGAGCAGAAGAACGGCGTCAAGGTGGCCCTGAGGACAGGAAGGGCGAGGCGTCGAGCAAGCTGTTCGACCAGGTGCTCATCGCCGTCGGCCGGCGGCCCAACGTGGACAACCTGGGGCTCGAGGCGGCGGGCGTCGAGCTCGCGGACGGCTTCGTCAAGGTGGACGCCCTGCGGCGCCTCGGCCGACGGCATCTGGCCATCGGCGACATCACCGGCAGCCCATGCTGGCCCACAAGGCGACGCACGAGGGCTACGTGGCGGCCGCGGTGGCGGCAGGCCAGCCGGCGGCGTTCGAGCCCGGGCCATCCCCGCCGTGTGCTTCACCGATCCGGAGATCGCCTGGGTGGGCCTCACCGAGGACGCGGCCCGCGCCGCGAAGCGCGCGGTGAAGACGGCCAAAGATCCCTGGCGGAGCATCGGCCGCACGTTGACCCTCGGCCGCGACGACGGCCTCACGAAGGTGATCATCGACCCCGAGACCGACCTCGTGCTGGGCGTCGGTTTGGCCGGACCGGGCGCGGGCGAGCTGATCTCGAGGCCGCGCTCGCGATCGAGATGGCGGCGCGCTGGCAGGATCTCGCGCTCACCATCCACCCGCACCCGACCCTGTCGGAAAGCATCATGGAGGCGGCGGAGACGTTCTTCGCCTAGACCGCGACGGCGGGACCCTCGGGAGCGCCCGGGCCGGATGGCCCGGGCGCGTCTTCATGACCGCGCCCGGGGTCAGTCGAACAGCGTCTTCAGGCTGTTCCACGACGAGGCCGCGGTCGCCACCCAGGGCTCCGCCTCCCGGGACCGGCCTGGGTGAGGATACGTCACCACGAGGGCGGGATCAGCGCCGACGGCCGCAGCCGCAACGGTGCATCAGGCCCGGCCCGCCGCGCTCGCGGACGCGGCTGCTCGTAGACCTGCCGCGCGTGGGCGACGTGAACTGCCGTTCGGTCATCTTGTCGGCCGGCTGGACGGCGCGGATGCGCGCCGCGCCGTTCGGCAGCGCCTCGATGACCTTGCGCAGTTCGGTGCGGGCCTCGCCGGGTCCGCAGATGTAGATCTCGTCGGCGCCCCGCAGCGCCCCGACCACCTTGCGGTAGTAGCGACGCAGCTGCTGCGCGTGGTGGCGGGCGTCGCGGTTGGGCTCGTCGGCCACGTCCTGCGGCCCGTGCGGCGAACGGGAACGGAACCACCCGCCATCCGCACCCGCCGCTCGACCTCCGAAGAGATCCGCTCCGTGCTCAGCCCGTATGATGTGAGCCCGACGATCAGCGCGCGCTCGTGATCGAGCCAGACGGCCATGCGCTTGTCCACGTCTCCGCCTTTCGTCGCGCCACCGCGGTGGCGCCCCCGGGAAGTCAGCGGGGCGAAGTCCCCCGGGCTTCGCCCCGACACGGTCCGGCTAGCGCTTGGTGGTCTGGTGCGAGGCCGGCTTGTTCTTCATCTCGGTGGTGGGCTTGGTCGCCGGGGCGGGGGTCTTCGGCGTGGGCTTGGCCATCGGCTTCTTGTCCATGATCGCACAGCTCCTTGGGTCGAGGTGACCCGCCCGGCTCTGGCTCCGCATCGCCGCCGGAAGGGCGGAGCGCGGTCCGGACGTGGGCGGGATCGTCCGAGATTCACCGGATCAAGCATGGGTCGTGCCGGGATTCACGGCCCGGACCTGCACCATAAGCACATGCAATCGAGTAACTTGCGCATCTCAACGCCGGCGCCAGCCAAGATCCGGTCGTGCCGTTCCGAAAAATTCCGGTATCATGTTTCCGATCGGAGGCCGCGCACATGTTCGTCCACGCGCTCGTCGTCACCAACGATGCCCGCCGGAGCGGTCGCCTGGTCCGGTCGCTCGACCGGCTGGACGAGGTGCGGACGTCGTCGGACGTGCCACAGCGGCTGTGGGACAGGCTCAACACCGGCGACGTCGACCTCGTGCTGATCGACCGCTCGAGCCTCTCGAACACGCCGGCGGCGGTGGTCGCGGCCATCCGCCAGCTCCCCGAACAGCCCGAGGTGATCGCCCTGACCGAGCGCGAGGACGGCGAGCTGCGCGCCGGACTCCTGGCCGCCGGCTGCCTCGCGGTCCTGCACCCCGGCCTCGAGGATCTTCGCCTCGGCGAGGTCCTGGCTGCCCTGGTGCAGCGCCGGCGGCACGAGCAGGTACGGCAGCTCGGCGGCGAGCGCTGGCCCGACAAGGCCAGCCTGCGCGACTTCGTCTCCGAGAGCCCCACCATGCAGCGGTTCGTCGCCATGGCCCGACGCGTGGTCAACTCCGACAGCTCGCTCCTGCTGCTCGGCGAGACGGGGGTCGGCAAGGAGCGCCTGGCCAGCGCGATCCATCACGACGGCCCGCGGCGCAGCGGCCCGTTCCTCGGCGTCAACTGCGCCGCCCTGCCCGAGGCCCTCCTGGAGAGCGAGCTGTTCGGACACGAGCTGGGCGCCTTCACGGGTGCGACGCGCACCCGCCGTGGTTACTTCGAGCAGGCCCACGGCGGCACGATCTTCCTCGACGAGATCGCCGAGATGCCGCTGCACCTGCAGGTCAAGCTGCTGCGGGTCCTCGAGAGCCGCACGGTGATGCGCGTGGGCGGCGAGGTCACCCAGCGCATCGACGTCCGCCTGATGGCCGCCACCAACCGCGATCTCGAGGCCGCGGTCGCCGCCGGCCGCTTCCGTGCGGACCTCTACTTCCGGCTCGCGGTGGTCACGCTGCGGCTGCCGCCGCTGCGCGAGCGGCGCGAAGACATCCCGGGCCTGCTCGCGAGCTACCTCGAGCACTTCCGCGCCTCCCTCGGCGGCCCCGTCCGCACCGTCTCCCCCGACGCGCTCGACGCCCTCGTCGGCTACGCCTGGCCGGGCAACGTCCGCGAGCTCATCAACGTCGTCGAGCGCACCACGCTGCTGGCCAGCGCGCCGGTGATCGACCGCGACGATCTGCCGGCCGAGATCGTGGGCCGCCCGGCGCCGGCGTCGGCGGGAACCGACCTCTCAGGTCTCGTCGCGAGCGCCGGACCCTGGCGGCACCTCGGCCTCGCCCAGGCCCGCGACCGCGTCCTCGACGCCTTCCACCGCGAGTACCTCGCCGCCCTGCTCGCCGACCACGGCGGCCGCATCGGCGCCAGCGCCCACGCCGCCGGCATCAGCCCGCGCACCCTCTACGCCCTGATGAAGCGCCACGGTCTGCGCAAGGAGGACTTCCGCGCCTCCCGGCCCCCGCTCGGTCGGCGAGCCGAAGGCTGAGCGTCGGTCGGCGTGATGGCGCGGCCGCACCGCCGCAGCCGATCGGGACCGCCTCCTGCAGATTCCGGCCGCGACGACGATCCCGGAGGTGGCGGCATCGTCGGCGTCCGGCGAGGTCGAGCGGCGCTCGACCCGGGCCGGAGGCCTCGGCTTCACCGACCCCCTGCTCTCGGGGGAGCCCGCCGGGTCCGGAAGGAACGCATCGGCGCCGACTTCTCGGCCCAGACCGACGGCGCCATCGTCACCCATGGCGGAAGGCGCGGCTCCTGCGTGTCGGCGATGTCGTGGCGTAGCGACCGCCGTGAATTCCCCGCGCGGCCCCATCCAGACTGGATCGCCCGCCCCGTCCGTACTAAGCTGCCCCCAGCCGATCCCAGCGCGCCCCAGCCCCCGAGGCGACCATGCCCACCGACCGCGTCACCCACGTCACCGCCGTGCGCTCGGAGTACACCAGCGCCCGGCACATCTGCGCCAACCTGGAGCACCGCGCGGTCGGCAGCTGCTACGTCCGACAGCCCGGCTACCTCGCGCCCGAGATCGACTACCGCACCGCGTCCGGCCATGCGGCCACGCTCCGCGTGCGCGACTACGACGTTAGGTTCCTCGAGCGCATCGCCCCCGAGCAGGCGACCGCCCACCTCGACCGCATCCACCACGCCCGCCTCGGCGACCCGGACGCCCGCGCCGCGCTCAACCGCCACGCCCGCGCGCTGCAGCCGGAGCTGTCGGCCCGCTTCGTCCGGGCCGACCTCGTCGAGGACGACTGCGTGGTGCCCTACACCACCGATCGCGACTACCCGGTCGCCCAGATCAGCAGCAAGGGCTCCGTCCTGCTCGACCTCTCACGCAAGGGTTTCGCGACGCCGGACTTCGTCTTCCTGACCGCCAACGCCTACGGCCTGCCCGCCGACCAGCGCCAGGTGCGTCTGCAACAGGCCATCCACGACCTCGAGATCCTCAGCGGCCGCCACCTCGGCGACCCCCGCAACCCGCTGTTGATCGCCATGCGCACGGCCATGCCGCGCTACCTGCCGGGCTTCATGCCCACCTACCTCAACGTCGGCCTGGTGCCCGCCATCGAGCCCGGCCTGCCCGGCCGCTACGGCAACGACGCCGTCGCCCGCATGCGGCTGGCCAACCGTCGCACCATCCTGGAGGCCCTCGACCCCGCCGTGTCGGCCGTGCTCGAGGAGCACATCCGCCACGACCTCACCCGGGCGCAGAACCAGGAGCTCACCGCGCACATCGAGAGCCTCATCGCCAGCCGCGACCCGCGCCTCCTGGACGACGCCGCCTACCAGGCAGCGTTCTTCCTCGACTGCGCCTACCGCTTCTACGACCAGCATGTCGACGCCCTGCGCAACTTCATGGACGACGAGGTGGCCTACCCCACGGTGATCGTCCAGCGCATGGTCTGCAGCGTGATGGACCGCGACTCCTATGCCGGCGTCCTCTACAGCCGCCACCCCCGCCTCGGCACCGGCGTGCACCTGCAGTACGCGCGCGCCATCTACGGCGAGGACCTCATGACCGGCCGCCTCGCGCCCGACGAGACCCATCTGCCCTGCCAGGAGGACGCCCGCGCCGAGTTCCCCGCCGTCCACCACTTCTGGCCGCGCCTGGCCCAGCTCGAGGCCATCTTCGGCGCCCCGGTGATGGTGGAGTTCACCGGCGTGCACGGCACCTTCACCATCCTGCAGGTGAACCAGGCGCAGCTCGCGGGCATGGGCCAGCTCACCGCCGTCATGGACCTCTACCGCAGCGGCGGGATCGACGCCGCGCGCGCCTGCCGGCTCATCGAGCCCTTCCATCTGCGCCAGCTTGAGTCCGACGCCATCCTGCCCCGCTCCCTGCGCGACCTCGAGCCGCTCGCCCGCGGCCTGTCGGTCCTGCCGCGCACGGCGGTGAGCGGCCGGCTCGCGCTGTCGACGGCCGGTGTCGCCCGCCTGCGGCGCGAGCATCCCGGCGACCGCGTGATCCTCGGCCAGGCCCGCTTCACCCCGGCCGACGCGCTCATCATGCAGGAGGTCGACGGCATCGTCAGCCTCAGCCCCGCGGCGATCCACGTGGTGACCACCGCCCAGACCATGGGCATCCCAGCCCTGCTCGACCTCGTCGAGGCCGGCCTGCAGCTCACGCCGAAGGGCGACGCGCTCGTCGCCGCCAACGGCCACCGCCTCGTCGAGGGCGATTGGGTGACGATCTCCAGCCGCAAGAAGACCCTCTACGCCGGCAAGGCCGCCTTCACCACCGCCCGCCTCATGCGTTACCTCGCCGGCGAGGATGTCGAGCTCGAGCCTGAGGAACGGGCGCGGTTCGCTTCCCTGGCCCGCGACTACCGCGAGTTCCAGGCGCTGCTCGACAGCGCCGGCACCCAGGAGTACACGAGCCTGCAGGAGCTCGGCCGGGCCGTACGCTCGGGCCCGCTCAAGGACGACCCGGAACGCGCCCGCACCTTCATCACCCGCGGCTTCGACCGCGACCTGCCCGGCCTGGTCGAGGCCCTGCTCGCCACCGACCTCGGCATGCACCTGAACAACCAGACTGCCTTCCGCCTCCTCGACGACCGGCGCCGGCTGCTCCTGCTCGCCGGCGCGGCCGAGTCGGCCCGCCTGCAGGACCGCCACGGCTACCACGCGGGCGCCTTCGTGATCGGCTGCCTGGTGAGCGGAGCCCTCAAGGCCGACCAGTGGGCCGAGCTGCGCCCCTCGACCGTCGCCTACCTGGTCAACGAATGGGTGCTGCACCGCAAGTACCGCGACCTCATGGCCGAGATCGGCGAACGCAAGCTCAACCGCGCCCGCGAGGCCATCCTCACCGGCGCGCTCGGCCAGCTCCACCTGCACCCCGGCGCGCTGCACGACCTGCTGCCGCTGAAGCTGGCGCGTCCGGACCTCGCCGCCGTGATCGCCGCCCTGCCCGCCGCGGCCGATCCCCAGACCCGCGCTGCGCTGGAGCTGCTCGGCCAGCCCTGGCGCGTGTTCTTCGACGTCACCCGTCCCCACGCCGCCTCCCGGTTGGCCGCCCTGTGCGCCGAGCAGGCGCGCCCCGTGCCCGCCCCCGACGAGGTCTGAGTCGCGGTCGCTGTTGCAACAAATTCTTGCGGCGTCTAGATTGTGCCCCTGCCTCGCAACGGCAGGGAGAACCCTTGAGCGATCTGGACATCCGACGCGCGGAGCTGCTGGCGCTGAAGGTCATGAAGACCCACGAGCGCCTGGAGGCCGGTTACTCCGCCCTCTTCAAGGCTCATGGCCTCTCGTCCCCTCAGTACAACGTGCTGCGCATCCTGCGGGGCGCCCGCGGCGAGGACCTGAGCTGCCACGAGGTGGGCGAGCGCCTGCTCAAGCGCGTCCCCGACGTGACCCGGTTGCTCGACCGCCTCGAGCAGCGCGGGCTCATCGAGCGCTGGCGATGCCAGGAGGACCGCCGCGTGGTGCGGACCCGGCTGACGGCGGCCGGCCTCGAGCTCGTCAACAGCATCGACGCGCCGCTGCAGCGCCTGGTCGCCGCTCAGTTCGGCCGCTACAACGAGCGGAAGCTCGCCCAGCTCGACCGCCTGCTCGACGGCCTGCTCGACGTCTGAGCCGATCCCGCCGACTCAATCGAGATTGAACCGGAACGGCACCGCCACCCAGCAGGGCACCGGGAGTCCGCGCTGCGTACCCGGGCGGAACACCAGCTTGCGGGCGGCCGCGAGCGCCGGCCGATCGATGAGCGGATGGACCCCCTTGAGCAGCTCCACCTGCACCACCCGGCCGTCGGTCCCCACCAGCACCTTGACCATCACGAGCCCCTGCAGGCCGGCCAGGCGGGCCATCTCAGGGTACTCGGCGCGGCCGCCCTGCAGGAGGCGCGGAGTCTCGGACGCCGCCACGAACGGCGCCGATTCGGCCGGATCCCAGAGCGGCTCGGGGTAGGGCACGGGCTCCAGGATGGGATCGGGGATGGTCTCGACGGCCCCGGGGTCCGGCGACGGCTCGATCTCCGGAACCCGCGGGGCCGCCGGCGGCTTCACCTGCGGCCGCTCGAGCGGCACGATGGGCTCGACCTCCTCGATGGTCCACGGCTCGCTGTCACGCAGCGCGTAGGGCGTGGGTCGGTATTCCGGCAGCGTCAGCACCGCCAGCGCCAGGATGGCCAGGGCCAGCCCGGACGCCCAGCGCAGGGTGCGCGGATACTGTCGCTTGAAGAGATCGTTGGCGGTCAGGGCACGCTCGAGGACCAGGGCAGCCATGGCTACTCCCCCGCTCGGTGGGGTCCTGGTCGGCCCCGCGGCGCCAGCAGGGTATCGCGTTCCGGCAAACGGGCGATTGGCGCCGGGGGCCTGCATGATGAACGGGATTCCGGCGATGGGGGTCAAGGGGGGCCATGATTCCGGCCCGGACTTGCTCTATCATGCTCCCAGGGCAGCCGCGCTCGCTCCGGCTCGGGCGACGAACCGCGGCACGTCGTCGGTCCGCCTCAGCGCTGCAGCGCCGGCGCGCCCACCTGCTCCACCTGCCAGCCCGCGTTCGCGAGCAGCGCCGGCACGCCCTCCTCGCCGCACAGGTGCAGCGCGCCGACCACCACGAACCAGCGGCCCCGCCGGTCGCGCAGGCGGTCGGCCATGCCGTGGTTGCGATGCAGCAGCAGCTCCTCGTGGAAGCGTTGCATGGTCTCCAGGTCGAGCCAGTCCTCGCGGTAGGCCCGCTCGAGGGCCTCCGGGTCGCCGGCCTTCCAGGCGACCACGAGATCATCGAGCATGGCGAGCATCTCGTCGGTGTCGTCGGCGAGCGATTCGGTGAGCATCAGGGCATCGATGGCGGCGTCGGGGCCGAAGAGCAGGGCCACCTGGTCCTCCGGGGTCTCGAGCGCGACCACCGGGGTGCCCCGCGTCTTCGCCTGGCCGATGATGTGCAGGTCGACGCCGGACTGCATGTCCAGGCCGGCCTTGGTGAAGGCGACCTGGGCCACGAGGGTTGCCGCCAGGCCCGGCCGCATGCGCTCCAGCAGCGCGGGCGGCACCACTCCCTCCAGGCGCGTCACCAGATCCTGCCAGGTGGCCTCCGAGACGTGGTTCTTGAGCGAGTCGTCCGCCGGGTACATGCCTTGCTGCTGGGCGAGCACGGCGACCTTCATCTGCACGGCCGGGTCGGTGACGTCGATCTCGCAGGCGACGGTGTCGGCCGCGGCAACGGCCTCGTCGATCCGCGCGTCGAGCGGATAGAAGCTCGTGTCGCCGGCGTGGATGCTGCCGAGCAGATCGATGACGGCGCCGTCCTTCTCGGCCCGCCACATGAACAGCGGGCCGTCGCCGGCCAGGGCCGGCGCGGCGGGCAGGGTCGCCAGGGCCAACACGACGGCCAGGGCCAGGGCCAGGGCTAGAGTCAAGGTCGGATCGCGCCGCATGAGGGGCCTCCGGGATGAGCAAGGGGCCCGGCTCGGCGCCGGGCCCCGGACACGGTCGGGCCTAGCGGCTCGACTTGATGTACTTGTAGAACTCCGAGTCCGTGGACAGGATCAGCTGGCTGCCGGCGTCCACGGTGGCCGGGTAGCTCTCCATGGTCTTCAGGAACCCGTAGAACTCGCGCGCCTGCGGCGACCGGTCGTACGCGTCGGCGTAGATGCGGGTGGCCTCGGCGTCGGCCCGGCCCTTGATCTCCTGCGCCGTCTTGTAGGCGCCCGACTGGATACGCAGCAGCTCGCGCTCGCGCTCGCCGCCGATGCGGCTGGCTTCGCCCTGGCCCTCGCTACGGAAGCGGTCGGCGATCCGCCGGCGCTCGGCGATCATGCGCTCGTACACCTTGGCCTGCACCTCCTCGACGTAGTTGATGCGCTTGAACTGGATGTCGAGGATCTCGATGCCGAGGTCGCCCGTGCGCGACTGCGCGTTGCGCAGGATCTCGAGCCGGATGTCGTTGCGGCCGGCCTCGATCCGCTCGAGCTGCACCTCGCCCTCGCCGTCGGCCAGCTGGGCCTCGCGGTTGGTCGAGCGCACCACCTCCACCACGTCGTAGCTGGCGATGGCGTTGCGCGTCTCGCCGTCGAGGATGTCGTCGAGCCGGGTCTGGGCCCCGCGCTCGTCGCGCAGACGCTGGAAGTACAGCAGCGGATCGGTGATCCGCCAGCGGGCGTACGTATCGACCCAGATGAAGCGCTTGTCCTTGGTGGGCAGCTGGTTGGGGTCGCCGTCCCACTCCAGGAAGCGCTTCTCGAAGCGGTTCACCTTCTGGACGAAGGGGATCTTGAACTTGAGGCCGGGCGTGGTGATCGGGTCGCCGATCGGCTCGCCGAACTGGGTGATGATCACCTGCTCGTACTCGTTGACCACGTAGAACGAACCGAAGGCCGCCAGCACGGCGATCAGGGCCACGATGAGGATGAGGAAACGGCTGTTCATCGCTGACCTCCCTCGGCCGCGGCCGGCCGGCCCAGGTTGAGCAGCGGCAGGACGCTCTGCAGATCGCTGTCCACGAGGACCTTGCCCTGCACGTTGGGCAACACCTGCGCCATGGTCTCGAGATAGATGCGGGTTCGCGTGACGTCGGGCGCCTTGCGGTACTCCTCGAACAGGGCGACGAAGCGGGACGAATCGCCGCGCGCCTCGTTGATGCGCCGCAGGGCGTAGCCCTCGGCCTCCTGGATCGTCTGCTGCGCCTCACCGAGCGCGCGCGGGATCACCCGGTTGTACTCGCTCTGCGCCTGGTTGATGAGCTTCTCCCGCTCCTGCTGGGCCTCGTTGACCTCGTTGAACGAGGGCTTGACCGGGTCCGGCGGGTTGACGTCCTGCAGCACGACCTGGTCGACGGCGATGCCGATGTCGTACTGGTCGCACAGCTGCTGCAGCTCCACCTGAACCTCGTTGGCCACCTCGGCGCGGCCGACGGTCAGCACTTCGTTGACGGTACGGTCGCCGACCACGGCCCGCATGATCGCCTCGCTCATGCTCCGGAACGTCTCCTGGGGCAGGCGCACCTTGAAGAGGAACTTGTAGGGGTCCACGACTCGGTACTGCACCACCCACTCGACGCTGGCGGCGTTGAGGTCGCCGGTGAGCATGTTGGCCTCGCCGCTGTATTCGCGCGTCGAGTACTGGGTCCGCACGCCCGCGCGCAGGGTGCGGAAGCCGAACTCTTCCTTCCACTGGCGCTGCACCGACACCTTCTGGACGGTCTCGACGCCCAGCGGCAGCTTGAAGTTGAGGCCGGGCTCGGCCACCCGGACGAACTTGCCGAAGCGCAGGACGAGCGCCACCTCCTCGGGCTCCACCTGATAGACGGCCGTGAAGCCGACCACGAGCACGAGGAGGATCACGAGCAGGTTTCTGATGAGAGGGACGTTGGGCTTGGGGATCCGGATCTCCGGGCCCTGGGGTCCGTCGCCATAGTGGCGCGGGTCGGTCATCGGGTTACCTCCGGGGTTGGTCGCGGCGCGCTAGCGTCGTGACCCTACACCCTGCATCCGCTGCAGGCGAGTTTTCAAATTCATCGTGGACGTGCGTTGTCTCCCGCATATCATGTGCATGTTCGCCATAACCGCAACGGGCACCGTTTATTCGCCGATTTCGTCACGGAGGTCCGACCATGGTCCACGAGTTGCCGCCGCTGCCCTACCCGCATGACGCCCTCGCCCCTCACATCTCCCAGGAAACCCTCGAATACCACCACGACAAGCACCACGCGGCCTACGTGAACAACCTCAACGGCCTGGTGCCCGGCACCGAGTTCGAGGGCAAGAGCCTCGAGGCCATCGTGAAGACCGCTCCGGCGGGCGGCGTGTACAACAACGCGGCCCAGGTGTGGAACCACACGTTCTACTTCGCAGGCCTCGCCCCCGGCGGCGGCGGCGAGCCCACCGACCGGGTGGCCGCAGCCATCAAGGCGAAGTGGGGCAGCTTCGCGGCCTTCAAGGAGGCGTTCACGAAGTCGGCGGCCGGCAACTTCGGCAGCGGCTGGACCTGGCTGGTGAAGACTCCCGGCGGTGAGCTCGACATCGTCAATACCTCGAACGCCGGCTGCGTCATCCGGGACGGGCTGACGCCGCTCCTGTGCGTCGACGTCTGGGAGCACGCGTACTACATCGACACGCGCAACGCCCGGCCGAAGTATCTGGAGAACTGGTGGCAGGTGGTGAACTGGGACTTCGTCGAGGCGAACCTCGGACGCTAGTGCGACCGGATCGGCCCCGTTACGGGTTGGCCACGACCCAGACCGCCAGCGCGGCCAGGGCGTAGCCCACCATGCCGGGCAGCATCATGTTGCTGGCCTGGCGGCGGGTGACGCCGGGCTCGTCGGGCAGATGGGTGCCCGGTGGTGCGTCGATCGGCGGCCGTGGGTCCTCCTCGGACCAGACGGCCGCGATCGCGCCGGCGTCGAGGCCGGCTTGCCGCACGCCGTGGCGCACCTTGCGGGCCAGCGGGCAGACTCGAGTCTGGCCGAGGGTGCCGGTCCGGATGAGCCCCGGATCGACCTTGCCGGCGGCGCCCGCGCTGCAGACGACCTGACGTCCCTGGCCCGCGGCATGCACGATGAGTGCGATCTTCTCGACCACACCGTCGATCGCATCGATCACCACACCGTGGACCTCCCGCCCGGCCTCGGGCAAGAGGGTCGGCAAGCTCGCGGCGGTCACCCTTGCCACCGCCAGGGTGGCGTCGGTTTCGGGACAGGTCGCGGCGATGAAGGTGGCCAGCACCTCGGCCTTGGACCGGCCGAGGTCGGCCGGTCCGGCCACCGGATGGCGGTTCAGCGAGCTCGTGGTGATCACATCGTCATCGACCAGGTGAAGTCGCCCGATCCCCGACCGCGCCAACGCCACTGCAGCATGCGCGCCCACGCCTCCGAGCCCCACCACCACCACACCGGCCGACCGGATGCGAGCCATACCGTCCGGACCGTAGAGATCGACGGTTCGAGTCAGGCGCGGTGGGAACGGACCCGGCATGTCGGCATCCTCGATACATTTGATGCGATGTGCGGGAATTGCGTCCATGGACGCAATCCTACGATAAAAAATCAAGAGGTGGCGGCGTTCGCTGACATTACCTGGTCGCCTCGATCGGGCCGACAGCCTACCATGAGCCGACGGCCAACCACCACCATCGAAAGGACTATCATGCGGCGCTGCCTCGCGATCCTCCTGTGCCTGTCGTCGTCGATCACGGCCCTCGCCCAGACCGCCACCGAGCCCCTGGACGATCAGATCATCGTCGACGCCGCCGCCGCCGTGGGCCTCGAATTCACCCCGGCCGAGCGTGATTCCATGGCGTCCGACCTCGCCGACCAGCGCAACGCCTACGCGGCCCTGCGGCAGGATCTCGCCGACAACGCCATCGCCCCGGCCCTGCGCTTCGACCCGCTGTTCTGGCGCCCAGGTCGGGCCGCCGAGCTGGCCGCAGCCGCCAGCGAACGCGCCGTGTGGTCATATCCCGACCCCGCCACGCGCCCTGCCGACGACGCGGACCTCGCCTGGCTCTCGGTGGCCGAACTCGGCGCGCTGCTGCGCACGGGCCAGGTGACGAGCGTGGAACTCACCCGGTTGGCCCTCGCCCGCCTCCGCACGCACGATCCCCAGCTGCACTGCGTGATCACGCTCATGGAAGAGCGCGCCCTCGCCCACGCCGCCGAGGCCGACCGCGAAGCCGCCGCCGGCCGCTGGCGCGGCCCCCTGCATGGCATCCCGTGCGGCGTCAAGGACCTGCTGGCCGTCCCGGGCCACCTCACCACCTGGGGCGCGGCTCCCTACCAGGATCAGGTGCGGCCCGAGCTGGCCACCGTCTGTCGGCGCCTCGACGAGGCCGGCGCCGTGATCGTCGCCAAGCTCACCCTCGGCGCTCTGGCCTGGGGCGACGTCTGGTTCGGCGGGATGACCCGCAATCCGTGGAATCCGGATGAAGGATCGAGCGGCTCGTCGGCCGGCTCGGCGAGCGCCGTGGCCGCGGGCCTCCTGCCCTTCGCCATCGGCACCGAGACCCTCGGCAGCATCGTCTCGCCGAGCACGCGCTGCGGCGCCACGGGCCTGCGCCCCACCTTCGGCCGCGTCAGCCGCCACGGCGCCATGGCGTTGAGCTGGAGCATGGACAAGATCGGCCCCATCACGCGCTCGGCCGACGACGCGGCCCGCGTCCTCGACGTCATCATGGGTCCCGACGGCCTCGACCCCACCGTGATCGACGCGCCGTTCCGACCCGACCTCGCCGACCTGGTAACCATCCGCGTGGGCTACCTGGCCGAGTTCTTCGAGCCCGCCGAGGGAGAGGATGACCGCCCGGGCCTCGCGCTGGACCGCGCCGTGCTCGACGTCCTGCGAGACGCCGGCATCGCGCTCGTACCGGTGAGCCTGCCCGCGCGCGACCCGTCGCCCCAGGCCATCATCCTGACCGCCGAGGCGGCCACGGCCTTCGAGGAGCTCACGCTCTCGGGGCGCGACGATCTGCTCACCCGCCAGATCCGCAACGCCTGGCCCAACACGTTCCGCGCCGCGCACTTCATCCCGGCTGTCGAGTACCTGCAAGCCTGCCGGCAGCGGCTGCTGCTGATGCGGGACTTCGAGCCGCTGTTCGCGCAGGTGGACGTCTACGTGACGCCGTCGTTCGCCGGCCCCGGCCTGCTGATGACCAACCTCACCGGGCACCCGCAGCTCGTGATGCCCGACGGGTTCCTGCCCGACGGCTCGCCGCACTCGATCAGCCTGGTGGGCGACCTCTACGGCGAAGCGGCCATGGTGGCGGTGGCCGCAGCCTACCAGGCCCGCACCGACTGGCATCGGCACCGGCCGGCCGGCTTCTAGAGACCGAAGAGCGCCTCGGCGGCCGCGGTCGTGCGGGCCGCCACCTGGTCGCGGGGCTCCTCGCGCAGGGCGGCGACGGCCCGGGCCACGTCGGCCACGTGGTGCGGCTCGCAGGCGATGGGATCGACACCGTCGAGCCCGATGGACGGCGCGTCGGTCTCCAGCAACAGGCGCTCCAGCGGCACCGACGTCACCGTGGCATGGAGTTGCCTCGCGTTGGGCCGGGTCGCGGCGCCGCCGATCCCCAGGTGCAACCCCAGCGCCAGGAAGCGCCGCGCCAGCTCCGGCCCCCGCGACCAGGCATGGACGACGCCGCGCAGGCGCGGCGTGAAGCGCCCGAGGACGGCGAGCAACTCCTCGAACGCGCCGCGGCAATGGAGGATCACCGGCTTGCCGAGGTCGTGAGCCAGGGCGAGCTGGGCCTCCAGCACGGGCAGCTGCGCGGCCACGGAGGGGCCGGCGATCTTGCCGTCGAGGCCGACCTCGCCGAGGGCGACCGTGCCCGGCCGCGAGAGCAGCGTCGCGAGGCCGTCGAGGTCGAGCGCCTGGTCGGCGACCCACGGGTGCAGGCCGTAGGCGGCGAACACCACGCCCGGGTGGGCGTCGGCGAGAGCCGAGACCTGGGCCCACGACGGCGGGTCGTAGGCGGGCACGACGACGCGGGCGACGCCGGCCTGGCGAGCATGCGCGAGGACGGCCGCGAGCTGGTCGCACAGCGGAGGGAAGGTGAGGTGGCAGTGGGTGTCGACCAGCATCACTTGACCATCATCGCCCGCGTCCACCGCACCTCGCCACCGGTCTGAAGCCGCACCAGGTAGGCGCCGCTCCGCACGGGTCGTCCGGCCTCGTCCAGCCCGTCCCAGAGCACCCGATGCCCACCCGCCGGCAGCGAGCCCCCGACGAGCCCGGCCACCCGCCGGCCCCGCGCGTCGAAGACCGCGAGGTCCACGTCGCCGGCCGTCGCCAGCGAGAAGGCCACGGTGGTGGTGGGGTTGAACGGATTCGGCGATACGCCGTGCAGCACCACCCCGGCGGACGCAAGGTCCGGCGCCGTCGTTCCGGTGCCCACGTAGAACCGATGGTCCACCAGCTGGCCTTCGTAGACCACGCGGTAGGTCCAGTAGCCCTCCGGCCCGGCGGCCGGCAGGTACCAGCCCCAGTACCAGTAGCTGGCCGCGTAGAACGGCACGTCGAGCGCGCTGGTCCACGACTGCCACAGCGTGCCGTCGGGCTTGAAGATCGCGTGCTGGCTCTGCTGCCCCTGCAACTGATCGCGGTAGTAGCTGGCGAAGTAGACCAGGTCGCCGGGCGCGAAGCGGTCCTGCTCATGGGTGATGGTGGGCATCGGACAATCCTGCCACTCGGGCGGCGCGTCGTGGGTGCGCAGGGCGTTGAGGGCCGAATCGTAGTAGGGGCGCTGGTCGGCCCACCAGCTGCCGCCCGCGAGAGGGTTGCAGGAACCGTCCCAGGGGTCGAGCAGGTGACCCTGCGGGTCGTACATCTCCAGGTGCAGATGCGGCCCGGTGCTGTTGCCGGAGCTGCCGACGGTGCCGAGGTACTCGCCCTGGGCCACCGGCTGGCCGACCGCCTTCGTGGTCGTCGAGCCGTTCTTCATATGTCCGTACCAGGCGATCGAACCGTCGGCGTGCTGGACGTAGACGGCGTTCCAGTTGCCGCCGCCGAAACCGCAGCTGCGATCGTAATTGCCGTCGTACTTCTGGATGATGACGCCGGGCGCGACGGCCACGATCTCCACCGCGCTGTCGTCCATGAGGTGCCAGGAGAAGGGCCAGAGGAAGAAGTCGGTGCCCTGGTGGTTGTAACCCTCGGGCAGGTCGTAGCTACGGGCGCCGCAGTTCCAGTCGCGCAGGTGGTCGGGGTAGGTCGGGTCGTGGTCGACGAAGTTGGAGATGCCGTGGACGCCGGGATCGGTGACCGAAGCCACCGGACGCAGCGGCCAGCCGAGGGACACCTGGCGCGAGCGGTCGGGCGCGGGCAACAGACCACGGCGGGTGAGCTCGGCGCAGCTGGCGGCGAGGTCGGCCTCGATGGCCTCGCGCTGGGCCGCGGTGAGGCACGGCTCCTGACCCCAGACCAGCGCGCCGTGGGCCGAGGCGATCGGGGCCGAGGCGGAGATCAGGGGCGCGGGCCCCGCCTCGATCACCTCGAAGGCGGCCGCGGGCAGGGTCGGCAGGCAGAGCAGGATCAGGCCGGCGAGGGCCAGGCAAGAACAGCGGCGCATGGGCGAGCCTCCGGGAAACCGGCGCGGCGAGCACCGCGCCAGGGTGGTAGCGACGTTCCGGCCCCGCGCGGCAATCACCGTGCCCGCACCGCTCAGTACCAGGCGAGCAGCCTCACGTCCACCGTGCCATCCACCAGGGAGCGCAGGCGGTCGAGGTCGGCCAGCGAACCGTCACGGTTCCGGTAGTGGTAAGGATACAGCACCCGGGGACGGATCGCCTTCACCGCGCGCGCCGCCTGCTCGACCGACATGGTCCACGGCAGGTTCATGCACAGGAAGGCGACGTCGACGGGCGCGATCGCGGCCAGTTCCGGGGCGTCCTCGGTGTCGCCGCTGATGTACACCCGCATGCCGGCGCGCTGCAGCAGGTAGCCGATGCCGTCGCCCAGGGGGTGGTAATCCCCCCGGCCGGCCGTCCGGTTGTAGGCCGGCACGGCGGTCACGGTGAGGTCGCCTGCGGCCCAGGTGTCTCCGGCCGCGAGCACGACCGGGTCGGCGGCCGGCACCGACTCGGCCACCGGCAGCGGCATGATCACCACGTTGTGCTGGCCGGCCAGCTCGTGCAGCACGTCGGGATCGAAGTGGTCGCGGTGCTTGTGGGTGACGAGGACCACGTCGGGGCGGCCGTCGCGCAGGTAGGCGTCCGGATCGCCCACGGGATCGACGGCCACCAGGAGGTCGCCCCATCGCAGCAGGAACGACGCGTGATGCACCGGCTGGACCACCAGGGCGCCGACGGAGGTGGCCAGCGTGTCGGCCGGCGCCGGCTGCGCATGGCAGGGCACGCCGAGGGACAGCCAGACGACGAGGCCGGCAAGGCCAAACAACGGCGCAGTTCTACGCGGCGGCTCGCTCATCTCGCCATGAAACACGCAACGGGGCCGGAGACGCAAGCCTGAACCACACACGACGAGACCCCCGTGGCAGGGGGTCTCGTCGTGCTTCGTCGTCACTCGCTGCGGTCCGATCTAGTCGAAGAGGGTCTTGAGCTGGCTCCAGGTGCTGGTCGTGGTGCCCACCGTGACGAACTGGAAGTTGCCGCGGATGGCGCCGTCGGGCCAGTCCTCGCTGTACACCTGGATGGCCAGGCCGTCGTTCAGCAGAGCCTCGCCGATGGCCGCCGTGTAGTTGAACACCTCGGCCAGGGGAGTTCCCACCGGCAGGGCCCGCGCCACGGTGCCCACCTCGTCCGCCGTCGCGAAGAGGAGGCTGGCCGCGGTCTGGGGCGTGTCCAGGCCGGCGAAGTTGAGGGTCAGGAGGACCTCGGTGCGGTCGTCGTTCAGGATCAGGGTCGCCTGGCCGTAGGCGGTCGCGCCGCTCGCGGGCTGCACGGACTCCGGGGTCAGTTCCGCCTCGTAGATCACGGCGGCCTGTACGGAACCGGCCCCGACCGCGAGCACGGTCAGAAGCGTGAGGAGCATTGCCAATCGAATCATGTCTCAACCTCCGACACGAAAGGTTAAACTAACGTGGTAAGAATAATACCAGCGTCAAGATCATTGGTCCAGTAAAAAGAGGCTATGATCCATCAAATTCTACCGGACCCAGCCGTCCTCCAGCAAGTCCTTGAGATGCAAAGGGTTCGTGGTCGGGGCCCGGCAGCTGCCGAACCGACACACGTAGGCCGCGGGGTCTCCCTTCACCGCGGTCTTGCCCGCCAGGGCGGGCGCCAGGGCCAGCAGTTCGGCCGAGGGGCCGTCCGCGCCCACGGGCGCGGCCACCACCCCGGGCGACAGGCTGCCGGTCGCCGTGCGCCAGAGCGCCTGGAAGGCGGCGTCCCCGGGCCGGCCGGCCACCACCACCTCGTGGAGAGGGCCGTCGAGCCTGAGGGCCGCGTCGAGCCAGCCGGCCATCTCGAGGCCCGCCCGCGCGAGCAACGCGGACTGGGCGGCGAGTTCGCCGGCCACGGCCTCGCCGGCCGTGGCATCCCCCGTGAGCGCCGCGAGGGTGAGCATGACGTCGAGCATCACGGAACACCCACCGGGGATGACGTTGTCGAACAGGTCCACCCGACGGCCGAGGGGCACCGTGGCGCCGGCGGCCGTCGTGTACCAGGCGCCGCCCTCGCGGGCGAATTCCGCCTGGACGGTGCCCACGAGCTGTTGCGCCCACGCCAGGGTGCCCGGATCGCCGGTCACCTGGAAGAGATCGAGCAGGCCCTGGGCGAGCAGGGCGTGGTCCTCGAGCACCGCTTCGCCGGTGGCCTGGCCCTGGTTGCTGGCCCGGGCCAGGCCGCCGGCGGCCAAATGATGCACTCGTTTCAGGTAATCCGCAATGGTCTGCGCGCACTCCCGGAAATCCTGCCGTCCGGTGGCCCGAGCGCCACGGGCGAAAGCCGACAACGCCAGGCCGTTCCAGGCCGTGACGACCTTGTGGTCGAGGGTCGGCGAGGTCCGCTCGGCGCGCGCCGACCGCAGCTCGTCGCGGTGGTCGGCGAAGAGGCGCGCGGCCGCGGCCGCGGACAGCCCGAAGTCCGCCGCGACGGTCGTCGGCGGCACCCGGCGGGTGATCACGCTGGCGCCGTGCTCGAAGTTGCCGGCCTCGGTGACGCCGAGCAGGGCGGCCAGCGCCGGCCCACTCGCCGGGCCCACGGCCGCGGTGATCTGGGCCGGAGTCCAGACGTAGTAGGAGCCCTCCTCGCCCCCGCTGTCGGCGTCGTAGCTCGCGCAAAGCGCGCCGCCGGGTGCGGTCATGTCGCGCGCGAGGAACTCCAGCACGTCCACGCCCACGGCCGTGAAGTCGGCACGGTCGAGCGCCGCGCCGGCCTCGAGGTAGAGCCGGGCGAGCTGGGCATTGTCGTAGAGCATCTTCTCGAAGTGCGGCACGGTCCAGTGCGGGTCGACCGTGTAACGGTGGAAGCCGCCGCCCACGTGGTCGTACAGACCGCCGTCCGCCATGGCCTCGAGCGTGCCCTCGACCAGGCGCCGAGCCTCCGGGTCGCCGGTCTTCCGGTACCAGTCGAGCAGGAAGACCCACCGCACGGGCACCGGGAACTTCATGGGCCCCTGGAACCCGCCGAACTCCTCGTCGTAACGGCTGACGGCGCCCTTGACGGCGGCCGCCAGCAGATCGGTCGACACCGCCCGCCCCGGGGCCGTCGTCGGCTCGGCCTGCAGGCGCTCCGCCACCTGGCCCGCCTGGGCCACGAGGTCCGCGCGGCGGTCCCGCCAGAGCGCCGCGACCTGCTCCAGCAGCGCCAGGAACCGCGCCTTCGGGATGTAGGTGGCGCCGAAGAAGGGCTCGAGGTCCGGCGTCAGGAACACGCTCATCGGCCAGCCGCCGCTGCCGGTCATCAGCTGGACGGCCTCCATGTAGGTGGCGTCGATGTCGGGACGCTCCTCGCGGTCGACCTTGATGCAGATGAAGTCGCGGTTGAGCGCGTCGGCCACGTCGTCGTGCTCGAACACCTCGTGCTCCATGACGTGGCACCAGTGGCAGGAGCTGTAGCCGCTGCTCAGGAAGATCGGCCTGTCCTCGGCCCGCGCGCGCTCCAGGGCCTCCGGCCCCCACGGGTACCAGTCCACCGGGTTGCCCGCGTGCTGCCGCAGGTAGAGGGAGGCCGACCCGACGAGGTGGTTGCCGGTGCGCCGGACCTCGGCCGCGGTGCGGCTCGCCGATCGGGATTCCATGTCCTGCTCCTGTCCCCGGCATGCCGGGCCGGCGAGCGCCAGGATGACGACGAGGCCCAGGGTGAGCGCGTTGCGCCGAGCCATCGTCGAGTCTCCCGAGGCCGCTGAGGAAGTTCGTCGGGCCCGCTTGCGGATCCGACCGCTTGTTCGTTTTTATGTATACTCTTTTAGTATTGTTTCAGCCACGCCGGCGGCGCCCCCCGGGCGTGGGGCGCTCCGGTCACGAAAAGCAGTGGAGGCTACGCGAACCATGATCCAGCTCACCGAGACGGCCGTCAGCGAGTTCCAGCGGTTGATGAAGGACCAGGGCACCCCCGAGGCGTTCGTGCGCATCGGCGTGGAATCGGGTGGCTGCTCGGGTCTGCAGTACACCATGGACTTCGCGACCGCGGCCACCGACGCAGACGCCGTGTTCGAGCAGCCGGGCGGCGTGAAGGTGGTGGTCGACCGCGCGTCCCTCGCGTCGATCGACGGGCTGACCGTCGATTTCTCCACCAAGCTGATGGGAGGGGGATTCCGCTTCCAGAACCCCAACGCGGCCCGCAGCTGCGGTTGCGGCACGTCCTTCAAGCTCTAGATACCCTACCAAACGCGCCAAGTTTTAAAGGGCTGGCGTCATCCCTGAAAAGGTTGTTAAATGGTTGCCGATCGGGCCCGTTCGCGGCCCGATCGGTAGCCTGGCCCTGTGCCCCGGGGCCGATCGACCATCCGGCTCGACCACTGGTGCTCGGTTCCAGCCGCTCTCTATCTCTGCGGGAGGATGTCCCCCTTGGCAGACGACCACGTGAAGGGCTCCGGGCGAGGCACGCCCCCTCAGGAGCAGCAGGATCGCCACGCTCGACGGTTTCTCTTCCCCCGCTGGACCAACCTCCTCGGTCCGATCTCCGCGGTGCTCGCCATCGGCGGACTGGCTTACCTGACGGTGCTGATCACGTTGGGCTTCCATCCCCGGAACTCGGCCATCGGGTATGCACCCGAGCAACCGGTGCCCTACAGCCACGCGCTGCACGTCGGCGAGCTGGGCATGGACTGCCGCTACTGCCACACCACCGTCGAGACCGCCGCCCACGCGGCCATCCCGCCGGCCGAGGTGTGCATGAACTGCCACAAGACCATCCATACCGAGAGCCCCAAGTTGCTGCCCGTGCGCGAGGCCTACGCCGGTGGCGCCCGCCTCGAATGGGTCAAGATCCATGACCGGGCGGACTACGCGTACTTCGACCACAGCGCCCACGTCAACGCGGGCGTCGGCTGCGTGAGCTGCCACGGACGCGTCGACCGCATGGAGGTCGTCTCGCAGCAGGAGAAGCTCACGATGAGCTGGTGCCTGGACTGCCATCGCAATCCCGAGCCCAATCTGCGCCCGGTCGACCAGGTGACCAACATGGAGTGGGTGCCCGACGAGGATCCCGCCGTGCTGGGCGCCCGCCTGCGCAAGGAACGCAACATCAATCCGAGCACCGACTGCACGACCTGTCACCGGTAGCCGGCCGGCCCGCTGTCACGCACCGGCGACGACGGAGGATTCCATGACCACGGCGAACCACGCCAAGCTCACCGGCCGCGGCTACTGGCGCAGCCTCGAGGAACTGGCCCAGAGCGACGAATTCCAGGCCCAGTTGGCCAGGGAATTCCCCGGCGGCATCGAGCCGCCCGCGAGCAGCGTCACGCGCCGCCGCTTCCTGCAGATCATGGCCGCCTCGGCCGCCATGGCCGGCCTGACGGGCTGCCGCTGGCCGGAGGAGAAGATCGTCCCGTTCGCGCGGCGCCCCGAGGGCTTCACCCCCGGCGTGGCCCAGCACTTCGCCACCGCGCTGGAGCAGGGCGGCGTCGG
Source organism: Candidatus Krumholzibacteriia bacterium (assembly GCA_041390065.1). Taxonomy (GTDB): domain Bacteria; phylum Krumholzibacteriota; class Krumholzibacteriia; order LZORAL124-64-63; family LZORAL124-64-63; genus Glo-17. Next base: position 59,839 of record JAWKQQ010000005.1, read on the forward strand.
CCAGGCGCTGCTCGCGACCAGCTACGACGGCCGCCCGATCAAGGTCGACGGCAACCCTGACCACCCCTGGAGCCTGGGCGCCGCCTCGGCCCAGATGCAGGCCAGCGTGCTCGACCTCTGGAACGTCGACCGCAGCCGCACCGTCGTGCGTCAGGGGCAGAACCAGTCCGTCACGGCCACCTGGAACGATTTCGCCGAGTTCGCCGGCAAGCAGTTCGAGGGGCTCGCGGGCCGCCGCGGCCGCGGTCTGGCCGTGCTGGCCGGCGCCAGCGGGTCGCCCAGCCGGGCGCGGCTACGGGCCGACCTGCAGCGACGCTTCCCGGAGCTGAGCTGGTACGAGCACGAGGCCGTCTCCGACCATGAGCGCCTCCGCGGCGCCGAACGCGCCTTCGGCCGACCGCTGCGCGACGTCCCCCACCTCGAGCAGGCCCGCATCATCGCCGATTTCGACTGCGACCTCCTGCACCGCCATCCCGCCGCCATGCGCAACGCCCGCATGTTCGCCCGCGGGAGGCGCCCCGTGCGCGGCGAGATGAGCCGCATCTACGCCTTCGAGCCGACTCTCAGCCACACCGGCGTCGTCGCCGACCATCGGGTGCCCGTGGCCCGCACCCAGGTGCCCGTGCACCTGGGCGCCCTGGCGGCCGAACTGGTGGCCGCGCACGGCGTGAGCCTGCCCGCCGGCTGCGGCATCACGGCCGGCGACCTCGCCGCTTACCGCGGCCAGGCCCCGCGGATGGCCGAGCTGGAGGCGCTGGCCGCCGACCTCGCCGCCAACCGCGGCCGGGGCCTGATCGCCGTGGGCGACCGGCAGCCCGCCGGCGCGCATCATCTGGCGCACGTCCTGAACACGGCCCTCGGCAACGTGGGCCAGACCGTCAGCTTCGAGCCCGCGACCGCCCCCGGCAACGGCCTCGCCGAGCTGGTGGACGCCCTGGGCCGCGACCGCGTCGACACGCTCGTCATCCTCGGCGTCAACCCGGTGGCCACCGCCCCGGCCGACCTCGACGTGACCGCGGCGCTCGGCCGGGCCCGCACCACCATCCACCTCGGCGAGCATCGCGACGGCACCGGCAAGCTCTGCACCTGGCACCTGCCCCGCACCCACTACCTCGAGGCCTGGGGCGACACGACCGCAGCCGACGGCAGCGTGCTGGCGATCCAGCCGCTGATCGAGCCCCTGTACGACGGCCGCTCGGACCTCGAGCTGATGGCCATGATGCTGGGCGCGGCGGCCCTCCGCGGCCACGACATCGTGCGCACCACCTTCCATCAGCGGGGCGGCGGCGCCGGCGAGGCGCCCGCCAACGACCTGCGTTTCGAGGAGCGCTGGCGCAAGTTCCTGCACGACGGCTTCCTGCCCGGCACGCCAGCGGCCGCCCCCGTCCTCCAGGCGGCCCGGCTGGACCTGCCCCGCGTGGCCGCGCCGACGGCCGGCAACCTCGAACTGCTCATCGCCGCCGACAGCCGGCTCCACGATGGCCGCTACGCCGACAACGCCTGGCTGCAGGAGATGACCGACTTCGCCACCAAGGTGGCCTGGGACAACGTGGCCAGCCTGAGCCCCGGCACCGCCGAAGCGCTGGGCGTCAAGCACGGCGACCTCGTCGACGTGCAGTGGCAGGGTCGCACCCGCCGGCTGCCGGCCTACGTCCTGCCGGGCCAGGCCAGCCACACCGTCGTGGTGACCCTCGGCTACGGACGCCAGGATTGCGGCCGCGTAGGCCAGGGCGTGGGCGTGGACGTGTACGGCCTGCGCACCACCGCGGCGCCCCACGGCGGCCCGGGCGCCACGGTCGCCAGGTCCGGCGGCACCTACAAGCTGGCCTGCTCCCAGGACCACCACGCCATCGATCCCACCGGCTACCAGGAACGCGAACGTCGCGTGGGCTCGCTGGTGCGTGAGGGCGACCTGGAGCACTATCTCGCCAACCCCGAGTTCGTCGACCACCTCGGCATCCACCACCCGCCGCTCCTTTCGCTGTGGACCGAGAAGGAGTACACGGGGCACAAGTGGGGCATGAGCATCGACCTCAGCCTCTGCACCGGGTGCAACGCCTGCCAGATCGCCTGCCAGAGCGAGAACAACATCCCCGTGGTGGGCAAGGACGAGGTGGGCCGCAGCCGCGAGATGCACTGGCTGCGCGTCGACCGCTACTTCCAGGGCGATCCTGAGGATCCCCAGGTGGCCGCCCAGCCGGTGGCCTGCGCCCACTGCGAGATGGCGCCCTGCGAGGGCGTCTGCCCGGTGGCCGCCACCGTGCACACCGAGGAGGGGCTGAACGCCATGGTGTACAACCGCTGCGTCGGCACGCGGTACTGCGCCAACAACTGTCCCTACAAGGTGCGGCGCTTCAACTTCTTCAACAACCTCGACGACCTCACCGAGACCGACAAGATGCGCCTGAACCCCGAGGTGACCGTGCGGTCGCGCGGCGTGATGGAGAAGTGCACCTACTGCGTGCAGCGCATCCAGAACGCCAAGATCGGAGCCAAGAACGAGCGGCGGCCGCTCCGCGACGGCGAGATCACGCCGGCCTGCGCGCAGACCTGCCCCACGGAGGCCATCATCTTCGGCGACCTCAACGATCCCGAGAGCCGCGTGAGCCGGGCCCGCGCCGACAAGCGCAGCTACGACCTCCTGGCCTACCTCAACATCAAGCCCCGCACCAGCTACCAGGCGCGCATCCGCAACCCTCATCCGTCCCTGGCCACCCACGACCATGAGCACGGCGCCCACGCGGCGCCGACGGACCACCCGACGGGCGACCACGGACACGACGACGCTCACGGACACGGCGGCCACTAGGCCCCGTCAACCCGCGGCGCGCGAGCGTCGCGAACCCTTCGGAGACTGACGCATGAACCGCGCCTCCGCCCCGGTCGTGATCGACAACACGATCAACGACCCGACCCGGCAGACCACGCTGGTGCTCGGCGGCGAGACGTTCACCACCATCACCGACAAGGTGTGTGGGATCGTCGAGCGGCCGCAGCCCCCACGGGCCTGGTACGTGGCCATCACGTTCACGGGCCTGCTCACCCTCGTGCTGTTCGCCATGCTGTTCCACCTCATCACCACGGGCGTGGGCGTCTGGGGCGTCAACAGCACCGTGGGCTGGGGCTGGGCCATCGTGAACTTCGTGTTCTGGGTGGGCATCGGCCACGCCGGCACCTTGATCTCGGCCATCCTGTTCCTCCTGCGCCAGCGCTGGCGTACGAGCATCAACCGGTTCGCCGAGGCCATGACCATCTTCGCCGTGGTCTGCGCCGGCATCTTCCCCGCCGTCCACGTGGGCCGCATCTGGGTGGTGCACTGGCTGTTCCCGATCCCCAACTACCAGGGCATGTGGCCGCAGTTCCGCAGCCCGTTGCTGTGGGACGTGTTCGCCGTCGGCACCTACGCCACGGTGTCGCTGCTGTTCTGGTACACCGGCATGGTGCCCGATCTGGCGACCCTGCGCGACCGCGCCACCGGCAGGATCCGCAAGCTGGCCTACGGCTTCTTCGCCATCGGCTGGCGCGGCAGCCATCGCCACTGGCACCGCTACGAGAAGGCGTACCTGCTGCTGGCCGGCCTGGCCACGCCGCTGGTGCTCTCGGTGCACTCGGTGGTGTCGTTCGACTTCGCCGTCTCCCAGATCCCCGGCTGGCACACCACGATCTTCCCGCCCTACTTCGTGGCGGGCGCCGTGTTCTCCGGCTTCGCCATGGTGGGCACCTGCCTGGTGCCGGCGCGCAAGTTCTTCGGCCTGGAGAACTTCATCACCAAGCATCACCTCGACAACATGAACAAGATCATCCTGGCGACCGGCAGCATGGTCGGCTACGCCTACGCCATGGAGTTCTTCATCGCCTGGTACGGCGGCAATCCCAACGAGAGCTTCGCCTTCGTCAACCGCGCCTTCGGCCCCTACGCCTGGGCGTACTGGATCATGGTGAGTTGCAACGTGCTGTCGCCGCAGCTGTTCTGGTTCCGGAAGATCCGCCACTCGCTGACGGCGATGTGGATCATCTACATCTTCGTGAACATCGGCATGTGGTTCGAGCGCTTCGTGATCACGGTGACGTCGCTGAGCCGCGACTTCCTGCCGTCGAGCTGGGCCTACTACCAGCCCACGATGATCGACATCCTGACCTTCGCGGGCAGCTTCGGCCTCTTCTTCACCCTCGTGCTGCTGTTCGTGCGGTTCCTGCCCATGATCGCCATGGCCGAGGTGAAGACCGTGATCCCGACCGAGCACGCCGAGGGCGGCCACGGGCATCCGGCCGGCGACTACCACGGCGACATCAACGATCCGCGGGAGGGCACGCATTGACGTACGACGACCGCTTCCACGGCCTGCTGGTGGAGTTCGACGACCCCGTGGCGCTCGAGGCCGCCTGCGTCCAGGTCCGCGACGCCGGCTACCGCGACTGGGACGCCCACACGCCCTTCCCGGTGCACGGCATGGACGCCGCCATGGGCATCCGCGGCACGCGGCTGCCGTTGATCGTGCTCGGCGGCGGCCTGACCGGCATGACCCTGGCGCTGCTGATGATCTGGTGGATGAACGCCGTCGATTATCCGTTCATCATCAGCGGCAAACCGCTGTTCGGCTGGCCGGCCGCGGTGCCGGTGACCTTCGAGCTCACCGTGCTGTTCAGCGCCTTCGCCACCTTCTTCGGCATGTGGGGCCTGAACGGCATGCCGCGGCTCAGCCACCCGCTGTTCAGCAACGAGCGGTTCCGGCGGGCCACCAGCGACCGGTTCTTCATCGTCATCGAGAAGACCGACCCCAAGTTCGACCTCGCGCGCACCAAGACGTTCCTGGAAGGCCTCGGCGGCCTGGCCGTCGACGAGGTCCATGACCAGGCGGAGGATTGAGATGCCCCGACCGCTCATCTACATCGGCCTGATCCTGGCGTCGCTGACCCTGGTGCCGCTGGCCTGCGTGATGAAGAACTGGAACAACCCGACCAAGACGTCGACGCGGATCCAGGTCATCCCCGACATGGACACCCAGCCGAAGTTCAAGCCGCAGACGCGCAATCCGTTCTTCGCCGACGGGCTCGCCATGCGCCAGTGGCCCGAGGGCACGGTCGCCCGGGGCATGCTGCACGCCGACACGCGCTACCAGTACGGCAAGGACTCCCTGGCCGACACCACGTTCACCACGGCGTTTCCGATGCCGGTGACCGAGGCCCTCCTCGCCCGCGGCCAGGAGCGGTTCGGCATCTTCTGCTCGGAGTGCCACGGCCTGGCCGGCGCCGGTGACGGCATGGTCCACCGCCGGGCCGAACGCCTGGCCCAGGGCACCTGGACGCCGCCGTCGGACCTGGCCTCCGAGACGGTGGTCGGCCGCACCAACGGTCACCTCTACAACACGATCGCCAACGGCATCCGCAACATGCCGGCCTACGGCCATCAGATCCCCGTCGAGGACCGCTGGGCCATCGTGGCCTACGTGCGCGCCCTGCAGCGGGCCCGCAACGCCACCCTCGACGACGTACCTGAAGAGAACCGGCGCACCCTGCGCTGACCCGGGAGACGAACCGTGAGCCATCGTCCCGTACCGAAGCTCGAAGACACCAAGATCGAGATGGGCAGCCTCTCGGGCCGCGTGGCCAGGCCGGCCGTGGCCGTCGGCGTGATCGCCCTGATCGCGGCCGTGGCCCTGGGCCTGCACGAGGGCGATCACCTGCGCCACTTCTCGTTCAGCTGGTTGGTGAGCTACGCCTACTTCCTGAGCATCAGCCTCGGCGCCCTGATCTTCCTGCCCATCCAGTACGTCACCAAGGCGAGCTGGTCGGTGGTGATCCGACGCCTGGCCGAGGTGATGGCCATGGCCCTGCCGTTCATGGCCCTGCTCATCCTGCCGGTGCTGCTGAACCTCGGCCAGGTCTACGACTGGGCCGCGGCGCATCCGCACCACCTGACCCCCGAGCTCGCGATGCACAAGGCGCCGTTCCTCAACCCGGTGTTCTTCGTGAGCCGGTGGGTGGCCTACTTCGCGATCTGGACCTGGCTCGCCACGTTCTTCTGGCGCACCAGCCGTCGCCAGGACCAGAGCAAGGATCCGGCCCTCACCCTGCGCATGGAGAACCGCGCGGGCCCGGCCATCCTGCTGTTCGCTCTCAGCTGCTCGTTCGCGGCCATGGACCTGCTGATGACCCTGGATCCCGTGTGGTTCAGCACGATCTTCGGCGCGTACTACTTCGCCGGCGGCTTCGTCACCTTCTATGCCGTGCTCACCCTGGCGACCATGGGCCTGCAGCGGACCGGCCGGCTGACGAAGATCGTCTCCATGGAGCACTTCCACGACTACGGCAAGCTCATGTTCGCCTTCACCTTCTTCTGGGGCTACATCGCCTTCAGCCAGTACCTGCTCTACTGGTACGGCAACATCCCCGAGGAGACGGCCTGGTACCTGGTGCGCCAGAGCGACAGCTGGGGCGCGCTCGGCCTGGTGCTCTGCATCGGCGCCTTCGTCCTGCCGTTCGCGGGCCTCATCTCGCGCTTCGCCAAGCGGCGGCGCGGCCTGCTGACCTTCTGGGCGGCCTGGATCGCCGTGATGCAGTTCTGCAACCTCTACTGGGTGGCGATGCCCGTGTTCAGCCCCACGGGCGTGCGCCCGCACCTGCTGGACCTGCTCTGCGTGCTTGCCGTGGGCGGCCTCTGGCTCGGCCTGGTGGCGACCCTCGCCGGTCGTGCCAACCTTGTGCCGGTGGGCGATCCGCGCCTCGCCGAATCGTTGAAGTTCGAGAACGCCTGATCCGCGTCCGGGAGGACCCGTCGCCATGACCGCCGCCAAGGAAAACCTCGACACCGGGACCATCATCACCATCGGGGTGCTGCTGGTGGTGCTCACCTTCGTGCTGATCCTGCTGGTGCAGGGCTGGTTCTACAAGGCCGAGCGCGACGAGTACGTCCGCAAGGTGATCGAGCCGCGCGCCGAGGAACTGGGCACCGTCCGGGCCGAGCAACAGGCCCTGCTGACGTCGTACAGCGTGGTCGACGCGAAGGCCGGGACCGTGTCCATCCCCATCGAGCGCGCCATGGAACTGGTGGTGCGCCAGGGGCTCTAGCATTCCCGCGCGGCGGGGAGAGTCCTTGCCACCGTCCGAAGGAGCAGCGCCATGAGAGGTGTCTTCCTCTGTCTGGCCGTCACCCTGGTCGCCACCGCCGCCGCCGCCCAGTCCGCGCCCGCGGGCGTCGAAGGTCGCGGCGAGAGCCTGCCCGACGAGCTGGTCGGGGTCGGCGTCACCGAGAAGCTCGACGCCCTGGTCCCCCAAGACCTCACCTTCCGGGACGAGAACGGCAACACGGTGGCTCTCGGCCAGTATTTCGACGGCGCGCGGCCGGTGATCCTGAACCTCGGCTACCTCGGCTGCCCCATGCTGTGCGGGCTGGTGGCCAACGGCATGGTGGACGCCATGCGCGAGATCGACCTCACCGCGGGCGAGGAATACGCGGTACTGTCGGTGAGCATCGACCCCCGCGACACGCCGGACCTCGCCCGGGTCAAGAAGCAGGGCTACGTGGCCCAGTACGGTCGCCCGGCCGCCGAGGAGGGCTGGCACTGGCTCACGGGCAGCGAGGATCAGATCCGGGCGCTCGCCGAGGCCGTGGGTTTCGGCTACGCCTGGAACGAGGCCAGGCAGGAGTTCGCCCACGCGGCCGTGATCATCATCCTGTCGCCCGACGGCCATGTGATGCGTTACCTCTACGGGGTCCAGTTCGCCCCCCGCACCCTCAAGCTCAGCCTCGTCGAGGCCGCCGACGGCAAGACCGGCAGCAGCCTCGACAAGATCCTGCTCTTCTGCTTCTACTACGACCATGAAACCGGACGCTACGGCCCCGCAGCCATGAACATCATGAAGGCCGGCGGCGCCATCACCGTCGTCGTGGTCGTCGGCATGATCCTCGGCCTGCGGCGGCGCGAGCGCCGACAACAACGGCCCAGCTAGCGTTCCCCGGAGCGGCTCCGGCCGTCTCCGACCCGCGGTCCGGCACCGGTCCGGGCAATTGCGAACACGGGGTTGCAACTCGGAGTCTTTCAGTCGATATTTGTGTTCAGTTCCGGTGTCGTAACCATCGCCGTGACCGAGGAGAACAGCCTCTTGAATGGCCTCACTCACATGATCTCCGGGTCGCTCCTGGCCGCGATCCGCCCCTTCCTGGCTCAGCTTCCCGACTCGTTCTGGATGCCGTCCCAGGCGTCGACCACCGCCGGCGAAGTCGATCGCGTCTTCTTCGTGATCTACTGGATCAGCGTGTTCTTCTTCGCGATCATCGTGGGCCTGATGGCCCTGTTCGTGGTGCGGTATCGACGCCGCCACCCGGGCGACGAGGCGGTCCACGGCACGCAGCATCACAGCGTGCCTCTGGAGATCACCTGGACGGTGATCCCGATCGCGGTGTCGGTGGTCATCTTCGTCCTGGGCTTCAGGGGCTACATGGACATGGCCACGCCGCCGCGCAATGCCTACGAGATCCAGGTCACGGGCCAGAAATGGCAGTGGTTCTTCACCTACCCCAACGGTTTCGTCACCAGCGAGCTGCACGTGCCCGAGGACCGGCCGGTGAAGCTGACCATGACCAGCGAGGACGTCATCCACTCACTGTGGATCCCCGCCTTCCGCGTCAAGAAGGACGTGGTGCCCGGCCGCTACAACCACACCTGGTTCGAGGCCACCGAGCCCGGCACCTACCCCCTGCTCTGCACCGAGTACTGCGGCTCCGGCCACAGCGACATGCTCACCGTGGTGACCGTCCACCCGTCGGGCACGTTCGACCAGTGGCTGCAGGAGGCGAGCAACGTGTACGACACGATGCCGCCCGCCGACGCCGGCAAGCTGCTGGTGCAGCGGTCGGGCTGCATCCAGTGCCACAACCTCGAGGGCAACGCCGGCATCGGCCCCACGTTCAAGAACCTGTACGGCTACACCCAGAAGCTCCGCGGCGGCGGCGAGGTCACCGCCGAGGACAACTACATCCGGCGTTCCATCCTCGAGCCGCTGGCCGATGTCGTCCTGGGTTACGAGCCCGTGATGCCGACCTACGCCGGCAAGCTCAAGGACAAGGAGATCACCTACATCATCACCTACATGAAGAGCATCTCCGACCGCGGCGGCTCCACCGAGGAAGCCGCGGCCGACGCCCCCGCGGGCGACGCCGCCAACGCCAACCCAGACGCCGCCACCGGCACGGAGGGTCACTAGATGAGCACCGGAGCCACGACCACGGCCCCGCACGTGGCGGGTCACGTCGACCACCACGGCGGCAACTACCTCAACTGCGAGAGCGGCTGGAAGAGCTGGCTGTTCACGCTCGACCACAAGCGCATCGGGGTCATGTACCTCGGGACGATCCTCTTCGCCTTCCTGCTCGGCGGCATCTTCGCCCTGCTCGTGCGTACCGAACTGCTCACGCCCCAGCAGACCATCATGACGGCCGACGAGTACAACCGCATGTTCACCCTGCACGGCGCGATCATGACGTTCCTGTTCATCATCCCGGGCATCCCGGCGGCCCTCGGCAACTTCGTCCTGCCGTTGATGCTCGGCGCCAAGGACGTGGCCCTGCCCCGCTTGAACCTGGCCAGCTACCACATCTACGTCATCGGCTCCCTGATGGCCGTGACCTCCATCCTGCTCGGCGGCGTCGACACCGGCTGGACCTTCTACACCCCCTACAGCACGACGACCAACGGCGCGGTGATCCTGGTGACGATGTCGGTGTTCGTGCTCGGCTTCAGCAGCATCTTCACGGGCATCAACTTCATCGTCACCGTGCACCGCATGCGGCCCGCCGGCATGGGCTGGTTCCAGATGCCGCTGATGCTGTGGGCCTTGTATGCGACGGCGCTCATCCAGGTGCTGGCGACTCCGGTCCTGGCCATCACGCTGTTGCTGCTGATCGCCGAACGGGCGCTCGGCATCGGCATCTTCGACCCGGCCCTGGGCGGCGACCCCGTGCTGTTCCAGCACTTCTTCTGGTTCTACAGCCACCCGGCCGTCTACATCATGATCCTGCCGGCGATGGGCATCATCTCCGAGCTGGTGGCCGTCTACAGCCGCAAGCCGATCTTCGGCTACAAGGCCATCGCCTACTCCAGCATCGCGATCGCGGTGTTCAGCTTCCTGGTGTGGGGCCACCACATGTTCGTCAGCGGCCAGAGCGAGCTGGCCGTCGTCATCTTCTCGGCGCTCACGTTCTCGGTGTCGATCCCGTCGGCGGTGAAGGTCTTCAACTGGCTGAGCACCATGTACCGCGGCCAGATCCGGCTCGAGACGCCCATGGTCTACGCGTTGATCTTCATCTTCCTGTTCGGCATCGGCGGCCTGACGGGTCTGTTCCTGGCCACGCTGGCCACCGACGTGCACCTGCACGACACCTACTTCGTGGTGGCCCACTTCCACTACACCATGATGGGCGGCACCATGATCGCCTTCCTCGCGGGCATCTTCCACTGGTGGCCCAAGATGTTCGGCCGCATGTTCTCGCGGAAGTGGGGCAACATCAGCGCCGCGCTGGTGTTCGTGGGCTTCAACCTGACGTTCTTCTCGCAGTTCATCATGGGCGCCAACGGCATGCCGCGGCGCTACTTCAACTATCCGCCGGAGTTCCAGATCTACCACGAGGCCTCGACGATCGGCAGCTACATCCTGGCCATCGGCCTGTTCGTGGCGGCCGGCGTGCTGATCCAGAGCCTGCTCGCCGGACGCCAGGCGCCCACCAATCCCTGGGGCGCGGCGACCCTCGAATGGCAGGCGCTGTCGCCGCCGATCCAGCACAACTTCGACGGCCCGCTGCTCCTGACCAATCCGTACGACTTCACGAGCAACCGCTGGGACGAGGCCGAGCAGGGATTCGTGCCGGTGATCCCCGTCGCGGACAAGGAGACCCAGACCTCATGAGCACCGCCGCCACCGGCAAGGGCAACGAGGGCCGCGCCTCCGTGGCGCATTACTTCGACTCCGCCCGCCAGCAGTACGAGAGCCAGAAGCTCGGGATGTGGCTGTTCCTGGCCACCGAGATCCTGATGTTCGGCGGGCTGTTCTGCGCCTACGCCATCTACCGCGCCAACCACCCGGAGATCTTCCTCTACGCCCACACGTTGCTGGACAAGAATCTGGGCGCCGTCAACACCATCGTCCTGCTGTTCAGCTCGTTCACCATGGCGTGGGCGGTGCGGGCGGCGATGCTCGGCCAGCGGCGGCTCCTGATCGGCCTGCTCGCGGTGACGCTGATGTGCGGCTTCGGCTTCATGGGCATCAAGAGCATCGAGTACCATCACAAGTGGCAGCACGGCTTCCTGTGGGGCCAGCGGTTCGACTACGCCGCCCTCGAGGGCCACGCGGTGGGCCACGACGCCGCCGCGGATGCGGCCCACGACGCGCCCGGCGGCGCGGCGCCGGGCGCCGAGCCCGACGCCGGCCACGCCGGCGCTCCCGCCCGGACCGACGACGAGGCCGGGCACGTCATGGCCGAACTCGACACCGCCGCCGAGGTCTCGATGGCGCATGGTCACGCCGCGGCCACGATCCCCCGCAACCTGCACATCTTCTTCGGGATCTACTTCGTCATGACCGGCCTGCACGGCATCCACGTGCTCGCCGGCATGATCATGCTCGGCTGGCTGCTGCGGCGCGCCATCCGCGGCGATTTCGGCACCCGCAACTACACCGCGGTCGACCTGGGCGGCCTCTACTGGCACCTGGTCGACCTCATCTGGATCTTCCTCTTCCCCTTGCTGTACCTGATTCACTAGGCGGTGTCCCCGATGAGCGAATTCGGCAAGCCCCTCGACCCCTCCGACACCGGGACCGTCTTCGACGAACCCGGCGGGGCCGACCTTCATCCCCATCCGGTGCCGCTCTGGCTGCTGGCCGGGGTGTTCGGCGCTCTGATCGCGCTGACGGTGGCGACCGTGGCCGTCACCTACGTCGATCTGGGCCGCTTCAACATCGTCATCGCCCTGGCGATCGCCGCGATCAAGGGGATCCTGGTGGCCGAGATCTTCATGCACCTGCACTGGGACCGGCCGTTCAACCGGGTGCTGCTGTTGAGCGCGATCACGGCCGTGGCCCTGTTCATCGGGATCCTGATGCTCGACTCCGGCACCTATCTGCCCGACATGATCGCGGGCTACGCCCCCGGCGTGACGCAATAGGACCCGCCGGCGATCCGGCACGACCATGACGCGAGGGCCGCTCCCCCGGGAGCGGCCCTCGTCGCGATTCCGCAGACCCGCCGGCGCCGGCGATCAATCGAACAGCGCCTTCACGCCGCTCCAGCTCGCGGCCTCGGTGGCGACGCTGTCCGTCGAGATCACCATGCTGACGTACTCCAGGCCCATGGCGTCGGCGAACGCGTCGGCGATCACGGTGTAGAAGCTGGTCAGGCCGGTGTAGTCGTAGGTGCCGAGCGCATCGAGGATGTCGCGTGAGCCGAGGGTGTCGCCGGTGTAGCCGACTTCCCAGTGGAAGCCGAAGTACGGGTCGATCTGGGCCGGGACGTCCAGGGCGGGGAACGACGACGGGAACTCGGGGTTGTTGGCCACGAAGAAACCGTCGGCCACCGGGTCGGCGTTGCGGAGGTTGAAGTAGCTGGTCTGGCCGTCCGGCTGGGGGATGACCAGGGGCACCGGGCCCACCGAGCCGATGGTCAGTTCGAAGGACTCCAGGATGATGGGGTAGGAGCGCACGCCGAAGTTGGTGCTGTCGACGTAGTCGTCGGAGTCCACGGTGAAGGTGGCCATGACGGCGTCGCCGCTGCTGACCGGGCCGAAGACGCCGCTGCTGATCTGGTTGTATTCCACCGAACCGATGCAATCGATGCGGACGATCTCCGCGGCCGCCGGCAGGGCGAGGATCAGGACGGCCAGGGCGGGCATGAGCAAGCGTTTCATCGTGTCACCTCCGGGAAGCCCCGGGAGAACGAGCGACGGACAAGCGGGGGCCCACGCTCGCCCGCGGCAGGCTCGACCTGCCGCGGGATCCTACTCTTTTCCACTCCAGTATTCAAGGACGGCGGTCGAGATCACCGCCGGACCTTGACCTGTTCCCAGCGGATGCCGTCCAGCGAGGGGCCGGCGTCCCAGGACTTGCCGAACCTCGGCAGCGCCCGCCAGACCACGCCGTCGACGGTGGTGACGATGCCGGCGGCAAGCGCTGGCTCATCCATGGCGGGGTACATCGGGCTCGGGATCCAATCGACGATCTCGGCGAAGGGAACCGGCCACTCGGGCCTGGCCTCTCGCCAGTCCCCGCCCTTTTCGTCGAGGTCCTCCCAGATCTGCACATGGATGACGCCCTCGGTGGTGAGCGCGTAGAAGACGGTGAACTCGCGGGGGTTGAACCCGTGCTGCCCGAACACCCGCTGCACGTCGAGCGCCGCCACGCCGTCAGGCGACTCGTGGTTGACGGGCAGGGCGACCACTGGCGTCGCCAGCACCACCAGCAACATCTGAAGGACGATATTCCGCATGCGCAGACCTCCGGATAGACGTCAGGATCCAGCCTCGGTCCAGAAGAACACATCCTCCAGGCCGACGTCAAACACCCGCGCGATCCGGAAGGCCAGGGCCAGGCTGGGGCCGTAGCGGCCCGCCTCCAGCGCGATGATCGTCTGTCGGGTGACCCCGCAACTCGTGGCCAGCTCCTGCTGGGTCAGCGCGCCGTGCTCGAAGCGCAACCGTCGGATGTTGTTGCCGATGGGTGGAGCGCTCACTCCCCGACCTCGAGCGGTCGCCCCACCAGGATCAGCACGGTCAGCGACCGCACCAGCAAGAGCGCAATCGCCGCCCCGGCCACGATCGCCGGCAGGACGTTGACGTCGATCCGGGGGTCGGCGTCCCGATACCGTAGGAACCAGAGCAGCATGCAGATGAGGCAGAGCCAGAGGTACGACGCCATCCCGCCCGCCAGGCCGGCGCGGCGGGACACGAGGCGCTCACGCTCGTCGACCGGTCCGCCCCCATACAGAAACGGCATGAGTGCGGTCAGGGCGTAGACCGAGAATCCGGCCGTGGCGACGAGCGGCCCGAAGAGCGCCAGTAGCACGAGGCAAGCGAGGACCGTGGCAATGGCAACCGAGAGTCCGAACCAGGCCGACTTCTGCAGATTCGACATGAGGACCACCTCCCTTCCTGTTGAACAGGATGGATCAGGGCGGTCTTGGTGTCTACTATTTCTTACACCAGGTCATAAAAACCTTACGCCTGGCGGCGGCGTCCACAGCACCACGCCGCCGGCCACCGACCACATCTGCCCGCGGCGCGCACGCGCCCATTCGCCCAGCGGTCGGTCCCAGGGTGCCGCCACCACCATCAGCACGGCAGCCGGAGGCACGGCCGCCGCGTGGGCAGCCAGACGTGCGTCGGTGACCAGGTCGGCCCGGCCGACCCGCACCCTGCGAAGTACCGGGCCCAGCCGCCAGACGAACTCCCCGGCGGCGAATGCCGGATCCAGTTGCCGACCCGCCTCCAGCACGTACAGCGGATGGGTGGCGATCACCGGCCCGCGGGCCTCACCCATGGCCACGTCCAGCCGTCTGCCTGCCGCATGGATCTGCACGGCGGGCCAGTGCGACGGATGCAGCACCTCCCGCATCACGGCGACATCCGAGGCCGCGAGGTTGCCCAGCCCGACGAGCACGGCCACCGCCAGCACACCCTGCAGCACCCGGTGCGGCCGGCCCACCAGCCGCGCCATGGCGGCCGCCACGAGCAACGCGCCGCCGATCAGCAGCGTCGCGTAATACGCGTTCTGGACCGGCCGTGGCACCGCCACCATCACGACGCCGCAGACCATCACCAGCAGGCCCAGCCGCCAGCGGGTCGGCGACCAGGCCCGTCCCCGGCCTTGTACCAGCACCAGGGCCACGAGCACGAGGGCCGACCAGGCCGCGAGGTCGGTCCGCCGGCAGAGGCGGCCGGCGTCATGCAGCTTGCCGGCCAGATCCAGGCCCTCCCCGAGCCCCGACGCGGCGTGGAAGCGGGCGTTGAGCAGGTGGTAGTCGACCAGGCTGAAGCGGAGAGCCGCCAGGTCGGTGCCCCAGAGGGCCGCCGTGACGGCGCCGAGCACCAGGACGGCGCCGAGGGCGATCCAGCCCGCCTCGCGGCGGCCGCCGGTGACGGTCGTCGGTGCGAGCAGTGGCCAGGCCACCGCCAACAGGGTCAACGGAGCGTGCGTGAGCCGGCACGCGAGGCCCAGGCCGGCGAGGGCGCCGCCCGTCACCAGACGCCAGACCTGCTCGTCATCGCCCGGATGCACGGGCAGAAGCAGCCAGGGCGAGAGCGACAGCGCGAGGGCGAGCACGTCGTTGCGGGCCAGGCCCAGCGACTCCCGCAACACCTCCGTATGCACCAGCAGGAGCAGGAGCGACGCCGCCGGCAACGGCGGTGCACCCTGCCGGCGCAGAAGGCCCCAGAGCACGAGCCCCAGCCCGAGGCTCACCACGGCCTGCGCCAGGCGTGCAGGCAGCAGCACCTCAGGGCCCGGCCAGGCGGCCTGCACCGCCGCATAGAACCAGGCCGACACCGGCGGCTGCGGGAACACGAACGCGTCGTAGAGAGCCTGCTGCGGCAGCAGTGCGGCGGCGGCCTGGTACATGTGCTCGTCGCGAGACACCGGCGCGGTCAACGCCAGGCCGACGGTCAACGCCGCACCGACCGCCAGGGCGGCCAGGGTCAACCGGCCGGCCGTGAGGTGCGTGCGCAGGGTGGCGATCCAGGCCGCGATGGCGGCACCTCCGGGCAGGCGCGGTGTGGCGCGAACGCCACCAGCGAACCGTGCCCCCGCCGATCCGTCAAGCAGGACGTGCGGCTAGAGCCGGCCCGCCGCTTCCAGCGCGAAGCGGTAGCCCCACAGCGGTGCGAAGGTGAGATCGCCGCGCGGCCGCGGGTCGATGGCCAGCGTATCCTTGAGCCGCAGGCCGGCCGCCAGGGGCGGCAGCTGGGCCACCGGATAGCGGATCACGTCGCCGCTCTCGTAGTTGCCGTAAGGGTCGCGCTTGTAGGCGGGCTTCATGGCGGAAGCGGGCGAGGGCACGGTGGTGCGGGAGAACGCCGCGCGCCACTGGCCCCAGGTGGTCAGCGCGCAGGGCACGGGTGTGAGCTCCCGACCCGCGAGCGGACCGCCGACGGCGCGCCCGAGCAACGGCACCCAGAGCGACTCGTCGCCCACCTCCGGCCGGTCGTGCAGCACGTGGTGGGAGTTCCACACCAGGCCGGTCACCGAGAGGTCCAGCAGGCGGCCGGCCACCTCGCGCCGGAACACGGCGGCTGTGCCGCTGAGCGGATGCCAGGTGACGACGATGGGCACGCCGGCCAGGGTGTCGTTCGCCACCTCGTGCCAGTTCATGACCCGCACGGGTACGCGCGCCGCCGCCGTCGATCACCACGCCGATCACCCGATCGTGAGAGACCAGGTACTTGCCGCGCTCGGCGTGATTGAAGATCGGCCCCGGCGGCGGTGAGCAGACAGGGCGACTCGAGGGCCGTCA
This sequence comes from Candidatus Krumholzibacteriia bacterium, assembly GCA_041390065.1. GTDB lineage: Bacteria > Krumholzibacteriota > Krumholzibacteriia > LZORAL124-64-63 > LZORAL124-64-63 > Glo-17. The sequence continues at coordinate 76,331 of JAWKQQ010000005.1, forward strand.
GGTTGTCCTTAGGCATGGTGGCGGCCAGCCAGCGCCGATCGATCGTGAGATGATCGAGAGGGTAGCCGTAGGTCGCGGGGTCCTGGCCGTCGCCCACGCGGTGGACGCCGCGGCTGCGCAGGACCTCGCCGATCTGCAGGACGGCCACGGCGGCGAAGAACACGCCCACCACCACGAGGATCCAGCGGGCGCCGCGGAGGGTGCCGCGCGGGGCCGACGACGGGTCGAGCCGGCTCACCGGGCCGCCTCCACGGCGGTCACCTCGACGCTGCGCGGCGCGGCGTGCAGCCACATGTCCGCGGCGCGACCGGGGCCACGGTCGGCCAGCATGAGGCACAGGGCCAGCGGCAGGTAGGCCAGGGAGGCGAGGAACACCCGGCGCGCGTCATCGCTGTGCGAACGGTAGAGCCGGATTCCCAGCGCGAACCACCAGAGGCCCAGTACGAGCGAGCCGGCGGCGAACCAGGGCCCGCGAGCCCGCTGAGCGTCACCAGCAGGCCGAGGGGCAGGTGCAGCGCGGCGAACAGCACGGTCACCGGGAAGGTGATCCGCCCGGTGGGGTCGACCACCGGCAGCATCATCATGTGGCCACGGGCGTAGTCCGCGCGGTACATCCACGCCAGGGCCAGGAAATGCGGCATCTGCCAGACGAAGAGCAGCGCGAAGAGCAGCCAGCCGCCGTCGGCGAGGCTCCCGGTGGCGGCCGACCAGCCGATCAGGGCGGCAGCGCCCCGCAGACCGCGCCCACGAGGTGTTGGTGGTGGACACCCGCTTCAGCGGCGTACACCAGCACGTAGAGCAGGATGGTGCCGGCGGCGAGGGCCGCCGGCAACCAGCCGCTGAAGGAGAGCAAGAGGAAGGTGCCCAGCAGACTCACGGCGACGCCGTAGACGAGCGCCACCGCGGGCGAGAGGCGTCCGGCGGGCAAGGGCCGCAGCCGGGTGCGCTCCATGAGGCGGTCGACGTCGCGCTCGCGGTACTGGTTGAGGGCGTTGGCGCCGAACGCGGTCAGGGTGGTGCCGAGGAGCGTGGCCACCAGCACCGACCACCGGACCTCGGGAACGGCGAGAAGGTAGCCAACCGCGGTCGTGACGAGCACCATCATGCAGAGACGGGCCTTGGAGAGCTGAAGCAGGTCGCGCACCATGGTGCCGGCAGACTCCCGGATCGGGAGGTAGGACGTGGCTGCAGGGAGTTGCAGTCGCCTCTGGTCGAAACTCGATAACACGGGTAATGTATATGGGATTCGTCGTTTTGCCGACCCTTTTTCGGCGTGCACGCCCCCTGGAGGCAACCACACGATGACGTCGCAGGCAACCGCTGTTCCGCCTTCCCGCGCCACCAACTCCGGGAGCGATCTGCTCGCACTCGGTTTCGGCATCACCGTGGCCATGTGGGCGGTCGGCTACATCTGCCGATTCCCCGGCGTGGGCGCCCCGGCCTGGGTGCTGATGGCCTTCCTGCTGCTCTGCCTGGGACTGGGCGGCTGGGTCGCGGGACGGTGCTCGACGCGCGGCGTGCGGGGCGGAGTGCAGGCCGGCGTGCTGGCCGGCGCGCTCAACCTGCTGGTGCTCGGCAGCCTGCTCTCGCACCAGGAGGCGCCGAACCAGCTGGTGCCTTCGGCGGTCTGGTGGCTGCCCGGGTCCCTGCTGCTGGGCGGCCTGCTCGGCGGCCTCGGCGCGCTGCTCGCCCGACGTCGTGGGAATCCGCCGTTTCTGGCCGTCCACGGGCTCGGGGCGTTCGCGGTCGTCGCGGCCGTGGCCACCTTCATGCTGATCATCGCCGGCGGCATCGTCACCGGCAGCCAGGCGGGCCTCGCGGTGGTCGACTGGCCCAACTCGTACGGCTACAACATGTTCCTCTACCCGCTGACCCGCATGACCGGGGGGATCTACTACGAACACGTGCACCGCCTGTTCGGGTCGCTGGTGGGGCTGACGACGATCGTGCTCGCGGTGCAGCTCTGGCGCGTGGAACCGCGGCGCTGGCTCAAGCGCCTGGGGCTCGCGGCGGTCGCGCTGGTGATCGTGCAGGGGTTGCTCGGCGGCCTGCGCGTCACCGGCCACTTCACCCTCAGCGACGATCCGGCGTTGACGCGGCCGAATCTCTGGCTCGCCGTGGTCCACGGCATCACCGGCCAGCTGTTCTTCGGCCTCATGGTGGCCATCGCGGCGTTCACGTCGCGCACCTGGCAAGAGGCCGGCTCCACGGCTGCGGCCGCCGGCCGCGACCGGACGCTGCCGGTCTGGCTGCTGGCCGTGGTCATGACGCAGCTGACCATCGGCTCGGTGCTCCGGCACACCGACGCGGCCCTGCACCTGCACATCACGATGGCCCTGGTGGTCGTCAGCCTGGGTGTGATCCTGGGCAGCCGCCTGGCCATCAAGCAGGCGAGCGTGCCGGTGCTCCGTCGGCTCGGCCACGGCCTCATGCACGGCGTGGTCCTGCAGTTCCTGCTGGGCTTCGGGGCCCTCTTCGCGCGCAGCCTCAGCACCCCCGGCAACCCCCATCCGGCCGACGTGGTGGTGACCACCGTCCACCAGGCCTTCGGAGCGCTGATCCTGGCCCTCGCCGTGCTCAGCGTGCTCTGGACCCGCCGGTTGCTCAGGCCGGCGACCCCCTGACCGCCTCGACCCGAACCACGAAGGAGTGGCCATGCGGATCCACGACATCCTGGCGAAGAAGGACATCACCTCCATCTACAGCGTCGCCCCCGAGGCCACCGTCTACGACGCCATCGCCCAGATGGCCGACAAGAACGTGGGCGCCATCCTGGTGACGCGCGACGGCAGCCTGCAGGGCATCATGACCGAGCGCGACTACCTCCGCGAGATCGCCCTCAAGGGCCGCAGTTCCCGCGAGACGCCCGTGGCCGACATCATGACCCGCAAGGTCATCTACATCGAGCCCGGCTGCGGGGTGGACGAGGCGCTGAACATCATGACCGAGAAGCGGATCCGACACCTGCCGGTGCTCGACGGTCCGACGATCATGGGCGTGGTGAGCATCGGCGACCTGGTCAAGGCCAAGGTCCAGAGGCACGAGATGCACATCCGCACCCTCGAGGCCTACATCGCCGGCGACTATCCCGCCTAGCCGCAGGATCCCCCGGCTTGCTCCGCCGAGCCGATTTGACCACATTTGGTCATCCGGTTCGGCGCTGCTGTCCGGCGCCGCGGAGAGGTCGCTATCATGGAAGTCCGACCGCTGTCGGAGATCGACAAGACCTGGGTCCAGGAACGCACCGAGCTGCTGTTCAGCGGCACGTTCCTCGTGAGCCGGGAAACCGTCCACGATCCCACCCGTCTGCCGGGGTTCATCGCCGTGCAGGACGGCGAGCGCATCGGCCTGGTCACCTACCACATCGCCGACCACGCCTGCGAACTGGTGAGCATCGACGCCCTCTGCCAGTACATCGGCGTGGGCACCGCGCTCCTGGACGCCGTCGAGGCCGCCGCCCGCGAGGCCGGCTGCCGCACGGTGTGGGCCATCACGACCAACGACAACCTCGACGCGCAGCGGTTCTTCCAGCGGCGCGGCTTCGTGATCAGCGACGTCCGGCTCGGCGGCATGGAGAAGATCCGCCAGCTCAAGCCCGGCATTCCCCAGGTCGGCAGCTACGGACTGCCGATCCGCGACGAGATCGAGCTGAGCAAGGCGGTGGACGTGGGTCGGGGCTGGCGGACGGTGTAGGCCGGCCGGGAACAACGGCCAAGGATTCCGGGTATCATGTCGGTGAAATGGCATCGCAACCTCCACCTCCTCAACGGCGAGGTCGAAATCCATGAACGAGCGCTCTCCTGCCTCCTACGGCCGTGAAGCGGCCGTCGGCCACGAGCAATTGGCGGCCATGCGGGGTCTGTTCCTGCAGCGCGTGTACGGCCACCTGGCCGCCGCGGTCGGCCTGTTCACCCTCATCGAGGTCCTGCTCTTCCAGAGCGGCGTGGCCCTGCCCATGGCCAGGGCCATGCTCGGCGTCAACTGGCTGCTGGTCCTCGGCGGCTTCATGCTGATCGGCTGGCTGGGCCGCAGCATCGCGTACCGGGCCGATTCGGTCGCCAGCCAGTACGCGGGGCTGGCCGTCTACGTCGTGGGCCAGGCGGTGATCTTCGTGCCCATGCTGGTGATCGCCAACCAGTATGCGCCGGGCGCCATCCGCAGCGCGGCCCTGATCACGGTCATCGGCTTCACGCTGTTGACCATGGTGGCGCTCAGCATGCGCCACGATTTCAGCTTCCTCGGCGGCATCCTACGCTGGGCGGGCATCGTCGCGCTGCTGGCGATCGTCGGCGGCGTCGTCTTCGGTTTCGAGCTCGGCACCTGGTTCTCCGTCGGCATGGTGGCCCTGGCCGGTGCGGCCGTGCTGTACGACACCCAGAAGATCCTCGTCGCCTTCCCCGACGAACGCTACGTGGGCGCCGCCCTCGAGCTGTTCGCCAGCATCGCCCTGATGTTCTGGTACGTGCTGCGGCTGCTCATGGGTTCGCGGCGCTGACGCGCGGACGACCGCTCCGGAGGCCGGCCCTCGCGCCGGCCTCCGCCCCCACCCTGGCCGGTGGCCGCACCCACCCCTGGATCGACCTGTTCACCGCGCTGCGCGCCACCCGAACGAGGAGCCGACCGTGGCCGACTCCCCCGCCTCCCACCCGCGCTTTCCCGGCCTCTTCTGGGCCGCCAACACCATGGAGATCTTCGAGCGGATGGGCTGGTACGGCTCCTACGCCGTGAGCAGCCTCGACCTCACCGGCGCGCTGGCCGATCGCTCCGGCTTCGAGCGCATGTTCCTGGCGTCCTGCGGCGTCATGATCCCGGGCGACCTGCTCCTGAGCCTTCCGGAGCGCTTCTGGGGCTTCCTGGCCGTCTACGTCCTGGTGGCCGTGGGCCACGGCATGTTCAAGCCGGTGGTGATCACGCCGGACGCATCGCGCCCCCCGGCAAGGTGGGCATGTCCATGGGTTACTTCTACTGGTGCGTGGCGCTCGGCAACCTCTTCGGCGGCCTGCTCTCCGGCATCACCTACGCCCGCTTCGGCCCGGCTGCGCGCGACGGCGTCGCGCTCGGCGGCACCGACCAGCCGGGCGCCATGTGGCTGATCTTCGCCGGGCTGGCCCTGCTGGCGGCCGTCCTGCTATGGATCTACGACCGCTGGCTGGAGTGCAACCCCGCCGCCGGCGACCCGGCTCGCGGAATCTGATGGGGCCGGCCCCCGCCGGAATTCCGGGCTTGGTCGCCGGGTTGAATTGACCGTATCCTGACGTTCATTCCAACTCCCAGCCCGGAGAGATGCGCATGCTCAACGAGAATCTGGTCGAGAGTTTCAGCACCTGCGTCCGCAAGCACTGGGACCTCGCCGCATTCACCGACTACAAGGGCGCCACGCTCACCTACCGCGACGTCGCCCACCGGATCCTGCAGCTGCACACCATCTTCGCCGACGCCGGCGTCGAGCGCGGCCAGAAGATCGCCGTCGTCGGCCGCAACAGCGCCCACTGGGCGGTCACCTACTGGGCCACCCTCACCTACGGGGCGGTGATCGTCCCGGTGCTGCCCGATTTCACGCCCGAGGAGATCCACCACATCGTCGGCCACTCCGACGCCGTGTTGCTGTTCGTCTCCGATCCGATCTACGACAAGCTCGACGACAGCCGCCTGCGGCAGCTCAAGGGCATCGTACGGCTCGAGGACTTCAGCGTCCGGGCCGCCTTCCAGAAGGGCTTCAAGGAGATCGTCAAGACCTCGGCCAAGCACTACCAGGAGCGCCACGCGGCCACGCTCAGCGGCACCGGCTTCAGCTTCGCCCCGGTCCCCGGCACCGATCTGGCGACCATCGTCTACACCAGCGGCACCACCGGGTTCAGCAAGGGGGTGATGCTCAACCACCACAGCCTCATGGTCAACGCGCGCTACTACGTGGACAGCCTCGACCTGGTCAGCAACCGGCGGGTGGTCAGCTTCCTGCCCCTGGCCCACTGCTACGGTTGCGCCTTCGACCTCATCGCCCCGTCCATCGGCGGCGGCCACGTCACCTTCATCGACAAGATGCCGACGCCGAAGGTGCTGATGGCGGCCTTCGCCGAGATCAAGCCCACGGTGGTGCTGTCGGTGCCGCTGATCATCGAGAAGATCTACAAGAGCCGCATCAAGCCGCAGCTCGAGTCGCGCTCGCTGCAGGCGATGATGAAGATTCCGGCCGTCAACCGGCTGGTGTACAAGAAGATCCGGCGCAAGATCTCCCTGGTGTTCGGCGGCGAGTTCCAGGAGATCGTCATCGGCGGCGCGGCGTTCAGCAAGGAGGCCGACGCCTTCTTCCGGAAGATCGACTTTCCGCTGGCCAACGGCTACGGCATGACCGAGTGCGGCCCCTTGATCAGCTACTCGATCGTGGCCCAGAATCCGCCGCTCGGCTCGGTGGGGCGCGTGATCCCTTACCTCGAATGCAAGATCGACGTCACCGACCCCGGGCACGGCGTGGGCGAGGTCCTGGTGCGCGGCGAGAACGTCATGCTCGGTTACTACAAGGATCCGGACGCCACCCGCGAGGCCATCGACGCGGACGGCTGGTTGCACACCGGCGACATGGGGCGCCTCGACGAGAACGGCTTCCTCTTCCTGACCGGACGCAGCAAGAACATGATCCTGTCGGCGTCGGGCCAGAACGTCTACCCCGAGGAGATCGAGGCCAAGCTCAACAACCTGCCGTACGTGGCCGAGTCGCTGGTGCTCGAATGCGGCGCCAAGATCTGCGCGCTCATCTACCCGGACATGGACCTGGCCGACGAGGCGGGCCTGAGCGAGAAGCAGCTCGAGGATATCATGGAGAAGAACCGGCAGGAGCTGAACCAGCAGGTGCCGGCCTACGCCGCCGTCGCCAGGGTCAAGCTGCTGTACGAGGAGTTCGAGAAGACGCCGACCAAGAAGATCAAGCGGCGGCTCTACAACGTGTTCCATTGAGCGGCCGGCGAGAGGGTGGAACGGGCCGGGACTCGCCTCCCCGGCCCGTTCGCGTGCGTGGCCGCAACGGCTACTTGTAGCCGAACAGCACCGCCCAGATGATCATCACGATCAGGCTCAGGCCCACGAAGAGCGCCGAGAACCCGAAGATCTTCAGGGCCTTGACCATGTGCGGATCCAGCGGCTCGACCAGGTGCTGCTCCAGCTCGCCGCTCTTGACCATCGCCTCGTACTCCCGCGGCCGGTCTTCCTTGAACTCCTCCAGGGACATGCGCCCGGTGAAGATCACCGGATCCATGGGGAAGCGGTCGGGCCGGAAGTGGGTGTTGAAGAAGTGGATGGTGAAGATGAAGCCCGTGGCCAGCAGCGCCTCGTCGCTGTGGATGATGGTGGCCACGTTGATGAACGACCCGGGCAACAGGCGGGTGAATAGCTCCGGGAACCAGAGCACGAGACCGCTGAAGCCGATCATCGCCACGCCCCAGAAGACGGCGAAGTAGTCGAACTTCTCCCAGTAGGTCCACCGCCCGTACTGCGGCCGCGGGCCGAGGCCCACGAACCACTTCACGGTCTGCACGAACTCCTTGCCGTCGCGGGCGTTGGGCAGCATGGAATCGGGATCGGTGATGTAGGCCTTCCAGGACTTGCCCGACCTGCGCTTCTGCGAGAACAGGTCGATGACGTGACGTGTGAAGTAGAAGAAGGTCACCGCCGCGGCGAGGCGATGGATCGTGCCCGTGCCCTCGAAGCCGCCGAGGGCATGGCTGATGGCCTGGGCCCAGCCGAAGTAGGAGAACTTGAGCGTCATGCCCGTCACCGCGAGGCTCAGGAAGCTCACGATCACCAGGATGTGCAGGTAGCGCGGCAGGCGCTTGAAGCGGCGGAACTGCTTGGCGTTCGGGTCCTGCACCGCGCGCAGCTGACGCGAGTGCCGGAGCGCCTGGATCGACCGCGGCAGCCAGAGCAGCGTATGGATGCCGAAGAAGATGAACGTCCCCACCAGCAGGGCGGTCATGAACAGCCACGTGTAGTGGATGAACGGGTACTTGTCCTTGTCGTGGTGGGTGGCGTGGGTCAGGTAGCCGGCGAACTGCCGATGCGAGCCGGAGTGGCACTGCGCGCAGGTCGCCACGATGTTCTCGCGCGAGAGCGTCGAGTTGCGGTCCGACGGCGGCAGGATGTTGTGGGCGCCGTGGCAGTCCTGGCACTTGGCGGTGTCGGTATAGCCGAGCTTGACGACCTTGCCGTGGAACGTCTCGAAGTAGCTCTCGGTGACGTCCTCGTGGCAGTGGCCGCAGGTGCTGACGATCTCGCGCATGAAGCCCTGCGCGTCGGTCTTGGTGATCTCGTGCGACGAGTGGCAGTCGTTGCACATGGGCAGGCGCTCGCCCTTGGGCGCCTCGCCGGTGAAGTGGATGCTGGTCTTGAACTCTTCGAGGATGCCCTCGTGGCACTTGGCGCAGGTGCCGGCGATGCTGGCCCGGTTGATGGTCGAGCGGATGTCGTCGGCCGGCAGCATGTGGTGCGACGTGTGGCAGTCCGTGCAGGTGGCCGACACGACGAGGCCCGACTTCTGCACCGCCTGGCCGTGCACGCTGGCCGCGTAGTTCTCCACCATGCCCTTGTCGACGCCCTCGTAGCGCAGGTCGGCCTTGCCGCCGGTGCCATGGCAGGTCGCGCACATGCCCGCGATGTTGCTGACGTAGGACGGCGAGGCCGGGTCGGTGTGGGCGCGCACGCCGTGGGTGCCGTGGCAGGTCACGCAACGGGGCGCGTCCTGGTCGCCGCGCGCAAGCAGGGTGCCGTGGGTGCTCTCGTTGAAGAGGTTGACCTGATCGGCATGGCAGATCGAGCAGTCGACCTGGTCGGACACCGTCGCGCAGGCGCGTTCCTTGTGGTTGGGCGTGGCCCCGGTGTGGCACTGCGCGCAGGTGGTGTTGCGGTGGACGGAGTCGTGGTACTCGGAGGCGTCGACGTAGAGCGATATCGTCTGGCCGTCCCGCTCGGTCGTGAGGTCCGGCTTGCCGTGGCAGGCCAGGCACTCCTGGTTCGACACGCCCTCGTCGTAGAACACGCGGCGGATCGAGTGCGGTTGGTGGCACTCGATGCAGGCGGGCACCTTGTCGGGCTCGCGCTCCCACAGCTCGCCGGCGATCACCTTCTGGTGCACCGCCTCGATGCGGCCGTGGCACTTCTGGCAGGTCGTGGCCACGTTGTCGCGGAAGATGGACGACTTCGGATCGTTGTGATCACGCACGTCGTGGGCGGTATGGCAGTCGATGCAGACGGCGGAGATCGTCAGGCCGCGCTTGAACAGGCCCTCGCCATGGATGCTCTGCCGATAATGAGCCAGGACGCTGTCCTGCGGCAGATCGTAGAAGCGCGCGACGGGCGCGCCCTCCTTGTGGCAGTTGCCGCACATCAGGGGGATGTTGAAGCGGTTGACCCGCGAATCGGGGTTCGACGGCGGCAGGATCTCGTGCGCGCCGTGGCAATCCCAGCAGTGCGGCGCCAGCGTGTCGCCGGCCGCGAGCTGGCGGCCGTGCAGGCTCTGCGCGAAGACCTTCTGCTCACGGTCGTGGCACATCGCGCAGTCCACCGGCGCGAGGGTCTCGTCGTGCTCTCCGTCGAAGCCCTCGAGGTCGGTGTGGCAGTCGACGCACGCGAACCCCTCCTGACCGTGCACCGACGTCTCGAACTTGCCGAGGTCCACGAACAGCGACACGACGCGTCCGTCGCGGTTCTTGGTCAGCTCGGTGTCGTCGTGGCAGACGAGGCAATCGTCGATCGCCTGCGCCCGGAGCGGCGAACCGGCGAGGACGACGAGGAGGCAGAGCAGCGTCGCGAAGATTCGGGCCATCGGTGTCCACCCCGGGCTGGAATCGCCATATCAATTAAGTTTCTAAACTGCCTTCACGATAAAAGTCTGTAGCCCTCCGAGGGGAAAGTCAACGAACGTTAGCATTGACAATGATTTGCGTTATCCTGACGCCGCAATCCGAAGACCACGTTAAAGTTAAAACACGACGGCGGGCGTACGAATAATGATCCGCACCACGCCGCGAGCGCTCCAGGCCTGTGCCGGGGCTTGCGAGCCCCGGCGTCGATGCGGTCGAAAGAATATGCACGGCCCGGCAATCGGGCGTATCCTGTCGGATGGGCCGCTCGCCACCGCGCCCGCGAACACCATGAATCGACGCCTGCTCGCCCTGCTGTTCTGCTCGCTGGCCGCCGTGTCCACGGCGGCGAGCATCCGCGTGCCCGCCGACGCAGCCGATCTTCCGTCGGCGATCGCGGTGGCCGCGGACCTCGACACGATCCAGGTGGCCGCGTCGCACCAGGTGGCGGGCGGCGTGGTGCTGCCCGGTCGGCCCCTGGTGATCCTCGGCGGCTGGGACGACCAATTCACCACGGTGATCGGCCGCACCCCGCTCGGCGTGGGCAGCGGCGCGCCCTCCTTGAGCCTCGCGCCGCCGGCCACCGGCTCACCCGTGGTGGCCGGATTCGTGATCGCGGCCGGCGACGGCCAGGTGCGCACCACGCCGTTGCCCGGCCGCTACGGCGGCGGGGTGCTCGTCGAAGGCGGCGCTCCCGAGCTGAGGGACCTGGTCATCACCGGCGGCGACCTCTCGGGCGGCGGCGGCCTCGGCTGCGGAGGCGGCCTCGCCCTCATCGCTACCGACGCCATGGTCGTCGGCTGTCGCCTCGAGCAGAACCGCGCGACCTGGGGCGGCGGCGTCTTCGTCCAGGGTGGCGCTCCCACCCTCGACGGCCTCGTGGTGATCGACAACCGCTGCGGCCCCGACGCGGCTGGCCGCACGGCCCAGGGCGCGGGCATCCTGGTGCGCCAGTCCTCGGCCACGGTCATCGGCTGCGAGGTGCGCGGCGGCCGCGACGCCGTCAACGGCGGCGGTCTGGCCTGGCTCGGCAGCCGTGGCCTCGAGCTCACGGTCGCCGGTTGCGAGTTCGCCGACAACACCATGGCCCGTGACGGCGGCGGCCTCTACGGTCAGGACGGCGCGGTCTCGGTGACCGATTGCCTCTTCGTCGGCAACGCGCCGGCCCCGGGGGCCGAGTTCACGTCCGGCGGCGGCGCCTACCTCACCGGCGCGCGGGCGCTGGTCCAGGGTGCGGTCTTTCGCGACAACCGCGCGGCCGCCGGCGGCGGCCTCACCGTCAACACCGGACCCGAGGTGACCGTGGCGGGCTGCGTGTTCCTGGCCAACGAGGCCGCGCAGTTCGGCGCCGGCCTGAACTACCAGAGCAACGAGGCGGGCCAGATCGCGGACAACACGCTGGCCGCCAACGTCAATCCCGCGGGCGCCGGCGTGCTCAACCTGGTCAACACCTCCCCCAGCCTCATCCGCAACCTGGTGGCCTTCAACACCGGCGGCGGCGTCAGCGCGACCAGCAACGCCTCCGTGGCCGCCTGCAACGACGTCGCCCTGAACTCGGGCGCCGCCTGGAGCGGCCTGCCCGACCCCACCGGCCAGGACGGCAACCTGGCCGCCGATCCCCTCTTCTGCGACCTCGCAGCCGGCGATCTCACCCTGCGCGACGACTCGCCGTGCCTGGACGCGCCCGGCTGCGGCGGAGACATCGGCGCCCTGGGCGTCGGCTGCTCGATCGGGGTCGCGGCGCCCGCCGTGGGCGGTCCGACGGCCGTGGCCGCATTCCCCAACCCCGCCAATCCGGCGGTCACCATCCGCTGCACCTTGCCACGCGCCGGCCGCCTCCGGGTCGCGGTGCACGACGCCCGGGGCCGTCTTGTCCGGCGGTTGATCGACGCCCCGGCCGAGGCCGGCACGGTCGACGTGCGCTGGGACGGCCGCGACGACCGTGGCCGCGCCGTGGCCTCCGGCGGCTATGTCTACCGCGTCGTGGCCGACGGGGTTTCGGCGGCCGGGCGCCTGACGTTGCTCCGGTGACGGGACGCGGTTTGACACCCGCTCAGGCAACCTATACGATTGCTTAATCCAGCCACGGCCGAGGAGTCCGCATGTCCGCTTCATCCTTGCCGATGGACCTGGCCGCCATCGTCGATTGCATGCACGACGGCCTGTTCATCGTCGGTCTCGACGGCACCATCCTCATGGTGAACGACGCCCTGCTTCGCCTGACGGGCCATGCCCGCGAAGAGCTGGAAGGCCAGTCGTGCGCGGTGCTCGGCTGCGACCGGTGCTCGCAGGTCCGCGACCGCTGCGGCGATCACTGGTGCCAGCTGTTCGCCGACGGCGGCCACGTGCGCCAGTACTGCCACATCTTCACCCGCTCGGGCGCCTGCCTGAAGGTCCTGAAGAGCTCGCGGCTGGTGCACGACGCCGACGGCCGCGTGGTCGCCTCGGTGGAGAACGTGACCGACATCTCCGAGCTGCTGGCCGCCGAGCAGCGCATCGTGCAGCTCGAGAACCGCCTCGACCTGGGGCGCGACTTCTGCGGTCTGGTGGGCCGCTCCGCGCCCATGCGCGCCCTCTTCTCCCTCATCGAGAAGGCCGCCCAGAGCGACGCCGCGGTGATCATCCATGGCGAGTCGGGCACGGGCAAGGAGTTGGTGGCCCACGCGATCCACCGCCTCGGGCCGCGGCGCGGCCGGCCCTACGTGCAGATCAACTGCGCGGCGTTCAACGAGTCGCTGCTCGAGAGCGAGCTCTTCGGGCACGTACGGGGCGCCTTCACCGGCGCCCATCGCCACCGCATCGGGCGCTTCGAGGAAGCCCGCGACGGCGACCTCTTCCTCGACGAGATCGGCGACATCCCGCTGCCGACGCAGGTCAAGCTCCTGCGCGTGCTCGAGACCCGGCGGTTCGAACGGGTGGGCGACAACCAGACCCTGCCCATGGACGCGCGCCTGATCTCGGCCACCAACCAGGACCTCGACCGGCTCATCGCCGAGGGTCGCTTCCGGCAGGACTTCTTCTTCCGGATCAACGTGATCCCGCTCCGCGTGCCGGCCCTGCGCGACCGCCGCGAGGACATCCCCCTGCTCGTCGATCACTTCCTGACGGGGCTGCGCGAACGCACCGGGCGCGCGCTCCCCGGCCTGACTCCCGAGGCCCTCGACGCGCTCGTGCGGCACCGCTGGCCCGGCAACGTGCGCGAGCTGCGCAGTGTGCTGGAATACGCCAGCGTGGTCTGCCGGGACGGCCTCATCGACCGCCAACATCTGCCGATCCTGCAGGAGACGACGCTCACGGCCATGAGCCCGGCCGGCCCCGCGGCGGCGAGCGGCGTCCCGGCGGCCGACCGCTCGGCCACCGAACGCGCCCAGCGCGAGGAGCTCATCGCCGCCCTGCGGTCCAACCACGGCAACAAGTCGGCCACGGCCCGCGCGCTGGGCGTCACCCGGGTGACCGTCCTGAACCGCATGCGCAAGTACGGAATCGATCTGCAGACGGTCCTCGTCACCTCCTGAGCGAGGCATCCGTCACGCGACGTCATCCCTTCAAAACAACGATCAACCCGGCCGGCGCCGTGCCGAAGACCTGAATGGTCCTTTACCCGGGAGCTTCAGCGTGTCCACGGTCTGGAACCTCGATCAGCCTCGCGAGCACGAGGGCGACAGCCCCCGCGTCCGGCGTAACCTCCTGGAGGCGGCGCCGCACGTGGCCGGGCTTTGCCAGGCCATGCCCTGGCCGGTGCTGATCCTCGATGCGGAGCGGCGGCTGGTGCTGGCCAACGACCAGGGCCTCACGTACCTCGACGGCGTGGAACTCGACGCGGTGGCGGGCGCCCTGCCCGGCGAGCTCCTGCAGTGCCGGAACCTCGCCGAGACGCCCGCGGGCTGCGGCACCGGCCAACGCTGCGGCTGCTGCGACCTGAGGATCATCCTCGAGGAGTCGGGCACGGACGGGTCGGCGCGCCGGGCCTGCACGATCGCCACCTGCCGCGGGTTGGCGCCACTGGAGTTCGACGCCGTCGCCACGCCGTTCGAGCTGGGCGACGCGACGTTCACCGTGCTCGCGTTCGTCGACCGGCGCGGCGAGCTGCGCCGGCGCACCCTCGAGCGCCTGTTCTTCCACGACATCCAGAACACCGCCGGCAACGTCGCGTCGCTCGCCGCGCTCGCGCCCCAGGTCGAGCCGGCCGAGGCGCTGGAACTCCTGGATCTGCTGCAGGTGCAGGCCCGGCACATGCTCGAGGAGATCCGCAGCCAGCGCGATCTCGCCGCGGCGGAGAACGGCGATCTGAAGGTCGAGCTGGAATCGGTGAGCGTGGTCCGGCTCATCGCCGACGTGGTGGACGCCTACCGCCACCACCCGCTGGCCAGCGGCCGGGAACTCGTGATGACGCCGGGACCGGCCGTGCGTGCGGCCGCCGACCCGACGCTGCTGAGCCGCTGCATCGGCAACCTCGTCAAGAACGCCCTGGAGGCCACGCCGCTGGGCGGGCGCGTCACCGTGGCGCACGGGATCGTCGACGACCGCATCGAGATCCGCGTCCAGAACCCCCAGCAGGTGCCGGCCGACGTGCGTCCGCATCTGCTGCGGCGGCCGGTCAGCTCCAAGGGGAGGGATCGCGGCCTGGGCGTGTACTCGGTCCGCCTGCTGATCGAGGACTACCTCAAGGGGACCGTCACCTTCACCAGCGACCACGAGCGCGGCACGGTGTTCCGCATCCGCCTCGGCGCGCCGGTCGGAAGCGCCTTGGTGCGCTAACCGTCCGCCAGTTCCACCGTCGACTGACGCCGGCGATCGACGACGAGCCGGGTGACGTCGGGCCGTGAGTAATGGCCGGCCGGGTCCAGGTTCTGCCGGGCGCGGCGCACTCGGCGTGGTCGAGGGTCGCCGTCAACAGGCCCTCGCGCTCGCAGGTGGGCTCGATGACCCAGGTCCCGTCCGGAGCCGCGAGGCAGGAGCCGCCACGCGCGAACCAGCCGCCGCCGGCCAGCATCAGCTCGCGGTGGGGAACGTGGGCGCCGACCTGATCGGCGTGCAGCAGGCCGCCCACCGACAGCACGTAGGACCGGCCCTCGAGCGCGATGAAGCGCGTGATGTCGCGGGTCCGATGCTCACCGCCGGGCCACACGGCGACCCGCAGATCCTCCCCCTGGGCGTACAGCGCGGCGCGGGCGAGCGGCAGCCAGTTCTCCCAGCAATTGAGGCAACCGACGGTGAACCGACCGAGCGGGTGGGTGCGCAGGCCGTGGCCGTCGCCCGGTGCCAACACCAGCCGCTCCTCGTAGGTCGGCACGAGCTTGCGGTGGACCGAGCCGACCTCGCCGTCGGGGGCGACGAAGACCACCGAGCAATAGAGGCTGTGGCCGCCCCGGTCACGGGGGCGCTCGATGATGCCGAGCGCGACGGCGATCCCGTGGCGGCGGGCCGCCCGGGTCACGTCCGCGAGGTGGCCGGCGGCAAGGTCGACGGCCTGCTCCTGGTACCAGGCGTGGAGGTCCTTCTGGACCGGACTGTCGAAGCGTGCGCCGTCGGTCCGCTCGACCCAGAACGGGTAGCCGGGCACCAGGGCCTCGCCGAAGGCCACCAGGCGGCTGCCGAGGCGACCGGCCTCGTCGATCCTGGCGACCACGGCGTCCAGCGTGGCCTGGCGGTCGAGCCAGACGGGCGCCATCTGGGCCAGGGAGACCTGCAGGGTGTCGGCGGCGGGCATGGTCGTGGCCTTTCGCGAGGGTGTGCCGGCACAGCATAGACGGTGCGGTCGTCCGGGGACAAGCGACCGCCTGCCGCAAGACGGCGGGGCGCCCCTGGGGACGCCCCGCCGATCGAGCCTGCCGACGGCGTGTGCGCGCCGGATTACTGGTTGCCCGCCGCCACGGTCTTGGCCTCGGCCTTGGTCTCCTTGGCCTTCTCGACCGCCGCGGTGGCGGCCTTCTCGCAGGTCTTGCCGGCGCTGCAGCCAGCCTCGACCGCCGCGGTGGTCGCCTTGGCGCCGCACTCGCCCACGGCCGCGGCCGTGGTGGCCTTGGCGTCGGCACAGCCGGCCATGCAGGCACCGCAGCCGCCCGCAGCCGCCTGCATGCTCTCACAGTTCGCCTGGGCCGGGCAGGTGCCGGCGGTCATGGCCGCGGTCGTGGCCTGGACCTTGTCGCAGCCGGCCGCCGCCGCGGCGGGACAGCTGCCGGCAGCCGGGCAGGCGCCGGACGTCATGGCCGCCGTGGCAGCCTGGGCCTTGTCGCAGCCGGTCTGGACGGCCGCAGTCGTGGTTTGGGCCTTGTCGCAGCCCGTCTGGGCGGCCGCGGTCATGGCCTCGGCCTTGTCGCAGCCGGCCGGGGCCGCGGCGACGGCCGCCTTGGCCGCCGAGCAGGCGGGCTTCTCGGCCGCGGCGGCGGTGGCCTTGGCCTTGCCCTTATCGCAGGCCACGCCGGCGAAGGCCGCCGTGCTCAGGGACAGGATGGCGACGGCGGTCAGGATGATCGCGAAACGCTTCATGGTGCACCTCTTTATGACGTGGCCCGCCGGCGGCGGGTCCGCAGGACCTTGGTTTCGGAGGACTCCGATAGACAACAAAATTAGTCTACTTAAGTTCCGCGCGATTGTCCAGGGCCTGGCGGCCCGGGTTCTGAACGTCCTCAGTCAGTCTGGCCAAGGACGCCGTGGGTCTGCAGGAAGGCGACGAGCTCGTCCACGCAGGCGTCCGCGTCCAGCCGGTCGGTCCGCAGGTGCACCGCGGGTGCCTCCGGCGCCTCGAACGGGTCGGACACGCCGGTGAACTGGGGGATCTCCCCCGCGCGAGCCTTGCGGTAGAGGCCCTTGGGGTCGCGGTCCTCGCAGACGGCGAGCGGCGCGTCGACGAAGACCTCGGCGAAGTGCGGGTCGCCGATGATCTGGCGCGCGGCGTCCCGGTCCCGAGCGTACGGGCTGATGAACGACGCCACCACGATCACGCCCGCCTCGTTCAGGAGGCGCGACACCTCGGCCACGCGGCGGATGTTCTCGGTGCGCTCCTCGGTGCTGAAGCCGAGGTCGCGGTTGAGGCCGTGGCGCACGTTGTCGCCATCGAGCACGTAGCAGAGGCGGCCCCGCGCGGTCAGACGCCGCTCGAGCTCCTGGCTGAGGGTCGACTTGCCGCTGCCGCTGAGGCCGGTGAGCCAGACGGTGAAGCCGCGCTGGCCCAGGATCGCCTCGCGCGCGGCGCGATCCACCGTGCCCTCGGTGCGGGTGATGTGGCGGCTGCGCGGCTCGGTCCGCCGCCGCTGCGCCACCCGGTCGACGATCATGCCGGCGGCCACGGTGGCGTGGTTGACCCGGTCGATCAGCACGAAGGCACCGGTGACGCGGTTCTTGCGGTAGGGATCGAAGGCGAGCGGCCGGTGCAGGGTCAGGTGCGCCCGGCCCACCTCGTTGAGGCCGAGGTGATCGGCCGTCGCGGTGTCGCGTTGCAGGGTGTTGACGTCGACCCGGTAGCGGAGGTCGCTGAGCTCGGCGGGCACCACGCTCGTGGTGTGCTTCAGGAGGTAGCTCTGCCCCTCGCGGGCCGGCTCCTCGTGCATCCACACCAGCATGGCCTCCAGCTCGTGGCCGACCAGCGGCTGGTTGTTCACCGGCACCAGCATGTCGCCACGCGAGACGTCGATCTCGTCGGCCAGGGTGACGGTGACGGCCATGGGCGGGAACGCCTCCCGGACCGGCCGGCCCGCGGTCGTGAGCGATGCCACCCGCGTCGTCCGCCGCGACGGCAGGCTCATCACCTCCTGGCCCTCGCGCAGCACGCCGGACGCCATGGTGCCGCTGTAGCCGCGGAAGCCCTGGTCCGGACGCAGCACCAGCTGCACGGGCAGGCGCATGTCGATGAGGTTGCGGTCGCTGGCGATGTTCACGCCCTCGAGGTGGTGCAGCAGCGTGGCGCCGTCGTACCAGCGCATGTGCGGGCTCGGCTCCACCAGGTTGTCGCCCTTGAGGGCGGACACGGGGAAGAAGTGGATGTCGGAGAATTCGAGGCGCGTGACGAAGTCGTTGTACTGCCGGCGGATCTCCTCGTAGCGGGCGGCCGACCAGTCCACGAGGTCCATCTTGTTGACCACGACCGCGACGTGGCGGATGCCCAGCAGCGAGCAGATGAAGCTGTGGCGACGGGTCTGGGTGACCACGCCGTGGCGGGCGTCGATCAGGATCAGGGCCAGGTCGCAGGTGCTCGCGCCGGTGGCCATGTTGCGGGTGTACTGCTCGTGGCCGGGGCAGTCGGCGATGATGAACTTGCGTCGGTCGGTGGAGAAGTAGCGGTACGCCACGTCGATGGTGATGCCCTGCTCGCGCTCGGCCTTCAGGCCGTCGGTCAGGAGCGCCGGGTCGAAGTCGTCGCCCGTGGTGCCGTGGATCTTGCTGTCGCGGTTGACGGCGGCGAGCTGGTCCTCGTAGATCATCTTGCAGTCGTAGAGCAGTCGGCCGATGAGGGTCGACTTGCCATCGTCCACCGATCCGCAGGTGAGGAAGCGGAGCAGGTCCTTCTCCTCGTGCTTGCGGAGGTAGGCGGCGATGTCCCGGCGGATGAGGTCCTCGTCCTGGATGCGGTAGCGGGGGTCCGTCATGGGGATCCTCTTCTAGAAGTAGCCGTCGCGCTTCTTGTCTTCCATGCTGGCGCCGGCGTCGAAATCGATGACGCGGCCCTGGCGCTCGCTCGTGGTCGCGAGCAGCATCTCCTGCACGATCGCCTCGATGGTCTGGGCCTCGGATTCCACGGCGCCGGTGAGGGGGTAGCAGCCGAGGGTGCGGAAGCGCACCTGCCTGAGCTGCGGCACCTCGCCGTCGTTCAGCGGCATGCGGTCGTCGTCCACCATGATGAGCACGCCGTCGCGCTCGACCACCGGCCGCGGGGCCGCGAAGTAGAGGGGCACGATGGGGATGTCCTCGCGCATGAGGTAGAGCCAGATGTCCAGCTCGGTCCAGTTGCTCAGCGGGAAGACGCGGATCGACTCGCCCTTGTGGACGCGGGCATTGTAGAGGTTCCACAGCTCGGGGCGCTGGTTCTTGGGGTCCCACTGGTGGAAGCGGTTGCGGAAGCTGAACACGCGCTCCTTGGCGCGCGATTTCTCCTCGTCGCGGCGGGCGCCGCCGAACACGGCGTCGTAGCCCCCGTGGTCGAGCGCCTGCTTGAGCGCCTCGGTCTTCATGATCTGCGTGTGGGTCTCCGAGCCGTGGGTGAACGGGCCCACCTTGTCGCGGCCTTCGGGGTTGGTCCAGATCCGGATCTCCACGCCGTAGCGTTCGGCCATCTGCGCGCGCATGGCGTACATGGCCTTGAACTTCCACTGGGTGTCCACGTGCAGGAGCGGAAACGGGATGCGGCCGGGTGCGAAGGCCTTGTGGGCCACGTGCAGCATCACCGACGAATCCTTGCCGATGGAATAGAGCATGACCGGGTTGCGGAACTCGGCCGCCACCTCGCGGATGATGTGGATGGCCTCGGCCTCGAGCTGGTCGAGGTGAGACAGGCGGTAGCTGGCCACGGGATCTCCTCGGTGACGTCCCTCGGATGCGCTGCGTCGGGCAAATGTATCGGCGACCGGCGAAAAGGGCAATCGCCGGGCCGCCGGTCGTCCGGTGTGCCGCCGCCACGGCCATGGGCTCGTCCGCGGCGGCGGCGGTCAGGGCCGGCGCTCTAACCTCCCGCCGGCCGCCGCACGGCGTCGCGGATCTGCCGCAGCAGCAGCGCCACCACGAGCACGGCGAGGCTCACGGAGATCTCCAGCAAACGCTCCGGCTCGTAGACGCCGGCGAGCGTGTACCCCGCGAGGTTGGCGACCTTCTCGGCCACCCCGGCCGCCAGGGCGACCAGCGCCAGACCGAACAGGATCCGACAGAGCCAGCTCATGAACGTGTCGACCATCGTCACGACCTCCACGCTGCGCGGTTCACGACCGCGGGATCACCAGGGCCTGTGGGGCGAGCTTGCGCCCGTTGTAGTGGACGTAGACCGCCACGATGCTCCGGTCCTCGCGCTGGAACCAGAGCTGGGCCCAGCCGGGGTAGGTCTCGTTGGTGGTCACGGAAACGAGGTCGCCGAAAGCCAGCGGGATCGCGTCGGACAGGGTGACCTCGGCCACCGCGAGCGGTCCGGCCTCCTGCGCGCCCGGGGGCAGCTTCGTGCAGCCCGGGCTCAGGGCGAGGCAGGTCACCGCGATGCCGGCCACCAGGTAGGCGTGACGGCGCATGAGGGCTCCTTTCGCGAACGGGATCGGATGGCAGGCGGACGTCGCCCGGGATCGGGCGCGGGGAGGGCAGGCGGATGCTGGCGGGCGCGGCGCCCCGATCGGGGCTAGCGGTCGATCACTACCACGCGTGAAAACGCTCTGTCAAGGACGGCGCCGGCGTTGGTAGGCCGCGATGAGCTCCTCCGGCAACGGACGGTAGCCGTTGTTCGGCTGCAGGCGGGGCGGTTCGTCGCTCGGCTCGAGGGTGACGTGCCAGCCGCCGACTTCCTTGACCTGCAGGATGTCGTCCACCGCGTAGAGGTCGTCGGTGTGGACGGAGTCGAAGCCGCGCAGCAACGTCGCCTTGGCCCGCTGCTTCGCCTCCTGCTCGTCCCTGGCCACCAGGAAGAGGTTGGCGTGGTGTTCGGCGAAGTCGCCGTCGCGGTAGCCGCCGAGGTTGATGAAGTAGAGGTGTCGGTCGCTCTGCGGCGCATCCAGATCGAGGACGACCCGGTGGCCGTCGATCACCCGCAGCTCCAGCCAGGAGTCGATATGAAGGCCCGCGGGCGTGCCGAACCAGAGCTCCAGAAGCTGCGGGTAGGTGTCCTCGAGGCGGTCGCCCACGGCGAAGACCACGTCATGCAGCTCGGTGTTGCTGCGGGGAGCGCAGTGGCCGCCCAGCAGGACGGCGAAGAGGCGGGGCATGGGTGATCCTCCAGAGCTTGGGTCATGGCCCTCGGTCGTCGCGGCGCAGCAGGTTCTGCCAGCCGGTCACCAGCTGCAGCTGGTCGCTCACGCGGTTCTGCACCGCCCGCTGCACGATCAGCTGGCCGGTGGTGCGGTCGAGGTCGAAGGTGCGCACCAGATCGGTATCGACACCGGTGGCGATCTCGCTGGTCTCGCCGATGTCCAGGCTGCGGTCGCCGAGCGTCAGCTGCGTCTTGAGCAGACGGCCGGTCGGATCCAGGTAATACAGGGCCGATCCGTCCGCGGACCAGACCGGATTGGACCCGCCGGCGGCCGAGATCCGATAGCGGCCGCCGTCGCCGGCCATGGACTCGACGAACACATCGGCCATGCCGGCCTCCTGCGAGACGTAGGCCAGCCAGCGGTCATCGCGAGAGAACGCGGCCCCGCCCTCGTTGAACGGCGTGACCCGCAGCGGTTGCGGCCCGGCGTCGGAATCGAGGTCGAGCCGCCACAGGTCCAGGTCGCTCTGCTTGCCGACGACGGTGAGGATCAGCTGCCGGCCGTCGCTCGACCAGCAGTCCGGGTAGACCTCGGAGTCCATCTCGACCAGCAGCTCGGGCCGGCCGGCGCCGCTGGCCCGCTTGTTGTAGAGCCGATTGCGGCCCGCGACGTTGGTGGAATAGGTCACCCACTGACCGTCGTGAGTCCAGATCGGGTTGGTCTCCGACTCGCTCTCGAAGGTGAAGCGGGCGCCGACCTCACGGTCGCGCTCGTAGACCCAGACGTCGAACGTGCCCGTCCGCTCATCGGCCTGGGCGACCGCGATGCGCCGCCCGTCCGGCGAGAGCGACATGCCCTGCGGGCTGAGGAACACCATGGGCATGGCCGGCTCCGCGGTGCCGTCCGGATCGATCCAGTAGTAGCGGGCCTGGCCGAAGACGCCCCCGCCGCCCACGTAGACCAGCACCCCCGCATCGGTGGCCGAGACGACGGCGACATGGGCGGCGAGCATGGCGAGGACGCCGCCCAGGAGCGGCTGCGGCGGGCCGGTGAAGTCGAGGTCGGCGACCGAGAAGGGACGGCCCATGAGGTTGCCCTCGTGCACGTAGAGCAGCTGGCCGCCGGCGAACTGGGCATTGGTCTGCGTGGCGAGCAACGGCCGGTCGACGGAACCATCGACGGCGGCCAGGCGCAGCTCGGTCTCGTTGCCCGGGTCGCGGGCGCCCTGGTTGCGCCAGGCGAGGTAGACGAAGTGCCGGTTGTCGGGCAGCCAGCAGGGGAAGCGGTGCGAGCGCACCAGCGAGTCGGCCTCCACCGAGGTCACCGCAACGGGCTCGCCGCCGCTCGCGAGGACGCGGTTGATCGACGCGATGTGGCTGGGCGCGAACAGGATGACGTCGTCGCTGTTCCACGACCCGCCCTTGCCGTTGGACGCCGGGCAGATGGTCACCACCGGCCCGCCGGCGATGTCCACGCGGCACAGGCTGCCGTCGTGGAAGAACGCGATCTCGCGGCTGTCGGGCGACCAGAACGGGTACGCTGCATCCGCGGTCCCGACGATGCTCCGCGCGACCCCGTCCGCGAGGCTGCGCAGGTACAGGGTGACCCGGCCGGTGGAATCCAGGGCCGCGAACGTCACGTGGCGTCCGTCCGGCGACAGTGCCGGCGGCCCGGGGCTCGCGGGGTTCAGGCTGAAGGACGTGCGGTCGGGCAGCACGATCTGGGCCTGCACCAAGGGCGGCGGTGCCGGCGGCGGCCCCAACCGCCCGGACAACCCGAGCCAGCCGACGAGCACGACCGCCGCGGCCAGCAACCCCACCAGGAGCCACGGCAGGCGTGGCCGGCGCGGGCTGGTCAGCGTCGGGTTCAGCCCGACCGAGGACCGGACCATGCTCGCGTCGAGGTAGGACGACGACCCGTCCTCCAGCGCGACCCGGACCTCGCCGATGTCCCGCAACCGCTTCTGCGGGTCCTTCTCCAGGCAACGCCGGATGAGCTGCACCAGCAGCGGCGGCGTGTCGGGCGGCAGGGCGGTGAAATCCGGCTCCTGGCGCAGGATCGCGGCCATGGTGTCCGACGCCGTCTCGCCGGCGAACAGCTTCCTGCCGGTGAGCATCTCGAACAGGATGACGCCGAAGGCCCAGATGTCCGTGCGGCGATCCACCTCGTAGCCGCGGGCCTGCTCGGGACTCATGTAGGCCGCGGTGCCGAGGACCGTGCCCGGCCGGGTGAGGTCCTGGGGGACGGTCGCGGCTGACATCGCAGCCGCCGCCGCGCTGCCGGTCGGGCCGCCGTAGGCCCGTGCCAGGCCGAAATCGAGGATCTTGAGCCGGCCGTCGGGCCCCAGCTTGAGGTTGGCCGGCTTGAGGTCGCGGTGGATGATGCCGCGCTCGTGGGCGAACTCGAGCCCCCGGGCCAGTTGCCGGGCGTAGCGGTCGACCTCGTCGACGTCCAGCGGGCCGGCCGCCAGGCGGACGCTCAGGTCATCGCCTTCGGCCAGTTCCATCACCAGCACCGGCTGGCCGTCGAGATCCTCCAGACCGTAGATGCTGGCGATGTTCTGATGCTGCAGGGCCGCCAGGAGCCGCGCCTCGCGCTCGAAGCGGCCGAGCCGGTCGGGGTCGCCGGCCACGCCGGTGGGCAGGATCTTCAAGGCCACGTCGCGGTCGAGGCGCGTGTCGCGGGCCCGATACACCTCGCCCATGCCGCCGCGGCCGAGCAGGGACTGGACCTCGTAGGGGCCGATGGTCTCGCCGATCAAGGTCGTGTCTTTCGCCCGCGGTGCGCCGTTGAAAACGGATTGATAACGTCTTCAATCTAGGCGGATCGGCGAGTCGCAGCAACCGGCCGCCAGGTCGCCGCCGGCCGGCCCGCCGAGGTTGTCCCGGCGTCGGGGAATCCGTAGCGTTCAAGGGTCAGGGGAACCACCGCTCGCTGGAGGGAGAGCAGATGCGTTTTCTCATCCTGACCATGTCGCTGCTGTCCGCCGCGGCCGTCGGCCGCGGTGCGATCATCCAGCGCATCCACTACGCGCCGCCGCAGTTGCCCAGCGCCCAGGGCTGGACGTATTTCGTGCCCGAGGTGGTGCCCGAGCGCGACGCCTTCCAGATCCGCAACGACCTGCTGGTCATGGACACGCGAGGGCTCGGCGGGAACATCTTCTGCGGTTACACCCACCCGCTGGCCGAGGTGGCGACCGCCACCCGCGTCACCGCCAGCATGCGCTGCCGGATGCTGGCGATCGAGCCCATGGAGAATTCGTTCGGCCTGTCGCTGGGCGCGTCCTACCGGATCGACGGCGGTCAGGCCCGCATCGCCACGATCCTGCTGGGGCTCGACTTCCTGCGGATCGCCGGCACGGCCATCACCGTACCCGTGGACGCCACCGCGTGGCACGACTACACCGTGGACCTGGACCTGACGGCCCTGACCGCGGAGGTCTCCATCGATGGGTTGCCGGTGGCCGAGAGTCCCCTCGGCGTGCTGAGCGTGGGCAGCGGCCTCACCTTCGGCGACACCATCACCCCGAACAACGCCTGGGTCGAGATCGCGTGGGTCGCGGGCGACCTCGGCGACGGGGGTGGGGTGGCGGCCGCGGCCGCCACCTGGTCGGCGGTGAAGGCGCTGTTCACCGACTGACGCCGCCCGTCTAGAACTCCGCCAGCTTCGGCGCCCGCGGAAACGGGATCACGTCGCGGATGTTCTTGACGCCCGTGGTGTAGTTGACGGCCCGGTCGAAACCCAGGCCGAAGCCGGCGTGCGGACAGGTGCCGTACCGCCGCAGGTCGCGGTACCACCAGTACGACTCCAGCGGCAGGCCCATCTCCCGGATCCGGGCGTCGAGCACGTCGAGGCGCTCCTCGCGTTGCGACCCGCCGATGATCTCGCCGATGCCGGGCGCGAGCACGTCCATGGCGGCCACGGTCTTGCCATCGTCGTTCAGGCGCATGTAGAAGGCCTTGATGTCCTTCGGGTAGTCCATCACCACGACCGGCACCTGGCAGAGCTCCTCGCAGAGGTAGCGCTCGTGCTCGCTCTGCAGGTCGCTGCCCCACGCCACCGGATACTCCCAGCTGCGGCCGGCCTTCTGCAGGTGGCCGATGGCCTCGGTGTAGGTCATGCGCTCGAAGCTCGAGCTGACGAAACGCTCGAGGCGCGTGATGCAGTCGTCCTGGACGTGCTGGGCGAAGAAGGCCATGTCGTCGGCGCGCTCGTCGAGCACGGCCTGGAAGATGAACTTGAGGAAGCGCTCGGCCAGATCGGCGTCGTCGTTCAGATCGGCGAACGCGATCTCGGGCTCGATCATCCAGAATTCCGACAGATGCCGGCTGGTGTTGCTGTTCTCGGCGCGGAAGGTGGGCCCGAAGGTATAGACGCGGGACAGCGCCTGGCAGTAGGTCTCGACGTTGAGCTGCCCCGAGACCGACAGGAAGGCCTCCTTGCCGAAGAAGTCCTCGCTCCAGTCGATCGCGCCGTCGGTGCGGCGGGGCGGGTTGACGAGGTCGAGGGTGGAGACGCGGAACAGCTCGCCCGCGCCCTCGCAGTCGCTGGCGGTGATGATGGGCGTGTGGATCCAGTAGAAATCGTTCTGGTGGAAGAACCGGTGGGTGGCCTGGGCCAGGCAGTTGCGCACCCGCGCGACGGCGCCGAACGTGTTGGTGCGCGGCCGCAGATGAGCCACCTCGCGCAGGAATTCCATGGTGTGACGCTTGGGCTGAACGGGGTAGGTCTCGGGGTCGTCGACCCAGCCGATCACGCGGAGCTGCGTGGCCTTCAGTTCGCAGGCCTGACCCTTGCCCTGGCTCGCGACGAGCTCGCCGTCGCACTCCACGGCGCAGCCCGCCGACAGGCGCACGACCTCGTCGGCATAGTTGGCGAGGTCGGACGGCGCCACCACCTGCAACGTGTCGAAGCAGGTCCCGTCGTGCACCTGGACGAAGCTCAGGCCGGCCTTGCTGTCGCGCCGGGTGCGGACCCAGCCCTTGACCGTCACGGTGGTCCCGATCTGAACACGTCCGGTCAGGATGTCGGCAATCTTTTCCCAGGCCATGGTCGATCCTCGCAGCTTGCAATGTCCAGGTCCCTGCCCGAGCGGCAGTTACGGGCGCCTACGATAACACCTCCCGCTGGTACGGACAATGCAGGGAAGCGGGCTAAAGGTCCACCTGCAACGGCCGATCTCTGTTCCAGGCAATGGCTCCGTACCACCCCCAGGGAGGGATATCATGCGCAAGTCCTTGATCACGTTCGCCTTGATCGGCCTCTTGGCCGTCCCCGCGATGGCGGCCCAGACGTACACCTACGACTGGGATGGCGACGCCGACTACCTCGGCTGCTTCTACACCTTCATGTCCGGCCAGGTCGGCGTGAACTACAACCGCGCGGGCGAGAGCCAGGGCAACGGCCTGCTGCTGACCAAGAACACCAGCGGCGGCTACGCTCTGGGCTTCGTCGCCACCGTCTGGGATCTCCAGGAGGGTGACGAGGTCACGGTGAGCATCTGGCGTTACGACAACAACAGCGCGAT
Organism: Candidatus Krumholzibacteriia bacterium; assembly: GCA_041390065.1. GTDB lineage: Bacteria > Krumholzibacteriota > Krumholzibacteriia > LZORAL124-64-63 > LZORAL124-64-63 > Glo-17. The sequence goes on from JAWKQQ010000005.1 coordinate 102,583, forward strand.
GCCCTACTTCGCCCTGTGGTCCCACTACAACGACGCCCTCTGCGAGGCCAGCGATGCGCGCGGCCAGGACATGAGCATCGACGACGGCAACTGCTACGGCGACCAGCGCCTCGGCGACCAGAACGGCTGGGAAGAGTACACCTACACCTGGACCGTCGCGGCCGGCCACACCGGCATGGTCATCGACGCGCAGGTCTACGGTGCGTTCGGCGCCCAGCTGTGGGTCGACGACCTCTCGGTGACCGTGCCCGACCACGCCAGCGTCCGCCTGCCCGACGCCGTGTACGCCAGCGGTGGCGGCGTGACCGCCGCCGAGGCCGCCAGCTGGACCAGCGTCAAGAACCTGTTCGACTGACGAGACCGCGGAGCCAGCATCGACCGGGAGTGGAGGTTGCGCCCCTCCGCTCCCGATCGTCTGTCCGGCTAGAACGGCAGGGCCGCCCCCCCATAACCCGTCATCTCGAGGTAGCCCCGGCACCCCACCCCCAGGCGGGTGCGTCCGCTCACCACCCCCTCCCAGTAGACGATCCCGCTGCGGCGGCCGACGTTCTCCTGCGACGGGAACGCCGCCTCCAGAACCAGGTCGAGGTCGGCTCTCCGGCAGGTTCAGCTCCCACGCGACGGGATACCGGGCGCCGGTCGCGTCGCTGGTCCACCAGCGGTGCGGCACGAGCAGGTCCGACCCCGGCGCGAGCCAGCGTACCCGGCCATCGGCCTCGACGACGGTGGCGTGGGTGACGTCGGCCAGGCCGGCCGTGTCGCGCAGGGCGAAGGCCATGACGCTGCGGCCGTCGTCCAGCCGCAGGCCCAGCCAGTCCCAGCCCACGTGGCGTGAGCCGAGCTGGCTGGTGAACACCTCGCGGTCGAACCACACCTGCCCGTCGACGGCCACGGTATCCGCCCCGGCGATCACCCGCCCCGACGCCGCGAGGTTCGGAAGCTGTAGTAGAGGCTGCCGGCGCCGCTCACGGGGTCCTTGACGCTGTAGCCGTCCGGCCCCTGGAAGACGGGCGGCGCGTCCGTCCGCAGGGTGAGCGCGACGCCCAGCTCGGCGCGACGGTCGCCGGCCGCGACCGGAAGCCGCCCGGTGCGAGCGCGAGCGACCAGCGGCCCGCGGTGCCCGCCGGCGCGCGCACCCAGGCGAGCACGCTGTCGGGCGGCGCCGGGAAGCCGCCGCGGTCCGGCCCGGCGCGCACGAGGGTCTCGGTGAAGCGGTGCCGGCCCGTGGTCAGGTCGCTCACCGCGAGGTGCCCGAGCACGAGGTCGCTGGCCGCCCAGTCGCTGTCCCAGGGCGGCGGCTCGGGCAGGAGGCCGATCCGGAAGATGGTCACCTGCACCCCGTACGTGGGCGTCTGCCGACCCGCGGCGGTCAGGATGCCGGTCAGGTACCACCATTCGCTGCGATAGCCGGGCATGGCGTGGTGGTCGTCCGGAAACGACCACGCCCGGCCGGGCCTGGCCGCCTTCCAGGTGGCGGCGCCGGCCGCGGACACAGCCACGAGGGCCAGCCAGCAGACCACGAGGCGGGCGCGGTTCACATCAGATCCTCCCGGGTGAGCTTCGGCGGCGGGCGTGGCTGGCCCGCAGCGCGGGGTAGACGGCGGCGGCGAGAGCGGCCAGCAGGATGAGCGCCGCCTGCTGCGCGAGCGCCGCGGCAGGCAGATCGAAGCGGATGGTCCAGCCGAACCAGTCGCGGTTGATGACGAGGATGAGGATGGCGGCCAGGCCGGCGCCGCCGACCAGGCCCAGGCCGAGGCCGAGCACGCCGAGGCCCGCCCCCTCGCCGAGCCCGAGCCGGAAGACCTGCGCGCGCGTCGCGCCCAGCGAGCGGTAGAGCGCCAGCTCGGTGGCGCGCTCACGACCCATGATCAGCAAGGTGAGCGAGACGCCGCAGATCGCGATCACCAGGGCCATGACCTGCAGGATGCCGGTGATGGCGAAGGTCTGGTCGAAGATGTCGAGCACGTCGGCGCGTAGGCGGCGGTTGCTGCGCAGGTCGAGGGCGCGGCCGGCCAGCGCGGTGCGCAGGGCGCCGATGGTAGCCTCGACGTCCCGTCCGGGCGCGAGGGTGAGCGCGACGGCCGTCGCGCCGCCCGGCCCGAAGGCCGCGTCCAGGGTCGGCCAGGCGAGGTAGGCGAGGCCGCCCTCGCTGGAGAAGTCGTAGGCGACGCCGGCGATCGCCAGGGCGACCTCGCCACGCGGCCCGGCCAGGCGAAGGGTGTCGCCGACGCCGGCCCGGTCCGGCGCGCCAGGGGTTCGGAGATGGCCGCTGCGCCGGCGTCCAGGGCCGGCCCGAGGCGCCGCGGGTCGCCCGCCAGCAGAGGCGCCCGCGCCGACCAGTGGCCGTCCGCCGACCCCCGCCTCTGGATCGCGATCAGGCGCACCGATCGCCCGTCGGTGGTGCGCGCCTCGAGCCGGCGTTGCAGGTCGATGAACTGGACCTCCGGGAAGGCCGCCAGCTGGTCGATCACCGCGGGCGAGAGCGGCGTGCGGCCCAGGTCGCGCTGCCAGCCCGCCCCGGTGACGTAGATGTCGGCGGTGAGCGAACGCTCGACCCACGTGGCGAGGGTGGCGCGGAAGCTGCCGATCAGGAGCGTGATGCCCACGAGCATGGAGACCGTCACCGCCAGCGCCGCGACCGCGAAGCTGGTCGACTGCAGGCGCGAGGCGAGCCCGCGCAGACCCAGCCGCCAGCCGAATCCGCGGGGCGGCACGCGGCCGCAGGTCTCGCGCAGCACGAGCGGCGTCAGCAGCGGTAGGGCGAGCATGAGCACCAGCGCGAGGACGAATCCCCTCGCCCGCAGGGCATGCCCGAAGCCCAGGTCCCAGGCGACCACCGCGAGCCCCAGCGCGAACGCCAGGAGCGCCAGGCGCGGCGCCAGCCGGCCCAGGCGCTCCGGCAAGCCGGCCGCGCTCAGCAGGACCAGAGGCTCGCGCCGCGCCACGTCCAGGGCGGGCAGCCAGGCCCCCAGCAACGCGCCGCCGAGGCCGACCACGAGGCCGATCAGCACCAGCAGAGGAGGCAGGCGGAGCTGCTCGATCTCGTTGAGCAGGTAGATGCTGGTGAGCGTGGCGCTGACGGTGTGCACGTTGAACCGCGCGGCCAGGTAGCCCAGCGGAACGCCCACCACGGTGCCGAGGATGCCCAGCACCGCGGCCTCGAGCAGGATGACGCCGAGGATCTGCCGGCGCGGCGAGCCCAGCGACCGCAGGAGGCCGAACTGCCGCCGCCGTCGCACGAGCGAGGCATGGACGGCGGTGAACACCAGGAACATCCCCACGAGCACGGAGATCAGGCTGAGGGCGGTGAGGTTCAGCCGGAAGGCGCCCAGGAGGCCCGCGGCGTTCTCCTGCCGCTGGGCCGGCGTCAGCACCTCGGCCGCCGGCCCGAGGTGGCGCGCGAGGCGGCGGCCGACCGCGGCCGGATCCTGGCCCGCCGCCACCTGCACGTCGATCTGATCGACCCACCCGCGCCGGCCGAACGCGTGCTGGGCCTGGGCGATGTCCATGAGCGCGAGTTGCCGGCTGGCGAGCGGCGCCTGCCGGCGGAAATCCACGAGCGCGCCGACGGTGAGCGGCACCAGCCGATCGGCGCTGGCGACGGTGAAGGTGTCGCCGACGGCGAAGCCGAGCTCGGCCGCATACTCGGGGGTGAGCGCGATCCAGCCCGGTCGGCCGAGCATGTCGGCCAGGCCGACGAGCGCGGAACCCGCGCCGGACATGCCCTCGAGCGGGAAGTCCACGGGCGCGAACGCGTCGACCCCCACCACGTCGAGGTAGCGGTCGGCCGTGCCGCTCACGAGGACCCAAGCACGCACCAGCGGCCAGGCCGCCGCCACGCCCGGGTCGGCCAGGACCTGCGGATAGACCGCTTCGGCAAGCTGGGGTCCGCGGCCCTGCACGGTGAGGTCGGCCTCGCCCGAGACCGCCTGCATGCTGCCGCCGAAGGCCGCGAGCGCGCCCTGGTTGAGGGTCTGGATGCACACCACCGAGGCCACGCCGAGCGCCACGCCGACGACGGTCAGGAGGGTGAGCGTGCGGCCCTCGCGCCAGTGGGCCAGCATGGCCGTAAGCAGGCGCCGGTTCACGCCGAGCGTCCCGCGGCCGCCAGCGAGCCGTCGCGAAGTTGCAGGGTGCGGCCGGCCAGGGCCGCCTGCTCACGGCTGTGGGTGACGTAGAGCAGGGCCGCCCGCTCCCGCGCGCAGAGTCCGAGCAGGAGCGCCATGACCCGCGCGCCGGCCGCCTCGTCGAGGTTGCCGGTGGGCTCGTCGGCGAGCACCAGGGGCGGACGTCGCAGGAGCGCCCGGCAGAGCGCCACCCGTTGCATCTCGCCGCCGCTGAGGCGGCCGGCGCGGTCGGCCGCCCGGTCGGCCAGGGCCACCTGGTCCAGGAGTTCCCGTGCACGGTCGCGGACCTGGCCGTGGGGATCGCCGGCCACCCAGCCCGGCAGACAGACGTTGTCCAGGACCGAGAGGTGCGGCAGGAGGTGGAAGAACTGGAAGACGAGTCCCACGTACTGGCGGCGGAGTTCGCAGCGGCGGCCGTCGGGCAGGCTGGCCAGATCGTGACCGGCGAGGGTGACGGTGCCGGCGGTCGGCAGGTCGATCCCGGCGGCCAGGTGCAGGACCGTGCTCTTGCCGCTGCCGCTGCGTCCGACGAGGGCGAGCGAGTCGCCCGCCGCCAGGTCGAACGTCACCCCGCGCAGGACCTGGCGCGGCGGAGCTCCGGCCAGCGCGAACGAGCGATCCACGTGTTGGAACTGCAGCATGTCCCCGCCTCGTGTCGTGGGCCCGGGCCCGCCGTTGAACGATCCCGGCCAGCATGCCGCCTGCGGGCGTCCGCCGGCCACGACATTCTCGACGACGCCCTGCTTCACCCGCCTGGCGCCACCGCCGCCTGCCGCTCCCATTATAGACAAAACATGGACACCAACAACCATGGACCAGGCCATCAAAAATAGCGATCAACACTCAACGAGCTTCCCCGATACGGGAATATTGCATATAACTTGCAGATTACCAACAGGAAGAAAACACAGAGGATCTTGCGTAACCACGATCATGACGCGAGGAGACAAAAAATATAGACTTTCGGAGTCTTGTTTACTGTCCAAAATATGTCTAACTTCATGGGGAACGGAATGGCAGCCGACCACGGGAGCTGGGAGACATGATCATGCCTCGTCGCATTCCAGACATCGCGGTCATCGGTGCCGGCGCGGCCGGTCTGGCGTGCGCCGAACGCCTGGCCGAGCGGGGCCTGCAGGTCCAGGTCTTCGACAAGGGACGGCACCCGGGCGGTCGGATCGCCCGCCGCGCGCGGGTGGGCATCGACTTCGAGCACGGCGCGCCGGGCCGCGGCGAGCTGGTGGATCGCCTGACTGGCCGGGTGCCGGTGCTGAGCCGTAGCTGCGTGACCGACCTCGAACGCACGGCCCAGGGCCACTGGCGCCTTCACGTCGACGGGCAGCCGCTGCGCACCCTGTTCGAGGCCGTGGTGCTGGCGATCCCGCCGGCGCAGGCCGTGGACCTGCTCGCGGCCGCGCCGCAGATGGCCGTGCCGCTGGCTTCGGTGCGCATGCAGCCGGTGCTGACCGCCCTGGTGGGCCTGCCCCTGCCGCTGGGCCGCAGCCTCGAACACATCGAGTTCCACGATCCCGCGCTCGCCGAGGCCCGTCGCCAGGCCGATCCCGCCACCGCGGGCGGCGAGGGCTGGGTGCTGCACGCCACCGTCGCGTTCAGCCGCGACAACCTCGAGTGCGAGCCCGACACGGTGGCCATGCACCTGTGGCAGCGCTTCCGCACCAACCTGGGCGTCGACTCGCCACCGCCCATCTACCTGCGCGGCCATCGCTGGCGCTACGGCCGCACCGAGGAGGCTCTCGGCGTGCCCTGCCTCCACGACTCGGCCCTGGGCATCGGCCTCTGCGGCGACTGGTGTCTCGGCGATCAGGTCGAGGACGCGCTCGCGAGCGGACGGGCCCTGGCCGCCCGCATGCTCGGCATCCCCGAACCCCCGGCCCGTCGGTCGCTCGCGGCCAAGGAAGGACTCGCATGAACCGCACCGCCCTGATCACCGGAGCCGGCGGCGGCCTGGCCCAGGCCACCGCCCGGCTGCTGGCCGAGGCCGGCTGGTCGCTGGCCCTCGTCGGCCGCGATCGGCAGGCCCTCGAAGCCGTGCACCAGGACCTCACGCGTCAGGCTCCGCAGCCGGCCGAGTCGATCAAGATCGTGCTCGTGAAGGCCGACGTGAGCACGGGCGAGGGCGCCGTGTCCGCCGTCGAGACGGCCCGCGAGTTGCTCGGCGAGCCCATCGGCGGCCTGGTCAATTGCGCCGGCGGCGTCTTCCTGCAGCCCGGCCACCAGACCACCGAGGCGCAGTACCGCGACGTGATCGCCGCCAACCTGGACACCGCGTTCTTCTCGCTCGGCGCCTACGTCGAGCAGGCGCTGGCCGACAAGGTGCACGGCTCGATCGTGCTCGTGAGCTCGGTGGCCGCGCGCGTGGGCGTGCCGCGCCACGAGGCCCTGGCCGCGGCCAAGGGCGGCGTCGAGGCCCTCGTGCGTTCGGCCGCGGCCACCTACGCGCCGCGGGGCCTGCGGGTCAATGGCGTGGCGCCCGGGCTGATGCGCACCCCCGCCACCGAGACGTTCTTCGGCAATCCTGCGATGGAGAAGGCCCTGGCCGAGCAGTACCCGCTCGGTCGCTGGGGCGACGTGCTCGACACCGCCCGCGCCATCCGCTGGCTGCTGGGCGACGAGGCCTCCTGGGTGACCGGGCAGATCGTGCCCGTCGACGGCGGGTTCACCGGCGCCCGGACCCTACCGCGAGCCGGCGCCCGGGCTTAGGCTGCCGGCCGCCGGCCGGCGTCGGCCCAGGCGCGCCAGGAAGGCCGTCGCGTCCTCGGCCAGGGTCGCCGTCGTGGGCAGCAGGATCGTGGTCAGGAACGTGGACACCACCAGGCCGCCCATGATCACCAGGGCCATGGAGTAGTAGTAGACGCCTCCCAGGCTCGGCTTCTGCACCACGATGGGCACCAGGCCGATCACCGTCGTCAGCGCCGTCATCACCACCGGCCGCAGGCGTTCGCGCCCGCCCTGCAGCATGGCCTGCATGCGCTCCATGCCGCCACGGCGGTACTGGTTGATGTGCTCCAGCATGACGATGCCGTTGTTGACCACGATGCCGATGAGCAGGAGCAGACCGATCGCGGCCGGCTGGTCGAGATCGGTGCCGGTGAGGTAGAGGGTCCAGAACGCGCCCGCCAGGGCGAACGGCAGGGCCACCATCAGGGCCACCGCCTGCGCCACCGACTCGAACAGACCCGCCATCACCGCAAACACCAGCAGCAGCGCGAGCAGGATGTTGTCGAGCATCTCGCGCGATTGCTCGCGCTGGATGTCCTGCCACGGACCGTAGGTCCAGCGGTAGCCGAGCGGCCAGTCCATGCCGTCGAGGACGGCCGCGACGCGGCGGTTCCACTCCTCGCTCGTGCCCTCGCTGTAGCGGCCGGAGACCCCGACGTTGGTCAGACGATTGTTGCGCTGGATGTTCAGGGCGCCGGGCGCCTGGTCGAGGTCGGCCACCGAAGCGAGGGGCACCAGCTGGCCGGCGTCGTTGTAGAGCGGCAGGTTGGCGAGGTCGTCGACGCTCCGCTCCTGCTGCTCGTCCAGCGCCAGCCGCATCTCGCGCTCGCCGTCGGGGGTGCGGAACCGCGGCAAGCGGCGGCCCCGGAAGGTCAGCCCCACCATCTGGCCCACCTGGTCGGGACGCATGCCGTAGATGCTGGCCAGCTCACGGTCCACGTTGATGTGCAGCTCCTGGGCGGCGTCCTGTCCGCCGGAGTTCACGTCGAACAGTCCGGGAAGCTCCTGCAGCCGGGCCACCGCCTGCTCGGCCAGCTCGTTGAGCGTCGCGGTGTCGTCACCGACGATGTTGAAGAAGATGCGGTCGCGTCCGCCGCCGCGATGCCAGCCCTGGGCGTTCTCCTGGATCGTCAGCTCCACCCCGGGGATCACCGGGAGGATCCCGCGCAGCGTGGTGCGCATGGCGGCGAGCGTGGCCTCGTCGGCCTTGCCCTCGGGCGGGTAGAGGCGGATGAGCGACCAGCGGTCCGACCAGAAGGAGTAGATCGCCCGGGCCTGCAGCTCGGCGCGGTGAGGCTCAAGCATGTCCTCCAGCCGGCTGATCAGGGCCCGCTTCTGGTCCAGGCTCACCTCCTCGGTGAACATGACGCGCAGCTGCACGAACAGCTCGGCCTCCGAGGTGCCGAAGCTCTTGTCGACGTGCGTGAACGGATACCACGTGCTCGCGAGGATGCCGAGGCCGATGATCGGCGTCAGCCAGCGGTGCCGCAGGTTCACGGCGAGCACGCGGCCGTAGCCGCGCTCGAGGGCCAGCATCGGACGCGACTTGCCGCGCGGCCGCGAGCGGATGAAACGGGTCATCGCGAGCGGGATCAGGGTCTGCGACACGAACAGCGACGCCAGCAGCGTAAGCACCACCGTGAGCCCCAGCTCGCGCAGGATCAGGTTCATCTCCGTGGGCTTGTTGAACACCAGGGGCAGCATGACGATGACCGACGTCATGGTGGCCGCCGTCACCGCCACGGTGACCTCGCGCGAGCCCCGTAGGGCCGCCTCGCGCCGCTCCATGCCCTGCTCTCGGTAGCGGAAGATGTTCTCCATGATCACCACGGCGTTGTCCACCAGCATGCCCACGCCCACGATCAGGCCCAGCAGCACCAGCGTGTTGAGGGTGCCGCCGCGGGCCCAGACCACGCCGAGGGCCACCACCAGCGACAGCGGGATGCAGAGCACGGCGAAGAACGTGCTGGCGAGCCGGCGCAGGAACACGAACAGCACCAGCGAGGCCAGCAGCGAACCGAACACGCCGGTGAAGGCGAGGTCGCGCAGGGCCTTGGTGATCTCGTCGCCCTGGCTGAACCAGGTGATGAAGTTGACGCCCTCGAGCTCGGGGTCGCGGCCCATCGCGGCGATGCGCTCCTTGAGGGCGGCGCAGACCTCCACCGTGTTGGCCTTGCTCTCCTGGGACACGGAGACGCCGACGGCGAAATCGCCGTCGAGATGGCGGCCGTATTCCAGCGGCGGCTCCGAGTACTGGACGTCGGCCACGTCGCTGAGGCGCAGGCCGTCGGCCCGCAGGGGCAGGTTGGCGATCTCCGCGACGTCGCCGAAGGTGCCGACGGTGCGCAGCGCCCAGTGCTGCTCGCCGGTGTCGATGCGGCCGAGCGACTGGTCGAAATTCGCGCCGCGCAGGATCCGGCTCACCTCGCGCACGTCGATGTTGTGGCGCTGCAGATCCTCGGGCCGCAGGTTGACACGGACCTCGCGCGGGTTGACGCCGTCGAGGCTGACGGTCGCCACGCCGGGCACGCGCTCGAGCGGCCGGATGATCTTGCGCTCGAGCAGATCGTAGCTGGCCGAGAGGTCCAGCTTGCTCGAGAGCCGACCCTCGAGGATCGGCTGCTCCTCTTCGTCGCCGCCCCAGGAGCGGCTGACCATGATGTCGCCGATGTCCTCGGGCAGGTCGCGGCGGATCCGGTCGATGCGCTCCCAGATCTCCACGCGCGCCAGGTGCAGGTCCGCCCCCCAGTCGAAGCCCAGGCGCATGCGGGCGCCGTCCGAGCCGCAGCGGGCCCACATGTCCTTCAGGCCCTTGACCGAACCCAGCGCGTCCTCCAGCGGCCGCACGATCATCTGCTCGATCTGCTCCGGCGAGGCGCTCGGGTAGGAGACCTGCACGAACAGCTCGGGCTCGCGGATGTCGGGCATGAAGGCCAACGGCAGCTGCACGACGGCCACCACGCCGAGGGTGAGCAGGCAGAGCAGGCCGACGACGGTGGTCACCGGGCGCTTGATCGCGAGTTCGGGCAGGGTCACTGGGGGCTCCGCGGTTGGGGTGTCCGGTCAAGATAGCAGCCGGCCGCGGGCGCGTCACGGTCGGGGGTGGTCGCGCGGCGGCCGTTGGCCTAGCATGGTCCCGGTTCATCCTGGAACGCCGCCCGGGAGGCAAGGTTGCAAACGCGATGGGAATGGCTGCCGGCGGTGGCGGCGCCCGTGGTGGTGACCGCGGGCCTGCTCGCCGCGCATTCGGCGGCGCTGGTCTTCCTGGCGTACCACTTCGGGCTCTGCCTGGCGCTCCCCTGGCTCGTGTCCTGGCGGCGGGGTCGCGATCTGCCGGCGCTCCGGGGCGACCCGGCCGCCGTCGGCGTCGGCCTCGGCCTGGCGGTGGTGGGACTGGCGGCGCCCCTGCTGGCCTGGAGGTGGTGGCCGTCGCTGCTGCCGGACGCGGCCTCGCTGGGCGCCGTGCTCCACGGCTGGGGTGTGGATGCCGCTGCGGCCGGCCCGGTCCTGGTGTTCCTGGCCGTGGTCAACGGTCCGGCCGAGGAGCTGTTCTGGCGCGGCTGGCTGCCCGCGCGCCTGCGGCCGGGACGGGGCGGCCGGGTGCTGCTGCTGATGTTGTTCTCCTCGTACCACACGGTCACCGTGGGCGCCCTGGCGCCCTCGCCGGCGGCCGCGGCCCTCATGCTGACCCTGGTGCCGGCGGCGGCCGCCTTCTGGACCTGGTCCGTGCGCCGCTGGCGCTCGCTCTGGCCTGCGGTCCTCTCCCACGCCGGCGCCACCCTCGGCTACGTGGCCGTATGCCGGTGGATCCTGGGCTGACCGACGCGACGGCCGCGGCCACCTGGCGCGATCCGACATCATCCCGTCGCCTCGGTGCATGGCCCCGCCGGCAGCCTCGGCGCTATGGTTGAACCTGTTCCGTCCCGCCCATCCCCTCGAGGAGCGAAGCCATGAGAATCGTCGTCATGATCACCCTGCTGGTCCTGGCGCTCGCCGCCGCGGCCCCCGCCGACACCGCCTGCCGCGTCTACTTCACCGAGTGGAATTCCTACAATCCGGACCTCAGCCGCATCGCCCGCGCCAACCTCGACGGCAGCGGCCTCGAGGTGCTGGCCACCGGCTTCAGCGAGGGGACGGGCGTCCAGGACCTGGTCATCGACCAGGAGGCGGCCAAGATCTACTGGGCCAACCGGTCGGCCGGGCTCATCGAGCGCGCCGACCTCGACGGCTCGGACCGCGAGACGGTGGTGTCGGGCATCAACCCCGTCGGCCTGGCCCTGGACGCCGCCGGCGGCAAGATCTACTGGACCGACTACACCTACAACAACCCCACCATCCGCCGGGCCGATCTCGACGGCACCGACGCGCAGGTGCTCCACACCTGCACCGCGGGCTGCGTGCTGGAGGGCATCGTGCTCGATCCGGCGGGGGCTTCCTCTACTGGGCAGAGCGCATGGATCAGGATATCTACCGCGGGTACATGGACGGTGGCTGGTCGGCGCGGATCCTGCACTGCGCCGACGGCATCGGCCACCCGTGCGGACTGGCCCTGCACGGCGGGCGGCTGTACTGGAGCACCGACGAATCGATCATGTCGGCCACCGTGGTGGGCGATGACGTGCGGACCGTGGCCGACGGCCTGCCGGTGAGCCCGCGTCAGCTCGAACTGGACGCCGAGGCCGGCCGCATCTACTGGTCGGGCGCGGGCGGTTCCGGCTGCGAGGTCGGGAGCATGGCCCTGGACGGCACCGACGTGCGGACCCACGTGTCGAACCTCGGCTACGGTTACGGACTGGCCCTGGAGATGGGCGCCGCCGTGCCCGTGGCCCAGCTGCCCCGGCCGGGGGTGGACCTGCAATGCTACCCCAACCCGTTCAACCCCCGCACCACCTTCCTCCTGGAGTTGCCCGCGGCCGCCCCGGTGCGCCTGCAGATCCTCGGCCTCGACGGTTCGCTGCTCGGCGTGCTCGTCGACGACTGGCGCGAGGCGGGACGGCACGCGGAGACCTGGGACGGCACCGCCGGCGGCCGGGCGCTCCCTCGGGCGTGTATCTGGGGCGGGTGACGGTCGGCGGCAGCACGGCCACGCGGGCGGTGACGCTGGTGCGCTGATCGGCGAGGGTTCGCCGAAGCGAGCCGGCGTCACGGTGCCGACGGCGACAGAGCCGGACCGACGGACGTCGGTGTGCACCACGTCCGCCGGCCGGCGCCGGATCACGAGGCAGCCCCGGCCAAGCCCGGGGCTGAGCAGAAGCAGCCGACCGGTCGACTCGCCGTTCCCGATCAACGCACCAGCGTCATCGGCCGGCTCTCCCGCCGACCGTCCACCTCCAGGATGCACAGGTACGTGCCCGACCCCAGGGCCCGCCCGGCATCGTCACAACCCTCCCAGACGGCGGCGTGAGTACCGGCCGGTCGCTCGCCGTCCACCAACGTCCGGACGCGATGGCCGCGCAGGTCGGCCACCCACAGGCGGACGGAGCCGGCGCGTTCAAGGGCGAAGCGCACGGTGGTGCGGGGATTGAAGGGATTGGGAGCCGCCCCCAGCAGGGCGGTGGCCGCCGGGACGTCGCTCACGCCGGTGGCCATGCCGGTCAGACCGCGCACCACCAGGGCCTCTCCCACCCACTCCAGGGTGTCGTAGCTCCAGCCGTCGGGCAGTTCCACGGTCCAGTCGGCCGTATCGACGTGCTCGTCGCACTCGATCACGGCGTAGTCGGCCGCCCGGACGGGGTCGATCTCCAGGTACTCGATGCGCAGTCGCTGCGAGCCGGTGGAGGTGAACACGCCGTGCACCGCGAGGCGGTCCTTCAGGTTGTGGGCCCACTCGCACACCAGGGTGACGCCGTCGCCGACGGTGAGCGGGCCCCAGATGTCGAGCTGGCCGATCTCGTGCTCGTCGCCGGGATGGATGACGACGTCGCCCGACGCGGTCACCGCGCCCTGCAGACCGCCCTGGCCGGCGAGGATGCCGCCGGCGAAGGCGAACGGCCCCTCGTAGGCGATGAACGTGTCGTCGACCTCGGTCTTGCCGGCCGTCTGCAGGAACGCGCCCCAGAGCTCGGGGTTCACCGACGCCGCCGGCTCCAGCCGCAGCAGGCCGCGGTTCTCGAAGCCCGAGCCGGTGAGGTGGAAGGCGCAGGCGTACGAGCTCTCCCGGCAGATGAGCGTGCCCTCGTTGAGCAGCTCGATGCGCTGGTCGCCGTAGTAGTTGGGCGCCGCGCCGAAAGCGCCGCCGAGGCACTCGATGGTGTGGTCGGGGCCGTTGGTCACCAAAGCGGTGGCGGTGGGCCAGTCGTACATCTTGATCTCGGTGCCCGCCCCCATGCGCACCAGGCCGTCGCCGGCGAAGGTGAGGGCGCTGTCCACGATGACGGTGGCGCCGCCGGCCCAACCGTCCACGCCTTGCTTGATATAGCCGACGTTGGTGATGGTGTCGGACATGTGCACGGAGGTGTAGCGGCGCAGGTGCAGCAGGCCGTCCACCGTGACGTTCTTCAGGCTGCCGTAGCCCTCGGGCTGGATCTCGCCCGCGCCCACGGTGCGCAGCACGCCGCCCTCGATGCGGGCCGCATGGGCGGCGTCGGGCATGAGCCAGACCACGCCGTCGGTGGCCAGGATCTCGCCGCCGGCATTGTCCCAGTCGCCGCAGATTCGCAGGGTGGCGCCGGCGGCCGCCTCTGCGGTGCCACGGTTATGGACGGTGGCCCCGAAGATGTCCAGCGTCGCGGTGGTGGAGGTGGCCTGGATATGCCCGAAGTTGGTGAGGGCGATGCCGTGGTAGGCGCCGAAGGGCAGGGAGCCGAGCTGACCGTCTCCGTGGATGAACTGGCCGGCGCCCACGGTGACGGCGACGGCGGAGACGTCGCTGAAGATGCGCCCCGGCGCCAGCAGGATGTCGCCCGTGCCCTCGATGGACAGCGGCCCCTGCAGGTACAGGCCGCTCGCCGTGCCGCCGCCGGCGGTGAGCTCGATGCGGCCGTCGTTGTGCAGCGTGGGGCCGCCGAGGTTCAGGTTCTCATACTGGATCTGGAGCAGGGCGTCCAGGCCCACGGTGAGGCTACCGCAGTAGGGTACGCCGCCGCCGTAGGTGTCGACGCTGACTCCGTCGGGGATCAGCACCGACGAGGCCAGGCTCGGGAAGTGGGGTGTGGGGTCTTCCCAGTAATACCACTGGTGTCCCCAGCCGTTCTCCAGGATCTGGTTGTCATAGGTCCAGTGCCCGCCCCAGGACGGGTCGGTCCCTTCCGGACCGAACCAGCCCGTCCAGGTGAAGGACTGGGCCGAGGCGGCCGCCGCGAGGGCGAGCAGCAGGATGGCGATGAGCGAGATTTGCCGACACATGATTGGTGCCTCCAGCGGGTTCAGGGGTCGAACGACGACTGGCGGCAATCTTGCCGAGAGGGCGTTACGCCGGCGTTACGCGCCCGCCCGGCGTCGCGTGTTGTTTGGGTGTCGGCAGGAAACGGGTCGTGGTAGAGTGATGGAGCTCCGCGGCCCAGGACGCTTGTCCGGAAGCCGGGCCACGCGGTGGCTTCTCCCGACAGGCCGTGTGCCGGTCCGGGCATCAGGTTCGCGCGACGGCGAGAGGACAGGGTTGGCGGCCGACAGGGTGGACGTCGCTGAGCGGGCCCTCGTGGCGGGGCTGCAAGCCAAGGAGACCTGGGCGCGGCGCGTGTTCTTCGAGCGCGCGCACGATGCCGTCTATGCTCATGCCTGCCGCCTGACTCGCGACGTGGATCTTCGCCGCGACTGGACCCACGACGTGCTGCTGCGGCTGGTCGAGGACGTGGCCGTCGGACGCTTCGAGTACCGGCGACCGGGGTCGTTCTGGGCCTGGTTCCGGATACGCACTCCCTACCTGCTGCTCGACTGCCTGCGGGCGTGGCGGCGGCTGGTGTCCCACGAACTGCCCGCGCACGACGACGCAGGCGGCGTGCCGCATCGCGGCGACCCGCCCGCACCGGACGACCCGTCGAGCGACCTCGAGAGCCTCGAGATCGCCGTCGCGGTGGCGGTTTGCCTCGGCGGGCTCGCCAACCTCGACCAGCGGCAGGCGCTGACGTTGCTGCTGTACGAAGAACTGTCCTACGAGGAGATCGCAACCGCCCTCGGCCGGCCGTTGAACACCGTGCGTACGGACATCCGTCGCGGCAGGCTTGCACTGCGCGAATGCCTTGCCCGGCAGCTGGAGCTGGACGGATGAACCGGGCGCGTGAAACTCTGCGGCCCTGCGAACCCGTCTTCTGCGGCATGGAGGTGGCACGATGAAGACGGACCACGCCGAACTTCGCCGGATGGTCCTGATGCTCGAGGATCTCGACGACGCCGAGCGGAGAGTCGCCGCCGATCATCTCGCCGGTTGTGACGCCTGCGCAAGGCTGCGCGAGGGCGTGCTCCGGGCTGAGGGCGTGGCGCGAGCGGTCGCCGGCCTGCCCGCCGCCGACGACGATCCGCTGGCCGGACTCAGCGAGGCGGAGCGAGCCCAAGCACGCGCCAGCCTCGGCACCCTGCTCGCCGGGGGCGGCGCCGCGGGCGCGCGGCGTCGCCTGCTGCACCGGGTCATTCCGCTGGCGCTGGCGGCCGCGGCCGCGTTGCTGATCCTCCTGCCCGGCGTCGGCGAGCGCACGCCCGTCCAGGATCTGCAGATCGGCTCGCCCCTGGTCCTGCGGGGAGCGCCCGGATCGCCGGCGACCATCGAACACGGCCTGAGCTTCCGCCTACGGCACGACGGCTTCCCGGTCGTGCTGCATGTCGACGGCGCCGGTACGGTGCGGCTGATCCATCCTTCGCCGGGTAGCCCGCCGAGAAAGTGGTCGCAAGGTGAACGTGTGCTGCTGCCCTCGCCGGATCGGCAGGCCGTGTGGCGTTCGGCCTTGACACCCGGCTGCGAGACCTATTTGCTGGCCATCGCGACGAAGCACGCGCCCACGGCGGCGGACCTGGCCGCGCTGGCCGCGCTGCCCCCGGCGGCCGGACGCGACGAGGCGGTCCGGGCTGCGTCGCGGCGCCTCGGCGAGCTTGTCGGGACGGTGGCGCGCCGGGATGCCGCGGGCTGTCCCTGACCCTGACGTGACATCGGTTGACCATGCGCCATCTGCTGTTGTCTCCGCTGCTGCTGCTGGCGGCCACCGCGTGGGCCGCCGATCCGGACCTCGCCGGCCGCCTGGCCGGCCTGCGCGCCGATTCCCGGCCCGATTCGGTCGAGGTCATCGTGGCCGACCGCCTGCCGACGGCGTGGGCGCTCGCCGAGAGTTCCACGGTGCAGACGCTGCTGCTCGAGCGTGGGATGACCCGTGTCGCGTACGGCCGGGCGATCGACGGCGAGCCCGATCTGCGCGCCGCCCTGGCGATCGCGGACGCCCGTCGCGACGCCGCCGCGTCGTTGCGAGCCGTGCGCTACCTGGCGGAGGCCTGCCAGCATATCGGCCGCCGCGACGACTCCGCGGCGCTGTTCGCCGATCTCCTGCAGCGCGCGCGGGACGCCGGTGACGCCTTCCACGCCGGCAAGGCCCTGTACGGCCTGGGACGCCTGCGCTACCGGGCGCGTGATCTCGCCGCGGCCGATTCCCTCTACGCACTGGCCCTGCCCCTGCTGTCCGCGGCCGCCGATCCGGCCAGCCTGGCTGCCGTGCACAACGGCCGCGGCGCTTGCGCGGCCGGACGCGGAGAGTTCCGCCGGGCGGCCGAGCACTACGCGCGGGCGGCCGCGATGGCGCGCGGTGGCGGCTCGCGGTCGCTCGAGGCCATGGCGCTGAACAACCTCGCCGGCATCGAGTCCGTCCTCGGCGATCCTGGCGCCGCGGCCTCCGGGTACCGACAGGCCCGCGACATCCAGCGCGAACTCGGCCTGTGGCAGCAGGTGGGCGCACCCTGGCGCAACCTCGCCCAGGCGCTGACCGAGCAGGGACGCCACGACGAGGCCCGGGCCGAACTCGCCGCCGCGCTGGCCTTCTGCCGCGAGCGCGGCTTCCGCGACGAGGCGGCGTTCACCCTGGTGCGGCTCGCCGAGGTCGACCTCGCCCGCGGCGACTTCGCGCTGGCGCTCACGCGCTGCCAGGAGGTGATCGACGACTCGCCAGCCGCGGAGCTGGAGACCGTGGCCGTCGCGCAGATGCGCGCCGCGGACGCCCTGCTGGCCCTCGGCCGCGGACCGGAGGCGCTCGCTCGGCTCGCCGAGGCGGCGACCGCACTGCAACGCGGCGACGACTTCAACCTCGACATGATGCTGGCCGCGGCACGCGGGCGCACGTTGCTCGAACTGGGCCGACCGGCCGACGCGATCGCCGCGCTGCAACCGTCTCTCTCGCGCGCGGCGGCCAGCGGGGTCGCTCGCTACCGGCTGCCGCTGCTGGTCACCGCGGCGGAAGCCTGGACCGCGCTCGGAGCGGCGGACTCGGCCGGCACCTGCCTCGACGCGGCGGAACGGCTCTGGGAGCAGGAGCGGTCGTTGCCGGCGGATCCGGAGTGGCGGGAACGCCGCGGCGCCGATGCCCAGCGGCTCTTCGCCCTGGCCATCGGCCGGGCCTTGGCCGACGGTGACGCCACGGCGGCCTTCGCCGCGGCGCAGCGGTACAAGGCTCGCACGCTGCTCGAACGCGTTCTCGGACCGGGCAGCCAGCTCGCCGCCGGACCGCAGCTGCCGCCGCCGGTCACGCTGGAGCATCTCGGACGTGAGGTGCTGCGGCCCGGCGAGGTCCTGCTCGACGTGGTCGCCGCCCCGGCGCGCGGCTGGCTCTTCGCCGTCTCGCGGGATACCTGCGTCGTACGATCGTTGCCCGGCGAGCCGGCCTGGTCGGCGTTGATCGCGCCGCTGCTGGCCGGGCTGGCCAACCCGTTCGCATCGTTCGCGGCGGACCTGGCCTCCGCTGCGCGCGACACCTTGCTGGGGCCGGCCGACTCGCCCGTCGTCGCCCTGGTGAGGGACGCCGCCACGGTCTTTGTCTGTCCGGACGGCGCGCTGCACCGCGTGCCGTTCGTCGTGCTGCTGGGGGACGGCGACCGGCGGCGGGTGCCGTCGGCGACGCTGCTCGCGCATCTGCGCGCGCGCCCGGCGACCACGGACACGGCGGCACGGGTGCTCGCAGTCGCCGGCCGCGAGAGTGCGGATCACCGCCGCCTCGCCGGCGCGGCGGCCGAGGTGGCCGATCTGCAGCGGCGGTTCCGCCACGTGACGGCCCCGGCCGGTGTGGACACCGTCGCCTTCGGCGGCCTCGACCCGTCGCTCTTCGACGTGCTGCACCTGGCCTGCCACGCCGAGATGGATCCCCAGCGGCCCTGGAACTCGGCCCTGATCTTCGGCACGGGAGACCGGCCGCTGTCCGTACGCGCCGCGGAGATCGTGCAGCTCGATCTGACCGCCAGCCTCGCCGTGCTGTCGAGCTGCGACAGCGCGGCCGGCGCGATCCTGGCCGGCGAGGGCATGCTCGGCCTCGCGGCGGGGTTCCTGGGCGCCGGCGTGCCTGCGGTCGTGGCCACCCTCTGGCCGGTGGACGATCTGACGACGCGCCGGTTCGTCGCAGCCTTCTACGCGGCCCTCGCCGACGGTCTGGCGCCGCCGGCGCGCTGGCAGCGGCGCGCTCCGCCATGAAGGCCGATCCGGCCAGCCACCATCCCTTCTACTGGGCCGGCTTCGTGCTGCTGGGAGACGGGGACGCGGCCATCCCGCTCGAGAAGCGGGCCGGGCCGTCCGCCTGGTTGATCGCCGGCGGCGCGGCCGCCCTGGCGCTGGCGCTGCTGCTGGCCAGGCGTCGTCGCTGATCCGGCGTCACGCACCAAATGAGACAAAAAGCATCTAAAAGCAATTTTTCTGAGACGATGTGAAACTTATCACAACATCAGAGCCGTCTTCCCTGCCGATCACGCAACTTCAACCCAGGGAGACGACCCCATGCGCCATCGCCATCGCATCCTGCTGGTCCTGCCGTTGGTGGGCCTGCTGAGCCTGCCCGTCGCCGCCGCCGTCGCACCCTCCTTCGCCGACCAGGTCGCCGCCGTCGAGGCGGCCGAGACCGCCGAGCTGGCGCGCCTGCAGACGGTCATGGCCGAGACGACCGACCAGGCCGCCGTCGTGGTGCTGCAGCGCTGCGCGAGCTACGTCAAGCTCGCCAGCCGCCTGGCCCTCCACGAGATCCAGCTCGCGCGCGGCCCCCGGGATCCGGACGCCGACGCCGCGCTGGCCGACCTCGTCGGCCAGCTGCGCGAGCGTCTGCAGACGCAGGCGGAGCAGCTGCCGCAGGACTACGAGTTCGCGCCGCCGGTGCCGCGCGACCGGGAGGTGCCGCCATGCGCGCATTGACACGACTGCTCCTGCTGGCGGCGCTGGCGACCGCCGCCACCGCCCTGGCCGACATCTCGCCGCATCCGATCCGCGCGCGCATGGAGCGACCGGAGCGCCTGGCGGTCGCCGGCCGCGAGTTCGGCGCCGTCATCATGATCGAAGCGGCGCACGCCGCCGAGATCCGCGACCTCGCCCTGGCCGGCGAGGGCTGGACGGTCGCGCGCTTCGCCGCGCCCCGTGATCTGGCGCTCGCCGCCGGACAGTCGCAGCGCTACGAGCTGGCCGCCACGCCGCGCGCGGGGTTCGGCAAGCTGGTGCTGACGGCCACGGTCGACGGCCGTGCCTGGCGGCAGACCTTCGATCCGTCGCCCGAGGGCTACGGCGGCATCATGCCCACCGACAGCGACCTGCTGCCGCCGCAGCGGATCCTGCCGGCGTTGGGCGAGAGGTTCCCCGAGCCGCCGCGCTTCACGGCCGCCGAGATGGCCGCGATCGCGCGCGCCGAGGTGCAGTCGCCGCCGGCCGACAAGAGCCGCACCGGGTGCACGGTCACCGGCAACGTCTGCTACTGGCACGGGACGCAGAACCGCTGGCTGCCGTCGTACGCCTCCCACGTCATGGGCGTGGTCTTCCCGGAGGGCGGGTTCTACTACTACACCCCGGTCGTGGAGACCGACGAGCTGGGCCGGTTCTCCTTCACCGTCCCGGCCGGCGCGCGCTTCTACATCCGCTTCAACGCCACCAGCCGGGCGGTGTGCCTGCAGGAGGACGGGATCTGGGAAGAGGACTACTCATGGGGCACCATGACGACCACCCTCGCCCCCGACCAGACCCAGTTCGACGCCGGGCCGATCTACCCCGGCCATCATCCCGGCGCGCTGCACATCTGCACCGACCTGACCTACGCCCACGACCACTTCCGCGACCTCGGCTGGGACGTGACCCAGATCGACGTGCAGTGGCCCGACGACGACGGCAGCTTCTACCAGCCCTGGTTCGAGGAGCTGCACATCGATCGCGGCGATGAGTGGCACGACCACACCCTCTGCCACGAGTGGGGCCACTACTGGCACGCCGAGCACGCCCACGCGGTCGAGGTCGACTACTGCAATGGCATCTGCGACGAGCCGGACGACTGCGGCCACTGCGCCTGGTGTCCGGAGGAGGACCGCGTCGCGTGGATCGAGGGTTGCGCGCAGATCCTCAGTCGCTTGTTGACCGATCACCTCGCGACGCGGGTCATGTTCGACGTGATCCACCAGGGCCTCGACACAGATGTCGTCCACGACACCCCCGATTGTCCGTGGCAGCCCTGGAACATCGAGAACGTGGTCGCCGGCGCCATCTACGACATGGCCGACGACGACACCGGCTACGAGACCAACGGCCTGCGCAACGACGTCCTCGGCAACGACGTCTACGACCAGCTGAACCTCACCACCAGCGACATCCTGCGCATCATGGCCGATCACTGCGACGTCGAGGGGCACGAGCCCTACCGCATGCCGGCCTTCTTCCGCTGCGCGGCGCAGTACATCGACGGGCTCGGTACGCCGTCGGCCACGCGCGAAGACCTGTGGGAGACCGCCTGGAGCTGGGACCTGCAGCTCGATACGGAGGCGCCCGCGGTCGTACCGAACCTGAGCTCGTCGTTCCCGGTGAACACGCCGCAGTGGATCGCCATGGGCGGCTTCTACTGGGACGAGCCCAGTGACGACATGTCCAGCGCCTGCGCCTACAGCGTGGCGCTGACGATGAACGGCCCGGTCGCGCCGGACCACGTGATCGACGTCACGGCACGCCAGTGGTGGCCCGACGAGGCGCTCACGCCCGGCACCTGGTACTTCACGGTGGTCGCCGTCGACCGCGCCGGCAACTGGGCCACGACGCCCAGCGCGTACGGCCCGATCATCATCACCGACCCCGGGCCGGCCGACGTGCTGCCCTACCGGCCCACAGGCTGGACGGCGTCGTTGGTCCTGCGCAGCACGCTGGCGCCGGAGCCGCCGCAGGGCGTGACCCAGACGACCAACGTGCAGAGCCACACCGTCTACGTCAACTGGGCCGTGCGCAACGACGGAACCGGTCCGTCCGGTCTCTTCCACGACATGCTCCTGCTCGACGGCGCGCCCCTGTTCACGTCGACGGGCCATTCCCTGAGCGAGGGCGTCTCGAGCCAGTACCGCAACGTCGGCCCCGTCGATCTCGGCGCCATCGGCCGTCACACGGCCTGGATCCGCATCGACGGCGAGGACGACGTGGCCGAGTCGAACGAGAACAACAACATCTTCGCCAAGCAGTTCGTGTTCACGCCGGCCGACCTCGCGCCGGGTCAGACCATCGTCCGCGACGGCGGCCTGCCCGCGGCGACCGCGGGCCACGCGCTGATCGCCGAGGGCACCACCTGCTATCCCAACGGCGACGGCTTCGACGTCGAGCTGTGCCTGTTCCCCGAGCTGGTGTGGGCGGTGCCGGACGATCCCGCCGACCGCCTGGTGATGCGACTGCATGCGCGCGACGTCGGCCAGACCGGCTTCCGCGAGGCGCTCGCGACCGCCAACAGCCTGGCCGACCGGCCGGCGGCCATCCTGCACAACCCCGCGGAGTCCGACCTGTTCAGCTACTGCATCGGCGTCTCCGACGAACAGGACAGCGGCAACACCTACCGCATCCACCGCGAGGTGGGGCAGATGTTCGCCATGCCCGACACGGTCACCGCGGTCCTCAGCGCCGAGAGCTGCCTCGACTACTACTTCACCTACAACGACCTCGACGACCCCGCCTGGTTCACCATCAAGCTGGCCAACAACTCGCCGGGCAACGTGATGATGCGTTTCTTCGCGCCCGGCTTCGTCATGGGCAACCTCTCGGCGGCGGACGTCACCCTCGCCGCGGCCGGCGGCGATACGGTCCACCACAACCTCCGCCTCGAGCCGGGCGAGATGGCCCTGACGGTGGTGCACCGGGATCCGCGCGTCCTGGTGGGCAGCCAGTACCGGATCTTCGCCTACGTCGAGAAGCCCGACCTCGAGACGGCGACCCCGACCGGCTGGTTCGCGAACGTCGTGCCGCACGTGGGCACGCCCTACAGCCCGGTCCAGGGCAGCGTGCCGGCGCCGTCGCGGCTCGTGGGTGCGGCCGACTCCACCGGCATCTACTGGTCGCTGCACAACGCCAGCCAGAGCGCCGGCGTTCCGGTGGGTCTGCAGCGCCGGATCGATCTGGACGGCACGACCATCATCAGCTCGATGTTCATCGAGGCCCTGCCGCCGGACCACGAGGTCAGGGTGGCCCAGAGCAGCCTGTACACGGTTCGCGGCGGTCGGCATACGCTGACCCACCGGTTGAACTCCACCCACGGCATCGATGAGGACGACTACGGCAACAACGACCACGGCCGCCAGTGGGTCTGGACGCCGAGCGCGCTGGCCAACGCCCAGAACCACACGGTGCCGCTGCCGGCACCCGCCTACGGCGGACTGGGCCAGGTGGACGAGGGCGTGGTGGCGCCGAACTGCGACGGCTACCGCTTCACCAACACGGTCTCGCTCAACATCCCCTCGCTCTACACGATCTACGCCGTGGGCTCGGCCGCCGATGTCGACCTCGGCATCTACGAGAGCGCCGATGTGCAGAACGGTTTCACGGCCGCTCGCGCGCTGTCGACCTGGAGCGGCGCGGGCTGCGACTTCGTGCTGCGCTACACGATGGGCATGGGCACCTACGCGAACCACGTGGGCGTGACCCGCGCGCCGAACCTGGCCTTCGGCAACGTCACGCTCCGGGCGCAGTCGGTCAACCTGCCATGGACGAATCCGGTCGGCAACACGCGCACCGGCACGGTGGAGGCCGGCACGTTCTTCGACTCGGTGGCGCTGGTGCTGCCCGCCGGGGACTACCGGTTCACCCTGCAGAGCGATGACGAGCCGCTCGGATTCTCGCTGCACGACCTCAGCACCGGCTACAGCGCCAAGTCCACACCCTGGCAGGACGGCATCGCCTGGCAGGAATCGGGCCTGGCCGGCACGGACGTGAGCTTCGCGATCTCGGTGCCCGATCCGGCGCCGACGCGCTTCGGACTGGTGGTATGGCGACCCGACGCCGCCTCGCTGGCGCAAGACGCGGCCTGGAGCGTCACGGTCGACGTCGAGGCCGTTGGCGTGGACGACGACGCGCCGCTCGCCCCGGCGACGGTCTCGCTGGCGGCCTTCCCCAATCCGTTCAATCCTGCGACGGTCATCGAGTACGGCGTGGGGCGCGCCGGGCCGGTTTCCCTGGCCGTCTTCGATCTGGCCGGACGACGCGTCGCGACGCTGGTCGACCGCGAGCATCGCGATGCCGGCCGGTATACCATCGGCTACAGGGCCGACCAGTCGGCCAGCGGGGTCTACTTCGTCAGGCTGCAGACGGCGAACGGCGACGCGACCGAGAAGATCGTGCTGCTGAAGTAGCCGATCCGAGCGGTGATGTCCTGCGCCTCGACGACGCGGCGCGAGGCGCAGGAGAAGCAGGAGAGGCTGATATCGCGGGGCGCGCCGGTGCGCACGCCGGTCGACCAACATCTCGGCGCCCGACGGCCCGAGACGGTCGCCGCCGGCACGGACCGGCGCGCCGCCGGCGAAGCGATGGTGCCAAAGCCGCCGCTCATGACGTAGACTCTCCGGGTCTGGCCGCGGCCACCGCGGCCGCGCGCCCCGCCCCCGGAGGTACCATGTTGCGCCGCACTCTGCCCGTCGTCCTCGTCATCTTCGCCGCCGCCGTCGCCGCCGGTCCCGCCCGCGCCGCCGAGCCCGCGCCGAAGGTCTACGCCGTCGCCACCAGCCACCTCGACACCCAGTGGCGCTGGACCATCCAGACCACCATCGACGAATACCTGCGTGCGACCCTCGACGACAACTTCGCGCTGCTCGAGACGTACCCCGACTACGTCTTCAACTTCGAAGGCGCGTTCCGCTACCAGCTCATGCAGGAGTACTATCCCGCGCGCTTCGAGCGCCTGAAGCAGTACGTCGACCAGGGCCGCTGGCGCGTGTGCGGCTCGTGGCTCGACGCCGTCGACGTGAACATGCCGTCGCCCGAGTCGCTGTTCCGCCAGGCGCTCTACGGCAACGGCTGGTTCCGGCGCGAGCTGGGCACGAGCTCCGTCGACGTCTTCCTGCCCGACTGCTTCGGCTTCGGCTACGCCCTGCCCTCGATCATGGCTCACTGCGGCCTCGCGGGCTTCTCCACCCAGAAGCTCACCTGGGGCTCGGCCTACGGCACGCCCTTCGACGTGGGCCGCTGGCGCGGCGTCGACGGCAGCGAGGTGGTGGCGGCGGTGAACCCGGGCGCCTACGTGAGCGTTCTGGAGGGCGACGTCTCGCGCGATTCCACCGTCGTGGCGGCCATCGCGCGCACCGTGGCGGTGGGCGGCCCGCCGGTGGCGCTGAAGTACTACGGCACCGGCGACACCGGCGGCGCGCCGAGCGAGGGCTCGGTGCAGTGGCTCGAGCGGAGCATCGCCTCGGACGGCCCGGTGAAGGTGATGTCGGCCGGCGCCGACCAGCTCTTCCGCGAGCTCACCCCCGCACAGACCGCCACGCTGCCGGTGTACGACGGCGAACTGGTCATGACCAGCCACGGCGCCGGCTGCTACACCTCGCAGGCGGCCATGAAGCGCTGGTACCGCCGCTGCGAGGTGCTGGCCGACGCCGCCGAGCGCGCCGCGACCCTCGCCTGGTGGCTCGGCGCGAAGGACTACCCGCACCAGGAGCTGGAACGGGCCTGGACCCGCTTCCTCTGGCACGGCTTCCACGACGATCTGACCGGCACCAGCATCCCCGAGGCCTACGCCTTCAGCTGGAACGACCTGCTGCTCAGCCAGCAGGAGTTCGCGCAGGTGCTGGAGAGCTCGCTGGGCGGCGTGCTGCAGGTCATGGACACCGACGTCGACGGCCAGGCCATCGCCGTGTTCAATCCGCTCGATTTCGACCGCACCGAGGTCGTCACCTGCCGGGGATACCTGCCGAACCTGATCCTGTTCGGCGCGGTCCCCCACGTCATCGGGCCCGACGGCGCAGAGGTCCCGAGCCAGCGCTGGTGCAGCGACGTCGACGAGGATCCCTGCGAATGGGACCGGCTGAGCTTCGTGGCCACGGTGCCCGCCAACGGCGTGGCGATCTACCGGCTGACGGTCGACGTCGGCCAGTACGAGGCCCCTGGGACCGAGGCCTGGGACCCGGCGACCAACACCCTGCAGACCGACCGCTACCGCCTCGTCTTCGGCGAGGCCGGCCTGCTCTCGCTCTTCGACAAGCGCGCCGGCCGCGAGCTGCTGGCGGCGCCGCCGGTGCTGCAGCTGCTGCACGACGAGCCGCGCAACTGGGCCGCCTGGGAGGTGGACCACGACGACGTGATGGCCGCGCCCTACGCCGCGGTCCCTCTCGGCGGCATCCCGGTGAGCGTCGACGCCGGCCCGGTGCTCGACCGCCTCACCTTCGTGCACGAGGCCGCCGGCTCGATCTTCCGCCAGACCTTGACCGTGGCCGGCGACCGCCTCGACTGGGAGCTGGACATCGACTGGGCCACCAAGGGCACCCTGCTGAAGGCCGCCTTCTTCACCGCCGCCCGCGACACCCAGGCGACCTACGACCTCGGCCTGGGCGCCATCTCCCGCGGGCTGAACCGCCCCCGGCTGTACGAGGTGCCGGCCCAGCGCTGGGCCGACGTCACCGATCGGTCCGGCGACTTCGGCCTGACCATCATGAACGACGGCCGCCACGGCTGGGATCGCCCCGACGAGGGCACCCTGCGCCTGACGCTGCTGCACACGCCGGCGGTCAACGACGGCTGGCGCTGGATCGACGACCAGAAGAGCCAGGACCTCGGCCGCCACGTGGTGACGATCGGCATGCTGGGCCACGGTGCGGACTGGCGGACCGCGGCCGTGCGCGAGGCCGACCGGCTCAACCAGCCCCTGCTGGCCTTCCGGACCTTCGAGCGGCATCCAGGCCCCTGGGGCCGCTCGGTGTCGCTGCTGCATGTCGGCGACGAGCACGGCGCCGACAACCCGCGGGTCGTCGCGCGCGCGATCAAGAAGAGCGAGGACGGCGACTGGCTCGTGGTGAGGCTGCAGGAGGTCGCGGGCGAGCCGGCCCGCGGCGTCGTGGTGGCGCCGCTGGCGCCGGCGCGCGAGTTCCGCGAGCTGCGCGCCGACGAGATCCAGATCACGGCCAGCGACGAGGTCGAGCTGCGCGGCGGCGCCCTGGTCTGCGACCTGGCGCCTTACCAGCCGCGCACCTTCGCCTTGAAGCTGGCGCCGGTGCCGTCCCAGCGCGCCGGGGCGCCCCGTCGCAGCGAGCCGCTGGATCTGCCCTGGAACCTCGACGGCATCAGCACGCACGCCGATCCCACCGACGGCGACCTCGACGGCAGCGGGATCAGCCTGCCGAGCGAGCTCATCCCAGGGGAATTCGTCCGCGACGGCGTCCGCTTCCGCACCGGGCCGCGCGAGCGCGGCGCCGCCAATCTCCTGCGCTGCCAGGGCCAGGTGCTCGAGATCCCGGGCACGGCCGGCGAGCGCCACCTCCAGCTCATCGCCTGCGCGGTGGACGGTCCGCGCGAGGTCGCGTTCCAGACCGACAGGGGCGACGATCCGCCGGTCTGGTTCCCGGACGGCCGCGAGTTCTTCGGCCAGTGGGATAGCCGCCTGGTGGGCGAGGACGTGGTGCACGACGCCGGCCAGGTGACGCCCGCCTACGTGACCGAGGGAGACCTGGGCTGGATCGTGACCCACCGCCACGAGGCCGACGGGACCGTGGCCCCTTACGTCTTCACCCATTTCTACCGGATCGACGTCGACCTGCAGCTGCCGTTGCGGCAGCCGGCCCGCACCGTGACCTTGCCCGACGATCCGGCGGTGGTCATCCTGGCCGCCAGCGTGGTCGCCGGCGGCGACGAGATCACGCCGATCTGCGACCTGGTCGATCGCCCGCGCCGGCCGAGCGTGCGCATCGAGGCGCCGCGGCGCACGTTCGTCGATTCCGTCACGGTCCGGGTCGGCAGCCCCACCTGGCGCGCCGCCATCTGGGTCCAGCGCGGCGACGGTCCGCCCGCATGGTACGACGGGCAGCCGCTGGTCCTCACCGAGACCACCGACCTGACCGTCCGCGTCGCGGCCGATTTCGCCGACGAGGTCACCCGCACCGCCACCTTCACCCGTCTGGACCCCTGGCCCGCCACCGGCCCCGCCGCCGGCGAGACCAGGCCCGGCCTGGCCGTGCGCGAGTACCTCGGCGCCTGGACCGCCCTGCCCGACTGGTCGCAGCTCGCGACGGCACGGACGACCACCAGCGCCACGATCATGATCCCGTCCGACCTGCCCGAGGAGGACATCGGCGCCGTCTTCACCGGCTACGTCGAGGCCCCGCGCCGCGGCGTCTACCGCTTCTGGCTCAGCAGCGACGACGGGAGCCGCCTGTGGCTCGGCGACCACCTCCTCGTCGACCACGACGGCCTGCACGGGTCGAGCGCCATCGAGGCCGACGCCCCGCTGGACGCCGGGCTGCACCCGATCAAGGTGGAGTTCTTCCAGCACCTGGGCGGCCGCGACCTGAAGCTCGAGTGGAGCGGCCCGGGCTTCGCGCGCCAGGAGGTGCCGGCCGCGGCGCTGAGCCGCTGAGCGACGGGGCGCCCGGACACGCCCGGGGCAGGGGCCGTCAGTGACTCCTCCAGTTGCTGCGGCGCCTCCCGTCGGCCCAGCCGTCTCGGTCGCCGCCTTGCGCAGCCTCGCATTCGGCGCCAGCAAGCCATATTGCTGGTGGCTGTGCACCGGTGGCCATCAAGCCGCGGGAGGAGCCGGCGATGTCACCGGAGGGCGTCAGGGGATGGCGAGGTGTCGTCAAGCGGCGACGAGAGGGAAGGAATGGCTCAAGAAGCGGTCCGGCCCCGAGGCCACACGGCGGAGTGACGGCCGGCGCCGCTTCCAAGCATCGCGGGAACTGGAGAACCAAGACAGGGACGAACACCGCGCTTCTACTGCGATTGGTGACGAATACCAGGCGGACTGAACGCCTGCGGTAGCCCATGATGGACCGACTGTACTATTTCGCCTCACGTGTGTGTCCTACGCGTTGAATGAAACCGTTGGACAACGACGTTCAGGAAAGCGTCGCGAACGCCATCTGTGCCGATGTCGGCCGGGTCGGTGATCGCGATCTGTCATCGTATCGCGAGTGAAACCTCGATCGTCTCTTGGTCGACGTCAATGCGCCGCGGGGGAACTCCGGTATCGGGACTCCTGCGTGGGCGACGAGAGAGAGCAGGAGAAGAAAGAAGAGGTTTGCCAGAAACAATCGTTGCCGCACTTGGTGATTCCCACAGGTCACGGGTGTTGCTTTCCGCCAGTTCTACAGCTGTTTCGTCGGCGAGCGAGATCGTTCATTGTGGCGTGGTGGCGGCTATGAATTGATGATCTGTCTAATGGAACATGGCACCGGCCGCGGACCAATTGTTGGTCCGCGGTCGGTGAGTGAGCCATTTGGGGGTAGATGCCTAGAGGTGGAGTGCCTTCCACAGGCGAGGTTCTTTGACCGGCTCGATCTTGAAGAAGACCACAATCGGCTTTGTCAGAGGACCTTCACTGTCGATCCTAAGCTCATTGTTGGAAGGGCGGAAAACTCTGTAGTACGCAGGTGGCTCCGGACTCGTAGGCCAATCAGCTGATGCACTAGTGTATCGACGAGATTCGCCGATGTACTCGCAATACTGCGGCGCTTTGATCTGTGCGTCTGATTCTATTGTTCCTAGAAACCGCTGCAACGTCGCGATGCTTCTGCCCAAGTCGTTAGGAAGGAAATAAAACGCTTCCACGCCGTCCTTGGGTTTCGACGGGTGCAAGACAAACTCTATCAAGCCGTCCTGCCTAGACGTCGGAATCGCAACCGCGTAGATAGCGGCGTGGACATTCGATTCATGAATGCCAACTGAATCGCTATATAACCAGTAGAAGCTCTCGTCGATTTTCCCCAACGTCTTGACAGCGGCAAGGATGTTGACGCGCTCGCCGTCGATTGGGCCAATGGATTTCTCGGTGAATGGGCCATCTTCAATGAAGCTCGACTGCTTGTCGTTGACGAACACCGTGCCCTTCTTGCCTTCGGTGTGGCCGCCGTTTACGAAGCAACCAGTCTCAACGAACAATACGGCGGCTTCTACTTCATCGTCGACCTCATAGCCTACAGCCAGACGGATAGTCCGACTCCACGGTTCATCCTCCGTGTGAACGTCGAGCTTCTCTTCTGCCCATATCGGTGTAACGCCGACCGGGTCGGGTGGGTGTCCAAACATGATGTCGTCAATAACAGTGGCCTTCTTCGTAGAGATATCGCCACGGTAAATATCCGCCGGGCGGTCCCACGTCTTTACGACGACCACAGCTAGAATGACTGCGAGGGAGAGTGCGCATACTGCCTTCGTTTTTTCGCCTACCATCACTCCCACCACTTTCGATTCTACCGGCGCCTTTGAATTCTCGCGATTGGTTCCTGCGGCTAGTTCACTTGCTAGCGTCTAGAGCGGTAAACCGTAAAAGACCGCCGCAATGAACACCGCGAAACTAGCACCGTGAATCAGAACGGTCACAAATGAACGACTCGGCCTGATCGTGTGGCGCAGTACGACGAGCGCATACAGGAGCAAGAAAAGGACCACAGCGATCAAACCGAT
The DNA here is from genome assembly GCA_041390065.1 of Candidatus Krumholzibacteriia bacterium. GTDB lineage: Bacteria > Krumholzibacteriota > Krumholzibacteriia > LZORAL124-64-63 > LZORAL124-64-63 > Glo-17. The sequence continues at coordinate 132,433 of JAWKQQ010000005.1, forward strand.
AGACAGCAGCTTTCCCTGAACTACCTTAAGCGGTGTATCCTGGGTCACTGATAAGCAAACCGTTGTCAGTACGATCGACGACCCACAGTAAAAGAAGGCAAGTGACTCGGCGATGCGCGCGAAGAACTTGACATCGGGAGAGCGAGTGCCGCTCTCGATGCTCAGAGACATGCCTTTACGGTCGAGGAATAGGGAACAGAGGAACGTAAAAACACAAATCAACACCGTGATAGCGGTATTCAACGTGGATCGCCCCCAGAATGATTCGCGATCAATCTGAAACGGAATGCTCTCATCTACAGTGATAGATGCCGCACACATTTCGGCACTGCTTTCAGGCTCATCCACCTTGGACGAGATGCAGTGGAGCCGATCGAGCGTCGCGCCTGATCACCGCATGTCTCGGGTATGCGGCCAGCCGCATCAGAAACTATACGCTAATGAGACGATATAGCATGTCAAGGATTATTTCAAGAGCTGGAATCCGTGCTTGGACATAGAGTTATCCGTATGTCTGGGCAATGTTTGGTCAGCCGTGTAGCCTGCGATCATGGCAGATCACTCCGAATCGCCCGCTCCCGGAGGAAGGTGTCTACGGTGCTGACGCCGAGGACGCCTGGACCTCTCCTGGTCTCGTAAACCCTCCCCAGCCTGCGGCGTAGGCGCTCTCATACCCTCCGGAACTGCCGTCACCGAACCGCTCGGAGCTGCCGCGACGGTTGCCTGGCGTCCAGAAACACACGCCGTCACCGCCCGCACCCCACCCCCCGCGCCCCCACCTGCCCGCACTCCGCGCCGTCGGGATGGGCCCCAGGCAGGCACGGGCTGGCCGCCATCACCGTCCACCGATCCAGCGACCCTTCCCCGCAGAACAGGGGATCGAGCCAGAAGTCGTCGCCCAGGTCAGCGACCCCGGGCGGCAGCGCGTCCTCCCCCGCGTTGTCATGCAGCGCGCTGCAGCCCACCTGCAGGACGGCGCCGTCGACCAGGCTCGGCCAGGGCTCGTCGGCGTGGCCGGCCACGATGCAGCTGGTGAACCGGCCGTGCCCGTACCGGGTGACCGTGCCGTTGGAGGTGGTGGTGACGCGGACCGCCGACCCCAGCGGCGAGCTGTTGTCCGCCAGGGTCGTCCGTTCCAGACGCACCCAGGTGTCGGCGTCACGGTCGATGGCGCGCCCGGCGATGGTCACACCACCGCCGCTCGCCTCGCCCGTGTTGCCGGCGATCACGCAGTCCTGCACCAGGGCCACGGCGTTGACGAAGCAGAGGCCGCCGCCGCTCGTGCCGGCGGTGTTGCCCTCGATCACGCAGTCGAGGATCTCGATGCCGTGCTCGGTGTCGGCCCCCGGCCCGTGGACGTTGATGGCGTAGATGGCGCCGCCGTAGATCTCGGCGTGGTTGTTGCGGAAGGTGCAGCGCTCGAGGGTCGGCGTGCCCACGCCGAAGAAGCCGACGGCGCCGCCCTGACCGCCGTGGTTGCCCTCGAAGATGCAGTCGCGCACCGTCGGGCTGGTCAGGTGGTAGGTGAGGCCGCCAGCGAGCGGATAGTCGGGGTCGCCGCTCGGCGGATTGGCACCGCCGGTGATGGTGAAGCCCTCGATCACCACGCCGTCGTTGTAGCCCTGGATGAAGATGACGCAGCCCTGGTCCTCGGCGTCGATGATGGTCGACTCCGGCCCCATGGCCGACGCGAGGGTGAAGTCGGTGGTGTCGCGGCCCACGAAGATCATGCCGAGCGGGTCCATGGGGCCGCCCTGGTTGGTCCAGGTGTAGCGGCCGGGGTGCACGAGGATGAGGTCGCGGTAGCCGGCCTGGCGGATGCCCTCGGCGATGGTGGGCACGGTGCCGGTGCCGTCCTCGCGCACGTGCCAGACGTTGCCTGCCGGCGGGGCGGCCGCGACCGGGTTGGAGAGCAGGGACCAGTTGCCGACGTCGTCGACGGCCTTGACCGCCACGTGGATGGTGGCCCCGGCGACGAGGCCCGCGAGCTGGCAGGTCCAGCGGCGTAGGCCCGGGTTGAACTCCGGCTCGGGCCCGACGGCGGCGGCGTCCCAGCCGGGCCCGTCGAGGGGCACGCCCGCCTGGCGGACCTCGTAGCCGGCGGCCTCGCCATAGTGGGCGTCGTCGCCGGTCGCGCTCCAGGTGACCATCAGCTCGTCGGTGCTGCGCCAGCGCAACTGGAGGTCGGTAATCGGCGCGGGCGGCGTCTGATCCCACTGCGGGTCGGCCGAGGCGACCAACGGGCCGGTGCGAGCCGACCACGTATCGGCGCTCCTGGCGCGCAGCTCGAAGACCCACGTGGAGCCGGCCGCGAGGCCGCCGACGGTGACCTGCTCGGCGGTGCCGGGCACCGCCGGCGGCGGGGTCGCCACGATGGTCCAGTCGCCGTCGTCGAACGGCTCACCGCCCAGGGCGGCGCGGCGCAGCTCGTAGGCCGCCAGGGCCTCCGCGCGTCCGGGCACGCCGGGCGCGGTCCAGCCCAGGGTGATGCTCGCCGGAGTCGCCGCGACCACGACCAGATCGGCGATCGCAGTGGGTTCGCCGGTGGGATGGCCCGGTGATTCCGGCGGCGGCTCGGTGGGGTCGTCGGACCCACAGGCCACGAGCAGCAGCGGCAGGACCACCAGCACGAGGTTGCGGAAGGTGGCGGACATGGGCGGTCCGATCGTGGAGGGACGAGCGGGGTAATCGCCGGTAGCATACGGAGGAACGGCGGCGGGAATCAAGGCCGGAGCCATCTCCCGGCCAGGAGCCCCGCCGCGGCCGCCGGCGGGCCAGAACGCCCTACTCCGCCGTCTCGATCTCCAGCAGCTCGATGTCGAACTCCAGCGTCTGGCCGGCGAGCGGATGGTTGGCCGCCGCGGCAGGCTTCACCGTCCAGGGCGCCGGCGGCGTCTACGGGATCCACGCCCTCGTCGCCATCGCGGCGAACGAACGCCCGACCATCGACCCCAGGACCACCCTGACCTATTCCTCCGATCGCGCCACCGCTCCTCTGCGGAGGACTAGGAAAGGTCGCATACGATGACTTGACAATTAACCTCCAAAATGGGTATAGTCGCGCCATCGCAGCCTTTGTTTCTGCCAGCGATCGCAATATCTCCAATACCTGTCGCACTCCTTCGCTCGTTCATCTCGTCAGACAGTGGCGAATAGAATCGATGCGCGCGATCGGCGCATGAGCCGTCGCGACGGCAGTGCCGGACAAGAATCAGCCACGAACTACAGCGTCCGTCGCGACACGCTCCTCAACACGTTCTGGGGAGGTATGCGATGGATCAAATCGGATTCGGTCAGGCACTCGGGGTTTTGGGGTCATACGTCGCCGTCCTGCTCGTACTGGCGGTCGCGGTCGAGACCGTTCTCGAATCGCTGACGCTAGTCAAGAGGATGAAGAAGCCCATTAGTCCCGACGTGTTCATGAAAGACATCAAGAACTGGCTTCCGACCGACGCGCCGGCCGGTGCCCAAGCGGCCGCGATCTTTGCCTTTGCAGACGAGTACAAGACATCAGTCGGCACTGTTGAGGAACTCGCGAGCGCCCTCAAGACCATCACGTCCGGCGCCGCCGCTGCCGTCGGCGCCGCGGACGAACTTGCGGCTGCGCAGAAGAAGGTCGCTACGCACCTTGCGGAGGTGCGCAAGTCGTTCGACAGCGACGAGCGGCGACGCATCGCCATCCATCGGCTGGTCGCGGGCTTGGTTGGCATCGGGATCGCCATCTTGGTCCGCATCGACACCTTTGCCCTCCTGAAAGACCTAGTCCCACAAACGTTTCACATCTCTCCATGGGTGGGCATGGTCGTCTCCGGTGTCGCTGCGAGTGCCGGTAGCTCGTTCTGGCACGACGTACTCGGCCATGTGCGGGCCCTAAAGGAACAGACAGAGAGCAACGCCACGAGTTCGACGACCACGGCGGGGGGCTAGCCCCGAAGTGAACACGACGATCCAGAATTTGGGGCCTCTCCTCACTCAAGATCGTCGCAAACAGAATGGAGCCGGTCATGCCAGCCGACTTTTCCAGTCTAGCAGAGCTCATCTCGAAACATCGCGTGTTCAGTTCACTCATCAACAGCTTGCATCCGGGGCGTCTGCCCGCCGACAGAAAGGCGCTTGTCCTCGCGATGAGCTCGAGGATCAAGGCCTATTTGGCACATGACAAAGGCGCGGTCGACGCGTGGGAGGAATTCTTGGCCGCCATCGAGACGGGATATGTCTTTCCGCTGCGTCCGACACGCAGGCAGGTTATCGCCGCCACCATGCTAGCCGGCGCTGCCGTGGAGCGGCCACGACTCGCTCTTCGTTCCGGACTCAGTCCGACACTGTATCAGGCGCGCGCCGACCGGCATGGAGCTGACCTCTCCATCAACACCGGACCGGGTCAAGGACAGACACGGATCTTCGTGGCGCGGATTGACAAGGCGTCGAGCCCAGCGCTGGCTGCCTACCGCCTCCCGCTCGCCGACTACGGGATTCTCGGTAGGAACCTAACGGCAACTGGCAAACTCGCGGCGGCGATCGAGTCACTACTGACGGACGATTCCAAGTCGTTGGCGCCGCTGGGAGCACTCCGCGAGCTCGATCCCGAAGCAATCGAGAAGGCTCGATCCGAGCTTCTCACCGCGCAACCGAGATCGCGCGCGGCGGGAGTTTCCGCTCCGGAGCGACGCGTGCAAACAGCCTGGGCCCCGCGATCTATGGCAATCCGCTTGAAAGACTTCCGTTGCGTAAAGCAACAAGAAAACGCCGGATCGGACGAGATCTTCTGGGCCGGGAGCTTCGTGCGTTGCATGAATCTCCAACGAGTCTATGAAGCGATTGAGGCGACCCTGGCCAAGAAGGAGCCGATGTCTTTCGACCTCGAGTTCGACTGGGAGCTCAGTTCTTTCATGATCCCGGCGAACGGCGGCAAACCGATCACATGTTCGTCCGGCGGCCCCTGGATCTCGCTTGGCGACACGCCAATCTACGAGCAGCAGCTATACCGCGGCTTCGGTCCCTGGGCTGGCTCGATTTGGTGCATCGAAGACGACGATCAGGAGTACGAGGCGGTCGGCGAGGTGATCGATACGGTGGGGGATTACGCCAAGCAGGTCAGTCGCACGGCGTCGACGGTTTCCGCGGCCCTCGCTGCTGGTGGCGTGACTGGTCCAGCGGCCGCCGCCGCGGGTGCGGTCGCCACGGCCGGCCAGGTCGTGAGCGTCGGTGCGGATGTCGTCGGAGCCATCATCGACATCGTCAACTTCTTCGATAAAGACGACATGATTGATGCCACCGAACTGTCCGATGGCGGTGACTACGCGATGCGGAACCGAGGCGATGTGCCGGTCGGAAACGTCGACAATCCGGCGCTGGATCTGGAGGAATCGAATCACGGCGCGCACTACCAGTTGCGGACGACGACAAACTACGGGCCAGCCGAAGAATTTCCCCGTACGTGGTCCTGCCAGACGACGACGACGTGGTTTCCGCTAGAGAAGACGTGGTTCACCAAGAAAGGGGGACCGCTGGGAGCCAAGGGTGACATGACCCGGACAGTTCCGTTCAACCCGCCGGTGCAGTTCATCGAGGCGTCGGATGTGGAGCAGGACGAATCGGCGGCCGGTCACGCAGAGGTCATTGGTAAGCCTTGGCTGACGGACAACGGTTCCGTCGGGCACGTCAAGGTCCACTGGGGGATCAGTGCGTTTCGCTCGTTCCGGTTCAAGTTCTGGGTGAAGGGAATACGGATCGACCGCCTCGTCTGATCGCAGAGTCCTCGTCCCGTCTTACACGATGCAATCGAATGGGCCGAGCCGATCATCCGGCCGGTGCGTGCCGGGCACCGCCGGCGGCGGGGTCGCCACGATGGTCCAGTCGCCGTCGTCGAACGGCTCACCGCCCAGGGCGGCGCGGCGCAGCTCGTAGGCCGCCAGGGCCTCCGCGCGTCCGGGCACGCCGGGCGCGGTCCAGCCCAGGGTGATGCTCGCCGGAGTCGCCGCGACCACGACCAGATCGGCGATCGCAGTGGGTTCGCCGGTGGGATGGCCCGGTGATTCCGGCGGCGGCTCGGTGGGGTCGTCGGACCCACAGGCCACGAGCAGCAGCGGCAGGACCACCAACACGAGGTTGCGGAAGGTGGCGGACATGGGCGGTCCGATCGAGGACGAGCGGGAAATCGCCGGTAGCATACGGAGGAACGGCGGCGGGGATCAAGGCCGGAGCCATCTCCCGGCCGGGAGCCCCGCCGCCGCCGCCGGCGGGCCAGAGCGCCCTACTCCGCCGTCTCTGATCTCCAGCAGCTCGATGTCGAACTCCAGCGTCTGGCCGGCGAGCGGATGGTTGCCGTCGATGACGGCCACGTCGTCGCTCATCGCCTTGATCCAGACCTGCACCTCGCCGTAATCGGTCTGCGCCCGCAGCGGGTCGCCCACCCTGACGCCCTCGGGCAGGGCGTCCAGGGGCACCTCGCGCACCATCTCCTCGTGGCGGGGCCGTAGCCCTCCTCGGGCTCGATGGTGACGGTGATCTGCTGGCCCACCTCCATGCCGACCACGCCGTTGCTGAACCCGGCGATGAGGCCCTCGCCGCCAACCTCGAACGCCAGCGGCTCGCGCTCGCGGCTGGAGTCGAACACCGTGCCGTCGGTCAGGCGGCCGGTGTAGTGCACCTTCACCTGATCGCCCTTCTGCGCCTGCGTCATGCTTCCGCCCTTTCACCAGAAAACACGCGGGGCGGCCGACTGGACGCCCCGCGCAACCGTTGTCCCGTTCAAGCTAGCCCGCGAGCGGAGTCCCGGCAACCCCGAACGCGGCCGCGTGTGCTACAATGGGCGGCGTCCGCAGCCGTTGCCCCGAACCCTGGGAGTCCACGATGAACGCCGCCCATCGCCTCGCCCTCGTCGCCATCATCTGCGTCGTCTATGCCGCCCTGGCCGGCGCCCAGCCCTACACGACGCCCGGCACGGGGGTCGACTGGACCATGGACGACCTCGCCGCCGCGGCCGGCTTCACCGTCCAGGGCGCCGGCGGCGCCTACGCGATCCACGACCTCGTCACCATCGCGGTGAACGACCGTCTGACCATCGCCCCCGGGACCACCCTGACCTTCGCCGCCGGAGCCGCCGTCGGCCTCGATGTCAACGGCGCGCTGGAGGCCCGCGGCACCGCCGCCCAGCCGATCGTCTTCCAGGGTGCCGACCCGACGCCCGGCAGCTGGCGCGGCCTGGACCACGGCGACACCGGCCCCGGCTCGGCCTTCGTCCTCGAGCACTGCGAGGTCGCCCACGCGGTCGACGCCGTGGACGCCTTCGGCGCCGACATCGAGCTGAGGAATTGCGACCTCCACGACACCCTCGGCAAGGTCATCGACATCTCCGCCGCCGACGGCCTGGTCTCCGGCTGCCACCTGCACGACAACCGCCAGCGCACCATCACGCTCACGCTCACCAGCTCGCCCACCATCGAGGACTGCGTCTTCGAGCGCAACAACCTCGACAACAGCTCGCCCTACCCGTACATCAACATCGGCCTGCAGGGCACCAACTCGCCCACCATCCGGGGCAACGAGATCCACGGCGACGGCAACTTCATGAGCGGCGGCATCGCGCTCTGGAACCTCAGCAACGCGCTGATCGAGGACAACCTCATCGAGGGCTGCGGCTACGGCATCCTCTGCTACCAGACCGGCGCCAACCCCGTCATCCTCGGCAACGAGATCCGTGACAACACCATCCACCCCGACACCCTCAACTGGGGCTTCGGCGTCGCCTGCAACGGCAACAACTCGCCCATCCTCATGGGCAACCGGATCTCCGGTCACTGGTACGGCGTGGCCGCCATCAACGGCGGCCGCCCCAACCTCGGCGACCTGGTGAACGACTTCCCTGGCGACGACGGCGGGAACGCCATCGAGCAGAACGGCCTCGGCGGGCAGGTCTACGGCTTCTACAACAACACGCCCCTCGCCCAGATCGCCCAGGGCAACTGGTGGGGCACCGACAACCCCGAGGACGCCATCTACCACCAGGTCGACGACCCCAGCCTCGGCCTGGTCGATTACGACTTCTTCGTCACCGCCGTCGACGCCCCCGCCCCGTCCGCCAGCCTCCTGGGCGGCCTGAGCGCCTACCCCAACCCCTTCAACCCTCGGGTCGAGATCGCCTTCGACCTGGCCCGCGGCAGCCTCGCCAGCCTGATCGTCCTGGATGTCCGCGGCCGCCTGGTGCGCGAGCTGCTGGCGGCCGATCTGGCCCCGGGGCACCACGTGATCGCCTGGGACGGAGCCGACCGGCAGGGACGCCCCGTGCCCAGCGGCACGTACTTCGCCCGGATCGTCGCCGGCCACGAGGCCACCACCGGCCGGTTGACGCTCGTCCGCTGAGCGGCCGGCCACCCCGGGTTCATCGTTGCCGCCGTGCCGCTTCGGGGCGATCTTCTGAGCGCCGCCGCCGGCGCCGGACGACCCCCCGCGCCACGCACCCGAGAGGTTTGCCGATGCGTTTGCCCGCCGTGGGCCTGCTCGTGGCGATGTCCGTGGCCACGGCCGCCCTCGCCGCCGCCACCGACGATCCCAACTTCCGACCCCCGTCCGAGGACACGACCTTCGACACCGGGCCGCTGAGCGTCCGCGTGATCGGCACCGTCCTGAGCCCCACCTGGATCAGCGGCGATTCCGGCTTCGGCCTCGGCCTCGAGGCCCTGCGGGCCTTCCAGCTCGACCCCGCCCACCCGAGCACGCCGGGCGCCCACCGCCTTCGGACCTTCTACACCTTCAACGGCCGCTGGCGCCTGCAGGGCCGCAGCGATCTCTACTGGGGCGCCAACCGGTGGCACGGCCGCCTGGAGGGAGGCTACGACGGCCTGCGCACGAGCTACTACGGCGTGGGCGCCCCGCCCGCTGGCCGACCCGGAATATTACGAGCCGGGCGAGCTGTCGCTCCGGCTGTCGCTCTACCGCCGCCTGCACCGCAACCTGCGCCTGGGCGTGATCCACGACCGTCGTCGCCACGTGCTCCACGACGCGGAGTCCGGCGGGCTGTTGCGCACCGACCCCGGCGTGCGGCAGCAGTGGGGCGCGGTGTCCGGCGCCGGTCTGGCCCTGGAGTTCGACGACCGCGACCGCGTCTTCGCCCCCTCGCGCGGCGTCTACGGCAGCGCGTCGGCCATCGGCTACCCCGAGCTGCTGGGCAGCGCCTTCCAGTTCGAGGCGTATGAGGTCGACCTGCGGCTCTTCCTGCCGGCCGCCACGCGCCACACCCTGGCGGCGCAGGCCTACCTGCAGCTGGATCGGGGCTCGGTGCCGTTCTGGCACCTGCCCACCCTGGGCGATCTGCCCCACAGCCGCGCCTACGAGGCACACCGCCTGCGCGACCGCACGCTCGCCGCCGCCCAGCTCGAATGGCGCTGGACCTGGACCGACCGTCTGGGCTGCGAGGTGTTCGCCGGCGGCGCCTGGCTCGACCGCACGCTGCCCGACCTGCGCGTGGACGCGGTGCAGCCGTCGCTGGGCGCGAGCCTCCGCTTCACCCGTCGCATGGGAGACGACCTGGTGCCCTTCCGGATCGGCGCCGCCTGGGGCAACGACGGCTGGCGGGCGGTGGTCGGGGCCGGCGACGCCTTCTGAGACGCGGAACGCCGCCGCGCGCTCGGCGTGCGGCGGCGTCATCGTGATGAGCCCGCGTACGGGCCGGGTCAGCGCACCTTCACCAGACGCCCCGACACCGCCTCGCCCCCCGCGCTCAACCGGAACAGATAGACCCCGCTGCCCACCTCGCGGCCGCCCGCGTTGCGGCCGTCCCACTGCAGCACGCGCGGCCCGACGTCGGCCGGGCCCGCCTCGAGGCTCCGCACGTGGCGGCCCGCCACGTCGTAGATGTCCAGCCGCACGGCGCCCGGCACCGCCTGCCGGAAGCGGATCGCTGTCTCGTGGCTGAACGGGCTCAGTGCGCTCGTGAGGCTCAGGCCACCGGGCGCGGCCTCCCCTTCGGCCGCCGTGATGTCGACGAGCTGGGCGGCGGCCGCCCCGAGGTCGGGCCGCGGGCCGATGAGCTGGCTGCCGAGGTGCGGGATGCCGGTGTCGTGCAGCAGGGCCCGCAGGTCGGACGGCGACAGCGGCGCGCCGAGCGACACCTTGGCGATCCCCTGCAGGCAGATGGCGCTGCCGGTGATCATGGGCGAGGCGCCCGACGTGCCGCCGAAACCGGCCGTGTAGTGGCTCGCCGGCGACCCGCCGTTGTAGAGATCACCATACCCGGTGGTGACGATCGACGAGCCCCAGGCATGCACGTCATGCGGCTGCCGTAGTTGGTGAACCACTCGGCCACGCGGCCGGTAGGGGTGCCGGCGCCCACCATGATGGCGCCCGAGTCGCCGCACGGTGCGGTCGAACACGCCGCCCCAGCCCGCGTCGTCCAGATTCTGCGAACCGTTGGCGCCCGCCTCCACGCAAACGACGCCCTCGGCCCAGCAACCGGTCCAGATCACGTCGTAATTCACCTGCAACCACTCCATGGGGGTGGCGTCGCGGCCGGGCGGGTACATCTGCAGCTCGATGAGCCAGACGTCGCCCGCATCGAGGTGGTCGATGGCCTGCTGGAAGTAGTGCGGCACGTCGGGCCACTCGTCCACCGTGATGGCGACGGTGCCCCAGCGGACGTCCGGCGCGAAGCCGGTCACGCCGAAGCCGTTGTCCTGGCCCATGATCTCGCCGAGGACCGCGGTGCCGTGGTCGATGTAGCCGAGGTCGGCCACGCCGCCCTGGTAGAACTGCCGGAAGATGTCGAAATCCTCGTGGGTCCAGGTCCAGCCCAGCTCGACGTCGATGAACTTGACGCCCTGGCCGCGGCCGCCGGCCATGGCCCAGGCCGAGGGCGCGTCGAGCCCCACGGGAGTCTCGTAGAGGTAGTCCTGCAGGTGGGTGTAGCTCGGGGTGCGCAGGTCGGGATCGCCGTGAGGCGCCGCCGGTCGGTCGGTGCGGATGACCGCGTTCTCGCACACCGGCGCCGGATGGGCGATCTCCACGACCGGGAGCGCGTTGAGCGCGTTGAGGGTGGCGGCGAGGCCGGCGCGGTCGGGCGCGAGCTGCACGTCGAACCAGAGCGAGAGGTCCGGTCCCCGGCCGCCGCCCGCCGCCTCGCCGCGGCGCTGGAGGTCGCGGTAGCGATCGCGCGGCCCGGGGAACGTGCGGCGCACCTGCGCCGCGCCGTCGAGCACGGCCGCGACGGAGGTCAGGTCGGCCCCGCCGGCCGACACCAGACGGCCGTCCACGAGCGCGATCTCGCTACCCTCGACGAACTTGACGTGCAGCCAGGACGCGTCGAAGCGGGCGAGGTCGCCGGCACGCCATTCCAGGACCGGGCCGACGGGGCGAGTCGCGGTATCGAGGGCGATGACCGGCGCGGCGAAGACGAGCAGCAGGGCGACGAGGACGACGGCGCGCATGGGAGCCTCCCAGGATGGCGGATGATGGCGCATGGTGCCCCATTGTACCATGTCCGTTCACGTCATGGGCAGCGAGAATGGTCGTTCAGACGCTCATCCGGCAGCTGGTACGCCGAGCGAACCAGGAGATGACAGCCCGGCGTCATTGGGCTAGGATGCCCGCCGGCAGTGAGCCCTCACCCCAAGCGAAGCACGACGTTTCCATGACCGATCGCCCCCGAGCTCCCTGGCAACGCCTCGAGGATGTCATCGACCGCACGCCGCTCGACACCGAGGAGAAGCACCGGCTCAAGCACTACTCGGTGTTCCTGGTGCTCGGGGCGCCCACCATGCTGGCGTTCGCGGTCGCGAACGCGCTGGCACGCCAGTTCATGGTGGCCGGGGCGGTCACCGTGGCGATGTTCGGGCTGCTGATCGGCTGGGCCCTGCTCATCCAGGGCCGCTCGCCGACGTGGGTCTACCGGGCCAACGCGGTCTTCTACGGCGGGATCGTCGTCTACCTCGCCGGGGTCGGCGGCCCCGACGGCTCACGCCTGCTGTGGTCGTACACCTTCCCCCCGATCGCCTTCTTCCTGCTCAGCCGCCGCGAGGGCCTGGTCTGGGTGGCGCTCGTGTTCGGCGGCACCGCGGCCCTGCTGTTCGACGTGGTGCCCGGCGTCGCGCCGTACGCCTACTCCGCGGATTTCCGCAGCCGCTACCTCGTCACCTTCGTGATCGTCGCGCTGACCGCCTACTGGTTCGAGCACTTCCGCCAGGTCTACCGGCTGCGCATGGAGGCCGAGCAGGCCGAGCTGCAGCGCGCCCTCGACCAGGTGACCGCCCTTCGCGGCCTGCTGCCCATCTGCGCCGCCTGCAAGAAGATCCGCGACGAGGCGGACGCTTGGGTGGACCTCGAGGCCTACATCCACGACCGCTCCGAGGCCCGTTTCAGCCACGGCATCTGCCCCGAGTGCGCGGGCCGGCTCTACGGCGACGACTACCTCGGCGACGGTGGCGGGTCGGCGTCCAGCTCCGAAACCTTGACCTCCGACGGCACCACCGCGTAGGCCGCGGGGATCACCACCAGCGTCAGCAACGTCGACAGCAGCAGGCCGCCGGCCACGGTGATCGCCAGGGGCGTGCGCAGCTCGCTGCCCTGGCCGTAGCTGATGGCCATGGGCAGGAGGCCGAGCACCGTCGTGGCGGTGGTCATGAGGATGGGCCGCAGACGCGCGTGGCCCGCCCGCAGCAAGGCCTCCTCCTTGGCGAGCCCCGCCCGCCGGTAGCGGTTGACGGTGTCGATGAGCACGATGGCGTTGTTGACGACGATGCCCACCAGCATGACCGCGCCGATGAGCACGATCACCGTCACCGTGGTGCCGGTGGCCAGGAGCGCGGCCACCACGCCGACGAGGGCCAGCGGGATGGTGAACAGGACGATCAGCGGATGGATGAAGCTCTCGAAGGTGGCCGCCATCACCAGGTAGACCAGGAACACGGCCAGGGCCAGCGCGAAGCGCAGGCTGCGGAAGCTCACCTGCATCTCGTCGAACTGGCCGCCCACCTCGGCGGTGATGCCGGCGGGCGGCGGCGTATCCACGAGCGCCCGCCTCACGTCGACCACGGCCGCCCCCAGGCTGCGGCCCTCCAGGCCCGCCGAGACCACGGCCGCGCGCTGCTGCTGCAGGCGGTGCACCTCGGCCGGACCGCGGTCCAGTCGCACCTCCGCCACCGACCCGAGCCGGAGCTGCTCTCCGTCGGGGCCGGGGATGATGAGCGCGCGCACGTCCTCGAGGCTGCGGCGGTCGGCCTCGCGGTTGCGCACCCGGATGTCGATCTGACGGTCCTGCTCACGGAACCGCGTGGGCACGGCGCCCTGTACGCGGTCCTGCAGGGTCTGCGACAGCGTAGCCATGTCCAGGCCGAGGGCCGCGAGGCGATCGCGGTCGAAGATCACCTGCAACTCGGGGTTGCCGGCCTCCAGGCTGCTGCGCACGTCGACCAGGCCGCGGACGCGGCCGAGGCGCCAGGCCAGCGTCAGCGAGAATTCGCGCAGCTGGTCGAGATCTTTGCCCGAAGAGCTGCCACCTCGATCAATCTTGAGCGTGAAGTACGACGGCCGTCAGAAGCGGGTCGAGGTCGGGGATGTCGGCGTACTTCCTCGCGCAACTGGTCGGCCGCCTCGGTCTCGAGGTCGGCGCTGGCGCGGTCGGCCAGCACGAGGTTGAGCTGGCGAGGTTCTCGCCGCGCGTGTTGGTGGTCACGCCGCCGGCGCCCGAGCGGCTGCCGACGGTCGCGTACCGCAGGGCGATGCCGGGCTCGGCGGCCGCCTCGGCCTCCATCAGGCCCATCACGCGGTCGGTGGCCGCCAGGCTCGTGCCTTCGGGCATCTCGACCTCGAAGAAGAACTCGCCCTCGCTGAGCTCGGGGATCAGCTCGACGCCCAGGCCCATCGCGCCCCACAGGCTGAGCAGGAAGAGGCCGCCGGCCAGGGCGAGCGTGAGCCGGCGGCGACGCAGCGCGGCGGCGATGATGGCGTCGTAGACGCGGCTGAAGCGGCCGAGCGTGAACAGGCTGCGGCGGTCCGGCGCGGTGAGCGCCAGGTCGTCCGAGGGTTCGGCGGCGGCCTGGCCGCCCCGGCCGCCCCGGCCGCCACCCAGGGCGCTCAGCATCGGGATCAGCGAGACGGCCGCCACCAGCGAGGCCAGCAGGCTGAAGGTGACGGTGAGCGCCTGGTCGCGGAACAGCTGGCCGGCGATGCCCTCGACGAACACGATGGGCAGGAACACGGCCACCGTCGTCAGGGTGCTCGCGGTGACGGCCGCGCCCACCTCGCTGGTGCCCTCGACGGCGGCGCGCGCGAGGCCGAGGCCCTGCTGCCGGCGGCGCGCGATGGCTTCGAGCACCACGATCGAGTTGTCCACCAGCATGCCGATGCCCAGGGTGAGCCCGCCCAGGGACATCAGGTTCAAGGAGACGTTCATCCGATAGAGCACGATGAACGTGGCCAGGACCGAGAGCGGGATCGACAGGGCGATGATCAGGGTCGACCGCACGTGGCGCAGGAAGAGGAAGAGCACGATGGTCGCCAGCAGGCCGCCGATCAGGGCCGCGTTGCGCACCTCGGCGATGGCCTGGGAGATGAACACCGACTGGTCGAACAGCACGTGCAGCTCGGTGCCGGGCGGCAGCTTTCCGGCCTGCCACTGGGCCAGGCGCGCGTGCAGCGCGCGGGCCACGCTGACGGTGTTGGCGTCGCCCTCGCGGAAGACGGCGATCTCGACGGACTCGCGGCCGTCGGTGCGGGTGATCTCCTCGCGTTCGCGGGCGCCCCAGGTGACGTCGGCCACGTCGCGCACGCGCACCGCGCGGCCGTCCTGGTAGGTGACGACGAGGTTGGCGATCTCCTCGGTGTCGTCGTACTCGTTGACGGTGCGCACGAGGAACTGCGCGTCGCGCCCGCGCAGCGCGCCGCCGGGCAGGTTGAGGTTGCCGGCGCCGATGGCGTCGCGCACGCGGCTGAGGGGGATGCCCAGGGCGGCCAGCCGCTCCTGGTCCACGTCCACGTGGATCTCCTCCTCGAGGCCGCCCTTGACCTGGGCCGAGGCGATGCCCACGACGGTCTCCAGGTCGGGCTTGAGCCGGCGCTCGGCCACCCGCCGCAGCGTGGTGAGGTCCTCGCCGCCGGAGAACGAGAGCCGGACGATGGGATCGAGGCTGGGATCGTAACGCAGCACCAGGGGATCGAGCGCGCCATCGGGCAGGATGAGGCGGTCGAGCTTCTCGCGCACCTCCAGCGACAGCATGCCCATGTCGCTGCCCCAGTCGAACTCGAGCGTGACCTCCGAGAGGCCCGACCGGCTCACCGAGTGGATGGTCTCCAGGCCGCGGAGCACGCCCACCACCTCCTCCACGGGGCGGGTGATGAGGTTCTCCACCTCCTGGGGCGCGGTGTCCGGGAATTCGGTCTGGATGACCAGCGTGGGGTAGCTGATGTCGGGCAGCAGTTCGAGCGGCAACCGCTGCAGCGCCACCCAGCCGAAGGCCACCACGGCGATGGCCGTCATGATCACGGACACCGGACGACGTACCGAGAGGGTGACGAGGCCCCGCATCAGCTCACCCGTCCGCGGCCGCGGCCCGGGGTGGCGGCGGCCGCCTCGGCGCCGGGCCCCTCGAGCACGCGCACCGGCTGGCCGGGCTTGAGCGAGCGCTGGCCCTTGACCACGACCCGCTCGCCCACCGCGACGCCGTCGAGGACCTCGGCGTGGTCGTCGTCGGTGAAGCCCACCGCGACCACCCGACGGTCGGCCACCAGGCCGGTCTCGCCCTCGCCCGCCGCGACGACGTAGAGCACGGACTCGCCCTTCTCGGTCACCACGGCCAGGCGGGGCACCAGCACCGCCTCGGGCCGCCGCTCGGTGACGATCCGCACCTCGGCGAAGTCGCCGGGACGCGTGCCGGCGGGGTAGTCGGCCACCTCGACGGTGACCTTGATGGTGCCGCTGGTGGGATCGATCACGGGGCTGATCAGGGTGATCATGCCCTTGAGCCGGGTGCCCGCGCTGTCGAGCACCAGCTCCACCTCCTGGTCGAGGGTGAGCTGGCGGAACTCGCGGCTGGGCACGTGCACGCGCGCGAGCAGCGGCGTCACGTCGGCCAGGCTGAACAGGGGCTGCCCGGCGGAGATGTTCTGGCCCAGGTCGACCAGGCGCGCGGTGACCACCCCGGCGAACGGTGCGGCCACCTGCAGGTACTCCACGTCCAGGCGCGCGAGGCCCTCGGCAGCCACGGCATCGTCGAAGCTCGCACGCGCGGCCTCCAGCTCCTCGGCGCTGGCCAGGTCCTCGGCCTGCATCTGCTCCAGGCGCCGGTAGGCCGCCCCGAGCTGGGCCGCCTTGGCCGCCGCCTGGTCCAGGCGGTACTGCAGGGCGGGGTTCTCGATGCTCAGCAGCCGGGCGCCCGCCGCCACGGCGTCGCCCTCCTCGGCCCGCAGCACGCCGACGATCCCCTCGACCCGCGACGTCACCTCCACCGACTTCTCGGCCTCGAGGCTGGCCGTCGCGCCGTAGTAGCTGGCGATGGGCCCGGTCGTGACCTCGGCCACGGCCACCGCCGCCGCCGGCGCCCCCGGGCGTCCGCCCGGCCGCGGGTCCGGCGGCGGGCTCGAGCTCTCGGCCTGACGGCCGCAGCCCAGCGGGGCGAACAGGGCGAGGATCAGCAGGGCCGGCAGCAGCCGACCGGACGCGGAGCGGGACACGGGCATGGCTTCCTCGATGGCTCGGGCAACGGTAGGCAGGAACCGGCGCACGTGGCGCCGGTTCCCCAGAATAACGTCTACGTCGATCCGAACGCAAAGGTTCGCGTTCCGCCACGATCCCGCAACCGGCCCTTCACCGGCGCGCCCAGGTGCGCTACCATGCCCCCGGTTCCCGCTCCCGCACTCCCGGAGGCCCACCATGCGCTTGCTGGTCCTGCTGGCCGCCCTCACGGCCGCATCCGCGTCCCTCGCCCCCGCCCAGGACGCGACCCTGGGCTCCCTCTCCCGCCAGCTGACCGACCTGCAGACCACGGTCGACCTCCGCCAGCACGAGCTGGACATCCTGCACAAGCAGATCGACGACGTGCTCTGGTTCGAGCGCGTGGGCGACGTGGCCGCCATCGACAAGGTGCGCCTCTGGGGACCGCCCCGCTGGAAGGAGGCGAGCGACACGGCCATCGGCGCCGGCCAGCCGCTCAAGTTCTGGGCCTACGTGTTCATCCCCCGCGACCTCGACCGCTCGCGCAAGGCCCCGCTCCTGGTCTTCCCCCACGGCGGCGTCCACGGCGACTTCACCACCTACTACACCCACATCGTGCGCGAGATGGTGGCCCAGGGCTACGTGGTGATCGCCCCCGAATACCGCGGCTCCACCGGCTACGGCCGCGGCACCTACGAGACCATCGACTACGGCGGCCTCGAGACCGAGGACGCCCACGCCTGCCGGCAGTACATGCTGGAGAACTACCCGTTCATCGACGCGCGCCGGGTCGGCATGGTGGGCTGGTCGCACGGCGGCCTCATCGCCCTGATGACCTGCTTCCGCCACCCCGACGACTACGCCTGCCTCTACGCCGGCGTGCCGGTGTCCGACCTCATCGCGCGCCTCGGCTACCTCGGCGCGGACTACGCCGCCCTCTACAGCGCGCCCTACCACATCGGCCAGACCGTCGAGGAGAACATCGCCGAGTACCGCCGCCGTTCGCCGGCCTGGAACGCCGAGCAGCTGGCGACGCCGGCGCTGATCTTCACCAACCGGGGCGACGAGGACGTCAACGTGCTCGAGGTCGAGCACCTGATCACGTCGCTCAAGGCCGCCGGCAAGTATTTCGAGTACGAGATCTTCGACATCGCCGGCGGGCACAGCTTCGACCGGTTGGACACGCGGGAGGCGCAGGAGATCCGGCTGCGGGAATATCGGTTCCTCGCGAGGTACCTGAAGCCGGCGCGGGCGTTCGGCGATGTCGGGGAGCTGCACGCGGCGGGGTATCGGTAGACGGGACGGGGCGTTCCCCGGGGGACGATGGCGTCGCGGCGGGACACGGCTTTCCAGGAGTTCTTCGACACGTATGCGGCCGGAGCGGTCGCAAGTGGGAATGTGACGCTCAGCGAGAGACCGCCGAACACCGCCATCACATTCAGGGGTCGGAACCATGCATCAACAAGGCCTCGTCGTCTTCGCGAAGGACAAGCCGCGCGTCTCCGCCTTCTATCAGCGAACGCTGGACCTGGAGGTCCTCGAGTCCGAGGCGTCCTACGACCTGCTCGGCGGCCATGGCCATGAGGTCGTGGTGCACGCCATCCCCCGCGAGTATGCCGCGCAGATCACCATCGCGAAGCCGCCGGAACCCCGAGACGAGACGCCGTTCAAGCCGACGTTCGTGGTCGACAGCCTGGCCCGGGTCCGCCGCGCGGCGGAGGCCACGGGCGGCCACCTCGAGCCGGAAGCCTCCGCCTGGAGCTTCCGCGGCCATACCGCGCTCGACGGCTGGGATCCGGAAGGCAACATCGTGCAGTTCCAGGAGGCTGAGCGGTGAGGCGGTCGGCGTGCCGCGCGCCGGCTCTGCTGCGGGCTGGTCCCGAGCCATCTGGTCGGACCGGTGAGGGCCGCCGAGAGCGTGGCCGTCGCGGGAGCCGCGTGGACGGCGCGCCCCGTATCCGGGTCCTTCGCACACGGCGGACGGAATGGCCGTATATCTTCCCGACGAGAAGGTCCTGTGCGGTGGCAGCGTGCTCGAGCAGAGCCTCGGCGATCTGAGCTTCGCGGATCTCGACCGGGACCTCGAGACGGTCGTCACCGGACACGGGAATGCCGTTCATGGCGAGGAACCGGTTGACCATGATCCGGATTGGCTGGGAGCGCAGCGGCCCGTGGGGTCGCGGAATCGAGCATCGTGACCGGGCGGCGTCTTCGGACCCGTCCACGACCCCAAGGGCGGACCCGGCACCGTCGACATCCTGCCGGGAGCGATCACCGGCCATCGCGATGGCGTCGGATTCTCAACAGACGGGAGGCACCATGAAGCGAGTCACGGGCATCGGCGGCATCTTCTTCCAGGCCAACGACGCCGCCGCCTTGCAGGCCTGGTACAAGCGGCATCTCGGCATCGATGTCCAGGCTTGGGGCGGCGCGGCCTTCCGCTGGACCGACGCCGCGGGCGAGCCGATCGGCGGTTCGACCATCTGGTCGATCGGGCCGGTCGGGAGCGACTATTACGCCCCGAGCCGGGCGACGTTCATGATCAACTACCGCGTCGACGACCTCCACGCCCTGGTCGCGGTCCTGAAGCAGGAGGGCTGCGACGTGCTCGACAAGATCGAGGAGTCCGAGTTCGGCACGTTCGCCTGGGTCATGGACCCGGAGGGCAACAAGGTCGAGCTGTGGCAGCCACCGGCAGGGCAATGACGGCACACGCGTGAGGTCGCGGTCAGCCCGCCGCGTGGATTCGCCTTCGACGACCCCGCGGGGAGCCTGCTGCGCGGCGGCCGGGCTCCCTGACTGCGGCCCGACGCGCCGCCAGGCCAGCGCCGGCACTCGCGCCCACACCTGCAACCCGGAACCAAGGACGACCGCCACGCCATGCACTCGATCGACCTGATCCGCGAGAACCCGACCCGGAGCCGCGACCGCGTCCTCGCCCACGTCGAGGACATGCGCGACCACGCACTGGTCTTCCCCACCGTCAACGGCGGCGGCCACACGCTCTGGGTCCTCGGGCACCTGGCCTACATCGAGGCCCTCGTCGTCGAGGGCTTCATGCTCGGCCGGCGCAATCTGCTCGCTGCCTGGGAGGAGCCCTTCGACGGCGCGGGCACGTCGGCCGATCCGACCCGCTACCCGCCGTTCGACGAGGTCCGCGCCACCTGCCGCGAGCAGCGCGAGCGGACGCTGGCGCTGCTCGCGACGCTCGGCGAGGCCGACCTCGACGGTCCGAGCGCCAACACCCCGACCGGCTTCGCGGACACCTTCGGCACGTCCCGCCACTGCTTGCAGTACGTGGCCGACCACTGGTACATGCACCGCGGCCAGCTGGCCGACGCGCCGCGCCGACGACCGGAATCCCGGGTGGTTCGTCGGCCAGGCCGCGGACGGCACGGAGGGCTACTTCCCGGACCGCTGGTTCGGGATCGACGCGGACGACCGCACGGCCGCCGCGCTACGCGACGATGACGCGGCGGAACTGACCGTCGACGCCGGCGTTCAGATCGAGTGTCTCGCCGAGGAGTCCGGGTGGACGCTGGCGCGCACGGTCGACGGGCGGCAAGGCCGGATTCCGTCGTCCGGCATCTCCGGCATCGCGACCACCTGCGGCAGGCGCCGTCACCATCCGGTAGGGATACCGGGCTCGCGATCCGCAGCGGAGGAGTACGCCGTGGACCAGGTCGTCGTCAACCGTTCGGCGCCCGTCGTGGGTCGCGCCGAGGCCGTGATCACCGCACCCGTCGAAGTGGTTTGGGACGTGCTGAGCGACCTCGAGGGCTGGCCCCGGTGGAACCCGAGTGTCTCGAAGATGCGTCTGGATGGCCCGCTGGCCGTGGGGACCTCGTTCGCGTGGGTGGGTGGAGGATCGCGGATCACGTCCAAGCTGGAGCAGCTCGACCGGCCCCGGCGGATCGCGTGGTCGGGCAAGACGTTCGGCATCCGGGCCGTGCATGTCTGGGAGTTCCGGACCGTTGCGACGGGGACGTCGGTCCGGACGGAGGAGTCGTTCGACGGGTGGATCGTGAGGCTCTTGCCGGGGATCATGAGGCGGATGCTGGACCGGGCGCTCCGCGACGGACTGGACGCCCTGAAGCGCGAGGCGGAAGCCGGTCCCGGAGGCAGGCCCACGTGAGGGACCTCGTGCCCGCCCCGCCCCCGGTCACACCGCGATCCGCTCCCGGTACACCCGCCCCCAGCCGTCGGTCGCCTCGACGGTGACCTCGCGCACGCCCGCGTCCGGCCGGCAGCTGAACAGGTGGTCGGTCGGCAGCGGGTCGGCCCAGGTGCGGCCGGCGGGCCGATCGTCGCCGGCGAGCAGCTCGCACGCGCGCGGATCGAGACCCCGATGCCGGGTCATGGCGCCGCGGCGCTCGCCGTCGGCGTACCACACCACCTGCCACGAGGGCTCGTGGGCCCAGACGTTGGCCACCACCGACTGCGGCCGCTCCGGGTCGGCGCCCGGCGCGTAGAGGCGCAGCTGGTGATCGGCGGGTCGCCCGGTGGCCTGGTAACGCCAGCGCAGCTGGTCGCCGTCGATGTCGTAGACCATGAAGCCGTTGGGCGTGCCGTCGCCGCAGACGTCGCCCGACCACCAGGCGCCGCAGACCGCGCCGCAGACGTGCACGTCCACCGGCCCGTCGCGCAGGATCTCCAGCTCGTGCATGTGGCCGCAGAGGATGGTGGCACGGTACGGCCGGAGCAGATCGTAGAGGCGCTCGCGGTTGGCCACCACCAGGTGATCCGGCGCGGCGGTCAGGCCATTGCGGAGATGGCGCTCGCACCAGGTCGGGATGTGGACGCAGACCAGGACCCGTCGGCCGGCCTCCACATGGGCCAGGTCGGCGGCCAGCCATTCCTGCTGCTGGCGGTCGATGTGGCCGACGAACGACCCCAGGTTCCAGAGCACGTCGTCGAGCGCGATGATGTGGACGTCGCCCCGGTCGAAGCTGTACCACGTGGGGCCGAAGCGCTGCTGGAAGACGCGGGTGCTGTCCGCATCGGTGCGCGCGAGGATGTCGACGTCGTGGTTGCCCGGCAGCTGGAAGCCGGGCAGGCCGGCGTCGCGCAGGGCCCGCTCCCATTCGCCGAGGTGCTCGAGGCGGTCGTACATGATGTCGCCGCAGGCGATGCCCACCGGATGGCGGTCGGCCAGCGCGCGCGCGACCCGACGCATCTCGGGCACGGCCTCGGCGTGCAGGCGGGCGAGGTCCGCGGCATGCTGCACCTGGGGGTCGGCCAGGAGCAGGAGCGTGTGCCGGTCGGGCCGGCCGGGGACGGTCGCGAGCCGGAACTCGGCGGTCATCGCGCCGGCCACCCCGGGCGTGATGGGGCGGTAGAACGCGGCCGTGCCGGCCGGCGAGACCGGGACCTGCACGTCGCCGGGCAGGACCACCTGGAGGAAGCCCTGGGTGGTGTCGGTGTCGAGCTGGAAGGCGCCCTGGGCATCGGTGAGCACGACCTGGCGTCCGTCCGAGATGCCGACGGCCGCGCGCGGGCGACCGTCCACGAGCACGCGGCCCCGCGCCCGCACCGCCTGCGGCGCCACGGCATACGCGCGGCGGTGGCCCGCCAGCGCCAGGCCGGCCGACGCGAGCGCGAGGGTCTTCATCGCCTCTCTCCGGTGCATGGTGGGTCGCTCCTGGTCGACGGGTCGGACGGCAGTCTCTCCTGCAGGCAGGCTCGCCGCAAGCCAGGATTCCGTCAAGAGCGACCGCGACACGATCGCCAGGCGACACCGCCAGCGGTCGGTGCTACCTTGTCGCCCGCCATGATCGACCGCACACCGCCCCGCCCCACGCTCCTGCTGTCCGGCCTGCTGCTCCTGCTGCTGGCGCCGCTGTTCGTGCCCATCCCCGTGGCCCTCCAGCAGCATCCCTACATCAGCCCGCTCGCGGACCGCATCCACGTGGCCCTGTTCGGCGGCCTCGTGCTGCTGCTGCACCGGTGGGGGCCGTTGCGTGGGCGCAGGCTCCTGGTGATCGCCGCGGTGGTGGCGCTCGGCGGCCTCTCCGAGCTGGTGCAGAGCCTGGTCGGCCGTTCGGCGAGCGTCTGGGACTGGTTCCAGGATATCCAGGGCGTGGCGCTGGCCGCCTGCTGGCTCTGGTGGCGCCGCGGCCGGCGCCGCGCGCTGCCCGTGCTGGCGGCCGTCGCGGTCGTGGTCAGCGTCCTCTGGCCGTTGCGTGACCTGCCGGTGGTGGCGCGGGAATCGACGGCGATCCAGCGGCAGTTCCCCCTGCTGAGCGACTTCGAGCGGCCGGACTCGGGCGTCCTGTGGTCCGGCTACGAGGGCGGCGAGGCGCAGGTCGTGCCGCGTGAGGACGGCGGCCACGCGCTGCGGCTCGCCACCGTCGGACGCGAGCGATGGCCGGGCGCGGTGTCGCGGCGCCTGGCCTGGCACTGGACCGGCCAGGACACGCTGCTGGTGGACGCCCGCCTGGTGGCGCCGTCGCCCGACACCGTGCAGGTGAGCGTCTGGCTCGAGGATCGGCGCACCGGGCGCGACAAGGACTACGCCATCCAGACCTCGCCCCTGAGCCACCGGTGGACCACCCTGCGCGTGCCCCTGCACGACCTGCGCACCCGCCGGAGGGGCCGTCCGCTGGCGCTGCAGACCATCCAGGCCATCGCCGTGTTCATGCACCGCCGGGACGACGAGCCCCTCTCGATGGAGATCGACAACGTCCGGCTCAAGGCCGGAGGTTGACGCGACGGTCCACGCTTGCTATCATCCGGTCGTTCCTTTAAGCGAGGCCCGTGAGCCCGGAAGGACCCGACGCCATGACCGCCCGGAAGCCCAACGAGTCCGCCCCCACGCCCACCGGCGCGCGGGGTTTTTTCTTGCCGTCCGAGACCTTTAATTGGCGTCCGTGTGCGCCAGAAGGAGCCCTCCCGTGATGAGTTCGCCGACCTCGATCCCGCGCAGCGGCCTGTTCCAGGCCCCCGGCCGGCCCCTCGCGCCCGCCCGCACCGAGCAGGTCCGCCGTCTGCTGGCCGACGAGATGTCCGCCGCCGTGGCCGACCAGGGCCTGCGGGTGGTCAACCGCGGCAACACCGCCGTGCTCATCCTCCACGGTCAGGATCTGGGCCTGACGCAGATCTGCGAGTTCGCCGAGGCGGCGCTCAAGCGGGCCGTGCGGCGGTTGACGGCCGACCTCATCGGCGGCGCCAACGTCACCCGCCTCGACGGCGTCCTCGCCTCCCGCCACCCCCGGCTGCCCTACCGCCGGGCCCTGCGCATCGTCGCCGGCCGCGGCTGGCGCCTCTCGCTCGGCGACGAGCTCACCCCGGAGGCCCAGGCCAGCCTGGTGCGCTTCTGCAACCACCTGCCGGTGCAGGTGATGCTGCTGGCAGGCCAGCCCCAGCCCGGTCAGGGCGATCCGCATCGCAGCGGACTCTCCTACGTCGTGCCCTGGGGCGGCGAGGCGCTGCGGGCCGAGGTGCCGGCCGGCGACCAGACCGGCCCGGTGGTCTGCCGCCTGCACCTGGACCGGCTGCTCCAGTTCGTGCTCGGCCTGGACTCCGACGCCGTCGGCGGCTGAGTCCACGCCGTCGCCTGCGGCCGCGGCGCCGGAACCTCGGTTTTTTTCGCGTTTTCGTGAAACCCGACCCGCCTCGGCGCCGTTTGTATCTTGATCGGCCAGTATCCCCCTCGGCCAGCAGCAGAAAGGCTCCGCCATGCGTCGCCAAATTCTCCGCTTTCTTCTCCCGGTCCTCCTGGCCGTGCTCACCGCCAGCTCGGCCACCGCGGGCGACGTCTACCTCGGCATCACCATGGGCGACCTGTCGCCCAGCATGGCGCGCGCCCTGCAGCTGGACGAGGACCAGGGCGTGCTCATCAACGAGGTGGTCGAGGGTTCGCCGGCCGAGGCGGCCGGCCTGCAGCCCGGCGACGTGATCCTCTCGATGGGCGACCGCGAGATCAAGGGATCGAGCGGCCTGTCCCGCGTGATCCGCAGCTACGACCCGGGCGACGAGGTCGAGCTCAAGGTGTTGCGCGAGGGCAAGCGCAAGACCCTCAAGGTGACCCTCGGCGAGCGCGAGAAGCGCGGCAACGTGTTCTCGATCGGCAAGGGCAAGGGCGGCACGACCTGGACCTGGTCGAGCGACAGCGACGATTCCTCCGGCAGCGTGTTCGACTTCGAGGACCAGGACGGCGACAGCCGCGTGGTGATCCGCGGCCTGGACTTCCTGTCCGGCAAGCGCGGCTTCCTGGGCGTCGTGCCCGGCGACCGCGACCACGACGAGCTCCGCGACCTCGGCGCCCCCGATGGCCGGGGCGTGGTGGTGGACGACCTCGTCGAGGGCGGCGCCGCGAGCGCGGCTGGATTGGCGGTCGGCGACATCATCGTCGCCATCGGAGACGAGCCCGTGACCGACAGCGACGACCTGCACGACGCGCTCGCCGACACCGAGCCCGGCCAGACGCTCACCGTGCGCGTGATCCGCGACAAGGAGCCCCGGGACATCGAGGTCACCCTCGGCAAGTCGTCGGGCTTCGACATCGGCGAGGCGCTCAAGAAGTACATGCCCGGCGATCCGCACAACCCCCAGGCGCCGCGGTTCTACGAGTTCCACGGCGGTTCGCTGCCGCCGGCCCCGGACCTCGAGCAACGCGCGCGCGACGAGCAGGATCTCGCCGAGTTGAAGGACGAGCTGGCCAGCCTCAAGGACGAGCTGAAGAAGCTGCGTGAGGAGCTCCAGAAGCAGCGGTGAGCCCCAGCCTCGCGCACCCTGGCGGCCCCGCCGAACCTGCACGGCGGGGCCGCGGTGCGTTCAGGGCCTCGGCAGGCCGGCGAGCCAGCGCTCCAGGCCACGGCGGTATCGCTCGCCGCCCTCCCGGCACGCCCGTGCGTGGGCCCCGCGGATGGTGAGGATCTCGCAGGGTGGCGCGGCCCGCTGGTGCAGACGTCGGCCCATGGTGATCGGCACCAGGGCGTCCTCGACGCTGTGCACGATGAGCTTGGGGCAGCGGACGCGGCCGAGGCGATCCGCGTTGCCGAGGTCCAGACGGATCATCTGCCGCACCGGCAGCCACGGGTACCGGCGCAGCGCCATGTCGGCCGCGCCGGTGAAGCCCGCCTCGAGCACCATGGCCGCAGGTGCGGCGCCGCTGGCCAGCTCGGAGGCCAGGCTCACGCCCAGGCTCTCGGCCGCGACCATCAGTTCGGATCGCACCAGGCCGCGGGTCTCGACGAGCCAGCGCCAGGCCGCGGCCACGTCGGCGTGGAGGCCGGCTTCGGTGGGCCGGCCGGTGCTGCGGCCGTAGCCGCGGTAGTCGAGCGCCAGGATCGCGAACCCCAGGCCATGCCAGAACGTGAGGGCGTCCACGCGGTCGCCGAGATTGGTGTTGGCGCCGTGGAGGTAGAGCAGCGTGAAGGCCGCGCCCGGACCGTCGGCGCCCGCGGCGCGGGGCAGCCACCAGGCGTGCAGCTCGACGCCGGGTTCGGAGACGATGGCCACATCCTCGTACGCCAGGCCGGCCTCGGTCGGGGTGGCCGCGAGGGTCCGTTTGGGCTGGAAGAAGAGCACGTCCTGCCGGGCGGCGAAGACCAGCGACACCGCCACGTAGACGGCGCTCACCACGAACAGGCCGACGAGCCAGGGGTTCACCAGGTGACCTCCGTGAGGCCCGCCGGATCGCCGGCCGCCACGAGCTGGGTCCAGACCAGCCAGCAACGGACCTCGCGGCCGGGGTAGAGCGCGGCCAGCACCTGTCGGTAGGCGGCCAGCTGCGGCCGGTAGTGCTCGGCGAGCGCGTGCGTGCCGGCGCCGTCGGTGCGGTTCGACTTGTAGTCCACGATGTCGACGCGGTCGGGACGCACGAGGAGCCGGTCGATCACGCCCACGAGGCGGCGGGGCGGGTCGCCGCCCGTGTCGCCGATCACGCCGACCTCGCAGAGGCCGCGGCCGCCGTGGGCGGCGGGCCGCATGAGCCAGTCGAGCGCGGCGGCCTCGAAGGTGGCGCGGGCCTCCTCCCACTCCGCGCGCAGGGCCGCGTCCGGCGGCGCGGGCGGCATCGCACCGAGGCGGCAGGCTCGCTCCAGCCAGGCATGCAGACGGGTGCCGCGGCGGGTGGCCGGGTTGTCGCACCGGTGCGGGGCCGCGGGCGGGGTGCCGGCGTCGGGATCGGGCGGACCGGTGTCCGTCGGCCGCACATGATCGTCGTCGAGCTGCGAGGGATTGTCGACCACCAGGCGGGGCGCCATCACCGGCGGCGTCCAGGCCACCAGGCGCTCGCCGATGCGCCGGGCCGACCGCGCCGGCGCCGCCGGCGCCGCCGCGCCCGCCGCCGGCACGGCGAGTTCGGCCCGCAGGGCGTCGGCGTCGGTCCAGAGGTCGGCCGGAGCGCCCTCGCGCAGCCAGCCCAGGAAGCTGCGGGCGTCGTGATCGGCGGTCTGGCGGTCGTTGCGACCACCGAGCACGTAGAGGCGATCGCGGGCCCGGGTGAGCGCCACGTAGAGGATGTGGGCTTCCTGCTGGCGCAGACCGGCCACCGCGCGCCGGCGGTAGGGCGCCAGGGGCGCCGACGGCGGCGCGTCGGGCGCCTGGGGCGCGAGGTCGGCGCCGTCGGTGAGGGCGCGCGGAGCGCCGTCGAGCCAGGGACCGTCGGCGGCGGCGCCGCCGAGCAGGAGCTGGTCGGTGTCTTCGCTCAGCGGCACGGCGGCGTCCACCAGGATCACGACGGGCGCCTCGAGTCCCTTGGAGCCGTGGACCGTCATCACCCGCACGCGGCCGTCGCCCGATTCGCCGGGCAACGCACCCTCCTCCTCGCCGCCGAGGCGGTCGGCCTGCTCGAGCTCGTGGACGAAGTCGCGCAGGCTGCCGCCACGCTCGTCGGCCGCCAGGGCCAGATCCACCAGGCGCAGCAGGTTGAAGCGGGCCTGCTCGCCGGCGGCCACCTCGGCGCGCTCGAGCAGCTCGCCCTCGCGCAGGACGCGGCGTACGAGGTCGTGCAGCGGCAGGAGGCCGGCCGCCTGCCACCAGCCGGCGAGCTGGTCGTGGACGCCGTCGAGGCCCAGCGCGGCCGCGTCGGCGCGCAGGACCTCGCGGAGGGTGCGGCGGCGGCCGTCGAGGCGACGGCCGAGAAGGTCCTGCACCACGGCTTCCGGCAGGCGGAACCAGGGCGAGCGCAGGACGGTGGCGCCGGCGGTGTCGTCGGCCGGCACGGTGAGCCAGCGCAGCAGGGCGAGCAGGTCCTGCACCTCGCGGCTGCGGGCGAGCAGGCCGCGGCCGGCCGGCGTGTACGGGATGCCGGCGGCCCGCAGGGCCGATTCGTAGGTCGCCAGGTGGGTCTTGGTGCGGGCGAGCACGAGGATGTCGTCGCGCCGCAGATCGCGGGGACGATCGACGCCTGCGTCCTGGTCCCAGACCCAGGTCTGCGTCCGGGCGTCGATGAGACCGCGCACGAGGTCGACCACCAGCGCGGCGGCGCGCTCGTGGCCCGACCGGCCGCCGTCCGCGTCCAGGGGCGCGACCAGGCGCACCACGCCGGGATCGACCGTGCGGGCCGCCTGCTGCCGCGCCCCGGCGGCCGCCGGGCCGAGATTCGCGCGCAGCGGGTCGTGCTCGCAGAGCGTGCCCACGGCCTCGACCAGGGCCGGCAGGCTGCGGAAGTTGGTCGGCAGCCGCAGCAGGGAGTCCGGGCCGGCCTGACGCCGGACGAGGTCGCGGGCCTCGTCGAAGACGGCCGGATCGGCGCCGCGGAAGCCGTAGATCGACTGCTTGACGTCGCCCACGACGAAGACCGTGCGCGGACGCTCGCCGCCGGCCAGGAGCTCATCCATCAGGGGTCGCAGCAGATCCCACTGGTTGCGGTTGGTGTCCTGGAACTCGTCGAGCAGCAGGTGGTCGAGGCGGAGGTCGAGACGGTAGTGCACCTGCGGCCCGGTGTCCGGGTCGGTGAGCAGGCACAGGGCCAGGTATTCGAGATCCTGGAAGTCGACCACGCGGTCGCGCTGCTTCAGGGCGGTGTAGAGGTCGAGCGCCCGCAGGCCGCAGGCGAGCAGGGTCCGGTTGCGCCGCAGCAGGTCCAGGAGGTCGGGCAGGCGCATGAGGCGTTGCAGCGGCGCCGCGGCGCGGACGAAGGCCGCCTGGCGCGCGGCCCGGGACGGAGCACGGCCGTTGAACTTGCGGAGCTCGCCGGCCTTGGTGAACACCGCCCCGGCGAGCGCGCCGAACGCCGCGGAGACGTCGGGCGCCGTGGCCGCGAGGGCCGCCTCGGCCGCGGCGACCGCGTCGCGGCAGGCGGCGTCCATGGCCTCGAACCCGGGGGTCGGACCGGCGTCGCCCTCGGTGGCGCGCACGTCGGCGAGGCCCGGGCCGGCGAACTGCCGCAGCGCGCTCACGAGCGGCGCGGCGAGCGTGGCGAGGGTCGGCTCCGGCGCGTCCTCCCAGGGCGTGCCGGCCAGCGCGGCCCGCTGCAGGTCGTCGGCCAGCGCGGCCGCCGCGGTCGCGAGCGGACGCACCAGGCTCGCCGCCGGCGGGCCCTCGGGCGGGGCGACGCGGTCGAGCCACCGCTGCAGGTGCACGCGGCGGCGGAACAGGCTCGCCACGCGCATCCGCGCGCCCGTGGCCGAGCCTGCGAGGTCCACGTAGGCGCGGGCGGCGTCCGGCTCACGGCCCAGCTCGGTCTCGAGGCGGTCGAGCGCCAGGGCGCGCAGCTCGGCCTCCTGGCGCTCGTCGAGCACCGCGAACCGCGGGTCCAGGCCCACCTCGGCCGCGAAGCGCCCGAGGACCTTCTGGCAGAACGCGTGCAAGGTGTCGATGCCCAGACCCGTGGGGTCGTCGAGCAGGCTCTCGTGGAACCAGGCCGCGCGCGCGAGCTCGGCCGGCCGCGGCGCGCGGCCGAGGATCTCGGTGAGCGCCGCGGCGAGGTCCGGTGCGGCCAGGCCGGCCAGGCGCCTGGCCTGCCGCTGCAGGCGCTCGGTGATCTCGACGGTGGCCTTGCGGGTGAAGGTGATGGCGAGCACCGCGCGAGGGTCGACCCCATCGCCGGTCAGGCAGAGCCGCAGGAAACGGTCGACGAGCACCTTGGTCTTGCCCGACCCGGCCGACGCCTCCACCACCTTCGAGCCGTCGGGACTCGCGGCGAGGCCCTGCACCCGGCGAGCGTCCTGCACCGCCCGGCTCACGACAGGCTCCTCGGCGACGCCGCCAGGAGCGCCGCCACGCGGGCGGCCAGAGCCGGCGTGGTGCCGCGTTCCTCGAGGCGGCAGACGCCGCGGAACTCGCAGTGCCGGCAGGGCAGCTCGCCGGCGCTCTCGTCCGTCTGCCACTCGGGCACCAGCGGGAAGGGACGCGCGGGGTCGAGGATGGCCAGGGCCTGCTCGTAGATCGTGCGGACACCGCGGGTGAGCGCCGGCCCGCCGTCGAGGCGCGCCTGCCAGCCGAAGCCCTGGCGTCGCAGCGCGTAGTACGCGCCCTCCGGCACGGTCCGGGCGCCCGCCGGCAGACCGGGCAGCTCGCCCGCCTCCACGGCCACGGCGTAGAGGGCGAGCTGCAGCTCACGGCCCTCGTCCACGCGGGAACGGGTCGGCGGCGTGCCGGTCTTGTAGTCGACGACGACGGCCAGCGGCGCCCCGTCCGCAGCGGTGTCGATGCGGTCGATACTGCCGCGGAAGCGGTAGGCGACGTGGTCGGCGGGCGCGGCGGGCACGTCGTCGCCGCGCCCGCGCAACCAGTCCGCTAGCTGGCCCAGGGTGACCGTGAATCCGGCCTCGAGCGCGACGGGACGCCAGTGCGGACGGCGCGTCAGCTCGAGCGCGACCAGGTCGGGCGCCAGCGACAGCAGCGCCCGCAACGCCACCTCGCTGCCGGGCAGCTCCAGGCCGAGCCGCTGGCGCGCCCCGGCGGCGGCTTCGTCCAGGGCGGCGGCGGCGGCGCGCCCATCGCCGGCCGCGAGCGCGCGGTCGCCGGCGCCGTCCGGCGCGAGCCAGGCCTGCATGACGGCGTGCGCGAGGTTGCCGTGGTCGGCCGCGCTGAACTCGGCCTCCAGCGGGTCCTGCCGGCGCAGGCCCAGGGCGTTGCCCATGAGGAATCGGTAGGGGCAGTCGCGGTACACCTGGAGGGCCGAGTGGCTGAGCTGGGACGGACGCCGGACCGCCGGTGCGGGCACCGGCTCGGGCTCCGCGCGGTGCCGCTGTTCGGCGGCCACCATGGCCGCGAGGTCGGGCAGCCGGCGGCGGTAGGCGACGGGCTCGGGAGCCTCGGGCGGCGCGTCCGGCGCCGCCATGAGCAGCCGTTGCACCAGCGGCGACGGCAAGCTCGGCCGGCCCTCGCGCTCGCGCGGCCAGGTGATCACCAGGCGCGGCGCCGTGCCGAGCAGCCGCAGCATCAGCTCGGCGTCACGGCCGGCCTTCTGGCGCCAGTGGGCCAGGCCGAGGCCGCGGCGGACACGGTCGGGCAGGAACAGGGGGCGCGGCAGGCGGCCGGGGAACGTGTCCTGCGCGAGGCCGGCGAGCAGCAGCACGTCGGCCGTCTCCAGGCGCGCCTCCACCAGGCCCATCACCCGCACCGGCAGGTGGCGCTGCCGCCGCGGCCGCACCTCCGTCGCGCGCAACCGCTCGAGGACGGCGGCCGCCTGGTCGGCCAGGGTGGCGGCGGCCAGGCGCGGCGCGGCGAGATCGAGGTCGGCGAGCAGCTGGTCGACCGCGCCGAGGTCGTCGTGGTCGCCCCGGGGATCGGACTCGACGCCGAGCGGACGGTCGGGCGCGAGCCTGGCCCAGGCCTCGCGCAGGGCCGCGACGAACCCGGGCCAGGGCCGGGCGCCGCCGCCGAGGGACGCGAGCGGAGCCAGGGCCTGCGCGAGCGCGTCCACGAATCCGCCGAGCGCCGGGTGGGGCCGGCGATCGGCGGTTCCCCGGGCGAGGCGCTGGAGCACGTCGTGGCCGCCGCGGGCGGTCCGGGCCCTGCGCACCTCCGCCTCGAGCAGCTGCACGCACACGCCGTGGCCCGGACGCGCCTGCCGGTCGACGAGCCGGACGTACGGATGCGTCAGCACCTCGAACACCGTCCCGAACGGCCAGCCGCCCACCACCGTCCGCAGCAGGTCGCGCACGAGGCGGCCGGCGGGCAGCGTGTGCAGCGGACGGCCGCGGGTGTCGTCGACGTCGACGCCGGCGTCGCGCAGGTGGGCGGCGATGCGGCCGGCGAGGTCGCGGTCGGGGCTGGCGACGATGATCCTGGGCGTGGGGTCGGCCGCGGCCAGGCTCTCGCACACCGTGGCCGCCGCCACGCGTGCCTCGTGCTCCAGGTCGCGGCAGCTGACGCGCCCCCCCGGTCCGGCGGCGCCGCGCTCGGCGCGGGCCGTCTGCAGGTCCGCCAGTCGCGTCGGCAGATCCGCCCCCGCGAAGGCCGGCGGCTCGGGCCGACGCCGGGTCACCTGTTCGGCCAGTTCGGCGGCCGCGGCCAGCGGATGCACCGGCGAGGCCGCGTCGCGGTAGGTGGCCAGAAAGAGCCGCGCGCGCGGGGCGTCGGCCTCCAGCGTGAGCCAGTGCACGGGCACGCCCTGATCGGAGAGCCGCTGCAGGAGGCCGGCGGTGGGAGCGTCGAGGCGGCCGAGATGCGCGGCCGCGACCAGCGTGGGCAGCGGACCGGGCCAGCGGTCGGCCGCCCGCGTGACGACGGCGCGGGCGAGGTCGACCTGGTCGGCGGGCAGGATCCCACGATACAGGCGCCAGGCCTCGCGGATGCGCGCGAGGTCGCCCTCGAGGACGGCCTCGCCGCCGGACTCGGCCTCGCGCAGGAGGGCCTCGTCGTCGCTGCCGGCGAGGATGAGGTCGTCTCGACCGGCCCGGCGCACGTCGTCGAAGACCGCGATCAGCTCGGCCGCCAGGCCGGCGGCGGCCTCGGGACGGTCGGCGAGCCAGGGCCGGGCGGCCAGGGCCGGAGCCAGCAGCAGCGGCCGCAGGTCGGCGGGCGGCAGGTCGGCCGCGGCCTCGCCCGCGAGGGCGGCCAGCTCGGCGGCGAGGCGGCCCGGGGTGGTCAGCCAAGGCAGCAGCAACGCCGGCCCGGCGGCCGCCTCGAGCAGCGCGTGGCGCAGCTGCTCGCAGGCCCGCTGGGAGGGCAGCAGGACGAGCGCCCCGGCCAGGTCGGCGGGGTCGCCGCCCGCGGCCTCGCGGTGCAGCCAGCGGGCGAGCTGCGGCAGGGCGGGCTGCGACAGGGGCAGGGTGTGCAGGCTGGCCGGCATGGGGTGTCTGTCCGGGTTGCGTCGGACCGCGCGGCAGCCCGACAGACGATGGCGGTGAGCTCGCCCGAAGGGTATCACGGCGGGCGCGGCGCGGCATCAACGGATCTGCACCGCCGGTGGTGCCGTCGGCGACGTTTGGCCGTATCGTGAGGGGAACACCCTGCGAGCATGGGGCCCGGTTTCCCGCCCTCCTCGGATCTGCATCCTCTGGCTTCGACCGGCCGCCGGAGGCGAGGAGGATGGCCTTGATCCGCAGCACTCCCCCCAACGTCCTGCTCGTGCACCCGCGCTTCAGCCGGAATTCCTTCTGGAACTACCACGAGACCTGCGCCGTGGCCGGCGCCCGGTATTCCGCCGCTCCCCTGGGCCTGATCACCGTGGCCGGGCTGCTGCCCGCGGACTGGCCCGTGCGCCTGGTCGACCGCAACATCGAGGGGCTCGCCGCGTCGGACCTCGACTGGGCCGACGTGGTGATGATCGGCTGTATGCTGCCCCAGCAGCGCGACGCGAAGGAGGTCATCGCCCTCGCGCACGCGCGCGGGACGCCCGTGGTGATCGGCGGCCCGGACGTCACGTCGAGCCCGTCGGTCTACCCCGAGGCGGATTTCCGCGTCATGGGCGAGGCGGAGGACATCCTGGCCGGGTTCATCGACGCCTGGCGGCGCGGCGACACCGGCGGCGAGTTCACCGCCCCGACCTTCCCCGACCTGCGGCGCTCGCCGCTGCCGCGCTTCGACCTGCTCAAGCTCCAGCACTACCTGCACGTGGGCGTACAGTTCTCGCGCGGCTGCCCGTTCCGCTGCGAGTTCTGCAACGTGATCGAGCTGAACGGCCGCGTGCCGCGCTTCAAGTCGACCGCGCAGGTGATCGCCGAGCTCGATGCCCTCCACGCCCTGGGCTACCGCGGCCACGTCGACTTCGTCGACGACAACCTCATCGGCAACCCGAAGGCGGCCCGCCCGTTGCTGCAGGCCCTCGGCGACTGGAGCGAGGCCCACCGCCATCCCTTCGAGTTCTCGACCGAGGCCAGCCTCAACCTGGCCGACAACGACGAGCTGCTGGCCCTCATGCAGCGGGCCGGGTTCTTCGCCGTGTTCGTGGGCATCGAGACCCCCGACGAGGCGGTGCTCGTGAGCGCGGGCAAGCTGCAGAACGCGCGGCGGGACATCGCGGCGAGCGTACGCCGGATCTACCAGGCGGGCATGTTCGTCAACGCGGGTTTCATCCTCGGGTTCGACGCCGAGTCGGACGCCGCGGCGGGATCGATGGCCGAGTGCATCGAGGCCGCGGCGATTCCGATGTGCATGGTCGGCCTGCTGTACGCGCTGCCGAGCACCGCGCTCTCGCGGCGGCTCGCCGCCGAGGGCCGCCTGCATGCCGGTTCCGACCGCCTCGGCGGCGACGCCGACGCCGATCAGTGCACCTCGGGTCTGAACTTCGACACCCTGCGCCCGCGCGCGGAGATCCTCGCCGACTACCGGGCCGTGCTGGCCCGCATCAACGCCCCGGCCGCGTTCTTCGGCCGGGTGCGGCGGCTCAACCGCGCGCTCGACCTCTCGCAGCAGAAGATCCGCCGGCCGCTGCGGCAGACCTGGCAGGACCTGCAGGTGCTGCTGCGCATCGCCTGGGAACTGGGCGTACGCGAGCGCGGGGCGAGGCGCCAGTTCTGGCGCACGCTCGCCGACAGCCTGCGTCACGACCCCCGGACCTTCCGCCACGCCGTGTCGTTCGCGGCCCTCTACCTGCACGTCAAGACGTTCAGCCGGTTCATGGACGCACGGCTCGCCGCCCAGGTCTCCGGGCTCGCGGCCGCCCCGCCGACGCTCCGCCAGGCGCGAGCCGCGCGGGCCTGACGGCGCCGCGGCCGCCGGGCCCGGCTCAGCGCGATCGCGGCAGGGGGAACCGCCGGGCCAGCTTCTGCTGGGTCTCCACGTGCACGAACGGCATCAGCAGCAGGAACAGCCCGCACAGCAAGGTGCGCACCGCGAGGTCGACGACGAGGATGCCGCTGCGGTCGAGCAGCGCGACCACCTTGCCGTCCTTCCAGGTGCCGAGCCAGGTGTCGGCGAGCCGGTCGACCAGCGCGCGCGCCGCGGGCGCCAGCGGTTGCAGCCAGCCCGCGATGGTCGCGGTCTCGATGCGGTCGATGGCCACGAAGAGCAGGGCGGCGCCGCCGACGATCAGCGCGATCTTGTGCCACTCGATGATCTGATGGTAGTAGCGCTGCGACAGGATGTGGATCCAGACCACCAGCACCGCGTTCATGATCATCGCCGAGTACGCCGCGCCGTAGATCCCCCACAGGCTGATCATCAGGTAAGACAGACCCACCTTTCCGATCGCCGTCACGATGCGCGTGCGCGCGATCAGGTCGGTCTTCTTGGCCCAGAACAGGCCGAACTGCAGGTAGCCGTAGCACCCCATGAGCACGGTGGTGACCACCTCCACGCGGGCGATGCGGAAGGCGCCCCAGAACTCCTCCGGGGTCAGCAGCTGCAGGAGCACGCGGATGTCGGCGGCGATGATCAGGCCGCCGAGCAGCGCCAGGTAGAGGAAGTAGGCGAACATGCGGCCGATGCGCTCGGGCGCCCCGGGCTCCTCGGCGATCTCCGTCCGCTTGGTCTGCCAGCTGCTCATGAACGGCGTGATGATCAGCATGTTGAGCAGGACGGGGAACTTGTAGCCCATCTCCAGCACGCCCAGGGTGCCGATGTCGATCTGGTACCGCACCAGGATGCGCTC
This sequence comes from Candidatus Krumholzibacteriia bacterium, assembly GCA_041390065.1. GTDB lineage: Bacteria > Krumholzibacteriota > Krumholzibacteriia > LZORAL124-64-63 > LZORAL124-64-63 > Glo-17. The sequence goes on from JAWKQQ010000005.1 coordinate 168,003, forward strand.
GACCTGACGCGAGGCGAACGTCGCCAGGCTGCTGGGCACCAGCGGCAGCTGGAAGGCGATCAGATCCCGCGCCAGCTTGCGGTCGAATCCCAGGCCGACCTTGCACTCGCGCACGGCGACCGCGATGCCGATCGCGCTGCCGAGCAGGCTCGTCAGCAGCCCGGCCAGGAAGTAACCGGTCAGGTCCCAGCGCAGGATCACCACGAGCAGGATGTTCAGGCCCAGGCCGATCACCAGGCGCACGAGGCTGAGCAGGGAGAAGACCAGCGACTTGCGCCGGATCACGAGCACCACGAGCGCGGTCTGCCCGGCGGTGTCGAGCACGAAGGCGCCGAAGGCGAGGCAGATCAGGTGCCAGTAGCCCGGGTCGCCGAACAGCAGGCCCGACAGCGGCCGGCTGAACAGCATGGCGATGCCGGTCAGGGGCACGGTGAGCGCGAGCACGATGATCACGCCCGTGGTCACGGCGAGCGGCTTGCGCGCCGGGTCGGGCTCCTCGTGGTAGATGCGGGTGATCGCGCCGCGGAAGTTGTAGGCGAAGAGGCTGCCGAGGAACGTGAGGCTGGCGTCGATCATGCCGATCACGCCGTAGCCGATGTTGCGCAGGATGTGCGCGTAGAACGGCAGCATGATGAAGCTGATCGTCCGCGCGAGGACGCTGGCGCCGCTGTAGATGGCGGCGTGCCGGAACGTCTCGCGGACGAACCCTTCCTGCGCGACGGGTCTGGCGGGCCGTTTGGCCATGGTGATCGTGCACTTCCGAAGGCGCGGTGAGGAGGCCGGACAGCGGCCTCACGGTAGCGACGAACCGCGGGCCTGTCACGTCGATTCGCCGCCGGAACCCGCGGCTCAGATCTCCTCGCCGGGCTCGCGGACCTCGATCGCCCCGGCGGTCTTGTGGGCGAAGTAGTCGTAGATCTCGGCGACGAAGTCGTGACAGGCGAGCAGGCGCGACGGGGCGATCCGCAGCGCCACGAGCCGCATGCGGCGATCCCAGATGAGCCGGCAGCTGTCGAGCGCGCTGCAGAAGAAGGAGGCGATCACCGCCGGCAGCTCGGCAGCCTCGAGCAGGTGGAATTCCAGCGGCTTGCCGATCTCCAGGGCGGTCAGGCCGACCGCGGCGAGGTCCGGCCCGAGGCGGGCGCGGTCCTCCCGGGGGTGCGGCAGATAGACGACCTCGCGCGGGGCGAACGACCGCTGCACCTGGCCGAGCAGCTCGCGGAACGTCGGGACGTCGAGGTAGCCGTCCTCCACCAGGGGCTGGCCCAGGAAGTAGCAGCGCTCGCCCCGGGCGGCGGCCCGCGCCCGGGCGCGCACGTGCCGGTACGCGTTGGTCACCAGCCTGTCCGTCGGCGGCAGGTCCACGTCGTAGGTTGAGAAGACGGTGATGGCCGGCGCCTCGCTGCGGTTCCAGTCCACCCGGTTCTGGCTCCACCAGCGGCGCGGCTGGTGCCATCGGGCGGGCGTCTCGACGTCGGTGGGGCCGTGTCGGTGCAGGTTCCGGCGGGCGGCCGCCACCCGCAGCGTGTCGGTGCCGTCGTCGACCACGATGCACCGTCCGGGCCGGCAGAGCCAGGCGAGGTGCTTGAACTGGGACTGCAGATAGTTGCCCAGCACCAGGTTGGAGACGCCGCGCCAGGGCGCGAAGACGGCGTCGAAGCGGTCGCGCAGCAGCCACTGCCGCAGGCGCATGGCCCGCTCGCTGCGGATCACCCAGCCGGCGTCGAGCACGGGCAGCCCGGCGGTCTTGCCGATGTGGCCGTAGTCCATGCAGCGGACGGCAGCCCAGTCCCGTTCGTCGACGAGCGCGAGCAGCTCCTCGCGGCTGTTGTAGTACGAGGTCAGGACATAGAGCACCGGGTTCGCGAACCCGAACTCGTGGCGGGCCTCGATCGCATTGAGCAGCTGCAGAGGTGTCTTGACGACCGCCAGCGCGTCGTGGGCGCCGGGCACGAGTCGAGGTTGTCGAACCACGTTCTGTGTCTTTCCGGGGTGAGCCGGCCGCCGAGTGCCGGCCGTGCGCCACCCGATCGCGTCGAGATATGTCGTAGCATCCGCCGATCGAGAGTATATTGGCAGCGGGAGCGGGCGGCAACCGGCCGCCGCGCGCCCGCGGGCCCTGGACCTCGCCCCGGTCGGCCCGGTCCGCCGTGCGACCGGTCCGCGTGGGCGTGAACCCCGGTGGGGGAGCATGGCGTTCCTTCTGGTCGGCGACAACCGCTCCAACACCAACTGGGGTGGGCGATCAGCCAGCCTGGCGCTGCTGGCGCTGGCGCGCGAGCGGCTCGGCGCGGGCGAGAGCGTGACCGGCGCCGAGCTGCTGCTCGGTCCGGCCGGCTACGGGGTCCGCAGCCGCCTCTTGCCGCCGTCGCAGCTCCCGCGCGCCCGGGCGCTGGCCGCCGGTCGGGTCGCCAACCCTCTGCTGCGCGGCCTCTGGTCGCTCGATCGCGCCCTCGGCGGCGGCGACTTCCTGACCGACGATCCCGAGGAATCCGTCCGCAATCTCCTGGCCCGACGTTCGCAGGATCCGGGGCTGCACCGCCTTCACGAGCAGGTCTCGCGCGCCGACGTGGTGGTGGTCAACGGCGAGGGCGACGTCGTGTTCAGCCGTCCGGTGCGACGGCAGGTGCGGTTCTTCGCCATGGTCGTCCACCTCGCCCGCCGGCTGGGCAAGCCGGTGGCGTTCGTCAACACCATGCTCGCCGACTGCGCCCGGACCGGCCGCGACCGGCGCGCCTTCGCGGCCACGCGGGCGGCGCTGGAGCTCTGCGACCTGGTCACCGTGCGCGACGCGCAGTCGCTGCGCATCGCCACCGGGGAGATGGGCCTGAACGACTGCCGGCTGATCCCGGACACGCTCTTCACCTGGTACGGCGTCCAGCAGGACGCACGCCGCCAGCTGCCCCGCAACGGCGACTTCGTGATCCCCCACCCCGAGCTCGATCGCTACCTCGGCCGCCTCGACCTCGACGGCGGCTACGTGTGCGTGGGGGGCAACTCGCTGGTCACCCAGCCGGGTCAGGCGGCGCCCATCGCGGCGGCCTACCGGCGGATCTGCGCGGGCCTGAAGGCGCTGGGCCTGCCGGTGGTCGTGGTGATCAGCGACGGCCGCGACAGCTTCCTGGAGGAGATCGCCGGCGAGCTGGACCTCGCCACGATCCCCCTGCAGACGCCGATCTACCTGGCCGCCGCGATCGTCGGCCGCGCTCGCCTCCTGGTGTCCGGACGCTACCACCCGACCATCATGGCCGCGCTCGGCGGCACGCCCTGCCTCTACCTGGCCACCGGTTCGCACAAGCTGCACAGCCTGGCCGCCGGGCTCGAGGACGGCGACCAGGAGATCTTCCCGCCAGCGCCCGACCCCGACGACGTGGGCCGGCTCTGCGACCTCGCCCGCGATCGCCTCGCGGCCGGACAGACGCTGCGCGACCGGATCGCGGCCACCGCCGCCCGCCGCGCCGACGAGGCCGCCGAACTCGGCCCCCTGCTGGGCACGCTCGCCGCCACATCGACCGTCACCGTGGAGTCCCGCCATGCCTGAATTCATCCCGCTGTCGATCCCGGTCCTGGCCGGCAACGAGTGGACGTACGTGCGCGAGTGCCTGGACACGGGCTGGGTCTCGTCGGCGGGCAGCTTCGTCACGCGGTTCGAGCGGGAGCTCGCCGCCCGGGTCGGCGCCGCCCACGGCGTGGCCTGCACCAGCGGCACGGCCGCCCTGCACGTCGCCCTGCAGCTGGCCGGCGTCGAGGCCGGCGACCTGGTGCTCGCGCCGACGGTGACCTTCATCGCCCCCATCAACGCGATCGCCTACCGGGGAGCCGAGCCGGTGTTCGTCGACTGCGACGCGTACTTCAACCTGGACCCGGTCCTGGCCCGCGCCTACCTCGCCGAGCAGACCGAGCAGGCCGACGGATGCTGCCGCGACCGCCGGACCGGCCGGCGCGTGGCCGCCCTGGTGCCGGTCGACGTCTTCGGCAACGCCGGCGACTGGGCGCTCCTGTACGACGACTGCCGGGCGCGCGGCATCGCCGTCGTCGAGGACGCCACCGAGGCGCTGGGCACCCGCTACACCGCCGGGCCGTGGGCGGGTCGGCACGCCGGCCAGGCCGCCGACCTCGCCTGCTTCTCGTTCAACGGCAACAAGATCATCACCACGGGCGGCGGCGGGATGATCGTCACCGACCTCGGCCCGCAGGCCGAACGGGCCCGCTACCTCACCCAGCAGGCCAAGGACGACCCGATCGCCTACCGGCACGATGAGGTGGGCTACAACTACCGGATGACCAACGTCGCGGCCGCCCTCGGCACGGCCCAGCTCGAACGCCTGGACGTCCACCTGGCGAGCAAGCTCGCCACCTACGACGCCTACCGGGAGCGGCTCACCGACCTGGCCTGGGCCGAGCTGATGCCGCCGCCACCCTATGCGGACAGCAACCTGTGGATGCTCGCCTTCCGGATCCGGGACGGCCGCTGGCTCGGCCGTGCCCGCGAGCTCGTCGACGTCCTGGGCGCCGCGCGGATCGAGGCGCGCCCCCTCTGGCTGCCCAACCACCTGCAGAAACCCTACCGCCAGTGCCGGATCCTGGGCGGCGAGCGCGCGGCGGAGCTCGCCGCCAGCACCCTCAACCTGCCGTGCAGCGTCGGCCTGACGCTCGACCAGATCGACCGCGTGTGCGAGGTGCTGCGCCATGCGTGAGGCGATCCTCATCGGCGGCGGCGGCCACGCCCGGGTCCTGGCGGCGATCGCACGGCGCGACGCGGCCTGCGCGCTCGTCGGCTACGCCGATGTCGAGGACCGGGGCGTGCGCGACGGACTGGTGTATCTTGGCCCGGACGCGGACCTGGCCGTCCGCTACCCGGACCACGCGCTGCTGCTCGGCGTGGGGCTCATGCTGAACGCGGCGGCGCGCTGGCGGCTCTTCTGCGGTCTCCGCGACCCGGGCGGCAGGTTCCTGTCGCTCGTCGCGACGACCGCCGGCGTGGCCGACGGGGTGCGGCTCGGCGCCGGCAGCGTGGTGCTGGACCGGGCGGTGATCAATCCGGGCGCCGTGCTCGGCGAGGCGTGCATCGTCAACACCGGCGCGATCGTCGAGCACGACTGCCGCCTCGGCGACAACGTGCACGTGGCCCCCGGCGCCGTGGTGTGCGGCGGGGTCACCGTCGGCAGCCACTGCCTGATCGGCGCGGGCGCGGTGCTCGTGCCGGGCGTGACGGTGGCGGCCGGGACGGTGGTCGGCGCGGGCGCCGCGGTGGTGCGCGACCTCGCTCCGGCGGGGACCTACGTGGGGGTGCCGGCCGTCCGGCGTGGCGAAGGGATGCCCGGATGATCGAGATCATCGCCGAGATCGGCGTCAACCATGACGGCTCGCTCGCGAAGGCCCGCGAGCTGGTGCACGCGGCGCGGGCCTGCGGCGCGGACACGGCCAAGTTCCAGACCTTCAAGGCCGCGAACCTGGTCACCGGCACGGCCCCGACCGCGGAGTACCAGAAGACCCACCACGCGGGCGATCAGCTCACCATGCTGCGGCGGCTGGAGCTGTCGGCCGACGACTTCCGCGCGCTCCGCACCTGCTGCGGCGAGGTCGGCATCGGCTTCCTCTCGACGCCGTTCGACCTCGAGAGCCTCGCCTTCCTGCTCGACCTCGGCGTCGACACCATCAAGATCGGCAGCGGCGAGCTCACGAACCTGCCCCTGCTCGCGGCGATCGGCCGCGCCGGGGTGCGCGTCATCCTGTCGACGGGCATGGCCCGCCTCGGCGAGATCGAGACCGCGCTCGACGTCCTGCGCGCCGCCGGCTGCCGCGACCTCGTCCTCCTGCACTGCGTCACCCAGTACCCGACGCCCGCCGACCAGGTCAACCTCCGGGCCATGGGCACCCTGCGCCAGGCCTTCGCCGTGCCCGTCGGCTACAGCGACCACACCCAGGGCAACGAGATGGCGATCGCGGCCGCGGCCCTCGGCGCGGTGATCATCGAGAAGCACCTCACGCTGGACCCGACCGCGCCGGGGCCCGACCACGCGGCCTCCAGCTCGCCGGCGGAATTCGCCGCCCTGGTGGCCGCCGTGCGCAACGTCGAGGCCGGCCTCGGCGACGGCGTCAAGCGGCCGGCCGCCTGCGAGGTGGCCAACATGGCGATCGCGCGCAAGAGCCTCGTGGCGGCGCGGGACCTCGCGGCCGGCACGGTGGTCGCGGCCGTCGACCTGGTGGTCAAGCGTCCCGGCGACGGCATCGCGCCCGCCCACCTCGATCACGTGACCGGCCTGCGTCTGGCGCGGCCGGTGGCGCGGGACACGGTCCTGCGCTGGGAAGACTTCCAGCATGGCTAGGCGCACGGTCGGCATCGTGACCACGACGCGGGCCGAGTACGGCATCCTGCGGTCGCTGATCCGGGCAGTCGCCGACGACCCGGACCTCGAGCTCCGCCTGATCGTCTCGGGCACCCACCTGAGCGAGGCCCACGGGATGACGGTGCGCGAGATCGAGCGGGACGGCGTGCCCATCTGGCGGCAGGTTCCCATCCTCGCCGACGGCGACGACGAGGTGGCCGCCCTGTTGACCATCGCCAACGCCATCGCGGCGCAGGCGCCGCTGCTGGCCGACACCCGCCCGGACATCCTGGTCGTCCTCGGCGACCGCAGCGAGGTGATCGCCTGGGGCCTGGTGGCGTTGCTGCTGCGCATCCCCCTCGCGCACCTGCACGGCGGCGAGGTCACCGCCGGCGCCGTCGACGAGAGCATCCGCCACGCGCTGACCAAGCTGGCGACCTGGCACTTCGTGGCCACCGACGCCTACGCCGCCAACGTCCGCCAGCTCGGCGAGGATCCCGACCGCGTGTACACCGTCGGCGCCCCCGGCCTCGACGGCCTGGTCGACCTGCCCACGCTCGGGCGCGCCGAGCTGCTGTCCGGCCTCGGCCTGGCCGCCGACAGACCGACCGCCCTGGTGGCCCTGCATCCGGAAACAACGCGGCCGGCCGCCGCGGCCGCCGAGCTGGCCGACGCCGTGCTGGCCGGCCTGGCGGCGGCCGGCGTGCAGGCGGTGCTGACGGGCGCCAACGCCGACGCCGGCGGCGCGCTCATCAACGCCCGGTTCGCCGCGGCCGCCGCGCGCGAGCCCGGGCGCTGCTGCTTCCGGCCGAGCCTCGGCCGCGAGCTGTTCGGCGGCTGCCTGCGCCGCCTCGACGTGATGGTGGGCAACTCGTCGGCCGGCGTCATCGAGGCGCCGTCGTTCGGGCGGCCGGTGGTGAACGTCGGCGACCGCCAGCTCGGGCGCGTGATGGCGGACGGCATCATCCAGGCGCCGGGCCGCGCGGCGGCGATCGCCGACGCGATCGGTCGCGCGCTCACCGCGGAGTTCGGCGAGCAGGCGCGGCGTGCGGCCAACCCGTACGCCGGACCGGGCATGGGCCGCATCGGCGTCACCATCAAGGACATCCTCAAGTCCGTGCCGCTGGGGCCGGACGTGATCAGGAAGCGTTTCCACGAGCTGGATGGATACCATGCGTAGATATCCCGTCGAACGGTACCTGGCCGACCCCGCGATGTCGATCCGCGCGGCGCTGCAGCAGATCGAGGAGACCGAGCGCCGCACCCTGTTCGTCGTCGACCAGGAGCGCCGCCTGCGCGGCTCGGTCACCGACGGCGACATCCGCCGCTGGCTCATCGGCGGCGGCGACATCAACGCCCCGCTGGCCGACGTGCTCAACCCCCACCCCCTGTCCGTCGGCGCGGACTACGACCGCGACAGCCTCAGCGTCCGCCTCGTCGAGCTCGGCGCCACCTGCGTGCCCGTGGTCGACGCCCAGCAGCGCGTGGTCGACGTGGCGTTCTGGGAAGACGTCGTCATGGAGCCGGCCGCCGACCTGCTGACGAGCCAGGTCGACGCCCTGGTGGTGATCATGGCCGGCGGCCGCGGCACCCGCATGGAGCCGTTCACCCAGGTGCTGCCCAAACCGCTGCTGCCGATCGGCGACAAGACCATCGTCGAGCTCGTGATCGAGCGCTTCGTCAAGCACGGCGTGCGCCGCTTCCTGCTGACCGTCAACTACAAGGCCAACCTGCTGAAGGCGTTCTTCCAGGACCTGCCCGCAGCTACGAGGTCGGGTTCGTGGAGGAGCCCGTGGCCCTCGGCACCGCGGGCAGCCTGGCCTTGATCCAGGAGCCGCTCGAAAGGCCGTTCATCCTCACCAACTGCGACAACGTGATCGACGCGGACTTCGCCGACCTCCTGGCCCAGCACGCGCAGCAAGGCAACCTGATCACCATGGTGGTGTCGCTCAAGAAGTACAAGATCCCCTACGGGGTATGCGACATCGAGTCCGGCGGCCGCCTCAAGGGCATGCGCGAGAAGCCCGAGTTCGACTACCTCGTCAACACCGGCATGTACGTGGTCTCCCCCGCCGTTCTGCCGCACATCGTGCCCGACCGGGTGTTCCACATGACCGACCTGATGGACGCCGTGCGCGCTGCCGGCGGCCGCGTGGCGTCTATCCCATCAGCGAGGCGCCTGGCTCGACACCGGCAGTGGGCGGAGTACAAGCGCACCTCGACCTCTTCGAGTCCCGGCTGCGCCACTGGGCGAGGAACCGCATGCACGCATCGTCCCAGGTCATCGCCATCGTGCCGCCCGCGGCGGCAGCAAGGGCATCCCCGCGCAAGAACCTGCAGCAGCTCGGCGGCCACGCTGCTCGAGCGGGCCATCGGCATCGGCCTCGCGACGCCCGCCGTCGATCGGGTGATCGTCTCCACCGACGATCCCGAGATCGCCGCGGTCGGCCGCACCGCCGGGGCGCAGATCCACGCGCGGCCGTCCGAGCTGGCCACCGACGGCAGCAAGGTGATCGCCTCCCTGCGCCACCTCGGCGACACCCTGCTCGACGCCGAGGGCGCCGGCAACGCGCTCCTGGTGCTGCTCGAGCCGACCTGCCCCCTGCGCGCGGTCGCCGACGTGACCGCGTGCATCGAGCTGCTCGGCGAGGGCCGCCACGACAGCGTGGCCACCTTCACCGCCGCACACACCAACCCCTGGCGGGCCACTGGACCCTCGAAGGCGACACGCCCGCCACTTCATCGACGGCGCCAACCCGTGGCTGCCGCGCCGGGCGCTGCCGCCGGCCTACGAGCTCAGCGGCGCCGTCTACGCCTTCTGGCGGGACAACCTGCGCGACCCCGCCAACGAGGTGCTCTGCGGGCGCATCAGGGCGGTCATCCTGCCGGCCGAGCGCTCGCTGGACATCGACACCCTGATCGACCTGGAGCTCGCCGAGGCCATGCTGCGCCACGGTCGCGCCTGACCCCGTCTTGATCGCACGCCCAGCCCAACCCGAGAGGTGACCATCATGGAGAAGACGATCCAAGAACTGCTCGACCTGACCGGCCGCACGGCCCTGGTGACCGGCGGCGCCGGCTTCCTCGGCTCGGCCATGTGCCGCACGTTCGCCGAGCTCGGCGCCAACGTCGTGATCGCCAGCCGCGATCTCGCCAAGTGCGGGTGCGGTGCGAGGAGATCGCCGCCCGCACCGGCGGCCCTGGACGGCTGGCGGCCCGCCAGCTCGGCCTCCTCGACGCCGACTCGATCCAGTCGGTGACCGCCTCGGTGATCGAGGAGTTCGGCGGCATCGACATCCTGGTGAACAACGCCTGGTCCGGCAACAAGAACTCACGGGAGTCGATCGGCGAAGGACTGGCTGTACGACATCGACATGTCGCTCAACTCGGTCTTCCGCATCGTCAAGGCGTCGTTCGACACGCTGAAGGAACGCCGCGGCGTCATCCTCAACATCACCTCGATGTACGGCCCACATCGCGCCCGACCACCGCATGTACGACGGCAAGCAGTTCGCCAACCCGCCGAGCTACGGCGCGGCCAAGGCCGGCGTGCTGCAGTTCACGCGCTACCCTGTCGAGCTTCCTGTCGCCCTGGCATCCGGGTCAACGCCCTCAGCCCCGGCGCCTTCCCCCACCCGCCCACGCGCGAGCACAAGGAGTTCATGGCCCGGCTCTCCGAGCACAACCCCATGAACCGCCTCGGCGAGCCCTACGAGCTCAAGGGCGCCGTGGCGCTCCTGTGCTCGGACGCCGGCAGCTACATCACCGGCCAGAACATCTGCGTCGACGGCGGCTGGACGATCTGGTAGCCATGCCGACGCCGCTCGAGATGGTGCAGGAGCTGGCGCCCATGCGGCGGGTGATCTGCGCGCCCGACTACGACCGCGCGCTCGGATACCTGGGCACGTTGCTGCCGTTCACCGTGCACGAGTACCCGGCCGGCGGGACGCCCCACAACGGCTGGGTGATCCCGCCGCGCTGGCAGGTCCGCGAGGCCTCGCTCCGCAAGGACGGCGCCCTCGTGTACGACGGCCTCGCGCACCCGCTCGGCGTGATCGCGCTGTCGGCGCCGTTCCGCGGCCGGCTCGACCTCGAGGAGCTGCGCCCGCACCTGCACGTCCACCACGATCATCCCGACGCGATCCCCTTCCACTACCGGCAGCAGTTCCGCAGCTGGCGGCGCGACTGGGGCTTCTGCCTGCCGCGCCGTCTGTACGACGCGCTCGCGCCCGGCGCCTACGACGTGGTGATCGACACCGAGGAAGGGCCGGGCACGCTGCGGGTGGCCGAATACGAGCACCGGGGCGCGCTCGCGGCGACCATCGTGATCGGCGCGGACCTCGACCGGCCCGGCGTGGCGAACGACGGCGTGTCCGGCTGCGCGGTCGGGGTCGAGGTCATGCGCCGGCTGCGGACGCGCCGCACGAAGTTCAGCTACCGGCTCGTGCTCGTGCCCGGCACGCTGGGCTCGGAGTACTACCTGGGCACGCTCGCGCCGGCGCGTCGGGCGCCGCTGCTCGAGGGCGTGTTCCTGGAGATGCTGGGCACGGCGACCCAGCTCGCGTTGCAGCGCTCGCGCGAGGGGCGGTCGGCGCTCGAGGCATCGCTGGCCCGGGCGCTCACCGCCCGCCGGGTGGACCATCGCACCGGCGACTTCGAGACCATCATCATCAACGACGAGCACGTCTGGGAGGCCTACGGCATCCCCATGTGCTCGCTCTCGCGCTGTCCGTATCCCGAGTACCACAGCTCGCTGGACAGCGCTGCGGCCATGCGGGCCGCCGCGCTCGACGAGGCCGTCGACGTGCTGCTCGCGGCCATCGACGCCCTCGAGGACACGCAGCTCGTGACCCGGCTGTTCAGCGGCACCGTCTGCCTGTCCAACCCGAGCTACGACCTGTACGTCGACCCGGGCGAACCGGTGTTCGGGACCGCGGCGCCCGAGCCGGCCCTGCGCCTGCGGCGGCTCATGGATCTGCTGCCGACCCTGACCCGGCCCACCACCACCCGGGAGCTGGCCGCCCGGGTGGCTCTGCCCGAGTCCGAGGTCCGCGACTACCTGGCCCGCTGGGCCGCGAAGGGCCTGCTGAGGATCGATTGACGCCGGGGCCCGCTGGCCGACCCGGCGATTGGCGTTATGTTGCCGCGCCTGAACGGGAGGTCTCCATGAGCGATGCGCCACGGGTCCTGGTCACCGGCGCGGCCGGCTACATCGGCTCGGTCGTGATCCGGCAACTCCTGCAGGCCGGCCACCGGGTGCGCGGCCTCGACGCCCTGTTCTTCGGCGGCGACGCCCTGCTCGGCGTCTTCGGCCACCCCCGCTTCGAGTTCGTCCGCGGCGATCTGCGCGACGGTCCGACCGTCGCGCGCGCGCTCCGGGACGTGGACGCCGTCGTCCACCTGGCGGCCATCGTCGGCGATCCGGCCTGCGCGGCCGACCCCGACCTCGCCCGCGCCATCAACTGGGACGCGACCCGGGCCCTCTGCGACCGCTGCGTCGACGAGCCTCGGGTCAAGCGCTTCGTCTTCGCCTCGACCTGCAGCAACTACGGCCGTTCGGCCCCCGGCGCGTTCGTGGACGAGGGCTCGCCGCTGAATCCCGTCTCGCTCTACGCCGAGCTCAAGGTGCGGTTCGAGCAGCACCTCCTGGCCCTCGACCCGCGGGACGACTTCGTCGCCACCGCCCTGCGCTTCGCCACGGTCTACGGCCTGTCGCCCCGTCCCCGCTTCGACCTGACGGTCAACGAGTTCGTGCGCGAGGTCACCCTCGGCCGCACCCTGCGGATCTTCGGCGAGCAGTTCTGGCGTCCCTACTGCCACGTCGAGGATCTGGCCGGCTCCTGCGCGCGGGTGCTCGCGAGCGATCCCGCCGTGGTGCGCCGGCGCGTCTTCAACGTCGGCGACACGGACGAGAACTACCAGAAGAAGATGATCGCCGACGCGATCCTCGCGGTCGTGCCCGAGGCCGCCATCGAGTACGTCAAGAAGGACGAGGATCCGCGGGATTACCGCGTCGATTTCACCCTCATCCGTGATACGCTCGGCTTCGCCATCACCAAGCGCGTGCCCGACGGCATCCGCGAGGTCCACGCCGCCCTCGTGGCCGGCATCTTCAGCGACCCTGACTCGCCCCGCTACCGCAACATCGCGTGACGGGTCCGGACCGACCGGAGGCACACCGTGCAGGAGATCCCCGTCGCCATCCTCGGCGTCACCGAAGGCAACGGCCACCCGTTCTCCTTCTCCGCGATCATCAACGGCTTCGACGAGGCCGGGATGGCCGACTCCGGCTGGGACGGCATCCACCGCTACGTGCGGCGGCGCGACCGCTCCGAGTTCGGCTTTCCTCCCCTGCGCGTGACCCACGCCTGGACCCAGGACCCCGCCGTCACCGCGAAGCTGCAGGCCGCCTGCAAGATCCCGCACGCGGTGGCCGAGCCCGCCGAGCTGGTCGGCCGGGTGCAGGCCGTGATCATCGCCCGCGACGACCACGCCAACCACTGGGCCATGGCCCGTCCGTTCCTGGAAGCCGGCCTCAAGGTCTTCCTCGACAAGCCGCTCTCGCTCGAGCCCGACGAGCTCCGCGCCTTCCTGCCCTACCTCGAACGCGGGCAGCTGATGTCATGCTCGGGCCTGCGTTTCGCCAAGGAGCTCGACGAGCCCCGCGCCGAGCTGGCCTCCTACGGTCGCCTGGCCCTGGTGCGCGGCTCGGTGCTGTTCGACTGGCCACGCTACGGCGTGCACATGGTCGAGGCGATCCTCGGCCTGCTGGAGTCGCGGCCGGTGGCCGTCACCGCCCACCGCTGCGAGCACCTGTCGGCGGCCGTGGAGATGGACGACGGCACCCTGGTGCTGATCGACGCCCTCGGCCAGGTTCCCAAGACCTTCCGGGTCGACCTCTTCGGCTCCCAGCGCATCACCAGCCACGAGATCGAGGACAATTTCAGCATGTTCCGCCGTGCCATGGGACACTTCGCCCACATGGTGCGGACGGGCGAGCCGCCGATCGATCCGCAGCGGACGCTCGACGTCATGCGGGTGCTGATCGCCGGCCAGCGTTCCCACGCGGAACGGAGGAGGATCACCGTCGATGACATCGCACTATAGGAACCTGTTCGACCTGTCCGGCCGCACCGCCATCGTCACCGGCGGGGTCGGCATCCTCGGCCGCGGATTCTGCCGCGGCCTGGCCGAGTTCGGGGCCAACGTCGTGGTGGCCGACGTGCGAGAGGCCGACGCCGTCGCGTTCGCCGCCGAGCTGGCCGACGCCCACGGCACCGGCACCCTGGGCGTGGGCTGCGACGTGGCCGACGAGGCCTCGGTCAAGGACCTGGTGGCCCGCGCCGTCGACCGCTTCGGCTCCCTCGAGATCCTGCACAACAACGCCGCGTCGAAGTCCAAGGACCTGGCGGCCTTCTTCGCCCCGGTGGAGGAGTACTCGCTCGAGGAATGGCGCCACGTCATGTCCGTCAACCTCGACGGCCTCTTCCTGGTGGCCAAGCACGTGGGCGGCCGCATGAAGGAGCAGGGCCGGGGCGGCAGCATCATCCAGACCGCGTCCATCTACGGCGTGGTGGCCTCGGACAAGCGCATCTACGAGGGCTCGCATTACCTCGGCATGCAGATCAGCAACCCGCCGGTGTACAGCGCGTCCAAGGCCGGCGTGGTCGGCCTCACCCGCTACCTGGCGGCCTACTGGGGCGACGCCGGCATCCGGGTCAACGCCCTGGTGCCCGGCGGCGTCGAGAGCGGTCAGAACGACACGTTCAAGCAGCGGTACGCGGCCCGGGTGCCCCTGGGCCGCATGGCCCAGGCGGACGAGATGGTCGGCGCGCTGGTGTACCTGGCCTCGCCCGCCTCGAGCTACGTCACCGGCCAGACCCTGATCGTCGACGGCGGCCTGACGGCCTGGTAGCGGAAGGCGGCGCGGTGAGCCAGCTGACGGTGGTCATGTATCACTACGTGCGCGACCTCGAGCGGTCGCGCTATCCGCGGATCAAGGGCCTCGGCCTCGAGCAGTTCCGCGGGCAGCTGCGCTACCTCGCCGGGCGGCACACGTTCGTGCGTGTCCAGGACGTGATCGCCGCCTGCCGCGAGGGGGCCGACCTGCCCGCGAACGCCGTCCTGCTGACCTTCGACGACGGCTACAGCGACCACTACCGTTACGTGCTGCCGATCCTCGACGAGCTCGGCGTGCAGGGCTGCTTCTTCCCGCCGACCCGGGTCCTCGAGGACCGTACCGTCCTCGACGTCAACAAGATCCACTTCACCCTGGCCTCGGGCGCGGACCCGGCCGAGCTCGCCCGCCACTGCCTGCAGCGCGTGGCCGACCTGCAGGCCGAGTTCCAGCTCGAGCCGCCCGCGGCCTACGTGGCCCGCCATCGCCACGCGTCGCGCCTGGACGACGCGGACACCATGCTGGTCAAGCGCCTGCTGCAGGTGGGCCTGCCCGAGGCCGCGCGCGCCCGCATCACCGACGAGATGTTCCGCCGCCACGTCACCGCCGACGAGGCCGCCTTCGCCGAGGAGCTCTACCTCACCGCCGACCAGGTGTGGACCATGCGGCGGGCCGGCATGGAGTTCGGCAACCACGGCGTCGGGCACCGCTGGTTCGACAGCCTCGACGCGGCCGCGCAGCGCGAGGAGATGGCCGGCGGGGTCGCCATGCTGCGCGGATTCGGCTACCGCGACGGCGAGTACGTCATCGCCTATCCCTACGGCGGCCACAACGCCGAGACCGTGGCGATCGCCCGCGACCTCGGCCACGCGCTCGGCTTCACCACCGAGGTCCGTCCGGCCGCGCTCGGCCAGGACGATCCCCTGCTGCTGCCGCGCCTGGACACCGTCGACCTGCCTCACACGCCCGACGGCGCGGCCTGAGCGAAAGCTGGCCCCGAGATGCGGCTCCGTTCCCTCGACCTCCTGCGAGGCCTGGCCGTCATCGGCATGATCCTGGTGAACAATCCGGGCGCCGACGCGGATGCGCCCGTCCAGCTGCGCCACGCCGGCTGGACCGGGATCACGTTCGCGGACACCGTGGCGCCGGCCTTCATGTGGGTGGTGGGGTTCGCCATGGCCCTGTCGTTCGCGCGGCGCCGCGCCGCGGCGGGCGGGCCAGGGACGGTGCGACGCCACGTGGTCCGGCGGGCGCTCACCCTCATGCTCATCGGCGTGGGGCTCAAGCTGGGCCTCGCGCTCGTCCCCGACTTCGACCCCGCCCGCCTCGCCGGCCTCGAGGCCATGGGCATCCTGCAGCGGATCGCCGTGGCCTACGCCGTGGGCGCGTTCGTGCTGCTGGCCGGCTGGCCCGCGGGCCGCACCGCGGTCGCGCTGATGGCCGGGTCCACGGCGGTGATGCTGGTCGGCGCCGGCACCTGGTCCGCCGCCGTGGCGTTCGGTCCGCACACCAACCTGGCCCTGCGCCTCGACACGCTCCTGCTCGGCGGACACGCCTCGCGCGCGCACTCGCTGCTGTCGATCCTCCCGGCCGCCGCCACCGTCCTGCTCGGCGCGGCCATGGCCCGGGCCGCGCTGGACGGCGACGGGATCCGAGTCACCCGGCGGATCGTCCTCGTGCACGCGTTGCTGCCGCTGCTGACCGGCGGTCTGCTGGGCCTCGTGGTCCCCGTCTCGCGCTACCTGTGGTCGCCGAGCTTCGCGCTGCTGACCGCCGGACTGTCCGCGGCGGCGCTGCTGCTGCTGCAACGGGCGCCGGGACCGGCGGCCGGCGGCCGCTGGCTCGCACCGGTCGTCGCCGTGGGCGCCAACCCGCTGCTGCTGTTCGTGCTTTCGGAGGCGGGACGGATCGTGCTCTCGGCCTTCGGGACGGCCGGGGCGGACGGGCGCTGGCGCTCGCTTTGGCAGCTGGGTTTCGAGGCGCTGGCGGGCCGGCTGCCGGCGACCACGGCGTCCGTCGTGTTCTCGGTGGGGTACCTGACGGTGTTCGTGGCGCTGGCGATGGTGCTCGCGCGGCGGGGGGTGTACGTCAAGCTGTGACGGCCGCGCCGCCGGTTGAAACGCAGCGCTCGCTCGCGTAGAATCCCCACGTCGGCCGGCACCTCCGCCCTCCACCAGGAGCCCCACGCCTCCATGCTGCGCCTCGCCCTGTTCCTGACGGCCCTGGCCCTCACGGCCGCCGCCGAGCCTCCCCTCGTCACCGTGACCGCCGAGACCGTCTGGGACATCCCCGGCGAGACCGGCCAGTACCTGCTCGGCGGCCTCCTCGTCGACGCCGGCTGGGACCTCCGCGGAAACTTGTGTTTCGTCGACTACAAGAACCGCGACCTCAAGCTCTTCAGCGCCGATGGCCGGTTCCTGCGCACGCTTGGCCGCGAGGGCGAGGGGCCGGGCGAGGTCACCGACGCCCGCCTCCTGCTGCGCCACGAGGACGGCCGCCTGGGCCTGCTGCAGAAGTTCCCCGCCAAGGTGGTCTGGCTCGAGCCCGACGGCGACCCCGGCGGCGAGCTCGCCCTCGTCAACACGCTCGACGGTCCGGCGGGCCAAGGCTACCTGAGCCTGCCGCACGCGGTGCAGTACCCGGGCGGCCTGATGGGATACCTCGCGGTGATGTCCCTGACCTCCGCGGGCCCGACCGAACACCACTGGATCGCCCCCATCAACGCCGACGGCACCGTCGGCAAGCCCCTCTGGCAACGCGAGGAGCCCCAGGCGGCGGCCCGCCCGGACGGCCGCATCCACGAGGCCGATCTCTACTATCTATGGGCCGCCCGCTGGGCCCCCGACGGCCACGGCGGCGCCTGGCTCGCCCCCGAGCGCGACCGCTACCGCATCGTCCACCTCGCCGCCGACGGCGCCGAACTGCAGGTCCTCGAGCGGCCCTACACCGCGCCCGACCGCGACGACCTCGGCCGCTACCAGGCCCGCGAGCAGCTCGTCCGCAAGCGGATCCCGCGCGACCGGCTCGTGCTCGCCGACCACGACCCGGTGGTCGGCCGCCTGCGCCGCTCCGACGAGAACCTGCTCTGGGTCGACCTCTCCCTGGGCGGCCGCGGCCCCGAGCCCGGCACCATCGCCGAGCTGGACGTCTGGTCGCGGGACGGCCGCTGGCTCGCCCGGCGGCGCCTGGTCGGCGATTTCGACCCCAACCTCGACCAGCGCCTGTTCCTCGACGACCGCCACGTGCTCGTCCTGCGCGCCACCGATGCCGGCGAGGTGCGCCTGCGGCTCTTGCGCCTGACGGAACCCGACCGCTAGGATCCACGTCTGAAGCGATGGCGCGTCGCCATCGCCCCGTCAACCTGGGAGCATGCCATGAACAACTCGTCGACCGGTCTGCCCGAGAACGTGGCGGCCACCCTCTGCTACGCGGTGTTCTGGATCTCGGGCCTGGTGTTCCTGCTGGTGGAGAAGCGCAGCCGGTTCGTGCGCTTCCACGCCATGCAGTCGGTAATGGCCTTCGGCATCCTGGCCGTGGCCAACGTCGTGGTGCAGTTCGTGCCCTTCGTGGGCCAGGCCGTGGGCTTCGTGATGGGCGTCATCACCGTGGCCGTCTGGATCGTCGGCATGGCGCAGGCCTGGCAGGGCCGGCGCTGGAAGATGCCCATCATCGGCGAGGAAGCCGAGCGCCAGGCCGAACGGATGGTGGTCTAGTGGCCGAGGTCGTCCGGTGCGAGTGGTGCGGCGCCGATCCCCTCTACGTCGCCTACCACGACCGCGAATGGGGCGTGCCCAGCCGCCAGGACCGGCATCTGTTCGAGATGCTGATCCTGGAGGGCGCTCAGGCGGGCCTGGCCTGGATCACCATCCTGCGCAAGCGCGAGGGCTACCGGCGGGCGCTGTGCGGGTTCGACCCCGAGCGCCTCGCCCGCTTCACCGAGGCCGACCAGGCGCGGCTGCTCGCCGACCCGGGCATCGTGCGCAACCGCCTCAAGATCGCCTCGGCGGTGCGCAACGCGCGGGCCTGGCTGCAGCTGGTGCAGGAGCGCGGGTCGTTCGCCGACTACCTGTGGGATTTCGTGGACGGCGCGCCGGTGCAGAACTCGTTCCGCTCCCTGAAGGACCTGCCCGCCTCGACGCCGCTGTCCGACCGGATCAGCAAGGACCTCAAGCGGCGCGGCTTCAACTTCGTGGGGTCGACCATCGTGTACGCCTACCTGCAGTCGGTCGGCGTGGTGAACGACCACGTGGTCGGCTGCTTCCGCCACCGCGAGCTCGGCCGCGGCTGAGCGGGGCCCCGCTGGGCCCCGCCGCCCGCCGGCGCGCTACTTCAGCAGCAGCATCTTCCCGCCCACCCGCTCGGCGCCGTGCCGCACCTCGTAGAGGTAGAGCCCCGACGGCACGGCGCGGCCGGCGTCGTCGCGCCCCTGCCAGGTGAAGCTCTGCGACCCCGCCGCGGCGTGGTCGAGGCGCACCGTGCGCACGAGGTTCCCCTCGGCGTCCAGGATGGTCACCACCACCTGGCCTGGCCGCGCCAGATGGTACTCGATCGTGGTCTGCGGGTTGAACGGGTTGGGGTAATTGCCCACCAGATGCAGCGTGGCGTCCTGGGGCCGGCCGTCGCCCACCTCGGTGGTGGTCTGCCGGTAGAACACCACCTGGCCCATGATGTGGTAGCTGGCGTGGCCCGCGCATTCGCAGCTGCCGGAGTCGACGCAATCGGGGTTGTTGGGCCGGCACCAGTTCACGTAGGGCTGCAGGGTCAGGACCATATCGTGGGTGGCGCCGGGCGTGATCCAGTCGCTGAGGTCGACGGTCCAGGGCTCGGCCTTGTCGCCGGGACACCAGCCGGCGCGGTCGTAGTACCAGGTGCCGAGCTGGGGCGAGCAGGGTTGACGTCGCAGTCGGCGCGCCACAGATAGTGCTGGGTGCGGTGGGCGTCGACGCTGAGGCTCTGCCACTTGTAGCTGAACTCCGCGGCGTTGTCGGTGTTGAGGAAGCCGTGGCCCGTGCTGTAGATCTTGGCCGCGGCCCAGGTGGCCTCCCCGGGCACGGTCACCGGCACGACGGGCAGCGCGTCGGCCTCGGGCAGGTCGGGGTCGCCGTAGCGCACGTTGCGGCCCGAGTAGAGCTGCACGATGGCGAACGGCTCGCGCTCGGGGACGCCCTGCACCATGGCGAAGGTGATGTCGAGCTTCCAGCCGTTGTCGTTGCCCATCCAGGTCTCGATGTAGGCCTTGAGGGTGACCTGGTCGTGCAGCAGGAACTGGTAGTCGGTGACGTCGATGGACCAGGCGCAGGTCTGCGGGCCGCCGGCGTAGGTGATGTCGTAGGGCGTGACGAACCGCACCAGCTCGTAATCCTCGAACACGCCGGGCGCGACCTCGTGCTTCAGCCGCAGCCAGCCCAGGCGGTCCCAGGGGTCGCAGTCGGCGGGTGCGCTGGGGCAGCTGATGACGATGTTGCAGGTGACCTGCGAGAACAGCTGCTGCTCCGGGAAGGCGAACGTCTGCTCGTGGACCGTGGCCCAGTTGAAGAACTCGCGGGTGAAGGTGGGGATGCTCAGGGTGTCGGCCGCCGCCGGCGTGACGAGCGCGCCGAGGGTGGCGGCCAGGACCAGGAGCAGGAGCGGGCGGAGCATGGCGGCCTCCTGGGTTGAAGAGCGGTGGCGACGCCCGGCAGCATAGCACGGATCGGCCCCGCGCTGGAAGGGATCGCGGTTCAGATCGCCTTCCCCTTGAACTGGCTCGCGTACAGCTCGTGATAGACGCCCCGCCGGTCGAGCAGCTCCGCGTGGGTGCCCCGCTCGACGATCTCGCCGTCCTGGATCACCAGGACCTGGTCGGCGTCGCGGATCGTGCTCAGCCGGTGGGCGATCACGAAGCTCGTGCGGCCGGCCATCAGGCGCAGGAGCGCCCCCTGGATCCGGGCCTCGGTGCGGGTGTCGACGCTGCTCGTGGCCTCGTCGAGGATCAGGATGGCGGGGTCGGCCAGCACCGCCCGGGCGATGGCCAGCATCTGCCGCTGGCCCTGGCTGAGGTTGCTCCCGCGCTCGGAGAGCCGGGTGTGGTAGCCGTCGGGCAGGAGGCGGATGAACTGGTCGGCGTCGGCCAGCCGCGCGGCCGCCATGACCTCCTCGTCGGTGGCGTCGAGGCGTCCGTAGCGGATGTTCTCCAGAACGGTGTCGGAGAACAGGAACGTGTCCTGCAGCACGAGGCCCAGGCGGCGGCGCAGCTCCGCCCGGGGGATCTCGCGCAGGTCGCGGCCGCCGATGGTGATGCGCCCCGCGTCGACCTCGTAGAACCGCAAGAGCAGGTTCACGAGCGTCGTCTTGCCCGCGCCGGTCGGCCCCACCAGGGCCACCGTCTGGCCCGCCCGCGCGGTCAGCGACATCTGCCGGATGACCGGCGCGCCCGGCACGTAGGCGAAATCCACGGCCTCGAAGACGACGTCGCCGGCCGTGACCGCCGGCGCGGAGGCAGCGGCGGCGTCGGACTCGGGCCCGGTGTCCATGATCTCGAACACCCGCTCGGCCCCGGCCAACGCCGCCTGGATCGAGTTGTACATGTTGGCGAGCTGGCGCAGGGGGCTGATGAAGTTGCGCCCGTAGGCGATGAAGGCGGTGATCGTGCCGATGGTCGCCAGGTCGCGGAACGCCAGCCAGCCGCCGAGGCCCACCAGCACGATGACGAAGACGTTGCCGAGCACGTTGGTCAGCGGCATGAGCGACAGGGCGTAGCTGATGGCGGTGATGCCGGCCTCGCAGACCGCCTGGTTGCCCTGTTCGAAGCGCGCGCGCGCGGCCTCGCCGCGACCGAACGCGGTGACGACCCGCTGGCCGCTCAGGGTCTCCTCGAGCACTCCGTTGAGGTGGCCCAGCTGCAGCTGCAGGTCGCGGAAGCCGCGGCGGGTGTAGCGGGCGACGAACTCGGTGAACCCGAACATGAGCGGCAGGACCACGAGCGCCGCGAGCGCGAGCCACGCGTTCAGCACGAACATCGTGATCACGATCCCGAGCATCGAGAGCGTGCTCGCCACGAGCGAGACCACGTTCTGGGACACCGCCTGGTTGATGGCCTCGATGTCGTTGGTCAGCCGGCTCATGAGCTCGCCGGCGGTGTGCCGGTCGAAGAAGGGCACCGGCAACGACTGCAGGTGGCCGAAGAGGTCCAGGCGCAGACGCCGCAGCGCGTCCTGCGAGACCCGCGCCATCAGCCAGCTCGACAGGGCCTGGAACCCGTTGTCGAGCAGGAAGACGAGGAGCAGCAGGACCGACGTGCGCACCAGCGGGGCGACGGCCCGCGCGCCGATGTCACGGTCGATCGCGACGCCCAGCAGGTACGGCTCGAGCAGGCCGAGCAGGATGAAGACGATCACGCAGGCGAACACCAGCGCGAAGGTCGCCGTGTACGGCCGCAGGTACCCGGCCAGCCGCCGCAGCGCGGTGCGCGGCGCCCGGGCCTTCTCGATCCGCCCGGGCCGCATGGGGCCGCGGCCCATGGCGGACCGGACCTGGTTGAGGTCGCCGCGCGACGCGGGTGTGCCGGTGGCGGCCATCACGGTTCCCCCTGGCCGTCGGGCCGGCCGCCACCCAGCTGGGACGCGTAGATCTCCCGGTACACCGGGCTCGTCGCCATCAGCTCCTCGTGGGTCCCCTGGGCGACGAGGCGGCCGCCGTCGACCACGGCGATCCGGTCGGCGGTCAGCACCGTGCTGATGCGCTGGGCCACCACGAAGACGGTCCGGCCGCCGGCCTGCGCCTTCAGGGCCTCCTGCAGGCGCGTCTCCGTGGTGACGTCCACCGCGCTGGTGGCATCGTCGAGGATCAGGACCGGCGCCCGCATGAGCAGCGCGCGCGCGATGGCCAGACGTTGCTTCTGCCCGCCCGAGAGGTTCACCCCGCGCTCCTCCACGTGCGTGTCGTAGCCGCGGGGCAGCCTGGTGATGAACTCGTGGGCCTGGGCCGCCGTGGCGGCGGCCACCACCTCGGCCTCAACCGCGTCCGGTCGCCCGAAGCGGAGGTTGTCACGCACGCTGCCGGAGAACAGGACGGTCTCCTGGGGCACGACCGCGATCATGCGGCGCAGCGCGTCCAGCCGGACCCGGCGGAGGTCGACGCCGTCCAGGGTGATCCGCCCGGCGGTCACGTCGTAGAACCGCGGCACGAGGTTGACAAGCGAGGACTTGCCCGCGCCCGTGGCGCCCAGGATGGCGATGGTCTCACCCGGCTCGGCGACGAGGTCGATGCCGCGGAGCACGGGGTCGCCGCCCCCCGCGTACCGGAAATCCACGGACTCGAAGACGATGCGCGGGGCGGCCCGGGCCGGCAGGGCCACCGGTTGCGGAGGGTCGGCGACCTCGGGCGCCGTGGTCAGCACCTCGTCGATCCGCCGGGCCGAGGCCGAGCCGGCCGCCGCCACGCTGGCCAGCATCACCATGATCGTCAGCGGCCCGAGCGTGGTCTGCAGGTAGTTGATGAACGCCACCAGCTGGCCCACGGTGATCCCGCCGTCGATCGTCTGGATGCCGCCCCGCCAGATCACCGCCACGATCCCTGCGTTGACGAAGATGCTCAGCGCCGGCGACAGCGTGGACATGAACCGCATCACCCGGGTGGAGACGTCGGCGTAGTCGGCGCTCGTGGCGTCGAACCGGCGCCGTTCGTGATCCGCGCGCACGAACGCCTTCACGAGCCGGACGCCCGCCACGTTCTCCTGCAGGACCGTGTTGAGCCGGTCGAGCTTCTGCTGGACGCCGCGGAACAGCGGCTCCATCCGCGCGACGAACACGGCGATCACCAGGGAGACCGCCGCCAGGATGGGCAGCATCATGAGGGCAAGGCGCCGGTCGGTGTCGAACATCAGCACCAGGCTGCCGATCATCAGCAGGGGCGCCCGGGTGCCGATGCGCAGGTACACCTGCACCAGGCGCTGGAACACCGTGGTGTCGCTCGACAGGCGCACCATCAGCTGGCCCGTGTTCAGCCGGTCCAGGTTCCCGAAGGAGAAGGTCTGGATCGTCCGGAACATCGCCTCGCGGAGATCGCGCGCGAGCCGCTCGCCGACCTGCACGGACAGGATGTTGTTGCCGATGGCGAACACGGCCTGCACCACCGAGAGCGCCAGCATCGCCAGGGAGGTCGCGACGATCACGTGCAGGTTCCGGGCGATGATCCCCTGGTCGATCACCCGCTGGATCAGGCGCGGAATGGCCAGGTCGACCACGATGACGGCGATCAGCAGGACCAGCGCGACCACGCTCCGCCGCCAGTAGGGCCGCACGTGGCGCAGCAGGCGCAGGACCGGCCTCATGGCCGGGCCGGCAGGAACGGGTGCTCGGGCAAGGTCGACCTCCGGATCATCGGGTCCGCCGGGCCTGAGCGCCGGCCCCGGCTCGCCCACATGATTCGCGAAATCGCGTGGATCGGCCGCCGAAAAATCCCGGAGTCGCCGGCGGCGGCCTCGTCGGACTCCTTTCCAGCAGCGCAATGGTCGCGATACGTTTATCCTGGGTACCGTTCTTTCGCCCCACCCCGACCCCTGCGAGCCACCCATGCGACCCAAGCCGATCCCTGTCGTCCTGGCGCTGCTGCTGGCCTGTGCGGCCATGACCGCATACGCCCAGCCGCGGCCCCCGTTGCCGCCCCTGGCCCGCGCCGTCCTCGACTCGGCCGTGGTGGCCGAGCTGGCCAACCTGCCGGGCGCGCCGCTGACCCTGGACGACGCCCGCGCCCTCGCCGCCACGGGCGCGACGGCCGTCCGACTGGCCGACGCCACGGCGGCCGCTGCCCGCGGCTCGGTCCGCCGTGAGCAGGGCGCCTACGACCCCGAGCTCTACGGCCAGGCGGCGTACCAGAGCGCCGACGCGGCCACCGCCAATCCGTTTTCCGGCGCCGACGTGCTCACCACCGAGGACAAGACCGGCGAGCTGGGCGTGCGCTGGACGACGACCATGGGCACCGAGCTCACCGCCTCGCTGAACGCGGTGCGGCAGGAGACCAACAGCAGCCTTGCGCTCCTGAGGCCGCAGTACGATACCTTCGGCGAGCTGCGCCTCGTCCAGCCCCTGCTCGAGGGCTTCGGCGCCGGCCAGCGCGGCGACCTCACCGCGGCCGAGCGCTCGCTGGCCGCGGCCGAGATCCGGGCGGCAGGCGCCCGCCTGAGCACCACCGCCCAGGTGGATCAGGCCTACTGGGCGCTCTACGCCGCGGGACGCGACTTCACCGTCCAGCGCATCATCACCGAGAGCGCCGAGGGGCTGCTCGACCAGGCGGAGACCCGCCGCCGGGCCGGCCTCGTGGGCCCGGCCGACGTGGCCAATGCGCGGGTCTTCCTCGCCACCCAGCGCCAGGTGCTGCTCGACGCCGAGGAAGCCCTCGGCCAGGCCAGCGACCAGCTCGCGAGCCTCCTCGGCCGCCGCCCCGCCGACGGCCAGCCGCTCTACCACCCGACCAGCGCCCCGCCCGCCGCCTTCCCGGTTCCCGCTCCCGACCAGCTCGTGGCGACGGCCTTCAGGAGCAATCACGAGCTGCGCGGCCTGGGCCTCGACGTGGCCGCCGTCCAGGCCCGGCGTGAGCAAGCCCGACGCAACGCGTTGCCCACGCTCGACGTCTTCGGCGCCCTCGGCGGAGCCGGTCTCTCGGGCGCGCCGCGGTCCGTCACCTTCGGCGGCACCACCTACACCACGGACATCGACGGCGGCCTCGGTGACGCCCTCGGCCAGGTGCTCAAGCGCGATTACCCCAGCTGGCAGGTGGGCCTGACGTTCGCCATCCCCCTCGGCAACCGCGCCGACGGTGGCGAGGCCCAACGCCTCGACGCCGAGGTGGTGCGGGCCGAGCAGCAGCTGGAAGCGGCCCGACGGCGGCTCGAGGAGCAGGTCCGCGCCGCCCACCGCGCCCTCGCCGGCGGCAACGACCGGCTGGAGGCCGCCCGGTACGGCCTGGACGCCGCCACCGAGCAGGTGCGCATCGGCGTCCTCGACTACGAGAACGGCCGCACGTCGGCCTTCGAACTGGTGCGGCTGGCCGGCGATCTGGCCACCGCGCAGCAACGATATTCCCGCGCCCTGGTGCGCACGGCCAGCGCGGCCGCCGTGCTCCGGCAGCTCACCGGCGGCGCTTATCCCAGCGAGGAGACCCGCCCGTGATGCGTTCGTTCATCCTGCTCGTCGGCGCCGCCCTCTCGGCCCTGATCGTCGGTTGCGGCGGCAAGCCCGGCCAGGCCGGCGGCGGCCGCGGCGGCTTCCCGCCCATGCCCGTGGAGACGGCCGCCGTCACCGCGTCCGGCATGACCGACGCGTTCACCGCCATCGGCAGCCTCGACGCCGAGTACGAGATCGAGGTCGTGGCCGAGCTCGCCGCCCGCGTGGTCGACCTGCCGTTCCGCGAGGGCCAGCGGCTCGAGGCCGGCGATCCGATCGCCAACCTCGACGATGCGCAGCTCCAGGCCGAACTCCAGCGCGCCGAGGCCCTGGTGCAGCAGCGCCGCGCCACCTTCCAGCGCGTGCGCTCGGTGGTCAACCAGCAGGCCGGTGCCGCTCAGGACCTCGACGACGCCGCCGCCGCGCTGGCGGTGGCCGAGGCGGAGCTCGCCATGGTCCACGTCCAGCTCGACAAGACCCGGATCACCGCGCCGTTCGCCGGCGTGATCGGCGCGCGTCAGGTGAGCCCCGGCGCCTACCTGCAGCCGGGGATGGTGATCGCCGACCTGGCCCAGATCGACCGCCTCCGCGTGGTCTTCGGCGCCCCGGAGTCCTACGTCGGGCGGATCCGCACGGGCGCCGCGGTTCACGTCCGCACCAGCGGCTTCGACGGCCTCGACCTCGCCGGCACCGTCGACGTGATCGACCCGGTGCTCGACCGCGCCTCGCGCAGCGCCGAGATCGTCGCCCACATCGACAATCCCGAACGCCAGCTCCGGCCCGGCATGTCGGCCGAGGTGACGGTCACCCTCGCCAGCCGCCCGGACGCCCTGACCGTGCCCGCGGAGGCCGTGTTCTTCCAGGGCCAGCAAGCCTTCGTCTACACCGTGGCCGCCGACTCCACCGTCGCGCTCGCGCCCGTGAGCCTCGGCAGCCGGGGCGCCGAACTCGTGGAGGTGACCGCGGGCCTCGGCCAGGGCCAGACCGTGGTGCGCGCCGGCCACCAGAAGCTCTTCCCCGGGGCCAAGGTGATGCCGCTGCCGGCCGGGAGCGCCGAGGGAGCCACGCCGTGAAGTTGAGCGAGACCTCCATCAAGCGGCCGGTGCTCGCCATCGTGATGAGCCTGGCGATCATCCTGCTCGGCGTGATCTCCTACGGTCGCCTCGGCGTACGCGAGTATCCGGACGTGGACCCGCCGGTGGTGTCGGTGACCACGCTGTACCGCGGCGCGAGCCCCGCCGTCGTCGAGACCGAGATCACCGACGTGCTCGAGGAGCAGTTCGCCACCCTCGAGGACGTCAAGACGATGACCAGCAGCAGCCGCGAGCAGGGCTCCACCATCACCATCGAGTTCGAGCTGAAGCGCGACGTCGACCAGGCCGCCAACGACGTGCGCGACCGCGTGTCGCGCATCCGCGGCAGCCTGCCCCGCGAGGCCGACGACCCGGTGATCGCCAAGGTCGACGTGGACGCCCAACCGATCATCTGGATCTCCCTGAGCAGCGACCGCCACTCCACCCTCGAGCTGAGCGACATCGCCGAGCGCGTGCTCAAGGATCAGCTGCAGCGCCTGCCCGGCGTGGGCAACATCTTCATCGGCGGCGAGCGCCGTTACGCCATGCGCGTCTGGCTCGACCCCCAGCGCATGGCCGCCCGCGGCCTCACCACCGGCGACATCGAGCAGGCCATCGCCGCGGCCAACGCCGAGATCCCCGGCGGCCGCGTCGAGGGCGAGCAGCGCGAGTTCTCCGTCCGCACCATGGGCGAGCTGCAGAAGCCCGAGGAGTTCGCCGCCATCGTCGTGCGCGACCATGGCGACCAGACCGTGCGCCTCGGCGACGTGGCGACCGTCGAGGTGGGCGCCGAGGACGACCGCACCATCACCCGCTTCAACGGCAAGCCCGCGATCGGCCTGGGCGTGGTCAAGCAGAAGAACGCCAGCACGGTCTCCGTGGCCCAGGAGATCCGCGCGGTGCTACCGCGTCTGAGCAGCTACCTCGAGACGGGCATGCGGCTGGACATCGCCTACGATTCGGCCATCTTCATCGAGGATTCGATCACCGAGGTGCGCAACACCTTCCTGATCGCGCTCGGCCTGGTGATCCTCACGGTGCTGCTGTTCCTCAAGAGCGTCCGCGCCATGCTCATCCCCATCGTCGCGATCCCCGTGGCGGTGGTTGGCACCTTCACCGTGGTCTACGCGCTAGGCTTCTCGATCAACATCATCACCCTCCTCGCGCTGGTGCTCGCGATCGGCCTGGTGGTCGACGACGCGATCGTCGTGCTGGAGAACATCGTGCGGCATCGCGAGATGGGCCGTAGCTCGCGGCAGGCGGCGTTCGCCGGCATGAACGAGATCGGCTTCGCCGTGATCGCCACCACGATCGCCCTGGTGGCGGTGTTCCTGCCGGTGGCCTTCCTCACCGGCACCGTGGGCCGCCTGTTCCGCGAGTTCGGCATCTCGCTCGCCGTCGCGGTGCTCATCTCCAGCTTCGTGGCGTTGACGCTGTCGCCGGTGATGTGCACCTACATGCTCGGCGCCGTCCGCAAGCGCACGGCCGCCAACTGGCGCGAACGGTCCTTCGAGGCCTTCTTCAACGGCCTGAACCGCGCGTACGCCGGCACGCTCCGGGCGGCCATGGCCCGGCCGCTGGTGGTGGTGCTGCTGGTCCTGGCGACCGTGGCCGCCACCGGCTGGTTCTACCAGAAGCTGCCCCGCGAGCTGGTGCCCACCGAGGACCGCGGCGCGGCGTTCGGCGTCGTCATCGCCCCCGAGGGCGCCACCCTCGAGTACACCGACCGCTACATGCAGCAGGTGGAGGAGATCCTCCTGCCGGTGCCCGAACGGCAGGCCCTGTTCACCGCCACCGGCCTCGGCTTCGGCGGCCCCGGCCAGGTGACCAACGGCTTCCTCTTCCTACGTCTGAAGCCCCGTCAGGATCGCGACCGCAGCCAGCAGGAGATCGTGCAGTCGCTGTTCCCGCGCCTGCTCGGCATCCCCGGCGTGCTCGCGTTCGTCATCAATCCGCCCAGCCTCGGCGGCGCCGTCAGCAACTCGCCCGTGAACTACGTGCTGCAAGGCGACGACTACGCCACCCTCGGCCAGGCCGTGCAGGCGTTCACCGCCGAGGCCGCCAAGCTCGGCTACCTGGTGAACCTGGACAGCGACCTGCGCCTGAACAAACCGCAGCTCGAGATCCACATCGACCGCGAGCGCGCCGCCCAGCTGGGCGTCTCGGTGGCCGACATCGGCGCCACGCTGGAGACCTACCTGGGCGGCCGCGTGGTCACCGAGTTCAAGCGCGGCACCAAGAAGTACGACGTCATCACCCAGGTCCGCCCCGACGACCGGGCCTCGCCCGACGTCATCCGCAACCTCTACCTGCGCGGCCGGGACGGCCTGGTCCAGCTGGCCAACGTGGTGCAGCTCGTGGAGACCGTCGCGCCCAAGGAGCTGAACCACTACAACCGCGTGCGCTCGGCCACCATCACGGCCAACCTGGCCCCGGGCGTGAGCCTCGGCCAGGCCCTCGACGAGCTCGACGCCATCGCCGCGCGCGCGCTGCCCGCCGGCGTGCGCACCGACGTGGCCGGCCAGTCGCGCGAGTTCCGCGACAGCAGCGACAGCCTCACCTTCATGTTCGCGCTCGCGGTGGCCTTCATCTTCCTGGTGCTCGCCGCCCAGTTCGAGAGCTTCGTGCACCCGCTGACGATCCTGCTGTCGGTGCCCCTGGCCGTGGTCGGCGCCATCGTGTCGCTCTTCGTGCTGGGACAGAGCCTCAACATCTTCTCGCAGATCGGCCTGGTGATGCTCGTGGGCCTGGTGACCAAGAACGCCATCCTCATCGTGGAGTTCGCCAACCAGCTGCGCAACCGCGGCCGCGAGACCACCGAGGCGGTGGTGGAGGCGGCCGTGATCCGCCTGCGCCCCATCCTGATGACCAGCCTGTCGACGGTGTTCGGCATCCTGCCGATCGCCATCGGCTTCGGCGCCGGCGCCGAATCGCGGCGCCCGCTGGGCATCGCGGTGGTCGGCGGCGTGCTGTTCTCCACGTTCCTGACGCTGGTGCTGGTGCCGGTGGTGTACCGCCTGCTGGCGCGGTTCTCGCCGCCGCGGCGGGAGGCGGAGATCGAGGCGGATCTGCAGGCGGCGCTGGAGGACGCGCCGCGGCCGGAAGGAGCGGCCTCGTCGTAGGGCCGCAGGGAGCGCCGATTTTTGATGTTTGACCCCAAGAAGTGTGCAGCGCTGCGCAGTTCTTGGGGTCAAACATCAAACCGGTCCGCTGCCGATCCGGCCGAACCCGTGGGCGCCCTAGAACGACCACCCCACCGTCACCGCGGCCATCCCCGGCCCATCGCCGGCGAACAACCCCTCGGCCTGCAGCCCGGCGTTCACCGGCGCGGTGTCGTTGTACATCAGGTCCACGGTCAGCCGCCCCTGGCGCAGGCCCAGCCCGAACGCCAGCGGCGTGGCCACGGCCTCCAGGTTGCGGGCATCCCGGGCGCCGCCGTCGGCGTGCCGACGGTCCACCTCCTCGTGCAGCCTCACGTACTGCACCGCGACGCGGGCCGTGAGCCAGGGCAGCACCTCGGTCTCCAGGCCGACCCGTCCGCGTAGCTGGTAGTACTCGCGGTCGCTGCGCTGCCAGGCGAGATCGGCGCCGCCGGCGCCACGCTCGCGCAGGTCATCCCGCCCGACGCGGTACTCGCTGCTGATCAGCACCAGGGTGTCGGCGTCGGGCCTGAGGTTGGCGCCCAGCCCGAGGCTGGTCTGGTAGGCGTCGCGGTCGGCGGGTCCGCCGAGCAACGCGCTGTCCAGCGCCCGTAGGATACGGGTGTAGTCGACCGCCGGCACCAGCGTGACCGTCGGCGAGACCTCGACCAGCCCACGCGCGCGCAGGCCGAACGAGGTCCACTCGCGGGCCGACAGGCGGTACAGCGCGCCGCTGCTCTCGGTCAACGTGTTGATCACCTCGCCGGCCAGCTCGAGCCGCAGGCCATCGCGCAGCGGGCCCGCCACGCCGAATTCGTACTGGTGCAGGTACTCCGAGTCGATGCGGTCGCCCACCGCGGTGCCCGCCCGCGACCGGCCGAACGTGGTGAAGCGACCCCCGAGCCCCACGTCCACCCCGCCCAGGCGACGGCCCCAGAGCAGGCTGAAGGCGCCGTCGTTCGCGCCGCGGACCAGCCGATCCTCGAACGTGAACGCGACCGTGCCCCAGGTGCCGTCGGTGTCCAGCCGGAGGTGGACGCCGCCGCCGTGGCCGATCAGGCTCCGGCCGGCGAAGGCCCGGTCCTGGCCATGCACCGGGTCGCCGAGCTCGACGAAGGCGAGGTCCGGGTGCGCGACGAGGTCGGCGTACCAGCGCAAGACGTTGGCCTCATCGACGAGGAACTGGTCGTCGTCGCCGAGGGCAAGGACACGGGCGGTGCCGGCGCCGGCCGGGCTCGTGGCAACGGCCAGCAGGATGGCCGCGAAGATGATCGTCAGTCGCTGCCGCACGTGGCGTCCACTTTCCTCAGTAGGCCTTGAAGAAGGTCGGGTGTCCGTTGACGAACACGCCGCAGTCCGGGTGGCTCCAGATGACGTCGAGGCTCTCGCCCCACGGCAGTCCCGACTCGCGTGACCACACGCCGTCGCAGTAGCGCCAGACCTGATCGTCGAGGAGCAGGAAGAGATCGTCGGGACGCAGCTCGGTGAGCTGAGCGGGATGGGCGGCGAACATCCGTCCACCGGTGACCTCGGCCAGGGCGCCGTCCCGGAATCGATAGATCCGCGACCGGCGGGTCTCGCCGTCGGTGTGGCCGACGATCCAGAGGGTCTCGTCGACCCGGGAGGCTTCCAGGACATGGCCGGAGACGCCGGGCACAGCCTGCACGACGGCGAATTCCGCTCCGTCCCACCGTTGCAACGTGGTGGCGGCGCCGACCACCAGGGCGTAGACCTCCCGCGCCACGGTGATCGCGAGGGCACGAGCCCGGGCGTCGCCCAGATCGTGGAGCGTCCAGACGGCGCCGTCCCAGTGGTAGACGCCGTCATAGGACGACGCGAACACGTCGTCCGCGGCCACGGCGAGGAACGTCAGCAACCCGGGACCGGGCTCAGGCAGCAGCGACCAGATCCCGTCGGGGTCGCGCAGGACGATCCGGTGGTTGTCGGTCGCAGCCACCCAGCCGTCGTCGAAAGTCTGGATGTCGTCGACGGGCAGATCGCCGCGCAGATCGGTGAAGATGCACTCCCAGAGCTGGCCGTCGAAGTGCAGCACCCGGCTGTACCACTCCGCCATCCAGATGTCGTCGCACCCGGTGCCGCAGAAGGCGTTCGCGTGGCGGTAGCCCAGGGTCTCGGCCGACTCGTTCCACACCGCCGAGCCGTCGCTCGCCGCGCTGGGCGTGTGCATGAGGGTGCCGCCGTAGCCGCAGGCGAGCAGGCCGTTGTCGCCACAGGCCGACAGGCCATACACCCAGCGGCCCGAGTCGTTCGTCCAGATCCGGACACCCCCGGCGGAGATGCCTCCGTTGGTCGAGGTGATCAGGCCGCCCTGGTCGACGAGCGCATGCAGCGACCAGAGTAGGCCGACCTCGTCCTCGACCCAGGTGCCGTCCTCGAGCCGGTAGACGCGGTCGTAATCGTCGGTTCCCACCGCCACGTACCGGCCGCTGCCGAGGTGCACCGAGACGCCATCGAACTGCCGCTCGACGGTTGCCAGGTCGCCGCTCAGCCGCCAGATCGTGCCGCCTTCGCCCACGCGCAAACGGCCGTCGGGTCCGCGCCAGACCACGCGGGAGTTCATTCCCGGGCCGTCGAGAGTGCGCCAGCCGTCGGCCTCACGCACCATGAGCCCCATGCTGCCGACGAGGAAGAGCCGGCCGTCGTCGAGCAAGCAGAGCTGCCGGACGGTCTGATCCGGGAACCGGTCGTAGATGTCCCAGGTGCGGCCGTCGTAGTGCAGTACCAGGTCGCCGCCGGCCGCGTAGATGTCGTCGGCCGTACGCGCCACGATGCTGGTGAGGCCAACGCGGGTCGGGCTGTCGACCTCGCGCACGTCGCGGCCATCCCAGTGCACGATGACCCCGCGAGCGCCGACGGCCCAGATCCTGGACGGCGCGTCGCCCCAGACCGCTCTGAGATCGTAGCCGACCGGCCGCGGCTGGAAGACCTCCCAGCCGTTCGTGGGGCCGACCGGCAGGGGCTCGACGGGGTCCGGGGCGCAACTCGCCGCGGCCAGCCCGAACGCGACAACGCTCACGAGCACGACGACACGCTCAGCTCGAAACCATCGGTGGATCACGGCGCGCCTCCCTCCAACAGGAAGTGCGATCATGCGGACTCGCCCCACGACGGTCAACCTGCAACCCGACAGCGCACCGCGGCACGTGTCGGGACTATTCTTCGCATCTGGTGCGCAGATTGCGTCCATGGACGCAGTTCCGTGACCATACGTCAAGGCCGCGGGCAGGTCCGCGCCACCGGCCAGACCAGGGCCGCCGACACCACGAGCCCTGGGAAGATCGCCTCGATCCCGAGGAAGGGTACGCCGCGACCCAGCAGCATCCAGGCGCCGGATACCGCGCCGGCCAGCGCCATGCCGAGCCAGACTCGCCGCCGGTCAGCACCGCTGGCGGCCCCGTACCCCAGGTGCCCCAGCAGCAGCGGCAGCAGCAACACCGGCGTCCCGATCGACCCCAGCGTCTTCCAGAGCTCGACCACGCTGCCCGACCAAAGCGCCAACCCCATCGCCAACGCGGCCGTGGCGGCCAGAGCCCAACGCACCGACCGCAGGTTGGCCACATCCTCGGCGCCGAGCAGCGTCCCCTCGGGTTGCTGCCGCCGACGCACGAGATCGCGTCCCAGGGTCACCGCCGCCAGGAAGGCGTAGCTGTCCACCGTCGACATGATGGTCGCCAGCAGCCCGACCATGAACAGCCCCTGCCACACCTGCGGCAGGGCCGCCGCCGCCAGCTCCGGAAACGCCGCGACCGGGTGCGGCAGGTCCGGCAGCACCGCCCGCGCATAGAGCCCCGCCGTGGTGGTCAGAACATCGAACAGCACCCAGAACCCGAGCGACACGAGGATGCCCGTGCGCGCCGTGCGCTCATCGACCGCCGCGTAGCACCGCTGGTAGAACGCCGGCTCGGTGAGCGTGGCCGCCGCGATCGCGTACCAAACCAGCACGGCCTGCCAGCCCAGGCCGCCGTCCGCCGCGAAGTGGGTCGTCGGCACGTGGGCGCGCAGCCAACCCAGGCCGCCGTACTTGACCGCGCATACCGGCACCAGCACCAGGAAGGCCGCGAACATGAGCACGAACTGAACCTTGTCGGTCGCCACCACCGCCGAGAGTCCGCCGCGGAACACGTACCCCACCGAGAGCACCGTGCCCAGCAGGACGCCCACCCACAGCGGCCAGCCGGTGGCCAGTTGCACCAGCACGCCGAGCATGAGCACGTAAGCCGCCGGCGCGGTCATCACGAACAGGGTGCCCGCACCCACCAGCGCGGCCGGCCGGCCCCAGGCCTGCTCGAGCACGTCGCAGGGGCTGAGGACGCGCGAGCGTCGCGCCCGCCGGGCCAGCACCAGGGCGAACACGAGAGCGTAGAGATAGTACGGGACGCCGAACACGAGCCAGCTGCTGATGCCGTGCGACCAGCCGTACTCTCCGACGCCCAGGATGCCGCCGTACCAGGTGGAGACCAGCGACGCCACGAAGCCCGGCAGGGTGAGCCGGCGACCGGCCACCAGGAAGTCGACCTCGCCGCCGGTCGGCGTGCGGAACAGCCGGACCACCACCCACACCAGGAACAGGACGTAGGCGGCGACCAGCAGCACGCTAGCCCTCGTAGCGGGCGGAGGCGTCGGGGCCCTCGCGATCGACGAGCACCAGCAGGGGGCCGTCGCCGTTGCGGATCAGCAGCGGGTCGAAGGCCACCACGTTGCTGATGGCCGCAGGGCCGCCGGCTCCCACCTCGCCCGACAGCAGCGGATACTCCGCGCCCTCGAGGGTGACCCCGCGGCTGCGTCCGGCGAGCGGAAGCAGGCTGAAGCCCGTGCCCGGGTCGATGGACCAGGACACGCTCTGGCCCGGCGCCAGGCGCACGCCGTCGGCCTGCTGGGCGGCCAGGGCGATCCGCAGCCGGTCGGCGTAGCGGTCGAGCAGCGACGTGTTGTAGAGCGTGTGGTCCAGCCGCCAGCCCACCGCACCCACCAGCACCACCTCCTCCATGCCCTGGTCCAGGGCGTAGAGCAGGGCCTTCTCGCTGTCCGTGGTCTCCTGCTCGTCGACGCGCAGGAACATGGGCCCGTCGCGGCCCGAGAGCAGGCGTCCGGCGAGGGAGTCGAAGTCGCCGATCACCACGTCGGGCATCGCCGGCAGCTGGTCGTAGGGATGGCCCGCCGCGTCGGTGCACACGAAGAGGTCGGCGCCGTCGAGCCAGTATTCGAGCACCCCCGGCGCGGGCGGCGGGCCATCGCAGAGGATGACGGCCCGCGGACCCTTCTTGGGGAAGATGGGGCAGGCGGCGCCGCCGGTCTCGTGATCGTAGAACGACATGTCGGGCCTCGGTTCATCCCGCGCCGCCCCGGCGAGGGGGCGGCGCGGCACGGGGGTGGCGAGCTAGAACCGGGTGTTGACGCCGGCCAGGTAGTGACGGGGCGCCCCGGGGATGTAGTAGTTCTCCCCGTAAGAGTACCCCCACGTCTCGTATTCCTCATCGAAAACGTTGTTCACGCGGACGAACGCCTCCACGCCGGCGAGGCCGTGCAGGCCCAGCCGGGAGGCGTCGGCGAACAGCGCCAGGTCGACCACGGTGCTCGGATCGATGGTGCGGTTCTCGTCGCCCGTGGGATCGAGGTACTGCTTGCCCACGTACCGCAGGCGCAGGCGGCTGGTCACCGACCCCAGCCGCGCCTCCCAGGTGGCCGAGATCAGCCAGTCCGGGAACAGCGCGATCGGGTTGCCGCTGCGGTCGACCTGCTGTCCGAGCAGGTCGAAGCGGAAGCTCCGGTACTCGTTCCAGCTGCGGCTCGCCGCCAGCGCCAGCGTATGCGCCGGCTGCGGCCGCCAGCGCAGGCCCAGTTCCAGGCCCTGGTGCACGGTCTTGGCCGCGTTGGCGCGGACGGTGCGCTGGTTGTCGTCGTCCCAGATCCCGGTGTCGACGATCTCGTTGGCGAAATCCATGGAGTAGCCGTTGAGCGTGACGCTCAGGTGCTCGTCGTGGAAGGCCACGCCGCCCTCGTAGTTGAGCACGCGCGCGGTCTTGATCAGGGGATCGGACCACCGCGTGTAGGTGCCGTCGCCGTCAGTCACCAGCTCGCTGCGGCCGAAGAGCGGCGCCTGGCCGAGATCGTCGGGGCCGGCCCACACGCCCCAGTAGTCGCCGTCGGCCGGTTCGCGATGGTTGACGCCCACGTGGCCGTAGACGCCGAGCTGGCCACCGGCCACCCGGCCGGGCAGGTCGTAGAACAGACCCGCCTTGGGGTTGAAGAAGTCGTACTGCACGGTGTAGGCGTTGCGCGCGGCGCCGGCGAAGCCGCCCACAGCTTCCTGGATGAAGTCGTACCGGCGGTGCTGCAGCTGCAGATCGGCCATGAGCGTCAGGCCGGGCAGGAATTCCCAGCGGTCGTTCAGGTAGGCCGACCAGGCGTCCTTGTCCCCGGTGAAATCGTGGTACTTCAGGCCGCCGGCGATGTCGTCGGGCGTGAGGCTCCGGCCGGCGATGCCCGGGCCGGCTGCCAGCACGTCGCCCCAGTGCTTGCTGTGGAAGACATAGCCGTCGCCGCCCACCACCAGGCGCCCGCCCGGATGCGTCCAGGTGAGCGACGGCACCCAGCCGGTCTGGTGCTTGCGCACCCACTTCTGGCGGACGAGATCGACGGCGTCCTCGGCGTCGTAGAGGCCGGGATACAGCACGTCCAGGCTGTAGGCCGCCACCCGCTCGCCCGGCTTGAAGTTCTCGTAGAACCCCTCGCCCGTGATGTGATAGACGGTGTTGCGCAGGGCCAGATTCTCGCTCAGCTGCCAGTCCCAGTGCATTTCGTAGTGGGGCTGACGGAAGTCGTCGATCGCGTTCCAGTAGGTCTCCGGGTTGGAGCGCCGGTCGACGCGCAGCTCCGACTCGGGCGCCGCGTTCCAGGCGTGGTGCGTCAGCTCCTTGCCGGTGTAGAAGTTGGCCTGCACGCGGTGATCGTGGTCCTGCCAGCGGCCCGACCAGAACACGGCCCACTGCTCGCTGCCGGTGCGCTCGCGGTAGCCGTCGCTCTGGACCTGGCTGAGGCGCAGGAGGCTGGCGACGCCGCCGCCGAGGTCACCGGTCTGGTAGCTGATCATGCGGCGGTTGGTGCCGAAGCTGCCGGCCTCGACGGTGGCGCGGCCTGCGGGCTCGTCGCCGAGCACGTCGGTCACCAGATTCACCGCGCCGCCGATCGCGGTCACGCCGCTGACGCCGTTGGTGATGCCGCGCTGCACCTGCACGTCCTCGACGGACGAGAGCAGGTCGGGCAGGTCCACCCAGTACACCTCGTGCGACTCGGGATCGTTGAGCGGGATACCGTTGACGAGCACGGCCACGCGCCGCTGGTCGAAGCCGCGGATCTTGAGGTACGAGTAGCCGAGGCCGCTGCCGGCGTCGCTGTACGCATAGAGGCCGGGGATGTCCTGCAGCATCATGGGCACGTCGACGGCGGTCTGCAGCCTGCGGACGTCCGCCCGCGTGAGGTTGGTGTGGCTGAGGTGGACGTCGGTGTCGTAGCGGCCGGCGGTGACGACCACGCGCTCGTCCTGGTAGGTGGTGTCGGCCGCGGCCGGGACGGCCGGGGCGCGCGAGGCGACGAGCGCGAGCAGGAGGAAGAGTCCCGCTGCCGCCGCATGCTGACGTTCGGACATGGCGAACCTCGCAGGTCGGTGGTCACGGGAGCCGCATAAAAAATACCGGCTCCTGAACAGGGCCGGTGGCGGAAGTTGCGAGATCGAGAGGCCCGTTTTCCTACGCCGGTATGACCCGGGTCAGGTGCCGAGGGTATGATCTCAGGCTTTCCAGCCACCCCTAACGGATAGGGGCAACCTATACGGAGGGCCGGGGGGTGTCAAGCGAACCCCGACGACGGACGGCGCCCGCCACAGCGAGCGCCGTCCTCGTCGCCGGATCGGCGAATGCCTACTCCGCCACCCGCTTGTTCTCCGTCACCAGCGACACCACGATCAGCGTCAGGAAGCTCAGCGGGATGGAGATGATGCCGGGCTGGCCCAGCGGATGCCAGGCGTCCTCGGCCGTCAGCCCGTAGGGCCCGGCGAACATGGCCGGCCCCGTCAGGATGATGCCCAGGGCCGCCACGATGCCCACGATGATCGAGGCCACGATGCCGGCCGCGGTGGTCCGCTTCCAGAACAGCAGCATCAGGATGGCCGGCAGGTTGGCCGACGCCGCCACCGCGAACGCCCAGCCCACCAGGAAGCTGACGTTGACGCCGCGGAACACGATGCCCAGCACGATGGCCACGATGCCGACCACGAAGGCCGCCACCTTGCCGGCCTTCACCTTCTGGTGCTCGGTCAGATTCATGCCCCCGTAGCGGTCCATGAGGTCGTGCGCCACGGCGCCCGAGGCGGCCACGATCAGGCCCGCGACGGTGCCCAGCACCGTGGCGAAGGCGATGGCCGAGATGATGGCGAACAGCACGCCGCCGAAGCTCATGGCCAGAAGCGGCGCCGACATGTTGTTGTCGGCGGGATTCACCGTGCCGTTGGTGGCCGCGCCCAGGCCCATGAACAGGGTCAGTACGTAGAAGAACCCGATCGCGGCGATGGCCACGATGGTCGACTTGCGCGCACAGGCCGGGCTCGGCACCGTGTAGTAGCGGATGAGGATGTGCGGCAGGGCGGCCGTGCCGAAGAACAGCGCCAGCATGAGCGATACGAAGTTCAGCTTCTCCCAGCCGGTGTTCACCTTGAACTTCACGCCCGGCTTCATCTGGTCGGTGCCGCTGACGGTCTTCGGGTAGTACACGGCGTACTTCACGCCCGCCTCGTCGAACACGGTCTTCTTGTGCCACTGCTCGATGCGGGTGTCGTCGCGGGTGAGGGTGGCCAGGAAGTTCACCATGTTCAGGCGGCCGGTGCCCTTGGCCGCCGCCTCGGCCGACATTCCGCCGATCTGCTTGATCCGGCCGACCGGATACAGCAGCCCGTCGGGCGTGCCGTTCACCAGCCCCGCTCCCTCCCACTGCGTCTTCCACAGGGTGCCGTCGGCGTCCTTCTTGTACCAGGAGACCGCGCCGTTCTGCGTGAACTTCAGCAGGTCGCCGGCCGTGTGGGCGAGCACGTAGCCCTCGCCCGCGAGCGCCGCCTCGGTGGTCTGCTCGGGCACGCTCAGCAGCGATTCGCCCGCCGCGCCGCGCAGGCTCGGCGGCTCGGTGCTCAGGCCGCGCACCAGCAGGAAGCCCACCAGGATGGTGCTGAAGATGAGCAGCAGGCCGCCCTTGAGGAACTGCACGTAGGTGGTGGACGTCATGCCCGCGGTCGACACGATCAGGATCACGATCACGCCCACGATGATCACGCCCACCCAGTGGGGCAGGCCGAGCAGAGGCTCGACCAGGGAGCCGGCGCCGTTCATCTGGGGGATCAGGTAGCAGATCGACACCACGAGCGTGGAGATGGCCGCCGCCAGTTTGATGCCGCGGCTGTTGAACTTGGCGTCCAGGGCGTCGGTGAACGTGAACTTGCCCATGCGCTTCATGGGCTCGGCCACCACGAAGAGGGCCACGATCCAGCCCGCGAGATAACCGATGGAGTACAGGAACCCGTCGTAGCCCAGGGTGGCGATCATGCCGCAGATCCCCAGGAACGAGGCGGCCGACAGGTAGTCGCCGGCGAAGCTGATGCCGTTGACGGCCCAGTGGATCTGGCCGCCGGCCGCGTAGTAGCCCGCGGCCGACTTGGCCTTGCGGGCGAAGAAGTAGCTCAGCCAGAGCACCATCGCCACGAACAGGGAGAAGATGGCGATCGAGAGGGGCGTGCCGTGGAGGTTCATGCCTTGCCTCCCCGGGGACCGGCGGACGCCATCTCGCGCTCCTTCTTGGTGCAGAGGGCGTTGTAGATGAGCGCCAGGACCAGCGCGAAGACGATCAGGCCGATGCCGTAGACCACGGCCAGGTTCAGGCCCGCGACCACGATCGTCTGCATGGCCTTGCCCTCGGTCAAGACGTTGGTGAACACGAACCCGGCGTAGACGACGCAGTAGATGATGAACATCACCACGCCGAGGCGGGTCTTGTAGCCGCTCGCGGGGTCGGGACCGGAGTCCTGGGCGGGACCGTGGAGCATGGCGTCCTCCTGGAGAAGGGGGTGCGTTGCCGGGCGTCTCGAAGCCGGCCGGCCTTGATTCATGGTCAAGGCCACGCACCAAACCAGTACCTTGTTAATCTGAAAACAATAACAACTGAATAACGATTATCTTTATTCGATCAGGGCCATGGCCGGGTTTCTTCGTCGCCTTGAAATGACAATCCAGCTATTGGTTAGCTCATCCTGATCCCCTACAATCGTCAGGAACGCCCGGCGAAGCGGAGCCTTGATGAAGCGACTCGCCCTACGCACCGTCCTGCCCGCGCTACTGGCCATCGGCCTGTTCTCGGGCGTGGTGTTCTTCTCCTTCGTGCCCTCGCTCGGCCGCGCGATCATGGCCCAGAAGCGCCTGATGATCCGCGAGCTCACCGAGTCGGCCTGGAACATCCTCGCCCGCTTCGAGGCCGAGGAGCAGGCCGGCCGGCTCAGCCGCGCCGAGGCCCAGGCGGCCGCGATCGCCCAGGTGCGCAGCCTGCATTACGGCCAGGAGGGCAAGGACTACTTCTGGATCAACGACATGCAGCCGCGCATGATCGTCCACCCGTACCGGCCCGACCTCGAGGGTCGCGACCTCTCCGACTTCGCCGACCCCCGCGGCAAGCTCATCTTCGTGGCGATGGTCGACGTGGTGCGCGAGGCAGGCGCCGGCTACGTGAGCTACCAGTGGCAGTGGAAGGACGACCCCCGCCGCATCGTGCCCAAGCTGTCCTACGTCAAGGGCTTCGCGCCGTGGGGCTGGATCATCGGCACCGGGGTCTACACCGACGACGTGGACGCCGAGGTGGCGGCCACCACCAGCCGGTTGCAGGCGGCCGCGCTGGTCATCCTGGCCATCGTCTCGGTGCTGCTGGTGATCCTGCTGCGCACCAGCTTCCAGGCCGAACGCGGCCGCCTGCGCGCGGCCGCCGCATTGCGCGCGTCGGAGGAGAAGTACCGTTCGCTGGTCGAGTCGGCCGGCGAGTCCATCTTCATGTCCGTCGGCCGCGAGGGGCTGTTCGCCAACGCCAGCATGCTGCACCTCGTGGGCTACGATCGCCACGAATTCGCCCGCCTCGATCCCGCCGACCTCGTGCGCCCCACCACGGCCGAGCAGGAGGGCGGCCGCCGGCACTGGCAGGCCATCGCCGACGGGGTGCAGGCCCCCACCCGCTACGAGGCCGAGCTCGTCCACCACGACGGCCACCCGGTCCGCGTCATGCTCACCCTCTCGCGGGTGCAGGTGCAGGGGCAGACGGGCTTCATGGCGGTGGCCACCCGCCTCGCCCAGCCCCGCGAACTCGACCTCCGCACCGTCACGAGCGCCGACGACCTCGCCGCCGCGAACACCCGCATGGCGACCATGGCGGCCCTGATGATGAGCCACGGCGCCGAGATCCAGCAGGTGATCCGCGTGCTCTCGTCCAACGCCGACCTGGCCGCACGCAAGGCCGTGGAGCTGGCCGTCGCCGAGCTCGGCCCCGCGCCGGCGGCGTTCGACCTCATGCTCATGGGCAGCCTGGGCCGGGCCGAGGTGAGCTTGCTCGCCGACCAGGACCACGCCATCATCTACCACGACGTGGCCGCCGATGCCGTGGCCGTGCAGCAGTACTTCCTGGTGCTGGGCAAGCGCGTGTCGGACATCCTGAGCGCGGCCGGCTATCCGTACTGCGACGGCGGCATCATGTCGGGCGACCCCCGCTGCTGCCAACCGCTCTCGGGCTGGAAGCAGACGTTCTCCCGCTGGATCCACACCCTCGAGGCCGATGATCTGCTGCAGACCAAGATCTTCTTCGACTTCCGCGGCGTGCTCGACGAGGGTGGCCTGACGCAGGCGCTGCGCTCGCACCTCGGCCACGAGCTCGGCCGCGCGCCGCGCTTCGTCCACCTGCTCGCCCGCAGCGTGCTGCAGTACGAGCCGCCGCTCAACCTGTTCGGCGGCTTCGCCCTCGAGGCGGGCGCCACCGACCGCGACACCTTCGACGTCAAGGGCGTGCTCGCCCAGGTGGTGGACTACGTGCGGTTGCGCGCGCTGCAGCACGGCGTCGAGGGCACCGGCACCCTGACCCGTCTCGAATCGCTCGCGCACCGCGGCCACCTCCACGTCGACACCGCCGACGCCACCGCCCAGGTCTTCCGCTTCCTCATGCAGCTGCGGCTGCGGCACCAGGCGGTCCAGCTGCTCGAGCACCGCCGGCCCGACAATCGCCTCGAGCCCGCCGCCCTCGACGACGCCACCCGCCGCCAGCTCAAGGCCGCCTTCAGCCATCTCAAGACCCTGCAGACCGCCCTCGACCTCGAGTTCCGGGGAGGTTGAGGCCGTGACCGCCGCCGCCGGAGGCACCATTCTCCTGCTGAGCGACGTGCACGCCCACTACCACGTGGTGGACCTGCAGGTGGCCCACGCCGAGGCCCGGCTCGGTGCGCCGGTGAGCCAGGTCCTGGCCCTCGGCGACTTCGGGCTCTTCGCCGACAACCTCCACCGGCACTTCCGCAAGGCCAGGCGCCGCTTCCGTCGGCCGGTGGCCTTCATCGAGGGCAACCACGAGGATTTCCGGGCCTTCGACCGCCTGGTCCACGACTACGCCGACGTCGTCACCTACCTGCCCCGCGGTTCGGTGCAGGCCTTCGGCGAGCGCCGCTGGCTCTGCCTCGGCGGCGCCCGCTACATGGATTCCTGGAGCACGCCGCCCGGCTGCGAGGTGAGCGACGAGGACATCCGGGCCGCGATGAGCCATGCGCCCGGCAGCGTCGACATCGTCATCAGCCACGATTGTCCCACCGGCATCGGCGTGCCCAGCGAGGGCGAGCGGGAGCACCTCGGCCCGCCGGGGGTCGCCGGCTTCGCCGATCTGGCGGCGCACCTGCGTCCACGGCTCTGGGTGTTCGGCCACCATCATCGCTGGCACCGGCACGAGGCGGCGGGCACGCGCTACATCGGCCTGCCGCAGAGCTGGGAAGGCTACGTGCTCGTGGCGCCCGACGGCGCGGTCACCTGCGTCGACCATCTCGTGCCGCTGCCCCGCAATCCCGGCTGGTGGCGCTGGATCGGGTTGCGGTGAGGCCGGAGGTTGACGACCCTCTAGACGAACCCAGAACCGGGAAGTGAGCGTGCCGCAGGATCCGACCACACCGCCGCCCGCCATCGCCGGCACCCTCGAGGTGGTGCGCGACGCCCGCGTGTTCACGCTCGGCCAGGACCGGGTCCGCGAACTCGCCGGCGTGGCCGCCGTCCATCGCCTGCTCGCCGGTCAGCGCCTCGAGCTCGGACCGCCGTGCGACCTGGTCGTCCGCCAGGGCAACCTGCGCGTGAGCGAGTTCCTGCCCGATGGACGCGAGGTCACCCGCGCGGTCCTGCAGACCGGAATGGTCTGCAGGCTGCGCGAGCCGCTGGCGTCGGCGCGTAGCGAGCGTGGCGATTCGCCGCTATATAGCCTCGCAGCGACGGCCCTCGCGGCCCTGGGCGAAACCGAGATCTGGCAGCTGCCAGCCGGCGCCTACGATCAGCGCTGACCCACCCGGCCACGATCCACCGTAACCCGATCGGGAGTCCGCCCCCATGCCCCAGCAACCCAGCCCGCGCCTCGTCCTGTGCATCCTCGACGGTGTCGGCCAGCGCCAGGACGCCGACCCGGAGCGCGGCAACGCCGTCACGGCCGCCCACCCGCGGTATCTCGAGCACCTGCTCGCCACCTACCCCCACACCACGCTCAACGCGTCGGGCCTGGCCGTGGGTCTGCCCGAGGGCCAGATGGGCAACAGCGAGGTGGGGCATCTGACCATCGGCGCCGGCCGCGTCCTCTACCAGGAGCTGGTGCGCATCGGCAAGAGCCTGGAGTCGGGCGAGTTCCAGACGCTGCCCGCCTGGCGGCAGTTCACCGAGGCGGGTCTCGCCGGCACGCGCAAGCTGCACCTGCTGGGCCTGGTCTCGCCGGGTGGCGTGCACAGCCACACCGATCACCTCTACGGCATCGTCGCCCACGCCCGCGACGCCGGTTTCACCGACATCTGCATCCACGCCATGCTCGACGGCCGCGACACCGACCCCCACAGCGGACTCGGCTACGTGCGGACCCTGCAGACGAAGCTCGCCGAGC
Source organism: Candidatus Krumholzibacteriia bacterium (assembly GCA_041390065.1). Lineage (GTDB taxonomy): Bacteria > Krumholzibacteriota > Krumholzibacteriia > LZORAL124-64-63 > LZORAL124-64-63 > Glo-17. The sequence goes on from JAWKQQ010000005.1 coordinate 211,782, forward strand.
TGGGCGCCGGCCGCATCGCCACGGTGATGGGCCGCTACTACGGCATGGACCGCGACAAGCGCTGGGAGCGCAACAAGCTGGCCTGGGATGCGATCGTCGACGGCAAGGCCCCCCGCGCCGACCGCGCCGAGGCCGCCATCGAGGCCGCCTACGACGAGGGCACGACCGACGAGTTCATGAAGCCGGTGGTGATCACCGACGACACCGTGCAGGACGGCGACAGCGTCTTCTTCTGGAACTTCCGCGCGGACCGCGCCCGCCAGCTCACCTGGGCCTTCATGGACCCCACGTTCGAGGGCTGGGGCCCCGAGCGCCGGCCGCGGGTCAACTACCTCACCATGACGCCGTACGACGAGCGCCTCAAGAACGTGCCCGCGGTCTTCCACCCCGAGCAGCCCGTCAACGGTCTGGCCGAGTCTTCGCCGCCCACGGCATCCGCAACCTGCGCACCGCTGAGACCGAGAAGTACGCGCACGTCACCTACTTCCTCAACGGCGGCCGCGAGGAACCGTGGCCGTACGAGGTGCGCAAGCTCGTGCCGTCGCCCAAGGTGGCGACCTACGACCTGCAGCCCGAGATGGCCGCGCCGGAGGTGGCCGAGGTCGTGGCCCAGGCCTGCCGGTCGGGACAGTACGACGTCATCATCGTCAACTTCGCCAACGGCGACATGGTCGGCCACACCGGCGATTTCTCCGCCGCCGTGAAGGCCGTGCAGGCCTCGACCGCCTGCTCTCCGAGCTCATGCCGCCCAGCCTGGCCGCCGGCGCCACCTGGCTCGTGACCGCCGACCACGGCAACTGCGACGAGATGCTCGACGAGCACGGCAAGGTCCTCACCCAGCACAGCCTCAGCCGCGTGCCGTTCGTGATCGCCAGCAAGGACCTCGAGGGCCAGACCGACCGGATCGAGCAGCGCGCCTGGGGCCTGGCCGACATCGCCCCTACCATGTTGTCCTTGCTGGGGTTACCGAAACCCCAGGAAATGACCGGACAATCCATCATCTAGTCCGGGCCTCGATTGAAATTTCTCAAGGATTTTTAACCCCGGGTGATTGGATCCCCGGGGTTAATTGTGCTATAATGCGCAACACATCGCCGCAGAACGGTCCTGATCCGGGAGGGGCTTCGATCCTCCCGTTCGTCGCACCGGTCCGGACTCGCGCGGCTCCGGTCGTTTCCGCGGGCGCCCCGGCCATTCCCGGCCGGCAGCGTCCGCAGTCCCCAGGGTGGGTTGCCCGCGAGGTCCCGCCGGGTTCTTGCCCCTGAACCTGATAAGGAGTCACCAGGATGACCAAGATCCTCTTCAGCCTCCTCGCCGTCGTCATGATGGCGGGTCTGGTCTCGGCCCAGACCATCGACGAGATCCAGGTCTACGATCCCGTCACCGGCGCCCCGATGAGCCCCTACGCGGGCCAGACGGTCACGGTGCAGGGCGTCGTCTACGTGATCGCCGGCACCTACAACAGCGGCACCCATTACATCCAGGGCGCCACCGGCGGCATCAGCTTCTTCCAGTCCGGCACCGGCCTGCAGATCGGCGACGAGATCAGCATCACCGGCACCGTGAGCACCTTCAGCGGCGAGATCCAGCTCTCCAGCCCCAGCATCACCTACCTCGGCAGCCCCGGCGAGCCCACCCCGACGGCCGTCACCACCGGCCAGATCGCCCACGACTACGAGTACGTGGGCAGCTTCGTGTCGGTCATCGGCCAGGTGACCAGCAAGTCCGCCAGCCAGTTCGAGCTCGCCACCGTCGGCGAGGACACGATGATCGTCTACATCGACAGCGACACCGGGATCAACCTGGGCGCCGTCCAGGTGGGCGACGAGTACCAGGTCAAGAGCCCGGTGGTCGTGTTCAACGGCCTGATCGAGCTGAAGCCCCGCATGCAGAGCGACCTCGTCGAGGACCCCACCGGCGACACCCTGCCCGTGATCGCCTCGCCCAGCGTCGACAACTACGTCGTCATGCCCGGCAGCTCGGTCACCATCTCGGCCAACATCACCGACAACAGCGCGGTCACCTCGGCCACCCTGTACTATCGCTCGAGCGACGGCGAGAACCCCGGCGCCTGGATGAGCACGGCCATGTCGTCGATGGGCGGCGGCCTCTACTCCGCCACGGTCATGGGTCCGAACACCAGCCAGCTCGACTACTATTACGAGGCCACCGATGACGGCGCCCAGACCGCGACCCTGCCGGGCGACGCCCCCACGGGCTTCTACTCGCTGGCCGTGGGCATCACGAGCATCTACGAGATGCAGTACGTGAGCCCCGACAGCGCCAACGGCGACACCCCCTTCCTCGACAAGGTGCTGAACATCCGCGGCATCGTCACCGCCGGCACCGGCGAGGTCATCAACCCCAGCAAGTTCATCGTCCAGGAAGCCGAGACCGGCCCCTACGGCGGCTACCGCTACGGCGCCGTGCTGGTGTACGAGGGCACCGCCGCGGGCGAGTACTTCCAGGGCGACGAGGTGGAGATCGGCGGCCGCGGCAACGAGTACTTCGGCCTCACGGAGATGGAGCCGCACAACGGCAACGCCATCAACCTCATCGGCTTCGGCAACGCGCTGCCCGAACCCGAGCGCGCGAGCACCCGCGTCCTGCGTGACGACACCCTCGCCGACGGCGACGGCCGCTTCGGCGAGGCCTACGAGAGCGTCTGGGTGAAGACCTGGGCGTCCGTGGTGCTCGACACCCTGGGCTTCGGCGAGTACATCATCAGCGACACCGGCGCCCGGGCCGACAGCCTCGAGGTCGACCCCGCCGTCGAGCTGACCTACCAGCCGATCCTCGGCAACGTGATCTTCGTCGAGGGCTACATGGACTACGACTTCGGCGACTTCCAGATCACGCCCGTCGCCGACCAGTTCATCACCCTGACCGACTGGGTGGGCGTCGAGGATCTGCCGACCATCCGGGGCGCCGGCGGCTTCGAGTCGATCGGCCCCAACCCGTTCAACCCGGCCACCACGATCAAGTTCGTGCTCAACCGCGACGAGCTCACGCAGCTCAACATCTACAACATCCGCGGCGAGCTGATCCGGAGCCTGGTGAACGAGCGGCTGCCTATGGGTGGCTACACCCTCAGCTGGGACGGCCGCAACGCCGAGGGCCAGCTGGTCGCGAGCGGACAGTACTTCGCCCGTCTGCGCATCGGCGCCGAGGTGATGCAGGTCCGCAAGCTGAGCCTGGTCAAGTAACCTGCAGGCGGGCCGGGGCGCCGTCGCCCCGGCTCCCCGCTCCGACGCACGCGAGGCCGCCGATCCCCCCGGGGCTCGGCGGCCTCCGCGTCGGCGGCCCCGACGCCCGGCTGACCCGCGCGGGCCTAACTGCCGCCGGCCACCGGTTCGAGGGCCTCGACCGTGACCGTCGCCGTCGTCCAGTCGCCGTGCTCCCAGACCAGGTCGGTGGTGACGGTGGCGAGCCGGTCGGCGTTGCTCACCCCTCGCACCTGCTGCACCAGCTGCAGGGCGGGCCGGCCCCCGGCGAGGACCACCGGCGCGACCGCCATCACCGCCCCGCCCCAGAGCTGCACCGGCCGCCGCAGCGTGCCGTCGGCCGCGAACGGCGCCTCGGCCCCCAGCTCGGCGTAACGGCCGGCGAGGTCGAGGGTCTCGTGCCGCGGCGCGTGGCCCGGCGCGCGGATCTGCAGCTCGGCCTTGGCGCCGGCCACGAAGCCGCCGGCCAGGTCCGGCAGCGGCCCGGTCTCCGAGTCGAAGAGGTTGCGGAAGCGCCACTGCTCGCCGTGGGCGGCGATCATCACCACCGCGGCGTTCACCAGCCCGCCGCTGCCGCCCGAGGCCGCGGTGACGATGGCCTCGGGCACGCCGTCGCCGGTGACGTCGGCCAGGACGAGCTGCGGCTCGTAGCCCGAGCTCGCCGCCGAGGGCAGCGGCCACAGGCGCGGGCTGCCGCCCACGGCCAGGCCGAGGTCGTCACGGAACGCGCTCGCGGCGTCGGGGACCCGGCCGATCAGTCGCACGGCATCGGGCCCCTTCGCCGCGTTCAGCTCGGCGGCGGCGGTCGCCAGGGTCACCATGCCCTCGGGCAACGGCGCGGCCTTCTCGCCGGTGCAGCCGGCCAGCGCCACCGCTAGCAACGCGCACCCGACCCGGATCCCCGTCACCGGCTACCTCCCGAAGTGCAGCTGCAGGCCCATGAGCCCGAAGAACTCGAGGGTCGGCTGGTTGACGGCGTCGTCGGCCGAGCCGAAGTCGTAGCCGTCGCGCGGATTGGCGTCGTCGCCGTCGGGAGAGTACGTGGTGTCGTGGCCCTTGAGGGGCGCATCGAAGAAGTGGTCGAGGCCGGCCTTGAGGGTGAAGTCGACCCGGTCGCTCACCGCGAAGGCGGTCTCCAGGAACGCGCCCACGCCCCAGGCCGAGGACGTGACGTCGAACTTCTCGTTGCCGCCTATGAAGTCGTAGGTGCCGGTGAACGACGAGCGGCGCAGCCCGAGCCCGAGGTGCAGCGGCGCGCTCGCGAACGAGCCGATCGGATGCAGCAGATCGAGCCGGAACTGCCAGGTCCGCGCCTGCTCCTCCGGGGTGCCGTTGCTGTTGTCGTTGATGAACACGTGGCGGGCGTCGAGGGCCTGTCCGGCGTCGCGGCCCGAATAGGCCAGCGACATGCGCAGCGACAGGGGCACGTCGCGCGTGAAGTGCTCGAGCGTCAGCCCGGCCTGCACGCCGGTGCCGGCCGTCGCGCCGAAGCCGACATCGAGGGAGGTCTCCATGGCCAGCGCGGCCGGTACGAGGATCAGGACGAACAGGCCGACCAGCAGTCGGCGCGGGCGAGTCGATGCCACAGGATGCATGGTGTTCCCCTCCGGAAAGTTGCGCGAGCGGGCGATCTGCACGATCGCTCGCCGTTTCGACCGGACCCATCATATCCGAAATCAAGGACCGTGCCGCCCCGAATCTGCCCCGCAACCTCCGGGGCGACCGTTGCGTCTTGAGCGAGACCCACTTACGCTCCGCGCAACCCTCGACCCCGGGAGGACGGCATGCGCAACGTTCCCTTCTGGCGCCAGATCACCCACGCGGTCCTGGCCTCGCTGATCAGTCTCGTGGTGGTGCTCGCGATCGTCGGCGGCGTCCTCTTCCTGGCCCTGCACAGGAGCCCCGAGGTGCCCAAGGACGGCTGGCTCGTGATCGACCTTCACGAGAGCCTGCCCGAATACGCCCCCCCCGGCAGCTTCCCCGGCGGCCTCATGGGCGGCGACACCCTCACGCTCCAGGACGCCCTCGACGCCCTGGCCAAGGCCAGCCTCGACCGACGCACCCGCGGCGTCATCTGGAAGCTGTCGGCCGGCAACGGCGCGGGCTGGGCCAAGCTGCAGGAGCTGCGGCAGGCCACCGCGGCCGTTCGCCAGGCCGGCAAGCCCGTCTACGCCTGGGCCGACAACCTGGACCTGCGCACCCTGTACCTGGCCGCCGCCTGCGATTCGATCTACATGCCCCGCGGCGGCTACTTCAGCTTCCAGGGCCTGCGTCGCGAATCGATGCACGTCAAGGGCACCCTCGACAAGCTGGGCATCGTCCCCCACGTGTCGAAGATCCGCGAGTACAAGGCCGCCGCCGAACTGGTCATGGAGACCGAGACGACGCCGCTGGTGAAGGAACGGAACCAGCGGATGCTCGACGAGCTCTGGGCGACGGTGTCCGGCACCATCGCCGACGACCGCGGCCTCGTCTACGCCGACCTGCTCGCCCTGCTCGAGCACGGCGCCCTCGAGCCCAGCGAGGCCGCCGACGCCGGGGTCATCGACCGCGTCCTCTACTGGCAAGGGCTCGAGGCCAGGCTGCTCGCCGAGGCCCACGACCCGAAGGCCAAGCTGCTCCCCACCGTCTCGCCGGCCACCTACCGCGACGTGGCCTGGAAGGACCTCGGCCGCAAGGGCAAGGCCACCGTCGCGGTCGTGCACGCCCAGGGCATGATCGGCGGCCGCGAGAACGGCACGAACCCCGTGTTCGGCATCACCATGGGCCACGAGTCGGTGGTGCGCGAGCTGCAGCGGGCCCGGCTCGATCCCGATGTCGCCGCCATCGTCTTCCGGGTCGACTCGCCCGGCGGCGACGGCCTCACCAGCGACCTCATCGGCCACGAGGTCGCCCTCTGCGCCGACGCCAAGCCCACCGTCGTGAGCATGGTGGACGTCGCGGCGTCGGGCGGCTATCAGATCTCCTTCCGCGCCACCCGTCTGCTCGCCGACCCCCTCAGCGTGGTCGGCAGCATCGGCTCCATCAGCGCGTTCTTCGACCTGAGCGGCTGGTACCGGAAGATCGGCCTCAGCAAGGACGGCGTCGAGGCCGGGCCCATGGCCGGCCTCGGCCGCGACGACCGCGCCCCCACCGCCCAGGAATGGGCCGCGTTCACGGCCTCGCACTACGCGGGGTTCAACGACTGGCTGCAGCAGGTGGCCGACAAGCGCGGCCTCACGTTCGCCGAGATGGAGGAGCGGGCCTACGGCCGGATCTTCCACGGCGAAGAAGCGGTGCGGCTGGGCCTGATCGACGGGATCGGCAACCTCGACCAGGCCGTGCGGCTCGCGGCCGAGCTGGCGGAGATCGCGCCCGAGACGCCGCTCACCGTGGTCCACCTGCCCGAGCGGCAGAGCACGCTCGACCAACTGCTGGGCCACGAGAGCGGGCCGGCCGACCCGGTGGCCCTGGCGGTGCGCTGGCGCCTCTTCAACCAGCTCCGCTCCGAGTGGGCCCTCACCCGGCAGCTGGCCGCCACGGACGCGGTCCTCGAGCCGGTGCCGCGGTAGGCCGCGCGCGTGGTTCCGGACGCGGACGGGCCGGTCACCCGAGACCGGCCCGTCCGCGTGACCGGCCGCCCCCACGACGGTGGCGAAAACGGCCGTTCCTGCCGAACATGTCCGATCAGCGAAACCCGCGTCCGCGGCCTGCAACCCGGGGGTTCCCATGTCCACCCGATTCCACGAGCTCGACTTCGCCCTCGGCGAGGACATCGACCTGTTGCGGGCCCACGTCCGTGAGTTCGCCCGCAAGGAGATCGCGCCGCTGGCCGAGCGCATCGACCACGAGAACGCCTTCCCGCAGGACCTGTGGCGCAAGCTCGGCGACGCGGGCCTGCTCGGCATCACGGTGAGCGACGAGTACGGCGGCGCCGGCCTCGGCTACCTGGCCCACGTCGTGGCCATGGAGGAGATCAGCCGCGCCTCGGCCTCGGTGGGCCTCAGCTACGGCGCCCACTCCAACCTCTGCGTCAACCAGATCTTCCGCAACGGCAACCAGGAGCAGCGCCGCACCTACCTGCCGAAGCTCGTCACCGGCGAGCACGTGGGCGCCCTGGCCATGAGCGAGCCCGGCGCCGGCAGCGACGTCGTCGGCATGCAGCTGCGGGCCGACAGGCGGGGCGACGTCTACGTCCTCAACGGCAACAAGATGTGGATCACCAACGGCCCCGAGGCTGCGACCTTCATCATCTACGGCAAGACCGACCCCGAGGCGGGCGCCCGTGGCGTCACCGCCTTCATCGTGGAGGCCGGCACGCCCGGTTTCAGCACGGCCCAGAAGCTCGACAAGCTGGGCATGCGCGGCTCGCAGACCTGCGAGCTCGTATTCGAGGACTGCGAGATTCCCGCCACGGCGATCCTGGGCGAGGAGAACCAGGGCATCCGCGTGCTCATGTCGGGCCTCGACTACGAACGCGTGGTGCTCGCGGCCGGCCCGCTGGGCATCCTGCGCGCCTGCCTCGACCTCGTCATCCCCTACTCGCACGACCGGCACCAGTTCGGCCGCGCCATCGGCCAGTTCCAGATGATCCGCGCCAAGATCGCCGACATGTACACGCAGACCAACGCCTGCCGCGCCTACGTCTACACCGTGGCCCGCGCCTGCGACCGCGGCGAGACCACCCGCAAGGACGCGGCCGGCGCCATCCTGCTGGCCGCCGAGACGGCCACGCGGATGGCGCTGGACGCGATCCAGATCCTGGGCGGCAACGGCTACATCAACGAGTTCCCCGCCGGCCGCCTGCTCCGCGACGCCAAGCTCTACGAGATCGGCGCCGGCACCAGCGAGATCCGCCGCCTTCTGATCGGCCGCGAGATCTTCGAGGAGACCCATCCCGAGGGGCCCCAGTCGGCCAAGACCCAGCGCGTGTCCGGAGGTTCCGCGTGACCGTCCTGCGCAGCTCCGTCCTCACCCGGTCCGACCAGTTCCGACACAACCACGACGCCATGTCCGCGGTCGTGGACGACCTGCGCCGGACGCTGGCGACGATCCGCGAGGGCGGCGGCGAGAAGGCCCAGGCCCGGCACCTCGCCCGGGGCAAGCTGCTGCCGCGCGACCGCGTGCTCGCCCTGCTCGACCCCGGCTCGCCGTTCCTGGAGCTGAGCCAGCTGGCCGCCCACGACGTCTATGGCGAGGACGTGCCCGCCGCCGGCCTCATCACCGGCATCGGCCGCATCGTGGGCCGCGAGTGCATGCTGGTGGTCAACGACGCCACCGTGAAGGGCGGCACCTACTACCCCCTGACCGTGAAGAAGCACCTGCGCGCCCAGGAGGTCGCCGCGCGCTGCGGGCTGCCGTGCCTCTACCTCGTCGACTCGGGCGGCGCCAACCTCCCCTACCAGGACGAGGTCTTCCCCGACCGCGACCACTTCGGCCGCATCTTCTTCAACCAGGCCACCATGTCGGCCCGCGGCATCCCGCAGATCGCCGTCGTGATGGGCATGTGCACCGCCGGCGGCGCCTACGTGCCCGCCATGGCCGACGAGGCCATCATGGTCAAGGAGCAGGCCACCATCTACCTGGGCGGCCCGCCGCTGGTGAAGGCCGCCACCGGCGAGGTCGTCTCGGCCGAGGAGCTGGGCGGCGCCGACGTCCACACGCGCATCTCCGGCGTGGCCGATCACTTCGCCACCGACGACCGCCACGCCCTGGCCATCGCCCGCCGCGTGGTCCGCCACCTCAACGGCCGCAAACCCGCCCAGCTCGATCTCCGCGAGCCGCGGCCGCCGCTGTACCCGGCCCACGAGCTCTACGGCATCGCGGGCACCGACCTCAAGCGCCCCTTCGAGGTGCGCGAGGTCATCGCCCGCCTGGTCGACGGCTCGGAGTTCGACGAGTTCAAGAGCCGCTACGGCAGCACCCTGGTCTGCGGCTTCGCCCATCTGCACGGCTACCCCGTCGGCATCCTGGGCAACAACGGCATCCTGCACAGCGATTCGGCCATGAAGGGCGCCCACTTCATCGAGCTCTGCTGCAAGCGCCGGATCCCGCTCGTCTTCCTGCAGAACATCACGGGCTTCATGGTGGGCAAGAACGCCGAGCACGAGGGCATCGCCAAGCACGGCGCCAAGCTGGTGACGGCCGTCTCCTGCGCCCAGGTGCCCAAGTTCACCGTGATCATCGGCGGCAGCTACGGCGCCGGCAACTACGGCATGTGCGGCCGCGCCTACGACCCCACCATGCTGTTCATGTGGCCGAACGCCCGCATCTCCGTGATGGGGGGCGACCAGGCCGCCAACGTGCTCGCGACCGTCAAGGCCGACGGCCTCGCCCGCGAGGGCACGGCCTGGACGGACGCCGAGGCCGAGGCGTTCAAGGCGCCGATCCGCGACCGCTACGAACAGCAGGGCCATCCCTACTACGCCAGCGCCCGTCTCTGGGACGACGGCGTCATCGATCCCGCCCAGACCCGCGAGGTGCTGGGCCTCGGCATCTCCGCCGCCCTCAACGCCCCCATCGCCGAGACCGTCTTCGGCGTGTTCCGGATGTAGGAGACGCGATGGCCGAGATCCGCACCACCTGCCACGCGGCCGTCGACCGTCAGGGCGTGGTCACCCTGACCCTGGCCCGCCCCGACAAGCGCAACGCGCTGTCGAGCCTCATGGTCCGCGAGCTCACCGAGCTGCTCACCTGGGCGGCGGCGCTCGCGCCGGTGCGCGGCCTGATCCTGCGGGGCGAGGGCAAGCACTTCTGCGCCGGCGCCGACCTCGGCGACATGCAGGCCATGGCCGAGGCCGACCACCACGAGAACCTGGCCGACGCCGTGCGCCTGGCCCAGCTGCTGCGGCGACTGGACACGTTCCCGCGCCCGGTGCTGGCCCTGGTCCAGGGTGCGGCCATGGGCGGCGCCGTGGGTCTCTGCTGCTGCTGCGACACGGTGATCGCCGCGCCCGCGGCCCGCTTCTGCCTGAGCGAGGCCCGCCTCGGGCTCGCGGCCTCGGTGATCTCGCCCTACGTCGTGCGCGCGATCGGCCCCCGGCGGGCCCGCCACGCCGTGCTCACCACCGAGATGATCGACGCCGAGGCCGCCCGCCTCTACGGCCTCGCCCACGAGGTCGCCGACGACCTCGACGGCGCCGCCCGGCGCTGGAGCGCCGCCGTGCTCGCCGGCGCTCCCGGCGCCCAGGAGGAGATCAAGCGCCTGGTGCAGCGGGTCTACGGCCATCCCGTCACCGACGACCTCGTGCAGGAGACCGCCGAGCTGATCGCCGACCTCCGCGGCCGCCCCGAAGGCCGCGAGGGCCTGGCCGCCTTCTTCGCCAAGCGGCCGCCCCGCTGGGCGGCCCCCGAGGAGTAGACCGTGCTGCGCAAGCTGCTGATCGCCAACCGCGGGGAAATCGCCTGCCGCATCATCCGCACCGCCCGCCAGCTGGGCATCCGCACGGTCGCCGTGTACAGCGACGCCGACCAGCACGCCCTGCACGTCGCCCTGGCCGACGAGGCCGTGCGGCTCGGCCCGGCGCCCAGCACCGAGAGCTACCTCGCCGTCGACCGGGTGCTCGACGCGGCCCGGCAGACCGGCGTCGACGCCATCCATCCCGGCTACGGCTTCCTGTCGGAGAACGCCTCGTTCGCGCGGCGCTGCGCCGAGGCCGGCATCGCCTTCGTGGGCCCGCCCGCCGCGGCCATCGAGGCCATGGGCAACAAGAGCCACGCCAAGACGCTGATGGCGGCCGCCGGCGTCCCGCTGCTGCCCGGCTACCACGGCGACCGACAGGACCCGGCCTCCCTGCGGGCCGAGGCCGAGCGCATCGGCGCGCCGCTCTTGATCAAGGCCGCCATGGGCGGCGGCGGCAAGGGCATGCGGATCGTCGAGGACCTGGCCGGGTTCGACGAGGCGCTCGCCCTGGCCAGGGGCGAGGCCCGCGCCTCGTTCGGCGACGACGCGGTGCTGCTCGAGCGCTATCTGGAGCGGCCGCGCCACGTCGAGGTGCAGGTCTTCGCCGACCGGAACGGCCACGCCATCTACCTCGGCGACCGCGACTGCTCGATCCAGCGCCGCCACCAGAAGATCATCGAGGAGGCGCCCGCCCCCGGCGTGGCGGCCGAGACGCGCCGCGCCATGGGCGAGGCCTCGGTGCGCGCCGCGCTCGCGATCGGCTACCACGGCGCCGGCACCATGGAGTTCCTGCTCGGCGAGGACGGCGCCTTCTCCTTCATGGAGATGAACACCCGCCTGCAGGTGGAGCACCCCGTCACCGAGCTCGTCACCGGCCAGGACCTCGTGAAGTGGCAGCTCCTGGTGGCCGCCGGCGAGGACCTGCCCCTGACGCAGGACCAGGTGGAGATCCGCGGCCACGCCATCGAGGCCCGCATCTATGCCGAGGATCCCGACCACGATTTCAAGCCCGCGCCCGGCCGCATCACCTTCATGGCCGAGCCGCAGGCGTCCCGCCACGTGCGCGTCGACAGCGGCGTGCGCGAGGGCGACGAGATCACCAGCCACTACGACCCCATGATCGCCAAGCTGATCTGCTGGGACGAGCAGCGGCCCCTGGCGATCCGGCGCATCAACCGCGCGCTGGAGGAATACCGGATCGTAGGCGTGACCCACAACCTCAACTTCCTGGCCAACGTGCTCGACTCGCGGCCCTTCGTCGCCGGCGACCTGTCGACCCGATTCCTCGTCGAGCACGCGCGGCTGCTGGTGGGCGCCGAGGGCCTGTCGCCCCGGCGGTTCCAGGCCCTCGCCGCCCTCTATCTGGCCGAGAACCAGCACCAGCGCCAACGCGCGCTCGACGCCCGCACCAGCGATCCGTGGTCGCCGTGGTCGGCCCACCCCGGCTGGAGGCTGAACGGCCCGGCCCGGGGCACGGTACGCCTGCTCGATCACGAGGGCGGGGAGATCCTCATCGGCGTGGAGCAGGCGCCGGACGGCACGTATCACCTGCGTCTGGACGGGCAGGACGTCCGCGCCACCGCCCGCCTCGACGGGCACCTGCTGTTCGCCGAACTCGACGGCCACTCCCTGCGGGCGACGGTGACGATGACCCACAGCGCGGTCACCGTCCACTTCCGCCAGCACGCGCACACGTTCGGCCTGCCGGTGCTCACGCCCGAGGCCGAGGGCGAGGCGGCCGGCGGCCGGCTCGACGCCCCGATCAACGGCACCGTCGTGGCCGTGCAATGCGAGCCGGGCCAGACGGTCGTGCGCGGCGCCACGCTCATGGTCATCGAGGCCATGAAGATGCAGTACAGCATCTGCGCGCCGCACGACGGCGAGGTCAAGGAACTGCTCTATCAGGTGGGGGACCAGGTCCAGGAGGGCCGGCCCCTGCTCGTCATGGACGGAAAGGGCTAGGTGACGGCATGCGACGCACCATCCGGATCGGCAACGCAGGCGGCTACTGGGGCGACGACCCCGACGCGCTCCGCCGACAGATCGAGGGCGGTCCCCTCGATTACGTGACCCTCGACTACCTGGCCGAGGTCACCATGTCCATCCTGCAGGGGCAGCGGCGGAAGAACCCGGAACTCGGCTACGCGACGGATTTCCTGGGCCAGATGCGCCAGTGCCTGCCCCTGATGGTCCAGAAGGACGTGACGGTCATCACCAACGCCGGCGGCATCAACCCGCTGGGCCTCGGCCGCGCCCTGCACGCGCTGGCCCGCGAGCTGGGCCTGAACGTGAAGGTGGGCGTGGTCGACGGCGACGACATCCTCGCCGACCTCGACCGTCTCGCCGCGGCCGGCGAGCCCCTGGCCAACATGGAGACCGGCGAGCCGCTGGCCCCGGTGAAGGACCGCGTCAACGCCGCCAACGTGTACCTCGGCGCCGAGCCGGTCGTACGCGCGCTGGAGGCCGGCTGCCGCGTCATCGTCACCGGTCGGGTCACCGACACCGGCATCACGCTGGCGCCGATGATCCACGAGTTCGGCTGGCAGGAGTACGACTGGGACCGCCTGGCGGCCGGCGTGGTGGCCGGCCACATCATCGAATGCGGCACCCAGGCCACCGGCGGCAACTTCACCGACTGGCGCACCGTCCCCGGCCTGCACCGCATCGGCTACCCCATCATCGAGATGGGCGAGGACGGCGTCTTCGAGGTGACCAAGCACCGCGGCACCGGCGGCCTGGTGTCGGTCGAGACGGTCAAGGAGCAGCTCGTCTACGAGATGGGCGACCCCACCGCCTACATCTCGCCCGACGGCATCGCCCGCTTCGACACCATCGCGCTCAAGCAGGCCGGCCCCAACCGGGTGCGCGTCTCCGGCGTGCGCGGCGAGCCCCGTCCCCCCATGTTCAAGGTCTCCATGGCCTACGACGACGGCTGGAAGGCCAGCGGCACGATCCTCATCTGCGGCCCCCACGCCACCGACAAGGCCGAGGCCGCGGCCCACATCTTCTGGAAGCGCCTGGGGCGGAAGTTCGAGGCCACGCACACGTCCGTCGTCGGCAGCGGTTCCATCTGGCCCGAGCACCTCGGCCGCCACGACCCCCACGAGGTGCTCCTGCGCCTGGGCGCCCGCGACCGCGACCGCAGCAAGCTCGAGGCCTTCGGCGTCCTGCTGCCCACGCTCATCCTGTCGGGCCCCAGCGGCATGGCCGTCACCGGCGGCCGCCCCAAGCCGTCGCCCGTGGTGGCCTACTGGCCGGCCCTGATCCGGCGCAGCAGCGTCAAGGCCCGCGTCGTGGTGATCGACGAGCGCGGGCAGGAGACGGCGCGGACGGTCACGTTCACCGACCCGGCGCCCGCGTCGCCCGGCCACGTCTCCGCGCCGGTCGCCAGCCGTCCCCGCGTCAAGGAGTGGCCGCGCCGCAACCGCCGGGTGAAGCTCCATCGCCTGGCCCACGCCCGCTCCGGCGACAAGGGCGACACCTGCAACATCGGCCTCGTGGCCCGCTCGCCGGAGATCTACGACTGGCTCCGCGAGGAGATGACGCCCGCGGTGGTCAAGCGCTTCTTCAAGGGCATCGTCAAGGGCAAGGTCACGCGGCACGAGCTGCACAACCTGCACGCCCTGAACTTCCTCATGGAGCAGTCGCTGGGCGGCGGCGGCACGGTGTCGCTGATGCTCGACCCCCAGGGCAAGACGCTGTCGCAGGCCTTGCTGGAGATGGAGGTCGAGGTGCCGGTGAGGTTGGTGCCGGCGTAGGCGACCGGCGGACCCGGCCCCGGCGACGACCGGCGGCGCCACGGCCATGGCGGTCCATCGCTCCGCCTTCGCTGCCGATATGCGCAGGTCGATCTCGCGTTTTCACGAAACCCACCCACCTCTCTCTGCGTAGACCCGGAAACCGGTTCGTCCGCTCCTCGCCCCCTCCCCAGATCCCGGGGGGCGCCGGACCCCAGGTGGCCTCCATGCTCTGGAATCGGCACCGCGGACCAATCCCTGCAGGGCCTGCTCGGCCGGTACGACGCCGCCCATGCGACCCCCTCCGCGCGGCGCGTCTGCTGACTCGAATGGGCCCTGCCGTCTTGGCCGGGGCCGGGTGGCGGCCCGGCCCCGCGTCCAGCGGCGGTCCGTGATCACGATCCGAGCCTGGCCGACCGTCCAGTGGACGAACCGGTCCCTCCCGGCCGGGTTGGCTGTTTACAGCCGCCCCGGCGGCCCGTACATTGGCGACGACTCATCGGTCCTCGATCGTCTCCGGGAGTTGTCGCCATGCGCCGTGGTCTGCCCCTGCTGTCCGTCCTGCTGCTCGTCGCCTCCGCCGCCCAGGCCGGCCCCCAGCCCCTGGAGAGCTTCGACGCCCTCATGGACGCCCTGCGCGGCGGCCACACCGTTCGCGTGGTCGCCGAGTACGGCCGCTGCGAACTGATCAGCGACAACGAGCCCGACGAGGCGCCCGACGCCACCGGCGGCATGACCATCGACGCCTGGGAGTGGTTCGCCAAAGGGTCCGTGTTCAACGACCAGGCCTTCGTGGTCTTCTCCCACGGCAGCCTCATCGAGCACCCCCGCCGCGGCATGGCCACCAACCACGTCAAGTTCAAGGTCTACGAGGACGGCAAGGTCGTGATCAGCGCCCGCTACCTCGACCCGGTCACCTACGAGGAGACCATGTTCGAGAAGCTGTTCACCACCATCGCCCGCGGCGACGAGGGCGCCGCCCACTTCTACCGGATCGACTGAACACCGCCTTGCGGACGGCGACGTCGCCGCCGACATTGTACCGAACGAAACCGGCGCATCGACCCGCGGGCGGCTCCCGCGACCAGGAAGGGGAAACCGTGAAGATCAACCGTCAACCGAAGGAACGGGCGATGGTCCTGCAGCTGTCCGGCGACATCATGGGCGGCAAGGACTACGAGACCTTCACCAACGAGATCAAGGATCTGGTGGACAAGGGCCACGTGGATCTCGTGCTCGACCTCGGCAAGGTCCGCTACATCAACTCCACGGGCCTGGGCATCCTGGTCAGCGGCCTGACCACCCTGAAGAAGAACATGGGCCAGATGAAGATCTGCAACCTGAGCACGCGCATCGACCGCCTGTTCTCGGTGACCAGCCTGACCACCGTGTTCCCCACCTTCGAGAGCCTCGACGAGGCGCTGGCGTCGTTCGACGAGTAGCCGATCCGCCCGTCCTCTTCGCGAGCCCCCGGCCCCGCTCGGCCGGGGGCTTCGTTCTTGCTGCCTGCAACCGCCCGCCGCGCCGCACCGTACCTCCGCCGACAGCCGCGGGCCGAATAGGCCGCCCGTCCGCCGGGTAACCGCGGCGCCCCCGACAACCAACCAGGAGTTCGCTCATGCCACGTTTCAGATTCCAGCCCACCGGGCCCGCGCGAGCCGGCCTGCTGCTCGTGATGCTCACGGCCCTGACCCTGCCGACCCTGGCCGAGCCGCCCCACGTGATGAACGGCCCGGAGCCGCGCGACGGCGTGCACGAGCTGAAGCTCGAGGAAGTCTGGCGTCACGGCGGCGAGGACGACGACATCTTCTTCGGGCTCGTCTCCAGCGTGGCCACCGACCCGGACGGCAACCTCTACGTCCTCGACTCCCAGCTCGCCCAGGTCATGGTCTTCAGCCCGGACGGCGAGCACCTGCGCGACGTCGGGCGCCAGGGCAGCGGCCCCGGCGAGTACGAGAATCCCAACCAGGTGGTGATGCTGCCGGACGGCACGCTCGGCGTGTCCCAGCTCTTTCCGGGCAAGCTCGTGCGGCTGAGCCTGGACGGCACCCCGCGCGACAACGTGACCATCGACAGCAGCGACGGCGGCTTCGCCGTGATCACCAACGTGCGCAGCGGCGGCGGCAACCTGGTGATCGCCGGCATGGAGGCCAAGTTCGACCAGGCCACCGCCCACTTCGACCGCCACCTGTTCGTCCGCAGCTACGACCTCGCGAGCACGATCCTCCACGAGTACTTCGCCAAGGATCAGGTCTGGGACTTCAGCACGCCGTTCACGCTCAGCGAGCTGGACGCGGACTTCGTCTGGTTCCGCATGGCCGTCGACCACCAGGGACGGCTGGTCGTCGGCGAGCCTCGCGAGGACTATGCCGTGAGCGTCTATGCGGCCGACGGGACCCTCGAGCGCGTGTTCGGACGGGCCTATGAACCCCTGCGCCGCGACAAGGCCATCAAGGCCCGCTTCCAGGCGATCATGGACGCCCAGCTGCGCCAGATGCCCCCAGGCACGCAGACCGAGGTCGCGGACATGACCCAGACCATCTGGGGCATCTACTGCCACCCCGACGGAACCTACTGGGTCACCACGGCGCGCGGCATGTACACGCCGCCCCAGGGGGTGCTCACGTCCTGGGACGTGTTCGGCGCCGACGGGGAGTTCCTGCGGCAGGTGGAGGCGCGGGTTCCCGGCAAGCCCGGGGTCGACATGCTGCTCCTGACCGACCACGGCTACGCGCTCGAGATCACGGGCTTCTGGGACGCCGTGCTCAGCTCCATGGGCGCCACCGCCCAGAACGAGGACGCCGAGGCGATGGAGATCATCTGCTACAAGGTGCTGGCCGACTAGGGCCGCGGACGCCGGTGCCGGGCGTGGCGGGCCCTCCGAGGCAACCTCGCCCGCCAGGTTGCGTAGCAAGCGAGCGCGTCCGGCGCCGAGGCCGACGACGCGCTCGCCGAGCCTCTCGCCCCGTGGGGGCGGATCTCCGCTCCGCCCCTCGCAACGATCAGGAGCCCGTCGTGTCCAGATCCATCCTGACCCTCACGCTCTGCCTGGTCGTCCTCATGGCCGCAGGCGTCGACGCCGCCCCCCTGGTGGAGAACCCCGCCACGCCGTCCGGCGGCACCCGGACCATCACCCTGCACGAGGTCTGGCGCGCGGGCGGCGAGTCCGACGACGTCTTCTTCGGCAGCGTGGGCCGCGTGCTCGCCGGTCCGGACCAGACGGTCCTCGTCCTCGACACCCAGCAGTCCCAGGTCCAGGTCTACGGGCGCGACGGCACCTGGCTGCGCACCCTCGGCCGCGAGGGTGACGGCCCGGGCGAGGTGCGCGGTCCCGCGGACGCGTTCGCGCTGCCCGACGGCCGGCTCTGCATCGCGCAGAGCTCCCCGGGCCGCTTCGTGTACCTCAACCAGGACGGGACCCCTGGCGGCGGCGCGCAGTACCAGCCCCGGGGCGAGCCCGCCACGTTCTCGGTCTGCGTGGCGGGCCGCCCGGCGCCCGGCGGCTTCGTGCTCGCCGGCATCCGCTTCAAGCAGCAGGGCCCGCAGGCGCAGCAGACGTTCTTCCTCTCGCGGTGCGACGTCGAGGGCGTCGAGCAGGTCGTGTACCTGGAGAAGGTCTACGGGGTCAACTACGCCGACTTCCGCCTCGACGAGGACTCGATGGACTTCGTGTGGATGGGACGCATGGACGTCGACCGCGCCGGCCGGATCTACGTCGGTCCCGAGCGCGACCGGTATCTGATCCAGGTCCTGGAGCCCGACGGCACGCTCGTGCGCCAGTTCACCCGCCCGGTCACCGTGCCCGCCCGCACCGCCGAGGAGCATGCCATCGCCGTCAAGATCCACGAGGCCATCGGCGCCCACTACGGCGTGCCTCTGCAGGGAGTCACCGTCGCGGCCCGCGACGCGGCGATCGGCGGCCTCTGGGTCCGGCCCGACGGCGAGGTCTGGGTGCAGACCCCGGCCAACCAGCCGCCGGCCGGCGCCTTCGCCCTGCTCGACGTGTTCGACCCCGCAGGCCGCTTCGTGCGCCAGGTGGCGCTCGTCATGCCGGGCGACCCGAAGCGCGACGGCCTCTACCTGCTCGACGACGGCCGCGTGGCCGTGGCCATCGGCGGCCTCGACGCGTTCCTCAGCCAGCAGGGCGTGGCCGGATCCAGCGACGACGCGCCGGTGCTCGAGGTCGTGGTGTACGATGCCATCTGATCCGTTGCGTTTTGACGGGGCGACCCGATCGTCCCGTCATGCTAGATTGTCCCCAGTCCCCAGGCCTTGTCCCCGACCGAGGTGCCCCGATGTCCTGTGACCGCCCGCGTTTCTCTCACCGCCGGCTGCGCGCCGGCCTGCTCTGCGTCTGCCTCTGGAGTCTGCTCGTCCTGCTCGGCGGTTGCCTCGGCTCCGGCGATCCGGCCGCCGGCGATTCCACCGCGACCGCCGCCACCGATTCCACCGCTGCGGCCGAGGAGCCGGAGCAGAAGGAGAAGGCCATCAAGGTCAACGTGGGGGCCGTGGTCCGAGGCGACCTGGTCGAGAGCGTCTACGCCGACGGCGAGATCCGTACCCCGCGCAGCCTCGAGGTGAAGGCCAAGATCGGCGGCCAGGTCACCGAGATGCTCGTGCGCGACGGCGACCGCGTCGCCAGGGGCCAGCTGCTCGCGCGGCTGGATCCCCGCGAGTACCGCCTGGAGATGGAGAAGAGCCGCTTCGAGCACCTGCAGGCCCTCAGCCAGGTGGCCGCGGAGCAGGACACCTTCGAGGTCGACCTCTCGGCCCTGCGCGCCTTCGACGACGCCAAGGACGCGCTGGAACGCGAGTTGACCCGCGGCCGCATCAGCGAGTCGGAGTACCAGGCCCGGTTGCTGGAGATGGAGATGCGGGCCCTGCAGGAGGGCGCCTTCCGGCAGGAGGTGTTCCAGCAGCGCACCGGCCTGGCGGATGCGCGCATCGCCGAGGAGCGTGCGGCCCTGAACCTGGAGTTCACGGAGATCCGCGCCCCCTTCGCGGGCGTGATCCAGGGCCGCCAGGTGGTCGAGGGCGAGATCATCAGCCCCAACCAGACCGTCTGCACCCTGTACGACAACCGGAACCTCGAAGCCGTGGTGAACGTGCTCGAGGCCGACCTCGCCAACCTCGTGGTGGGGCGGGCGGCGCGCGTCGCGGTGCCCGCGCTGCGCGACACGCTGCTGGCCGAGATCGACGTCATCTCGCCGACGCTCGACGCGGCCAGCCGCACCTGCGAGGTCATCATCCGCTTCACCAACGAGGGCGACCGTTTCCGTCCGGGCATGTTCTGCCGGGCGGAGATCGCCGGCTTCATCCACCACGACAAGCTGATGGTGCCCAAGGCGGCCGTCCTCATCCGCGACGACCGCCCCCTGGTCTTCAAGCGCAACGGCGACCGCGCCCAGTGGCTCTACGTCACCACGGGCCTGGAGAACGACCAGTGGGTGGAGATCCTCGAGGTGCACTCGGGCGGCAGCCTCAGCCCCGGCGAGGAGGTCGTCGTCAGCGACCACCTCACCCTCAGCCACGAGGCCCTCATCTCCGTGCGCAAGACCGTGCCCGCCCAGGACCGCTGGGCCTTCATCCTGGACGCGGCGGGGAACGGACGATGATCGGCCTGGCGGTCCGCAGGCCGGTCGCGATCCTGATGCTGTTCGCGGGGCTGGTGATCCTGGGCTGGCAGGGCAAGAACCGCCTGTCGCTCGACCTCCTTCCCACGATCAACTACCCCAACCTGACGGTGATCACCAACTACGCCGACACCCCCGCCGACGACCTCGTGCGCCTCGTGACCGAGCCCCTCGAGGAGGTGATCGCCGGCCAGGAAGGCGTGCGGCGCGTGGTGTCGCAGACGCGCGAGGGCGTCTCCACGGTGACGGTGCAGTACGAGTGGGGCACCGACATGGACTTCGCCAACCTGCACCTGCGCGAGGCCGTGGACCAGGCCGCCTACCGCGACGACTTCCCCGCGGCCGCCGACCGCCCGCTGATCCTGCGCTGGGATCCGTCGGCCCGGCCGATCGCCGTCCTGGTGCTCGAGGGCGACGACCCGCTGCGCGAGATGACGGACTTCGCCCGCGAGGTGGTCAAGCCCGCCATGGAGCAGATCGACGGCATCAGCCAGGCCGAGGTGATCGGGGGCGCGGAGCGCGAGATCCTCGTGCGGCCCGACTTCGAGATGCTGCGCCTCTACGGCCTGACCATCGACGACCTCTCGCAGGCCCTGCGCGTGAGCAACGTCAACTTCCCCGGCGGGCGGATCCGCAAGGGGCCGCTGTACCTGCCCCTGCGCATCCTGGGCGAGTTCGAGGACCTCCAGGAGATCCGCGCCACCGAGATCCCCGCGGCCGGCCCCGGCATCACCATCGACGACGTCGCCGACGTGGTCGACACGGTGAAGGAGCCCGAGGGCCTGACCTACCTCGGCGACCGCGAGGTCGTCGCGCTGCACCTCTACAAGGAGGTCGGCAAGAACACCATCGAGACCACGGACGAGGTGGACGGCGTGCTCGCGATGCTGCGCGACCAGTACCCCGCCTTCGCCGCCGAGTTCGTGTACCGCGACGCCGATTACGTCGAGCATTCGGTGCAGGGCCTGCAGCAGTCGCTGCTCTACGGCGCCATCCTGGCCTTCGTCATCCTCTTCTTCTTCCTGGCCGACTGGCGCAGCCCGCTGGTCGTCGGCCTCGCCATACCCGTGTCGATCATGACCACGTTCGCGCTCCTCGATTTCGGCCACGTCAACCTGAACCTGATGTCGCTGGGCGGCCTGTCGCTGGCGGCCGGCATGCTCGTCGACAACTCCATCGTGGTGCTCGAGAACATCAACCGTCATCTGCGCAAGCTGCGCGGCAAGCCCGGCAGCGACGAGGTGGCCGCGGTCTGCGCCGGCGCGGCCCAGGAGGTGGCCTCGCCGGTGATCGCCGCCACGCTGACCACGGTGGCGGTCTTCTTCCCGGTCATCTACGTGCCCGGCATCGCGGGCGAGTTCTTCCGCGACCAGGCCCTCACGGTCACCTTCTCGCTGCTCGTGTCGATCCTCGCGGCCCTGCTCCTGCAGCCGATGCTCTCGGCCCACCTGCTACGGCCCAACCGCGAACCCGGCTGGCTGTTCCGCCCCGGCCTGGCCCTGCTCGACGCCGTGCGCGAGGCCTACCACCGCCGCCTGCCCTGGGTGCTCGACCACAAGGCCATCTTCCTGCTGGCCGTGGTGGTGAGCCTGGCCGCGACGGTTTGGCTCGGCTCGGGCATGCGCAAGACCTTCCTGCCCGACCGCAACCAGGGCGATTTCTCCGTGCACCTCGAGCTGCCGGCCGGCACGCCGGTCGAGGACGCGGGCACGCTGGCCGCCGAGCTGGCCGCCTTCCTCACCAGCCGACCCCACGTGGCCACCGTCTACACCCAGGTCGGCCAGACCGAGAAGACCCTGGCCAGCCTCAAGGAGTACACGGCGCCCAACGTGGCGCGCATCCGGGTCGTCCTGGCGCCCTCGCGCCACGGCCAGCGCGACATGGAGGCGGTCAAGGCTGCCCTGCAGACCCGGCTCGCGCGCCTCGACGGCGCGGTCTGGACCTTCAGCGACGAGGGCATCGGCCTCGGCGAGATCCTCGCCAGCGGCGAGGCGCCCTTCACCCTGGGCGTGGTCAGCGACGATCCCGACGACGCCCGCCGGCTGGCCGAGGAGCTGTTGCCTCGCCTGGCGTCGGTGCCCGGCCTGGTGGACCTGGAGATGGACCGCGTCCTCGGCAATCCGACCCTGCGCCTGAGCCTCGACCGCGAGACGGCCCTGCGCTTCGGCATCGAGCCGGAGTTCGTGGCCCAGGAACTCCGCGGACGCATCCAGGGCGTGGTCGCCACGCAGTTCAACGAGATCGACCGCCGCATCGACATCGCCGTGCGTCTGCCGCGCGACGAGCGCCAGAACCTCGACGAGGTGCTCGCCTCGCCGGTGAACCTGCCCGGCGGCAAGACCGTCACCCTCGGCACCTTCGTCACCGAGCGCCTCGAGCGGCCGGTGCGGGAGATCGTGCGCCGCGACCAGCGCCGCCAGATCACCATCTCGGGCGACGTCCAGGGCCGCGGCGTGGACGAGGTGTGGGCCGATGTGCTGCCCATCCTCGACGCCATCGACCGCCCCGGCGGCCTGGCGTTCGTCACCGGCGGCGAGCAGGAGGAGATCGAGAACAGCTTCCGCGATCTGGCCTGGGCGCTGGCCCTGTCGGCCCTGCTCGTGTACATGATCCTGGCCGCCCAGTTCGAGAGCTTCATCGATCCTTTGATCATCGCGGCCGTGCTGCCGATCGGCGTCATGGGCGCCGTGATCACCCTGATGGCCACCGGCCAGACGCTCAACATCATCTCGCTGATCGGCCTGATCGCCTTGCTCGGCATCGCGGTCAACGACGCCATCGTCAAGGTGGCCACCATCCGCCGCCTGCGGCAGGACGAGGGCCTGTCCGTGCGCGCGGCCATCCTCGAGGCCGGCCAGCTGCGCTTCCGCCCCATCCTCATGACCACGCTGACCACCGTGCTGGCGATGGTGCCCATGGGCATCGGCCTGGGCACCGGCGAGCAGATCCAGCGGCCGCTCGCGATCACGATCATCGGCGGCCTGAGCCTGGCCACGTGGCTGACCCTGTACCTGACGCCCTGCATCTACGAGCTGGTGCACGGCCGCCTGGAGAAGCGGCGCGCCGGGGGCCGGGCATGATCCGCTTCTTCGTCGACCACCCCGTCGCCACCTGGATGCTGTTCGCCGGGCTGGTCGTCTGCGGCCTCTACGCCGGCATGCGCCTGGACATCGAGGCCATGCCCGAGACCGACCTGCCCAAGCTCACGGTCTACACCCGCTGGAACGGCGCCAGCCCGTCGGCCATCCAGCGGTCGATCACCTTGCCGGTGGAGGAGGCGGCGGCGCAGTGCCGCGGCGTCGAGGAGATGGAGTCGGCGAGCCGCCACGGCCAGAGCACCGTGGAGATCAGCTACCAGCGCGACGTCGACATCGAGTTCGCCCGCCTCGAGCTGAGCGAGCAGCTGGGCAACGTGCGGCGCAACCTGCCGCCCCAGGCCAGCCAGCCCGTGGTGGTGCCCGAGGTGCCCGAGGAGATGCAGCGCGACGAGTTCTTCTCGGTCAACCTGATCTCTCCCCTGGAGACCAACGAGCTGCGGGAGCAGGCCGAGGACTGGCTCAAGCCCCGCTTCATGGCCATCGCGGGCGTGGCCGACGCCGAGCTGCAAGGCGGCGCCCTGCCCCTCCTGAAGGTCAACCTCGACCTCGAGCGCATGGAGCGCTACGGCCTGACGGCCGACGCCATCTTCGCCCGCATCGACGCCCGCGACGACATCGTGCCGGCCGGCGCGGTGCATCGGCGGGGCCAGGCCATCACCGTCACCGTGCACGACTCGGTGACCGTGCCGATGCTCGAGGAGACGGTGCTCGCCAACGTGGGCGGCCAGTCGGTCACGCTCGGCCACGTCGCCGCGGTGGAGCGCGGCTACGAGGACGTCAACTACTACCGCCGCACCAACGGCGAGAACGTCATCTCCCTGCGCGTCACCAAGCGCAGCGGCGAGAACTCGGTGGCCGTCAGCCAGCGGTTACGGCGGGCCATCCCCGAGATCCAGGCGGCCATGCCGTTCCCGGTGAAGATGGAGGTCGATCAGGACGAAGGCGAGGAGCTGCGCGAGAAGCTCACCGAGCTGGTGTGGCGGTCGGTGGCCATCCTGGCGCTGCTGTTCGTGCTGCTGGTGTTCGCGCTCCGACGGGTCCGCCTGGTGGCCATCGTCATCAGCAGCATCGTGTTCGCCCTGGTGATCTGCCTCAGCCTGTTCTACTTCTTCGGCATCACGGTGAACTTCATCACCATCAGCGGCCTGACGATCTGCTTCGGCATGCTGCTGGACAACAGCATCCTGGTGCTCGATTCGGTGCACCGACACCTCACGACGCGCCGCGACGGCGATCCGCTGGCGAGCCTGGTGCGCGGCGCCCGCGAGGTGAGCTTCCCGATCATGTCCACCACGCTGACCACGGTCGTCGCGTTCCTGAGTTTCGTGTACATGACCGGCCGCCTGGCGCTCACCTACGTGCCGCTGGCCATGAGCGTGGCGTTCGCCATGCTGGCGTCGATCTTCGTGGCGTTCTGCTGGATGCCGGTCGCCCTGCGCGGCACCGCCCGGCGCGAGGCGGCCCGGCCCGCGGCGGCGTCCGAGGAGCCCGGCGGCTGGCGCCTGCTGGGCCTGTGGACCCTGATCACGGTGATCCTGGCCGCGGTGATCACCGGCGGCCTGTGGCTGGTGCGCGACCAGCGGGCGGCCCTCGACCTGCTGCCGTGGGTCGCCGGCTGGGGCGGCCTGCTGGTGGCCGTCGGCGTGTTCGTGGCCTTCGTCGACCGGATCACCTGGCTGCATACCCGCTTCTGGTGGTACCCGCTCATCCTGCTCGGGCTGCTCTTCTACGGCACCTGGTGGGCCTACGACACCAAGGTGGTCAAGGGCGGCTGGTGGCGTCCGAGCAGCCAGGAGGAGCTGATCGTCTACCTCTCGCGGCCCGTGGGCACCGACGTCAAGCTCGCCTCGGAGACCATGAAGCTGTTCGAGGCCGAGCTGCTGCCCCTGCCCGACGGCGTCAAGATGGCGGTGCAGTCGTGGGAGAACAACGCCTTCATGCGCGTGGAGTTCGAGACCGACGAGGTGCTCTACTCGGCCTACCCCGAGACCTTCCGCAACCGGCTCATCCTGCTCGCCGAGGAGATGGGCGGCATGTTCGTCTACATCGGCGGCTTCGGCGATCCCTACTTCAAGGGCGGCCGCGGCGGCGTGATGAGCAACAGCACGATCCTGCTCACGGGCTACAACAGCAAGGAGCTGAAGTCGCTCTCGGACGGCATCGTGGCGCGCCTGGAGCGCAACCGACGCGCGCGCAACGTGCGCCTGACCAGCGGCCTCAGCTTCGAGCGGCCGGGCGTCGACGAGACCATCATCCTGATCGACCGCGACGCCCTCGCCCGCCATCGGCTGTCCATGACCGAGGTGCTCGGGCACCTGCGCCGCCTGCTGGGCGTGGACACGCCCTGGCACATGATCATCGAGGGCGAGGCCAAGCAGATCCAGCTCGGCTTCGCCGAGGCGAACTCCATCCAGTACGACGCGGTGCTGGCCAGGACGCTGGTCACCAGCGGCGGCGAGCGGCTGCGGCTCAGCGAGCTCATCTCGCTGCAGACGCGGCCCGAGCTGTCGGCCATCACCCGCAAGGACCAGCGTTACGCCCAGCGCATCAACTGGGAGTTCATCGGCACCGACCGCATGAAGCAGGCCTTCATCAAGGATCTGATCGACGGTCTGGAGCTGCCCTACGGCTTCACGGCCGAGGACGTGTCGGGCGAGCAGATCGCCGAGGACGAGCAGGAGGAGATCGGCCGCACGCTCCTGCTCACCGTGCTGTTCATCTTCATGACCCTGGCCGCGCTCACCGAGAGCTTCGTGCTGCCGGTGCTGCTGATGCTGGCGGTTCCCATGGCCCTCGTCGGCGTGGTCGGAGTGTTCTGGGCCGACGGCAGCGCCTTCGACAGCTCGGCCCAGATCGGCCTGGTGCTGATGTTCGGCATCGTGGTGAACAACGCGATCCTGCTCGTGAACCGGTTCCGGCTCATGGTGCGCGAGCAGGTCGCCGACCTCGGCCTCGTCGGCCACGGCGTGCCGGCCAAGCGGCGCCTGGGCGGATTCGACCTCTGGCGGCTCGAGGCGCCGCAGCGCCTGGCCGTCCTCAAGCGCGCCATCGTCGAGGGCACCCGCATCCAGATGCGGTCGATCCTGCTGGCCAGCGGCACGACGATCGCCGGCCTGATGCCGCTGCTGTTCGAGGTCAAGAAGGCGGGCGGCGCCACCGGCGGCAAGGACATCTGGGAGAACCTGGCGCTCGCGAGCATCGGGGGCCTCGGGAGCAGCACCGTGCTCATCCTCATGGCGGTGCCGTCGCTGTACTGGATCTGCACGCGGCTGGGCTGGCGGCTGGCCCGCGCCTTCAGCCAGAGCCGGCAACCGCTGCCGGCGCCGGGGTCGGCGGCGGATCTCACCGAATCCTGACCGAACCTGAACGCGGACGCCGCACTCGCGCGCTATCCTGGCGGCATCGAGCGGCGCGCACGGCGGTGGGCGCCGGAGTGTCCGTGCCCGTAGCCGAAGGTGATCCGCGATGACGACGTTGCGCCGCTGCTGGCCCGCGTTCGCGCTGCTGCTCCTGCTGGCCGCCCTGGCGGCCTGCGACGCCACCCGCCAGCTGCACCCGGACTTCCCCGTCGACCCCAAGGGCGGCGTCGTGGATCCGGCCACCACCGGCTCGCTCACCGGCAAGGTCAGCGGTCCGACGGGCGCCGCGGTTCCGTTCGCCGAGGTCGTGATCGGCGAGATCCGCGGCTTCGCCGACCAGACCGGGCAGTTCAACGTCGGCGACCTCGCTCCCGGCGCCGCCGCCATCGCCATCCGCAAGGACGACCGCACGTCGGTCAACTATCGGCCGGCGCAGGTGCTCGCGGGCGGCTCGGTCCACTATCCGGGGATCGTGCTGCGGCCGCTCGTCCTGGCGGGCGCCGTGCCGGCGGCCAGCGGCGGCCACGTCGCCCTCGCGGACGGCACCGGCCTCACGATTCCGGCCGCCGCGTTCGTCCGCGACGGGCAGCCGTTCAGCGGCAACGCCGGCGTGTTCATGGCCGCCGCCCGGCCGGCCGACCCGACCTTCCTCGAGGCGACTCCCGGGGCCTCGCGCGGCGTCGACGCCGACGGCAACGAGGTCTACCTGCAGGTCGCGGGCGTGGCGTGGTTCAGCGTGATCGGCGCCGGCAGCAGCCTGGCGCTCGCCGCGGGCGCGACGGTCGAGGTCACCTTCCCGCTGCCGGACGAGCAGGCGGCGACGGCACCGGGCACGATCGACGTCTGGCAGATCGATCCGGCCACCGCCCTGTGGCGGCACCTCGGCGTCTCCCAGCTCGAGGACCAAGCCTACACCGCCACCATCGACGTCCTGCGGCCGGTGTGCTGGGCCAGCCCACGCGCCGACATCTGCTGGATCTCCGGCGCGGTCGCCGACCAGCAGGGCATCGCGCTCGGCGGCGCCCGGGTCGTCGGCCGCGGCCTCGGCCTCGGCGGGGGCCTCTTCACCGACGCCATCACCGACGCCGAAGGACGCTTCACCCTGGCCGCACTCGGCGAGATGGACACCGAGGTGCTGCCGCTGTCGGGCAACATCGCCGGCGCTCCCGACACCGTGGCCGCCGGCACGCCCTGCCCGGTAGACCTGGCCCGGACCCTCTCGGTCTCCCTGCCGGATGTCCGCATGGACCTGCACTGGAGCCTGACGACCGACCTCGACACCCACCTCGACATCGCCGGCCGGTGGGTCCTGAACTACCTCTTCACCGGCGACCTCGTGCGCGACCCCTACACCGAACTCGACGGCGACGACCGCACCGGCGCCCAGGGCGAGCATGTCGTCGGCCGCCGCTGGCACCAGGGCACCACCGCGTACTGGGTGCACGCCTACGACCTCGGCCGGAGCGAGGCCATGCTCGCAACCGGCGCGCTGGTGGAGCTCGGGATCGGCGACTCGACCTGGACCTTCGCGGTGGCCGACGCGCCGTTCCCCTACCAGGTCGTGGGCACCGACACCACCGTGGCCGACAGCACCGGCTGGTGGCACGTCTTCGACATCCAGGTCAGCGGCCTGCAGGTCGCCATCAACCCGGTGAACGCGTTCGCAGCGCCGCCCCTGGGCCTCGCGCGGCGAGTTGCAGCCGAAAAGACGGTTGAACTCGCGGCCCCGAGCCGGTACACTCCCATAAGTCAAAACTGCGCACGCATCTGAAAACCGCCATCACTGACTCGCCATCGAGGCCAGGGCAGCGACGGTCGCGGTCGTCATGCCACTGGAGCATCCGTCGTCAAGGGGGCCCCTGCATGATCACCCGCCGGTCACTCCACCTCGCCCTGGCCGCCCTGTCGCTGGCCGCCACGCCCCTGCTCGCCGCCGATCTGCCGGTTGGCCCCGGACAGACCTACACCACCATCCAGGCGGCCGTCGACGCCGCCGCCGCGGCCGGCGACACGATCACCGTCGACCCCGGCACCTACACCGAGCAGGTCACCGTCGTCGCCAAGGACCTCACGCTGCGCGGCGCCGGGGCGGGCAGCACGGTCATCGCGGCCCCCATCAGCCTGGTCAGCCTCTACAACGACGGCGGCGACCACTTCGCCGTCGTCGGCCTGCAGGACGCTACCGTGCATCTGGCGGACCTCACCGTCGACGGCCAGGGCGCCGGCAACCTCCACGAGCCCTTCTTCGGCGTGCTCCTGCGCAACGCCGGCGGCAGCCTCGACCGGGTCGCCATCACCGGCGTGCGCAACGAGCCGCTCGACGGCGTGGCCCACGGCGTGGGTCTGGCCGGTCGCAACGACGACACCGTCTCCCGCAGCCTCGACGTGACCGGCGCCGTGATCGACGACTGCCAGCTCGCCGCGATCGACCTGCGCACCGCCGCCGACACTCCGCTGACGGTCGCGCTCACCGGCGGGCTGATCACCGGCGCCGATGCGGACGCGATCGGCGTGCATCTGGAGGGCTGCGGCGGCGCCGTCGACGGCCTGGTGGTCACGGACTGCCAGACCGGCCTCGATCTGCTCGGCTCCCCGGTCGCGGTCACCGGCTGCACCGTCACCGGCGACCTCGCCCTCGACGACGTCACCGGCAGCGCGGGCCTCGTGGTCGCCAACCTCGAGGGCCATGCGGACCTCGACCTCTCCGCCACCGGCAACACGTTCACCGGCCTGGAGGCCGCCATCGTGCTGCGCGACACCGGCGCGGTGGTGGGCGCCTGGCTCGGCGCCACCTGCACCGGCAACACCTTCAACACCTGCGGTGCGGGCCTCGACAGCGACCTCGCGCTGCAGACCCTGGCCGAGGATTGCTGGTGGGGAGCCCTCGACGGCCCCGGCGGCGACGGCCCGGGCTCCGGCGTGGCCCTGCTCGGCAGCGCGGACGTCGACCCCTGGCGGACCGACGTGCTGAACCTCGTGTGCAGCCCGGCCGCTCTCGACCTGTCCGAGGCCATGCCCGCGGGCAGCGTGGTCTTCAGCTACACAGGCGGCGCGTCGGGCCGCATCTACGGCTTCAGCATCGACGTGACCTGGGATCCTGCCGTGGCCTCGGCCACGTCGGCCGACTTTGCCCGGCCGGCCAGCGGGCCCTTCGCCGCCGCCGACTACTTCATCACCCAGGACATCGCCGCCGGCCACGTGCGCGTCGACCTCGCGCTCGGCAGCGTCACGGCCGGCGCCTACACCGGCGACCTCTTCCAGGCGGCCTTCGCGCTGGAGCCCACGGCCCTCGATGAGGCGACCACCGCCATCACCCCGGCCGTGCTCAACATCCGCGACAACCTGAATCAGCCGCTGGCCGGCCTGGTGCCCGACCCGGGCGGACTGACGGTCGACAGCACGCCGGTGATCGCGGACGTGCTCGTCACCGACACCACCCTCGGCAGCAGCGACTGGACCGGCGACGGCCACGATCTGACGGTCACGGCCACCGTCGTCGAGAGCAGCCTCGA
Source organism: Candidatus Krumholzibacteriia bacterium (assembly GCA_041390065.1). Taxonomy (GTDB): domain Bacteria; phylum Krumholzibacteriota; class Krumholzibacteriia; order LZORAL124-64-63; family LZORAL124-64-63; genus Glo-17. The sequence goes on from JAWKQQ010000005.1 coordinate 241,726, forward strand.
CAGCCTGCGCTGCGACCTCGCGGCCTTCGGCGGCCCGGTCCTGGAGCTGGCCGACGCGACGGTGGACGGCGACACCTACACCTGGACCTTCAGCGGCACCAGCGGCACCGGCGACGGGGACGTGTCGGCGCTGGTCACGGCGCAGGACACCCAGGCGGCCGCCGCCGGCCTCGCCGACCTCATCACCGCCGACAACACGCCGCCGGCCGCGCTGACCGGCCTCACCGTCGCCCCCGGCCACCAGAAGATCCATCTGGGGTGGTCGGCGCCCGAGGCCGACTCCGGCTCGCCCCTCGTAGGCGTCGAGTTCCGCTATGCCGCCTGGGGCGGCTACCCCGCCTACGCCGGCCCGCTGCCGGACGCGCCGGCCGACCTCGCCTCGGGCAGCGACCCCGCGCTCGGCGTGATCGCCGACACCGCCGTCGACTGGCTCGTCGCCCCGCGCGACGTGTACGTGCTCGCCGGCTTCGTCCGCGACTACGTGGGCAACGTGAGCCCGCTGGGCGACTCCGGCGCGGCCACCAACTACTGGCTCGGCGACCACAACGGCGACGGCGTGGTCGACGTGTTCGACGACCTCACCGCCCTCGGCGACAGCTACGGCAAGGCCACCGGCGAGCCCGGCTACGACCCCGTCTGCGATGTGGGCCCGACCCTCGACTGGTCGCCGCGCGGCATCCCCAACCCCGAGGCCGACGGCTACCAGGTGCAGTTCGAGGACCTCATGGTCACCGCCCTGAACCACGACGAGGTGGGGCCGGACCAGAAGCGCCTGCCCGGCGAGGCGCCCCGGCTCCGGTGGCAGCAGACCGAGCCGCGCACCTGGGTGCTCACCCTCGACGAACCCTGCCCGGACCTCCGAGGCCTGAACCTGCGTGGCGCCCTGCCCGCCGGCGTGACCTGCCAGGTGACGGCGGGCGCGCTGCTCGGCCAGCAATCCGCGCCGGTGTTCGTGCGCAACATCGCCAGCCGTGGCCTCGACGCCGGCGTGGCCGCCATGGGCCCCGGGGCCCGGATCGAGGGCGCCGGCGAGCTGCTGCGCGTGGTCACCAGCCGACCGCTGGCCGCCCTGCCCGCCGAGCTGCAGGCCCGGGACGGCGCCAACCACGAGCTGCTCACCGACACCACCGGCGCCGAGCTGCCGTCGGCCCATGGCCTGGCGCAGAACGCCCCCAACCCGTTCAATCCGCGCACGACGATCGAATTCGCCCTGCCGACCGCCGAAGCGGTGCGACTTGCCGTATATTCAGTGGATGGCCGCCTGGTGAAGATCCTCGTCGACGAGGTCCGACCGGCCGGTCGGCACGCCGTCTCCTGGGACGGCCGTGACGACGCCGGACGGGCGGTGGCCGCGGGAGCCTATTTCTATGCGGTCCAGGCCGGTAATTTCCGCCAGGTACGGAAAATGACATTGTTGAAGTGATCGAACCATGACCTCGCGCGGGGCCCAGTCAGGGGGACGGGCCCCGCCAATGAAGGCGTCCCGCGCCATGCGTATCGTGCTCTCCACCGTCATGCTCGGGGTCCTCGTGGGGCTGGCCACAGCGGCGACGCTCCACGTGCCGGCGCAGTATGCCACGGTGCAGGCGGGCGTGAGCGCGGCGGCGGCCGGCGACACCGTGCAGGTGGCGGCCGGCGTGTACCAGGAGCAGGTGGTGATCACGGTCGCGCTCGTGCTGCGCGGCGCGGGCGCGGACCTGACCACCATCGAGGCGCCGCCGGCGATGCCGCATGCCGTGGGCGCGGCGGTCTACCGGGCGATCGTCTGCGTCGACAACGCCGGCGGCCCCGTCACCGTCAGCGACCTGACGATCGACGGGCTGGCGCGCCAGCCGGCCAGCGGACGGTTCGTGGGCCTGATGTTCTACAAGCGGGGCGGCGTCGTCCGCAACGTGACCGTCCACGACCTCCACCACACCCCGGCCGACGCCATGGCGTCGGGTATCGGCGTGCTCGCGTCGCTCGACGCGCCGGCGACCAACCCCGCCCTGCGCCTCGAGGACGTCACCGTCACCGCGTTCCAGAAGGCCGGCGTGGTGGTGGCCTCGCGTGGGCAGGCGGTGGTGATGACCCGGGTGAGCGTCGACGCCCAGGGCGTCGTCACCCAGGCGGTGCCGAACGGCATCGAGCTGGTGGCCGTCAACAACGCCGTGCTCACCGATTGCACCATCACGGGCGTCTCCCACAACGGCCTGCCGAACAGCAGCTACACGGCCTCGGGCCTGCTGGCCGTCAACTGCACCGGGCTCATGGTCGACGGAGCGACGGTCAGCGGCTGCCTGGCCGGCGTCTACCTCGAGGGCACCGCCGGCAGCCTGTACGACCTCACGGTCGACCAGCCCGCGGCGAGCCTGACGGACGCTCACGGCCTGGTGAGCGTCACCGGCCCCATCGAGACCGCGGCCAGCGGCCTGCCGGCCCCCAGGCCCACGCTCGCCGGGCCCGTGACGCTCGCGCGCAGCGGCCTCGAGGTGTACGAGGTCACCGTGCGCGACAGCGAGTTCCTGGGCAGCCAGCTCGCCGGCAGCCAGGGCCTGGCCCTGAACACCTTCTCCGCGCGCGCCCAGAAGCTGATCCTCGAGCGCTGCCGCGTCACCGGCTGGGACAGCGGCCTGCGCGCCGGCGAGGACCCCACCCTCTTCGGCGCCGTGTTCGGCCGCTTCAGCGGCTGCCGCATCGCCGACAACCTCACCGCCGGCATCAGCTCGGACACCATCACGCCGCTCGATGCCCGCGGCTGCCTGTGGGGCGACCCGAGCGGCCCCTATCATCCCACGTCGAATCCCGACGGCCTGGGCAACCCGGTCAGCGACCACGTCCTCTTCGACCCCTGGCTGACGGGCAACCTGGCGCCGCTGCCGCTGCCGCAGAAGATCTCGCTCGCCGACTTCGACGGCCTCGCCTACCGCGATACGATCTCGGTCGAGTACCTGGGCGGCGGCGACGAGCCCCTCTACGGCTTCTCGGCCCGCCTCGGCTGGGATCCCGCCCTGATCACGAGCATCGACGTGCAGCCGCCGAGCCGCGGCGCGTTCGCCGGCGCGAGCTGGTTCTTCAGCGACCCCGGCCCCGGCTCGATCCAGGTCGACGCCGCCCTCGGCGGCTTCCAGGACGGCATCGTGTCCGGGCCCCTCTTCACCGTCACCTTCCAGGCCGTCGGCAGCCCCGACGGGCAGAGCGGGCAACTCGGCCTCGAACTGCTGCAGGCCCGCGACAAGTTCAACCAGCCGATCGGCGGCCTGGCCGCCGACCCCGGCGTGATGATCGTGGACCTGCACCCGCCGGTGATCACCTCGGTGCAGCTCGTCAACGAGACGCTGGACCACACCGACGAGTACGCCAAGGACGGGGACCAGGTCTCCGTGCAGGCGGTGATCACCGACGGCAATCCGGAGTTCGGCCGCGGCGACATCCGCGGCGTCGGGGCGCCCATCTTCGGCGCCCCCTGGGTGTTCGGCCCGCCCGATACGTACGACGGCACGCTCGCCGTCTGGCATGCGCGCACGGTGCTCACCGAACCCGTCGGCAACGGGGTGCGCAGCTTCCAGGTGAGCGCCATCGACCCGGTCGGCAACCCGTCCGCCCTGGCCGAGGACAGCATCACGATCGACAACATCCGCCCCACCGCCGCCACCGGCGTGACCGCCACGCCCGGCCACAACCTGGTGGCCCTGGCCTGGGACCCCGCGGCCGACCACGACCTCAACTACCGGCGCACCGTGGTCCGCGCCAACGCGTGGGGCGACTACCCCGCGTACGCCACCGCCGCGCCCGCCTACCCCGCCGGCGTGGCGGCCGGCGACTCGGTCTATACCGGTCTGGACACCTCCGTCGTGCAGACCTTCGCCGCCGACGGCTCCGGCCGCGACATCCTGTACTACTCGGTGCTGGTGGAGGACCAGGCCGGCAACGTGAGTCCGGTGGAGGCCGGCTCGCGCGCCCGGTCGCCCAGCTACCGGGTCGGCGACGTGGTGGGCGCCGGCCCCGGATCCCCCGGCGACGGCCTCATCGACGCCGCCGACCTCGCGCGGCTCGACCTCACGCTCGGCCGCGCGACCGGCGACGCGGCCTTCGACCCGGAGTGCGACCTGGCCCCGGCCGACAGCGCGGGCGTGGTGATCCCCGTGCCCGACACCGCGGTGGACCTCGACGACCTCATGCTGATCGCCATGCGCCACGACCACGGGCGCCGCCGCCCCCGCGGGCGACGGCACCTGCCCGGTGCAGTGGACCACCGTCGCGCCCGACACCTTCGCCCTCGTGCTCACCGACACCTGCGCGAACCTCAAGGGCCTCCGCCTGGCCGCCGACGGCGGCGCCGCCCAGTGGACCCTCCTGCCCGGCGCCCTGCTCGCCGACCAGCCCGGCCCCTGGTTCCTCAGCCAGGGCCCCGGCGGCTGCCGCGCCTACCTCGCCGTCCTCGGACCCGAGGTCGCCATCGTGGGCACCGGCGAGCTGCTGCGGCTGGTGGCCGACCAGCCCGCGTCGCCCACGGCCGAGATCGTCGAGCTGCGCGACGTCCACAACCAGCCGCTCGCGGTCGTGGCCACCGGCGTGGCCGACGATCCCGAGGCGCCCGCCGCCTTCCGGGCCAACCCGCCTTACCCCAACCCGTTCAACCCCAGCACCACCATCGCCTTCGCTCTGCCCGCCCGGCAAGCGGTCCGGCTGGATATCTACAGCCTCGCCGGGCGCCGCGTCCGCCGCCTGCTCGCCGCCGACCTGCCGGCCGGCCGCCACCAGGTGCGCTGGGAGGGCCGCGACGACGGCGGCCGCGCGCTCCCGGCCGGCACCTACCTCTACCGTCTGGACGCCGGCCCGTGGTCGGCCACCGGCAAGCTGGGGCTCGTGAAATGACCGGCATCCGACGACAACTGCGCACCCTGCTGCTCGTCGCGGTCTTTGGCGCGGCCGCGCCAGCGGCCCAGGCCGCACCGGTGCTGCGCTGGGACCAGGCGCCGCAGAAGCTGCTCGTGGGCGAGGAGACCACGCTGCGCGTGATGCTCGACGACACCCTCCGCGTGCGCACGTTCGAGCTGCGCGTCACCTTCCATGCCGACCTGATCCTCTCGGTGGCTGGCGAGCCGGGCGCCCTGTTCGACGGCCTCGATGTCTACCCCGGCTTCAGCCTCACCGGCGACGGCGCCTGGTACGGCTACTGCGTGGTGCTGGGCGCCGACGACTGGGCCGAGGGGCCGGGCGAGCTCTTCCGCTGGACCGTCCGCGCGCTCGCGGAGGGAACCGCGCCGGTGGTGACCGTGGACCTGGGGCTGCGGCCTCCCGGCGGCGGCGACTATCCCGACGCCGAGCTGCCCGGCGCCTACGTCGACATCGGCGACCTCACGGCGGCGTCGGCGACGCCGGGCGTTCCCGCGGTGCTGAGCCTGTACCCCAACCCGTTCAACCCGCGGGCCCGCGTGGAGCTGGCCGCCGCCGCGGACGGCGCCGGCCGCCTCGTGGTGGTGGACCTGCGCGGTCGCCTCGTGGACACGGCCTGGCAGGGCGCCTGGCAGGCGGGGCGCCTGACCGTCGGCTGGGATGGTCGCGACGCGCGCGGCGCGGAGGCGCCGTCCGGCGTGTATGTCTTCCAGCTGCTGGACGCGGGCGGCCGTCGCCTGGACGCGGTGCGGGGCGTGCTGGCGCGCTGACCTTGCTTGCGACGATGAGACGCAGAAGGGCCGGAGCGCGAACGCTCCGGCCCTTCCTGCAAGAAGGCTCCGTTGAGCCTATTCGTACAGCGCCTTGATGTCGCTCCACGTGGCGGCCTGGGTGGCCACCGCGCAGTCGATGCCGAGGGTGATGTCGCTGGTCGAGAACAGCTCACCCGAATCCCCGCACAGGAACGGCGGGAAGTTGGCCGGCATCGGCCAGGTGTACCCGGTGCGCCACACCAGCGCGGCGTTGGCGATGGCGAACTCGATGACGCAGCCGTTGTCCTCGGGGCAGTCGCTGAACACACCGTTGAAGGTGATGTTGCTCACGGCCGCCACGATCTGGCCACCCGAGTAGGTGACGGTGGTCACCACGAGGTAGTCGTAGATGTCGCCGTAGAGGTCGACGTTGCCGTCGGTCCAGATGCCGCTGCCCGCGAGCCAGAACTGGCCGCCGTCATACGCCGTCTGGTAGATCCGGATGCCGTTGCCGCCGTTGACGCCGTCGAACACCACGAAGGGGCCGGCGGCGTTGATGGCCATGTTCCAGATCTTCCACTCGAGGCCGAGCTCGTTGGACGCGCCGTTCCACGACATGGCGTTCTGGAGGTTGCCGGGATCGCCCGCGGTGCCGTTGCACCAGGCCTCGCTGACGCGGCCGTTGAGGAGGGGATTGTAGTCAGGGTTTCCGTCGGGCACGCTGCTCCAGATGCCGACGAGGTCAGGGCACGCCGCGAAAGCCGACGCGGCCAGGGCGACGCTCAGGACGAGAGCGAGGACGTTCACCTTGCGCATGTCTGTTCCCCCTTTGGCGGATCCCGCAGGATCCACCCGCTAGATCAGGGTGACGGATATCAGTTCAGCATCCTTCTTCGGACTGATGCGGGTGCGGACATGGCCCGCATGCCGGCGTGCTGCACCGGCGAGACGTCCTGAAACAGGACTGCAACTCACGTCGGCAGTATACCACAAGGGTTGTCGGAATGTGCTGAAATTTATTCTACGGGATTCTTTAATTCCGGGCGCGGCGACGGCCACCGATCGCCGAGGACTTGACCCCCGTCAAGGCGCCCGGGATTCCCGTTGACGATGATCCGGCGGCACGGCGGAACGCCGACCAGAACGACAGCTCATCTCACCAGGGAGAATCACGATGACCGACCTCGCGATGTTCTGCAACCAGTGCCAGGAGGCCAGCCGTGGCCTCGGCTGTGATCGGATGGGCGTGTGCGGCAAGTCGCCGGAGACGGCCGCCGAGCTCGACGGGCTCATCGCCAGGCTGGTGCGCCTGGCCCGCGCGGCCGCGACCGCCGGCGCCGTCGACCCCGCCGTGGCCCGCCTGGTGGCCGACGGCCTCTTCGTCACGGTGACGAACGTGAACTTCGACCCTGCGGACATCCGCCACTGGGAGGAACGCGTCGACGCGGCGGCCGCTCCGCTGGCGGCTCCGGCCCTCGCTCCGGGCCGCAACGGTCTGCCGCCTTGCGACCGGGAGGATGTCCAGAGCCTGCGCGAGCTCATCCTCTTCGGGCTGAAGGGCATGGCCGCCTACGACCACCATGCCGCCGCCCTCGGCCGCACGAGCGTGGCGACCGACGCGTTCCTGGTGGCGACGCTCGCCGCGCTGGCCACCGAGACCGAGCCTGCCGCCCTGACCGACCTCGCGCTCGCCTGCGGCCGCGAAGCGGTGGCGGTGATGGCCCGCCTCGACGGCGCCCACACCGGCCGCTACGGCAAGCAGGAGGCCACGCGGGTCACCCTCGAGGTGCGCGGCAACCCGGCCATCCTCGTCAGCGGACACGATCTGCGCGACCTCGAGGACCTGCTCGAACAGACCCGCGGCACCGGCGTGGACGTCTACACCCATGGCGAGATGCTGCCGGCGCATGCGTACCCCTTCTTCAAGAAGTACGACCACCTGGTGGGCAACTACGGTGGCGCCTGGTACGAGCAGCGGCGCGAGTTCGCGACGTTCAACGGGCCCATCCTGATGACCACCAACTGCATCAAGAAGCCGGCACCCGCCTACCAGGATCGGATCTGGACCACCGGCGTGGTGGCCTATCCCGGCCTGCGCCACGTGCCCGACCGCCCGTCCGGCGGCCGCAAGGACTTCGCGGCGATCATCGAGCAGGCGCGGCAGTGCCCCGCCCCGACCAACCTCGAGACCGGCAGCGTCACCTGCGGTTTCGCCCACGACCAGATCCTGGCGGTAGCCGACAAGGTGGTCGGCGCGGTCAGGAGCGGCGCCATCAAGCGCTTCGTGGTGATGGCCGGCTGCGACGGGCACCACAAGGAACGCCAGTACTTCAGCGACGTGGCCGAGGCCCTGCCCGCCGACGCAGTCATCCTCACGGCCGGCTGCGCCAAGTTCCGCTACAACAAGCTGAACCTCGGCGACATCGACGGCATCCCCCGCGTGCTCGACGCGGGCCAGTGCAACGATAGCTACAGCCTGGCCCTGGTCGCGCTCAAGCTCACCGAGGTGTTCGGCGCCGAGAGCGTCAACGACCTGCCGCTGAGCTTCGACATCGGCTGGTACGAGCAGAAGGCAGTGACCGTGCTGCTGGCGCTCCTGCACCTGGGCGTCAAGGGGATCCGGCTCGGGCCCACGCTGCCGGCCTTCCTGTCGCCCGGCGTGGCGAAGGTGCTGGTGGAGACGTTCGGCATCAAGGGGATCGGAGGCGTGCGCGAGGACGTGGCCGCGATCATGGCCGGCGCGTAGAGCCGATCGGAGCCGGCTCCGGAAGGAGCCGGCCCCGCGCCCGGAGGTTCCCCGGAACCGATCAGTTGAACGGGTTGGGGCGAGGGTCGATCAGCGCGAAACCCTCCGGGCCGTCGCGCCGCGACGGCAGGTCCACCCCGGACCTGGTGACGGCGGCAGGCGGAGCTGAACCCGCCGCGGCCGCGTGCACCGTCACCGACTGCGGGCCGTCGACGGCGTCGAACGTGGTCCGGCCGCCGGCCGCGCGCAGCTGGGTGGCCTCGGTCAAGACGAACAACCCCACCCAGTCGCCGTTCTCGTCGATCTGCCGCACCGCGGGCAGGTCCCAGAAGCCCGGCACCAGCCGCCGATCGGTGATCGTGACCGTGCCGTCGGCGCCGGTCGTGAACGGGGTGAGGTCGCTGTCGAGGTCGATCCGCAGCATGTTGCGGGACGCCTCGAAGAGCACCTCGCCGGCGGCCGCATCGCGGCAGACCAGCACGGCCTCGTACCAGCCGGTGAGCTGATCCGCGCCGTCGTCGTCGCGGCCATCCCAGTGAAGCGTGTGCGCGCCGGCCCTGGCCTCGACGTCGTCGACGAGCTGGCGGACGTGGCCGCCGGCCACGTCGCGGATCTCCAGATCGACCCGACAATCATCGCCGACGGTGAACGGCACCGCGACCGCGGCGGGCATGGCGCGCCCTGCCTGCTTGTCGTCCTGGAGCACGCCGGGCGGCAGCGCCGGCAGGATCACCACGGGCGTGTTCGCCAGCGGCGTGCCGGCCGGATCGAGGACGGTGACGGTGATCGAGAACGGCTCGACGGCGGGCTCGCTGGCCTCGTCGCTGCAGCCGACCGCGAGGACGGCGAGGCCGGCCGCGAGGAGGACATGGAGACGATGTGCTGATCGGGACATGGTGGGCGCCTCCCCGTGCCGGGCATCGATCGTGGACGGCGGATGGCTGCAGCGCCTGACCACGACCTAGCGATCCCCGCTGTCCGTTCCAGGACATGATCTGGAGCTGGCACGCCTCACACTACTACGTGTTCCACACCGCCGTCAATCCGCCTCGGGGATCATCCTGCGAGTGATCCTGGCCCCCCGAGACAGTCCGGTGGCAGACGCCTGCCATCAACGTCGTCGAGTGCGACGTCCGATCAATGATCCGTCCACCACGCGAACCTCCGGTCGACCCGATCGCCGCCTCCTGCAGTCGGGCCGGTCCGTCATTTGACGAGCACGAGGCGCCCGCCAGCAACCGCTGCACCGGCGGCCAGTCGGTAGACGTACACCCCGGACGGCACCACCCGTCCGTCGTCACGACGTCCGTTCCAGGCGACCTCATGATATCCCGGCGAGACCGGCGCGCGGTCCAGCAACGTGCGCACCCGGTGTCCCCGCAGGTCGAACACCTCCAGCGTGGCGACGGCCCCGAGGTGCACGTCGAAGGCGATGACGGTCCGGGGATTGAAGGGATTGGGACTGGCACCCAGCAGGCTGAACGCGGCCCCGGGCGTCGGCGGCTCCACGCCGGTGAGGTCCTCCGAGCACTGGCCGGGTACGAGGTGCAGCCCCGCGCCGCCGTCGGCCAGGCACACCAGGTCGCCGACCAAGGCCACGCCTCGGGCCTGGCCGAGACGCCCAGGCGCCCAGCATCATCGGAACCTCGGAGAGCCCGACGTCGATGACCTGGACGCCGCCATAGTAATCGGCCACGTACGCGATCCCGTCAGCCACCACCAGGTCCCGGGGATCGCCCAGGAGCTCGAGGTGGCCCAGGATCTGCGGACTGGCGGGGTTGGCCACGTCGAGGACCACCAGGCCGAGGTCTTCGTCAAGGACGTAGGCCAGGCCGTCGACGACCACCAGGCTCCGGGCGCCGTCGAGGCCGTGGAACACCGTCCGCACCGAGGGCGCCGAGGGATTGGCGATCCGGACCACCGAGAGGTAGCCGTTGGCGACGAACGCGTGATCGCCGGCGACGGCGATGTCCTGGATGGTCGGCCAGAGCGTGACGCTGCCGAGCGCCTCGGGCGCAGCCGGGTCGGCGAGATCGACGATGCGCAGGTCATAGTATCCGTCGGCGATATAGGCACGGCCGGACGTGGCCAGGACGTGCCAGACCGGGCCCGGAGTGTCCAGGACGCCCACGGTCAGGGGCGTTGCCGGATCCGAGATATCCACCAGCTGCAGGCCGTCGGCGCCGACGGCGACGCAAGCCAGGTCGTCCATCACCGAGACGTCCGTGGCGATCCAGGAGCCATCGGGACCGCCGATGACCTGCGGGTCCGACGGATCCGCGAGGTCGACCACCTGCAGGCCGGCCAGGTAATCCGCCACGAAGGCATGACCGCCCCGCACCGCGACGGCGAACGCGGCCCCCGGAGTGTCCACCGAGCCCACCGCTGCCGGGATGACGGCCTCGGGGATGGTGACCAGCTGGAGGCCCTGCTGGTTTGCGGCGACGCAGGCCACGGCGCCGCGCACACAGACCCCCAGGGCGGAGTAACCGACCGACACGTCACCCAGGTGCACGGGCGCGTCAGGTTGACGGACGTCGAAGACGGAAAGCCCGGTCTCTTCGTTGGCGACGTAGGCGAGGTTGCCCTCGACCACGACATCATTCGGGGCATGCGAGTCCACCTGCCCGATGATCCGGGGAACGGTCGGATCGCTGATATCCACCAGTTGCAAGCCATGGCCGTAGCCGGCCGCCACGAAGGCGACGGACCCCTTGATGGCGACGGCATACGCGGTGCCCGCCGTGTCCATGGTGCCGACGATGACGGGCTGCCCTGGATCCGTGATGTCGACGATCTGCACGCCGGCTGCGTGATCGGCCACGTAGGCGTACCCGTCATGGACCGTCACGTTGATGGCGCGTCCCGGCGTGGCCACGCGGCCCAGGATGCCCGGCGCGGTGGGATCGGCGATGTCGATGATGAGGAGAGAATCCTGGTCGGCGACGAAGACCAGACCATCGGCGACGTCGAGTCCGAACGCATGGCCCGGGGTATCGAGATGGCCGATGAAGTGGGGAGCTTCCGGGTCGGACGCATCGATGACCTGCAGGCCCTCTGACCCATCGGCGATGAAGACCAGGCCGTCGACGTGGGCCACATCCAGATCACCACCCGGGGTATCCAGGAGACTGATCAGTTCGGGACGCTCGGGCTTGAAGATGTCCACCACGACCAGGCTGCCCTCACCCACCACGTATGCCACGTCTTCGGCGACCGCGACGTTCCGGAACCGTCCCGAGGTGTCGAAACTGCCGACGCGGTGCATGGTGGCGCCGTAGTCGAGGCACTGGGCCGCGGTCAGGGCGGGAACGGCGAGGAAGGCGACGACGGCGACCAGGAGGCCGACGGCGGCCCGTACGTGCAGGTATCCAGGGCCCCGGCAGGAGTCGAGCGGGCGAATCATCGTTTTTCTCCCCCGAAAAGACGGTAGGCGGACGTCTGGAGCGACATGCGGAGCATCCAGAAGTCGGACGAACGAGCCGGACACAGCCTGGGACGATCTCGGCCCAGACGCGACGGTCCATCACGATTGTTCTGAGCAGTATACCATACGGTCGGGCGAATGCGAAGCCGCGGAACCCGGCGTCCGGCGAACCGGCGCGAGCGGTTCCCGCTCTGCACCGCCGCTTGTGAACGTCGCCCGTGAATCATGGATCCGAGACACCAGCAGTGGAGACTCGAAGATCCGCGCCAGCAGCAGCGACGTCTCGGATATATCGCCTCCCACGTTGCAGACCACCTCGCCGGCAATCCTTTCGCGCGAGATGACCAAGCTCACCCCGTCGATGGTGCGATGTTCCCGGGCGGCACCAGGATCATGGTCCGCTGGTCGGGATACCCGGAGTCCGGCCCGAGCCAGGAGAGCATCTCGGAGCCGCCCTCGAGGTCGGCGGGAGGGACATCCACGGCGGCGAGGACGGACGGCGCGACCGCGGCCAGGGCCGCCGTGGCGGCGGCGTGGATCCCACCCCGCGGTCAGAACACGCCCAGCGAGATCTCCGTCCGCGCCAGCACCACCGTCCGCTCGCCGTCGTGTCGCACGGCCATGACCGTGGCCGCGTAGCGGTTGCCGTGGCCGCACCCGCACGGCGCCATGTACGCCCCCGCGGAATGACCGAAGAACACGCATCGGTGGGGGCGGACGCAGCGCACCGTCCGCGGCAGAGACATGGTTTCCTCGCGCACCGAGGGCAAGAACACCCGGTCCTGGCCGCCGGTGGCCACGGCGAGGGTGCCGTGTCCGCCGTTACGGGCGAGGTCGGGAATGCGCAGGTCGTTGAACTCCACGACGATCTCCTCGGCCGCGGCCGGAACACCGTCGATCCACAGAGCAGGGCTACGGCCCTGCCCTCCGCAGTCGCGGCAACGGCCGGACTCGGGCACCTCCAGACCATCCCAGGCGGGATCGCCGAAGCGGACGCGGAGCTGGACCGACGGGTCGAGGGCGATGGTCTGGTCGGGACCGCCGCAACCGATCAGACATGCGGCGAGCAGGCCGACAACCAGCAGGCGGCTACAGGGAGCACGGTTCACCGGCGACCTCCGGAGCAGGGTCCCTCGAGGGTCCCCCGGGGGACCCGGCTCACGTAAGGAACATGAATACGCACAGTCAAGGGCGCGGCATGCAAGCAGGCGGGAGTCCTAGCGCTCCAGCATCGCCACCGCCTCGGCCAGCGCCCGGTTGAATTCGCCCGCCGCCCCCAGCATCAGGAAGTGGTCCGTCCCGTCCAGCACGAGAGCGTCGAAGGACTGCATATGCCTCCGATTGGCCTCCTCGTCGACCGGCCACATGTCGGCACAGACCGCCACCACGGGCAGGGGCAGCGCCTCGAACACCGCCGGCCCGGCCCCGCTGATCCATGCGTCCATGTACCGGCGCATGGCGCTCACGGCCACATGGGGCGGCGCGGACGCCATGTCGGCGGGAATCCAGGCGGCCAGGGCAGGATCCATGTCGGGCCGGATCATGGACCCGGAGAACTGCCGGCAGGCGGCCGGGAAGTCGGCTTCGAGGGGCGCGAGCATCTCCGTCGCGCGCGCCTCGGTCACGGGGTACTCCACGTTGTGCAGCGCATCGACCGCGATCAACCCCAGCACGCGGCCCGGCAGCAGGCGCGCCGCCTCGGCGATCACCAGCCCGCCCATGGAGTGGCCCACCAGGATCAGTCGGTCGCCGCCCACGGCGTCGGCCACCGCCCGCACGTCCTCGCCGAAGGCCTGCATGGTATAGTCCTCACGCCCGGCGCCAGAGTGGCCGTGGCCGCCCAGGTCGACGGTGACCACCCGGTGCTGGGCGGCGAACGGCCCCACCTGCTCGCGCCAGTAGCGGGCGTCGCAGCTCCAGCCGTGGACCAGGATCAGCGTCGGCTCGCCAGCGCCGAACACCTCGTAGGCGATGGGCGTGCCGTCGGCCGAGGGGACGACGCCGGGAGTGCCGGCCGTGGCGAGGCCGGAGATGAGGAGCAGGCCGGCGAAGATGACGCGGACGGGGGACATGGTGGCTCCTTTGAAACGAACAGCCTGGACGGTCACCGAAACGCTGGACGATGGTCGCTCCGGAGAGCCCGCGATGCAAGCCCCTCGAGGTGCTCGCTCAGGGCGCCGACGGCCTGCGCGAAGATGCGGCGATCCGCGGACAGCAGCTTCGCGCAGACCCAGCTCGCGAATGCCCAGCCGAGCACCGAGTAGGCTGTCCGGTCGCCCAGGGAGCGGCCGGTGGATCGTCGGGACGCGCGCCACCTCGGCCGGCCATCGCGAGGCCCCCGTCGGTCGCTCCATGACGACGAGAAGCAGGATCCAGATCACGATCGTCAGCCCGTATCCCTGGACCCGGGCCCACCCTCGACGGGCGACATCCCCGCGGTGGAATCCTCGTCGGCGATCTCGGTGACCGACAGCCAGGCTCGATCGACGCGCAGAGCCTCGATGCAGATCATGGAATCCCGGCGCTGACCGCGAACTCCGACCGCCTCGACCTGCCCAATGGGCACGGGCGAGGTACGTCTCCAGGTGCTCGCGCACCGTGCGAGGCAGCACCGTGGCCGCCGGGCGGCGCGGGCGTTGCGGGGCACGGTCACGGCGTGAATGCGGCTGAGGTCCGCCGTGTCAGCGTGGACGACGTCCTCTCCGGAGAACGCTAACGGAACAACCCCTGCACCGACGACCAGCTCTTGCTCTGCACCCCCACCACGTCGAGGGGGTCCAGGCTCAGGGTGTAGTCGTATTCGCCCTGGCCGTCGAAGATGGTGGGGCCCACCCAGATCCAGACGGTGCCGAAGGGCTCGCCGGTGACCGTGAGGGTCATGTCCTCGCAGGCCGGCGCCAGCACGTTCTGCAGGACGCCGACCTCGGCGCAGTCCTGGGGTCCCAGCTGGAAGATGTAGGTGTCCTCCTCGGCGAAGACGGTGATCGACCGCACGCCGTCGGGCCCGAGCTGATGCACGAACCAATCGGTGTCGCGGAACTGCTCGCCGTCGACGGAGAGGTACCAGCCGCTGCGGCCGAAGAAGTGGGCGTCGCCGCCGAGGACGCCGAAGGGGTCGCCGAAGTCGGGGCTGTTGCAGCCGCCGTTGTGGGCGTCCAGGTAACCGTCCACCAGGGGCGGCTCGTTCTCCACGTTCATGCCGGGCGCGGGCTCGACGTCGCAGAAGTCGTCGATCCACATGGACGTGACCACGTAATCGCCGGCGTCGCCGCCGTAGCCGTCGATCACCAGGTAGTAGGTGACGTCGGCCAGGAGCGGCACGTTCTCCAGCTTGGAGACGTAGTCCGGGTAGAAGTCGTCGTTGCAGGCGATGAGGGTGAGCTCCTCGTCGTAGATGTAGATCTTGGTGTCGTACGTGGAGCCGTCCATGTCGATGTCGGTCCAGGTGTCGTACGGCAGCGCGAAGGTGTAGACCACATCCGGCGACGTGCTCTGGGTGTAGGGGCAGACCTCGTCGTAGTCGTCGGTGTAGCCCACGGTGGTGCCGGTCAGGAAGAACGGGAACCAGATCTGCACCGCATCGGCGATGGTGTCGCCGCCCTGGCGCAGCACGGCGGGGTCGGGCGGCGGCGGCCTGCGGGTGGACTCGGGTTTCGGCGGCGCGGCGGGGCCGAGGTCCAGGGCCATGGCGGTCGCTGCGGCCAGCAGCAGGAACATCTGGGCGATGCGCAGTATCTTCATCGTGATCCTCCTGGTCTCAACGGAACAGTTCCTTCACCGCCGACCAGCTATGGCGCTCGCTGGCCACGGTGTCGTGAGGTTCGAGGCCGATGGTGTAGGCATACTCGCCGGCGCCGAACCAGTCGGCCGGCGCGATGACCACCCAAACCTCCTGACCGGGGTCGCCGCTCACGACCAGGTCCACGGGATCGCACCAGGCGAGCTCGACGCGCTCGAGCCACTCCAGTTCGCCGCCGCAGTCCTGGGGCCAGAGCAACCAGACCACCGAGTCGTACTCAACCTCTACGGTGAGGACGCGGGTGCCGTCGGGGCCGAGGTGGTGGCTGAACCAGTCGGTATCGCGGAGATGCTCGCCGTCGCGGTCGTACCAGCCGCTGAGGCCATAGAAGTCGGTGGCGCCGCCCAGCACGGTGAACGGGTAGCCGACGTCGTCGCCGCTGCAGCCGCTGTTGAAGGCATCGACGTAGCCGTCCGCCAGCGGTGGCTCTTCCTCGAACTGCCACCACGGCTCCCAGAAGACCTCGCACCAGTGTCCGGCCGTCTCGACGGTGACCACGTAGTCGCCCGCTTCGGCACCATAGCCGTCGATCACCAGGAAGTAGTCCTGGCCGGGATGGATGGGCACGGCTTCCAGGCGGGACACGTAGTCCGGGTAGAAGTCGTCGTTGCAGGCCACCAGCTCCAGATCCTGGTCGTAGAGGTAGATCTTCGTGTCGTAGGTGGACCCGAACATGTCGATGTCCAAGTTGGTGCCCCAGGTGGAGAACAGCCGGTAGACCACGTCCGGCGCCACGCTGTCGGGGTAGGGGCACACCTCGTCGTAGTCGTTGGTGTAGCCCACGGTGGTCCCGGTGACCGGATACACGAACGGCAGGTCGACGGCGTCGGCGATGGTGTCGCCGCCCTGGCGGATGACGGCAGGATCGGGGGGAGGCGGCGCGCCGGAGCCGGCCGGCTTGCGGATAGGGGGCGGCGACGGCCCGGGCGCCTGGGCGACGGCGACCGTGGCCAGGACGGAGCCCAGCAACACGACGAGGGCAAGGCGGTGGCGACCCATGGGACCCTCCCGGCCTGACGTGATGAACCCATCATATCACATCACGCCCGGCCGCGGGGACGTTATCGCTCGTACCGCGCCCTCGCCATGCCCCGGGCTTCACCCCCAACCGTCCCAGCCGGACCTGGGCCGTCACGGCGGCATCCGCCGTCGACCTGATCCGCCCGCCGCCGACCGGTCATCCGGGGATTGACGTCTGTCGTATAAATCCGATAAAATTGGTATCTATTCACGCCGCTCCCGTCCCCGACGGGCCGCCGGTCAGACTGCATCTGAGCTTGTCACGCGAGGTCTCATCATGGTTCACGTCGTTGCGTCGTTCCGGTCGCCGAGCCCGTTGCTGGCAGCCGTTCTGCTCGTCCTGCTGGCAGGCCAGGTGCGCGCCGGCGTCGACCCCGATCGCCTCGCCGCCCGCGAGGCCCTGCGTCAGGCAGCCCTCGCGTCGTCGCACCTCCCACCGGCGGCAATCCTCGACGGCGCGCCCCGACGCGCGTTGGCGACCGCCGCGCGCGAGGACGAGACGCCCGCCGGACGAGCGGCCGCAGACCTTCCCCGCGAGGGCCGGAAGAGCCTGGCCACCCTCACCGACGAGGCCGGCATGGCCGTACCGCGCGGCGGCGACGACATCGTCGTGGACCGCTCGGCCGGTTTCGACGGTTCGGCCTACCTGCAGATCGCCAGCGACGGCACCTACTACGGCGCCCTTGTCGACAACGGGGACGTCCAGGTCTACCGCTCCACGGACAAGGGCGAATCGTGGACGCTCTGGAGCACCCTCGACGACCCGGCCGCGTTCATCGTCTTCCTCAACGGCTTCCTCGTGGCCGAGGGTGACGCCGACCGCGCCTTCGTGGCCTACAGCGACATCATCTCGGCCGACACGGCGCAGATGCGCGTCGCCTACGTCGAGCTCGCGGCCGCCAGCCCCGCCTGGACCGTGGTGACCGCCCTGGCCACGCCGGGCGTCTTCCACGGGCACAACTGGAAGTTCGACCTCGCGACCGACGCGGCGGCCTATCCCGACTATTTCCTCTACCTGGTGGCCGAGAGCGATGACGGCGACGGCACCGACATCTGGTTCGCCCGCTCGGTGAACCAGGGCGCCTCGTTCGAACCGGGTTATCGCATCGCCACGGCGGGCGCCGGATCGGTCACCGACGTCAGCAACCCCACGATCGCCTTCGGCGCCGGCGACGACCTCCACGTCTGCTACACCGCCGAGCGCGCCGAGGGCGGCAGCACCTACGAGGACCTCACCCACCGGCGCGCCGAGCAGTGGGCCAACGGCGGCCTGGCCGCCTGGCAGACGCCGCAGACCGTCCAGACCAGCCCGGCCGGCGGCAGCGTCACCTGCCTGCGCACCGGCGCGGCGCTGGACGGCGGCCACGTGTTCGCCACCCTGCTGACCTTCGACGGCACCTTCATCGACAACGAGTTGCGGTTCTCCACGGATCTCGGCGCGACCTGGCCGGCGGCCAATCACGCGACCTCGGCGAACCTCCCCCCGGGCACCGGCATGGCGCCGGTCCTGTTGCCCGACGGCGGCCTGGTCCTGGGCGGCACCCGGGCCACGTTCGAAGGCGGCGGCTACATCATCGACCTCATCGAGTCGCGTTCCTCTCTCGCCGACCCCACCGTCTGGTCGACGCCGCAGAGCTATTCGCGCCACCCCTGGACCGGCGGCGGCGTCTACGGCCGCGTCGAGGCCATGGTCCCCGATCCCGCCTTCGGCAACCGGTTGGCCGTGCTCTGGGTGCAGACGTCGGAGCCGGAATACGTCCTGCGCTTCGACGCCGAGTGGCGGCGCGATCCCGGCTACCCGAACACCGACGTCGGCTTCCCCGTGGCCCTCTCCGGAGGCGGCCAGACGCCGCCCGCCGTCGCCGAGATCGACGGCGATCCCGAGCTGGAGATCGTGTTCGGCACCTACGCGGGCGACATCCACGTGCTCAACCACGACGGCACGCCGGTGCCCGGCTGGCCGGTCAACATCGGCTCCATGCCCTACGACGCGCCGGTCGCGGTGGGCGACCTCTCCGGCGGCGGCGTGCCGACCATCGTGGCCGGCACCCGCGACGGCGTCGTCCACGCCTTCGGTCCGGACGGCACGCCCGTGCCCGGATGGCCGGTGACCCTGAACGAGGCCGCCGACGTGTTCGTGTCCATCGGCGCCCTCGGCCCGCCGTACGCGCGGTACGTGGTGGCGGTGTGCGGCCACGAGATGCGCGTCCTGCGCTGGGACGGCGAGACCATCGATCCGGTCTGGGGCACCTTCACGGACGCGTTCAGCCGGCCGGCCGCCATCGGCGACGTCGATGGCGACGGCACCGCGGAGGTCGTGACCCTCAAGGGCAGCTGGCTGCACGTCAACAGCCTGACCCAGGGCTCGCCGGAGGCCTTCCGCTTCTTCCCGGGCGAGTTCTTCAGCGACGCCCCCACCCTCGCCGACCTCGACGACGACGGCACCCTGGAGATCGCCGCGCCCACGACCGCGGGCAAGCTGTACGTCCTGAGCCACGACGGCAGCGACTTCTCGGCGGCCTGGCCCGTCACCTTGCCGTCGAGCTCTGCACTCACCGGGGTGGCCTTCGCCAACATCCTGGGCACCGCCGAGCCGGAGCTGGTCTTCGCCGAGCGCGACAACGGCCTGGTGCACATCCGCTACTTCAACGGCAACGAGCAGAGCAGCTTCCCCAAGGACTCCGGCAGCACCGTGCTCTACATGCCGCCGATGATCTCGCCGGTGAACCTCAGCGTGGCCAACGTGAACATCGGCACCACCGATGTCGCCGGCGGCACCGCCCGCAGCTGGCGCAACCTCGGCATGGTTCCCGACGGCTGGCCGAAGAACCTGCCGGGCCAGGTGGAGGAGACCTTCGCCGCCGGCGACATCGACCTCGACGGCCGCAACGAGCTGGTGGTGCTCGGCGTGGACTTCGTGACCGTGCTGGACGTGGGCGTGGCGCCGGCCACCGCGCCGCGCAACCACTGGCCCATGTACGGCTACGACGCCCAGCGCACCGGCTGTCTGGACTGCGACGAGATCCTCACCGCGGTGGGCGACGACGAGGTGCCCGCGCCGACGGCGGTCGCGCTGACGGCGTACCCGAACCCCTTCAACCCGGCGACGGTCATCGAGTACACGGTCGGCCGCGCGGGGCCGGTGTCCCTGGCGGTCTTCGACCTCGCCGGCCGGCGCGTGGCCACGCTGGTCGACGGCGAGCATCGTGACGCCGGCCGGCACACCGTGGGCTACACCGCCGACCGGTCGGCCAGCGGCGTGTACTTCGTGCGGCTGCAGACCGCCGGCGGCGAGGCGACCGAGAAGATCGTGCTGCTGAAGTAGTCCGTTCTGGCGGCGACCTCATCCCCCGTGGCTGCCGATCGTAGGGGGCTCTCTTCTGGGGGCCCCCGAACCGCCGCCGGCGCGGCTTGCACCAGCGGTCGCGGTCCAGGCTCGGCGTGATCGCCTCGATCGATTCCTTCACGGTGCCGACAGGTATCTGCTGCGAGACCGAGATGGGAAGTAGGAATTCGGATTCGGCGGCCTCGCCCTCCGCCTCGGGCCGTGGTCGGCCCTTGTCCCTACCGTTTATTCCGTCCGCTCTGTCATCATTGCACTTACGTGACCCTGATTCTAGCATATCGGGATGGTCAAAATCCTCCTGCACGGGCAGCTCGTGAAGCTGGGATACGACATCTGCGAGTCCACGGTCGCCAAGGACATGGTGCGGCAGCCTGGTCCGCCATCTCATACTGCGAGCGGGTCATCGGGTCGATCAGGCGGGAATGTCTCGATCACCTGATCGTGCTGAACCAGCGGCATCTGAAGCGGGTGCTGAAGGAGTACGTGGCGTACTACCACGAGTCACGGGTTCTACCTCGCAGATTGTGCTTGGTTGCAACAGCACGGCCCGGGGCTCTCTCAGCCCCGGGCCTCAGTACGCGTACGTCAACTCGTGCCGCCGATTGCGCCCCAGCATGGCGTCCTCGATCAGCCGGTCGTAGTATGCCCAGCCGGGGCCGGCAGCTCGATCCGCGTCCGGAACAACCGCTCCCTCCAGGAGCTCCGACACCGGCAACGGCGTGATCAGCAGCCCTTCAGCATCTGCCGGCGTCAGCCGTCCGCCCAGCTCCACCGCTGCTTCATGCAGTTCTTCCACACCGCGAACACCGCCAGACGATCCGACGACCCCTGCCGGCGCTTCGACCAGGCCAGCGTCTCCACGTGTGGTTCGCGCTGTTGTGCCCGCAGGAACCGGTCCAGCGAGTTGATCTCGAACATCTCGTTGTGACGGTCCCGCCGTCGCCGTGAATCCGTCGTCCGGTGCTCGACCTCACGGAGCCGGGTGCCCGCAGCGCCCGCCGATACGCCTGGTGCTTGTCCGTCCGCAGGATCGCCGTCGTGGCCCCGGCCAGCAGCCTCCAGCACCTCCCGCATGGCATGTTCGACGGCCCTGGGATCGGGCCACTTTAGCCAGGCCTCCAGTTCCTGCCGACGCTGCTTCTGCCGCGGGGTCATCCGACCCGACCGCCTCAGGGGCGCGTCGGCGAAGTGCAGGATGAAGCTGGTGCCCTGCTTTCGGCCCGGCGACCAGGTGCTCGAAGGGAAGAACTGGCTGAACTCGAAGGATTCGAGGCCGTCGGCGACGATGTCATCTGGCGGGACGCCTCCCCCTGAGGAGGTGTCGATGGAAGAGGAGGCAGTGGCGTCCGAGTCGGGCGAGCTGGTGGTCGACGGTGGCCGGGGCGCAGCCGAGGAGCCCGGGCGATCTGGCGGTTGGCCATGCCGTTGGTGGTGAGCTTGAAGATCCAGGGCAGGAGGTCGGGTCGTTTGAGCCGGTAGGTGGTCTTGAATGTCTGTCCGGGAGAAGGACTTGCGGCAGTGCAAGCGCACTGGTAGCGCTGGACGGTGTAGGGTGGACGGAGGCGCCGGTAGTGGCCGGCCTTGCAGGTTGCGGCGGCCGGTTGACGGTGGAAGGGGCAATGCGGATTGGGGCAGTGGGGTGGTTGCCACGGCCTGGAGGTCTGGGTTCGAGTGTTCATGCCGGGGACAGCGCAAGGCTCGGGCCCGGCACATTCTCCGAGGCAGAACCCTCACCTTGGACTGGCGAAGGACTGTCCGGTGCCGCGGGCGGTTCAGACCCGAGATACTGGGCGCGTCGCCAGTGAGCCGGTCCTTGACGGGCTGCATCACCGGTACGACCGCGAAGCTGCGTAGGGTCTCGCTGCCTGGCGTCGCTGCCGGCGGTGGATTGGTGTGTCCGGTAGCGGAGGAATTCCGGAATTCGGCGGTGTTCGATGACTGGCGAGGTGCTCATCAAGTCCGAATCGGTACGTCGAGCTCAGGCCGTTCGGCTCATCCACCGCCCATTAGGGTGCGGATGGATTATTCGGTAGGGACACGGGGACCCGGGGCAACGGATGGCTGGCGGCCCCGGCTGCTGAGCTGCCGAGCGGAGCCGACAGGAAACGTCTGTCGCCATGGGGCCCGGCGTGCCAGAATCCCCGTCGCAACCACCAGGGCATACCCACGCGCCGAGGAGCCGCCTACCATGAACGTAACGATCGTGATCGTCGGTCTGCTGGCCGTCGCCATCGGCGGGACCATGCTGATCTACAATCGGCTGGTGCGGCTGCGGAATCAGACCCGCACCGCGTGGGCGGACGTCGACGTGCAGCTGACTCGCCGCCACGACCTCATCCCCCAGCTGGTGGCCACGGTGGAGGGCTACGCCGACCACGAGCGCGCCGCCCTGCAGCTGGTGACCGAGCTGCGCGCCCGGGCCATGAGCCTGGACAGCCCGGCGCACCTGGGCGAGGTGGAGTCGGCGCTGGAGAAGGCCGTGGGGCAGGTGCTCCTGCTGAAGGAGGCCTACCCCGACCTGCAGGCCAGCGAGAGCTTCCTGCAGCTGCAGCGCGACCTGGTGGAGGTGGAGGACACCCTGCAGTACGCCCGCCGCTTCTACAACGGCGCCGTGCGCGACTACAACAATGCCGTGCAGCGCGTGCCCGATCTCCTGGTGGCCCGACTATGCGGCTTCGGCGGCGGCGAGTTCTTCCAGGCCCAGGCCGCGGAGCGCCCGGCGGTGGAGGTGGAGCTGTGAAGCGTGCGACCGTCATCACCATGCTGGTCCTCGGGCTCCTGCTGGGCACCGCGCGCTCGGTCCCGGCGCAATCGAACGAACGCATCGTCGACTACGCCATCGAGGTGGATATCCAGGCCGACGGCGCCCTCGCGGTGACCGAGCACATCACCGTCCACGCGGCCGGCAACCAGATCCGCCGCGGCATCTACCGCGACTTTCCCACCCGCTACCGCGACCGCCACGGCAACGCGGTGGTGGTGGACCTGGACGTGCTGGCGGTGGAGCGCGACGGCCGGCCGGAACCCTGGTTCACCGAGCGCCTGAGCAACGGCGTGCGCATCAACACCGGCAACGACGACCTGCTGCCGGGCGTGCCCGCCGACATCCGTTTCACCCTGCGCTACCGGACCAGCCGGCAGCTCGGCTTCTTCACCGACCACGACGAGCTGTACTGGAACGCCATCGGCACGGGCTGGGCCTTCCCCATCGACGCGGGCCGGGTGGAGGTGCGGCTGCCGGCGCCGGTGCCCGTCGACGACCTGGCCGTCGAGGGCTACACCGGTGTCCAGGGCACCCGCGGACAGGCCTACACCGCCCAGGTGACCGCCCCCGGCGTCGCGCGCTGGGAGCTGACCGAGCCCCTGGCCCCGCGCGAGGGCCTGACCATCGTCCTGAGCTTCCCCAAGGGTCTGATCCCCGAGCCGTCCGGCGCCCGGAAGGCCGCCTGGCTGCTGGCCGACAACGCCGGCGTCCTGGTGGCGCTGGTCGGTCTGCTGGGACTGCTGGCATTCTGCGTGCAGCGCTGGCGGCAGGTGGGTCGCGATCCCAGCCCCGGCACCATCATCGCCCGCTACACTCCCCCTGCGGATCGCTCGCCGGCCGAGCTGCGGTACCTCCGGCGCATGGGCCAATACGACACCCGCTGCTTCACCGGCGACCTGCTCAGCGCGGCGGTGGCCGGCCGGGTCGCCATCGAGCGCGAGGACCGCATGCTGGTCGGCGATCGCTGGACCCTGCAGCGCGGCGACCGGCCGGCGTCCGGGGCGGAGCTGCCGCCGGTCACCACATTGATGGAATACGTGCTGCCCGCCGGCACGGCGAGTCTGGAGCTGACCAAGACGCAGGCGAGCCATCTGCAACGCGCCCAGTCGGCGCACAAGAAGGTCCTGGACCAGCGCCTGTCCGGCAGCCACTTCAAGCAGAACGCCGGCAGCACCGCCATCGCGGTCCTCATGGCCCTGGGCGCGGGCGCCCTGGCCTTCGCTGTCTCGGGCGGCAACGGCATCCCGGCCATCGTCGTCCTCGGCATCCTCATGCTGGTGGCGGTGGTGGTGTTCGGCATCCTGGTCCAGGCACCGACAGCGCTCGGTCGCCGCCTGCTGGACGAGATCGAGGGTCTGAAGCTCTACCTCTCGGTGGCCGAGCGCGACGTGCTGGCCGGTCTGCAGGGTCCGGACGCGCCGCCCCCCCTGGATGCCGCGCGGTACGAGGGGCTGCTGCCCTACGCCATCGCCCTCGACGTCGAGGAGGCCTGGACTCGCAAGTTCACCGCGGCGGTGGGCGTGGCGGCGGCGGCGGCGGCCACGGCGGCCATCGGCTGGTACCGCGGGGGGGGAATGCACGACATGGGCAGCCTCGCGAAGGCGGTGGGCAGCAGCCTGGACTCGTCGGTCGCCTCGGCCTCGACGCCGCCGGGCAGCTCGTCGGGCAGCGGGGGTGGCGGGTCCTCGGGGGGCGGCGGCGGAGGCGGTGGCGGGGGTGGTCGGTGACCCTCAATGAGAATCCCGCGCCCCCGCCGCCGTCGGCGGCCGCTGCACCTGGGGTGAACGAGCTCCAACGTAATCTGACACATCGTTCTTCAAGCGGAGGACGATCACGGCCACCCTTTCTGAGACTACCACGTACTCAGAATCGAAGGGGAATCACCGCGACCGTCCACGAGAAGCTGATCAAGAACAAGCTGGGGTTGCTAGAACTGGCGTCGTTCCTCGGCAACGTGTCCGAGGCTTGCCGGGTGATGGGCGACAGCCGGGACACCTTCTACAGGGTGAAGAGCGCCCACGATACCGGCGGAGTGGAAGCCTTGATGGAGCTCTCCCGCCGCAAGCCTAACCTCGGCAACAGGGTCGCGCCCGAGGTCGAACAGGCCGTCCTGGAGTTGGCTCTCGATGACAGCTGCGAGCCCTCGCCCGTCGGACACCCGCTGTCCAGAAGCTGCGCACGATTCCCGGCGTCATCGAGGCCGGGCGGCACGACGTGGCCTGGGACGGGCGGTCGGCTGCCGGTCGGCCGTTGCCCAGCGGCGTGTATCTGGCTCGCCTCGAGGCTGGCGGCCGGGTGGCGCAGGGGGCGGTTGACGCTGCTCAGATAGAACGCGACTGGACCGGCCAGCGGGTTGTCCGCGGCGCCCGGAGCCCGTATCATCAAACATGTCGCCCGACGGGCCGATGCACCATCCCGGGATGGTCAGGATCACGACGAAGGGAGACCGTCATGATGGCCAGGCGCGTACATTCTCCGATCGCCATCGCATTCGTGGCTTGCTTGGCCCTGGCGGCCAGCGCGGCGGCCGAGGACTGCCTCGAGTACCAGAACTACCCGCACACCATCAGCCGGCTGCCGCTGCCAGGCGAGGGCGTCGCCGTCGCCACGGCGGGGCAATATGTCCACGTCGCCGACGGCGCCGCCGGACTCCAGGTGGTCGATCTCGGCGATCCGACGGCGCCGGTCCTCGTGGCGACCATGGGCGATATCGGTCAGGTCCTGGACATCGCCGTCGAGGATGGCATCGCCTACCTCGTCAATGCGGCCGGCCGGCTCCATGTCATCGACGTCTCTGCGCCGCAGGCGCCGCATTTGCTGGCGACCGTCAAGCTCGCCGGCACGCCCCATCGTCTTTGTCTGGATGGCGACCGGGTGTATATCGCCAACGAGTCGGTGGCCCCTGGCCTGGAGATCGTCGACGTCTCGGATCCGGCGCAGCCGGTCCCGCTCGGCAGCGCCACCACGCCGTACTACTCGAACTACGACGTCGTCGCCGCCGATGGAGTGGCCTACGTCGCCAATCACAACGGCTGGTTGCTCGTCTTCGACGTCGCCGACCCCGGGCAGCCGCAGCCGATCGCGTCGCTGCAGCTGGGCGGTTATCTGTGGTCGGTCGCAAAGCGCGGCGATGTCCTCGTGGTCGTCGGTGTGCTGCCCGGGATCTGGACGGTCGACGTGGCCGACCCCCGCCAGCCTCACCTCACGGCGGCCATTGATCCGGGGATGATGTGCCGCGACGTGCTGATCGACGGTGACCTCGCATACGTGCCGGGGGCGCCGACGGGCCTCGCCATCGTGGATATCGGCAAGCCGGCGCTGCCGACCGTCCTGTCGCAGGTCGACGGCCACGGAGAGAAGACCGGCGTGACGCTCGTCGGTCCGGACGTCTGTCTGGTCGGCGAGTACGACGGCCTGCAGATCGTCGACGTCGGCCAGCCGGCCTTCCCGCCGCTGATCGGGCACGTCGACCTGCCGGACTACGCCTACGGCTGCGGTGTCTACGATCAGTACGCGTACGTCGCCGGCGGCTACGGGCGGGTCGAGGTCCTCGACTTGGCGGATCCCGCGTCGCCCGAGCTCGTGTTCGAGGTCACCGTTCCGGGGACACCACGCGACGTCACCGTGGCTGGCGGCGTGGGATACGTCCCCTGTGGTACCAGCGGCGTCACGGTTCTGGACCTCGCGGATCCCGCTGCACCACAGGTCGTCGGTACGACGCCGACGGTGTACGCAGCCCGGGACGTGACCGTCGCCGGCGATCATGCCTACGTGGCCGACCTGGACGGGGGCGTCGTCGTGCTGGACCTCTCGGATCCCCTGGCGCCCGTCATGGTCGCCAGCGTCGGCAGCGACGACCGCGTCTACGAGGTCACCGTCGCGGGCGACCTCGCCTACCTGGCCGAGGCCCTCGTCGGCGTCCGCATCCTCGACGTGTCCGACCCCACGCAGCCGGTCACGCTCGGCGTGGTCGACACGCCCGGCGATGCGCGATCGATCGCGCTGGCGGGTGACGTCGCATTCGTGGCCGACTATGACGGCGGCTTCGTCGTGCTGGACGTGCAGGATCCCGCGGCGCCGATCGTCCGCACGCGGTTGCCGCTTCCCGACGTCGCCGAGGATGTCCTGCTGGCGGGCAACGTCGCCTACGTTGCCGACTGGGGCGCCGGCCTCCTGATCATCGATGTCACGGATCCGGATCAGCCGTGGCGCCGGGGCGAATTCCGTCTCGGCTCCCTCCTGTGGGACGTCGAGCTGGTGAACGATCATCTCTGTCTGTCGGGCTTCCTTGGGACCTTCGACGTCGTCCTGCCGCAGTGCCTCGAGGTCACCGACGCCGAGCCGCTCGCCATGGCCGCGTGGGGGCCGCGGCTCCTGCCCAATCACCCCAATCCTTTCAACCCATCGACGAGTATCGTCTTCGAGTTGCCCCGGACCGAGGTCGTCGATCTCGATGTCTTCGATCTGGCAGGACGCCGGGTGCGCCGCCTCGCCACAGGTGCGCGGTTCTCGGCCGGGACCCACACGGTCGCATGGAACGGCCGGGACGACGGTGGCCGGGCGCTCGCCTCGGGCGCCTACCTGTGTCGTCTGGCGAGCCGCGCGGGGGCAGATGTGCACCGCATGACGCTATTGAAGTAGCCGACGCCGTGGCGCATGCCATTGCTCCGATAGAACGAGGCCGGACCCCACCAGGTCCGGCGTCGCTCCACGCGGATCATCTCGAAACTCCGGTCGTCGTCATTCATCAACGTCGACACGTCTCCGATGTCCTCCCCGAACTCCTGCGCCCCGCAGGATCCGTCGGATGATCTTCCCGCTGCGCGTCTTCGGCAGCTGATCGATGAACTCGATGTGCTGCGGCATGGCCAACGGCGACAGCTTCTTGCGGATGAAGTTCATGATGTTCAGGCCGAGGTCGTCCGAAGGCCGCGTAAAGGAGAAGCAACCGCGTAGTTCCGCGATACTGGACCGACCTCTCGGTCACCGCCTTCGACGATTCTAACAGATCTCATCCCCTGAAAGCACCGAACGCCCACTGAAGGCACCGATTGGGCGATTCACGACACGAGCTCGGCCTCTTCCGGGCACACCCCGCCGGCCCCACACTCGATCCGAGCACGGACCCTCCGATCGTCACCATGCCCCGGATTTCACCCCCAGCCGTCGTCCCGGCCGCCGGTCTGGTCGATCTCCGGCCACGCCTCTCCGCCGGCCGCCTCGCCCCCCGCGTCGAGCGACAGCTCCCCCTGAAGCGGCGAACGCGCCGGCACCACAGCCGGCGCGTCGGTGGGCTCACCGATGTGCCCCAGGATCCGCTCCACCACCGGCGGGTCCAGGATGAACGCGATCAGGCGCATGGGCTCACCGCACCGTGGGCACACCAGCGGCAGATACTCGAAGATCCGCGCCAGCAGCAGCGCCCAGCAGCGCGCGGCGATCTTCCCGGGCAGGCTCCGGCGCTCATCTTCATCGCTCGATAGGGGACGGGGGCCGACATCCTCGGCGTCGACAAGCCCTATATTCCGTCGCGCCTCCTCCAGCACCTGCAACACGGCCCCGGCCGGCCCCGCCGTCGCCGTCACCGCCTTGCGCAGCCTCGCGTTCGGCGCCAGCACCCCGCAGTACCGGTGCTTGTGCACCCGCGGCGGCATCACCAGGTACGCCAGTCGGTCCAGCAACTGCAGCGGGGCCAGGATCAGCTCGGTGCGGCCGTCGAGCGTGGGCTTGCGCAGCCGATACACCAGGTGCTCGTCGTCCAGGCGGCCCAGGCGGTCTAGCGACAGCGGCGGGCGCGCGCAGTACCTGACCAGGCGCTCCAGGCCTTGGCGGTCCCACTCCGGAATCGTCACCGACGCATCCACCGACCAGCCGCCCGCGTGGTCGTGCTGGACTCGGGACGGTACATACCTGTGAGGCGCACGTCCTTACAGTGTGCACCGGGGCGGCGTTTCGTGGCGGTCGACATTTCAGAACGAAGCAACGCGCCACCTCTCCCGGTCTATTCAAGCAAGTACATCAGTCCGATCGCAAACGTCTGTCTTGAATTGGACCAATCGTGCCATCCGTTGAACTCGACGAACTCCGCTTCATACGCCTTTTCGGCCAAGACCTTCACCATCTTCCGGTTGCTGTCCAGGACCCAGTTTTCCTGCAGCCCCCAATCCAGGAAGAACTTCAGCGGTTTCTTGTCCGACATCGCGAATTGATCAATCAACCAATCATCACGAAACCATTCTCCCTCGCTGTCCAGGTATTCGAAGCCCCGCCAGAACGAACTGGACTGACCCAGTACTTTTCCGAAGACGTCCGGGTGATAGAAAGCCATGAAGGCCGCGGCCAAGCCGCCGTAGCTCATGCCGCCTACGATATTGTCTTCAGGAAGGGAGCTCGTATTGTACCTGCCCCGGACCAGCGGGACGACGTCGGAAACGAACTCTTTCATGAAATCGAATTTCAATGGAAGGATGTCTTTTCGGGTACTGCTGTAGGTGTCGAACAACACCGCGATCATGGGCTCGATGTTGCCTTCGTTGATCAGATTATCCAGTATGTTGGGAACCTCGACCCGATGGAGATAAATGAAGGCGTCGAAAAGGTAGATCACGGGGTACGCGTCTGTCCTTCGTTCATCGTATCCAGCGGGACGATATACATAAATATTCCTGTTTTTGTTCACGACCCGATCGGTGTATCGCAACGTATCGATAGAGCCTTGCCTGACGTCCGCTTGTCGAATATTCCAATCCGTTTCGGGCGGGCGCAGGTCAAAAACGGAATAGCTGTAGTCCTTGATTTCCCCATGGGGAATCGAGCTGGGATTGCATCTGTCGACCGTCTTGAACGTCTCTCCCGAAACCGTATCGGTAATGGCAAATCTGTACGAGAAGCAAATATCGTTGGGAAACTTGTAGCAGCGATAATATAGATCCGTGCCCGGCAAATGATACAGCCTCTTGTTGCCGAGTCGGTTCTCGTCGTAGGTTCCGAAGATTTCGAAGGAAATCATCCTGTTCGGCGCGCCATCCCGATAGATCAAGGTTGTGTAGACATAGTCGTCGTCCAACGTGTCGCGTTCGACGATTGGGAAAGTCGTCTTCTCTGTCCAAAACCTGGCTATTTCCGTCTGCAATGTTTGTTCGTCCAGTTTCAACAGCCCTTCGATGAAGGGGCTGATGGTCATGTACGGTCTTTCTATTTGGGAAAAGCGAACCTCGGGTTGGAGTTGACCGTTCGCGTTGCCTGGAGGTATCGATGTCGCCAAAACGGAACAGATCCCGGCCCGGACAAGAAGACGACAGCAGGGCGATTTCGCTCCCATCAGCCCCCTGCGCAGCGCCTGGAGCGAAATTCGAGATATGCGCATGATGTAGGATTCCTCCCGCTAAACGAAGTCGTTGGTCTTCCGAACGGTAGGCCACTTTCTCGAGTTCACCAACTCCAATTCGAGGTCGCCGCGAACTGCACGTCGCAGTCGTCGAACCCTTTTCGGAGCAACGGCGTATCCCCCGTGGATGCGACTGAAGGGATTTGCGGATAGGCATCATAGGGGCATGACGTCCGCCCCCCACATCATCTCCCCACCCCTGACCACCTCGCCGTCGAGATGGCGTTCTCCCTCCTCGTCGGGCAAGATCTCGTTACCAAGCGAATCAAACCCCTACGACAGAAAGGAGAACGCCCATGGACAGGTATATCGGCCTGGACGCGCACGCGTCAAGCTGCACGGTCGCGATTGTCGGTCCCAGCGGTCGGCGCCTCGGCTCCCACGTCATCGAGACCAACGGCCAATCTCTGATTTCGACCATCGAAGCGATCCCCCGTCAGCGTCGGCTCTGCCTCGAGGAAGGCGCCCTGGCCGGTTGGCTCCACGAGGTCCTGGCGACCCATGTCCAGGAGATCGTCGTCACCGCCGTCCCGCAGAATCGGGGACCGAACAGCGACAAGCGCGACGCCTTCGCTCTGGCCGAGATGCTGCGCATCGGATCGATCCCGCGCCGCGTCTACAAGCAGAGTGGACGCTTCACCCGCCTGGTGTATCTGGCCAAGGCCTACCAAGCGCTCGTCAGCGACGACGTACGCGTTCAGAATCGCATCAAGAGCCTACTGCGATCGCGTGGCGTCCAGGTCGCCGGCTCGGCGGTCTACACCGCGTCAGGCCGGACTGCTTACCTCGATCAGCTGCCGGCAGCAGTTTGCGCCATGGCCGACGTGCTCTACCAGCAGCACGACCAACTCACCGAGCTGCGCAAGCAGGCCCAGTAGGACATGATCACCGAGGCGCGCAAGCATGCCGAGTATCGATACGTCAAGAGCTGCCCCGGTCTGGGCGACGTATGCTCGGCTCAGCTCTTACCGGTGGTCGTCACACCGTACCGCTTCGCGAACAAGCGTCAGTTCTGGTCCTACTGCGGGCTCGCCGTGGTCAGCCGCAGCTCGTCCGACTGGGTGCGCACGCGCAACGGCGAATGGATCAAGGCGCCGGTGCAGCAGACTCGCGGCCTGAACAAGAATTTCAACCACACGCTGAAGGCAATCTTCAAGGGCGCGGCGATCACGGTCATCGGCCAGCAGCGCGACACACCTCTGTGCGATCACTACCAGCGCCTGCTCGACGGTGGCACCAAGCCCAACCTCGCCAGGCTGACCATCGCCCGACAGATCGCCGCCATCACCCTGGCGCTCTGGCGCAACGAGGAGGTCTACGACCCGGCAAAGCTCGCATCCATGGCATGGCACGACGGTCGACCGCGGAGTCCGACAGCCACGGCAACATGCAGCGATCGCAATGGCGACCGGCCAAACGGTTACAGGGGAGAGCATCAATTGGAATTCTGGTCCCGGCACGTCCGGAGTCCCCACGGATAGGCTATGCCCCCTGCAGAACCGAATGAAGCAATGGGCCAACGAGTCCCCGATGGAAGGATGGTTCCCGCCCCAAAGCGGAGAACAAACTGGCTGGAACGTCGCGTCGCCAACGATCACCAGGCCGCCTGAACAACATCGCAACTTGCTCGACGGTCGGTCCGGGGAGACAGCAACAGCGGACGCTGGCTGCAAGATCCTATGCAGTCAGCGCGGCGGGGAGATGTGTCTTGACAGCCTGCCCCATGGATAGGCGTTCCAACCGGATAGGCCCGCCTCCTGAACCACGCTCCCGGGTCGCGGCCTCCCTCGATACTACCAGAACCCGCCCCTCGCGCGCACCGAATCGCCCCTGATCGTCACCGTTCCGGCCATAACCTCACTTCGCCAGCACCACCGTCCGCGCCGACGTCACGCCATCCGCCACCAGCTGCACCGTGTACACCCCCGAGGCCACGGCCTCGCCACGGTCGTCGCGGCCATCCCAGCGGTGCTCGTGGCGCCCGGCCGCCCGCACGTCGTCCAGCAGGGCCCGCACCAGCCGACCGCGGAGATCGAAGACGGCCAGAGCCACGGGGCCGTCGGCGCGCAGCTCGAAGGCGATGGTGGTGGCGGGGTTGAAGGGGTTGGGGTAGCTGGTGAGGCCGGGGCCCACCAGGCCGGCCAGCTCGTCGCCCACAGCGGTGATGTCGGCACCAGGGAAGAAGAGGACGCTCAGGGACGCGGCGACGGTCACCAGCCCGTCACCGTCATCCTCCACGCCCTGGTCCACCATGGCGTAGAACGAGTGGGCGCCGGGTCCGACGGCGTAGGCCCGGGTATGGGAGAAGCTGTTGCGGTCCAGGTCCTGGCTGTAGGCCTCCACCGAGGTGTGGCCGTCGTTCACGTCCCAGGCCTGCTGGTCGGACACGGCCAGGATGATGCGGTCGCCCACGTCGGAGAGGCAGTTGCCCTCGAAGCGCGCCACGGCGGTGCCGGGCACCTCGGGGTTGATGGTGATGCGGTCGATGACGAACAGGTCGGTGGACACGTCGGCGTTGACTTCCAGGATGCTCTCGTGGTCCAGGGTGGCGGCGCCGTTGTCGGGCACGAACTCCACCGTGAGGCTGCCGTATACCGAGGCGATGCCCGTGCCGGCGGTCTCGAACTGGTTCTCGCCCAGGGCATAGAACGTGTGGGTGCCGGCCTCCACGGCATAACCGCGGGAATGGCAGAAGGGCCAGCGGTTGCGGTCGGCGTCCAGGGCCTCGCCCGAGACGTAGCCGGCGCCCGCGTTCCAGTTCTCGTCGTCGCTGGCAGCCAGCACGATACGGTCGCCCGGCGAGCCGATGCAGAACCCGTCGAAGCGCACCAGCACGGTGCCGGGCTCGTCCACGGCGATGGTCTCCTGGCCCAGCGTCACCGGGGCGCCCCGGAGGTTCACGCTGGAAGCCGCGACGCCGCCGTGGGCTATCGCGGCGCCGCCGGCCACGGGGTAGTACTTCACGGTGAAACTGCCGTAGACCGAGGCGCGACCGGTGCCATCCTGCTCCACGTAGTTCTCCCCCACGGCGTAGAAGGTGTGGGAGCCCGCGCCCACGGCGTACACGCGGGAGTGGGAGAAGGAGACCCGGTTCACGTCGGCATCGAGGGGCTCCATGCTGACGTGGCCGTCGTTGACGCCCCAGCTCGGGGTGTCGCTGGCGGCCAGCAGGATGCGGTCGCCCGGCGAGGCGATGCAGGTGCCGTCGAACTGCAGCAGCACCCGGCCGGGCCCGGGCACGTCGATGGTCCGGGAGGCCAGCACCGCCGGGGCGCCGCGCATGTCCACTGAGGTCTGTTCGATTCCCTGGTGCCAGACCTGCTGGGCGAGGGCGGGCAGGGCAAGGGTGCACGTGAGAAGGGCGGCGAGGGTCGGACGGGCGAGGCGCATGGTGAGCTCCCGGGTGAAAGGGCGGTGGGGTCGCGGCGCGGATGGTGATGGGTCGCGGCGCCATTATTCGGGTCAAAGTAAGTCCTTTTTTCGACGGCGGCTGTCGCATCGTGAGATCGAAAGTGCATCCAGCGGACGGAGGGGCCCCCGGGGACCCCTCCGCATGGTCCTGCAGACATCGATGTTCCCCGCGATCGATCGCAGAGACTCGATGCGCCCGGCGTCTTCAACGAGGGGCTGATGACGGCCATGCACGAGGCCGGCATGATCGCCAACATGGCCGGCGAGCCGGCGCAGGCCGAGAGCGTGTACGTGGCCTGCCGCGCTTTGCTCGAGGCGGCGGGCCGGGAGCGCACGCGCGACGACGCCACGGTGCTCAGCAGCCTGGGCTGGACGGTGCACGGTCTGGGCGATGCCGAGCGAGCCGAGGATCTCGTGCGGCGCGGGTCAATCGGTGACGTCAGTGGGCATTCGGTGCCTTCAGGGGCCGGGACCTGGTTAGATCGTTGAAGGCGGTGACCCGAGAGGCAGGTTCAGGGCGCGGAACTATGCGGTTGTTTTTCTTTGGCCTCAGGCGGCCCGCTAAATCTGGCGGCGCTGTACGACTACCTCGTCGCCGAGCGGGGCTACGAGGGCAGCCTGCGGTCGCTCCAGCGCCACTATCGCAAGCACTACCCCCGGCCGATGCAGCGTGCCCGGCGGCGTGTGGAAACGCCCCCTGGCGCCCATCCCCGTCAGCAGCGACATCGAGCGCATGGGCCTCGGCCAGGAGCCGGTGGCCTGCTTCGCGCCGCAGTCGGCGGGCGCGCTGTCGGTGCTGGAGCTGTGGTGGGAGGTGCGGCGGTTGCTGGGGCTGGGGCAGGACGACTTGGGGCCTGCTCCGCGCCAGCCAACGGATCTTCGGCTTGGATCAGCGCCCCGGATCCTGTATCATCGTTGCGTGATCCCGGTCGAGCGCGGCCGGGTCGCCGCCACACCGGAATTGGGGGGATTCACGATCATGCGCACGACCTTCGGCCTCGTCCTCGCCCTCGCCCTAGGCGCCACGCTTGGCGCCGTCTCTGCCTCCGCGCAGTTCATCTCCGCTCCCGAAACCGTCATCGCCGACAGCGACGGGTTCTTCCTCTACAACGTGACGGTCTCGCTCTTCGAACCGATGCTCTTCGGCCTCATCGACGTCGACGGAACCGACAACACCGACCTCACCTGGTCGGTCGAGGAGCCGTGCGACGACACCTGGCCGGCGGGCGTGTACACCACCGGCATGGGCGGCCATCTCGTTGACCTGTCGCAGAACGGCACGGTGGTGTACCACCACGTCATGTGCGACGAGTGGAACGGCACGGTGACCACCACCATCATCGCGCCGTCGGTGGCGACGGAGAACGTGAGCTGGTCGAGCTTGAAAGGGCTGTACCGGTAGTACGCGGACTGCTCGGGAATCGCTGGCGCAGAAGCTTCGAAGCGGGGCCGCCCTCGCCAGGCGGGCCCGCTCACTTCCTCGCGACAGCAACTAGAAGGTGTAGGCCGGACCGATCGACATGGTCTGCTTAGCTGACCCTTCTAGCGCACGGCGGCCTCGATCGCCTCGCGATTCTCGATCCCGCCCGCGTCGTCGAAGAGGTAGACGCTGCGGATGCTCTGGTTCAGGGCGAAGCCGATGCGACCCAGCCACTCGCGCTTCTCGTCCTTGACCAGGGTCCGGCTGATACCGGCCGACTCGGTGAAGTGCAGCTCTACAGCAGGTTGATACCGAGCTTGAGCTCGGTGCCCCAGTGACCCGCCTGGTCCTCGGCCTCGGCGTCCTCCGCCGCGCTCGCGAACTGGGGCGCCAAGAGCCCGAGGACCAGGGTCAGGCTGGCCATGCTGATCATCGTTCGCCAGGTAGGCATGGAACTCCCTTTCAGGTTCGTGACGGTCGTGAGTAGGCATTTCAACCGCGCAACCCACACCTCCGTCCAACCTCCCAGGTCGCAGCATCCATCGATTCTGGCACAGCCCCCCCCCCGGGCGGCACGGAAAGCACTCTTAGCGCCACATTCGCGCCATTCACGGGGTGTCGCCGCTCGTCACCCGCCATACCCCACCACCCCCCGCGCTCGATCCGCGCACAGACCCTCCACTGCTCGCCGTGCTCCGGGTATCACCCCCAGCCCTCGTCGAGGCCACCGGTCCGATCGATCTCCGGCCACGCCTCTCCGCCGGCCGCCTCGACCCACGCGTCGAACGACTGCTCCCCCTGAGGCGGCGAACGCGCCGGCAACACCGCCGGAGCCTCCACGGGCTCACCGATGTGCCCCAGGATCCGCTCGACCACCGGCGGGTCCAGGATGAACGCGATCAGGCGCATGGGCTCACCGCACCGAGGACACACCAGCGGCAGATACTCGAAGATCCGCGCCAGCAGCAGCGTCCAGGAGCGCGCCGCGATCTTCCCGGGCAGGCTCCGGCGCTCGCCCTCATCGCTCGACAGGGGCCGGGGGCCGTCATCCCCGGCCTCGGGCTCATCGAGCCCCGTCTTCTGTCGCGCCTCCTCCAGCACCTGCAGCACGGCCCCTGCCGGCCCAGCCGACGCGGTCACCGCCTAGCGCAGCTTCGCGTTCGGCGCCAGCACCCCGCAGTACCGGTGCTTGTGCACCCGGGGCGGTGTCACCAGGTACGTCAAACGGTCCAAGAACTCCGGCGGGGTCAGGATCAGCTCGGTCCGACCGTCGACCGTGGGCTTGCGCAGGCGGTACACCAGGTGCTGATCGCGGACCTGGATCGGGAACGGGTGGGCGGACAGGGCGATCGCCCGGTGAAGTTCCATCCCGGGGTGAGCTTCCGGCACGTGCTGTCGCTGCCGGGCGACTGGGCCTCGGCGGACCTCGATTGCGCGCCGCCGCATGATCATGTGGGGGAGCGCGAGGAAGACCCGATGCCGAAGGCGCGGAACGACGGTGCCGCGGCGACGGTCGAGCGGATCAACGAGGTGTAGCATGCGGCGCGGGTGATGCTGGAAACGCATCCCGTCAACGTCGCCAGGCGCGCGGCCGGCAAGGACCCCGCCAACGCGATGTGGGTGTGGTCGCCCGGCAAGCGGCCGACGATGCCGACGTTGAAGGAGCAGTACGGCCGCACCGGCGCCGTGATCTCGGCCGTGGACCTGTTGCAGGGAATCGGCGTGTACGCGGGCATGGAGAAGATCATCGTGCCGGGCGCGACGGGTCTGTACGACACGGACTACGAGGGGAAGGCGGCGGCGCTGGACGCCATCGCACGGCTCGACGTGGTGTACGTGCATGTCGAGGCCACCGACGAGGCCGGGCACGAGCGGAATCTGGAGCTGAAGATCCGCTGCATCGAGTACCTGGACGACCGCATCACGCGGCCGATCCCGGCCGGGCTCGCGCGGAGCAGGGGATCGAGGCGACCGTCGCCGTGCTGCCGGACCATCCCACGCCGGTGGAGAACGGGGCGCATGCGAGCGATCCGGTGCCGGTGGCGATCTGGACGCCGGGGGTCGCGGCGGATGGGGTGGAGCGGTACGACGAGGAGGCGGTGAAGGCGGGCGCGCTGGGGTTGCTGGAGGGGATTGGGATTTTCAGGCGGGCGTTGGGGGTGTAGACGGCGGGTCCCGGTTCTTCAACGAGTGCCCATTCACTTTGAGAAGTCTTGCGGCCGGAATTTCGCCACCCGTCTCCTGAGAATCCGTGTTACAATTTCCCCCTACATCTCCTGGAGGGGAGCATCATGTGTCGCTACGCGATTTGTCTATTGCTGATTGGGTTTTTTGCTGCGCTCTACCCATCGGCCACCGCCCAGGCGTCCGAATGCGTCTCGTGGGCCGAGACCACGGACCTTCCCGACATTTTTCCGGAAATCCAGTTGGATAACCTGGCAGTGGTCGGCTCACTGCTCGTGGGTACCAAGGATCAGGAGTTCTTCGTCTACCGGCTCGACGAGCAGGAGGAGCCGGAACTCATCTCCTCCGTGCCGATGGATCAGTACGTCAGGTGGATCCGAGTTCTCGAGGACGTCGTCTATTTGATTCCATGGTCCGGGACATCCCATCGTGTAGACCTCGTCGATCCGGAGAATCCCGGCTTCGTACAGGTCAGCGTACCGGCGGGTGATCTCTGTGACGTTGCTCGCTTCGACGGCGGCTATCTCATGCTCACGACCGCGGACAGCGTCTTCGTGGTGGACGACCCCACGGCGGCCGAGCCGCGCATCATCTCGGTGATAGAGGCTGACGAACCGATTAGAGCGGCGGCGCACGGGTCAATGGTATTCTTGGCGATGGGGCGGGGAGTGCTGCCCGTCGATCTCGCCGACCCCGCCGATCCGGTTGTCGGCGAGCCGCACCACCTCCATCCTCCCGGCCCCATGTGGTCGGACTTCGGCTGCCGCAGCCTCCTCGTTCACGACGGGGTCCTCTACGGGCAATTCGGCTACTACAGCATGAACTACAACGCGGCCTTCACGATGGCTGTCGACATTTCCGACCCGTTCGAACCGACCGCTATGGTCCGCCACCCGGAGTGGGGTGTCGACGATGGACTCCATGTCGTCGGTGAATTCATCGCGGCACTCACAAGCCATACGCTCAGGATATACGAGACCGGCGACCTGCAGCCTGTGGCCACCATCCGTGTTGGCGACTACACCGCGTCAGCAGGCGCCGCTTTCGGCGAGGATCTGCTGATCGCGGTCCCGTACCGTGGCCTTCACCGCGTCGATATCCGCAATCCATTCACTGTCGAACCGGCGGTGACCATGCCGGAAGGCTACGATCCGGCCGGTTGTGGGCGGTATGGCTTGGCGACCCGCAGGTCCTACGTATACGACTGGGAGGGCAATGCGTATCTCCGGGACATCGACTGGACGATCTACGATCAGACGTCAGTTACGGCCCTGGATTCGCTCGCCGCGGGCCACTTCGATGTCTATTCTGGCGAATATGAGTGCGGCTACTGGCTGGCGATTGCCGACGCCAACGACCGCTGGGTGGCAGTCCGAGCGATTGGGCAGTGTAGCGGGGTGGACTATTACTACAGTTTCGAGAACCTGGTGATCCACGACCTTCAGTCCGGCACCACGGAGACGGTGAACCAGCGGGAACGGGGGCAGGCGGTACTCGTCGGCGACATCTTGTGGACGCTCAGCTGGATCCCCTACAACCACGGCTACCTGGAGACCTTCCATCTGACCGATAACGGTGTCGTCCCGCTCGGCTCTCTCGAGGTGCCGTACGGAACCTACGGGCTTGCCGTCGCCGACGCGGTCGTCGTCTGGAGCCGGAACGCCGTATCCGTCCTGTCGCCGGCGGATCCTGAGGTACTGACGCCTCTTCGCGAACTCCTGGTCGATCAGGACATCGAGCTCTGGGGGCCGGGTTTCGTGGAGGACGACCGCCTCTTTACGACCACCAATGAGGGCGTGGCGGTTATTGACCTTGATCCGGCGTCTCTCGATGCGCCCGTGGTGATCGGGTCTTGCGCGCTGGAGATTGGCGGTTCAAGGAATCCTATGTTGCGCCAGGGTGACCGCGCGATTGTCCGCCAGAACGGCAGTTGGCAGGCCGTCGATTTTTCAGACCCTACGGCGCCAGTGGCCGCGTCCCCCGTCTCGGATATTTTCGCCTCCGGGATGTACTGGTCGGGCGATCTCCTCTACATCAACACCGGAACGTCGGTCCATCTGTACGACATCGCCGATATCGCCGCGCCGCAATGGGTAGGACAATCCACGTATCAGGAATCGTATTACACGTCCCCTTGCGGCCTCGACGGCTACGTGATGTCCGCCGGACACGCCCTCTTGCCCGACTGCAATGATCCAACCCCCATCGAGCCGATCGTCGAAGACGATCCCATCGCGATTCCTTCCGCGGTCTCCCTCTTGCCCGTTGTCCCCAACCCCTTCAACCCCTCCACCACCATCACCTTCGAGCTTCGTCGCACCGAACAGGTCGACCTCGCAGTCTACGACCTTCGCGGCCGGCGCCTCGCGACCGTACTCGACCGGCAGTGCCCCGCGGGGGAGCATCGCGTGACGTGGTACGGCCGCGACGATCGCGGCCGCGCGATGCCGTCCGGTACCTACCTGGTGCAACTGTGCACGGAGTTGTCGGTGCGCTCGACGAAAGCGGTGCTTGTTCGTTAACTACTACATCGGTCACCGAACTGGAGGCTCATGGCGACCCATCAGCTACCCCACCTCGCCTAGCTAGAAGCCGTGGCCATCCACATGGTCCGCGAGGTGGCGGCCGAGTTCCGGGATCCGGCGTTACTCTGGTCCATCGGCAACGACTCGTCGGTCATGCTGTACCTGGCCCACAAGGCCTTCGCACCCGGCAAGATCCCGTTTCGGCTGATGCACGTGGACGACGGTCGCGGTGATTTCGTGTCAAGCTGCGTGACATCGAGCGTACTCGTGACGTCGTGCCAAGGCTGTTCCGGCGGATCTCGTCCTGCCTCAGCGAGAATTTCCCGTTCGACACGAATGTCTTGCTGGCGCGCATCTTCGGATCCACCCGGGATATCCCCGGACTCGGATTCCTGTTCCGCGGCGGGATCCTGCCGAACCTGAACGCCGGCCTTTCGATGACGCTTTCCGGCTGCCCAGGAACGGGCAAGATGACCTTCGCCCTGGAGATGGCGGCGGATCACGCCGCACACGGCGGGCTCTCGATCTATCAAACGTTGGAGGAGGATCCGACCCTGATCCTCGACCGCCTCGAGACGTTCAATCTGTATCGGAGACCCGACTACGAAATCCTCGACAACCTGAGCCAACCGATCGAGCGTCTGTGTCGCCTGCGGAGGAAGGGGGGCATCACGGTGTTCTGGTCGTCTACCAAATTGAAGGCGACGGCTTGGTCCCCTTGCGCCAGGTCATCGAGGAATTCGACGATGCTGCGCAGGCTCACTGGTCCAGCGAGTGTCTGGTCATCGACAACCTCAGTGCACTCTATTTCGATGGGAAGCAGCCCGGCGAGACCTACGAGGGAATCGCGCGGGATCAACTCGATCGGATGGCACGGTCGGTGGAGAACAGCCGATACTTCGGGGTGTTCATCACCGAGAAGGGTGTCGAGAACAGCGACCTCGCCGGGGTGACGAGCATTGTCGTGGAACTCAGCTACGATGGCGAGCGTCTGAATCGGACCTTCGAAAACCTCAAGTGCCGGCATCAGAATTACCATCAGGGCATCCACGGCATGAAGATCCAGGACGGCCGAGGCGTCCAGGTGCATCCGAATCTCGCGGCCATCAGGAGCGCCATCCAACTGAAACCACGCTCCCGTCCAAGCCATCGGCGTGGATTTCAGTTGCGTCAAGCGGATGGGTCCCACGGAATGTGGGTGGCAGACAAGGGATCGGCGCTGGTGTTCCGCGTAACGGAGAAGCAACCGCGTAGTTCCGTGGGCTCGCCGATGTGCCCCAGGATCCGCTCCACCACCGACGGGTCCAGGATGAACGCGATCAGGCGCATGGACTCACCGCACCGAGGACACACCAGCGGCAGATACTCGAAGATCCGCGCCAGCAGCAGCGCCCAGCAGCGCGCGGCGATCTTCCCGGGCAGGCTCCGGCGCTCGCCCTCATCGCTCGACAGGGGCCGCGGGCCGTCATCCCCGGCCTCGGCCTCGGCGAGCCCCATCTTCTGTCGCGCCTCCTGCAGCACCTGCAACGTCGCACCCGCCGGCCCCGCCGTCGCCGTCACCGCCTTGCGCAGCTTCGCGTTCGGCGCCAGCACCCCCGCAGTACCGGTGCTTGTGCACCCGCGGTGGCGTCACCAGGTACGTCAGTCGGTCCAGCAACTGCAGCGGGGTCAGGATCAGCTCGGTGCGGCCGTCGAGCGTGGGCTTGCGCAGGCGGTACACCAGGTGCTCGTCGTCCAGGCTCCCCAGGCGTTCCAGCGACAGCGGCGGGCGAGCACGCGGTGGCCTGGAAGGGTCGCGACGACACGGGCGGCGCCGTGGCGAGCGGCTCTCACTTCTATCGCCTGGTCACGTCGGATGGGACCGTGGTGCGGACGATGAGCTTGCTGAAGTAGAGTCGCGATGGCGGTTCGAATGTGGAAGCCCCGCGCCCGGACGGACGCGGGGCTTCTTCACGCCGGCTCCGCACTCGACGGTGACGCTTCGATCGAACTCAAGACCTCCGACGTCCGTCGAAACACGGTCGCCAACCGTCCGCCTGCCGTGCTACAATTGAACAGCCAACACTCAAACGCCGTTGTCTGGGGGAGACAATCATCATGTCGTATCGCATTTCGCGCCGACCGGCCACCGCTTTCACATTCCTGATCCTGACGCTTCTAACGACGACCGCCGCCCGGGCTGACGGCCCCGGTTGTCTCGTCGCTCCGACCGATTCCCTCCACGTGGTACTCGATTCCGGTCTCCAGCACCTGGTGCCGCTCGATCTGGCCAACCAGTGCGGCCAACCGGTGGCGTGGGAGGCGGTCGTGGTCGAATCGGGAGGTGCGGTGCCGACCAGGGTGACGCTGGTGCCGCCACCGTCCCCGGATCCGACCGGGTCGGACTTCGTCGCAGACGTTCCGGCTCGCGACGGACCGATTGTCGCCCTGCTGCACGATCTGTCCGACATGACGATCATGTATGACCTGTACCACGATGAGTCGACACCCAGCGATGTCTCCGCGATGTTCGGCGATCTGGTTGCGCGAGGTGCCGAGATCGTCACGAATTCCCAGTCGATCGACGACGCGGCCCTGGCGGATGTTGACATCCTCTGGCTCAACGGCCTGGACGAGATCGTGGGACTGGATGAGCGCGCGGCCATCGGAGAATTCGTGCGCCAAGGTGGCGGCCTGCTGCTCACGGGGGTCTCGAGCTATAACATCAATAACTGCCGGAACCTGATCGCCGAGTTCGACGTCGATATTCCCCTCGAATCCCGGTCCGGCAATTCGGATGTCACGACCGCCGTCTTTCCGCATCCGACCACGAACGGCGTCGATGAACTCTACATGTACTATGCCAATGCCCGTGTTTCCTCCGTCGTCGCCCCGGTCGAGCTACTCTTCGACAGCTCCAACGGTCATCACCTCGGCGTCGCCTCCGACATCGGCGAAGGTCGGATGGTCCTGATCACGGGGCAGTGTTTCAACGACTATTCGATTTCGCGCAGCGACAATCAGAAATTCGGAAACCAGGTCTTCGACTGGCTCGACACCAGGATCACCTGGCTGAAGCCCACGCCGAGTTCGGGGATCTTGCCACCGGGCGGCGGGGCGACCGTCAACCTCAGTTTCGAGGCGACCAACTACTGCACCTCGACGAACCATGGCGATCTCTGGATCTTCACCGACGAGGCCGGGGCGGATCCGATCCGGATCCCCGCCTCACTGGAGGTGATCGGACGCCCGAACATCGATCTGCTGACCCCCGACCTAGGTTTCGGTGTGGTTCCGGTCGGAGCGGACGTCACCGGAATCGTCCGGATCGAGAATACGGGCTGCGAGCCGCTCGTCGTCACCGACGTCTCATCCGACCATTCCGATTTCTACGTGACCGAATCCGACGTCACCATCCCGCCATCCGACGATCATGATCTCGTCATCCACTTCCGGCCGTCGTCCGTCGGTCCCGTTTCTGCATTCCTGTCGATCACCTCGAACGATCCCGACAGCGGGATCGTGACCGCACAGCTCGTCGGCCAAGGCGGCCCGGCGCCCATCCTCGACGTCGCGCCAAACAGCCTGTCGGCCGATCTGGACTCGGGCGACATCGGCGTGCAAACCGTGTCGATCACCAACACAGGCGAAGCACCGCTGGAGTGGTGGGCATCGGTCCAACCCATGTCGAGCGAACTCGCGAATCTCATCGGCGTCACCGT
Organism: Candidatus Krumholzibacteriia bacterium; assembly: GCA_041390065.1. Classification (GTDB taxonomy): domain Bacteria; phylum Krumholzibacteriota; class Krumholzibacteriia; order LZORAL124-64-63; family LZORAL124-64-63; genus Glo-17. The sequence continues at coordinate 285,086 of JAWKQQ010000005.1, forward strand.
GCTGGTCGACCAGCATCACGGCCAACCGACGCCCGATTATATCGACAGTCTGGTCGGCGACCTGACCAGTCGAGGAGCGGACGTCGTCTTCAATACGGGTCCGATGACCCAGTCCGTCCTGTCCGACGTCGACGTCGTCTGGATTCTTGATGGTGACCAACCATGGACCGTCGGTGAGCTCGATGCCGTCACGATCTGGGTCCTGGGTGGAGGCGGCCTGATCGTCAGCGGGGATTCCGAGAGTGCCATTCAGGTCTACAACGACCTCTTCGAGCGTACGGATTCCGGACTGCTCATGTCGAACGGGTGGGTCTATGGAGTGACGACGATCCACCCCCACTCGACCACCGCCGGCGTCGACGCGGTCGATCTCGATTCCAACGTTGGACGCATCGAATCGATCGTCGGCCACGCAGCTCCCCTGCTGTCCGATTCGCAGGAGAGTGCCGTCGCGGCCTACGACGCGGTGGGACGAGGCAGGATCGTGGCGATCGCGGATTCGTTCCTGTACGATTGGCTCATCGACTCTGGCAACAACAGGCGTTTCGGCAACCTGGTGATGGACTGGCTGGCCGGTGCGGTCGGCTGGCTCGATGTCGCCCCGGCTGTCGGCGTGGTGCCTCCCGGTGCGACGGCTGCCGTGTCCGTGACCTTCGACGCCGGCGGGCTATGCTCGGAGGTCTTGCAGGCGACCTTGACGGTCAACGGCAACGATCCGGTGACCCCCGAGGTGCTCGTCCCGATCGTCCTGAGCGTCAGCGGTCAGATCGACCTGGATCTCGAGCCGGGACGACTCGACCTGGGCGAGGTTCCGCTGACCGCCACCGCGGTCGACACCGTCTTGGTCCACAACACTGGCTGCGGATTGCTCATCGTCGACAACGTGATGTGCGATCACGCTTCCCTGTCGGCATCGCCCACTTCGTTCACCCTGGACGCAGGCGGTACGATGCCCGTCGAGGTCTCCTGCCGACCTGAAACACCGGGGCCGATCACCGGGAACGTGGTCTTTCTCAGCAACGATCAAGACCAGTCGCCGGCCACCGTACCGATCACGGCCGAGGCGGTGCACCCCTCCGATATCGTCGTCGAGCCGGGCGAATTGACCATCCAGATACCCGCCGGATCCGAGGCGACCGGCGTCGTCACGATCCGCAACGACGGTGGCGGCGATCTGCACTGGTCGGCGACGACCGGTTCCGCCGGAGACGGATCCCGCGACGCCGATCGTTCGTTCGATCTCACCGGGTCCACGGTTCTTTATGACCGGTCGCACGGTCAGACATCGGAGAGCTACCGCTCGACGATCGTCGGCGACCTGCAGGAGCGGGGTGCGACGATCGAGGTGAACCTCGCGGCATTGAACGAGGTAGACCTGGATTCGGTTCAGGTCCTGTGGATTCCGGAGAATAGCGAGCGCTGGTCGGCAGAGGAGATCCAGGCCGTGACGGCCTGGATCCGCCGAGGCGGTAGCATTTTGCTGCGAGGCTACTCGGACGAATGGCGAACCACCGCCTATCAACTCCTGGACGAACTGAACGTCCCGATTCAACTGACGTCGACCAGCGGTCAGGACGGTCCAACCAACCGGATCGCCATCCATCCCGTCACGTCCGGCGTCGAAATGATCGATGTCCGTTTCGCATACTCAAGCATGTACAACATCGTAGAGCCGGCCGTCGCCCTCGTCTCCGACCTGATGGGCCGCCCCACCGTCGCCGCCAGCCCCGCCGGCTGGGGACGGGTCGTCTTGATGTCGTCGGACGAGATCACGGATGGCGAGATCGACCATGCCGACAACCGACGCCTCGCCAACCAGATCTTCGATTGGCTCGCAACCGGTGGCCGTTGGCTCTCGGCCTACCCGGCGTCGGGCACGGTGGCCCCGGGAGGAGAACAGGAAGTCGTGGTGACCTGCGACGCCAACCTCCTGAATGCCAGCAGTCTCCAGGCCGACCTGCTAGTGGCGAGCAACGACATCGATCAGCCGCTGATCGAGATCCCCGTGACGATGGAGGTGCTGGGCGCGCCGATCATCGAGGTCGAGCCGGATTCGGTGGCCTTCGGCCCGACGTTCGTCGACGGCGCCGCGACGGTCGTCCTCGAGTTGAGGAACACCGGCAGCGACGTCCTGATCGTCGACGGCGCCGGCAGCGATCCCGACCTCGTGCAGATCATCCCGGCGTCATTCGAGGTAGCCGCCGGATATTCGCTCGAGGTCGAAGCTGTCTTCCAGCCGACCCAGCTCGGCGAGGCAGTCGGCGTGATCCGCCTGCCGTGTAACGCTGAAGACACGCCCGTCTACGAGATCCCCTGGACCGGCTCAGGCATCGAACGGCCGGTCATCGTGGTCGATCCGACGTCCATCGACGTGGTCGTTCCGGCGGGAGACCGGATCGTCCGCTCGGTCACGCTATCGAACGACGGCGACGGCGAACTCCGCTGGTTCGCCCGCGGCGTGGCACCCGGGGAGCCGGCTCGTCGAGCGGCGGGCGAAGGATCCCGTGACTTCGCCGGCGTCACCATCCTGTTCGATTTCTCCCACGGCCAATCACAGTACATATGGAACGATCACAGCGAGATCGTGTCGGACCTCGAAGCGCTCGGTGCGTCGGTCCGTTCATCGGAAGATCCGCCGACCCCGGCACTTCTCGAAGATGTCGATGTGTACTGGCTTCTCGACACCAGCTACAGTGGCAACTGGTCACCGGATGAAATCGCGGCCGTCACTCAATGGATGAGCGCGGGCGGCGCGTTGTTCATCGAATCCGACTATAGCGCTAGCCGGCAATCCTACAATTACATCTTCGATGCGATCGGTGCGGGACTCTACCTGTCGAGCTCCGGCGGCGAGTCCGGCATCACCGATGAGATTCATATCCACCCCGCCACCGTCGGTGTGGAGTCGATCTACTATTCCGCGGCGGCGGCCCAAGTCGAGCATGCTCTCCCCGCCAGGCCGTTGATCGACAGCGCGCTGGGGATCCCGCTGGCCGCGTACAGCGTGGTCGGTTCCGGCCGCATCATTGCGTGTACCAGCGATTTCTCGGTCAACGATTCGATCGATTTCGCTGATAATCGGCTCTTCATTACCCAGGCGATCGATTGGCTCGCCAGCGGCGTCTCGTGGCTGGAGATCACGCCGGTCGGCGGCATCGTCCCGCCAAGAACATCGGCGACATTGAACATCGCGTTCGATGCATCGCGGGAATGCGGTCTCCAGCGGAACGCCGACCTCGTGATCGAGTCCAACGACCCCGCCGTGTCGGGTGTCAGGATACCGACCCAACTCGACGTGCTGGGTTCCCCGTCGATGACCTGGTCGCCCGAGGCCTTCGTGTTTCCGTCGGTCTACGTGGGAACCGGCCTTCAGGACACCGTGACGATCGCCAACATCGGTTGTGAATTGCTGACGGTGACCAATATCACCTCGACGTCCGGCAGTCTGTCGGTATCGCCGATGGGCTTCGAGCTGGCTCCGGGCGGCCTTCAGCACGTCCTGCTCGACGTGCAGCCCCTTGCTGCGGGACCGATAGCCGCCTTCCTGATGATCGAAAGCGACGATCCCGGCCATCCGGTCGTCCCGATCAGCGTGACCGGCACGGCATTGCTGCCACCGGCGGCGATCATCCAGCCGGATTCCGTCCACGCCGAGGTTCTGCCGGAATCGATCATGGTCCGCACGGTCACGGTGCAGAACGGCGGCGACAGCGATCTGATCTGGGACGCGTTCGTTCGAGCTCCGGAACCAGAGGCCTCGGGACGGTCCGCGCTGCCCGACGGCCAGCCCCTACCCGTGTCGGACCTGCATGACCTGGCCGGCTATCGGATCCTCTACGATCTGGCCCACGGCAATTCCTCGACGTACAGCTACTCGGACTTCCTCGACAACCTGATCATCCGCGGCGCCGTCGTGGACGAAAACACCGAGCCGATCACCGACGACATCCTGGCCGGCTACGACGTGCTCATCGTGATCGAAGGTGGCATCGATTGGCAGGCGCCCGAGCGTCTCGTCATCGCGGAGTGGGTAAACGACGGCGGCGGGCTGTTTCTGCAGGGTCGATCGAGTGCGGCCGTGGCGTCGTACAACCAGCTGTTGTCGACGATGGGCGCCGGAACGGTGATGTCAGCAACCGGCGGATCGGGTGGCTTCACGACGAACATCTTCCCGCACCAGACCACACGTGACGTGGAAGAGATCAGTTTTCCGTATTCCGGAGCCCGTCTGACCACGGTCGCGGCACCCTCGATCGTGCTCGTCGAGGACGTCGGCGGTCATCCCAGGATCTCGGCCTGTCAGATCGGTTCAGGCCACGCCATGGTCATCGCCGAGACCTTCCTCTACGACAACAACCTGGATTCGGCCGACAATCGCCTGTTTGGAAACCAGGCGATGGATTGGCTGGCCGGAACCCTCGGCTGGCTCGCGCTGGAGCCGGCGGCGGGTGTCGTTCCGCCAGGCGATTCCATGGCGGTCAGCCTCCGATTCAGTTCTGTCTCCTACTGCGGCGGGACCCAGGAAGCCGAGGTCGTCTTCTCCACGAACGACCCCGGCCTACCGAGCCGCAACGTCCCGGTGACGATGGATGTGATCGGGACCTCCGAGATCGATGTCGAACCATCGGCACTGGATTTCGGTACCCTGTTCACGGGTGCAGTCATCACGGACACGCTACGAATCGTGAATACGGGCTGCGACGACCTGGAGATCTCCGCCGTGACCAGTGATCACGGCGACGTCGACGTGGATGGCGCCCAGTTCATCGTTCCGCCCAACGACGTCAGATTCCTAGTGGTGGCATTCTCGCCGTCGAGTCCGGGACCGTTGACCGCCACGGTCTCGATCGCGAGCAACGATCCGGATCAACCGGAATTCGACGTCGTCGTCACCGCCGACATCCTCGACGCACCGGTCATCGAGGCAGCGCCCGATACGCTCGACTTCGAACTCGTCGGCCATGGGTCCGCGAGCGCTCCGATCGACGTCTTCAATTCGGGCGGGTCCGACCTGCAGTGGTCGATCTCGGTCAAGCAGGATCAAGGCACAACCGACTACTTCTCTCTGGTCCGGTCATCCATCCTCTACGACGCCGCGCACGGCCAATCACCGACCATCGACTACTGGACCGAGTTCGTCGACAGCCTGGCGGCGGCCGGAGCGCAGATCGACATCGAATACGATATCATCTCGGCCAACGCGCTGGCCGGCCACGACGTGCTATGGGTCACAGACCACGGCTACACTTACCAGGAAGACGAGATCGAGGCTGTCGCCGCCTGGGTCCGCGCCGGCGGCGGATTGCTGCTGGAGGGGGAAGCCAGCGGGCTCAGCTCCTTCAATCAACTCCTGGCGCGACTTGGTGCCGGCATCACCTACGACCCCGGCAACGGTTCCTCCGGCATCACGACCGACATCGCCGATCATCTCGTCACGACCGATGTCGACCTCGTGTACGTTCCGAATCCTAATGCTCATCTCGAGCCGGTCAACGCTCCCGCCCAGGTCGTCGTTGTCGACAGTGGCGGCCATCCGGTATTCGCGATCGCCGAGGTCGGCGCCGGACGCATCGTGGCCATGTCGGACACCTTCTGCCGCGACGGGTACGTGGACGACGCACGGAATCTGCGCCTCGTCCGCCAGGCGTTCGGGTGGCTCGCCAATACTGTTCCATGGATGTCTGTCGATCCCGATCACGGGGTCCTGGAACCGGGAGGACACGCCGAACTCCTCGCTGAGTTCAGTGGTACGGATCTCTGCGGTGGCGATCATGCCGCCCAGATCGTCGTGGCCAGCAACGACCCTGTTTCCCCTCTCGCCACCATCCCGGTGCGTCTGCATCACACCGGGCCTCCTGCGATCGTGGCGTCGACCGACCAGGTCGATTGGGGTACGGTGTACATCGGGTCATCGGTGACAGCATTCATCGAGATCGCCAACGAGGGTTGCGGTCTGCTCGAACTGAGCAGCATCCAGAGCCCGCACCCCGACGTGGTCGTCACCCCGGCGACAGCGACCGTTCCGGTAGGCGAGCAACGGACGCTCGAGCTCGCCTACACGCCAACCAGCCCGCATACGCTCGAATCGCCGCTCACCATCCATTGCAACGATCCGCTGCAACCCACGCTGGAGATCGCACTGGTCGCGACGGCGTTGCAGGCACCCGAGATCGCCGTCGAACCGGATTCCGTGTTCATCGCCATGGAGGGTGCCGCCCTCGATACGGTCGCCGTCGCCGTGGTGAATCACGGTGGATCGGTCCTGCAATGGCAGGCCTGGATCATGCTGCAGGCCGATGAACCGATCGTCACGACGCTTTCTCGTCCCGCGCAGGCCAGCACATCCGCGGACGGGGCCGCCTGGGCTTCCCCTCCTGCCCCGGCGGTCGGTCCTCCCGTCGCTTCCGAACTGGCCGACATCGTCGGCGCCCGGGTACTCTTCGACCAGGGTCATGGTCAGGCTTCCGCCGATCTCTGGTCCGGGCTGATCGCCGACCTGGAATCGCGGGGAGCAACGGTCGATCTCGGTGCCGAGTCGCTGACGGCCGCACAGTTGGCTCCATACGATGCGCTCTGGATCACGGATCATACGATCGCTCTCGATCCCGCCGAAATGATTGCCGTCGGCAGCTGGGTCGAGAGCGGCAAGGGGCTCCTGATCGAGGGAGACGACGCCGAGACCATTTCGTCGGCGAACGCCCTGCTGGCCGAGCTCGGGGCGGGAGTGTCCATGTCCGGTCGGTGGAGCGCAGCCGGGCAGACATCTTTGATCGCCGCCCATGCGATCACGGCCAACGTGGCCTCGATCTACCTGAACTCACCCCAGGCCTACCTCGACGGCGTCCAGCTCCCTGCACGGTCGCTGGTCAGAGATCTGGATGCGCGGCCGAATGTCGCCAGCAGCCAGGTCGGCGACGGGCGCATCGTGGTCATGGCCGACGAACACGGATCCGACGCCGCACTGGCCCTGGGCGACAACCAGCTCTTCGCCAACCGGGTCTTCGACTGGCTGGTTGATGCAGTTGACTGGCTGCGCCTCGACCCGCCCTCGGGAGAGGTCGATCCGGGCTCGAGTGTGGAGATCGCGGCGCTGATCGACGTGACCGGAGCGTGCGCCGAACAACATGCCACCGTGGTTGTCGCCAGCAACGACCCGGCGCAACCCGAGATCGAGATCAGTGTCGTCGTCCAGCCGGATGCCGCACCGCGGATCGACGCGACCCCGACGGCACTGTCGTTCGGGACCGTGTACATCGGGTTCTCCCAGGATCGCGACCTGGTCATTGCCAACACCGGATGCGCCGCCCTGACGATCTCCGACATCACCGGCGCGCACCCGGCCCTCGCGGTGGAGCCGGCCGCATTCACGCTCATGAGTGGAGAATCGACCACGGTGACCGTGAGCTACACGCCTCTCGAGGTGGAATCCCTGTCGACCTCGATCACCATCGTCAGCGACGACCCGAGTCAATCGGCGCTCCTGGTGCCGGTCGACGGTCTCTCCCTCCAGGTGCCGATGGTCTCCGTGACTCCGGACTCAATCTCGGCCTCCATTCCGGCCGGCGGCGGCGTCGACCGCAACCTGCTGGTGGCGAACATCGGCGGCAGCGAACTGGTCTGGCGTGCGGAGATCTTGAGCAACCTGCCCGAGGCGCGGCAGGCGTTCGTGCTACCGCCCGTCGGCCCGGTCGAGGCGATCGACGACGTGGACTCGAAAGCGGTGGGCATGCGGATCGAGGAGCCGACGATCGTCGACCTGATGGATCTGACCGGAGTACAGATCCTTTTCGATGCCGGTCACGGCCAGGCGGGCGCAGAGAACTGGAGCGTGCTCATCGACGACGCGTCGGCTCGAGGCGCCACGATCACCATCAACCAGGCGCCCGTGACCTCAGCCCTGTTGGCACCGTTCCATGTCGTCTGGATCACGGAATGCGACAACACCTGGTCGTCGGACGAACTCGCCGTCGTGATCGAATGGGTATGGCGCGGCGGGAACCTGATGCTGGAAGGAGACTCCATCCCGGCCATCTCGATCTTCCAGCAGATACTGCAACACGTCAACGGACTGGCTGCCGTCAGCGTGCCGGCGACCCCGGGCCTGACCGTGGCGATTCATGAGCATGAAACGACGGACGGAGTCGAATCGATCTACCTGTCGTCTCCGTCGGCCCGTCTCGTCGTCACCAACCCGTTCCTGGTGGATCGGCTGGTGGACGATTCGACCGACGTCCCCGTGGCCGCGGTGGCGACCGTTCAAGCGGGTCGCGTATTCGTCGTCACCGAAGACGCATTCAACGACTTCAGCCTTGCCTACGCGGACAATCGAGTCTTCGCCAACCAGGTCGTCGACTGGATGGGATCGACCCAATGGATCTCCGTCGAACCGACGCAGGGGGTGCTGGCGCCGGACGAATCGATCGACATCACCGCGTCGATCCGGGCCGCCGGGAACCCGAACGATGAGCGACGAGGGATCATCCGCTTCATCACCAACAGTCCCTGCCAGGATCCCGTCATGGTCCAGGTAACGCTCTTCAACTCCGGAGTCAACGTGGACGAAGTGCCGTATGCGCTGAACCTGCACAACGCACCCAATCCGTTCAATCCCGCGACCGAGATCCAGTTCAGCCTCGCCCGCGCCGGGACCGTGCACCTCGACATCTACGATATCCGAGGGGTGCGAATTCGGCGCATCGAAGCGGGTCACCTCCCGCCGAGTCTCTGCACGATCCGCTGGCAAGGACGTGACGATCGAGGTGCGTCGGTCGCGAGCGGCACGTACGTGTATCGCCTGATCGTGGATGGTGCCCAGGTCGGCCCCTCGCGCAAGATGACGCTGGTGAAATGACCATGGAGCACCAACGCTACAAACACGGGGAGAACGAGATGGCCGTCTCCAGGAATGCTCCGGGGCGATGTGGAATCATCCTGATGCTCGTCTGCATCGTCGCCGCGACCCGCGCAGGCGCCGACTGCGTGGACTATGCGGGGGCCCTACGCTGGCTCGGCGCACCGACCGAATGGGTCAACGGTGTCGATCTCCGGATGGACGGCGAGTTCGCGTTCATCGCCTCCGAGGGCTACGGAATCAACTTCGTCGACTTCTCGGATCCTACGAACCCGATCCTCCTCGGCGCCGTCGACACACCGGGATACGCCCAAGCGATCGACCTTCAGTCGGGCATCCTGGCCGTAGCCGACGGCTACTCCGGTCTGCGGTTGATGGACGTCGTGGAGCCGGATCATCCGCGATTCCTCAGCGTCCTGGAGCTTCCCGGCGTTTCCCTCGACGTCGCGATCCGGGGCGACTACGCCTACGTGTGCACCAGCAACAGCAGCCAATCGGGCATCCATATCGTCGACCTGTCGCTGCCGATGAGTCCGGTCCATGTCGGATTGTTCGAGCCCACCTCGAGTTGCAGGCTGGTGACGTTCAGCGGTGATCTGATGATCGTCGGAACGTCATCGGGAATCATCGTCGCCGATGTTACCGATCCGTTGGCTCCGGTCGTTCTCGGAAGTCGGAACTCCCCCTGGAGCCTGCAGAGCGTGACCGTCGTCGATTCCACGGTATTCTGCACCTTCGGTCCGGATGGTGCCTGGATCATCGACATCTCGGATCCCCAGTCGCCGGACGTCGTGTACCGGTTCCACCCCTCCAACACCTGCCTCATCGGCGTGACCGTCCGCGACGACATCGCCTTCGTCGGCGACTACTGGGGCGGAACCATGGTGGTTGACATCTCCTACCTCCCGTCACCCGAGATCATTGCGGAGGTGCCGAACAGCAATGGCGATCGAGTGCTGATCTACCGCGACGGCCTGCTCTACACCGCATCCGGAAGCGGCGGAGTCGACGTCTACGACGTGTCGTCGCTGACTTCCTACGACATCACGGATCAACTCAGCATTCCGGGCACGTTCGGCAACGATATCGAGATCGACGGCGACCTGGCGTACATCGCATCCAATGGTGGGATCTCGGTCGCCGACATCTCGAACCCTTCGTCGCTGACCACCGCCGGATCGTTGTGGCTTGATCGCGACGTGACCGCGATCGAGTACATGGACGGCTTCCTCTACTGCGGATCCTACGATCTGAAGGTCGTCGACGTCACGAATCCTAATGAACCGCAGCTCGGAGCCCAGCTCGACATCAACCTTGGCGCCGATGGCCTGCTGGTGGTCGATCATCAGCTCTTCGCCTCCACCGGATTTCTGTACGTCTTCGATGTGTTCGACCCGCGGAAGCCAACCTATCTGGACTACGTTTCGATCGGCGCGCATGCTTTCGACCAGAAGGAACAGGACGGGTTGCTGTACGTCTCCGGGCTCGGCGGTAGCCTGACGATTCTCGAGTTGCAGGGAGACCACGGCACCATGCTTCCCCGGCGCATCGGTCAGGTTTCGACCGAGGGACGGGGAGCCGGCCTGGATGTCGTGGGGAACGTCGCGTACTTGACGGTCGATTTCCACGGGCTCTACATCATCGATGTGTCGACGCCGGAGAATCCGGTGATCCTCAGCATCATCGACCCGCCGGGATACGAGTCCGATGTGGCGGTACGCGACGGGGTCGCCTACGTCGCGTCGTCCCTGGGGTTCGTGGCCATCGATGTGTCGGATCCGGCGCACCCGTTCGTCATCGGCGGCATCGCGACGGACGATGACGTCGAAGCGATCGCCATCGGTCCGGAATCACTCATCCTCTTGACCCACGGCTCGGGCATCCTGTCGGCGCCGTTCCAGTGTCCGAGCGCGTCCCCGCCGTCCATCGAGTCGCCATCGGAAGAGTCCAGGGTCACCTCGGTCTTTCCGAACCCGTTCAATCCGGTGACCTCCGTCAAGATCCGCTGCCGGAACGCCGAAGCGATCGAATTGACGGTTTTTGACCTGAAGGGTCGCCGGATCGCGACCCTCGCCGAGGGAGAATTCGCCGCCGGCGAGCACGTTTTCGAATGGCGAGGCCGTGACACCTGTGGCCGCGCGGTCGCCGCCGGCACCTACCTGATGCGCTTGCGGACTCCCGACGGCGTCGAATGCAACAAGATCACGTTGGCCAAGTAGAACGGCGACTCGTGTCGTGCGTGTCGCTTCCGCACGCTCGAGTCAGCGGTCAAGTACGCGTTCCTGTCGGACTGCCACTCCTCGGCTCTGATGTCCCGCGACGGGCCCATCGACTGGTGCTGCATGCCGCGGATCGACTCGCGCAGCTGCTTCGCGCGCCTGCTCGACCCGGACCGGGGCGGCTACTGCCGGATCGCCCCGGTCGCCCGCCACACCGTCGAGCGCCGCTACCGGGAAGACTCGCTCATCCTCGGGACCACGCACGAGACCGCCGACGGCACGGTCTGCGTCGTCGACTGCCTGCCCATGCGCGAGGGCGGCCGCCACGAGCCCTACCGGTAGATCCTGCGGATCGTCGAGGGGCCGCCGGGCGGCGGGGGCGGTAGGCCTGGGTGGGCACGGGGGCTCCCGGTGGCCGTGGGGCCGCGGGAGGAGGTCGAGGCGTTGCCGCGGGGCGTCGCGGGATCGCGAGATGTCGTCAGGCGGGAGCGGGACTGCGCTCCAGGCGCCAATGCCAGGGAACACCGCAAGAAACGTCCCGGCTCCGGGGTCGCATCGCGACGCGCGGACAGACTCCGTGTCCGGGCTGCGCGGTCCGTAGGCACGTCCTTGGTGGGTGAAGCAGTTGCGCCGGCCAACCGCGCTGCCCCCCGGACCGAGGCTCGCGTCTACAGATCCGTCCCGAACCGCCGCCACCGCGGCTTGTACCAGCGGTCGCGGTCCAGGCTCAGCGCGATCGCCTCGACGCGCCCCTCGAGGGTGTGGGCGTCGACCCAGCCGAAGACGCGGCCGTCGGCGCTGTTGTCGCGGTTGTCGCCGAGCACGAGCACGCGGCCGTCGGGCACGCGCACCGGGCCCCAGTTGCGCAGGCGCGGGGCCTGGTCGGTGCGCATCACCGCGTGCGGCTTGCCGGGCAGTTCCTCGACGAGCCATGCCGGGTCGCGCGGGTCGGTGGGCCGGAGCGGATAGACCGGCGGGTCGCCGAGGTCGTAGGCCAGCGGATGTCCGTTGAGGACGAGCCGGCCATCCTGCATGGCCACCTCGTCGCCCGCGACGGCCACCACCCGCTTGACCAGCCGCTGGCCGTCCCGCGGCGAGGGGAAGGTGACGACGTCGCCGCGTTCGGGTCCGGCCCAGGTCGCCACCCGGGTCCCGGTGAACGGCACCCGCAGCCCGTAGGCCAGCTTGTTGACCACCACGCGTTCGCCCACCAGGATGGTCGGCTGCATGCTGCCGGACGGGACGTCGTACCAGTCGGCGAGGCTGGAGCGGAAGGCCAGCATCACCAGCACCATGACGATCGTGGGCAGCCAGCCGCGCAGGCGGGCGTTGAGGCGACGGGCGACGGACATGGTGACCCTCCGGTCCGGGTGCTAGGTTGACGCCGATGCAATACGCGAGGCCCAGCCTGCGAGTTCCGAAATGAGGATCCCGATGAACCCCCTGGCCTTCCTGCGCGGCCTCGTGCGCCTGGTGGCGGCCCGACCGCAGCCGCCCCGCAGCCTGCGCGGCAACCCCACCTTGCGGCTCATCCTCGAACGGCGGAGCGTGCGCCGCTTCCTGGCGCGGGAGATCCCAGACGACCACTGGCTCGCCATCCTCGAGGCCGGGCGGCTGGCGCCGTCGACGGTCAACCTGCAGACCTGGTCGTTCGGCTGCTTCACGGCGGACGAGTGGCGGGAGACCTTCGGGCGCTCGCTGCCGTACGGCGCGGCCCGGGCCGTGATCGTGCTGACCGATACCCAGCGGGCCCGGCGGGTGGTGCCCGACTTCCCCGCGGTGCCGTTGTGCGACCACACGGTCGGCGTGATGAACGCCTCGCTGGCGGCGATGGCCATGACCCTGGCGGCCGAGGCGCTGGGCCTCGGGTCGGTCATGCTGTCGGAGACCGGGCGCACCGGCTTCTACGACGCCCGCGAGCTGAGCGAGGTGCTGGCTCTGCCGCCGGGCGTCGTGCCCATCACCACGATCGCCTTCGGCTGGCCGGCCACCGTGCCGGTGATGCCGCCCAAGCTGCCGCTGGATGCCATCACGTTCACCGGCCGCTACCGGCCCACGCCTCAGGCGGTCCTGGAGGCCTGGTTCGAGCAGATGCGATCCGGTTACCTGGCCGCCACCGGGCAGTCGTTCCAGAAGCAGATCGACCACTACAACCGCCGCCTCGGCGAGGCCGAGGCCGACCTGCGCCGGCTGGTGCTGCCCGATCAGCAGCCGTAGCGCCGCCGCCGGGTGCGGCTATGTTGAGGCGCAGCCACCCAAGAAGGGGCCCTCACCATGCCCGGCCAGCCACCGCGGATCCTGCTCACCGGCGCCACCGGCTACGTCGGCGGTCGGCTCCTGCTCGCCCTCGAGCAGCAGGGCCACCCCGTGCGTTGCCTGGTGCGCAGGCCCGACAACCTCCGCGCCGCGGCCGCGCCAGGCCGCGAGGTCCTCGCCGGCGACGTGCTCGCTGCCGACTCCCTCACCCCCGCCATGCGGGGCATCGACACCGCCTATTACCTCGTGCATGCGCTGGCGGGCGGCCGCGATTTCGTGCAGGAGGAACTGCAGGGGGCGCGCAACTTCGCCCGTGCCGCCCGCGAGGCCGGGGTCAAGCGCGTGGTCTACCTGGGCGGGCTGGTGCCGCCGGGCGAGCCGCTGTCCGAGCACCTGGCGAGCCGGCTCGAGGTCGGGCGGATCCTGCGCGAGGAGGGGCCGCCGTGCTGCGAGCTGCGGGCGTCGATCATCATCGGCTCGGGCAGCCTCAGCTTCGAGATGATCCGCGCGCTGGTGCAGAAGCTGCCGGTGATGGTGATGCCGTCGTGGACCCGGCGCCTCTCCCAGCCGATCGCCATCGGCGACGTGATCGCCTACCTGCTGGCCGCGCGCACGTGCCCGCTCGCGGCCTCACGCGTCGTGGAGATCGGCGGGCCGGAGACCGTGAGCTACGCCGACCTCATGCGGATCTTCGCCGAGGAGCGGGGCCTGCGGCGGACCATGCTGCCGGTGCCGTGGCTGTCGCCGGGCCTGAGCAGCCACTGGCTCGCGCTCGTGACGCCGCTGCAGGCTCGCGTGGGCGCCAAGCTCATCGACAGCATCCGCCACGATACGGTCGTCGACGACCCCGCCTCGGCCGCGGATTTCGACGTCGAGCCGCGCGGTGTCCGGGAGTCGGTGCGGCGGGCCATCCAGGCCGAGGACCAGAGCCTGGCCGCCACCCGCTGGTCGGACGCCCTTTCCAGCAGCCAGGTCCACCGGGCCGGCTACGGCGGCGTGCGCTACGGCTCGCGGCTGCTGGATTCGCGCGAGATCCGGGTGCCGGTGCCGCCGCCGCAGGCGTTCGCCCCCATCCGGCGGATCGGCGGCCGCACCGGCTGGTACTACGGCCAGTGGCTTTGGCGCGTGCGCGGCGTGCTCGACAAGCTCGCCGGCGGGCCCGGCCTGCGCCGCGGGCGCCGCGATCCCGAGCAGCTATCGCCCGGCGACGCCGTCGATTTCTGGCGCGTCCGGCGCGTCGAGCCCGACCGCCTGCTGCGCCTGCGGGCGGAGATGCTCGTGCCCGGCCGGGCCTGGTTGCAGTTCGAGGTGGAGCCCGACGGCCCGGGCAGCCGCATCCGCCAGACCGCCATCTTCGATCCCCGCGGCTCGTTCGGGCTCCTCTACTGGTACCTGCTCTGGCCGTTCCATCAGTTCGTCTTCGGGGGCATGCTGCGGGAGATCGGCCGGCGCGCGCGCGAGGGCGCCGACCCGCCGGCCTGATATTCCTCCTTGCGGACGGCGAACAACTGTTTTAATTGTCCGAATGAAACATCTGTTTGAAACGATGGCTTCAACCGGGATCGCCTCACCGTGACCGACCTCCAGTCCGACACCCGGTCTCGCCTGCTCGAGGCCGCCGAGCAGCTGTTCGCCCGCCACGGCTTCGACGGGGTGTCGATCCGCGACATCGCCGCCGCCGCGGAGGTCAACGTGGCCGCCGTGAACTACCATTTCCAGGGTAAGGAGAACCTCTACCGCGAGGTCCTGCAGCAGGTCGTGGCCGGCAAACGAGACCGCTACCTCGCCGCCCTCGACGCCGCCCGCACGGAGCAGCCCGGCGACCTCGAGGCCGCCGTCAGGGCCTTCTTCCGCGCCCACTTCGAGGACACCCTCAAGACCGAGGGCGGCGGCAATTTCCTCAAGCTCTTCGTCCGTGAGATGCACCACGGACGCCCCGAGAACGCCCGCCTCATCGCCGACCTGCTGATCCCCATGTGGGCCGACGTCGGCCGCGCCATGCTGGCCGGCGAACCGGGCCTCGATCCGTCGGTCGCCCAGTGGATCGTCGGCAGCCTGCACGGCCAGCTGGTGCATTTCACCATGCGCTGGCACAAGACCCACCTCGGATCCGAGGGACCGGTCCGGGGCGACGACCCGTTCGGCCCGCTCAAGGCGCTGTTTCCGCCCCTGGCCGGCGATGTCGACACCTACATCGACCAGGCCGTCGATCACATCACCCGCTTCTCGGTGGCCGGCATCCAGGCGGTGCTGGCCGGGCACCGTTCCGCCCACCCGGAGGGAGACGCCTCGTGAATCTCCAGCGCCGCGCCAGCCTGGCCGGCCTCCTCGCGCTCAGCGTCGTCATGCTCGCCAGCGGCGGTTGCACCGTCGGCCCCGACTACGTGCGCCCGGCCCTGACCGACGACGTGCCGACCTCCTTCGCCGCAGCCACGGCGCCGATCGACACCACCGCGCTGGACGCCCGGTGGTGGGAGGCCCTGGGCGACCCCATCCTGAACCAGCTCGTCGGCCAGGCCCTGGCGCACAACCACGACCTGCAGCGCGCGACGGCCGCGGTGATCGAAGCCAGGGCCGCCGTCGGGGGCGCCCGTAGCGAGCGTCTGCCGACCGACACCGTGTCCGGCACCGCCAGCCGCTCGCTGAGCAACAGCCCTTTCGCGCCGCCGGGAACGTCGCCGACCCAGCTGCGTAACGGCTTCGATGCCGCGGTCAGCGTGAAGTACGAGCTGGACCTCTGGGGACGCCTGTCGCGCGCCGAGGAGTCGGCCCGGGCGAGCCTCCTGGCCAGCGAAGCCAGCCGCCGGGTGGTGCGGCAGACCCTGGTGGCCGACGTGGCCCGCACCTGGTTGCAGGTCCGGGAGCTGCAGTGCCGGCTGGGCCTGGACCTGCGGACCCTCGACAGCTACCGCAGCACCCTGGCGACCGTGGAGCAGCGCTACCTGAGCGGGGTCGCGTCGGCGCTGGACCTGCGGCTCGCCCGTCAGAACGTGCTGGCCGCCGAAGCGGCGGTGCCCGGGACCCGGCGGCAGCTGCGGGACTCGGTGCGGCGCCTGGAGATCCTGGCCGGCCGGTATCCGGCCGCCACCGTCGTGGCGTCGGACGAGGCGGCCGTCCTGGCCGCCACCATGCCGGCGCCGCTGCCGCCGGTGCCGGTGGGCCTGCCGAGCAGCCTGCTCGAGCGTCGGCCCGACCTGGTCGCGGCCGAGGCCGGCCTGCATGCGACGGTGGCCAACGTCGGGTCGGCGAAGGCGCGCCTCTACCCCACCCTCTCGTTGACCGGCTCGGCCGGCTACAACAGCACCGAGCTCGACCCCTGGTTCGACGGCGACCACGACGTGTGGTCGCTGGTCGGCAACCTGGTGTCGCCGCTCTTCAACCGCGGCGCCACCAAGGCCCAGGTGAAGGCGGCCGAGGCCCGCGCCCGGCAGTCCCTGGCCGCCTATGAGCAGGCCGTGCTCACGGCCTTCGGCGAGGTCGAGTCGGCCCTGGACGCCGAGCGTTTCGAGTCCGAGCGCGAGGCCACGCTGGGCCGGTCGGTCGCCGAGGCCCGCCTTTCCCTCGAGCTGGCCCAGCGGCGCTATGCCTCGGGCCTCGATCCTCTGCTCACCACCCTGGAAACCCAGCGGCGCCTGTTCGCGGCCGAGAGCCAGCTGCTCGCCGCCCAGCGCGCCCACCGCACCGCACGCGTGAACCTGATCCTGGCCCTCGGCGGACCGTGGGATCTCGACCTCGACACCGCCACCCTGGCCGACGTCGGCCATCCCGGAGGAACCACCCCATGACGTCGCAGATCCTTCGCCGCCGCCTCGTGGCCGTCGGCATCCTCGTGGTCGCCCTCTTGGTGCTGGCCGTCCTGATGGTCACCCGGCCGCGGGCCGAGCGCCAGAAGCCGGCCGTCCCGGTGACCATGGTGACCGTGCACCCGGTCACCGCCGACCGGCCGCCGGTGGTGGTGACGGGCTGGGGCACGGTGCAACCCAAGCGCAGCGTGAACCTCGTCACCCAGGTGAGCGGGCGCGTGGTGGCCGTGTCGCCCGACCTGCAGGCGGGCGCGTTCGTGTCCGACGGCGAGGTGCTGGTGGAGATCGAGGACATCGACTACCGGCTGGCCGTGCAGCAGGCCTCGGCGCAGGTCGCCCAGGCCGAGTTCAACCTGGCGACGGCGCAGGAGGAGGCGAGGGTGGCCCGCCAGGAGTGGGAACGCGCCCAGGCCGACGCCGGCGACGGCTCGCCGCTGTCCCGGGCCGAGCCCACCGACCTGGTCTTCCGCGAACCGCAGCTCCGCCAGGCCGAGGCGGGCCTCGCGGCCGCCCGGGCCGGGCTGGCCCAGGCCGAGCTGAACCTCTCGCGCTGCCGCCTGACGGCGCCCTTCGTGGGCCGCGTCATCGCCGCGTCGGCCGACCCCGGCGACTACGTGATGGC
This sequence comes from Candidatus Krumholzibacteriia bacterium, assembly GCA_041390065.1. GTDB lineage: Bacteria > Krumholzibacteriota > Krumholzibacteriia > LZORAL124-64-63 > LZORAL124-64-63 > Glo-17. The sequence goes on from JAWKQQ010000005.1 coordinate 302,837, forward strand.
GGGCAGCGTGCTCGGCCGCCTCGACGACACCAGCGTGGCCGAGATCACCGTCAACCTGCCCGGATCCGACCTCGCGTGGGTGCAGGAGCCGGGCTCGCCGGTGACCGTCCGCGGGGAATACGCGGGCCGGACGGTGAGCTGGGCCGGACGGGTGGCCCGCTTCGGCGGCGCCATCGACGAGGCGAGCCGCACCGTCCCGGTCGTGGTCGAGGTGGACGCCCCCTACGCGCAGCCCGACGCCGGCGCGCCGCTGGTCTCCGGCCTGTTCGTGGCGGTCGCCTTCGCCGCCGAGCCGCCCGCGGACACGGTCACCGTGCCGCGCCGCGGCCTGCGTCCGGGAAGCGTCGTCTGGGTGTTGGACGGCGACGATCGCCTGCGCGTGCGCGAGGTCGAGGCGGTGCACACGGGCGAGGAGACCGTGGTGCTCCGCGGCGGCCTGGCGCCGGGCGATCGGCTCATCACCAGCAACCTGCAGTCCGTGGTGGACGGCATGGCGCTGCGGGCCGCCCCGGCGGCCGCCGCCACCGAGGGGGGTGAGCGCCGGTGAACAGCCTGTTGAAATGGTTCGCCGACAACCACGTGGCCGCGAACCTGCTGATGCTCGTGATCATGGTGTCGGGGCTGGTCTCGGTGCTGACGATCGTGCAGGAGGTATTCCCCGAGACCGATCTCGACCTCATCACCGCGTCGGTGGTGTTCCTGGGCGGCACGCCCAGCGAGGTCGAGGAGAGCATCTGCGTCAAGATCGAGGAGCAGGTCCAGGGGATCGACGGCATCAAGAAGATCACCAGCCGCTCCAGCGAGGGCATCGGTTCGGTGACCATCGAGCTGGAATCGGGCACCGACCAGCAGAAGGCCTACAACGACATCAAGGCCGAGATCGACCGCATCATCACCTTTCCCGCCGAAACCGAGAAGCCGGTGGTCACGCTCGTGGACCGCAAGCGGCCCGTGATGGACATCATCGTCTCCGGCGACACCGACGAGCGGTCGCTCAAGGTGCTCGCCGACCGGGTGCGCGACGACCTCATGAACCAGGCCGGCATCACCTACGCCGAGGTGGCGGGCACGCGCCCGTACGAGATCTCCATCGAGGTGTCGGAGTCGGCGCTGCGGGCCCATGGCCTCAGCCTCGGCCAGGTCGCGCAGGCGGTGCGCGCCAACAGCCTCGACCTGCCCGGCGGCAAGGTGAAGACCGACGGCGGCGAGATCCTCATCCGGACCAAGGGCCAGCGCTACACCGGCGAGGAGTTCGGCCGCATCGTGGCGGTGAGCAAGCCGGACGGCACGCGGGTGCTGCTCTCGGAGATCGCCACCATCCATGACGATTTCGAGGACGTCGACCTGCGCACCCGCATGGACGGCCGCCCGGCGGCGCTCGTCTCGGTCTACCGCTCGGGCAACGAGAACGTGCTCGACGTCGCGCGCACCGTGAAGCAGTACGTCGCCGAGCAGGGCGCGGCGCTGCCCGACGGCATCAAGCTGGCCATCTGGCAGGACCGCTCGCGCCTCTACCGCGAGCGCATGAACCTGCTGCTGAAGAACGGCGCCATGGGCCTGGTGCTGGTGTTCGGCGTGCTGGCCGTCACGATGCAGATCCGGCTGGCCTTCTGGGTGGCCCTGGGCATCCTGGTGGCCTTCCTCGGCGCGTTCTGGGTGCTGCCGCTGTTCGGCGTCACCCTCAACATGATCTCCCTCTTCGCCTTCATCCTGTCGCTGGGCATCGTGGTGGACGACGCGATCGTGGTGGGCGAGAACGTCTTCGCCCGGCGCGAGCGCGGGGAAGATCCCCAGACCGCCGCGCGCCGCGGCGTCGTCGAGGTGGGCGGGCCGGTGGTGTTCGCCGTCCTGACCACCGTGGCGGCCTTCAGCCCGCTGCTGAACGTCGAGGGCATGATGGGCAAATTCATGTACCCGATGGCGGTGGTCGTGATCGCGGTGCTCACGTTCTCGCTGATCGAATCGCTGCTGATCCTGCCCGCCCACCTGGCGACCGTGAAATCGGTGCGCCTGCACGGGGCCGAGGTGCCGCGCGAGCTGCGCCAGGCGCCCGGCCTGCGCGGCTGGTATCACCGTTCCAAGCACCTGGTGAGCGAACGCCTGGAGTGGTTCGTGGGCACGGTCTACCGCAAGCACCTGCGCTGGTGCCTGCGCAACCGCGCCATCGTCATGGCCATCGGCGCCGCCGTCCTGCTCATCACCCTCGGCTGGGCGGGCGCGGGCCACATCCGCTTCACCTTCATGCCGAAGATCGAGTCCGATACGGTGACCGCCGCCCTCACCCTGCCCCAGGGGACCACCATGGCCGACGCGCTGGCCACGGCCACGCGGATCGAGCGGGCCCTCGACGCGGTGCGGTCCGACCTGACCGACGACCTGCCGCCCGGCACGCCCGACCAGGTCATCTCGGTGCAGACCACCATCGGCCAGCAGCCGCGCTCCGCCGGCGGCGCCGGGCCCATGGGCGGTCAGGACACCGGCCGGGGTCCGCATCTGATGGAGGTGTCGGCCGAGCTGCTGCCCGGCGAACAGCGTGCGGTGAAGGCCTCGGAGATCGCCCGCCGCTGGCGCGAGCGCACCGGTGCGATTCCCGACGCGGTCGAGCTGAGCTTCGCGGCCAACCTGTTCTCGGCGGGCAAGCCCATCCAGGTGCAGCTGTCGAGCTCCAACCCCCAGGATCTGGTGGCCGCGGCCGGCGATCTGAAGCAGGAGCTGGCCGCCTACCCCGGCGTCATCGACATCAGCGACAGCTTCCGCGAGGGCAAGCTCGAGCTGAAGCTGAGCCTGAAGCGCGAGGCCCGCGCCCTCGGGCTGAGCCTGCGCGACCTCGCCGACCAGGTGCGCCAGGGCTTCTACGGCGCGGAGGTCATGCGCATCCAGCGCGGCCGCGACGAGGTCAAGGTGATGGTGCGCTATCCCGAGGCCGAACGCACCAGCCTGGCCTTCGTCGAGGGCATGCGCGTGCGCACGCCGGCCGGCGCCGAGGTGCCGTTCGCCCAGGTGGCGCGGGTGGAGCTCGGCCGCGGGTACGCCAGCATCGACCGCACCGACCGCCAGCGGGTGGTCAACGTCTTCGGCGACATCGACGAGGACCGCGCCAACGCCTCGGTGGTGCTGGCCGACCTCGAGGCCCGCGTCCTGCCCGAGCTGCTGGCCCGCTACCCGGGCCTGCGCTACGACCTCGAGGGGCAGGAGCAGGAGCGCGCGGAGTCCATGCGCAGCCTGGGCATCGGCTTCCTGCTGGCGGTCTTCCTCATCTATGCGCTGCTGGCGGTGCTGTTCCGCAGCTACCTGCAGCCGGTGCTGGTGATGTCGGCCATCCCGTTCGGCATCGTGGGCGCGATCTGGGGCCACGTGCTCATGGGCTGGGACCTCACCCTGCTCTCGATGTTCGGCGTGGTGGCCCTGGCCGGCGTCGTGGTGAACGATTCGCTCCTGATGATCGACTTCATCAACCGCGCCCGTGCCCTCGGCCGCTCGGTCGACGACGCCATCCTGGAGAGCGGCGTGCGGCGTTTCCGCCCCATCATGCTCACCTCGGTGACCACCTTCCTGGGCCTGACCCCGCTCCTGCTGGAGACCAGCCTGCAGGCGCAGTTCCTCATCCCCATGGCCATCAGCCTGGGCTTCGGCGTGCTGTTCGCCACCGGGATCACGCTGCTGCTGGTGCCGGTGAGCTACAGCCTGCTGGTGTCGATGAAGCGGTACTTCGGGCTCGAAGACCACGTGTACGTGTCGGAGTCGGACCTGGAGTCGTCGCGCACGAGCGGCGATTTCGACGGCCTTTCGACCGAGCCCTGAGAATTTCCGGCCCGGGAGTTGCAGGAGACCGCAACAGCGACGATCTTGGACGGACAAGACCACAGCCGCGACCCCCTGGGGCCGCTGGCGGGACACCAACGGGAGTACAGGTACCGTGAGCGACACCCAGCTGATCTCGGTGACCGACGCGGCCAGCCAGGCCCTGGGCGCCTTCGATTTCTCCGCCCACGGCGGCAAGGCCGTGCGGATCTTCGTGCAGGGGTTCGGTTGAAGCGGCCCCGCCCTGGGCATGGCTCTGGATGAGCCTTCGGACGCCGATACCACCATCGATCAGGACGGCTTCACCATCCTCGTCGACCCCCAGACCCGCGACGTCGTCAACCAGTCCGGTGGCCTGACCATCGACTACGTGGACGAGGCCCACCAGAAGGGCTACATGCTGCGCCTGAACAACAAGGGCGGCGGCTGCGGCGATGGCGAGGGCGGCGGCTGCTCCGGCTGCGGCTGAGCCGGCCGTCCGGATCCATCGAGAACCGAGAGCAGGGCCGGGGCCGACGTGAGCCCCGGCCCTGCTGTTTGCTCACCGGGATCCTAGAGCTCGTCGTCGCCCAGCGGGTCCAGTTCGACGTCGGGGTCCAGCAGCAGTTCGGGATCCAGATCGTCGTCCGGCAGATCGAGCTCCTCGAATTCCTCGTCGAGGTCGACGGGATCGGGCTCGCCGACGCGCATGAACTCATCCTCGAACGCCTCGCAGCATTCGTCGCCGCAGAACAGCCGGCGCCGGTGGCGGATTCCCTGGTCGAGCACCACCTCGCCGCAGTGGTCGCACCGCCGCGGTTCCATGTTGCGGACAGCCTCCAGACGAACGGTCGGATCAGGAGTCGGCAGGGGGCCCGGCGCCGGGGACTCCTGTCGTTTACCGGATTTCGAGCTGCGGCTCAAGCGGGAAATCGCCGCCGATTCGCCCGGGGCCGACGCGTGCGCGATCAAGGCCCGCGCGATCCGGTCGAAGCTGATCTGGACAGGGTTCCGGACGACTCGCGACCAGGAGCATGCCATGATCTCCGCCGAGGTCTTCGCCCAGATCGAACGCATGGGCGACCTGCCCAGCCTGCCGCGCACGTTGCTCAGCATCCAGCACGTCGCCAGCGACGACCGCTCCAGCGCCGAGGATCTCGCGAACTGCATCCTGGCCGATCAGGCGCTGACCATGCGCGTGCTCAAGGTCGTCAACAGCGCCATGTACCAGCGGCGACGCGGCGAGCAGGTCCTCACCGTCCACCGCGCCGTGGTGGTGATGGGCTTCGAGACGGTGCGCAAGCTGGCCCTGGGCCTGTCGGTCTTCGACATGATGAGCAAGCTGTCGCGGTCGCCCCAGCTGGCGGACATCGCGCGCCACAGCCTGACCACCGCCGGCCTGGCCCAGGTGCTGGCCGAGGCGACGGGCACGGTGCCGCCCGAGGAGGCGTTCGTGACCGCGCTGGTGCACGACATCGGCAAGGTCGTGCTGATCGAATGCTCGGCGGCGGCCATGGATGCCGTGCGCCGCGACATCGCGGCCGGCGCGCCGCCCCTGGAGGCCGAGCGCCGGCACTACGGCATCACGCACGATCGCGCCGGCCGTCGGCTGGCGTCACGCTGGCAGCTGCCGCTCGAGCTGCAGAACATCATCGGCGACCACCACGACATCGATCCGGCCCAGCCGCCGCGACGGCTCGACTCCCGGCTCGGGGTGATCGTGTTCGCGAACGCCCTCGGCCATTGCGCCTGCGGGGACGCCGACACCGGCCGCGCCACCCTGATCCTGCATCGCGCCGCCCGCGCGCTCGAGATCCCGGTGGCGAACATCGAGCCCCTGGCCCGCCGCCTGCAGATCGAGGTCGAGGATCTCGCCGAGCGCGTCGGAGCCGAGATCGACGATCTGTCCGCGTACGCCGACCTGGTCAACGTGCGCGGCAGCGCGGCGGTGGCGCCGCGTCATCTGCCGGAGGCCGAGGTCGCCCGACGCACCGCGCGGCAGCTCGAGCTGTACCGGCAGGTCGGCCAGGGCCTGGCCTCGGGCGCGCCGCCGGCGACGCTGCTGCAAGCGATCGTGGACGGAGCCGTCGAGATCCTCGGCTTCGAACGCGCGGTCCTCCTGCGGATCGACCGCACGGCCCGGCGCTTCGCACCGTGGGCATGGGCCGGGCTCGGCGCCGACCTCCAGGCCGCCCGCCTCGACCAGCCGTTCGCGCGGTCGACCGGCGCGCGCGCCCTGGCCGCGCTCGACCCCCGGACCTTCCATGTCCCCATGGCCCGCAGCGCGGTCTACCAGGGTCTCGCCGGCGACGAGTTGCTGGACCGCGCCCGGTGCGCCGGCTTCGCCGCCGCCCCGGTGGGCACCCCCGGCGGCGTGGTCGGCGTCCTCTATGGCGACGGCGGCGCCGGCGGCCACGAGGTCGGCGCCGAGCAAGCCACGGAACTCGCCGGGCTCGCGACCCAGGCGGGGCTCGTCTGCAGCGTGCCGGCATCGGTGGCGTCTTGACCTCGCGACGGGTCGACGGATGAGCGACGCCCGGCGGGCGCTCAGCGCCGGAGCAGCTGCGTCAAGAGCGCGAGATCCCCGCGCGTGACGACCCGCGTGGCCAGCGCCGCCGCCACGTAGCACGCCGTCCAGATCGCGGCTCCGATCACGAACGGCCACCAGCCGTGGTCGACCGGCAGGGCCCACCAGCCGGCCCAGGTCCCGGGCGTGACCAGGCGCAGGAGCCCGGCGGCCGCGAACCAGCTGACCACGAGCGTCAGTATCGGCAGCGGCAACGCCCGGCCGAGGGGGAAGCGGTAGTCCGTGCGCTGCACGTTCCACACGTGCATCGCGAGGCTCTGGATCAGGCAGTAGACGGTGGCCGCGCCCGCCCCGTAGTACCCCCAGCGGGGGATGAAGAGCAGGTTCAACGTCACGTTCGCGATCACGGCCGCCAGGCCGATCCAGAGGAAGACCCGTTCGCGGCCGGCGGCGATCAGGGTGCGGTTGAGCACGTTGGCGGCCGCCTGGAACGGCACGCCCCACACGACGATCTGCAGGACCAGGATCGAGGCCGCGAACTGCGCCGGATCGGCGTCCTGATTGCCGCGCGCGAACCACTCGATCATCGGCCGCGCGGCCAGGGTCACGAACCACACCACCGGCAGGATGAGAACCAGCATGAAGCGCAGGCTGCGCTCGCTGAGACGCCGCACGTCGACCGGGCTCGTGCGCGTGTAGCGGGTCATGGCCGGGAACATGGCCGTCGCGAAGAGGTTGGGCACGATGAGCAGGTAGTCCATGACCCGGTGCCCCAGCACGTAGATGCCCGTGGCCGCCTGGCCCATCAGCTCGGTGAGCATCACGGTGTCGATCTTGAAGCTGACGATGCCCAGGGTGGTGGCCAGGCAGAGCGACAGGCCGAGGCCGAGCATGGTGCGCATGCCGATGGGCGCCTCGCCCGGCAAGGCGCGCCGCCACGGCCCCGTCTTCCAGAACATGAGCGGCGCCATCACCGCGAGGCGGACGGCGCGGCTGATGGTGTTGGCCCAGATCACGCCCATGAGGCCCCAGCCGCCGTCGAGCCAGACCCAGGCGAGCCAGAAGTACACGGCGGCCGAGACGAGCTGGCCGATGGTCTGGTACTGCACCTTCTCGTGGGCCTGCAGGACGCTGTCGCAGGCCATCGCCGTGGTCTCGAAGAAGAGCCCCAGGGCGGTGACGAGGACCGCCGCGGTGGTGAGCTCGTCCTTGCCCGTGCCCACGAGATAGACCACGAGCAGGACCATGGTGGCCGCGCCCAAGAGCCAGCGCACCTTCAGCGTCGACCAGAGCAGCGGCCAGCTCAGGTGCCGGTCCCGACTGACCTCCCGGGTCAGCAAGATCCCGAGGCCGAAGTTCATCACCGTGAGCATGATGATGGCCAGGTCGGTGGCGAAACCCTGGATGCCCAGGCCCTCGGGGCCCAGGATCGGGGTCATCTTCTTGGCCACGAACAGGCCCAGGGCCCGACCGCCCAGCAGGCCCACGGACAGCAGGAAGGTGTTCTTGGCAACGCTGCGGGTCGCGGTCAAGGGGGTACCTCGGTCATGGGGGAGACGCGCGGCGCCATCATGGCACCGGCCCGGCGCAGGGTGCTAGAAAAATCCGCCCGTGACCGTGGTGAGCACCCAGCCGTTCGCGCCCGAGAGGTCGCGGGCGAGGTCGATCCGGGCAACCGGGCTGTTGCCCGCACGGGTGAAGCCGAGCCGCAGGCCGACGCCGACCTCGTGGCGGGCGTCGGCGAGCCCGCGGTCCTCGTCCGCCCAGCGCGCCATCCCACCGCCGTAGAACACGCCCCAGCCCATGCGGACGAGATCGAGCGGCGACCAGCCCAGGCCACGGCCCAGTTCGACGGACCAGCGCACGAGCTTCTCGCCGGCCATGCCGTCGAGGTTCAGGGTCCGCAGACCGCGGTCCAGGCCCAGCACGGGCACCTGGTCGCCGGCGAGCCCCTCGCTGTGCACGCCCTCGAGGTAGGCCTTGAGGGTGAAGGGACGCACCTGCGGGCCCAGGCGGACGTGCGACCCCAGCACGGCATCCAGGCGGTGGTAGCGGTCGTTGCGATCGCCGATCACCGCCCGGCCGTCCAGGCGTTGCATGAAGAAGCTGCGTCCGACCTGGCTCCAGTTGCGGAACTCCCCCTCGACGATCGCCCGCAGGGAGCGGCCCGCCGTCGAACCCAGGGCCGGCGCGGCCGGTCCCACCAGGAGCACGAACGACGGATCGAGGGGAACGTCCTCGTCGTTGCCGTAGCGGAGCAGATAGCGGGTCTTGACCCAGCGACGGCCGACGCTGACCACCGAGAGGTAGGGCCAGACCTCGGTCCCGGTGTCGCGGGCGAGGGTCTCGCCGGGAGTGCCCAGGTACGAGAGGTCGCGGATCCGGCCGTCGGACAGCAGGTAGGTGTTGCCCGCCAGCATGTAGTCGAGCTGGGAGATGCGGAGCCCCAGGCCGAGGCGCCAGATACGGGCGTCGCCGTCGTCGCTCACCCGCCGCGTGACGGTCAGGTCCATGCCCGTGCGCCGGCGCGGCAGCAGAGCATACAGGCGGGTCTCCCGGCGGGGATCGATCCCTGCGGGGCCGCCGTTGCTCAGGTACCAACGCACCCGGTACTCCTGATCCCACACCATCGCATTGGCGGACCAGCGTTGATCGTCGGCCCGGACCGGCAGGGCGAACTGGACCCAACGGTCGAACCCGTCGCTCCGCTCGTCCACGTTCAGGCGGACGGACAGCGGCGTCTGCAGCACCCGGTTGAGCTTGAGGTAGATCCGGCCGTAGCTCGCGTCGAGGTCGTCGCCGAGGGCGCCGAGCACCTCGAGGCCGTAGCCCAGGAAGTTCTGCTCGGCCAGCGAGGCATCCCAGCGCACGGCCCCGTCGCCGGCCAGGGCGAAGCTGAACTCGGCGCCCAGGGTCCAGGTCTCGCGGGTTCGCACCCTGACGTTCACCCGGCCGTCGGCCGTGGTGTCGGTGGCGACGACCTCGATGTCGGTCAGGAAGCCGAGGCCGCGCAGGTTGCGTTCGGACTCCGCCAGCAGGGCGGGGCGGTACGGTTGCCCCGTGCGGAACAGCAGCTCCTTGCTGATCACCCAGGGGCGGGTGTTCCAGTGGACGGTGTTCATCGCCCGCCGCAGGAACCGGTTGGGGCCGCTGGCCTCGGCCACCTCGTCGGGCGTGAAGATGCCGTCCAGTTCGAGGGTGATCTCGCCGACCCGCAGGCTGGTCGTGTCCACGGGCGCGGGCTCCGGGCCCGGCCCCGCCAGCGCCGCCGTCGCGGCCAGACAGAGTGTCACCGCGATCCTGCCAGGCAGACAAAGGGATCTGCCGTAATGGCAGCGCCAGTCTGCCAGCGCTCGCGGCAGGGTGATGGTCACGGGGTGGCTCGCTTTCCCAAGCATGGCTCGAACGCAATGTCGATCATGGAGTTACGAAAAAATTCCGCCCTCCACAAGCTCCCGGCACGAGGGTTGTATTGGGGAGGGCAAACGCGAGACCACGGGACCCAGGTCCCGACAGGATAACCCGAGACGACCGCAGGAGGTCAGCCATGTATCCCATCGCTCAGCTGCTCAACGCCGCCCTCGACACCAACGCCAGCGCTTGCCGGCCGGCCCTGCCGAACGAGCTGGTGCCGCGGACCAACATCCTCGAGAGCGAGCAGGACTACCGTATCGTCACCGATCTGCCCGGCGTCCGCAACGAGGATCTGGACATCAGCCTCGAGGACGATGTCCTGACCATCAAGGCCGAACGCAGCCAGGAAGTTCCCGAGGGTTACAGCGCCCGCCGTCGCGAACTGATCGGCAAGGCCACCTTCCGTCGCAGCTTCACCCTGGGCCACGCGGTGAACGCCGAGGCCATCAGCGCCAAGCTCGACACCGGCGTCCTCACCATCACCCTGCCCAAGAGCGATCGGGCGGTGCCTCGGAGGATCGAGGTCAAGTAGGTGAGGTTGCAGGCCCCCAGGGGCTCACATGCAGGCCGCCCCGGCGCGAAAGGCAGTCACGCTACGGGGCGGCGGGCATGTGAGCCCCTGGGGGCCGCAGCTTCACCGGACATCGAACTCGATCCGCCAAGCCCCCCGTGAGTGGGGACGCTGTCGTGCCGACCCGACACTCGCCTGTCGTGTCTCTGAACGGCGGGGGTGGGAGATGGGGGCCGCAGCGGGCGTGACTGCCTTTCGACCGCTGCGGCCCCCATCTCCCACCCCTCCCTCCACGTGACACAAAACCGAGAATATGCCAGAATCCCCCCATGAAACTCATCACCTACCTGCAGGGGCCCGACCCAAGACCGGGACTGGCCCTGAGCGACACGGTCGGCCTCGACCTGCTGGCCGCCGACCCGACCCTGCCCGACACGTGGCATGCCCTGTTCAGCGAGATGGACCGGATCCGCAGGCTCCACGACGACCACCTCGGCAAGGCGGGGACGGGCCGCCCCGGTCTGCCGCTCTTCGACCTCACGCAGGTCCAGCTCCTGGCGCCGGTGCTCCTGCCGTCGAAGGTGATCGGCGTCGGCCTGAACTACCGCGACCACGCCGCCGAGCAGAACCGTCAGCCGCCCGAGCAGCCCATGTTCTTCGGCAAGGCTCCCAGCTCCTTGCAGTGCCACGACGGGCCGATCGGCCTGACGGCGGACCTCACCCAGGTGGACGCCGAGGCGGAGCTCGCCGTGGTGATCGGCAAGCCGGCCCGCGCGGTCCGGCGCGAGGACGCCGGCGAGGTGATCGCCGGCTACATGGCCTTCAACGACGTCTCCAACCGCGAGGCGCAGCGGCGCGACAAGCAGTTCTTCCGCGGCAAGAGCCTCGACACGGGAGGCCCCTGCGGCCCCTGGATCGTCACGCCCGACGAGCTGCCTGCGGAGGCTGTCGGCCTGCGCGTGCGCTGCCTCTGGAACGACGTGGTGATGCAGGACAGCAACACCGACCAGCTGATCTTCACGCCCCATGCCCTCGTGGAGCACGCCAGCCGGCACATGACCCTGTTCCCGGGCGACGTCATCGCCACCGGCACGCCGAGCGGCGTGGGCGAGTTCCGCCGGCCGCCGGTGTTCCTCAAGCCGGGCGACGTGATCACCGTGGAGATCGAGAAGGTGGGGACCCTGCGCAACCCGGTGGTGCGCTGGTAGGATCCGACGCGACGGGGGCGCCCCGCGCCCCCGTCGTCCCGCCGATTCGCAAATCGCGCCTCGACATCCCTGCAGCTTGCATTCCGCACCCGTTGGCGGCCCGGCGGGGTCGGCGCGTCCCCGGCCTGCCTCTCGCGGACGCTTGGTTTCGCGCCCATCCTCGGCCTTTCGCGTCCGACACCGCCGGGCCCAGCCACTCCGGAACGCTCCTTGTAGCGCCCCTGCCAGGAACCCGCCCGACCGGGCACACCGCAAGGCGCGAGCCCTGGCCATCAGCACCGGAGAATGCACCATGCCGGCCGCCACCGTCACGCTCCACGAGATGACCCCGCTGCTCGAGCACCTGCCACGCTACGACACGTACGGGTCGCGCGGCCGGGCCGTCGACCACGAGCGCGAGTTCCGCCGCTCCCTCGGCCTCGTCCTCCGGCAGTGCGGCAACCACCTCCTGGAGGTGGCCGAACAACGCAGCCAGATCCTGAGCCAGGATCAGGAGGAGATCATCGATCTGCTGGTCGACCACCTCAGCAGCATCTTCCGTCGCCTCGACCGCGAGGGCCACGTGGCCATCGCCGGCGATCCTGACCAGACCGTCCACGAGCTGCACGAGCTGGATGGCCAGCTCCTGCAGCTGAGCGAAGACGCCCTCCGGCTCGCCCGCGACCTGGACCTCGGCGCGCCGTCGGAGGCCTGGTTCCGCGATCAGGCGATCCGTCTGAGCCAGGACCTGGCCGACCTCTCCCGCGCCACCGAGGAGCGCAACTACCTGCTGGGTCTGGGCTGGGAATCGGAATTCGCACGCTTGCGTCAAGGAGGTCGGCCGTGAATCGTCAAGCCCAGCCGTGGCAGGAACTCGATGCCGACCAGGTGGTGACCTGGAGCCCCGCCGAACCACCGCGGGCGATCGAGGGCCCGCTCGCCCTCGAGATGTTCCGCGGCCGGCTGCTGACCCTGGACCTCGCGCCCGGACAGATCGCGGTGCACGTGGTGGACGGCCGGACCCGCCGTGTCTACCTCGAGGGACACCAGGAGCTGGACCTCACCGCCGGACCCGGCGCCGCCACGTGCGAGGGGTGGCTCGTGTTCGTGCGGATCGACGCCCCGATCAGCTGGCGCTGGGACGAATCCACCCGGCTGCACCTGACCGCACGGACGGGCGAAACGGGGTTGCCCCTGCGGGGGGCATGTTCGGTGCTGGTGGCCGATCCGTTGCACTTCCACGACGCCGTCGTCGCCGGCCTCGACACGCTGCCGGCCACGCGCCTCGCGCAGGTGCTCGAGACGCTGGTGCGGTCGAACCTCGAGAGTCGCCTCCAGGAGCTGATGGCCAGCCAGGGCCTGGATCCGCTGCGGGCCAAGGTCATGCTCGAGAGCCTGCAGCCGGCCGACCTCGACGACGACCTGCAGCCCCTCGGCCTCGCCTGCAGCCACCTCGCGGTGGCGGTGCCGGTGGCCTCCGAGGACGTGACGGTCGCCGCCGACGAGACCCCGGTCGCCTGCTACGACGACGTCTTCTGACCGTCGCTGGACAGAACCGCGCCCCGCCCCGATACTGGTGGCGAGCGGATGCCGTGCGGGCGGTCCGCCTGGTCGCCACCGGAGAAGGATCGCATGGGACGTCCGCTGCTGCTGGGCCTCTGCCTGCTCGCCGTCATCGCCAGCCTGCCCGCCGCCGCTCAGGATCCGGTGCTGGCGCGGGTCGAGGTCGAGGGCAACACACGGACCGACCGCGCGGTCATCGACCGGATCATCGACGTCCAGCCCGGCGATCCGTTCCCGCTCGAGGCGTTCGACCGGGTCTGGGACCGCCTCGAAGACTGCGGCTACTTCGCGTTCGTCGACCTCGACACCGAGGAGGACGACCAGGGCAACGTCACCTTGCTGGTGCGCGTGGAAGAGGAACGCACCCTGCGCGGCACGCCCTACGTCCGCTACGACCGGCGACACAAGTACCTGCTCGGCGCCGCCGTCGCCGACATCAACCTGCGCGGCAAGGGCGAGGTGCTCGAGGTGCGCGCCATCGGCTACCGGGTCCAGCGCGGCGAGGCCTCCTGGACCAAGCCCTGGTTCCTCGGCCGCGACGGCCTCAGCCTCGGTCTGGCCGGCCTCTGGGAGCAGGGCGCCTTCGTCTGGCGTCCGTTCGACTACGCGCGCTGGCACGCGCTGATGAACCTGCGCCAGGACCTCGGTCGATCGTTCTTCGTGGAGTTGGGAGGCGGGCGCGAGGGCTTCCGACAGAAGGATGCCTACCGGTGGTGGCGCGACGGCACCATCACCAGCTACGCCGCCGCCACGCGGAACGTCTGGCAGCTGCGGGCGCTGGTCGGATTCGACACCCGCGACAACCCGTTCTATCCCGAGCATGGCGTCTTCACGACGTTCGCATGGACCCGCCGTACGGGGGATCTGGCCGACGGCCAGAACGGCCTCGCGGCGGACCTGCGCGCGTTCCAGCAGGTCCTCGGCAAGCCCATCCTGGCGCTGCGCGCCCATGGGCAGTCGATCGACAGGGTCGGCGCCGAGGAATACGTGCTCCGCTGGGGCGGCCCGGAGACCGTGCGCGGCGCGCGTTACGCCGGCCGCGAGGGCGACACCGCCTACCTCCTGACCGCCGAGGTGCGCTGGCCCCTGTTCATGATGCCCGTCGCCCAGACGGGCGAGACCGTGGGCCTCGGCCTGCACGCCTTCACCGACGTGGGCGACGCCTGGTTCGAGGATGGCGACCCGCGCTTCGTCGACTCGCCCCTGCCCGGCGGGGCGAACCGCGCGTGGCTGAGTTTCGGCGCCGGCGCCCACCTCAACCTACTCACCTGGCAGCTGCGCTTCGAGGCCGCCAAGGAACGCGACGGCGACTGGACCTTCGAGTTCATGGACGTGTTCAACTTCTGATGCCGGGATTCCGGATCCGACCGCGAGGCCGCTGGCCGCTGGGCACCTTCGACGGGCTGGCGGCCTTGCCGCAGGTGGTCCACGGCGTGACCACCCGCGAGGGGCCCGCGTTCGGCGTCGAGGCCATGGCGCCGGCCACCGGCGCGGCCGCAGCGGCGCTGGCGAGCGACCTCGGGCGGGCCGGCGCGGCCTGGGCCCATCAGGTCCACGGCGCCGCCGTGCTGCGCGTCGACCGACCAGGCCTGGCCGGAGACGCCGACGCCCTGGTGACCGACACGCCCGGGCTCCTGCTGTGCGGACGCAGCGCCGATTGCCCCATCGTACTGGCGGCGGGTATCCGGGCCGACGGCACGCCGGCGGTGGGCTTCGCGCACGCGTCGTGGCGCGCGACGGTGGCCGGCGTCACGCGGGAGATGCTGGCCCGGCTTGCCGGCGAGCTCGGGGTCGAGCCGCAGACCGTCCGGGCGGCCATCGCGCCCTCGGCCGGGCCGCGCCGCTACGAGGTGCGGGCGCTGGCGCTGGCCTCGCTCGGCCAGGCCGTGCCGAGCAGCTTCGACGTCCGGCGCGGGCGCCTGCACTTCGATCCTGGACGGCCACCTGACCCAACTCGTGGCGGCCGGCCTGCCGCCCCGGCAGATCGAGCGAGCGTGGCGGCGCACGATCTGGCCACGGCGAGCGCTTCTGGAGCTGGCGGTGCAACGCGAGGCTGCCGGACGCTTCGTCGGCGCGACGGGATCGCGGACGGACCAGCGACGCGCCGCCAGGCGGCCCTCAGGCCGCGGCGAACATCAGAGCAGTCCGGCTTCGCCGAGGGCTCCCTCGCAATACCGGCGAACCGGACACCGGGAACTCAGTCTA
Source organism: Candidatus Krumholzibacteriia bacterium (assembly GCA_041390065.1). Taxonomy (GTDB): domain Bacteria; phylum Krumholzibacteriota; class Krumholzibacteriia; order LZORAL124-64-63; family LZORAL124-64-63; genus Glo-17. Next base: position 318,024 of record JAWKQQ010000005.1, read on the forward strand.
GAACAGACCCTTCAGGTTGCTCCAGGAGCGGCCCTCGTTGGCCACGCCGCCGCACAGCGCCACATTGTCGCTGGTGGACACCGAGTAGGTGCCGACGGTGCTCGAGTAGGAGCAGATGATGAACCAGTAGTCGAGGCCGGGCGTCAGGGTGACGCCGTTGGCGGCGGTGATGGCGCTGAGGAGGCCCTCGCCGTCATCGTCGTCCATGTAGACGGCGTTCTCGGTGGGCTGGTTGGGATCGAAGGGATCGCAGTAGATGTAGATCACCGTGTCGAAGCCGGCCTCGTCCACGACGAACTCCACGGGGTCGCTCGTGGTCACGTTGAAGCAGTAGAGGTCGTAGTGGGGCTGGGTCGTGTAGGAGGTGGCCATGACGAGGTCGCAGTTCAGGCCGAGTTCGTCGTAGCTCGCCGGACGCCAGCGCAGCCAGGTCGGGCTCGCGAGGGTGAGCTCGCCGCTGATCACGATGCGGCTGGGGGTGTCCATCTGGTAGTCGACGCGGTCCGGGTCCTTGGGCAGATCGAGCGCCAGGGCCAGGCTGGCCATGGCCAGAATCACGAGGATGGCGATAACCTTTTTCATTACGGCACCTTCCGGGTCGAGTGGCGATTGCACGGAGCCGTGCGGTCTCGGCTCCAGCGAGATTCCCCAGGCTATCACATTTTCATCACATTCGTCAACACATTGTGATGATCGTGGCCGGTCCCGAATCCGATTCTCAACGGGGGACGGCGAACTCGAGCCGGCGCCCGCGGCTGGCGTCGACGACGGCGCCTTCGCGCCAGGCGATCTCGCCCGAGACGATCGTGGTGTCGACCGACGCCGGTAGGCGCGTCCCCTCCAGGGGCGACCAGCCACACCGCGAAAGGACCCGATCCCGCGTGACCGTGAATGGGCGCTCGGGGTCCAGCAGCACCAGATCGGCCCAGTAGCCCTCGCGGACGAAGCCCCGCTCCCGGATGCCGAAGGCCACGGCCGGGTTGTGGCAGGCCTTCTGGACGAGCTGCTCGAGGGAGAGCTCGCCGTCTGCGTGCAACGCGTAGAGCAGCGGCAGCAGGAACTGCACCAGGGGCAGGCCGCTCGGAGCGCGCAGGTAGGGGTTGCGCTTCTCCTCCAGGGTGTGGGGCGCGTGGTCGGTGGCGATGACGTCGAGCCGGTCGTCGCGCAACGCCTGGCGCAGGGCGGCGCGGTCGGCGGCCGTCTTGATGGCCGGGTTGCACTTGATGAGGCTGCCCTGGCCGGCGTAGTCGGCATCGCTGAACCACAGGTGATGGGCGCAGACCTCGGCGGTGATCCGCTTGCCCGCGACCGGGCCGGGCGCGAAGAGCGCGAGCTCCCGGGCGGTCGTCAGGTGCAGCACGTGCAGGCGCGTGCCGTGCTCCCGCGCCAGGGCGACGGCGAGGGACGACGACGCATGACAGGCCTCGGCGCTGCGGATCCGCGGGTGCTCCGAGAACGGGATGTCGTCGCCGAACCGTCGGCGCCACGACATCTCGTTGGCGCGGATCATGGGGTCATCCTCGCAGTGCACGGCCACCAGGCCCGGCGCATCGCGGAAGATCCCGGCCAGGGTGTCGGGGTCGTCCACCAGCATGTCGCCGGTGCTGCTGCCCATGAAGATCTTCACGCCGCAGGCGCGACCTGGTTCGAGGCGGCGGATCTGGTCGAGGTTGCCGTTGCTGGCGCCCAGGTAGAAGGCGTAGTTCGCCAGCGACTTGCGGGCCGCCAGGGCGCAGCGTTCCTCCAGCGCCTCCGGCGTCAGGGTGGGCGGCTTGACGTTGGGCATGTCCATGAAGCTGGTGACGCCGCCGGCGACGGCCGCGCGCGACTCGGTGGCGAGGTCGGCCTTGTGGGTCAGGCCCGGTTCGCGGAAGTGCACCTGGTCGTCGATGAGGCCGGGCAGGAGGTACTTGCCGGCGGCATCGATGACCTGGGCGGCGGGACGCGCGGCGAGGTCGGGGCCGATGGCGGCGATGCGGCCGCCGGACACCAGCACGTCGGCGTCGACGATCGCGCCCTCGTTCACGAGGCGGGCGTTGGCGATGAGGAGGCTCTGGGCATGCGGCATGGCGGATCGGCTCCGGGCCGGAGGACGGGCTCTCGCGGCCCAAGTTACGTGCGCCGGCGCCGGCGGCAAGCCGCCCGGTCAGCGCGCCGGCGCGACCGTCTGTTGCGATCGCTGCGCCTGGCAGAGCGCCTGCACCTCGTCCGGCGAGGCTCCGAGGTGGCCGAGCGATTGGCGCAGCAGCTCGAGGCCGGCCTCCAGCTGCGGCTGCACGACCTCGTAGACCCCGAGATCCTGCAGCTCGCGCACCAGGACCTCGGACTCGGCGCGGACGACGACGTGCAGATCCGGCCGGAACCCGCGGGCATGGCGCACGATGGCCAGGGTCGTGACCGCGGCCGGCGTCGTGACCACGAGCAGGCAGGCGTCCGCCAGGCCCGCCGCGTCGAGCACCGCGGGATGCGACGCGTCGCCGTAGATCGCGGGCAGGCCGGCGGCGTTGGCGTCCTCGAGGCGGTGCTGGTCGAGCTCGACCATCACGCAGTGATGTCCGCGCTCGCACAGCGCTCGCGCCACCCGCTGTCCGACCCGGCCCGCCCCGCAGATGACGACGTGGTCGTGCAGGTCGTCCTGCTCGAGGTTGATGGTGCGCAGGGGCTCGCCGGCGCGGCGACGGCGCAGCCGCGAGTAGATGGGAGCCGTGGTGCGCGAGACCAGCGGCGTCAGGAACATGGTCACCAGGGTGACGGCCAGCAGCAGCGAGTACGTGTCGGCCCCGATGCCGCCGGTCTTCACCCCCACCTTGCCGATGACGAAGGCGAACTCGCCCGCCTGGAACATGGTCAGGCCGACGGCGAGCGGCACCACGTTGCCGTAGCGGAAGAGGCGGCTCAGGGCGGCGAACACCAGCCCCTTCGCCAGGCCGAGGCCCAGCGCCAAGCCCAGCACCAGCCACAGGTGCTCCCGCAGGTAGGCGGGATCGAGCAGCATGCCGACCGACGCGAAGAACAGCAGGCCGAAGATGTCGCGCAGCGGGATGATGTCGCTGAGCGCCTGGTGGTTGTGGTCGGACTCGCTGAGCACGAGGCCCGCCACGAAGGCGCCGAAGGCGAAGCTGAGGCCGACCTTGTACGTGGCGTAGCCGATGCCCAGGCCGAGGGCGGTGACGGTCAGGAGGAACAGCTCCCGCGAGCACCAGCGGCTCACCACGGTCATCAGCCGGGGGATCAGCCGCGAGCCCACCACGATCATCAGCCCCAGGAACACCGCGGACTTGCCGACGGCGAGCGCCACGTCGCCGAGGCCGCCCTGCAGATCTCCGAGGCGCGGCAGCAGGATGAGCATGGGCACGACGGCCAGGTCCTGCACCAGCAGCATGCCGATCATCACTCGGCTCGACAGGGTGCCGACGCGACCCTGGCTCTGCAACGTCTTCAGCACCACCATGGTGCTCGACAGCGACACCGCCGCGCCGAACCACACGGCCTCCTGCCAGGCCCAGCCCAGCCAGCGCATGAGCGCGGCGGCCGTCGCCATGATGAGCACCAGCTGCACCGGGGTGCCGACGAGCGCGATGCGGCGGACCGGGCGGAGTTCCCTGAGCGAGAACTCGATGCCCAGGGCGAAGAGGAGCAGCGCGACGCCGACCTCGGCCAGCAGCTCGATGTCGTGCGGATCGGAGATGAAGGCGCTGCCGGTGAGCGGCCCCAGCACCACCCCGGCCAGGATGTAGCCCAGGATCAGGGGCTGGCGCAGGCGCTGGGCCAGCAGGCCGCCGACCAGGCCGGCGACGACGATGACGGCGATGTCGGCGGCGATGCCCAACGGGACCTCCTGGACGCTGGCGACGGCGTGATGCCGTAGACAGCCTAGCGGTTACGGACCGACCTGGCCAGAGCCGGAAGCCGCACTGGAGCCCGACGCGCGCTTCGTGCTATCCTGCGCGCAGGCAGCCGCCCCGCCATCCCGAAAGGCCAGCATGACCCGGCGCAAGCTCGACCTCACCACCTGGATCCTGCTCGGCCTGGCGGCCGGCATCGTCTGCGGGCTGCTGCAGCACTGGCTCCTGCCCGACGCGTTCAATCAGGCGTCGGTGCGCTGGTTCCACGACCCGGTCGGCCGGCTCTTCCTGAACGCCATCCGCCTCATGGTGGTCCCGCTGGTGATCGTGTCGCTGACGCTGGGCACGGCGGCCATCGGCGATCCGCGGAAGCTCGGCCGCATCGGCGGCAAGACGATGGGCCTCTACCTGCTGACCACCGCGGTGGCGATCACGATCGGACTCGTGCTCGCGTCGGTCGTGCGGCCGGGCAGCGGGCTGTCGATCCCCATGGACGTGGCGTTCGCCGGTCGGGTCGCCCCCCCGCTGACCGACACGCTCGTCGACATCGTGCCCACCAACCCGTTCGCGGCCATGGTCGAGGGCAAGATGCTGCAGGTGATCTGCGTGGCCCTGCTCATGGGCCTGGCGCTGGCCGCGGTGAAGGACCGCGCCCGGCCGCTGGTGGGCGTGCTCGAGTCGCTGGACGCCGTGATCCAGCGCATGGTGATCATGATCATGTGGATCGCGCCGGTGGGCGTGTTCGCGCTCATCGCCAAGGTGATCGTGAGCGAGGGGCTGGCGGTGTTCGTGCCGCTGCTGAAGTACATGGGCTGCGTGCTGGGCGCGCTCGTGATCCACGTCGCGGTCGTGTATTCGCTGCTGCTGGTGGCGCTGGCGCGGCAGTCGCCGCTGCAGTTCTTCCGCAACATCTACCCCGCCATGGTGGTGGCCTTCTCCACCAGCAGCAGCAACGCGACGCTGCCGGTGACGATGGAGGTGGCCGAACGGCGCCTCGGCACCCGCGAGGCGATCCACGCGTTCACCCTGCCGCTGGGCGCGACGATCAACATGGACGGCACGGCCATCATGCAGGGCGTGGCCACCGTGTTCATCGCCGGGGTCTACGGCATCGACCTCTCGTTCGGCGACTTCCTGCAGGTCATCCTCATGGCCACGCTCGCGTCGATCGGCACGGCCGGCGTGCCGGGCGTGGGGCTGATCATGCTCTCGATGGTGCTCGTCGAGGTCGGCCTGCCCGTCGAGGGCATCGGCATCATCCTGGGCGTCGATCGGCTGCTCGACATGTCGCGCACGGCGGTGAACATCGCCGGCGACCTCATGTGCACCACGGTGGTGGCCCGGAGCGAGGGGGAGTTCGACCCGGCCGTCTTCGGAGCCGAGAACCGCTGACGCCCTAGTCGAAGATCTCGCCGAAGAAGTCCTGCATGTGCTGCCAGCTGCGCCGGTCGGCCGCCGCCTGGTAGGCCGCGCCCCGCGACGGGTCGTCGCCCGCGCCCTTCTGGGTGAAGGCGTGGACCGCGCCCGCGTACATGATCAGCTGGTAGTCGACCTTCGCGGCCTCGAACTCCGCCACCAGGCCGGTCACGTGCTCCGGCGCCACGTAGGGATCGACCGCGCCGTGGCACACCAGGACCTTGGCCTTGACCGCGCCGGCGACGGCGGGCTTGGGCGTGTCGAGGTTGCCGTGGAAGCTGACCACGCCCCGGAGGTCGGCGCCCGAGCGGGCCAGCTCCAGGACGCCCTTGCCGCCGAAGCAGTAGCCGATGGCCGCCACGCGCGCGAGGTCGACCCGCGGGTCGGCCTTCAGGCGGGCGAGGCCGGCCTGCAGGCGGGCGCGGTAGAGATCGGCATCGCCGTAGTAGATCATGGCCTGCTCGCGCGCCTCGTCGGTGTTGCGCGGACGGATGCCCTGGCCGTAGATGTCGGCCGCGAAGGCGACGTAGCCCATGCCGGCGAGCATCTCGGCGCGCATGCGCTCGTTGTCCGAGAGGCCCATCCACTGGTGGACCACGAGGACGCCGGGACGCGCGCCGGCGACGGCGTCGTCGTAGGCGAGGTAGCCTTCGAGCACGGCACCGCCCTGGGTGTAGGTGACGGTCTCGGTGACCACCTTGGCGGTGGCGGCGCCGGCCGCGAGGACGAGGCAGAGGGCGAGGGCGAGACGACGCGAGACGTTCATGGATCGGGTCCTTCGGTTGGCGGGCTCCGCCGGGCGCGCCGGAACTGGGGGTGACGCGCTCACGACACCATTCTAGTCTACTTTTATGAACCCGCCTGGCCGAGAACGATGACATCGCCTTCCTTGAGGGCATGCGATCGCTGACCCTCTACCTCGTCCTGCTGGTCACCTTCCTGGCCGTCGACGCGGTCTGGCTCGGCCTGGTGGCCGACGGCTTCTATGGCCGACAGCTCGGCTTCCTGCTCGCGGCTCAGCCGAACTGGCTGGCCGCCGGCGTCTTCTACCTGCTGTTCGTCGCGGGCCTGCAGATCTTCGTGGTGGAGCCCGGCCTGCGGACCGGCTCGCTGCGCTGGACGCTGGGGCGGGCGGCGCTCTTCGGCCTGGTCACGTACGCGACCTACGACCTGACCAATCTGGCGACGGTCGCCGGCTGGCCCGTGCTCGTGACGGTGGTCGACCTGGCCTGGGGCACCGTCCTGAGCGGTGCGGTGAGCCTGGTCGGCCATCTGGCGGGACGGCGGCTGCGGCGAGCCTGAACCCCCGTTCCGGCCCGCACGGAGCCCGCCCCGCGGCGCCCCGCTGCACGCATTTTCGGCTCGTTCCTAGTGACACGGTAGGATATCATGCGCGGCAGGCCCCACGCTTCGGACCGACACCCCGAAAGGACCGCGCCATGCAGGAGACCGGCTCCGGCCTGCGCCTGCGCAGCCTGACGCACCTGGTCGGCAACACGCCCCTGCTGAGCCTCGACTACAGCCTGCGCGGGCGCCGGCGGCGCGTGTTCGCCAAGGCCGAGAACCTCAACATGACCGGCAGCATCAAGGATCGCATGGCGCTGCACATCCTGCGGCGCGCCACCGAGGACGGCCTGCTGGGCGAAGGCGCCCACATCATCGAGGCCACGAGCGGCAACACGGGCATCTCGTTCGCCGCCCTGGGACGGGCGCTGGGCCACCGGGTGAGCATCTTCATGCCCGACTGGATGAGCGCCGAGCGCATCAACCTCATCACCAGCCTCGGCGCGCGCATCCGCCTGGTGAGCCGCGACGAGGGCGGGTTCTTGGGCAGCATCGAGCTCGCCGAGCAGCTGGCCGCGAGCGAGGATCGCTGCTTCCTGCCGCGGCAGTTCTCCAACCTGGGCAACGTCCAGGCCCACGCCGCGACGACCGGGCCGGAGATCTGGTGGCAGCTGCGGTTCCAGGGCGTGCGTCCGGACGCCTTCGTGGCGGGCGTGGGCACCGGCGGCACGATCATGGGCGCGGGCCACGCGCTGCGGCAGGTCTGCCCCGGGATCCGCCTGCATCCCCTCGAGCCGGCCAACTCTCCCACCCTGTCCACGGGGCACAAGGTCGGCAAGCACCGCATCCAGGGGATCAGCGACGAGTTCATCCCGTCGATCCTGGCGCTCGACACCCTGGACGAGGTGGTGGCCGTGGACGACGGCGACGCCATCATCATGGCCCAGCGCCTCGCGCGCGAGCTGGGTCTGGGCGTCGGCATCTCTGCGGGCGCCAACTTCCTGGGCGCGGTCAAGCTGCAGGACGAACTGGGCGACGACGCGGTGGTGGTCACGGTGTTCCCGGACGACAACAAGAAGTACCTGAGCACCGACCTGCTGCGTGAGGAGCCGGTGCGCGGCGACTTCCTGACTCCGTCCATCGAGCTGCACGGATTCGCGGCGCAGAAGCGGGTGTGCCACACGTGCTGCGACCCGGCGGACTGCACGCACGACGGAACCTTGCAGCTCGAGCCGCGGGAGCAGCTGCCGCCGTGTCCGCGGCGGCAGGCGGGTTAGCCGGGCTCGCCGATCCCGCGCCGATCGTCGCCCGGACGGAATGACGGCGCCATGACGGCGGACCGCCAGCGAGGACCCCGCCGCTGAACGGCGGGGTCCTCTGCGTCGTCGGGCAATGCAATGGTCGTCACTTCACCAGCATCATCCGGCGCGTCACGGTCTCGCCGCCCGCGGTCAGCCGGTAGACGTAGCTGCCGCTGGCCAGCCGCTCGCCGTCGAAGACCACCTCGTGGTTGCCGGCCGACTGGACGCCGTCCACGAGGGTGCGCACCAGCTGGCCGCGCACGTTGAAGATCTGCAGACGCACGGCGCCCTCACGGGGCAGCGCGTAGCTGATGGTCGTCCGGGGGTTGAAGGGGTTGGGGTAGTTCTGCCCGGCGGCCAGGCGCTCGGGCAGCTCACCGGCCTTGTCCTGGAAGCGCAGGTCGTTGTCGTCGCCGGCGGCCGGCAACGCGATGACCGTGCCGTCGGGCAGGGCGACGAACAGACCGAACGCGGCGCCGTTCTGGTTGGCGGCCGGATCGAGGAAGCCACTGGCGAACACCATGCCGGCGCCGCCGGCGAGGCCGCGCAGATCGGCGGCATAGCTGGCCACCACGGCATCGGGCTGGCCGGGCAGGGTCACGTCCAGGGTGTACTGGCGAGGCCACAGGTAGGCCGGACCCTGGAACTCGCCGAAGCCGAAGCCGTCGATCAGCAACCGGTCGTTGCCCCGGAGGATCCGGCGGACGTCGACGCTGGGGGCGTCGGGGCTGCCGTGGTAGGCCTGCACGACGACGCGGCGGATGAGACCACGCTCACGCACGCCCTCGCGGATGGCCAGCGTGAAACCGGTGTCGCGGCCCTCGGGGTTGGGCGCGAAGGCGGCGGGGTCGAGCACGCCGGTGGCCGTGACGGTGTAGGTCTGGTCGTTGGCGAGGGTCACCGGGAACTCGGCCAGGATGTCCTCGGGACCGTTGCTGGTGCCCGGAGCGATGCCCAGCACCAGCTCCACGCCGGCCGGAACGTTCACGAACGGAGTGGCGGTGCGGAAGGCGAAGTCGTCCAGGAAGGGCTCGCCGTTGACGTACACGTCCACCTCGGCCGCGGCCGGGTCGGGCGAGTTGTGGATGATCTGCACGCGGGCCAGGGCGTTCTGCAGGGGCAGTTCGGCGACGGTGCCGTCGGGCAAGACGGCGATCAGGGCGAAGCCGGCGCCGTTCTGGTTGGCGGCGGGGTCGAGGAAGCCGCTGGCGATGACGACGGCCGCGCCGCCGGACAGGCCGCGCAGGTCGGCGTCGAACGTGGCGACCACGGCGTCGCTCCCGGCGGGGGTGACGACCAGTTCGTACTCTCGAGCCAGGACGGTGCGGTCGCTGCCGAAGTCGCCGTAGGCCAGTCCGTGCCAGAGGGTGAGGTCACCCCAGGCGGTGTTGACCTTGATGTCGACGGCCGGCGCATCCGAAGCGCCGTGGAGCGTCTTCAGCTTGACCAGGCCGTTGAAGGTGCGGGTCCGGATGCCGTCCTCGGCGAACAGGGTGAAGCCGATGCTCCGGCCGTCGGGATTCGGGGCGAAGGCCGAGGGGTCCAGGACGCCGTTGGCCACGGCCACGTAGCGGCGGTTGTCGGCCAGGGTCACCGGGATGGTGGCGAGGATGTCCCCCGGGCCCTCGCTGTCGCCGGGGGCGACGCCGATGGCGAGTTCGACGCCGGCCGGCACCTCGATGAAGGGCGTGGCGTCACGGAAGGCGAAGTCGTCGAGGAAGGGCTCGCCGTTCACGTAGATGTCGACGGTGGCGGCGGCGGGGTCGGCGGCGTTGTGAACCACCTGCAGCTCGGCGGTGCCGGCCACGGCCAGGGAGGCCAGGGTGAGCAGCGCGAGCGCGAGGGCGGGGGTCCGGTTCGTCATGGTGGTCGTCCTATCGTCGAACGCCAGGGGCGTGGGGTTGAAGTCGGAGGACGCGAGGTCCAGCGATTTCTAGACATTAATTGGACAAATGGCGTTTCGCTACCGTATAAATCGATATTTAGGGAAATTATTATAGTTTATCGTGTTTTTGTCTAAGTTTTGTCCGTTTCAAACAACACCGTCGCCCCGGTCAACCGATCCTTTGACTCCCGCCGTCTTTGACCTTAGCCTTCCCGGGATTCCCCGGCTCCCGACCAGAAACCTCCGAGGCAAGCCCATGAGCGCTCCCAACGACCCCAAGGCTCCCACGCCGGGCAACGAGACCGCCGAGCCCAGCAACTTCCTGCGCGACATCGTGCTCGCCGACATCGCCAACGGCACCCACGGCGGCCGCGTCCACACGCGGTTCCCGCCCGAGCCAAACGGCTACCTGCACATCGGCCACGCCAAGGCCGTGCACATCGGCTGGGGTCTGGCCCAGGAGTTCGGGGGCAAGTTCAACCTGCGCTTCGACGACACCAACCCCGAGAAGGAAGAGATCGAGTTCGTCGAGGGCATCAAGGACGACGTGCGCTGGCTCGGCGCCGACTGGCAGGACCGCGAGTTCCACGCCAGCGATTACTTCGACCAGCTCTACGAGTGGGCCCGCTACCTCATCGGCGAGGGCAAGGCCTACGTCTGCTCCCTCACCGAGGACGAGGTGCGCGAGTACCGCGGCACCGTGACCGAGGCCGGCCGCCCCAGCCCCGACCGCGACCGCCCGGCCCAGGAATCGCTCGACCTGCTCGAGCGCATGAAGACGGGCGAATTCCCCGAGGGCAAGTACACCCTGCGCGCGAAGATCGACATGGCCCATCCCAACATGAAGATGCGCGACCCGCTGCTCTACCGGATCAAGCACCTGCCGCACCACCGCACGGGCGACCGGTGGCACATCTACCCGATGTACGACTACACCCACGGCCAGAGCGACGCGATCGAGGGCATCACCCACTCCACGTGCTCGCTGGAATTCCAGGTCAACCGGCCGCTCTACGACTGGTTCATCGAGAACCTGCCCGTGCCCCACGTGCCCCATCAGTACGAGTTCGCCCGCCTCAATCTCACCTACACGGTGATGAGCAAGCGGAAGCTACGGCTGCTGGTGGAAGAGGGCCACGTCACGGGCTGGGACGACCCCCGCATGCCCACCCTGAAGGCCATGCGCCGCCGTGGCTACACGTCCGCAGCCATCAAGGAGTTCTGCGACCGCATCGGCGTGGCGAAGGCCGCCAGCACGGTCGAGTTCTCGCTCCTGGAATGGGCCGTGCGCGAGCACCTCAACCGCATCGCGCCGCGGTTCATGGGCGTGCTGAGGCCCCTGAAGGTCGTGATCACCAACTACCCCGAGGGCAAGACCGAGCTCATCGAGTGCGTCAACAACCCCGAGGACGAGTCGGCCGGCACGCGGCAGGTGCCGTTCGGCCGCGAACTCTGGATCGAACAGGACGACTTCCTCGAGGAAGCGCCGCGCAAGTTCTTCCGCCTCAAGCCGGGCGGCGAGGTGCGGCTGAAGCACTCGTACTACCTCACGTGCCACGAGGTGATCAAGGACGCCGCGGGCAAGGTGGTCGAGCTGCGCTGCACGTACGACCCCGAGTCGGCCGGCGGTTCGACGCCCGACGGCCGCAAGGTCAAGGGCACCCTGCACTGGGTGAGCTGCGCGCACGCCGTCGACGCCGAGGTGCGGCTGTACGACCACCTCTTCCGCGAGCCGTTCCCCGAGGAGGGCGGCGATTTCCTGCAGAACCTCAACCCCGACTCGCTCGAGGTGATCGCCGACGCCAAGCTGGAGCCCGCCATGGCCGAGCTCGCGCCGGGCGACAAGGTCCAGTTCATGCGCAACGGCTACTTCTGCGTGGACGTGAACGACTCGACGCCCGAACGGCTGGTGTTCAACCGGACGGCGACCTTGAAGGACAGCTGGGCGAAGATGCAGGACAAGGGCCAGTCGTCCGAATAGTCGGCGCCGACCGCGGGTAACGCGGACGCTGCCACCCCAGCGGAAGGAACGCTCATGACCGACCACCCCGGCGACCTCGACCTGCGCACCGTGCTGGAGTCCAGCGACCTCGGCCTCATCGCGATCGTCGAGGGCATCCTCGAGGGCAACGACATCCGTTACCTGGCCCGCGGCGAGGGCATCCAGGACCTCTTCGGATTCGGGCGCCTGGTGCCCGTCAACCCGATCTCCGGTCCGGTGGTGATCCAGGTCGCGCCCGAGGACGAGGAAGCCGCCCGGGATCTGCTGGCCGACCTCGTCGACGGTTCGTGACGCGGCGGGCGACCGATTGAGATCATGACCTGATCGCCGGCGACACGCGGACGTCCGCGTGCTGGTCGCCGTGACCGCCAGCGGAGGGCGTCAGTGGGCGAGGATCCGCACCAGCAGCAGCAGGTGGTAGCCCATCAGGACCCCGTACACCACGAGCAGGGTCGCCAGCGCCAGCCGCACCCAGCGGAAGTACCGGTGCACCGACACCAGCGCGAACGCCAACGGCAAGGGCCCCAGCTTCACCAGCAGGAACCAGCCCACCCCCCGCTGCAGCGTCGCGTTCATGAGCGGATTCACCTCGTTGCCGCCGTTCTCGATGATGAACAGCGTGGACGCGGCGTCGAGGGTCACGAACAGCAGCAAGAGCAACAGCAGGACGAGATGGCGGCCGGTGGAGCGATCGACGTAGCGGCCGCGCAGGAAGTCGGTCTCGCGGCGGATGCGCGTGCGCTGGCCCCGCAGGCTGAAGGGCGAGAACATGGGCGTGGGCCGACGACGGCGGTCGTGGCCCTGGCGTCGGCTCACGGCCTCGGTGGTGCGTGGTTCACGGGTCAAGCGCGGACGTCCTCGTCTGGCGACAGCGGTCTGGCGGCCTCGGCGGCGTGCCAGGGGATATCGGCACCCGGGGCCCGACATTGACACCGGACGGAGCCGTGCCGACAATGTCCTCCGTCGCCCGTCACCTGGCAAGCACCGGTTCCCCGAGGAAACGCACGATGTCCGGCTCCGAGCAGTTCCAGCTCACGAGATTCGCCAAGAGCGCCGGCTGAGCGGCCAAGCTGAGTCCAGGGGACCTGGACGGCCTGCTCGCGCCCATGCTCGCCGGCGAGCGCTCGCCGGATCTTCTCGTGGGTTTCGACACCTCCGATGACGCCGGGGTCTACCGTCTGGACTCCGAGCGCGCCCTCGTGGTGACCGCCGACTTCATCACCCCGGTGGTGGACGACGCGCGCACCTTCGGCCAGGTGGCGGCCGCCAACTCGCTGAGCGACGTCTACGCGATGGGCGGCCGGCCGCTCACCGCGCTCAACCTGGCGGGCTACCCCCAGAAGCTGCTCCCCGGAGAGGTCCTGGGCCAGATCTTCGCCGGCGCGGCCGAGGTCTGCGCCCGGGCCGGCTGCGTGGTGGCCGGCGGCCACACCGTGCGCGACGACGAGGTGAAGTTCGGCCTCGCGGTCACCGGACTCGTGCACCCCGACCGCATCCTGCGCAACAGCACCGCCCGTCCCGGCGACGTGCTCGTCCTCACCAAGCCCCTGGGCACCGGCGCCCTGGTGGCCGCCAACCGGGCCGGCCAGCTCTCCGACCAGGAATACCAGGCGCTCGTCACCTGCATGACCACGCTCAACGATGTCGGCGCCGAGCTGGTCGCGCTCGGGGCGACGGCCTGCACCGACGTCACGGGCTTCGGCCTGACGGGCCACGGCCTGGAGATGGCCCGCGGCGCGCGGGTCCAGCTGGTGATCGAGGCGGCCCGCCTGCCCCGGCTGCCGCGGGCGGCCGAGCTCTGCCAGGCCGGCTTCACCTGCGGCGGCACGCATTCCAACGCCGCGTTCACCGGTCCGTCGCTCGACCTCGGCGACCTCGACAGCGGCCTCGTGGGCCTGGTCCACGATCCGCAGACCAGCGGCGGCCTGCTGATCTCCGTCCCCGCGGACCGCGCCGCGACGCTGTGCCGGGCCGCGGTCGACCACGGCGCCCTCTGCGCCGAGATCGTCGGCGAGGTGCGCGAGCACCCGGTCGACGCACCCTATCTCGTGTTCCGATAGCCCCTTTTCCGCTCAAGCACCCCTCTCGTCGGTCGAACACGGGGACGCAGGACCCGCGTTCGACCCCTTCGGGAGGCTGATGGTGCCCGTCAATACCGCGCACAGATCCCTGATGGACATCCATCCGCGCGAGCTCAAGGCGTTCGTCAACGACCTGCCGACGCTCCCGGTCGTCTTCCAGGAGCTCTTCACCCGGATGCAGGACACCGACGCGCAGGTGAGCGAGCTCTCGGAGATCATCGCCCGCGACCCGTCGCTCACCAGCAAGATCCTCAAGCTGGTCAACAGCGCCTTCTACGGCCAGCCCTCGCAGATCACCACGATCAGCCGCGCGATCATCATCATGGGCTTCCAGTCCGTGCGCTCGGCGGCGCTCAGCGTGTCGGTGTTCGAGCAGTTCAAGAACCTCAAGCATGCCAGCGAGCACTTCAGCATCGAGGAGTTCTGGCGGCACAGCATCGGCGTCTCGTGCCTCGCCAAGCAGCTGAGCATGGTGCTGTCGGCGGGCGAACCCGAGGACGCCTTCGTGTCCGGCCTGCTGCACGACGCCGGCAAGCTGATCATGCTGCAGTACTTCCCCGACGACGTCGACGAGCTCACCCGGGCGGCCGCCGAGCAGCATCTGACCTGGCGGGCGTGCGAGGACGTGCTGTTCCCGACCCACCACGCGAGCATCAGCCGGGCCCTGTTCCGGGCCTGGAGCTTCCCGGCCAACGTGGTGGAGGCCGTCGCCTGCCACCACAACCCCGAGATCGCCAGCCGCTACGCGACCCTGGCCGCGCTGGTGCACATGGCCGACTTCATGAGCTACCACATGGAGTGCCCGTGTCCGGGCGCCGTGCCGCCGAGGTCCTACTCCCGCGACGCGGCCAAGCTGATCAACCTCTCGCCCGACCAGGCCAACGAAGCCCTCGCCCGGGCGCGGGAGGAACTGGGCGAGGCCCTGGAGATCCTCAAGCTGCTGGATTGAGGCGGCCGAGGCTCCTGCGGGGCGGCGACCCTGACCCGGGGTCGCCGCCCTTTACGTGCGGCTCCGGCCACGGCATACTGCAGGCGCAACCGGAGGAGCCCATCCGTGCCCACGCGCCTGCTCGCCATCGGCGACATCCACCTCGGCCGCACCCTGCGTCGGCTGCCCGACGGCCTCGACCCCGCGCGCCTCGGACCGGCCGCCGCCCTGCGCGCCGCGGTGGCCGCGGCGCGGTCGCTCCGCGTGTCGGCCGTGCTGCTGGCCGGCGACGTCGCCGATCAGGAGCACGACCTCTACCACGCCCACGGCGTGCTCACCGAGGTGCTCGGCGCCCTCGGTCGGGACGGGATCCCGGTGCTGGCCGTCGCGGGCAACCACGACCACGAGACCCTGCCGCGCCTGGCCCGCGCGTTGCCCGATCTGCAGATCCTCGGCCGCGGCGGCGCCTGGGAGACCGTCACCGTGCAGGGCGATGGCGGTCCCGTCGACGTCCTGGGCTGGTCGTTCCCCGGCCCCCACCACCCCGCGAGCCCCGCGCTCGGCCTGACGCGCGTCACGTCCGGCCGGCCCACCCTCGGACTCCTGCACGCCGACCTGGATACGGCCGGCAGCCGCTACGCGCCCGTCCGGGCCCACGAGCTGCAGGCCGCCGGCCCGGTACGCTGGCTGCTCGGCCATATCCACCAGCCCAGCCTCGATCCCGACCACGACCATCCCGGCTACCTCGGCTCGCTCGTCGGGCTGCAGCCCAACGAGACCGGCCCCCGCGGTCCCTGGCTCGTGAGCGTCGAGCCGGATCGGATCGAGCTGGAGCACCTCGCGCAGGCGCCGCTGCGTTGGGAACGCCTGGATGTCACCGTGGATCATCTGGCGGAGCCGCGGATCGAGCTCGCCGCCGCCGTGGCCGAGTCGCTGCGCGAGTTCGCTGCGCTGAACGCCGACGACCTCGGCCAGGTCGAGGCCGTCGGCGTGCGGATCAACCTGGTGGGACGGGCAGCCGACCACGCGGGCCTCGTGCAAGCCGCCGCCGAGCTCGGCCGCGAGCCCTTCTGCGTGGTTAGCGACGACCTCACCCTGTTCGTCGACGCCATCACGAGCGAGGCGCGGCCCACCCACGACCTCGCGGCCCTCGCCGAGCGCGACGATCCGCCCGGTTTGCTGGCCCGCGATCTGCTCGACCTGGCCGCCGGCACGGCGCCGGCCCTGCTGGCCGAGGCGCGGCGCGAGCTGGCGCGCGTCGACCTGCAGGGCGCCTTCGTGTCCCTCGCCGGCCGCGACCACGACGACGCCAGCCTCACGGCCCGTCTGCTCGAGGCCGGCTACCGCGTGCTCGACACGCTCCTGGCGAGCCGGAAGGACGGCCATGGAGCTGCGTGAGCTGCGCATCCAGCAGTTGCCGGGCATCGCCGGTCCGTTCACGCTCACGGGCGCGGCGGGGCTCAACCTCGTGCTCGGTCCCAACGGTTCGGGCAAGAGCTCGCTCTGCCGGGCCGCCCTGGGCCTGCTCTGGCCGGATCGGCATGCCGGCGGCCTGGTGTCCGCGCGCTGGTCGGACGGACCGACCGTCTGGCTCGCCGAGCGCGCCGGCGGCAACCGCGTCACCTGGCAGAAGGACGGCCTGCCGGCCGACCCGCCCGGGCTGCCGTCGTCCGTGCAGGCCGGCGCGTTCCACCTCGGTGTCCTCGATCTGCTCAAGCCCGCCGCCGATCGCGATGACCAGGCCCTCGCGCAGGCCGTTCGCCGGCAGCTCGCCGGTGGCTTCGACCTGCCCGCTCTGCTGGCCGGCGAGGTGGTCTCGGGCAAGGAGGGCCACGCGGAGAAGCGGCGGTTCGAGGCGGCCCAGCAGTCGGTGCAGCGCTGGCGCCAGACCCGGCGCGACCTGGCCGACGACGAGGCCCGCCTCGACGACCTGCGGCCCCGCCGCCAGGCCGCCCACATCGCCAGCGAGCACGCCCGCGCCCTCGCGGCGGCCCTGGCGCTGGTGGAGGCTCGCGGCCATGCCGAGTCCGTGGCCCACGAGCTGACCACGCGCTTTCCCGCCGCCATGGCCGAGCTGCGGCCCGAACACCTCGAGCGGCTCGTCGACCTGCGCTCGCGCCAGCGCCGGATCGCCGACGATCTGGTCGAGCAGCGGCGCCGGCACGACGCGGCCGCGGCCGCCGTCGCCGCCACCGGCCTCGCCGGAAGGGTGCCCGAGCCGGCCACGCTGGACGCGGTGCGCGACGCCCTCGCCCGCGCCCGCGAGCTCACGCAGGACCTCGCCGACCTTTCGACCCAGATCGACGCCGCGGCCGGCGCCCTGACCGCGGCCGCGGCCGACCTGGCTCCGTGGGCCGACGCGGAACCGGAGTCGGCGCTCAGCCCGGCGGCCCTGCGCGCGGCGGCCCGGCTGGCCGGCGAGATCGTCGCCGCGACCGCCGAGCGCGAAGGCCTGCAGCGGCTGCACGACCACGAGGACCTGCAGGCGTCCGCCCCGGTCACGCCGAGCCGCGAGTCCCTCCTGGCCGGCCGCCGCGCGGCGCTCGACTGGCTCGCCGCCGGGCACGAGCGGCGCTGGTCCTGGCCCGCCTTGCTCGGTGGCGCGGCCCTGGCGACCGTCGGCGTGCTCGCGCGCCCGTGGTCGGACGGGACGCTCGGCTGGCTCTGGCTCGGCCTCGGTGGTGGCCTGCTCGTGTGGTTCGCGATCGACGGCTGGCGGCGCCCGGCCACGCGGCGGGCCCTCGACGATCACCGGGCCGCGGGCATCGAAGCGCCGCCGCGTTGGCGGGATGCGGTGGTGCGGCGGCAGATCGACCATCTCATCCAGCAGGAGCTGGCCCTCGGACACCACGAGCGGCGCGAGGCCCTCCGGCACCGGCTCGCCGCCGACCGCGAGGAGGTGGACGCGAAGCTCGCGGCGCTCCTCGCGGCGGACCGCGCGCCCGCCGGCGGCCACGTCGCCGGCGTCGACCCGGAGCGGCGGATCGAGATGGTGGAGATGCTGGAGCGCTCGGCCGAGCATCGCCGCGCCCGGCAGCGCCACACGGAGTTGACGAGCCGCCAGGATGGCCTCGAGGCCGAGCTGGCGCGCCTGCTGGACACGGTGGCCGTCGCGCTGGCGCCATGGCCGGACGACCGGGGGGGAGCGACCACACCGACCCTGACGCAGCTACGCGCCCGCCACCAGGACCTCGCCCGCCGCGCCGAGGCTCACGACGCGGCGGCCCGCGACCTGGCGGCCGCCGCGCAGCGGACCGACGACCTGCAGGCCGCCGCGGCCGACGTCGAGCGGGAGATCGCCCGCCTCCTGTCGGCCCAGGACCTGCCCGCAGGTGGTGACGAGGATCTGCGCCGGCGCGTGGCCGATCTGCCGGCCTACACCAGCCTGGCCGCGGCCGCGCGTGACGCGGCCACCGCCGCGCGCCTGCGCGAGGAAGAGCTCGAGCAGCTGCCTGACGCCACGCGTGACGCGGCCCGCGATGCGAGCCGACGACCGGCCGCCGACCTGCGCCGCGATCTGGACGAGACCGGGGACATCGCCGAGACCCACGACGGCCTGCATCGGGAGATCGTCCGGATCGAGGCCAGGCTGGAAGCCGCCCGCAACGAGGTGGAATTCGACCGGACCATCAGTGCCCGTGACGAGGCCCGCGACCAGCTGGCGGCGGTGCGCGAGCAGGTGCGCGATGCGGCGCTCCGCCGCCTGCTGATCGAGCGTCTGCAGCGCGAGCACCGGCGCCTGGCGGAACCGCCGGTCGTGGCGCGCGCGCGCCAGCTGCTGCTCCGGTTCACCCACGGCACCCACGAGCTGCTCATCCCGGCGGACGACGAATCGGTCTTCCGTGCGCGCGACACGCGCAGCGACCGGGGCCTCGACCTCGCCCAGCTCAGCGACGGGACGCGGGCCCAGCTGCTGCTGGCCTCGCGCCTGGCCTACCTCGCCGAGGCCGAGCGGGGCGTCACGCTGCCGTTGTTCCTCGACGAGGCCCTGACCGCCAGCGACCCGGTCCGGTTCGCCGCCGTGGCCGACGCGTTGCTCGACCTGGTGGAGCGCGACGGCCGCCAGCTCTTCTACTTCACCTGCGACCCGGCCGACGTCCGGGCCTGGCAACAGGCCCTGGCCGATCGCGGCCGAGCCCCGGCGCCGGTAACCGACCTGGCCGAGTTGCGGCGTCTGGCCTCGGCCGGCACCGCGGCGCGGTTCCGCGGCGACCGTCTCCTGCCGCCGCCGGCGGCCGCCGGCGAGGACGCGGCCGACTACGCGACGCGCCTGCGAGTCCCCGGCCTCGACCCGCACATCGCGGCCGGCGGCGCCCATCTGTTCCATGTCCTGCGCGACGACCTGGCGCTCCTGCACGCCCTGCTCTGCCGCGGCCTCTCGCACGTGGGCCAGCTCGATCCGCTGGCCGACGTCCTGGTGGCCGAGGGCGTCGTCCAACCGGAACGGCTGGCGGCGTTGCGGGCCCGCGCCCGGGCGTTGCAGATCTTCCTCGAGGCCTTCGCCACGGGCCGCGGCCGCCCTCTCCCCACGGGGGAGCTGGAGCGCCACAGCGGCATCAATACCAAGCTCCTGCCGGAGGTCGACATGCTGGCCGCCGAGCTCGCAGGAGACGCGTCGCGCCTCGTGGACGCCCTGGCGAGCGGTCGCATCAAGCGGCTGCGCGAGGACAAGCAGGACGAGTTGACCGCCTGGCTGCGGCAGGCGGGATACCTCGACCAGCGGACGCGGATGACCCGTGACGAGGTGGCCACGCTGGTGCTGCGGTCGGTGAGGGAGGAGGTCGGCCAGGGACACGTGGACGTCGCGGTGCTCCGCCAGCTGATCGACTCCTGGTGGACGGCGGCCGGCGGCGAGGCCGACTAGGTCCGCTTCATCAGCGCCATCTGGTTCTCGAGATTCTCGACCAGGATCTGCCGGGTCAGCGAGCAGGCCTCGCTGATGCGGTCCGAGCGCAAGCTGTAGAAGACGTTGATGCCGTCGCGCCGGGTGGTGACCACGCCGGCCTGCCGCAACACGGCCAGATGCTGGCTCGTGTTGGCCTTGGGGATCTCCAGCTTCTCCGCCAGGCCGTTCACGGTGATCTCGTGCTCGGCCTTGAGGATGTCGAGGATCTCCAGGCGCTTCGGGTTGGACAGCGTCTTGCAGAGCTGCGCCTGCATCTCGTAGAGCGTGCGGTCCATGATGCATACCTTCCAGGATCTGAGACAGGACGACGGGGCGAGTGATCCCGCCCCGTCATTATAAGACGCCATTTTATCAGTGTCAAAGATGCAGAGCTTTTTAACTAGATAACTAACTGAGTCCTCTAGTCGAGTATCTGTAGTTCCTTAGGCATCTTGAATTTGACGTTCTCCTCCACGCCGTCGACCTCGCGTGCCGCCCAGCCGGCCGCCGCGAGCTTCGCCGCCACGGCCTGCACGAGGGTCTCGGGCGCCGATGCGCCGGCGGTCAGCCCGAGCACCGCGTGCGGGGCCAGCGCCCGCGGGTCGACCTCGTCCGGGCCGTCCACCAGGGTCGATTCCGCACCGCCCGACCGCGCCACCTCGCAGAGACGCACGCTGTTGCTGCTGTTGCGCGAGCCGACGACGAGCACGTGGGTCGCCCCCTCCTCCACCAGCCTCTTGACCGCGGCCTGACGGTTGGTGGTGGCGTAGCAGATGTCGTCCTTGCCCGGCCGCAAGAGGTTGGGGAAGCGGGCCTGCAGCGCGTCGATGATCGCGGCGGTCTCGTCGACGCCGAGGGTGGTCTGGGTGACGTAGGCCACCTCGGCCCGGTCGTCGAGCGGCAACGCCGCCACATCGGCGGCCGTCTCCACCAGGTGCACCCGTTCCGGAGCCTCGCCCATGGTGCCGGCCACCTCGTCGTGTCCGGCATGTCCGATCAGGACGATCTGGCGATCGTCTTCGGCGTGCTTGATGACGCTGCGATGCACACGGGTGACCAGTGGGCAGGTGGCGTCGACCACCCTCAGGCCGCGGGCCTCGGCCTCGCGGCGCACCGCCGGCGAGACGCCGTGCGCGCTGAAGACCACGAGCGCCCCGTCGGGAGCCTCGTCCAGCTCCTCGATGAAAACGACACCGCGTTTGCGGAATCCCTCGACCACGGCCTGATTGTGAACGATCTCGCGGCGAACGTAGACCGGTGCCCCATGCAGGGCGAGCAGATGGTCGACCACGCCGACCGCGCGCTCGACTCCCGCGCAGAATCCCCTGGGACGCGCGATGAGGAGTTGCCGGGGAGGGTGGGACGGGTCAGAATACGCGGAATGGGTCACGCCGGGTCCTTTCTGGGGGACGAAGGTGCTGTGCCAAGAAAACCCCACCCACTCCGTCCGACAAGTCCGTTCTGCCTCGAAGATCGTGCTTCGACCGCTCGAAGTCGCCCCGCGAATACGCGACGGCGCCAATCAGCCCGTGACGACGGATTCCTGGCCGCTTTTCCCGGTCTCGCGAGACAGGCACACTTTCCCCGGCAGAAGCGGCAACCGGACCTTGCGTCCGGGCGGGCGATCGTATAGATTGCTTTTTGTTTAGAAACTTCGAAACTCTTTCGAAAGGAGACCACCATGACCGTCAATCGCTGGCTCCGCGCCATCGCCGGCCTGTTCATCCTCGCGAGCCTGGCGCTCGGGTACCTCGTCAACCCGGCCTGGTACCTCTTCACCGCCTTCGTGGGCCTCAACCTCCTGCAGAGCGCTTTCACCAACTGGTGCCCCATGATCACGATCCTGCGCAAGCTGGGCGTCCCCGAGTCGGCCCCCGCCAACCGCTAGCGCCGAGGAGTTGCCGTCATGAACCGTCACCACGCCCTGTATCCCCTGGTGATCGTCGGCCTGTCCCTGCTGGCCTGGTCGGGCGCCGCGGCCGCCGATGTCGCGGCCGAGCGCCTGGGGTCCGTGCGGGGAGATACGCTGCACGTCGACCTCGACCGTCTCGTCGAACTCGCCCTCGCCCACAACGAGCGGCTGCAGGCCGGGCAGGCCATGACCGACGCGGCCGCGGCCGAGGCCGCCGGAGCCTGGTCGGGCCTGCTTCCCCGCGTCTCGGTCAACGAGTTCTTCATGCGGAGCGACGACGCCCTGATGTCGTTCGGCTACAAGCTGAACCGGCGCGCCGTCACCCCCCTGGACTTCGATCCCACCCGGCTCAACGCGCCTGGCGAGAGCAACCTCTGGGTCACGCGCCTGCAATTGCTGCAGCCGGTCTTCAACGGCGGCATGGCCTGGTACGGCAGGTCGGCCGCCAGCGCGGCGGCGCGGGCCGCCGCGTTCGACCAGGCGCGCAACGAGGACACCGTGGTGCTGCAGTGCATCCAGGCGTACGAGGGTCTGGCCCTGGCCCTGGCCTACCATGACGTGGTGAGCGCCGCGGTGGTGAGCGCCGAGGCCCACGAGCGGCAGGCCCAGTCGCTGGTCGAGGCCGAGATGGCGACGGAGGCCGACCTGCTGCAGGCCCGGGTCTTCCTCAGCGGTCTGCGCCAGCAGCTGATCATCGTGCGCAACCAGATCGACATGGCCGGCGAGATGATCCGCCTCCTGACCACCGTCGAGACCCCGCTGATTCTCGTGCCCGACCAGGATGCGTTCAACGCGTTGTCCTCCGCGGCGACGTCGCCGCAGCCGGCCGAGGTCATCGCGCGGCCGGACCTGCGCGCCCACGACGCCCGCGCCAGTGCGGCCGCCAAGATGGTTGGGCGTGGCTCGCGGCGCCATGCTGCCCCACGTCAACGTCGGGCTGACCCGCGACTGGATCAGCGGCGACACGGCCTTCGGCAACGAGGCCGACAGCTGGAGCCTCGGCGTGTACGCCACCTGGGACGTGTTCAAGGGACTGGCCAACATCTCCAGCCTGCGCAAGGCCCGCGCCGAGTCGCGCGCCGCCTCCCACCTGCGCGACTTCGAGACCCGGCGCGCCCTGCACGAGGCCCAGCAGGCGTGGCGCGACAGCCAGGCCTCGCGCGCCCGCGTGGACGTGGCCGCCGACGCGGTCCAGGCCGCCCGAGAGTCGCTGCGCATCGTCTCCAACCAGTACCGCGAGGGCCTGGCCAGCATGGTGGACCTGCTCGACGTGCAGGCGGCCGCCACCAAGGCCGAGGGCGACCTCGTGCAAGCCCGTCACGACCATCAGGTTGACCTGGCGCGCCTCGCCTATAGCGCCGGTCGCAACATCCATCAGGGAGGGACCCAGTGAACCGTTCCGTGAGCTTCAGGATGGTGCGGCCGGTGGCGGCCGCGCTCGTCGGCGGCCTGATCCTGGCCGTCGCCGGCTGTGGCGGCGGCGAGAAGCCCGCCACCTACGAACCGCGCTCCGTGCGCGCCGACCTGGCGACCGCGGCGCGGACCGTGGTGCCGCGCACGGCCATGGCCACCGGCACCATCGAGGCCGAGAACTCGGTCGAGGTCTCCACCCGCATGATGGGCCACGTGCGCGAGGTGCTCGTGCAGGAGGGCCAGCGGGTCAAGGCCGGCCAGGTGCTCGTGCGCATCGACGAGACCGACATGATCGCCCGCAAGGAGCAGGCCGCGGCCGGCATCCTCGGGCCGAGGCCGTGCTCGCCAACGCCGAGACCAACCTCGAGCGGTTCGAGCGGCTGTACGCCGAGAACTCGGTATCCAAGGCACGGCTGGACGACGTGCGCACCGGCCGCGACCGGGCCGCCGCCGGCTTGCGCCAGGCCCAGGCCATGCTCCGCGAGGTGGAGGTGCAGCTGGAGTATCTGCGGATCAAGGCGCCGACGGACGGCACCGTGACCCGGCGCCTGGTCGACCCCGGCGACATGGCCAATCCCGGCATGCCCCTGGTGATGATGGAGGAGAACGGCATCATGAAGGTGCGGGCCGGCCTGGCCGAGCGCGATGTCGACCTGGTCGACGTCGGCGCCGAGATCCGCGTCAAGATCACGTCGCTCGACCAGGCGGTCTTCACCGTCCCGGTCGCGCGCATCACGCCGGCGGCGAGCTCCATGAGCCGTACGTTCGACCTCGAGGCCTACCTGCCCAACGCCGACGGCCGTCTGAAGAGCGGCATGTTCGCCCGCGTCGAGGTGCCCATCGGCACGCGCGAGGCGGTGCTGGTGCCGACGGAGGCCGTGCACGCCCGCGGCCAGCTGACCGGCGTGTGGATCGTGGGCGACGACCAGACCGCGCACCTGCGCTGGATCCGCGTCGGGCGCACCATCGGCGATGAGACCGAGGTCATGTCCGGCCTCACGGGCGGCGAGACGGTCGTCCTGCGCGCCGATCTGCCGCTGGTCGAGGGCGACAAGGTGGTGAAGTGAGATGAGCAACCAGGACCGCCATCTGGCCGCGGCGGGCGGCGACATGCCGCCCAACCCCGGCGCCATGACCCGGCTCGCCCATACGTTCATCAACAGCAAGATCACGCCGCTGCTGGCCATGGCCATGCTGCTGATCGGCATGTTCGCCATCGTGCTGACGCCGCGCGAAGAGGAACCGCAGATCGTCGTGCCGATGATCGACGTGATGGTGATGCTGCCCGGCGCCACGCCGGCCGAGATCGAGAACATCGTGACCAAGCCGCTCGAGCAGAAGGTCTGGGAGGTGGAGGACGTCGAGTACGTCTACAGCGCCTCCTATCCCGGCTTCTCGATGGTGACCGCGCGCTACCTCGTGGGCACCAACATGGAGGAAGCGATCACGCGGCTGTGGAACAAGATCCTCGGCAACATGGACCTCGCGCCGATGGGCATCATGCAGCCGTTGATCAAGGTCCGCTCCATCGACGACGTGCCCGTGATGACGCTCACCCTCTGGAGCGACACCTACGACCCCTACGCCCTGCGCCAGGTGGCCGGCGAACTGCGGGCCGAGGTGGCCTCGGTGCCCAACGTGTCGGTGGTCGACCTGCACGGCGGCCAGCGACGCGTGGTCCGCGTGGAGCTCGACCCGCAGCGCATGGCCGCCCTCGGCGTCACCACGCTCTCGGTGCTGCCCGCCCTGCAGATGCAGAACCAGAGCCTGCCGGCGGGAAGCCTGAGCATGGGCGGCGAGGAATTCATGGTCGAGACGGGCGCCTTCCTGCACGACGCCGACGACGTCCGCAACCTGGTGGTCGGCGTGTCCGAGGAACGCCCGGTGAGACTGATGGACATCGCCACGGTGGAGGACGGACCGGCGGAGATCGACAGCTATGCGTTCTTCGGCGTCGGCGGTCGGGCGGCCGACCGCGGCCTCGATACCGACGTCTGGACCGTGGGCTCGGAGTATCCCGCCGCCACGCTGTCGATCGCCAAGCGCAAGGGCAGCGACGCCACCCGGGTGACCGCGGCCGTGCTCGAGAAGGTGGAGCAGCTGCGCGGACGCCTGCTGCCCGACGACGTGCACGTGACGGTGACCCGCGACTACGGCGCCACGGCCAACGACAAGGCCAGGAGCCTGATCATGAACCTGGTCTACGCCATCATCCTGGCCATGGTGGTGGTGTTCGCGGCCATGGGCTGGCGCGGCTCGCTCATCATCTTCGTCTCGATCCCGACGACGTTCGCGCTCACGCTCTTCATCTACTACATCTTCGGCTACACGCTCAACCGGGTGACGCTGTTCGCGCTCATCCTGGTGACCGGCCTGGTGGTCGACGCGACGATCATCGTGGTCGAGAACATCCATCGGCATTTCCAGGAGCGGGGCCAGCGGTCGACCCGCATCGCGCTCGAGGCCATCCAGGAGGTGGGCAACCCCACCATCCTGGCCACGCTCACGGTGATCGCGTCGTTGTTCCCCATGGCCTTCGTCCGCGGCCTGATGGGGCCCTACATGCGACCGATGCCGATCGGCGCTTCGCTGGCCATGCTCGTGTCGATGTTCGTGGCCTTCGTGATCGCGCCCTGGCTGGCCATGCGTCTGATCAAGCCGGGCAAGCAACAGGCCGACGGTTCGACGGGCCGCCCGCTGCAGGACACCGCGATCTACAAGGGCTACAACCGTCTCATGCGGCCGATCGTCGAGCGGCCGGCGCGCGGCGTGCTCGCGCTCGTGGTCGTCGCCGTCCTCACCGTCGCGAGCACCCTGCTCTTCTTCACCCGCACCGTGCAGGTGAAGATGCTGCCTTTCGACAACAAGAGCGAGTTCCAGGTCATCATCGACATGCCCGAGGGCACGACCCTCGAGCTGACCACGGCCGTCGCGCGCGAGATCGGCGACTACCTCGCGACCGTGGACGAGGTGACCGACTACCAGGTCTACGCCGGGACCGCCGCGCCGGTCAACTTCACCGGACTGGTGCGCCACTACTTCCTGCGGCGCGGGCCGAACGTGGCCGACATCCAGGTCAACCTGGTCGACAAGAGCCGCCGCAAGGCACAGAGCCACGCCATCGCCAAGCGCGTGCGCGGGCCGATCCAGGACATCGCCGCCCACTACGGCGCCGCCGTCAAGGTGGTGGAGGTGCCGCCCGGACCGCCGGTCCTGTCGACGCTGGTGGCGGAGATCTACGGACCCAACGAGGAGGGCCGCGTCGAGGTGGCCCGCCAGGTGATGGAGATCTTCGAGACCACGCCCGGCGTCGTCGACGTCGACTGGTGGGTGGAGGCCGACCAGACCCGCTACCGCTTCGTCGTCGACAAGGAGCGCGCCGCCGTGCGCGGCGTCAGCTCGCAGCAGGTGGCCCAGACGTTGAGCGTGGCGTTGGCCGGCATGGACGCCGGGCTCGTGCACGTGGACGACGCCGCCGAGCCGGTGCCCGTCAACGTGCGCCTGCCGCTGGCGGACCGCAGCAGCCCCGATGCTCTCGGCGACCTCTTCGTGGGCAGCCGCACCGGCGGCCTGGTGCCGCTGTCTGACGTGGTCAAGGTGGAGGAATCCCCGATACCCAAGAGCCGCCACCGGCGCAATCTCAAGCCGCTGGTCTACGTCACCGGCGACGTGGCCGGCGCGCTCGAGTCGCCCATCTACGCGATCCTCGACATGAAGGAGCGCATCAACGCGATCGCGCTGCCGAGCGGCGTCGCGATGGAGCAGCACTTCAAGGCCCAGCCCGAGCTCACCGAGGACTACTCCCTGAAGTGGGACGGCGAGTGGCACATCACCTACGAGGTGTTCCGCGACCTCGGCGTCGCCTTCGCCGTCGTGATGGTGGTCATCTACCTGCTGATCGTGGGCATGTTCCAGAACTTCACGATCCCGCTGCTGATGATGATCCCCGTGCCGCTGACGCTGGTGGGCATCGTGCCCGGGCACCTGATGTTCGGGGCGTTCTTCACGGCCACCAGCATGATCGGCGTGATCGCCCTGGCGGGGATCATGGTCCGCAACAGCGTGCTGCTGATCGACTTCATCATCGCCCGGCAGAAGCAGGGCCTCGACCTGACCGAGGCGGTGATCGAGGCCGGCGCGGTGCGCCTGATGCCCATCGCGCTGACCGCGGGCACCGTGGTCACCGGCAGCTTCGTGATGGTGTTCGACCCCATCTTCCAGGGGCTGGCGATCTCGCTGATGATGGGCTCGCTGCTGTCCACGGTGCTGACCATCGTCGTGATCCCCCTCGCCTACTTCCTGTACGCCCGGGGCAAGCAGCCGCCCCGGCCGGCCGAGCAGGCCTGAGCCAGGCGGGCGCGGTCCCCATGTCCGATGGGGGCCGCGTCCGCCCGTCACGGATCCCGGTCAGAAAGCCGTTGATCCTGGTATCCGGATTCGGTATATTCACCTTGCTAAGGGTGATCCTTACACAAGCTGCACGGCCTGTCGGTTTCTCCCTCCAATCCCCCACCGGCAAGCCGTCCCGGCCGAGGCCTCGCGCCTCGGCCGGATCTTTTCGCGTGCTCAGTTCCCGCGGACGGCCGCCGTGCGGATGCGGCGCCACTGCTGCTGCCACCGCGCGTCGTCCGGAGCGAGGACCACGGCGCGTTTGATCCATTTCAGGGCCTCGGGGTATCGACCCCGGCGTCGCAGGACCGCGGCCAGGGCCGCCGAGGCCGCCAGGTCGGCGCCGTCGGTGAGCTGGACGGCCTCGCGCGCGGCCGCTTCCGCCTCGTCGAGGTCCCACGACACCCGCGCCGCCGCGACCGCGAACGCGACCAGGGCGTCCGTGCGCACGGGCGCGATCCGCGCCGCGCCGCGCAGGGCCTCGGCCTCGCCCAGCGTGTCTGACGGGCGGCCGGCACTCGGCCAGCTGCTGCCACGTGGCCCGCGGGTAGACGTGGTCGGGGTGGTCGCGGAGCAGGCGCTCGAGCACCTCGACGGCGCGCGCGTCGTCGCCCTGGCGGCGGTAGAGGTCGGCCAGGGCCCGGCCGGCCTCGGCGGCGACGGTGTCGTCGAGGGCGCCCGGGCTCCCGAGCCCGGCGGCGAGCAGCTCGGCGGCCGGCCCGAGCTCCAGACGCTCGTAGCGGCGCAGGCCGAGCTGAGCCAGCAGGCCGGGGTCGTCGGGTCGGTCGGCGAGCCGGCGGGTGAGGTCGGCCAGGGTGCCGTCGCCGCGGCGGAACCGCTCGAGATCCCGCAGCAGAAGGCGCCGGCTGCGGTAGCCGCGCACGCGGTCCACCTCGTGGCCGAGGGAATCGAGCACCACGAACGTGGGCACGGTGGCGACCCGGAAACGGTCGGACAGCGCCTGGCCGGTGGGGCTGTCGAGGTCGACGTGGATCAGGTCGAAGCGGGCGAGTTCGGCCTGGCCCTCGGGGTGCTGGAAGACCTCGCGTTCCAGCAGGCGGCAGGGCCCGCACCAGGCGGCCGTGAAGTAGAGCAGGCGCGGCGCGTGCTCGCCGCGGATCACGCCCGGGTCGGGCAGATCGGCCGCGTCGCGCCAGGTGAGGGAGGCCGCCGCCGCCAGGCCGGTCCAGGCCAGGCAGAGCAGCAGGCCGCCGCGGAATGGGCGCCGGGTCACGGCGTGGTCCGGGGCAGGCGCTGGACGGCCTCGGCAAGGGCCTGCTCGAGCAGCGCCACGAGGTCGGGTGTCTGCAGGTAGACGCCCTCGCGGGACACGGTCGGCGGGTCATCGGCGCCGGCGAGGCGATCGCGCACGTAGGTGTCCTGGTCGGACAGCGGGTCGGCGTAGGCATAGTGGCGTCGATCGCGCGATTCGGCCGCCGCCTCCCAGACCATGGCGCCGTCGGCGAGGTCGAAGACCTGCAGGGTGAGGGCGACCTGCCGCTCCGTGCGCACCGGCTGGCCCCAGGCCTCGCTGTTCTCGGGCACGCCCTCGGCGCCCGGCCGCTGGTCATGCCGCGTCGGTTCCGCGGGCATGATGCTGCGGATCTGGTCGGCCGTGATCCGCACCAGCACCAGAAAGCGCATGCCCTCCAGGCCGGCGGCCAGCGGCTGCACCTGGTCGGGACGCAGGCGGCCGAGGGCGGCGTACTCGTGGCGGAGAGAATCGAGCTGGCCGGGTGCGAGGCGGCCGTCGACCGCGGGCGTCGGCCAGACCACGAGGTCGGGGCGCTCGCCCAGGAAGGCGCGGTAGAGGGCCTGGTCGGCGTCGTCGGCGTCGGCGGGCGCCAGCCGGCCGCCCACCGTGGCGCCCACCACCACGCCACCGAGGGCGAACTGCGGGTGGGCCGCCAGGTCGTCGGCGAACGAAGGGGCGGTCGCCGCCAGGTTGACCCTGGTGGCGCAGCCTCCGCAGGAGATCAGGGCGGCGGCGAGGAGCGCGAGGCACGAGCGGCGCAGGAGCAAGGTCGACCTCCGGGACGAGCCGGGTT
Source organism: Candidatus Krumholzibacteriia bacterium (assembly GCA_041390065.1). Lineage (GTDB taxonomy): Bacteria > Krumholzibacteriota > Krumholzibacteriia > LZORAL124-64-63 > LZORAL124-64-63 > Glo-17. Next base: position 347,413 of record JAWKQQ010000005.1, read on the forward strand.
GCCAAATCGCTGGCGGTGGCGGATCATCGCACCCGATCATGGTACAGCCTGAGCGGCCGCCTGTCATCGCGCCAGCCGCGGCGTCCCGGGAGACGACATGACCCGACCCCGCCTCGTGCCGACCCTCGTCGCCGTGGTGCTGCTGCATCTCGTCGTCGCCGGCTGGTTCGCGCTGCACCGGCCGATCGACGGCGACGAGGGCTACTACGGCCTCGCCGCGAGCCTGGTGAGCGAGGGCCGGCAACCCTACGCCGACTTCTTCTATCCCCAGGCGCCGCTCCTGCCCTACGTGTACGCGCCCTTCGCCCGCCTGGTGGGCGCCCCGCAGCTGCCCGGCCTGCGCCTCTGGTCGGTGGCCCTCGGCGGGCTGGCGCTGGCTCTCCTGGCCGCCTGGGCGGTGCGGGCACACGGCGGCCGCCCTTGGATCGGTGTCGCCGCGCTCCTCCTCGCCGCACTCAGCCCCGAACTGCTCACCTGGCTGGTCACCGTCAAGACGTATGCCCTGACCGCCGTGGCCGCCGCCGCCGCGGTGTCCGCCTGCGTCCGGGTCGGCGGGCCGGGTCGCCGGGCCTGGCTCTGGGGCGCGCCGGTGGCCTGGCGATGGGACTGGGCGCATCCGTCCGGCTGCTGCTCGCACCGGCCGCGCTCGCGCCCGCGGTGTGGTGGCTCGCGAGCCGGTCCGACCGACGCCCGCGGGAGCGGCCGCTGGCTGCTGGGGCTGGCCATCGGCGTGCTGCCGCTGCTGCTGGCCTGGCACGCCGACCCCGCGCGGTTCTGGTTCGACAACCTGGGTTACCACCGGCTTCGGTTCAGCGCGCTGGAGGACGCGCCGGTCTGGCAACGCGCGAGCGCGGCCCTGCAGACCCTCGCCATGAGCATCCTGGCCAACCCCGGCCTGCTGGTGCTCGTGGGCCTGGGCGTGGCGGGCCTGCGCCCGCGGCCGCCGCGGGAAGCGGCCGCGGATGCGGCGGTGGCGCCGTCGGTGGCCATGGCGACGGTGTACACCCTGACCTGCCTCGCGCCCGACCCCGTCTACATGCAGTACTTCACCGGCGTGCTGCCGATCCTGCTGGTTCCGGCCGCCGCGCGCGGACTCGGCCGACTGCGTTGGCCCGACACGCGGGTGGCCGCGGCGGCGGGCGGGCTGATGGCCGCCGCCGCCCTGCTCTCGTTGAGCCTGATCCGTCATGACCTGGCCGTCGAACCGCACTGGCAGCTCGACCAGTACCGTCGGGTGTGCGGACGGATCGCCGCCATGACCCACGAGGACGACATCGTGTTCGCCTTCTGGTCGGGCTACCCCGCGGGCAGCGGCCGTCGACCCCTGCCTGGCATGGAGAATCACTTCGGCGTGGGCGTGAGCGAGCGTCTGGACCGCCTCGAGCGCCGGCGCTACCGCATCATCGGACGCGAGGAGCTGGCGCGCGCGTTCCGGGGCCACGAGGCGGCGCTGGCCGTGGTCGGCACCTGGATGTACGACATCAACACGGCTCTCGACCCCCAGATGGTGCAGCTGCTCGGCCAGTTCACCGGGAACTACGAGCTCGTCGAGCAGATCGATGACGTGAAGCTGTGCCGACCGGCCGCCGCCCCACCGGCTCCCGGGCGCGGGGGCGGTTGACCCGGACCCGACGGCGTTGTTAGCTTGAGTCGACGGCCCGTCGCGCCACCCGAACTCCGAGGAGCCCCTCGTTGCGCAAGATCCTGTTCACGCTCGGCGGCACCCTGGCGGCGGCTCTGGTGCTCGGCGGCTGCAGCAGCGCCAAGCTCTGCGACACCTGCGAGGGCGACGACGACTGCGAGGGCGACCTCGAGTGCGCCCAGTTCGAGGACGGCTCCTGGCGTTGCGTGGATTCCATCTGGACCACCTGCGGCACGAAATCCCACCTGACGGCGCCGTAGCGATGAACCGCTGGCAGCGCGGCCTCGCGGCGGCCGGCTGGCTCGTGCCCGCCGCCGTGCTCGCCGCCGCGGGTCTGGCGAAGCTCATCGCGCCCGCCGGCACGGCTCCGCGCGTCCTCGCCTTCCTGACCGACCTGGCTCCCTACCCGCTCTGGCTGCGCGCCCTCGGCCTGGGTGAGCTGGCGCTGGCGCTATGCATCGCCCGACCCCGGAGCCGACGGCCCTCGCTCCTGGCGGCCGCCGGGCTGCTCGGAGCCTTCGCGCTCCTGATCGCCGCGAGCGCGGCGGACCTCGCGTTCGTGGGCGACTGCGGCTGCTTCGCCGGCCTCGGTACCTCCTCGCGATACTACGGCTGGCTCGTCCTACGCAACGCCGCGCTCGTGGGCGTGGCGGTTCTGGGTGCGCGCGTCGGCAGGCCGCGAGCCGCGATGCTGGCCCTGCTGGCGTTGGTGCTCGCGGTGAGCGTGCCGGGCCTCGTGGGCGAGCTGCAGCTGCGTCGGGCCGCCTACGGGCAGCTCGACGCCATGGCCCGCGGCGCACGGACGCAGGGCTACCAGGGGCAGCCGCTGCCGGAGCTGGCCCTGACGGACGCGGACGGCCGCGCGCTCGATTCCGGGCAGGCCTTCCGACCGGGCGACGTGGTGGCCTTCGTGGCGCGCGCCTGCCCGCATTGCCTGGCTCTCGGCCCCGCCCTCGCGGCCCTCGACGATTCCCTGCGCGGGGTCGGCCGCCGCGTGGTCCTGGTGCTCGTGAACGAGGGGACGGTCGATCCCGACTGGCGACGGCTGCTGGCCTGGGAGGACCGGGCCGCGCTGGCCACCCTGGACCGCGAGGCGCTCGTCGGCCTGGGCGTGACCGCGGTGCCGCTGCTGGTGCAGCTGGGCCCCGACCGCGAGGTCCAGTTCAACGAGGCCTATCCGCTGCCCACGGCCATCTGGAAGTCGCTGCCGCTGATCGAGGCCCGCGCGCCGGGCACGACGCGGGCGGTCTGGCACGCGGTCGTGGCCGGCATCTTCGGGCCGGACGCCGACCTGGCCGACACCCTGCGGCTGCAGGACGGCGTGGCCACCGCGCCGGTGATCGCGGGATCCGGCCGGCGGCTGGGCCGGCTGTGCGTGGTCCAGGACGGCTGGCGCGAGGCCGACCTCATCGAGGTGGCGGTGGGACTGGATGGGGATGGGCGGCTGGCCGGCGTGGTGCCGCTCTCGGCGGGGGCCTACGTGCGCGTCTTCGCGCCGCGCCTCGGCCTGGTCGACAGCCTGCGGGGCCTCGCGCCCGCGGCGGCGGACTCGCTCCTGGCCCGCCGCGGCCGCGACCACGATCTGCGGGCGCCGGCCTGGCGCTCGCTGCGGCGGGCGCTGCAGCGGCTCGGGCCGCTCACTCGTTCGGAGGATCCGGCGGCAGGGCCGGCGACGGCGCCGGCCACACCTCGCTGACGAACTGCCAGGCCATGTCGAGCATCAGGGAGCCCCAGGCCGCGAGGTCGTCGGCGTCGAGCGAGGGCAGGACCAGGAGATCGCCGACGAGCACCGGCCGGCCATCCTCGTCGAGGTAGGCGCGGCCGAAACGGCGGCCTGCGTTCCAGCCGGCCACGCGCCCGCCGTCGCCGAGGCCGCCGCGGGTGCACGGCAGCACGGCCTGCAGCGACTCGCCGTCATCCTCGACGAACACGATCACGTTCAGGCCGTCTCGCGAGATCACGAGGGAATGGTCGTCGAAGGCGCGGGCCGGCAGGCCGCCCTGCGCGAACGCGGCCGTGAGCGCGCCGACGGCGTCGGGTCCGCCGGTCAGGTCCAGGAGCCGGACCGGTTCGCGGCATGCGCAACCGCCGAGCGCCGTGACCAGCAGCACGCCGAGCAGGCCCGGTCGCCTCACCCGCCGTACTCCAGGTCGTAGTCCTCCACCGCGGCCCGGATCACCGCGAACGCCTCGTCGCGGCCGTAGACATCCTCGACCGTGAGGTCCGACGGCTGGCCAGGCACCATCTTGTACGTCGAGAAGTAGTGGCGCAGACGTTCGACCCAGGCCGCGGGCAGCTCGCTGATGTCGCGCACGTCGCCCCACACGTTGTCGTTCAGGAGCACGGCCACGATCTTGTCGTCCGCCTCGTCGCGGTCGATGCAGCGCAGGCCGCCCACCACCCGGGCGCGCAGGGCCACCTCGGAGCGGTTGATGGGGCGCTCGCTGAGGACGCAGATGTCCAGGGGGTCGCCGTCGCCGCGGCTGGCCTTGGGAGTCAGCATGCCCACGCCGGGCCCGCAGAAGGTGCGCGGGATGAAGCCGTAGAGCGCCGGCGGCTGGCTGCTCGTGCGCTGTGGCCGGTCGACCACCAGGTAGCCGGTCTTCTTGTCGACCTCGTACTTGACGTGGTCGAAGGGCGTGATCTCGATGTAGGCGGTCACCACTTCCGGGGGTGCATCGCCGACCTCCAGGCCATGCCAGGGATGCGGTCGCCAGCGGTAGAACGAGTGCGGGAATGCCATCACGAGCCTTTCGGTGTCGCCCCGCCCCGGGGCGCCGTCCACGATAGGGAGATTCCGCGGGGTGTCACCCTCGTCTCAACCGGCGACCTGCCACGCCGGCACCAGTCCGAGACCCCAGGCCACCGCACACCCCAGCAATAGCCACGCCAGCACCTGCCCGGCCGGATTGGTGTCCGGCCCGTCGGCAACCGTCTCGACGCCGCGCCACAGGGCGATCAGCGGCTGCAGGTAGACCACGAACCCCAGAAGCGTCGCCAGGCTCACCAGCCCACAGGCCACGAGCTGATCGTCGGCCAGCAGCGATTCCAGCATGGCGAAACGGGGTCGCCAGACCACCAGCGGCGGCACGGCGGCCAGCCCCAGCAGTGCGACCGTGAGACCTGCCCGGCGGGCCACGCCCGGAGCCGCCCTGGCCCAGAGCATCAGGGCCGCCGCCTGGGCCACCACGGCCAGCAACAGCCCGGCCGTCGCGGCGCGCGGAGCGTCGTCGGGCACGATGACGGCGAAGCCCAGCCACCCGAGTCCCAGCTGGCCGGGCGCGGCCGCGAGCAGGCGTTGCCGCGGGTCGGTCTGACCCAGAGCCGCGGTGAAACCGCCGACGGCGAGCAGGCCGCCGAGCGCCAGCCACACCGCGGGCACGGCCGCCAGCGTCGGCACCTGGGGCATGGGCAGCAGCAGACGCGACGGCACGGCCACCAGCGCGAGCAACGGCGCCCCTGCGAACCAGGGGCCCCACAGCGCCTGCAGGCGCGAACCGTCACGCCGCAGCGGCGCCAGGCAGGCGAGCGCGAGCCCGAGGACGAGCAGACCCAGCACCAGGGGCACCGCGAGCGCTGGCAGCAGCGGGCGGGCGGCCAGGCCCCCGCGGGCGGCGGCCAGATCCACCGAGCCGCCCAGGCCGCACCAGAACACGCCGCCGAAGGCCGCGAGCGCGAAGCCGAGCGTGACGAGGCCCTGGACGGCCGCCACCCGGTCGCCGAGGCTCCGGCGGACGAGGACCGCGCCGAGCCCGGCCAGCGCACAGCCCAGCAGCAGGGCCGTCAGCGTGGCGGCCTCCACCATCACCAGGAGCCCCAGGACCGCAACGAGCAGGAACGGCGCCGCCGAGCCGCGTCCGGCCGGCCAGTGCGCCACCGTCACCAGGGCGAGCAGCAGCACGACCAGCCGCGCCGCGACGCTGAGCGGGTCGATCAGGAGGTGTGGGCCCAGGGCTCGCATCGCGTCGGCAGGCCACGGCGGCAGCGCCAGGCCCAGGGCCACTGCCAGGCCGGCCAGGCAGACCAGCCAGCGGGTCCGCGGCCGCTCCTGGTCGACCAGCAGGGCCAGCAACGCGGCGACGGCCACGACCAGCTCGGCCCGCCAGGACGACAGGTGCAGCGGCAGGGCGTCCAGCAGGGTGGCAGGATCCACCGTCAACCTCCCACGATCCGCACGAGATCGGCCATCACGGTCGCCATCAGATCGGCGACGAGCCGCGGGTACATCCCCAGCCCGAGCACCAGGACGGCCAGCGGCACCAGCACGCCCAGCTCCCGGCCCCGCAACACCTGGACCTCGCCCAGGTCGGCCGCGGGTTCGCCGAGGCAGATGCGCAGGATCACCCGGCTCGCCCACGCCGCGGCCAGCAGCAGGCCGCAGGCGCCCGCCACCGCCGCCCACGGCTGCAGCACCATGGCGCCCGAGAGGACCATCGCCGCGCCGGGGTAGATCGCGAGCCCGGGCATGCCCCAGGCCGCCAGCAGGGCCAGGCAGAGCAGCACGGCGAGCGTGGGCGCGCTGCGGAAGAGTCCGCCCCAGCGTTCGACGTCGAGGTGACCCTTGCGCTCGCGCAGACCATCGGCCGCGGCGAAGAGCATGGCGTAGACCAGGCCGTGGGCCACGAGCAGTTGCCCGGCGCCCACCAGCCCCTCGCGGGTGAGCGTGAACACGCCGACGAGGGCCAGGCCCATGAGGCTGAGGCTGCCGTAGCCCAGGATCACCGCGAGGTCGCGGCGGCCGAGCGCGCCGAGGCCGCCGTACACCGACGCGACGGCGCCCAGGACCAGGAGCGCCGGCCGCGCCCACACCGCCGCGTCGGGCAGGATGGGCAGCCCCAGCCGCAAGAGGCCGTAGAAGCCCAGCTTCGACACCACCGTGGTGGCGAGCAGCGGGACCGCCAGCGGCGTGGCGCGGTGCAGACGCGGCTGCCACACGTGCAGCGGCACCAGAGGCACCAGCACGCCGCACCCGAGCAGGATGCCGCCGAAGAGCCAGCGGCGCACGCCCGGCGCGCCCAGCCAGGCATCGTGGTTGGCCTGGTTGAGCTGCAGGGGCAGGCTGCCGGTCGGTCCGCCAGTCAGCGGATGCAGCGTGTGCTGGCGGAGGGCGAGCAGGGCCAGCAGCATGGCCAGCGCGCCGGCCTGGCTGAGGACCAGGAATTGCCGCCCCGCGCGGTGTCCCTCCTGATCACCCCAGAAGGTCACCAGGAAGAACAGCGCCACCAGCGCCAGCTCCCAGAACAGCCACAGCAGGGCGGTGTCCAGGGCGCAGAGGGCGCCCAGCACGCCAGCCTCGAGCACCAGCACCAGGGCGTAGAACCCCTTGGCGCCATGCTCGACGCTCCACGCCGTTAGAAGCGCCATGAAGGTGACGACGGCCGTCATGACCATCAGCGGCAGCGACAGGCCGTCGACGCCCAGGTAATACTCGAAGCCGAGGGCCGGCGCCCAGGTGTAGTGCTCGACGAACTGGAAGGACAGGTCGCGAGGATCCAGGCGCAACAGCAGCATCAGCAAACGCGCCGCCGGCAGCGCGGCCGTGCAGAGGGCCACCGTCTTGATGGCCTCGCGCCGGGCCGCCGGCAGGATCGCGACGGCCAGCGCACCGCCCAGCGGCAGGAACACGACCCAGCTGAGCGTGCTCGCGGGAATCATGACGACCGTCCCAGCAGCAGGAGGGCCATCACGAGCATGCCGAGCCAGAGCAACACGACGGCCGGGCGCGCACCGGCCAGGTTGCGGGAGCCGCGGCCGGCGGCAAGGACAAGGGCGCCGAGGCCGCGTTCGACCGCGTCGAGCCCACGTCGATCGCACCAGGCCACCAGCCAGGCGGCGCCGAGACCCAGGAGGGCCAGGCCCTCGACGACGCCGTCGAGCACGACCCGGTCGCAGAGGTCGACGGCGCGGGCCAGGTTGCCGGAGGTCGCGGCCGCCAGACGCTGCAGCGGCCCGGGCTGACGGCCGAGCCGCGCCAACCGATCGAGCGCCGGCACCAGCGGAGCCCGGGGTTCCTTGACCGACTCCTCGGGCGTGGCGAGGGTGCTCCACCAGTGACCGAGCACGGCGAACGAGGCGCCGAGCGCGGCCACCATCGCCCAGCGCGCGGCGACCGCGACCACGCCCGCGAACGTCCGGGGATCGAGCAGCGGCAGACCCGCGACCGCCACGGCCGCGGCAGCCGCGAACAGGAGGCCGCGGCGCCCGGTCCGCGACCAGCGAGGCGCCGCGGCCACCACGTGCATGGCCATGCCCGCGATGGTCACCGCGACGAGCGACGGCCAGGGGCGAGGACCGTCGCCCGTGCCGAGCACGAGCAGGCCCGCCCAGGCGCCGGTTGTCAGCAGCGCGGCGCGGCGCGGCAGCTGCCGTTCCCCGGCCGCGGCGACGACGGCCGCGAGCGCGGTGAACGCGCCCAACCCGAGGGCCAGGTCACGGTGCCAGGGCAACAGCCAGTCCCCGAGCCGCCACCAGAGCACCAGCGCCGTCAGCGGATGGGCGCAAGCGTGCAGGAACACCCGTACGACCGGCGGCGAGGCAGCCAGGCGCGCCGGCCAGGGCCCCACCGGAGGCAAGCCGAGCCGGGCCGCCGCGACCAGCAGGAGGCCCAGGCCCGCCCAGCCCAGATCGCGGACCGAGGGCGCGACCGGACCGGCCGCCGCAACGCTGGTCGCCCCGGTCGCGAGCACCAGGTTCAGCCCGCTCATGAGCAGCACCCAGGCGCCGAACATCTCGGCCAGGAAGACCTCCCGCGCCACCTCGCGCACGGTCACGCTGGCGGTGGCGGCCGACACCAGCGCCGCGTGCAGCACGGTGCCGAGCACCCAGCACGCCACCAGCAGCGCGAAGCTGTCCGCGAGGGAGACGCCGACGGCCGCCAGGCCCGCGGCCAGCAGGGCCACCACCTGGATCATGGCTCGCCTCCACGATCGGGCGCGGACGCCAGGCTGAGCAGCGCCAGGCCGCCGCAGACGATCACCAGCGCCAGCCCCGGTCCGCCACCGTCCAGGATCTGGTGCCGCACCATGGCCGCGACCGCCAGCACCGCCCCGCCGAGCATGGCCACCAGGGCCACCGTCCGTCGGGCTGCCGGCGGGCCGATGACCGCCGCCAGGAAGCCGCCCGTGAACAGGAGCACGGCCGTCACCAGCCAGGCGCCGAAGCCGATGGTGATCATGACCCGTCCTCCTCCGGCTCAGGCCGCACGACCCCGGCGGTGACGCCGCGCTGCGGTCCGCCGGCGCCCAGCAGCGCGAGAACCATCAGGAGCAGGCCCAGGACCAGGACCAGATCGTCGGTGAGCAACCGACCGGCCAGATCGGCAGCTCCGGCCCGGAACGGACCGGCGGGCAGATCGAACCAGTCGACCCGTTGGCAGAGCAGGTAGAGCGTCGCCCCGAGGCCTGCGGTGAGCACGCCGCCCAGCAGCCGCCAGCCAGCCGGCGTCGTGCCGGCGGACGCCTCCGCGCCGCTCGTGCGAACCTGCCAGACGAGCGGCAACGCCAGGAGCAGCCAGACCACCGCCAGGACGTCCGCGCCCGCAGCCACGAGCAGGCCGCCGGTGGCGACGGCCAGCAGCCGCAGGGCCGGCTCCCGACGGGCGCCGTGGTCGGTCAGCGCGGCCAGGCCCAGGCTCACCAGGGCCGTCAGCGACAGGGCGATCCAGGCCAGGAGGGTCACCGCACCGCACCTCCCAGCAGCAGCCAGGCCAGGCTCGCCAGGCTCACCGCGAGCGCCGCCGGCGGCAGCCAGCCCACCAGCAGGGACGGCGTCACCCACCGGCGAGCGCGGAGGCCGTTGATCACGAGCAGGCCGACCAGCGTCTTCAGGGCGGTGTTCAGCCACGGCAGCCCGTCGGCCACGGGCGCCACGGCCCACCAGCCCCCCAGGAAGAGGACGGCGAACAGGTGGGCGGCGACCAGCGGCGTGCCCCAGCGCAGGGCCACCGACCAGGGGTCCGCGGCGGCCGGAGCCTGACCGGCGGCGGCGAGCGACGCGGCTGCGAGCAGGAAGCCGAGACCGCCGAGCATCAGCAACGGCTCGCGGACGAGGAACCAGTTGCCTGCGCCACCCTGCTGCGCCACCACCATGTCGGTCAGGTTCAAGGACGCCACCCGCAGCACCACCGGCACGAGCGAGGCCGTCAGGGTGAGCATGGCGCCGGCGGCTGCGGCGGCCGAGACGCCGCGCCGCCCGACGGCCAGCCAGATGACGAGCGCGAGGACGAGCACCCAGAGCGCGCCGGCATCGAGGTCGGCGACCGTCCAGCCGCTGGCCACGGGCAACACCCCGGCCAGCAGCACGAGCGCGGCCCACGCCACCAGCGTGGGCCAGGCGACGGCAGGACCGCCACGCCAGATGGCGGTCAACTCGGCTCCGGTGGGCAGGACGCCGCCCGCGAGCCGGTCGGCCAGCTGCGGCCGACGGCCAGCCAGGCGCGCGAGCAGCCAGGGCCAGGCGAGCAGCCCGACGGCCAGCACGAGCGTCCAGACCACGGGCATCGCGAGCGAGCCGGTCATGGCGACTCCCCGCGCCTGGCCAGCCGCCACCAGGCAAGCGCCGCGGTCACCAGCGTGATCACCAGCACCGTGAGGGCCCGCGCACGGAGGTCGGGATGGGGCCAGATCTGGCGTAATCCTGAGGCCAGCAGCAACGCCACCAGCGAGGTCAACCCGGCCGGCACCAGGCGTGAGGCGGACGGCGCCGGCGGCGTCGCCGCTCCGGACGGACGGGTCGGCTCGGCGGCCAGGGTCCGGCTCAGCCGCCGCCGCAGCCACCACGTCCCGCCGGCGGCCAGGCCGACGGTCAGGAGGGCGGCGGCCAGGTGCGCCAGCTGGGAGGCGACGCCGGGAAAGAGGGTGTCGACCGGATCGGGCTGCATGGTGCGGTGGCGGGCTCCTGCGTGGTGAACGGCTGCGTCGTACCCGACCATTACAGCCATTTGCGCCCGTGAGGGCAAGGGCCATTCTCGACCGCCGTCTTGTGCGCCCGCCCCGGGCCGCCTATGCTCGCCGCGGAGGTGGCCATGATCCGGATCATCGCGGTCGGCAAGCTCAAGGACCGGCGTCTGGCCGATCTCGCGGCCGACTACCAACGGCGGCTGCGACCCTACGCGCAGATCGAGATGACGGAGCTGCGCGACCAGAACCCCGAGCGCGAGGCGCGCCAGCTGCTCGACCACCTGCACCGCGACGGCGGCACCGCGACCGTCGTGGCGCTCGACGAGCGCGGCCGCGACCTGTCCAGCCGTGACCTCGCCCAGGTGCTCGCGGCCCACGGCAGCCTCGTCTTCCTGATCGGCGGCGCCGACGGACTCACCGACGAGGTACGCGCGCGGGCCGACCTGGTGCTCGGCCTCTCGCGCCTGACGTTCACCCACGAGATGGCCCGGGTGTTGCTGCTGGAGCAGATCTACCGGGGCTTCACCATCCTGCGCGGCCTGCCCTACCATCGGGATTGAGTCGCATGGACGCTTTCGTGGCCGGCCGGATTCCTCTATACTTGCCGGTATCCGCGGGCCGCGGGCCCGCCCTGATCTCCCCTCGACGCACAGGTGCCGCCCACGATGATGCGATCTTGCCGCCGCCTGCTCCCGATCACGGTCGCCCTCTGCCTGGCCGCCCTGGCCGCTCCGGCTGCCGCCGGCCAGGTCCACCTGGCCGGCCCGCCGGCGCCGAGGTGCGCATCGACGGCCGCTCCCAGGGGTTCCTGCCGCTCGCGCCGCTCACGCTGCCCACCGGCATGCACGAGGTGGAATGCCGCGCGCGCGGCCATGAGCCGCTCACGCAGACCATCCTGGTGCCCGAGGGCGACGCCCTGGTGTACGTGCGCCTGCGGCCGTTGGCGCTGCGACGCAGCCGCGCGCTCACCGGCAGCCTCCTGTACGCGGGCGTCGGACAATGGTACATGGGCGCGCGCTGGCGCGGCTGGGCCTACTTCACGGGTGAGACGGTGGGCCTGCTGACCGCCCTGACCGGGGAACTCGGCCGCATCACCAAGAAGGACGACTACACCAACGCCCAGCGCACCTACGAGCAAGCCGTCGAGCCCGAGCAGATCGCCTACTGGCGCAATCAGGCCAACCTCACCTACCAGGACGTGGCCGACATGCAGGACCTGCGCGACAGCGGCCTGTTGATCGCGGCGGGCTCCTGGGTCCTCAGCCTGCTGGACGCCTGGCTGCTGTTCCCGCAGGTCGACGTCGGCCTCGGCCCGGTGCCGCCGACGATGCAGGCCGGCCTGGACCCCGCCACGGCGGCGCGCGGCGTGCACGCCGCCGTGACCGTCGCCTTCTAGATCGTTTTCAGCAGCGAGGATGCCATGACCCACCACGATCTGCTCCGTCGCCTGACGCTCCTGCTGATGCTGGGCCTGGCGATCGCCGCGCTCAGCCTCGGCTGCAGCAGCGTGAGCGAGCCCACCTTCGAGAATCCGCTCGACCCTCGCAATCCCGATAGCGCCGACCCCTTCGGCCTCGTGGCCACGTATGCCGACGGCCGCGTCAAGCTGCAATGGACGGTGCCGGGCGGTCCGGCGATCGCCCAGATCGTGATCGAGTCGATCATCAACAGCCAGCCGACCGACATCGACACCGTGGCGGCCACCGTCACCAGCTACCTCGACACCGCCCCCCGCGGCAACAGCGAGAACCTGTACCGACTGCGCGCGTTGAACGCGGCCGGCCTCGCGGCCCAGACCAGCCACGTGGTGCCGGCCGCGGTGTTCGTGCCGCCGGTGATCCACATCCCCGACGCGTTGCCCGGCACTCCGGCCGGCGTGAAGATCAGCCGCGCGGTGAACGACATCGGCGTGCGCGCCGTCGCGGGCGACGTCGTGCAGCTCGACACGCTGCGCGATTTCTCCACCACCGCGGCGCTGGCGCTGGCGGGCGGCGAGGCCGTCTACGAGGGCTTCCGCATCCTCAAGCCGCGCGTGAACGGGTTCGCGAGCCCCAGCCGCCAGCTCTACGTCCGGGCCGGGCTGGTGCTCGAGGACGGCGCCGAGCCGCTATGGTCGAGCGTCGACTCGCTGGCGGTCGAGATGGCCATCGTCAGCACGATCAGCAAGACGGGCGGCGGTTCGACCGTGGCCGCCCCGCTCGTCGGCATCAACCTCACCTCGGGCGGCGTGGGCATCGAGGCCGTGCGCTTCGCCGCCGGCCCCGACAGCCTGGCCGCGGCCGAATGGCGCGCTCCGGCGGCATCCTACGCCGACGTGCCGCTGATCGACACCCCGGCCACCCAGAACCTGATCGCCGAGTTCGCCAGCAGCTTCGGCGATCTCGTGCGCAGCGGACCGCTGGCCTTGCGCGGCGATCCGCTCACGTCCGTGTCGATCACGCCGGTGCTGCCGGAGTCGGGCCTCGTCGAGGGCCGGCTCGTGACCCTCGCCGCCCACGCGGTGGCCACCGAGATGCGCCTGAGCACCGACCCCGACTTCCACGACGGGCCCTGGCAGGCCTACGCCGACACCCTGGACTTCACCGTGCGCGACGAGGCCGGCGAGCAGACCATCTACGCCCAGTTCCGCAACCACTGGTTCCTGTCGGGCATCGTCAGTCGGACCGTGACCGTGAGCGGCGCCACGCTCGACGTCGCGTTCACCGGACCGCTGGACGGCGCGGCGGTGCGCGGCGGCAGCAGCGTCACGCTCACCGGCCGCGCCGGGCCGTTGCCGGACGGCTTCGCCCTGACCGGCATGGAGGTCAACCTGGGCGCCGGCTGGCAGGCCATCGCGCCGGACACCGCCTGGACCGCCACCTGGGACGTGCCCTTGTTCAGCGTGGACACGCCGCGGCCGCTCGGCGTGCGCGCGGTGGCCGAGAATCCGCTCGGCGGCGACACCATCGAGGGCGTCGCCTGGATCACGGTGACGGTCAGCCAGCTCACCGTGCGCATCACCGCGCCGCTGGCGGGCGCCGACCTCGTCACCGGCGCGGTGATCAACCTGCGCGGCCAGGCCACCCGGGATCTCACGTCCGTGCCCCTGGACAGCGTGGTGGTGACCGTGGCCGACGCGAGCTTCACGCTGCTGCAGAACCTGACCGGCTGGGCCGTCGCCTGGAACGCCCCGGCCGTGACCGACACCGTGCCGACCGCGGTGACCGCCACCGCTCACGCGGGCGAGGACGCGGTGTCCGCCAGCGTGAACGTGCGCCTGGTCCCGCCGCCGGCCGAGGAATGACCCGGACCACCCCCGCGCCCGGATGCGAAGAACTCCGCCGCAAGGCGGAGTTCTTCGGTCGCGGCGGGTCGGGCGGGCGTCACCGCGCCAGCAGCAGCTTCCGGCTCAGCTCCTGCCCCTCGGGCGTGAGCAGCCGCACGAAGTAGACGCCGCTCGCCACCGGCCGGCCCAGCGCATCACGCCCGTTCCAACGCACGGCGTGCTCGCCCGCGGGCAGCACCTCGCGCACGAGGCTCTTGACGAGGCGGCCGCGGAGGTCGAAGACGCCCATCTGGGTCGCCCCGCCGGCGGCCAGCCGGAAGCGCACGCTGGTCAGCGGATTGAACGGGTTGGGGACCGCGCTCAGGTCGACCGCCAGGGCGCCCGGCGTCTCGTCCTCGGCGCCGGTCACGTCGCCGAAATCGCCCACGAGCAGGAAGTCGTCGACGCCCGCCTCGACGAGCGAACCGTTCACCTCGTCGCTGGCCACGAACCGCAGCTGCACCTGGCCGGGCACGGTGGCATAGTCGGCGAGGTCGAACTGCTGCTCGAGCCACTCGGCGCTGGAGGCCTGGGTGTGCTCCACCGCGGTCCAGGTCTGGCCGCCGTCGTTGGACAGCTCGACGTCCCACCAGTCCTCGCCCGGGTTGTTGCCGGCGTCGTTGGTGTACCACCGCCAGTAGCGGATCGCGACGTTCCGACCGCCGGTGAGGTCGTAGACCGGCGAGTAGAGGGTCGTGCGGCCGCCGTCGACATCGGCGAAGCCGGCCGACTCGCCGGCCACATGCTGACCGGTGATCCAGGCCATGGTGCCGGCGTCGGTATGGTCGTCCTCGGGTTGCACCGCGGCGCCGTCGTAGGTGGTGCCCACCGGGTCGACGCGCACCCACAGGCCCGACGAGGCGTCGTCGGCGGGATCGCCGGCGCGCCAGCCGCGGTCGGCCTCCATGGCGTGGTCGAACGCGGTGCCCACCTCGTAGCGGAAGAGCACGTCCGGCGCGCCGCGCGGCGCGGTGCCCGTGTCGCCGAAGACGTCGCTCGCCTCGAGGTAGTACTCCACCGCCGCCCCGTCGGCCGCCTGCGGGATGACCGCGGCGTACTCGCCGGGGTTGCCCGTCGCCGCGAGGGCCTCTGTGGTCCACGGGCCGCCGTCGGTGCGCCAGTGCATCATCACGCTGGCCGGTTCGACCGCCGCGCCGCCGAACCCCTCGATGACGGCCGCGATCGTCTGCGCGCCCAGGTCCGGCGCCTGGAACGGCGCCGGCCGGTGCACGAACGACGGGCCTCGCAGGTCGGCCGCGGCGGCGATCAGGTAGAGCGAAGGCCACAGGTTCTCGTCGAACAGGCCCTGGCGCTCGGCATCCGTCGGCCAGAAGCCCGTGTCGCCGATCTCGGTGGTGAAGCCGAAGATCCGCGTATGCTCGTCCTGCTGGCCGTAGTCCCAGTCGAAGCTGCCGCCGCACACGTCGTACAGGACCTCGCCCGGCTGGCCCGGCGTGTAGCCGTTGTCCTGCACCATGGCGGCCGCGAGCTCGACGAAGGTCGCGTGGTCGGGCGTGTCGGCCGTCGTGTAGCCCCAGGGGTAGAGCGTGAGGTCGGCGTAGGTGTGGAAGCTCTGACGGATCACGAAGTCGTGGGCGTTGATGAACTCCATGATGGCCTGCACCTCGGGCTCGCTGCCCGGGGCGGTGCCGCGGTAGGTCTCCGAGCTGGGCGTGCCGCTGCTGCCGCCGTCGCAGCCCCACTCGTAGGGATAGTTGCGGTTGCAGTCGACGCCGTAGCTGCCGTCGCCGTTGACGCGGCGGTTCTTGCGCCACATCCCGCCGCCGTTGGGGTTGGTCAGCTCGTTGTAGACCCAGCCGTCGGGGTTGACGTAGGGCACCAGGTAGATGGCGTTGGCGTCGACCAGGGCCACGATCTCCGGGTCGCCGGCCGCGTACTGCTCCGCGAGGTAGGCCGTCAGCATGAGCACCATCTCGGCCGACATCACCTCGCGCGCGTGGTGGGCGGCGTCGAAGAGGATCTCCGGCTCGCCCGCCTCCACCTCGGTGGGGTTGTCCGACACGCGCACGCACCAGATGTTGCGGCCCTCGTGGCTCCAGCCCAGCGACCATTTCGGGCTGACGACCTGCGGGTAGCTGGCGGCCAGCTCGTCGAGCCAGGCGATGCCCTCGGCGAAGGTGTGGTAGGCGCCGTAATCGGCGCGGTTGCCGTTGCGCTCGGCGTAGTAGGTCTCCAGGTCGCCCTGCAGCACCTCGACGCGCGAACCGCGGCCCAGCCACCGGCTCACCTCGTCGCGCGGCACGACGATGTCGGCGAAACGGCCGGCGCGGCCGGCGACCACGTCCCACTCCGCCTGGCCGGCGGCGAACGTGGCCTGGTCGGCCTCGGTCGTGAGCCAGAATCGGACGAGGGCGTGATGGGCGGGCTGGTCGGCCGCGAGGGCGGGCAGGGCGAGGGCGACCAGGACGACGGCGAGCGTGAGCAGGCGCGACGAAGGCACGACGGAACCCCCTGGGTGGGGTGGGCGGTGACGGCGAACCCCGTGAGTGTAGCAGATCCGGCGGGGCGGCGCTCAGAAACGGGTGACCATGAGGCCGTCGTAGCGCTCGACCCGCGCCAGGTAGACGGCCAGCGGCACGCGCACCACGCCGGGCGCGTCGTACCAGCCCGGCAACGGCCGGCTCGCCGCGTGCACCAGCCAGACCATGCCGTCGCGCACGACGACCACGCCGGCGTGGCCGACCCACAGTCCGTGGTCGCGGCGCAGGGCGGCGGCCGGCGGGTCGCTCGCCGACAGCACGAACCACACGAGGTCGCCGTCGCGCAGCTCGTCGGTGCGTAGCGAGTCCGCCGGCACCACGGCGACGGTGCCGGCCGCGTAGCGCGCGGTGCCCTGGGGATCGGGGCGGGCGCCGGCGAGCCGGTCGGTGACGTCATCGCCCCAGTGGCCGCTGCGGATCATGTCGACGGAATAGTCGAGGTGCGACGGATGGTCGTAGCGCACGCGGCCTTCGGCGTCGACGACCGAGTCGGCCGGCGCGCCCGCGAAACGGGTCGCCAGGGCGATGGCGAGGGCCTCGCGCCCGTCGCGGGCCCGGGCCAGTTCGCTCACCCGGTAGATCAGGGAGATGCAGTCGTACTCACGGCCGGGAAGGAGCCGGCCGGCGTCCGCGTAGCCGCCCGCGGCCAGGCCGAACCGGTACGTGGTGCCGCCCGCCGCGGCCAGGCGCCAGGCCCAGCGGGACACCCGGGTGGCCACCGGCAGATCGCGCTCGGCAGCCAGCAGGCTGTCGACGACGCTCGCGGCGAAGACGTCCGCCACCGCGAGGTTGAACGCCGCCACGCGCTGCAGCGCGGACCCGGATCCGGCCGCGAGCACCGCGGTCACCGGGAAGTGGTCCGAGGGCCAGACGCCGCCGGGCGCGGCGCTCACGACCGCGGCCTCGAGCACGGCGAGCTCGGGCGAGGCGAGGATCCAGTCGATGCGGCCACGTTCGGCCCGGCCGGTGAAGCCGTGGAAGGTGCCCGCCGTGTCCGCCGGATGCGCGATGGCGAAGGTGTCGCGCAGCAGCGCCGGCTCCGAGTCGCCCAGCAAATCCGTGTACGGACCTCCCGGGCCCTGGTCCGCGGGCGCGTTGAAATCGCCGGTCACCACCAGCTGGGCCTGGCCCCGATGGTCGCGCAGCCAGGCATGCAGCTGCGCCGCCGACTGCCGCCGGGCCTGGTCACCCTGGTGGTCGAAATGGGTGTCGAGCCAGAGCAGCTCGCGCCCGCTCGCGCGGTCCTCGAGCCGCAGCCAGGTGGCGATCCGCGGCAGGGCGGCATCCCAGCCGCGGCTCGCCACCACCGCCGGCGTCGGGCTCAGCCAGAAGGTGCCGTGGTCGCGCAGCGCGAACCGGTCGCGCCGGTAGAACGCGGCGCACATCTCGCCGGCCTCGGCGCCGTCGTCGCGGCCGGCGGCCACCACGGCATACCCGGGCAGGGCGGCGAGCAGTTCGTCGCGCTGGAAGGCCAGGCACTCCTGGGTGCCGAGGAGATCGGGCGCGAACCCCGTGATCGTGGCCACGACGGCGTCGCGGCGCCCGGGCCAGGCGTGCTCACGGTCAGGAGCGGTGCCGTAACGGAGGTTGAAGGACATGACGCGGAGGTCGGCGGCCCCGGCGGTGGCCGCGAGGCAGGCGAGCAGGGCCAGTCCGGCGAAGCGGCGAGGGATTCGCGGTCGGGCCGACCAGCTCGGCATGATCATCGGCGGCGCTCCCTGGTTCGGACGGCGGACGTCGGGACCGGCCCATGGTCTCACAGCGCGCGCGCGCCCGCAACGCCGCGCCGACTCGCGGCCGCCGACGAGGACCCGGACCATGCGTTCGGTCCGCCGAACCTCGATGATGCAGGACACGCCGTGTTCCTGGCCCATCTCGACGACTTGTCCCACGGGATCGTCACCGGTCCGGACCCGGATCTCGAGCGGCGGACCTCGGCGGCCCCGGCGCGACGAGAGCCCGACCTCCGGGTCCCGCCGGACCAGGCGATCGGGCTCTCGCAGGACTCCCGCCACCGGCGCGGGTCACTTCACCATGATCATCTTCCGCGCGAGCGTCCCCTCCTCGGTGATCAGCCGGTACAGGTAGATCCCCGACGCGGCCTGGCCGCCACGGTCGTCGCGGCCGTCCCAGCGCACGCCGTACTCGCCGGCGGCCTGCCGGCCGTCCTGCAAGGTGCGCACGAGGCGCCCCTTGAGGTCGTACACGGCGAGGTTCACCTCGCCCGCCCGCGGCAGCGAATAGCCGATGCGCGTGCTGGGGTTGAAGGGGTTGGGGTTGTTCTGGTCCAGCGCGAACGCCGGCCTCGGCACCGGCGGTTCCACCGGCGTGACGGGCCCGGTGCCGCCGCCGGCGGCCGCGACGTTCGTCAGGAAGTCCGCCACCGAGTCGCCGTACGCCACGAGGATGGTGACCCGCACCCGCTGGCCCGGATCGAGGTCGAGCGGGCCCACCGCCACCACGGCCGACAGGTCGGTCGGCTCGGTGACCGCCGGCGTGTGCAGGGTCCCGTTGAGGAACTGGTACTTGTGGGCGTCGATCACGTGGCTCGTCGGATAGACGTACTCCAGGTTATCGATCAACGAGAGGTTGCTCAGGGGTGCGTCGCCGACGACGGCCATGCCGCAGACCGGACCGTCCGGCATGCCCACCCACACCGAGCGGGTGTTGAGGTCGATGCCACCGACGTTGCCGAGCGAGTCGATCACGTCCCAGTCGACGAAGAGTCCGGCGTGATAGCCGGCGAAGTAGCTGTCGCCCTCGTTGCTGATCAGATAGTCCAGCTTGACGACGTCGGCCAGCGCGGGATCGGCCCAGGCCGACGACGTGAGCGTGACCGTGATGCCGCGGGGCTCGGCGTGGCCCCGATCGTCGAACGCCATGGTGAAGATCTGCTCGCCGCCCACGTCCTGCACCACGCGCACGTTGCCCGTGGGATCCAGGCGCGGCCGCCACTCGGCGGGGTCGGCGCCGTCGGCGGTCAGGTCGTTGTTGCACATGTACGCGGGGCCCGAACCCGCCCACAGGGAGCTCAGGAACAGGGCGCTGGGGCCGCCCGCCCGGCCCATGCCGTCGCCGTTCAGCTGGGCGTCGGACACGTAGCCGAGGCTGCCGCGCGACGTGACGGTGAGATAGACCTCGCCCGCGTCATGGGTGCGGTACTCGGGCAGACCGAGGTAGCTCTTCAGGTCCAGCGAGCGCTCGAAGCCCTCGGCGGTCGTCACGGTGAGCGTCATGGTGAAGCTGTAGCCGTGGGGCGCCAGCGGCGAGACCGCGAGCACGAACGGCTCGAGGGCGTTGAGGCCGACGGCGCCGGGCGCGATGTCCGGGAACCTCGCGGCCGACGTCTGCACGCTCACGTACGGGTTGGCGTTGACGGTGAGCTGGCCGCTGATCCCGGTGGCCGACACCATGCCGGCGTTGCGGACGGCGAAGACCGCGCCGGCCAGTTCGCCGGGATCGAGCACGCCGTCGCCGCCGGGATCGGCCAGGAGCTCCGCCTCCGCGAGGTCGGGCAGGAGGTCGTCCGGCACCGCGGTCACCGCGGCCAGGGCGTCGATGACGCCGGCGCCGAAGACCACGTCCTTGCCCGCGGCGCCCAGGTCGCGGGCCGTCATCTCGAGCAGGCTGTCGACACCGGCCGGCGACAGGGTGGGGTTCTTGGCCAGCATGAGCGCCGCCACGCCCGCCACCAGCGGGGTGGCCATGGACGTGCCCGACCACGTCTCGCCGCTGTAGCCCTGGGGCATGGGCAGCAGGGACCGGATGCCCTGCCCGGGAGCCGTCACGTCGGGCTTGATGAGGCCCGGCCCCGGCATGTAGGGCCAGTCGTGCCAGGGATCGACCTGGTCCCAGCCCGCCGGGCCCCGGCTGGCCTGGTCGTACGCCGCGTCGGCGCGGTAGCCGGTGGCGCCGACGGTAACCACGCCGCCCAGGCTGCTGTACGGCACCGCCGGCGCGTGCCAGGGCGCGGGGATGCGCGCGGTCATGCCGAGCTCGTAGGGCGGCTCGAACTCCTGGTGCTCGTTGCCGGCGCTGTTGAAGAGGACGACCCCGGCGGCGCGGATCGCGTCGGCGTTGAAGCGGTCGTTGCGCAGGTAGGGATCGGGGACGTCGCCCTTGATGCCGAGCGACATGGTGATGATGCGGCACCCCTGCTCGATGCAGTACTGCTGGGCGGCCCACAGGCGGCCGAGGCTGCTCGTGCCCCCGGTGGAGAACACCTTGACCGGCAACAGGCGGGCGCCCGGCGCGGCGCCGGTCTGCACGCCGAGGGAACCGTCGCCCACGGCGGTGCCGGCGGTGTGGGTGCCGTGGCCGGCGTCGACGGAATCGTCGGTGGGGTCGTTGTCGCCGTCGCCGAAATCCCAGCCGTAGACGTCGTCCACGTAGCCGTTGCCGTCGTCGTCCAGGCCGTTGTCGGCCAGCTCGCCGGGGTTGACCCAGAGGCGGTGGCGCAGGTCGGGGTGGGCGAGGTCGACGCCGGTGTCGATGTGGCCGATGAGGATGCCCTCGCCGGTGATCCCGAGCTGCGACCAGACCTCCGGCACGTGCACGTACTTCAGGTTCCAGGTCGTGTCCTCGCGGGCCGACTTCTGGCCGTCGCCAGGCAGGCGGATGGTGTCGGCCAGCAGCTCGTAGTCCTTGTCGTAGAACAGGATCGCGTCGTCCGCGCGCTTGTCGCCCGCCTCGGCCACGGCCAGGATCACCTCGCGGTCGGCCCCGAAGGCGATGGAGTTCGAGAAGTAGAGCATCTGGGCATAGGCCAGCTCGCCCGGCAGATCGGGATCCTCGAGCACCTCCCAGGCGTCGGACTGGGCTTTGCGGGCCTGGCGCTTGAGGGCCGCGATGGTCGAGTTCCGCCGCTTCTGAGGCGTGGCGCCGTCCATCATGACCTCGAGGTCTTCCAGGGCGGGCTGGTCGGGAAAGACCATGAGCACGGGGATGATCTCGCTGCGCGACTTGTCGTCGAGCAGCTTCTTGAGGTCGGCGTCGATGTGCGCCGCCGTGGCGCAAACAGCCCACGCCGTCAGCAGCACCAGCGCGCCGACGACGATCCGGACGGGGCGAACCATGGGCACTCCTCTCCGATCCGCGCGGACCCGGCAGCCTGGCGGGGGACGGCAGGCCGGTCCGGACGGATGCGGGGGTGATAGAGCGTAACGTTCGTAATGATACCAGACAGGAGACGGGTGTTCAAGACCTGGCAGGATTCTTGCCGTTTTATCCAGAATCCCGGTTCAATCGGGAAGGATCTCCCAGGAGCGGGAGATCTCCGCCGTCTCGCGGAGCATGCCGGCGACCCCGCAGTACTCGTCGAGGCTCAGGTCGACCGCCCGGGCGAGCTTCTTCTCGCTCACCTCGCCGCGCACCGTGACGTGGAACGCCACCTTGACGTACACCCGCGGATGCTCGTCGCGTCGCTCGCCCGACACGGTGATCTCCAGGTCCCGGAACGGCTGCTTCATCTTCGTGAGGATCAGGGCCAGGTCCACCCCCGCGCAGCCCGCGAGCGCATGCAGCACCAGCTCCATCGGGCTCGGCGCCGTGTTCGTGCCGTTGGGCGCCGGCGCGTCGGTGACCAGCGCGTGGCCGGTGTCGGAGGTGTGGACGAAGCGGACGCCGTCGGTCCAGCGGGCCTTGATGGTGGGCATGTCGGCTGGCCTTTCGGGATGCTAGCGCAACGGGCGGAAGAGGCTGCGGCCCTCCTCCACCTCCAGGCGCTTCATGAGCGCGTTGACCTCGGCGCCCACCAGGAAGATGAACCCGGTGAGCCAGAAGTAGGCCAGCAGGATCACGACCGCGGCCAAGGAGCCGTAGGTCGCGTTGTAGTTGCCGAAGTTCCGCACGAACAGGCGGAACGCCGAGCCCGCCACGAGCCAGAACACGGTGGCCGTGACCGAGCCGGGCAGGATGTGGATGAACCGCTGCCTGGCCTCCGGCGCATAGTAGTAGAGGATGGCCAGGGCCGCGAACGCGAGCAATCCGGCCAGCGGCAGGCGCACCGAGGTCCAGAAGGTGTTGGTCTCGCTCGCCAGGTGCAGGTACTCGAACACCTGCTGGCTGACCTGCGGGCCGAACAGCAGGATCAGCAAGGCCAGCAGCAGGATGGCCGAGAGCGCCAGCACCAGCACGATCGACAAGGCCTTCTGGGTGACGATGTTGCGGCGCGGCCTGAGGTTGTACGCGCGGTTGATGGTGGTGATCAAGGCGCCGACCGCCATGCTCGAGCCCCAGAGCGCGACCACGAACGACACCACCGTGGTCTCGCTGCTGCGCGTGGGCAGGACGCGCAGCACGATGTCGGTGATGAAGTTGGCCGCGTCGACGGGCATCTGGTCGCGCAGGGCGTCGAGCAGGATGGGCTCGAGCGCCTGGCCGATCGACAGGCGGCTGATGATCGAGAGCACGAAGATGAGGAACGGGATCACCGAGAGCAGCATGTAGTAGGCGATCTGGGCCGCCATGCCCATGCAGTCGTCGTAGGCGATCTCGCGCCGCAGGCGTTCGAGGAAGAGCAGGGCTCGTTTCAGATGACGTCTGGACATGACGGCCAAGAATGGAGCATGGCGCGGGGACTGGCAACCTCCAGCTTCAGGCCAGGGACTGGCCTGCCGCCCACGACGGGTCCATCATGTGCACGACGTCGGACACCCCAGCCAGGAGCGGCCCATGCCCGAGCAGCCCATCTACCTCGACCACAACGCGACGACGCCCCTCGACCCCCGGGTGGCCGACGCCATGGCGCCATTCCTGCGCGACCACTTCGGCAACCCGTCGAGCAGCCACGCCGCCGGCCGCCGGGCCCGCGAGGCCGTCGAGCGGGCCCGCGCCCAGGTGGCCGACCTGCTGGGCGCCGAGCCCGACGAGATCGTCTTCACCAGCGGCGGCTCCGAGTCCGACAACATGGCCGTCTTCGGCGTGGCCGAGGCCCGACGCGAGCGCGGCCGGCACCTCGTCACCTCGGCCGTCGAGCACCCGGCCGTGCTGGAGCCGTGCCGCGTGCTGGAGCGGCGTGGCTGGGAGCTCGCGGTGCTGCCGGTCGACGGCCGCGGCAGGGTCGACCCCGAGGTCCTGGCTCAGGCGCTGCGGCCGGACACGGTCCTCGTGAGCCTCATGCACGCCAACAACGAGGTGGGCACCCTGCAGCCGGTGCGGTCGGCCGCCGAGGCCTGCCGCGCGCGCGGCGTCTGGCTGCATACGGACGCCGCCCAGTCCGTGGGCAAGGTCCCCGTGCGGGTGGACGACCTCGGGGTCGATCTGCTCACCCTCGCCGGCCACAAGCTCTACGGCCCCAAGGGGGTCGGCGCCCTCTACATCCGGCGCGGGCGCGGCATCGCCCGCTTCCTCCACGGCGCCGGCCACGAGGCCGGTCGGCGGGCCGGCACCGAGAACGTGCTGGCGATCGTGGGCCTGGGCGAGGCGGCCCGGCTCGCGGGCATGCACCTCCAGGACGGCATGGCCCGCAGCCGCGCCCTGCGCGACCGGCTCCTCGGGGCTCTCCGCGCCCGGCTGGGCGAGCTGCCCGCCCACGGCGACCTCGTCGACGGCCTGCCCAACACGTTGAGCGTGGCCCTGCCGGGGGTCCGGGCGGCCGACCTGCTGCGCGACCTCGGCGACCTGGTGGCCGCCTCGCCGGGCGCCGCCTGCCACGCCGACGGCGTGGTCGCGTCGTCCGTGCTGGCGGCCATGAAGGTGCCCGCCGACCTGGCCGCGGGCACCGTGCGGTTCTCCGTGGGCCGGTTCACCACCGAGGACGAGGTGGACCGGGCGGCAGCCCTGGTGGCGGCCGCGGTGCGGGACGGCTGAGCGACAACCCCGGTTGGCGCGGCGCGACCGTCCGTGCCATCATGGGAGTGTGCACCCCCGACCCCGACCCCAGCGCCCCAGGAGCGTCCTCATGTCCCGTCGCATCTTGCTGCTCAGCTTGCTGCTCGTGACCGCCGTCGCGGTCGCGGCGGCCGATCCCGTCGTCGTGCCCGTCGCCCGGCTGCTGCAGGCGGGCCCCTGGCCCCTGCCCCTGCCCGCATTTCACGACGCCGCCCCCGGCGGCGTGACCCTGGACGACCTGGCGAAGGCGCCGAGCCTCGACGTGGCGCTGCTGCGTCCGCGCCTGGGCCGGACGCTCGCGGCGCCGGGCGCCGAGGTCCGCTGGGACGACGTCGCCGCGCCGCTCATGGTCCGGCCGGGCGAGACCTGGTTCGCCGCCTACCTCCGCAGCGACCGCTGGCAGCAGGCCACCCTCGCGGTGGCCGTTCCCGACAGCGCCCACCTGCAGCTCTGGCTCGACGGCGAGGCCGTCACGGCGAAGCCCGGCGAGGGAGACCGGAGCACGGCCGAACTGACCCTGCCCCGGGGCGTGCACACGCTGCTCCTACGCGCGGTCGTGGACGCCGGACCGGCGGTCGCCTGGTCGCTCGCGCCGGTGCTCACGTTGGCGGCGGACCTGCCCGCCGAGGCCCTCGCGGCCACCATCGAGAGCCGCCGCCCGGCCGACATCCACCTCGTGCTCGACAGCCCCCGCGTCCGCGAGGTGAGCCTGAGCCCCGACGGCCGCCTCGCCGCGATCATGGTGGGCGAGCGGCCGGCGGGCGGCGAAGCCCAGAGCTGGCTCGAGCTCCATGACCTGAAGAGCGGCAAGCTCCTGGACACCTGGCGCGGGCACGACGCGAGCCAGTTCGACTGGGCGCCCGACGGCGCTCGCCTGAGCTTCGTCCTGCCCGGCGATCACGAGACCAGCGACCTCTGGCTCTACACCGTGGCCACCGGCGAGCTCACCCGCCTGGTGCGCGGCATCGCGGACCTGGCCGGCTACCAGTGGGTCCCCGACGGCGGGTCCGTCGTGTACGCCGTGCGCGTGAAGGCCGAACCGGACAAGCGCAAGGTCAAGCGGGTCCTGAACCCGGCCGACCGCCAGCCCTGGTACCGCGACCGCAGCTACCTGATGCAGGTCTCGGTGCCCGCGGGCGTCTCGCGCCGGCTCACCGCCGGGCCCCTGTCCCCGGGCACCTGGTCGCTCAGCCCCGACGGGACGCACGTGCTGTTCTTCCTCGAGGACGAGGACCTGGCGGGCGGGCGGCCCTACGCCACGAGCGAGCTGTGGGAGCTCGACCTCGCCACCCTCGCGGTCGAGCGTCTGCTGACCGACCGCTGGATCGGCGCCGCGGTCTACGGTCCGGATCCCGGCACGCTGCTGCTGCAGGGCTCGCCGTCGGCCTTCGGGGGCCTGGGCCGCGATCTGCCCGACGGCGTGCAGGCCAACGACTACGGCGGCCAGCTCTACCTCCTGGACCGCGCCACGAACACCGCGCGCTGCCTCACCCGCGACTTCACGCCCGACGTCGGCCGCGCCTGGTGGTCGCTCGACGACGGCCTCGTCTACGCCCTGTGCACCGACACCCAGTTCCAGAACGTCTACCGCTGCGACCCCCGGCGGGCGGACTGGACCCGCGTGGACACCGGCGTCGAGTTCACCGACCAGTTCGCGCTCGCCCGGCACGGCCGCGTGGCCGTCGCCCGCGGCACGTCCGTCAGCACTCCCGACCGCGTGTTCGCCGTGGACCTGAAACGGAACCAGGCCCGCCTGCTCCTGGACCCGGGTCAGGATGCCTGGGCGGACGTCGCCTTCGGGGAGGTCACCGCCTGGCAGGCGCCGCTGCCCGACGGCGAGCTGCTGGACGGCCGCATCTACTGGCCCGTCGACTACGACCCGTCGCAGCGGTACCCGGTGATCGTGTACTACTACGGCGGCACGTCGCCGGTCACCGTGGACTTCGGGGGCCGCTACCCCAAGAACGTGTGGGCCGGCCAGGGCTACATCGTCTACGTGCCCGAGCCGTCGGGCGCCACGGGTTACGGCCAGGAGTTCGCCGCGCGCCACGTCAACGACTGGGGCAAACGTACGGCCTGGGAGGTGATCGAGTCGACCCGCGCCTTCCTGGCCGCGCATCCGTCGGCCGACCCCGAGCACGTGGGCTGCATCGGCGCCAGCTACGGCGGCTTCCTCACCGAGTACGTGATCACCCAGACCGACCTGTTCGCCGCCGCCGTGAGCCACGCCGGCATCTCGTCGATCAGCAGCTACTGGGGCGAGGGCCTCTGGGGCTACGTGTACGGCGCGCGGGCCCTGGCCGACGCCTTCCCCTGGGACCGCCGTGACGTCTACGTCGAGCAGAGCGCGCTCTTCCACGCCGACCGGATCACCACGCCGCTGCTGCTGCTGCACGGCGACAGCGACACCAACGTGCCCGTCGGCGAGAGCGACCAGCTGTTCACCGCGCTCAAGCTGCTGGGCCGCGAGGTGGAGTACGTTCAGGTCCAGGGCCAGGACCACCACATCCTCGACCACGACCAGCGCATCGTCTGGAACGACACCATCCTGGCGTACTTCGCGAAGTGGCTCAAGGGGCAGGACGGCTGGTGGCAGGCCATGTATCCGGACCCGCGCTAGGACCGCGGGCCATGACGACCGAAGGAGTTGCACCGATGACCCGGACCGCCGCCGCTCTGGCCATGCTCTGCCTGCTCGCAGGCTGCCACGACGCTCCCCCGGCCGACCCCGTCCCGCCCCACGACACGCTGACGATCCCGTCGGTGGTCCTGGGCGAGGCGCGGGTGATCAACGTCTGCCTGCCGCCGGGCTACGACGGCGAGGCCGCGTTCGACGTCGTCTACATGCCGGACGGCGGGGTCGCGGAGGACTTTCCGCACATCGCCAACACCCTGGCCGCGTTGATGGCCGCGGGCGAGATCAGACCCGTCATCCTCGTCGGCATCGAGAACACCGTCAGGCGTCGCGACCTCACCGGCCCGACGGAGGTCGCAACGGACCGGGAGGTGGCCCCCGTCATCGGCGGCTCGGCGGCGTTCCGGCGCTTCGTCGCCGACGAGCTGATCCCCACGATCGAGGCGCGGTACCGCTGCACCGCCGACCGGACGCTCGTCGGCGAATCCCTCGCCGCCTGGTTCATCATGGAGACGTTCTTCCTCGAGCCCGACCTGTTCGCCGGCTACATCGCGATCAGCCCGAGCCTCTGGTGGAACGACCACGCGCTGGTCCGCCAGGCGAGGGCCCGCCTCGCCACCTGGGGCGACCGCCGCGCCAGGCTCTACCTGTCCGTGGGCAACGAGACCGACATCGGCCCCTACACCGACGAGCTGGCCGCGATCCTCGCCGATCAGGCCCCGGCCGGCCTGACCTGGCGGTACGACCCGAGGAAGCAGGAACGTCACTCGACGATCTTCCGGGCGGCGAAGGCCGCGGGGTTCAGGGCCGTGCTGGCCCCCGCGGTCCCGGCTCCCGGCGAATAGTCCGGGCCGGGCGCGGGTAGAGATCCTGGACGCGCGACGGATCCCCCGACCCGGCCGCGCCTGACCGTCCCCGAGGTGTTGCCATGCTGGGCTTCCTGCTCTGGTGCATCCTGTTCGTGCTGTGCTGGCCCCTGGCCATCCTGTTCGTGGTGCTCTATCCGCTCGTCTGGCTGCTGCTGCTGCCGTTGCGGCTGGTGGGGCTGGCGGTCGGCGGGGTGCTCGAACTGGTCAAGGCGATCATCTTCCTGCCGGCCCGGCTCCTGGGCCAGCGGCCGGGGCGCTGATCACGACGGCGGCGGCTTGTCGAGCTCGTGGTCCCAGCCCGGGATGATCGCGTCGTCGAGCCGCCGCCAGAGATCGCTGTCCGTGCGGCAGGCACGCCCGTCCACCGACCCCACCGGCACCGCGCCCATCATGCCGCTGGTGGCCATCACCAGGTCGGCGGTCGCGAGCTCGGCCGGACGCACCGGCGCCACCTCCACCGCGTAGCCCCAGGCGGCGAGTTGCCGGCAGACGGCCGCCGCCATGACGCTCGGCAGGGCGGCCGGCGACTCCGGCCGGGTCACCGTGCGGCCGCGGACCACCAGGATGCCGCAGCTGTTGCCCTCGGACACCGAACCGTCCGGATTGAGGATCAACGCCTCGTGGCAGCCCTGCGCCCGCGCCCAGGCTCCGGCCTGGGTGTAGTAGATGTAGCTGAGCGTCTTGTGGGCGGCGAGCGGGTTCTGGCGCGGTTCGGGGTAGGTCGCCAGCCGCAGTGCGTCCACGCCGAAGGCCACCAGCCGATGCGTGTACGGAACGGCGGTGACCGTCAGGCAGTGATCCCACGGCGGCGCCTCGCGGGTGCCGCGGGTGGCGACCACGCGCACCAGCGCCGGCCGCTCGGCCAGGCCGTTGGCGGCGAGCACGTCGGCGATGATGTCCTGCCAGGTGAGGTCGGGCGGTTCGCTCGGCATCAACACCCGCCACGAGGCCTCGAGGCGGGCCACGTGGTCGGCCAGCAGGGGCGCCCGACCATGGTCGGCGCGCAGGGTCTCGAACAGGCCGAAACCGCGCAGCAGGCCGAGGTCGCCCACCGGCACCATGGCCGTGCTCAGCGGCACCAGTCGCCCGTTGTGCCAGCAGCGGGGCTCGTGCGGATCGGGCGCGCCGGCCAGCAGATGGTCGACGCCGCAGGCCTCGGCCAGGGTGCGGCCCTTGTGCAGGCTCTCGGCGTACTCGGCCGCCGGATCGCTGTCGGCCACGATGCCCCCGCCCACCGACCAGCTGATCATGCCGCCAATGATCGTGGCCGTGCGGATGGCCACGGACAGGTCACAGGTGTCGTCGAACCCGAGGTAGCCGAGGCTGCCGCAGTAGACGTGGCGACGGCAGGGCTCCAACTGGTCGATGATCTCCATGGCGCGGATCTTGGGGCAGCCCGTGATCGAGCCCGCCGGAAACGCCGCCCGCACCAGGTCCACCGTGCCGCGCCCCGGGTCCAGTTCGCCCGTCACCACGGAGACCAGGTGGTGCACGTTGCGGTACGACTGCAGCACCTTGTGCGCGGCCACCCGGACCGTGCCCGGCCGGCAGACCTTGCCGAGGTCGTTGCGGACGAGGTCGACGATCATCGACAGCTCGGCGTCGTCCTTGGCGCTCGCGAGCAGCTCGGCCCGCAGAGCGGCGTCGGCCGCCGGCGTGCCGCCCCGCGAACGGGTGCCCTTGATCGGTCGGCTCTCGACGTGCGGCCCGCGCCGCCTCAGGAACCGCTCCGGCGACGTGGACACCACCTGGTGGTCGCCCGCCTGGACGAAGGCGAAGAACGACGCCGGGTTCGCGGCGTGCAGGCGGCGCAGAAGGGCGAACGGGTCGCCCGTCAGCGGCGCCTGGAACCGCTGGGTGTAGTTCACCTGGTAGACGTCGCCGGCCAGGATGAGCTCCTGGATCGTCCGGACGGCCTCGAGGTAGGCCTCCCGCGCGACGCCGGCCCGCACCGTGCCGGCCTGCGGCGGTGCGCCCGCCGGCGGCGGCGCCGCCGCCAGCTGCGCGAGGACCTGCTCGCGGACCGCCGGCTCGGGCCCGGTCGTGATCAGCTCGCGGCGGCCGGTGCGGCGGTCGTCGACGATCAGGACCGCCGGCGCATACAGCAGCAGGCCGGGCAGCTGCAGGTCGTCGACGCTGGTCCGCGGCAGGCGCTCGAGATGGTCCTTGAGGTCGTACGCGAGGTAGCCGAGCAGGCCGGACGCGAGCGGCCCCGAACCGGACGCCCCCGCCACCCGGTGGCGCTCCAGGAGATCGGCCAGCACGGCGAACGGATCGCCGGGAACCGTCGTCGCTCCGTCGCGGTCGGTGAGCGTCGACACGCCGCCGCGGGCCGAGAACGTGAGCCAGGGCCGGACCCCGAGCACGTGATGCCGGGCCGTGTCGAGGTCGCCGCCCGAGAGCAGGAGCACCGTGCCGGGCTCGTGGGCGAAGCGGGCGGCGAGGTCGAGGATGTCCTCGCCGGCGTCCAACTCCTCCCGGCGGACGGGCCACGGCCCCCCGGTCACGACGCACCGCCGGCGGGCCCGAGCGCCATGAACGCCGCGATCAGGCGGTCGCCGTGCTCGGTGAGGAAACTCTCGGGGTGGAACTGCACGGCGTGCACCGGCCGTCGTCGGTGCGACAGTCCCATGATCGTACCGTCGGCGTCCCGGGCCGTCACCTCCAGGGTATCCTGCAGCGCCTCGGCGGCAGGCTCGGCGGCCAGGCTGTGGTACCGCGCCACCCGCAGCGGCGACGGCAAGCCGGCGAACAGACCGCGCCCCGCGTGCGTGATCGGGCTCACCTTCCCGTGCATGGGCGTGCAGCGCACCGTGCGGCCGCCGTGCACCTCGTTCAGGCATTGCAGCCCCAGGCACACGCCCAGGGCCGGGATGTGGGCGGGAAGATGGCCGAGGGCGGCGCAGGAGATGCCGGCGTGGGCGGGGTCGCGCGGTCCGGGACCGATCACCAGGTAGTCGGGCGCCAGGCGGTCGAGGTCGTCGAGGCCCACGGCGTCGGCGCGGCGCACGTCGACGGTCGCCGGGTAGGCGCGGAACATCAGCACCAGGTTGTAGGTGAAGGAGTCGTAGTTGTCGATGACGAGCAGGCTGGCCATGACGACCTCGACGGGCAGAGGGGTGGGGGGTCGTCGGGCAAGGTGCCACGAAAGACGCCCGCCCGCAAACCCTGGCTTCTGCCTCGGAAAATGTGCTTCTGACGTCAAGCGGGATCGGCGCCCGGCGGATGTTGACTTCTCGGCCGACTTGATGACGTATGGTCACGCAAAACCGTCGACCTCGACAGAAAGCACACTTTCCGAGGCAGAATCCTCAAGTCGGCAGGGCGGCGGCCGATCGAAGAAGCATGGAGAAGCCTCATCCGGGCTTCCCTCCCGTTCCCGGCCCAGGAGAGAGTGCGTTGACCAGCTCGTCCGACAACGTCCTCGACGTCATCCTGAACTCCGACCGGCTCCCATCGCCGTCGGGCGTGGCGTTGCAGATCCTCGAGCTCAGCCGCAACGAGTACGCCTCGGTGGAGGACCTGCAAAGGGTGCTCGTGGCCGATCCGGCCCTCTCGGGCCAGCTGCTGAAGTATGCCAACAGCGCGATGGCCCGCGGCGGCAACGAGGCCCGCACCGTCGGCGAGGCCGTCGTGCGGCTCGGGATGGGCACGGTGCAGCACCTGGCCCTCGGGTTCTCGCTGCTGTCGGCCTCCCGCAGTGGCCCCTGCGCGGGCTTCGACTACAACCGCTTCTGGTCCGGCTCGCTGGCCCGCGCGATCGCAGCCCAGAGCCTGGCTCCCATGGTGCACCGCACCCCGGCCGACGAGGCGTTCACCTGCGGCCTGTTGGCGGGCATCGGCGCGCTCAGCCTCGCGAGCGTCCACAGCCGCGATTATGCCGAGGTGCTGGGCCGCTGGCACAACGGCACCGTGGAGCACCTGCGCGAGCTGGAACAGGAGGCCCTGCTCATCGACCACGACGAGGTGACCGTCGCCCTGATGAAGAGCTGGGGCCTGCCCGAGCGTTACGGCGACGCGGTCATGGCCCGGCAGGAGATCGAGCGGAACGGCAAGGTCGCCAGCGGGCTCGCCACGGTGCTGGCGGTGGCTGGCGATCTGGCCGGTCTATGCCTGGCGACGGACGACCGACGTCCCGATCTGGCCGAGGAGCTGCTCACCCGGGCCGAGGTGCTGGGGCTGCCGAGCGCCGCGGTGATCGAGGCAACCGACCGGGCGCTCCAGCAGTGGGCCGCCTTGGGCGAGACGCTCGACATCCTGACCGAGGACGTGCCGTCGCTCACCGAGCTGGCCGAGCGTGCCCGGCGCAAAGAGAACCGGACGTCATCGCCTGACGGCGCGGCCCCCGAGGCCGCCGACGAGGGTCTCCTGGACCCCGACGACCAGCCCCTCCGCGTGCTCGTGGTGGACGATTCGCCGCTGGACCGCAAGCTCGTGACGACCTATCTGACCAGGGAAGGCCATCGCTGCGAGGTGGCCGCGAACGGCCGCGAAGGCCTGAAGTCCGCCCTGCGCTGGAGTCCACACGTCATCCTGTCGGACTGGATGATGCCGGAGATGGACGGTCTGGAGATGTGTCGGGCGCTGCGCCAATCGCCCGAGGTGGGCAACGTCTACGTCATGATGATGACGAGCAACGACCAGGCCAACGACCTCGTCACCGCCCTGGACGCCGGCGCCGACGACTACATCCCCAAGCCCATCAACCAGGCGGTGCTGGTGGCGCGCCTCCGGGCCGCCGCGCGGGTGATCCGCCTGCAGGAACGGACCGCGCGCGACAGCGAGGCCATCCGCGCCTACGCCGCCGATCTCGCGATCGCCAACCGCAAGCTCCAGCACATGGCGCTCAACGACGCGCTCACCGGTTTACCCAACCGCCGTTACGCCATGGAGCGGCTGCACAAGGAGTGGGACCGCGCCCGCCGGCAAGAGAAGCCCCTGCTGTGCATGATCCTGGACATCGACCACTTCAAGCGCGTCAACGACACCTACGGGCACGACGCCGGCGACCTCGTGCTCCAGCGCACGGCGATGGCGATGAAGGCGTGCTTGCGCTCGAGCGACGACGTCTGCCGCTTCGGTGGTGAAGAATTCCTCTGCATCTGTCCCGACGCCGACCTCGAGATGGCCCAGGTGATGGGCGACCGCCTCCGCCTGGCCGTCGAGCAGAACGAGATCGACACGCCGCAGTTCAAGGGCCATGTGACGGTGAGCATCGGCGTGGCGGCCTTCACGAGGGAGCTGGAATCGATCCACGATCTGCTGAAGCTGGCCGACGAGGCGCTCTATGCCGCCAAGGACGCCGGACGCAACAAGGTCTGCATCGTCGATTCCGCCAGCGTGCGTTGACCGGGCGAGCCGGCGCGCGCGTCCGTGCGCTAGGAATCGGTTCCAGAACACCGTCGATTCCTGCCCCCGGGACCGCCACGGCTCGGGGGCCGTGGCGCGCGCCGCGCCGCGCCTTCACGCACCCAGCGCGATGTCCTTGACTTTCGCCTTGGTTCTCCTCTTCATCAACGCTCGCAAGCGTCCCGCCCGGACGCGGCCGCGGCCGACGCCCCGATCGCGGCGAGCCGTCCCGACCGATCGTTGGTACTGTTTCCAGCGAACGTCCCCACAATTCGAGACCCTCCCAGGAGGCCCCGTCATGACCATCCGTCGCCCTGCGATCCTCACCGCCTCGCTGCTCGTCATCGGGCTGCTGGCCGGTTGCGTCCAGTTCCACAGCGAGACCACCATCGACAAGAACGGCGGCGGCACCGCCGTCATCACCATGTCGATGAGCAAGGCCGTTTCCGACGCCGTCAAACAGATGCAGTCCATGGATCCCCAGGGCAGCCCCGGTGGCGAGATGCCCTCCTTCGAGGACATCGACCGGGCGGAGCTCGAGAAGCGGGTCAAGGAGTTCGGCGTCAAGGTCACCAAGTTCGAGAAGGGCGAGGTGGACGGCCGCGAGACCATGTCCATCGCCTACGAGTTCAAGGATATGAAGGGCCTGTCGGCGGCCATGGGCGCGGTCATGAGCGGCGGCGATTCCGACCAGAACGGCCTCGGCATCTTCGACGCGGGCGACGGCAACCTGGTGCTGCGGTCGGCGTCCTATGATCTGCCCGACTGGTCGGCCGACGAGGAGGCCGACGCGGAGACCGAGTCGCCGTCGGCCAACCCCGAGGACATGGGCAAGCAGATGGAGCTCATGGGCACGCTCATGGGCGCCCTCTCGGAGCTCGACGTGACCATGAAGATCACCGTGCCCGGCGACATCGTGTCCACCAGCGCCCCCCAGCACGAGGGCCGCACGTCGATCTGGACCATCAATTCCAGCAACATGATGACGGCGGGCCAGGACATGGAGCCGGAGATCGTGTTCTCGGGCAAGGGACTGAACATCAAGCCCCAGACGGAATAGTCCGACGGGCTCGATGGCTCTGGAACCCGAACGCGGCGGCGACCTCTCGGTTGCCGCCGCGTTCGTCTGCGGGCCGCCGGTCTGTCGGGTCAGCGTTCGATCCCGGCCAGGGACAGGAAGAACGCACACGCCAGCGCCGTCTCGCGGTGCGCCCGGAAGCGGCCGGAAGCGCCGCCGTGGCCCGCCTCCAGGTTGGTCTTCAGGAGCAGCAGGTCGTGGTCGGTCTTGCGCTCACGCAGCCGGGCCACCCACTTGGCGGGCTCCCAGTACTGCACCTGCGAATCGTGCAGGCCGGTGAGCACCAGGAGGTTGGGGTACGCCTTACGCGCGACCTGGTCGTAGGGCGAGTACGAGAGCATGTAGTCGTAGTAGGTGGGGTCGCGCGGGTCGCCCCATTCGTCCCACTCGAACGTGGTCAGGGGAATCGACGCGTCGAGCATCGTGGTGACGACGTCGACGAACGGCACGTCGGCCACGACGCCGCGCCACAACTCGGGCGCGAGGTTCACCACCGCGCCCATGAGCAGGCCGCCCGCCGACCCGCCGGTGGCGAAGAGGCGCTCCGGGTCGGCGTAGCCGGCCGCCACGAGGAACCTCCCGCAGGCGATGAAATCCGTGAACGTGTTCATCTTGTGGAGCAGCTTGCCGTCCTCGTACCAGCGCCGCCCCAGCTCCTGGCCGCCGCGGACGTGCGCGATCGCGAAGACGAAGCCTCGGTCGAGGAGGCTGAGTCGCCAGCTGCGGAAGTCCGCGTCCGTGCTGTAGCCGTAGCTGCCGTAGCCGTACATCAGGCACGGGCTGCGGCCGCTCACGAAGAGGTCCGGGCGGTAGACCAGGGAGACGGGCACGAGGGTACCGTCGGGAGCCTCGGCGTGCAGATACTCGGACCGGTACCAGGCGGGATCGAATTCGCCGACCACCTCGTCGCGCTTGCGCAACGTCCGCGTGTGCGCCGCGAGGTCGTAGTCGTATACCGATTCGGGCGTCACGAACGAGCTGTAGACGAATCGCAGCACCGCGGTGGCGGGGTCGGGGGTCGGCACGAGGCCGACCTCGTAGGTGGGGTCGTCGAACCCGATGTCGTAGCCGCCGGCGCCCGACCAGGGTTTCACGTGCAGCTGCATGAGGCCGCCGCGCCGCTCGGCCAGCACGAGATGATCCGCGAAGAGCTCGAAGTCATCCAGGTAGACGTCGGCGCGGTGCGGGACCAGCTCTCGCCAGCTGCTCCGGCCGCCCGCGGTGTCGGGGCACGCCATGAGGCGGAAGTTCTCCGCGTCGAGGTTGGTGCGCACGATGAAGCGGTCGCCGAGGTGGTCGACGGAGTACTCGAGGCCGCGCTCGCGCGGCTGCAGCACCCGCCAGGCGGCCGTCGGGCGGTCGGACGGCAGGACGCGGACCTCGTCGCCCAGGGTCTGGGAGCTCACGATCAGCAGGAACCGACGGCTCTTGGTCTTCTGCAGGGAGACGTCGAACGTCTCGTCCGGCTCCTCGAAGACCAGCACGTCGGCGGCCGGGTCCTGGCCGAGCACGTGCCGCCAGACCTGGAAGTCGCGCAGGGTCTCGGGATCCTTGCGCGTGTAGAAGAACGTGCGGCCATCCTCCGCCCAGACCCCGCCCGGGCTGACGTCCGCGACCTCCTCGGCAAGATCCTCGCCCGAAACGAGATCCCGGAACCTGAGCGTGTAGCGGCGCCGGCCGACCGTGTCGACGGCGTAGGCCGCCGTCCGGTTGTCGCTGCTGATCCGTACCCCCTCCAGCGCGAAGTACCCGAGTCCGGCCGCCATGAGGTTGCCGTCGAAAAGGACCTCCTCCGGCGCGTCGAGGCTGCCCTTGCGTCGGCAGTGCAGCGCGTACTCGCCACCGGCCACGTAGCGGGTGTACGTCCAGTACCCGCGGTCGAACGTGGGCACCGACGCGTCGTCCTTCTTCATGCGGCCGACGATCTCCTGGAACAGCGTCTCCTGCAGCTCCGCCGTCGGCGCCATCATTGCGTCGAGGTAGGCGTTCTCCGCCTCGAGGTAGGCCAGGACCGCGGGGTCGTCGCGCTCCCGCAGCCAGTAGAACTCGTCCACCCGCTGCTGGCCATGGGCCTCGAGCACCACCGGATGCGGGGCCGCGCGGGGCGGCTGCGGCGCCCGGGCGCAACCGGCGAGTCCGAGCAGGAGGAGCAGGAGAAGCAGGCCGAGGAACGGACGCTGGATCAGCAGGACGCGACTTCGCATGGGCAACCTCGCCGGGGCTTCGGGACCGTGGACGGAACCGGCCGCGGCCGCGAACACGCGGCCGGCCACCCTGTTAGGAAATTATCGTTTATTGGTCGAGTTTGTCCTTTTATGAAGTTTCGCAATCGGCAATACTCGATCATCGCACTCGTACCCTGGTTTCCTCAAGGAGAATTGCCATGACCCGACGCTGGTTCCTCGCTGGAGGCCTGCTCCTGGCCGCCGCCGTCATGCTCATCCCCGCCACCGGTGCGGCCAAGGAACGACTGGCCTTCTCGGGCGGGCCGGAAGGTGGCACCTTCCAGTACTTCTCCAACGGCATCGCCATCCGCCTGTCCAAGAACCACGCCGACCTCGACGTCTCCAACATGGCGTCGGCCGGCTCGCTGGAGAACCTCCGCCGCGTGAACTCGGGCGAGGCCGACTTCGGCATCGTGTA
Organism: Candidatus Krumholzibacteriia bacterium; assembly: GCA_041390065.1. Classification (GTDB taxonomy): domain Bacteria; phylum Krumholzibacteriota; class Krumholzibacteriia; order LZORAL124-64-63; family LZORAL124-64-63; genus Glo-17. Next base: position 384,161 of record JAWKQQ010000005.1, read on the forward strand.
TTCGGGCGACACCTACCTCGCCCGCAACGGCCGCCTCACCCAGGACGACAGGAAGTACGAGAACGTCCTGGCCATGGCCTACCTCTACGGTGCGCCCGCCCACCTCATCGTGCTCGCCAACAGCAACATCAACTCCGTGGCCGACCTCGCGGGCAAGCAGGTGGCCGTCGGCGGCGCCGGCTCGGGCGCGGCCAGCGCCGCGCAGCGCTACTTCACCGCGCTCGGCCTCTGGGACAAGATGAAGATCGAGTTCCTGGGCTACAGCGAAGCCGCCTCGGCCCTGGGCGACGGCCTCATCGACGCCTTCTGGGTGTTCGCCGGCTTCCCCAACTCCTCGGTGATCCAGGCCGCAGCCAGCAACAACGTCAAGATCCTCGACCTGGTCGAGGCCGGCCAGAAGGCCGGGTTCTTCGACGACTTCCCGTTCTACACCCGGCTCGCGATCCCGGCCGGCACGTACAAGGGCCAGGACCAGGACGTCATGTCGTTCCAGGACTCCGCCCTCTGGGTGGCCGGCGCCCACGTGAAGCCCGAACTGGTGAAGCTCGCGCTGGCCGACATCTACTCCCCCGAGGGCCTCGCCTACATGGTGAAGGTCAAGAGCACCGCCAAGTCCATGTCCATCCAGAGCGCGCTGAACGGCATCGTCACCCCGGTCCACCCCGGCGCCGTGGCCTTCTGGCAGGAGCATGGCTTGACCCTGACCGCCGCCCAGCTGGGCCACTGATCGACGAACCGCCCCTCGCGGGGAGCGGAGCCCCGGCTCCGCTCCCCGCGCCCACCGCAGCCCCGGGAGTTGCTGATGTCCGACCCCACCGGCCCCGCGCCTGACCCCGCCGGCGACCCCACGCAAGGCAACGAGGCCCTCGAGAAGATCATCGAGCGCGACGAACGGAGCACCCGGACCCCCCGCGGCCTCTGGCACTGGATCACGGCGATCCTCGCCGGCGCGATGGTGATCTTCTACTTCTACACCGCGGGTCTGGCCTCGGTGGCCACCCAGTATCATCGCGGCGTGTATGTCTTCATCACGTACGTCCTCATCTTCCTCCTGTACCCCGTGGGCAACCGCTGGATGCGCCTGCCGCTGAACCTCTTCGCCGGCGCCGTGGCCTCGAGCGCGGTGGCCGGCTGGCTGTTCTACCCGTCGGCGACGGCCTTCCACGACCGGATCACGCTCGTCGGCGAACGCTGGACCGAGCAGGGCGTCGGCGCCGGCCTCGCGAGCGCCGCCGGCCTCTGGCCGCTCGGCCTGGCCACGGCGTGCATCGCGGTGCTGCTCTGCATCTTCGACCGCGTGGTCGAACGCCGCTGGCCGAACAAGCCGAGCTTCTCGGACGGACTGCTGGCGCTGGCCTCGGCCGGCGTCGTCGCCTACTGGATCGTCCAGTTCGAGAGCTTGAACTACCGCGCCGGAGCCGAGACGGAGCTCGACGCCATGGTCAGCGTCGTCGGCATCGTACTGAGCCTGGAGATCTGTCGCCGCGTCCTCGGCTGGTCGATGACCATGATCGGCGTCTTCATGCTGCTGTACGCCTACTTCGGCCCCTACTTCCCCGAGATCATCGCCCATCGCGGGTTCGGCATCGAGCGCCTCTGCACCGCCCTGTTCATCACCACCAACGGCGTGTTCGGGATCATGGCGAACGTCCTGGCCACCTACGTGATCCTGTTCATCTTCTTCGGCGCCTTCCTGCAGAAATCGGGCGCCGGCAAGTTCTTCATCGACCTGCCCATGGCCCTGGCCGGCAGATCGACCGGCGGACCCGCCAAGGTGGCCGTCATGGCCTCGGCCCTGTTCGGCTCGGTGTCGGGCAGCGCGATCGCCAACACCGTGTCCACCGGCGCGTTCACGATTCCCCTGATGAAGAGGGCCGGCTTCCGCCCGCACGTCGCCGGCGCCATCGAACCCGCCGCCTCGATCGGCGGCATGTTCATGCCGCCGGTGATGGGCGCCGGCGGCTTCCTGATGGCCGAGCTGACGGAGACTCCTTACGCCCACATCATGCTGATCGCGATCGGACCGGCGCTGCTCTACTTCTTCTCGGTGTTCTGCATGATCCACTTCGAGGCCAAGAAGCACAAGATCAAGGGCCTCGACGACCCCAACGCCGAGCACTGGACCACGGTACTCAAGCGCGAATGGTACTTCTCGCTGCCGCTGGTGATCATCACGGTCCTGATGATCCTGGGTCGCTCGCCCGGCTACAGCGCGTTCTGGGCCACCCTGTCCTGCATCGGGGTCAGCTGGGTACGCCGGGAGACCCGCATGGGGCCGCGCGAGATCTGGGACGCCATCCAGGTCGGCGCCCGCAACACCCTGATCATCGGCGCCACCCTCGGCGTGATCGGCATCATCGTCGGCACCATCTCCCTGACCGGCATCGGCCTGAAGTTCAGCGACATCATCATCTCGCTCGCCGGCGGCAACCTGCTGCTCGCCATCGTCCTCGTCGGTCTGGCCTCGCTGGTGCTGGGCATGGGCGTGCCGGTCACCGCTGCGTACCTGATCACCGCCGTGCTGGCCGTGCCGCCGCTGATGGAGCTGGGCGTCGTGCTGATCGCCGCCCACATGATCGTCTACTGGTTCAGCCAGGATTCGAACATCACCCCGCCGGTCTGCGTGGCCGCCTACGCGGGGGCCGCCATCGCGGGTTCCGACCCCTGGAAGACCGGCTGGACGTCGTTCAAGTTCGCCAAGCTCCTTTACGTGATGCCGCTGCTGTTCGCCTTCACGCCGGCGATCCTGTTCGAGGGCAAGCCGCTCGTGGCTCCCGCCTTCCAGGACGAGATCATGGGCGCCATGGTGACCGAGGTCCACGTGGTCGACGGCCAGACCGTCAAGAAGGGCGATCTCGTCGCGACCGTGCTGGACGGCGAGGAGGTCACCGAGATCCACGCCAACCGCGAGGGGCGCATCAAGGAGCTGACCATCGGCGGCGGCCAGTTCATCGACTCCGGCCGCGTGATCGCCGAAATGACTCCACGCCCGTTCCGGGTCTTCTCATCCCTCTTCTCGGCGTTGCTGGGCACGATGGCGTTCTCGGCGCTCTTCATGTTCTACCTCATCAGGCCCCTCAACTGGTACGAGTGGATCGTCCTGGCAGCCGGCACCCTGCTGCTATATTGGCCAGGCTTCGTGACCGACGGCCTCGGCCTCGTGCTCGTAGGCTTGGTCTACGCCAGCCAGAAATTCCGTGACCGCCGCGACCTCGCCGCCGCGGCCCCAGCCTGAGGAAGGTCGCCATGCTGCCCGATTTCAAGCGGATCCTCTACTGCACCCAGCTCGGCCCCAACACGGCCTACGTGTTCCGGTACGCCTACGCCATGGCCCGCAAGTTCGACGCCGAGCTCTACGTCCTGCACGTCGTCGAGACGATCACGCCCAAGCAGATGGAGGTCGTGGACGGGTATGCCGGCGTCGGCGCCATCGAGAGCATCGTCGATGAGCAGGAAGAGGAACAGATGGACCGGATTCCTCGCCGGATCGCCGAGTACTGCTCGCGTGAGATCGGCAAGGAGAACTGGACCAAGGTGGTGACGAAGCTCATCGTCGCCGAGGGCAAGGCCCACCGGCAGATCCTCGACCACATCACATCGCTGCAGGCCGACCTGGTGGTGATGGGGGCCCATGCGGAGTCGTCGTTGCTGGACCGGCTGGTGGGGAACACGGCGCAACGGGTGACGCAGGGGAGCCCGGTGCCGGTGTTGCTGTGCCAGGTTCCCGACGGCGACCAATCCCTGAGCCTCGACCTTTAGGTTCTGCCTCGTAAACTGTGCTTGGTTGCAACAGCACGACCCGGGGCTCTCTCAGCCCCGGGCCTCAGTACGCGTACGTCAACTCGTGCCGCCGATTGCGCCCCAGCACCGGCGTCTCGATCAGCCGGTCGTAGTACGCCGCCCAGCGGGGCGGCAGCTCGATCCGCGTCCGGAACAGCCGCTCCCTCAGGAGCTCCGACACCGGCAACGGCGCGTCCAGCAACCCCTTCAGCATCGCCGGCGTCGACCGTCCGCCCAGCTCCCACCGCTGCTTCATGCAGTTCTTCCACACCGCGAACACCGCCAGACGATCCGACGACCCCTGCCGGCGCTTCGACCAGGCCAGCGTCTCCCGCGTGTGGTTCGCGCTGCTGTGCCGCAGGAACCGGTCCAGCGAGTTGATCTCGAACATCTCGTTGTGACGGTCCCGCCGTCGCCGTGAATCCGTCGTCCGGTGCTCGACCTCACAGGCCAGGTGCCGCAGCGCCCGCCGATACGCCTGGTGCTTGTCCGTCCGCAGGGTCGCCGTCGTGGCCCCGGCCAGCGACACCTCCAGCACCTCCCGCATGGCATGTTCGACGGCCCTGGGATCGGGCCGCCCCAGCCGGGCCTCCAGTTCCTGCCGACGCTGCTTCTGCCGCGGGGTCATCCGACCCGACCGCCTCAGGGGCGCGTCGGCGAAGTGCAGGATGAAGCTGGTGCCCTGCTCGACGGCGATCAGGTGCTCGAAGGGGAAGAACTGGCTGAACTCGAAGGATTCGAGGCCGTCGGCGACGATGTCATCTGGCGGGGACGCCTCCCTGAGCAGGTGTCGATGGAAGAGGAGGCAGTGGCGTCCGAGTCGGGCGAGCTGGTGGTCGACGGTGGCCGGGGCGCAGCCGAGAGCCCGGGCGATCTGGCGGTTGGCCATGCCGTTGGTGGTGAGCTTGAAGATCCAGGGCAGGAGGTCGGGTCGTTTGAGCCAGTAGGTGGTCTTGAATGTCTGTCGGGAGAAGGACTTACGGCAGTGCAAGCACTGGTAGCGCTGGACGGTGTAGGGTGGACGGAGGCGCCGGTAGTGGCCGGCCTTGCGGAACTGCCAGGCGGCCGGTTGACGGTGGAAGGGGCAATGCGGATTGGGGCAGTGGGGTGGTTGCCACGGCCTGGAGGTCTGGGTTCGAGTGTTCATGCCGGGGACAGGGCAAGGCTCGGGCCCGGCACATTCTCCGAGGCAGAACCTACAGGTCGAGTAGGTCGCGGATGCGGCGGACGAGGTCGAGGGAGTGGAACGGCTTCTGAATGAACTGCAACCCCTCCGCCAGCACCCCATGATGCGCGATCACGTTCGACGTATACCCCGACATGTAGAGCACCGGCAGATCCGGCCAGAACCCCCGCAGCGCACGGTGGAGCTGGGCGCCGTTCATCCCCGGCATCACGACATCCGAGAGCAGCAGGTCGTAGGGCTCATCGCGTCCGGCGGCATGAGCGATGGCTATCGACGGAGACGCGACGGCGGTGACCTGATAGCCGTAGCGTTCCAGGACGGCAGCGGCGAGCCGGCGAACCGCGTCGTCATCCTCGACGACGAGGATCGACTCGTTGCCGGAGAGTTCGGCGGGATCGGCATCGTCGGCAGCGGCGTCGGCGGCCGCGGCCACGCGCGGCAGATAGATCTTGAAGGTGGCGCCGTGACCCGGCTCGCTGTAGAGCTCGATCGTACCGCCGTGCTGCGTGACGATCCCGTGGACCGTGGCCAGGCCGAGGCCGGTGCCTTCGTCGACGGGCTTGGTGGTGAAGAAGGGTTCGAACGCCCGTCGTCGGGTCTCCCCGTCCATGCCGCACCCCGTATCGGTGACGGCGAACAATACGTAGGGGCCGACGACGGCTTCCGGATGGGTCTCGGCGTAGACGTCGTCCAGGTCGACGTTCTGGGTTTCGACCGTGAGGAGTCCGCCGTCCGGCATGGCGTCGGCGGCGTTGACGGCGAGGTTGATGAGGACGTTGTGCATCTGGGACCGGTCGGCGCGTATGGCGCCGAGATCGTCGGCCGTCAGGTAGCGGACCTGGATGTTCTCGCGCAGGAGGCGCCGGAGCATGTCGCGGGATTCGGCGATGATGTCGTTGAGCGAGACGACGCGCCGATCCAGGACCTGCTTGCGGCTGAAAGCGAGCAGGTTGGCGGTGAGGTCGCGGGCACGCAGGCCCGCGCGCTCGATCGCCTGGAGTTCGCGGCTGGCGACCGGATCGTTCGCGAGGGTCTCGCGGAGCAACTCGGCGTAACCGAGGATGGGCGTCAGCAGGTTGTTGATGTCGTGCGCGATCCCGCCAGCCAGGCGGCCGATGGCCTCGAGCTTCTGGGACTGGCGGAGTTGATCCTCGAGGCGACGCAGCTCGGTGATATCCCGGGAAACGCCGCAGAGTCCAACGACCTCGCCGTCGGCGTTGCAGACCGGGACCTTGACCGTCTCGAGGATCGCCTGCCGGCCGCCCGACTCGCGCACGACGCGCTGCTGCTCCGGGATCCCGGCGAGGACGACCCGGTCGGAGGCGAGGATATCCGCCGCCTGGTCGGGCGAAAACAGCTCGTCGTCGGTCTTGCCGATCACGTCGTCGGCCGCGAGGCCGAGGAAGTTCAACGCGGCGCGGTTGATGTGCGTGTACCGGAGCTGGCGATCCTTGAGGAAGATGAGCTCGCCCACCGAGTCGAAGATGGCGCGCAGCTGGGCCTCGCGGCGTGCGAGCTCCGCGGTAGCCTCGGCGACGTCCGTGATGTCGATGAGAACTCCGAAGACGATGTGCCGTTCGGCGTCGTACCGCGCGATCGAGCGCAGGTGGCGCACGGCATGATCGCCCCGGCGCCGGATCCTGAACTGGACGTCGTACGAACTGCGGTGAGCCAACAGGTCCGCCATGGCCCGATCCATGAGGGGCCGGTCCTCGGCCAGAACCTGCTTCTGGGCATCCGAGAAGTGGACCTCGTCGACGTCCGCGAGGCCGTAGATCTCGAGGGTCCGTCGCGAGGCGTTCACCAGGTCCTGGGATAGGTCGGCCTCCCACCAGCCGACACGCGCGATCTCCTGGGCCCGCGCCAGGCGCTGGCGCTCGCGGTCGAGTTCATCGTGCAGGGCGCGGGTCTCGGTGACGTCGGTGGTGAATCCGAGGAAGGTGTCGTCGTCGATCCGGAGGGCGTCGACCTGCCACCAGCGCGTCGCGCCGTCGGCGCGGCGGAAGGAATGGCGTCGCTCGCGTCGGCCACGTCCACGAGCCGCGCGAGGCGTTCCGCGCCTGCGGGGTCGGCCAGAAGTTCGCTCAGATCCATGGCGAGCAGCCGCTCGCGAGGGTAGCCGGTGCTCCGGCAGGCGGCGGCGTTGGCGTAGAGGCAGGCGCCCTCGCGGTCCCAGAGGAACACGCCGTGGGGCGAGCGCTCCAGCATGGTCGCGAAGAGCCGCAGGCGGTCGCGGCCGGCCAGACGGTCGTCGAGGGGATCGGAAGTCATCGTTCCTCGTATCCTCGGCAGTGGGGATACCGACCAGGGGTCGGCGACGGACGGTCAAGGGTCCCGTCGGTCACCGCTCCGGCTCGGCCTCGTCGTCGACGCCGGATCTCCAGGCGTGGGTTCCGGCCGCGGCGTCCCACTCCTCGCGAATGAGCACCAGGATGGCCGCGTTGGGGACGATGAGGTATTGCTTGCGATCATAGGTGATCTCGATGGCGGCCTTCTTCAGGAAGAGGGCGTAGTCGCCCTCCTGCGCTTGCAGGCGGATGTAGTGGGGTTCGGACGGCTCGTCGAACGCCTCGTCATCGAGGTCGGCCGGCGAGGGAATGGGTAGGCCCGGGCCGACGGACACGATCCAGCCCCCCTGCGCTTGCCGGGACGAGAGGGCCGTCTGCGGCAGGTAGAGCCCGGCGCCGGTGCGTTCCTCGCCGGTCTCGGGGCGTACCAGCACGCGGTCGCCGACGACGATGAGCTTCTTCCTGAGGTCGGCCATGCGATCCTCCGCGATGATGCCGGCGCGGGCGTGGGGCCGGCGGCGCTACTCTGCACGCTCACATGGTAGCATCGGCCGCCGCGCACGGGAAGGCTCACACCGTGTGCCGACCGCCGTCGACGTGGATGGTCTCGCCGTTGAGGGCCGGCGTCGCGAGGACGAACAGCAGGGACGCCGCGACGTCGTCCAGGGTCGGGAAGCGGCGGGTGGGGATCTCGTCGCGCAGGGTGTGCAGGTAGCCGTCCTCGCCGCCCACCGGCGGCAGCACGGCGCCGAGGGCGAGCTCGCAGACCCGGATCCCGCGCGGGCCGAACGCCTGGGCCAGGCTCAGCGTCAGGCCATGCAGGGTGACCTTGCTGACCGTGTAGGCGAAGTGGTCGGGACCGGGACGGCCGGCGCGCCAGTCGTTGAGGTTGACGATGACGCCGTCGTGGCCCGGGGGCGCCTGGCGGGCGAAGTCGCGGCTCAACAGGAACGGAGCCGTGCCGTGGATCGCCTGGTAGGTCTGCCACTCGGTGAGGTCGGTGTCGAGGGCGTCGCCGGGGGCGAACAGGGACGCATTGTTCACCAGGACGTCGAGCGGTCCGAAGCACGCCGCGGCCCTGGCGATGAGACCCTCGGCCACGGCGGGGTCGGTGAGGTCGCCGGCGACGGTCGCGGCCTGTCCGCCGGCGGCACCGATCTCCGCGACCAGCGTCGCGGCCTCCTCGCCGCTGCGGTGGTGGTGCACCACGACGCGCGCGCCGGCCGAGGCCAGGGCGAGCGCCAGGTGGCGGCCGACGCGCCGGGCGGCGCCGGTGACGAGGGCCGTGCGTCCGTGAAGGTCGATCATATGGGTCATGGTCGCTCCTACTGCTCAGACGTTCAGGCGCAGGACCACCGCACCGTCGCCGCCCCAGCTCGGTGGTGCGGCGTACCACTCGCGCACGAGGTCGGGGTGGTCGAGGCACCACTGGCGGACCGCATCGCCGAGGACGCCGCGGCCGTCGGGCGAACCCCGGCCCCGGCCGTGCACGACGAGCACCTCGGGTCGCCCCTGGCGCACGTAGGCGGTCACCTGATGGGAGAGACGGTGCATCGCTTCCTCCCAGGTGCACATGCGCAGGAAGATCTCGGGCGGACGCGGCGGGCGCAAGGGATCGTGGTCCGGCGGCGGCGGCGGCTGGCCCTGGCGACCCCCGCGGCGGGACTTGAAGCGGCCCACCTCAGCCCTCCGCGAGCGGCGCCAGCCGGACGACCGTAGCGCCCCAGGAGCCCTGGTCGGACGGGTGGCCGAAGCTGATCACGCCCGGGTGTCGTTCGAGGATCCGGTGGACGATCTCCCGCTGCACTCCGATGCCCTTGCCGTGGATGATGCGCACGTCGAGGATGCCCCGACGCCGACACTCGTCGAGATACTCGGGCACGAGGTCGCGGGTGTCGCGGGCGGCGATGGTGTGCAGGTCGAGCGTGCCGTCGATGGGCAGCTCAACCGGGTCGGGGAACCACGGATCGTCCACGGGGCTGCTCCCGGTGCGGGTGACCCGGACACCATAGCGCGGGCCGCCGCCGGCGTCACGGCCGCAGGCGCAGATCGCGGGCCAGGGCGCGGCCGAGGCCCAGCAGGCGGCGGGCCGCTCGCCAGGCCGCCGCGGCCACGACGGCGACGAGACCGGCGGCCAGCAGCCAGCGTCTCGAGCCGGCGAGGGCGTCGGTCCGCGCCAGCAGGGCGGCCAGCCGCCAGGGCACCGACACCAGGATGGCCGTGATCATCAGCAGCGTGGCCACGCGCCAGGCCGCCAGCAGCAGGCGGCGAACCGGCCCCAGGGTCGGCGGCGCGGGCGCGTCCAGGCCGTCGATCCCGACCAGGTCGCAGGCCAGCCAGTGGCCGTCCGAGCGCACCAGCGGCAGCAGGCTCCAGACCACCGCCGCCAGCCCGGCCCGCACCACCACGCCGCCCGGCGGCCACCCGCTCCAGGCGGACATCAGGCCCACCAGGCCCGTGAAGCCCAGCTGGAAGGCCACGCCCGCGAGGTCCACGCGCACCCGGCCGGCACGGTCCAGCAGGCTCGCGCAGCTCACGTCCGACCACATCACCGGCCACAGGACGAGCAGACCGGCGCCAACCGCGCCGGGCGCCCAACCTTCGCGCTGCAGCGCCGCCGCGTGGCCGAGCTCGTGCCAGATGCCGCCGCCCAGGAACAGGCCCACGGCGAGGATGAGGTCGGCCCGGCTCGACAGCGCCGCCGATGGCGCCAGCGTGCTTCCGACCATGCCGACGATGACCATGGCAGCCAGCTGCGGCCACCCCGCGAGCCGGGCGAGCGGGCGGCCGAGGTTCCGCACCAGCGCCGCCGGCAGCAGGGGGAACTTCAGCCAGAGCAGCCGTCGCGAGGGCGCGGGCGCCTCCGACAGGGGCACGAGGGTGCGCCAGTGCGCCGGGCCGTCCGGCCGGGCCAGGCGCATCCCCAGCGACGCCGGCACCACGTAGCGGCGGCCGTGGTCGTGCACGAGATGGCGGCCGTCCGGGCCGGCGGTCACCTCAAACGGCACGGGCGACCTCGTCGCCGCTCAGATGCGCGAGGCCGAGCAGGCAGAGGCGCAGCACGTGCTCGGTCACCCAGGCGGCCCCGCGCGCGTTCACGAGCGAGGCGAGGGTCGGCGGCCGGTCGCCGAACAACGCGAGGTCGTCGGCGACGAGGCCGGCGGCGGCGTAGAAGTGGTCGCGGGAGAGGTCGACGAGGACGTCGCCCGGCCAGACGGCCAGCTCGGCGTCCAGGTGCACGCGGGCGGTGTCGGCGGCGCGGGCGAGCGCGAGCGTGAAGGCGCGGCGGTAGTCGGCGTGCAGGGACATGGGCACGGCGGCCTGCGAGGCCTGGTCGGCGAAGCAGCCGGCCGTCTCGCCCAGCATCGGCCAGTAGCTCCACTGGGCGGGCGCGGCCGCCACTTCGGCGAACACCCAGTCGAACAGGCGGCGGGTGACGGCCAGCGGATCGTCGCCGGGACTCCACTGCTGGCCCGGCCGGGTGCGCCAGAGCACCTCGCGTCCGTCGTCGGACCAGCGCACGCTCAGCGGGTGGACGGGACAGCCGGTGCGGCAGACGAAGCGCGCCAGGCCGGTGCGGACGCGGATCTCCCGGCCCGGCAGCTCGTAGGGCGCGCCGTGGCGACGGGTGCCGGCGAGCCCGTCGCGCCCCTGGTTGCCGTCCGCGAAGGCGAGGATGGGCTCGCCCGAGCGCAAGGCCCGCAGGAGGCCCCGCACGCAGGCGGGATCGTCGGCATGGTGCCAGACGAGCTCGCCGCGGTGACGGAGCGCCTCGGCCAGCCGTGCGGCCACCGGCCGCAGGCGCCGCGCCGCATCCTGGTTGATCAAGAGGTGCAGGCGCAGACCCGCGGCGACGAACGGCTCGAGCACGAACTGGAACGGTCCGAGGTGCATGGTCAGGATCACACCCGAGGTGAGCTCGGGCCGCGCGGCCAGCAGGCGGCGCCCGGCGAGCAGCGGCGAGACATCGCCCGCGAGGATCCGCTGGAAGAGGGCCGACTCCCAGCGGCTCTGCAGGCGGCGGGCCGCGGTGAGGCGGACCACGTCGGCCTCGGTGGCCGTGGGATCGAAGCCGCGGAGGATCCACAGATCCCAGGGCGAGACGGTTTCCGATACGATCATGGCGTGGCCCTCCCGGTTGGTCGGCGGCGTGGTGGGGCCGGACCGCCGGCCCGGCCCCTGACGCGGTCGCGGCGGTCTAGAAGTCCTCCTCCTCGGGCCGGATCGGATCGTTCACCTTGCAGCAGCAGCAGGTGTCGATGTCCGGGCTCTCGAACGCGCTGGCGGCGGGCGACAGCGTGCTCAGCTCCAGGCGCTCCTTGACGTCCTCGATGCCCAGGCGGCGCAGGTGGTCGGAGGTGCGGGTCTCGTCCATGGTGGTCTCCTTTCGCGGGTGACGCGGACCGTCCGTGGTCCCTGGCGCGGCTGCCGCAAGGATGAGGCCCGGGGCTCGGGAGGGCCCCCGGGACGCCTGGGCGACCGGCTCCGCGGCGCACGCCGGGTGCGGCGCGTCACCCGGGGGCGACGCGCCGGCAGGCGCTGTCAGCGATCGGAGGCGGCAGAGCCGGCCGTGACGGTGGCCTCGTAGCCGGTGTACTTGCGCAGGTTGACGACCCCGTCGGCGAAGATCAGGTACTGCCCCTTGATGCCCTGCAGGACACCGCCGACGCACGGCTCCTTGTCCAGATTGAAGCTCCTGACCTTCTCGGGGTACCGCAGCACCGGGTAGCGGAAGCGGCGGACCCTACGCTCGCGGTCCGGCAACAGCTCGACGCCGTGGGCCTGGAGCAGCGCCGCCACCATGTCGGCGTGAACGGGCAGGTCGCCCTCGCCCTCGGCGAACTTCAGCAGGCGGGTCCAGTGGGTGCGGTCGGCCAGGCCGGCCTCGTCACGCAGGTGGGCCTCCAGCAGGCCGACGGTGCGACGGTCGGGCAGCTCGGCCAGGGGCACGGCCGCCGTGGCGCCCTGGTCGAGCCAGCGGGTGGGCAGATTCGCGCGGCGGGTGATGCCCACCTTGAGGCCCGAGGTGAGCGACACGTAGAGCACGTGGGGCTGGAAGCAGTGGCTGCGGGCGAAGGCGTCGTCGCGGCAGGGGTCGGCATGGTCGAAGTAGTGGCAGAGCTCGGGCCGCACGATGCACCGGTCGGCCTCGGCACGGGCCTGGAAGCAGGGGTAGCAGAAGCCCTCGCCGAAGCTCTTCTTGCCCTCGCGGCCGCAGTAGACGCAGGTGATGCGGCCGGTGAACTCGAGATGGAGCTCGCGACCGAGGTGCACCGCCAGCGGGTGGTCGGGCGTGCGAGCGGCGGGGTCCCAGAAGCCGTCGGCCAGGGCGTAGGTGGCCAGGCCATCGGCGTCGGGCTGGACGCGCATCTTGCGCAGGGTGCCGTGCCAGAGCGGGGTCATCGGAATCCTCCTGTCCGGCCAAGGTAGCACGGTCGGGCCCCCGAACGCACGGGCGGCCGGCGATCCCAGCGATCGCCGGCCGCCCGGTCTCTCGCGCCGCCGCGTCCTACTCCAGCAGCATGGCGCGCGCGCGCAGGACCGTCTCGGCCGTGCGCACGCGGAGCAGGTAGTTGCCGCTGGGCGCGGCCCCGCCCGCACCGTTGCGCCCGTCCCAGCTCATCTCCATCCAGCCCGCGCCGGCGGCCTGGCCGTCGAGTCGGCGCACCAGCTTGCCGGCCACGTCGAAGACCTCGAGGCTCACCGGTCCGGCGGCCGCGACCTGGAAACGCGCCGTCGTGCGGGGATTGAAGGGGTTGGGGAAGAGGCTGAGACCGCTGCGCACGGCCACCGGCCCGTCGTCCGCGGCGGTGATGCCGGTGGGCTCGACGGCGAGCGTCAGGTCGTAGCGCTGCACGTCGGGCGTGCCGGCCGCGCGGTAGATGAAGACCCAGTAGTCGCCGGCCGCGGGCAGCAGGAAGTCGTTCAGCACCTCGGCCTGGCCCAGGCCGACGTCGTTGACGGTGGCCAGGACGTCCGCACCGTTGACGCCGCCGAGCACGCGGAAGGCGAGGTCCATGATCTCGTCGGTCTGGACCAGGACGCCCTCGAGATCGTACCGGAAACCGACGGGGTCGACGGTCACGTCGAGCCGCGCGGGGCCGGCGGTGGTGAAGCGGTAGAAGTCGTAGTCGACCGACGTCGTCAACGACGCGGGCCACTCCAGGCTGAAGACGCCGTCGAGCGTGCCGAGGTCGGTGGCCGCACCGGCGTTGTTGTTGAGCTCGAGGGTGTCGCCGTAGTAGCGCATGCCGCCGCGGATGTCGTCGTCCTGGGGGCCGTCGAAGTTGGTGCAGGCGTACGCCTCCATGAGCTTGGAGCAGTTCTCGGGCAGCACGTGCTGCAGGCCGATGCCGTGGCCGTGCTCGTGCCGGACGACGTTGCGCAGGTAGATGTAGTTGTTGTTGGCCGAGTTCCAATACTCCGCGGTGTCGAGGACCATGTCGCCACCGTTGGGGAAGTAGTTGTAGGCGAGGATGCCGTACACGCCGTCGATCGGGTGTCCGGAGATGCGGACGTCGCCGCGTTCGCCCAGGACGCCGGCCGACGTCGGGAAGGTCGCGCCGTCATCCGCCACCTCCTCGTAGGTGATCCCGATGTGCTTGCCCCAGTCGTTGAACATGCCGGCGAAGATCGCCTTCCAGACCGCCTCGTTGCCGAAGTAGCCGTTCATGGTGGCGTAGAGCCGGCTCGCCGAGCCAGCCTCGCCCGAGCCGCCGGGAATGTAGACGCCGTCGTCGACGAAGCTGTAGGTCAGGTGGATGGGCTGGCCGTTGCCGCCGGTGCTGCCGTCGATCGCGGTGGCGCTCCAGCGCTGGCCGAGGTTGTAGCGGTCGTCGTCGATCCACGTGGGCAGGCTGCGCAGGATCTCGTCGACGCGCTCGGGCGGCGTGTCGGGATGGATGCACGCGGCGAGGGACCGGCTGGTGATGCAGTACTGCGGCGAGTCGACGCCGAACACGCGGCCGGCGTCGCGCAGGACGAGCTGGCCGACGGACTCGCGGAGCATCATCTGCACCGGATCGAGGGAGCAGGACTGGTCCTCGGTGGCCAGGAGCGGGCTCGCCAGCAGGAGGCAGACCAAGGCGAGGGTGACGAGGCGCAAGGGGCGGGTGGGGCTGGCAGGCATGGGATCGCTCCTGGTTCACGACAAGGCCGACGACGAAGGGGCGATTATCTCAGATATGGGGATCGAGGTGAAGGACGATCGAAAAATAGATGGAAACGTCATATCATGGGTGGATCCGCAACGACGGCCGCCCGAGGTCGCCACCCCGGAATTCGTCGCCGTCGGTTTGGGCTCCCGGGCATCCGGCCGACGAGGGCGGAGGTCACCGTGCAGGTCCACCGAGACACCCGTCCCTCCCGCGCGCGGCTCCTGCTGGCCATCGCCCTGCCGACCATGCTGACCGCGGCGGTCCTGGCCACGTCCGGACACCTGCCGACCACCTTCTGGGTCTACCTCGGCGGGGGATGCGTGCTCGCGCCGTGGCTGCTGCTCGGGGCGCGGCCGCTGACGGGCGGAGCGGACGGGTTGGCGTTCGGACCCCGCGGTACGCGGCGCTGGCGTCGGGCCTGGCTCTGGCTGCCGCTCCTGTTCGGACCGGCGCTGCTGGCCGGGCACCTGGCGGTGCGGCCCTACCTGGGCAGCGTGCCCGCGTACCGCGAGCGGGTGGCCGCGCTCGGCGTCGACCTCGAGCTGCCGCTCATGGCGGGCGTCGTGTTCCTGATCCTCAATCCCCTGGTGGAGGAATGGTGGTGGCGCGGTCAGGCGACGCCTCGCTGCTGCGCGGCGTTCGGGCGGCGCGCGGGGCTCGCCCTGGCCACCCTGGGGTTCGGGATCTACCACCTGGTGCTGCTGGCCTGGCTGTTCCCGTTGCCGATCGCGGCCCTGCGCGCGGTGCTGATCGCCGCCGCGGGTCTGGTCTGGTCCGCGGTCGCGATGCATCAGGGCGGGTGGCGGGACACGTACCTCGCCCATCTCGCGGCCGACCTGGCGATGGTGGTCCTGTTCGCGCTCGTCGTCCTGCCGGCCGGCTGAGCGCGCGGCCCCGGAACGCGCTCCGTCCAGGGGCCGCGCACCAACGCCGGCGCTACTTGCGGTCCACGTCCCCGATCCCGTTGACGCTCTTGTGGAACTCCTCGGGCTTGCCGTAGACGTCGACGTCGCCCACGCCGTTGATGGTCACGTCGCACGACTTGCTGGCGTTCACCTTGACGTCGCCGGCGCCGTTGACGGTGACCTCGGCGTGCTCGGCCGCGAGTTCGCGGAGGTCGACGTCGCCGGCGCCGCCGACCTCGACCACCAGCCGTTCGACCTTGCCGTCGGCCTCGATGTCGCCGGCGCCGTTGATCACGAGGGTCAGCTCGTCGCCGTCGAACTTGTCGATGGTGATGTCGCCGGCGCCGCCGATCAGGACATGGTCGAGCTTGCGCAGGGTCAGCTCGAGACGGGCGCCGCGACTCGGCCGCGGGTTCTTGTCCGCCGCCACGTTCAAGGTGCCGCCGTGCACCTCGAACTCGTACTGCTCGACGAGGTTCTCGTCCATCGTCAGGGACACCTGCTGCTTGTTGCCGAAGGTGATGGCGATGTCCAGGCCGCACTCGAGCTCGATGGCGTGGCAGTCGTCGAGGTCGTAGGTCCGGGTGGTCAGGTCGCCGTTGCCCTTGGTGCCGCGGTCGAAGCGGTGGGCCGAGGCAGCGGCGGCCAGGGTCAGGATCATGAGGAGGAGGGTGAGCTTGCGGGCCATGGGGAACCTCCGGGGCCGGGATGACGGGGGGTCGTGGGTACGCCATTGAGACGTTCGCGGCCACGTCGGGGTTTAGGTTCTGCCTCGAAAAATGTGCTTCGTGCCTGATACGGACCGGCGACCGCGCGACCACTCAAAAAAACTGCTCAGATTTGACGCATTCTCGCCAGTGAATTCCGATACCGGATAAAAGCACACTTTCCGAGGCAGAACCCGAGGCTTGGGAAGCCCGACCGGCAACGGCGGCTCTTGTCCCTTCAACGGATCAGGGTCACCGGCTGGACGGCCTCGGCCTCGCCGACCCCCACCCGCACCAGGTAAACGCCCGAGGCCATCGCCCGGCCCGCCTCGCTCCGCCCGTCCCAGACGACCTGGTGCCGGCCCGCATCACGGGCGGCGCCGGACAGCAGTGTCCGCAGCAGCCGACCCCGTCCATCCAGCACCTGCACGCTTACCGGCGCGGGTGCGGCGACCGCGAAGCTGATGGTGGTCAGCGGATTGAACGGGTTCGGCCACGCCGCCAGCGCCAGCTGCGCCGACGGCACCGGCGCGGCGACCTCGGTCGGCGGCAGCACCGGTGCGAGCGCCGCCTGCCAGACCGCGGCCAGTCGAGCCTCGCCGAGGGCGTTGGGGTGGATGCCGTCGGGCTGCATCATGGTGGCGAGGTCGAAGCCGCTGTGCTGGTCGACGAGCAGGACGGGCGATTCCGGGGTGGACTCTTCCTCCGCGACGGCGGCGATGATCGCGTTCATGGGCTCGACGAGGTGCGCGAAGAACGCGTAATGGGTTCCCGGCCCGATGGGGATGACCTGCGCCAGGAGGATCGTCACCTCCGGCCGGAAGACCCGCAGGAGCGCGATGATGTACCGGAGGTTGTCGCCGACGGCGGCCAGGCCGACCTCGCCGCGCTGGCCGATGTCGTTGGTGCCGAGGTGGATGAGCACGATGTCGGGCGCGCCGGCGGCCGCAGCCCCGGCGGCGACGGTCAGGATCTCGTCGGTGCGCCAGCCCCAGTAGCCCTCGTGATCGCGGTCGAAACCGGTGTCGTAGTCGGGGTAGACCTCGGGATTCGGCGGTCCGCCATGGACCGTGTCGAGCCGACCGACGAACTCGACGTCATGGCCCTGTGCGAGCAGGTCGAACCAGAGCGGATACCGGTACGAGGCGTAACCGCCGTGGCCCGACGTGATGGAGTCGCCCAGCGGCATGATCGCCGTCGTGGCCGTCGCCAGGGAGGCCAGACAGAGCCAGCCGAAGGTCATCAGCCGGCACAGATGTCGCAGCGCGGTGTGGGGTCGTCGCATGAGTCCTGCCTTGCTGCCAACGGCCCGGCACGCATCGGGCGCCGGAAACATCCCCGTGATGATAGCAGACTCGCGACCGTTCAGCCCGCCAATGTGCAGGATGTCACCACCTCGCCCGGCGCCCGCTGCTCGCAGTGGACCCGATAGCCGGCCTCCGCGAGACGGCTCAGGAGGGGCGCCGGCGGGAACGGCGTCACCACCTCGTAGAGGGTCCCGGGAGCCAGTGCTGCCAAGGCCGCCAGGATCCGCGGCAGGGGCATGCGGCCGGCCTCGATGTCGGCACGCGCGTCGTCGACCCCGGCGCAGGCGAACTCCGTCACCCACGGCGGCCGGCTTGCCGCCCCGTGGGCGGCCTCCTCGCCCCGGGCGATCGGTGCGCCGGGTCCGGCCAGGCCCGCCGCGTCGCGCAACGTGGTGACCAGCGTGGCCAGCGGCACTCCGCCGACCACCGCCGCCTGCCGCAGCGACGTCACGCGCGCCACCGTCCGACGCAGGACCGGATTGCGCAGCTTGGCGAACGCCGGCGCCAGACCCACCAGGACCTCCTCCAGCGCCGGATAGTGCTCCAGCAGGCGCGTCACCGTCAGCTCCGGCGTAATGTCCGGGCGGGCGCTCACGACGACGCCCCCTCCGGCGCGTCGTACGCCAGGAGGCGCTGCTGGCCGGTGAGGGCCCGCTTGGCCGTCAGGTCCTGGCTCACCTCGAGGGTGCCGAGGTAGGCCCGGTCCGGCCCGCGTAGCGCGAAGTACTCGATGGAGATGAACTTGCCATCCATCTGGATCCAGAACCGGGCGTGCTCCTGCCGGCCGGCGCGGAAGTCGGCGAGGATGCGCTGCACGGTGTCCACGCTCTTGGGCGGGTGGCAGTGCTTCACGTCGCGGCCCAGGATCGCCTTCGACCGGGCGAAGATGCGCTCGCGGCCGTGGCTGAAGAAGCGCACCTTGTCGTCGTGGTCAACGAAGGTGATGTCGAAGGGGATGGTGCCGAGCACCGCCTCGAGCTGGGCGACGTTGAAGACGCCGGTCGAGAGCCGGACGACGCCATCGGCGTGGACGGACACGGGCGCCCGTTCCATGCCTTCGGGCCACCACGCCACCTCGGGGGCGTAGAGGCAGTAGCCGTAGTCCTCGGTGCCCTGCATGATCGCCGCCCAGTCGGCAGCGTCCAGGGTGTCCAGGCACATGGGCAGCAGGATCTCGGTCTCCTTGACGATCATGCCGTCGACGGCCGCCGCCGCCGGACGCAGTACCGGTTCGAGAAGGTCGCGGAGATCGTCGAGCGTCGGCGCGGCCGCCACCTCGGCGAGGGCCGCCTGGGCCGTGGCGAGCAGCGCGCGGGTCTCGTCGTGCTTGCCCCACATGACGGTCGGCGGGCCGGTGATGCCGCGCTTCTCCAGGCAGGGGAACAGCAGGTTCTCCTTGCGGAGGTAGTGCTTCTCCACGTCCATCAGGTTGTTGAACCGCAGGCGGATGCTCGCGAGCGCGTCGGCCGGATCGGCGTCGGCGGCGAGCGTCTCCACCTGGCGGAACGCCTGGGCGAGCTCCTTGAGCTCCCAGGCCAGCGCGTGGTTCTCCTGGGCGAAGGTGTGGGCGGGATGACCGGGCGGGGCGGCCGGCGCGACCGCCAGGTCGATGACCCCGTCGAGCGCCTGCTTGTGCAGGTCGCAGAGACGCAGCACGTCCTCGTGGGGCAGCCCCTCGTCGATCAGCTGCTGCTCCACCTGGACGACCTCGTCGTACGGGACCTTGCCCAGGAGCTGGACCAGGCGCGGCCGCACGGCGTCGGGAGCCTGCCCCCGGTGCAGCTCGAGGATCAGGTGCTTGAGCAGGTCCATGCGCTGCTGGCGGTCGCCGATCAGTTCGCTCATGGCAACACCCCACGGGTCGGAGGGAGGGTCGTCGAGATAATGACGACAATATCCATCCGCGCTGGGGCCCGACGCCTTGACCAGGGTCAAGGTCGTCGATCAGTCGGTTCTGCCTCGGAAAGTGTGCTTTCGGACACTAACGAGAAATGATGGCGCCAGCAGACCGCGATCTGGCTTGTTTTTTTGCCTTCGGTGTGATCGATGAGGCGAGTCACCCGCGAAGCACACTTTCCGAGGCAGAACCGATCAATCCTGCAAGCCTTCGAGCACCTCGTCGGTGGCCACGAGATCGAGCAGATCGCCGGCCTGCAGCGTGACGTCGCCCGCCGGCAGCGGCAGCCGCTCGGCGTGGGGATCGCGCGGATCGCCCAGCTCGCCGTTCTCCAGGAGCGGCGGCCGCACGATCTGCACGATCATCACCCGCGCGCGTTGCAACAGGCTCAGGCCGCCGAGGGTCTGGCCCACCCACTCCCGCGGCACGGACATCCGACGCAGGCTGTAGCCCTCGGGCAGCTCCACGAAATCGACGATGCTCTCGCTGACGATGTGGTCGGCCACGCGTCGGCCCATCTCCTCCTCGGGGATCACCACCTGCGCCGCCCCGAGCTCGGTCAGCACCCTCTGCTGCATGGCGTTGATCGCCTTGGCCACCACCCGCGGCACCCCCAGCTCCCGGAGCAGGAGCGTCACCAGCACCGACGCCTCGAAGCTGTTGCCCATGGCCACGATCGCAGTGTCCATGCTGCCGACGTCGTAGGCCTCGAGGTTGGCGCGCACGGTCGCGTCGCAGGCGATGGCGGCGGTGACCTTGTCGCTCACCTCGTTGACGAGGTTGCGGTTGCGGTCGATGGCCAGCACCTCGGCGCCCTGGTCGTACAGGCGTGCGGCGCAGGTCATGCCGAAGTGTCCGAGTCCGATGACGACGACCTTGGTCACGAGTGGTCCTCCGGGTTGGTGCGGCGACGGCGCCGCTCAGCCGATCATGAGCCGGCCGTTGGGCATGCGCACGCTGTCTTCGCGCGCCTGCCGGGCCAGGGCGTAGGCCAACGTGAGCACGCCCAGCCGGCCGACGAACATGAGCACGATGATCACGAGCTTGCCGCCCACCGACAGCTGGGGCGTCACCCCCAGGCTGAGGCCGACGGTGCCCAGGGCCGAGACGGCCTCGAACACCAGCGACAACGGCGGCAACGGCTCGAGGATCAGGAGGGCGAAGATGCCCAGGGCGCCCACCATGGCGCTGACGGTGAGCACGACGGTGGCGCGGCGGGCGGTGACCTCGTCGATCTCCCGGTTGCGCAGCCGCAGCTGACGGCGGCCGGCCGCGATCGCGCGGATCTCGCTGGTGATCACCGCCACGGTGTTGATCTTCACGCCGCCGGCGGTCGAGCCCGAGCCGGCGCCGATGAACATGAGCACCACCATCAGGAACAGCGATGCCGGACCGAGGAGGTTGAGGTCCAGGCTGTTGAACCCGGCGGTCCGGCAGGTGGCCGACTGGAACAACGCCTGCGCCAGCCTTCGCGGCCAGGGCAATCCTGCCAGGGCGCCGTTCCATTCCAGCAGCGCCAGGCCGGCCGCACCGGCGACCAGCAACCCCGCCGTCCAGGCCGTCACCACGCGGGTCTGCAGGCCCAGCCGCGGCTGCTGCGAACGCGCGGTGCCCTGGCCGAACGCGCGCAGCCGGCGCAGCAGCTCCAGCATGACCGTGAAGCCGAGGCCGCCGGTCACGAGCAGCAGGGCGACCGTCCACAGGGCGCCGCCGGTGGCCGACCAGCTCATCAGCGAATCGCTGTAGGTGCTGAAGCCCGCGTTGCAGAAGGCCGACACGGCGTGGAAGATGGCGGTGAAGAGCCGCTCGCCGGGATCGCGGATGAGCACGTCGAGCTGGTCGTAGAGGAGGATCGCGCCGGCGGCCTCGCTGGCCAGGGTCCACAGGACGATGAACCGCAGGACCGAGCTGACGCCGTCGAGGACCGGCACCTGGAAGACCTCGCGCATGAACTGGCTCTCGCGCAGGCTGATCCCCCGGCCGAGCATCAGCACCATGGTGGCCGACAGCGACATGATGCCCAGGCCGCCGAGCTGGATCAGCACCAGGATCAGCACCTGGCCGAACCGGGTGAACTCCGTGGCCGTGTCGCGGACGATGAGGCCGGTGACGCAGACCGCGCTGGTGGCGGTGAAGAGGGCGTCGAGCGGGCTGAGGTCCACGTCGTCAGGGGTGGCCCGCGGCAGCAGCAGCATCGAGGCTCCCACCAGGATGACGACCGCGAACACGAGCACGAACGCCACGCCTGGCCGCATCCGCAGCTGCGCGAAGCGCCGATGCAGGCGGGGCAGGTGCGCGAACAGAACGCCCACGACGTAGAACTGCGCCACCACCAGGTACATCTGCGTGAGCGACGTCGGCCGCCACCAGCTGCCGCCGTGCGCGAGCAGGCGCGAACCCATGGCGAAGACGAGCACGACCTGCACCACCAGCAGCACCGTCAGCACCAGCGACAGCCAGCGGGCGCGCAGGAACGAGCGTGTCCCCGACCGCCAGCGCCAGGCCAGGCCGAGCTCCACCAGGAAGCCAACCACCGCGACGGCATCCAGCACCCGCGTCGCCAGGACGGGCGTGCGCAGCCCATGCTCGGTGACCAGGGCGGTCAGACCGCACAGGCCGGCGACCACCAGGATGAGGGCGCGGGCGATGGCGTGACGATGTTTCATGCCTTGCAGCAACGGCGGGCCTCGAGGCTGGAGTCCATGCCGCAGACTCTAGCGCGGACGGTCCCCGCCGCAAGGACAATCCACATGACAGCCCGCCGGCGGTCCCGTAACCTCGGGTCCCGAACCCGAAAGCAGGACCGCCGTGCTCAACCGACTCTGGACCGGTTTCTTCTTCGTCGCCGCGGCCGCCGCCCTCGTGCAGTGGCTCGTGGTCGGCGACGCCACCGTCTGGCAGCGCCTGGTGGCCAGCCTCTTCGACATGGCCAGGGTGGGCTTCGAGATCGCGCTGGGCCTGACGGGCGTCATGGCGCTGTGGCTGGGCATCATGCGGGTGGGCGAGCGCGGCGGCGCCGTCGGCCTGCTGGCCCGCGCCTTCAGCCCCCTGTTCCGGCGCCTGTTCCCCGGCGTGCCCGCCGGCCACCCGGCCGAGGGCGCGATCGTCATGAACATGGCCGCCAACATGCTCGGCCTCGACAACGCCGCCACGCCCCTGGGCCTGAAGGCCATGCAGGAGCTGCAGACCCTGAACCCCAGCGAGGACACCGCGAGCGACGACCAGATCCTCTTCCTGGTGATCAACACCTCGGCCGTGACGGTCCTGCCGGTGACGATCTTCACCTACCGCGCCCAGCTCGGCGCCGCCGACCCCACCGACATCTTCCTGCCCGTCCTCATCGCCACCTTCTGCTCGACGCTGGTGGGCCTGCTGGTGACCGCGGCGGTGCAGAAGCTGCGCCTCTGGCAACCCGTGGTCCTGGCGTATCTGGGCGGCCTGACGGCGGTGATCGCCGGCGCGGTCGTCTACTTCTCGCACCTGCCCCAGGAAGCGATGGAGCAGCAGTCGGCGCTGCTGGCCAACCTGCTCATCTTCGGGGTGATCATCGGCTTCTTCGGCCTGGCTGCACGCCGGCGGGTGAACCTCTACGAGGCCTTCGTCGATGGCGCCAAGGACGGCTTCACCACGGCCGTCGGCATCATCCCCTACCTGGTGGCCATGCTGGTGGCGATCGGAGTGCTGCGCGAGAGCGGCGCCCTGGATCTGCTGCTCGATGGCGTACGCGGCGCCGTCGGCTCGGCCGGCCTGGACACCCGCTGGGTGGACGGCCTGCCGACGGCGCTGATGAAGCCGCTTTCGGGCAGCGGCGCGCGCGGCATGCTCATCGAGACCATGACCACCCACGGCGCCGACAGCTTCGCCGGCCGCCTGGCGTCGGTGGTGCAGGGCTCGACGGAGACCACGTTCTACGTCCTGGCCGTGTACTTCGGCGCGGTGAAGATCCGCCGCACCCGGCACGCGGTGGCCTGCGGCCTGGCGGCCGACGCGGCGGGGATCGTGGCCGCCGTGCTGGTCAGCTATCTGTTCTTCGGCTAGCCCAGCGGCGGGATCCGCAACACCTGCCCCGGATAGATCTTGTTGGGGTCCTTCAGCATGGGCTTGTTGGCCTCGAAGATCACCGGATACTTCCCGGCGTTGCCGTAGTGGGCCTTGGCGATGCCGCCGAGCGTGTCGCCCGACTTCACCGTGTACAGGGTCGCCGCCGGCTCGGGCGCAGCGTGCGCCGCCGGAGCCTCGACCGTGACCCGGTCGTCCACCCGCGCCACGCCGTAGATGTTGCCGACGGCCACGAGGATCTTCTGCTCGTCGGCCGCGGAGCTGACCACGCCGGTGACGGTGGCCAGGCCGTCGTCGTACGTGACCGAGAGGTCACGCACCGCGAGCCCGAGGCCGATGATGTGGCCCTTGATGGACTCGCCGCGGAGCCGATCGGTCTCCGCCGCGTCGTCGCCCCGCTTCAGGATCGTCTCGCCGGCGTCCTTCACGAAATCGAACAGACCCATGTCGACACTCCCTGCTGGATCCAGCCGTGTTGGAACCGAGCCCGGCGACGCCCCCGGATCCGCGACTCCGCTGCTCATGCTCGTTTCGCCGATGGTACGGCCGTTTCCGGCGGACGACCACCCGCCCACCGCGCGCGGTCGCGGTTGCGCCGCGCTCCCGAACGACCTAGCGTGTTCGCGGCGGCGCAGGAGGCCCTGCCGCCGAGCCCCGAGGGGAACAGCGCGCACCGCGCTCCGGGAACCCACCGGGCCGAAGCCCGGACGACCGTCCACGACGGACGTCCATTCAAGGAGACCATCATGTCCCACCGTCGCCCTCTGGCCCTCCTCGTGCTGATCCTGTCGCTGGCCCTCCTGGGCGCCTGCGGCAAGGCCGAGAAGGCCCTCGACACCGCCGGCCTGTCCGTCGGCAAGGACCTCACCAACCTGATGGGTGAGGCCACCAGGATGTTCAGCGGCATCACCGACCTGGAGTCGGCCAAGGCTGCCCTGCCCAAGCTCACCGACCTCGACACGACCCTCGGCGAGCTGGTGGCCAAGGCCGCCGACCTCTCGGCCGAGAGCAAGCAGAGCCTCTCCGGTCTGGTCAAGGGCGCCATGCCCGCGCTCGAGGCCGCCGTGGCCAAGGTGTCCGCCATGGAGGGTGGAATCAGCGACACCCTGAAGCCCGCCATCGATTCCATGATGGGTAAGCTCAAGACCCTGACCTAGCAGCCTGCCGGGGGGCCCGCGGCATGAACGCCGCCGGGCCCTCCGCCGTCTTCGTCGTCCAGGATCGGAGACCCGCCCCGTCATGAAGCGGCAAGGCCGTCGCCCGAGCACCCACGTCGACGACCGCCGCGGCCAGCGCGTGTCCGGCAGGGCCGGGAGCGCCGGCCTGGGCGACATCCGGGAGGCGCTGCCCTGCGCCGAGGCGATCGGCGACCATGCGCCGCAACGCCGGACCGGCGGCCGGGTGAGGCCCGATTCCTTCACCCACGGGACTCTCCGAACAGCGGGCCCGCTGGTTCACGAAGGGCTACCGCACCGGGGGCCTGGAGGACGGCGACACCTTCGGCCCACCCTGCTCGGGGCTCGAACGGCGCCCCGGCGACTTGTCAACCCGCCCCCGGCGACCTATCTTGCGGCCACCATCCACGAATCCAGCCGTTTCCCGATCCAGACCCCAGACCCGGCTGCCTGCCTCCCGTGATCCGGGACCAGCGACCAGTCCCCATGCGCGGAGAAGAGGCCATGACCGACCAGCCCACCGACAGCTCCCTGGGCTTCCATGATCTGCCGCTCAGCGAGCCCGTGCTCCTGACCCTCCAGGACCTGGGCCACGAGCAGCCGACCCCCATCCAGGCCGGTCTCATCGAGCACCTCATCGACGGCCGCGACGTGGTGGGCCAGGCTCAGACCGGCACCGGCAAGACCGGCGCGTTCGCCCTGCCCATCCTCACCCTGCTCGACCCCGAGCTGAAGAACCCCCAGGCCCTGGTGCTGGTGCCCACGCGCGAGTTGGCCCTGCAGGTGGCCCGCGCCTTCGAGCAGTACGCCGCCCGCATGCAGGGCTTCAAGGTTCTGGCCATCTACGGCGGCACCGACTACACGCCGCAGTTCCGCAGCCTCAACCGCGGCGTCCACGTCGCCGTCGGCACGCCCGGACGCGTGATGGACCACATCCGCAAGGGTTCGCTGATCCTCGACGACATCACCACCGTGGTGCTCGACGAGGCCGACGAGATGCTGCGCATGGGCTTCGTCGAGGACGTGGAGTGGATCCTCGAGCAGACCCCGCCCGAGCGTCAGGTGGCCCTCTTCTCGGCCACCATGCCACCGGCCGTGCGCAAGATCGCGCGCACCTACCTCGACGAGCCGGCCGAGGTCACCATCCACAGCCGCACATCCACCGTCGAGGCCACCCGCCAGCGCTACGTGCTCGTGGACGAGGCCCGCAAGGTGGACGCCCTCGCGCGCGTCCTCGAGGGCGAGCCCACCGACGGGGTGATCGTGTTCACGCGCACCAAGGTGCAGACCACCGAGGTCGCCGAGCAGCTCGTGGCCCGCGGCTTCAAGGCCGCCGCCCTCAACGGCGACATGGAGCAGAGCGCGCGCGAGCGCACCGTCGGCCGCCTGCGCAAGGGCAAGCTCGACGTGCTCGTGGCCACCGACGTGGCCGCCCGCGGCCTCGATATCGATCGCCTCAGCCACGTCATCAACTTCGACATCCCCTACGACCCCGAGGCCTACGTGCACCGCATCGGGCGCACCGGCCGCGCCGGCCGCGAGGGCGAGGCCATCCTGCTGGTGACGGCCGAGCAGCGTCGCACTCTCAGGGCCATCGAGCACGCCACCAAGCAGCGCATCGAGCGCATGGCGCCGCCGGACGTGGACGCGATCAACGCCCGGCGGATCGCCGGCTTCCAGGAGCGCATCACGACGGCCCGCAAGTACGCCCCGGACCTCGGCCTGTTCGCCGACATCATCGACCGCTACTGCGCCGAGCACGACGTGCCCCTGCTCGAAGCCGCGGCCGCCCTGGCGAGCCTCGTACAAGGCGAGGCGCCGCTCCTGCTGGAGAACCTGCCGGAGGTGCGCTGGAACGCCGACGAGCCCCGCCCGGGCTCCGGCCCGCGCCACGCACGCAACCAGCGGGCGCCGCGGCGGTCGTCGCCGCTGGAGACCGGCTTCGAGCGCTACCGCGTCTCCATGGGCAGCTCCCACAACATCCAGCCCGGCAACCTCGTGGGCGCCATCGCCAACGAGGTCGGCATCCAGGGCCGCGCCATCGGGCGCATCGACATCCACCCCGAGTTCAGCCTCGTCGACCTGCCGAGCGGCATGCCCGACCACGTCCTCAAGCGCCTGCAGCAGTGCGCGTGTTCGGGATGCCCCTGCAGATCGAACGGTTCAACGGCGAGGCGCCCCCGGCTCCGGAGCTCAAGCCGGGCTTCCGGCCCAAGCGCGGCGGCGGTCCGCGGCCGGGCTCGAAGGTGGGCTTCCACGGCAAGCGCAAGCGCCCGTAGCGACGGCGGTACGGCACCATGATCACGCTCACCGACATCTCCAAGCGCTACGGCCGCCAGATCCTCTTCGTGGAGACCTCCTGCCAGCTCAACCCCGGCGAGAAGGTGGGCCTCGTGGGCCCCAACGGCGCCGGCAAGACCACCCTCTTCCGCCTCATCACCGGCGAGGAGGAGCCCGACGAGGGGTCGGTCACCGTTCCCCGGCGCATCACCATCGGCTACTTCCGCCAGGACATCGGCGAGATGGCGGGCCGCTCGGTGCTCGACGAGGCCATCGCCGGTTCGGGCGATCTCGGCGACCTGCACCACGAGCTGGCCGACCTCGAGCACGCCCTCGCCGACCCCGAGCGGGCCGACGAGCTGGAAGGCATCCTCGCGCGCTACGCCGTGGTCCAGGACCGCTACCAGTCGCACGGCGGCTACGAGCTGGAGGCGCGAGCCCGCGAGATCCTGCAGGGGCTGGGCTTCGAGCCCGACCAGATCGACGGAGACGTGGGCGCCTTGTCGGGCGGCTGGAAGATCCGCGTCGGCATGGCCCGCGTCCTGCTCGGCCGGCCCGACGTCCTGTTGATGGACGAGCCCACCAACCACCTCGACATCGAGTCCATCCTCTGGCTCGAGCAGTTCATCCGCGGCTACCCCGGCGCGGTGCTCCTGACCTGCCACGACAAGGACTTCATGAACCGCGTCGTCAGCCGGGTGATCGACATCGACGCCGGCGAGTTCGTCAGCTACACCGGCGACTACGACAGCTTCGTGCGCCAGCGCGCCATCGTGGCCGCCAACCAGGAGGCGGCGTACGCCCGCCAGCAGGCCATGCTGGCCAAGGAGAGCCGCTTCATCGAGCGCTTCCAGGCCCAGGCGGCCAAGGCGGCGCAGGTGCAGAGCCGCGTGAAGAAGCTCGAGAAGATCGACCGCGTCGAACCCCCGCGGCGGCGCAAGGTGGTGGAGTTCCAGTTCCGCCAGCCGCCGCGCTCGGGCGAGGACGTCGTCGAGCTCGCCGGCCTGAGCAAGGCCTACGGCCCGCGCGTCATCTACGACGGCTTCGACCTGATGATCCGCCGCACCGAGCGCTGGTGCGTCATGGGCCGCAACGGCGCCGGCAAGTCGACCCTGCTCAAGCTCGTGGCCGGGGCCATCCAGCCCGACGCGGGCACCGTGCGGCTGGGCGCCTCGCTCAAGGTGGGCTACTTCGCCCAGCAATCCCTGGAGCAGCTCGATGCCCGGAGCACGGTCTTCGAGCAGCTGCAGCAGGCCTTCCCCACCACCGGCCAGGGCGTTCTGCGCAGCCTCCTGGGCGCCTTCCAGTTCCAGGGCGACGACGTCGACAAGCCCATCCGCGTGCTGTCGGGCGGCGAGCGTTCGCGCCTGGTGCTGGCGCAGATGCTCTTCGACCCGCCGAACTTCCTCGTGCTCGACGAGCCCACCAACCACCTCGACCTCGAGACCAAGGAGATGCTCGTGGCCGCGCTCCGCGAGTTCGAGGGCACGATGCTGTTCGTCAGCCACGACCGCACGTTCCTGCGCGGCCTCAGCAACCGGGTGCTGGAGCTGCGGCCGGGCGACCAGGCCGGCGCGACGGCCGAGGCGCCGCGGATCTACGACGGCTCGTACGAGGAATTCGTGACGGCCACCGGCGGCGAGGCGGCCGGGGTGCACCGCGGCGGTTGACCCTCCGGCCGCACGCCCCTACCGCGTGAGCCGCACCGTCACGCTGAGCACCTTGCCCAGGTGCCGCGCCACCTCGTCCATGGTCAACGCCGTGTCCCGCTCGATGGCCTCGGCCAGCGGCGACCCGGCCACCAGCGCCTCGCCGTAGCTCGATTCCTTCAGGATCTCCACCCGGCCGAACCCCGCCTCGCGGGCCGTGGCCAGGTAGTCCGCGCGCACCACCGCGCCCCCCACGCACCCGATGGTGGCGGCGAGGTGCTGGGCCAGTTCGGCCGGCAGCGGCTCGGTGAGCACGATGTCGGAGATCACCATCCGGCCGCCCGGCCTGAGCACCCGCACGGCCTCGCGGAACACGCGGCCCTTCTCGGGCGACAGGTTGATGACGCAGTTGGAGAGGATGACGTCCACCGAGGCGTCGTCCAGCGGCAGCTCCTCGATGAGGCCCTGGCGGAACTCCACGTTCGCCAGACCGGCCTCGGCCGCATGACGACGCGCCTTCTCCAGCATGGCCTCGGTCATGTCGACGCCGATCACCCTGCCCTCCGGACCCACCTCGCGCGCGGCCAGGAAGGCGTCGAGGCCCGCGCCGCTGCCCAGGTCGAGGACGGTCTCGCCCGGCTGCAGCTGCGCGAAGCCGACGGGAGCACCGCAACCGAGGCCCAGGTCGGCCCCAGCCGGCACGGCGGCCAGGTCGGCGCTGGTGTAGCCCACGGACGGGCTGACCGCGCTGCCGCCGCAGCAACCGCATCCACCGCTCGCTCGGGCGATCTTGCCGTAGCCTTGCGAGACGGCGTCGCGCAGGGCCTGGGGGTCGGCGGGTCGGCGGGTCGTCATGATCGGTCCTCCAGGTTCTGCAGTGTCGGTGGGCAGCACGCCTCGAGGGCGTCGGCGAGGTCGCGAAGCATGTGGACGAGGTCGCCGCAATCGAGCCGGTGGCGGGTCTCCTTGCCCCGGCGCTCGGCGGCCACCACGCCGACCTCGCGCAGCACCTTCAGGTGCCGCGACACCACCGACACGTCGATGGGCAGCGCGGCCGCCAGCTGGGTGACGGTCTGGGGACCGTCGGCCGCGGCCAGCTGGATGAGCAGGGCCGCACGGCTGGGGTCGCCGATGGCCTTGAAGGTGTCCGGCTCCAGGAAACGGGCGAGGGATCGGCAGCACCGGGGTCGCGGCATGGCGTCCACTTTCGCTTGAACACTTGCACTGTCATGCAATATACAAACGATTGCATCTCAATGCAATCGTTTCTTCCCGATGTCCGCCGGACCGTCGGCCAGGTCCTGCCGCAGGCCGGAGGCGAGGACGTCCCTGCCCCGACACCCGCGCGGCCTCCTGTGGCCGCTCCGGGATGACGCGGATATGATAGATCACAAGATCCATCCCCTTATCTCCGTCCTCGCGAGGCCGCCATGCGCCAGGTCGCCCTGTCCGCTCTGTTGACCCTCGTCGCCGTCGCGATCGCCCGCGCCGACGGCGATGCCGGCACCTTCGCTCGCCTCGGCTTCGACGACCGGCCGCAGGTCTGCCTCTTCCAGGACACGGTGGCCCTGCGCGGCGAGTACGCCGACCGCGGCCTGGTCTTCGGCGGCCCGGCGGCCCGGGACGGCGGCGGCGTGCTGACATACTGCTCGTTCTTCCTGGTGGTCGGCTGGACGCCGCCCAACCTCGTGGGCTTCAACGAGGCGGCGGCCTACAGCGACGGCGGCATCCCGCGCGGCCCGCAGACGATCGTCTTCGACGCGCCCGTGAACTTCGTCGAGGCCGACGTCGGAGCGGCCATCGAGGTCGGCTATCCGGCCACCATGACCGCCTTCGACGCCGCCGGCGTGCCCCTGACGAGCGCCACCGTGGCCCTCGACCGCGAGACGCGGCCCCTGCTCGTGGAGGCGCCGGGCATCGCCCGGGTGGTGGTCGACGCGCCCGGAGCGCGCTTCATCCTCGACGATCTGCTGTGGGGCGAGTCGGCGGGCGGCGACCTCACCCTGCAGCCCGCGGCGCTCGCGGTCACCCTCACGGCGGGTTCGCAGGCCGCGAGGACCGTCAGCCTGCGCAACGGGGCGGGCCATCCGCTGGAGTTCTTCGTCCAGGAACGGCCGGGCGCCCCGGTCGCAGCCCGCGCCGCGCCGCGCACGGCCGACCTCGCCCTCGCCGGCGATCCCGTGACGCTCGCCAACCTGCGCGAGCCGCGCACCATGCAGCCCGTGCGCTACCGCTCGTCCGACCGCGGCGGCCGCGACCTTGCGCTGCTGGTCTACTCGGAGTTCGATCCCGACGACTTCAACTACGACACCGACCTCGACCAGGCCCTGCGCTCCCTCGACATCCCCTACACCGCCGTCTACGCCAACATCCCGGTCTTCCGCGCGGCCCTGCAGGAACAGGCCTGGGACGCGGTCATCTTCGACCATCAGCTGGCGTTCCTCTACGAGCCCGATCTCGCGGTCTACGACGAACTGCTCACCCACGTGCGCGCCGGCGGACGCCTGATCATGAGCACCTGGCAGATCGCCGACCGGCCTCTGCACCCGCTGTGGAGCGAGTTGGGGTTCCGGTGGCTCGAGAACTACGAGGGGCCCGAACCCGTGGTGTGGACCCCGGCGGAACCGCGGTTCTTCACCGTGCCCAACGACGTGCCGGACTTCACCGAGCTGGGCACCTTCTACGTCACCCACGGCCACCGCATCGCCGCCCTGCCGGGCGCCACGGTGCTCGCCCGGCTGCTCCCCAGGGGCCAGGACACCCCCGCCATGGTCCTGGCCAACGGCGGCCGCACCCTCTACCGCGCGTTCATGGACGGCGCCAACGTCGTCGACCGCGACGGCGATCAGGTCCTCGACACGATCGAGCTGTGGCGCGATCTGCTCGTGCAGATGCTGGCCGACGACGTGCCCTGGCTCGGCGCCACGGTCGAGGGCGCCGTACCGGCCGGCGGGACCGTCGACCTCGAGGTCGTATGCGACGCCGACGATCTCGCGCCGGGCGACTACACGGCCCATCTCGAGCTGCGCACCAACGAGGCTGTCCGCGACACGTACCGGCTGCCCGTCGCGCTCACGGTGATCGACGATCCGACGTCCGTCGCGGACGCTCCGGCGGCGGACGATCGCCTGCGGGCCTACCCGAACCCCTTCAACCCGGCGACCACCCTGTCCTTCACGCTCGACCAGCCCGGGCCGGTGTCGCTGCATCTGCATGACGCCAGGGGCCGCAGGATCCGCACCATGCTCGATCGCGTCCCGCTGGCCGCGGGATCGCAGGCCGTGCGCTGGGACGGCCGTGACGACGCGGGCCGCGCGGCAGCGGCGGGAGTGTACCTGGCGCGGCTCGCGACCGCGGGCCGCGTGCTCCAGGAACGTCTGGTGCTCGTGCGATAGCCGATCGCCCCTCAATCGCCGGCGCGGATCGACCCGGGTCGTCGCGGCGCCCGGTGCGTCCGCCAGGCGTGGATCCCCCAGGCCACCAGGAAGTAGAGGCCCGCCAGGACCCACAGGGCCCGCCATTCGGGCGCGACCTGCGCCAGCGTGGCGCCCATCTGGTTGACCCGCAGGAAGCCGACGATGCCGGCCGTGCTGGGAATCAGCCCGGCCAGGGGGTGCAGCCACGCCGGCACCATCTCGATCGGCCACGCGAAGCCGGAGAGGAAGAGGGCCGGCAGCGAGGTGAAGAGCAGGACCTGCAGGGCGGTTTCCCGGTTGCGGAAGAGGTTGGCGATGATCATCGCCAGGCCGATCGCCGCCAGCAGGAAGGGAACGGTGAACGCCAGGGTGGTGCCCAGGTCTCCACGGTATGGCAGGTGGAAGACGCGGAAGAGGACCGCGAAGTAGAACAGGGCGTGGACGAAGTAGATCGCGAAGTACGCCAGCATCCGGCCCAGCGTGGACGCGAAGGACCCGGCCGAACCCGGCCTCTCGCCGTCCTCGCGGGCGGTCCCGGCCAGCAGCCCGATGCCGATCAACAGGGTCTGCTGCAGGATCAGCACGAGCACGCCGGGGACGATGTAGCTGGCGTAGCCTTCGGCCGGATTGTACAGCGGCCGGTCGGCGGCCACCAGCGGAACCCGGGCGTCGGCGGCCTGGTCCGGCGTCATCCCGGCCGCTTCGAGCCGCCGGATCTCGATCCCGGCGGACAGCGTCCCGATGGCAGCCCCGAGGCCGGACGTGGCCTGCCGGTACACCAGGAAGTACGCCGCGTCGGTGAAACAGGCGACGGTCGTCCGCTCGCCCCGCAGGACGTCGCGCTCGAAGTCGCGCGGGATCTCGAGCAGGGCGCCAGCGTCCCCCCGCCGCACCATGGCCTCGGCCTCGAGGCGATTGGCCGTCCGGGCGGTGACCCGGATCAGCTGGCCGGCGTCCGCCATGCGCGCGAGCTGCCGCGACAGCGGCGTGGCGTCGTGGTCCACGACCACCGTCGGAACCTCGTCCAGCACCTCGGGCAGGTACGGTTGCGGATAGAACAGCCCATAGAGGCCGGCCGCCACCACCAGCAGCAGCAGGGCGCCGGGGTCGGCGAGGATCCGCCGCCATTCCCCGATGCAGACGCCGACCACGGATTTCATCGCCGCCCCCAGTAACGTTCGGTGGACAGCACGCGCGCCAGCCGCGGCAGCGCCACCAGCGGCGCCAGGATCGCGAATCCCGCCAGGGTCGCCAGCGCCGGCAAGGACGTCGCGGCCGGCGCTCCCCGCATCAGCTGGTCGACGAGGATGTTCAGGTAGTGGGTCAGCGGCAAGACGGCGCTCCAGGCGCTGGCCAGCGGCGGCATCGCCGCGGCCGGGAAGGTGAGGCCGGCGAACGCGAACGCCGGCGTGGACAGGAACGCCGCCGTGCTGGTGGCCAGGCGGAGGTTCGCGAAGCAGGCCGCCAGCAGCGTGCCGACACCCTGGCAGGCGAGGACGAAGAGCAGCGTGCCGAGCACCAGGGTGGGCAGGTCGCCTTGCAGGGGCGCGCCGATATACTCGGTGATCAAGGAGAGCATGAACAACGCGACGACCACGGATGTCACGGCGTAGGGCAACAGCTTGCCGACCATCGCCCGGGTCACGCTACCTCCGGCGGCGGCGAGCCACTGGCGGCTCGTGCTGTCCTTGAGCTCGCTGCCGACCGCGTGCACGGTGGCCACCATGATGAAGATCTGCAGCATGGCCGGCAGCAGCGAGCTGACCAGGAAGTAGACGTAGTTCAACCAGGGGTTGAACAGGGCGCGACGTTCCACGCCGATGGGCTCGAACTGCGCGCGCGCCTGGTCGGAGGTCTGGCCGCGCGCTTCACGTCGGCGGATCTCGATCCCCGCCGAGAGGGTGGCCACGGTGGCCAGGACGTCGCGACGGATGATGCCGGAGGGCAGCATGAACTGCGCATTGCGGTAGACGGTGACCACCGCCGGGACGCCGCGCAGCACGTCGCGTTCGAGATCGGCCGGGATGAGGACGGCCCCGTAGACCTCCCCCGCGAGCATCAGATGCTCGGCGGCCTGACCGCTCGCCACCCGCCGGGTCACGGCGAGGGATTGATTGGCGTCGAGCATCCGCACCAGCTGGCGCGACAGCGGCGATCCGTCGCGGTCGATGACGGCGATCGGCAGGTCCTGCACGACGCCGGCCGAGAAGATGCTCCACAGCAGGGCGAACGACACGAGCGGCAGCACGACCAGCAGCAGGGGATAGAGCGGGCGACCGCCGATCCGTCCCAGTTCCCGGCTCGCCACCCGCAGCAGGCCCGGACGCTCAGTCATGGGGACCACCGTCGGCGGCCAGCTTGCCCCAGTCCACGATCACGCTCATGCCCGGGCGCAGGCCGTCGACCGGGGCGACGGGGCGGGCCCGGACCTCGAACGTCTTCAGGTCGAAGCCGCCGGCGGCGCTGGTCGCCCGCCAGGTCGCGTAGTCTCCCTGGGGTGCGATGTAGTCCACCTCGAGGGTCACCTCCTGGTCATCGAGCGCGGGCACGCGGGCTCGGATACGACCGCCCAGGCGGACCCTGCCCAGCCTGTCCTCGCGCAGGTTGAAGCTGACCCAGGTGTCGGAGAGGTCGAGGATGGTCAGGATCGGGTAGCCGGCCGCCGCGATCTCGCCAGCCTCGGCGACCACCACGCTCACCTCGCCGGCCAGCGGGGCGACGAGGCGGGTCTCGTCGAGGTACGCGTGGACCTCGGAGACCGCCCCGGCGGCCTGGTCCTCGAGGGCGGCGGCGGCGCGGCGATCCTCGCTGCGAGCGCCGTTGCGGGCCATGTCGTAGGCCGCACGGGCCGCGTTGGCGGCATCGCGGCTCGCCCGCTGGTTGGCCGCGGCCTCGTCCCGACGCTGCTCCGAGACGATGCCGTCCCGGTACAGCCGCTGGATCCTGCCCGCCGTGGTGTCGGCGAGATCGGCGGCGGCTTCGGCCCGCAGCCACAGGTTGTGAGCGGCGCGGATCTCCTCCTCCCGGGCGCCGGTGTCGGCCTTGCTACGCTGGGCGGACGCCGCCGCGTGGGCCGCTTCGGCCTGCTCGAGCCGCGCCGCGATCTCGGGGCTCGTCAGGGTGACCAGCAGATCGCCGCGGCGAACCGTGTCGCCCTCGCGGACCGCAATGGCCTCGACCCGCGCCGGGATCTTCGCGGCGATGCGGACCTCGGTGGCCTCGACCTCGCCCTGGACCAGGTCCGGCGTCGGCCGGACCGCGACCCAGCCGAAGAGGATCACGATCACCAGGACGGCGAGGATCGCGACGGTCCGCAGAAGGCGTGCGCGCTTGCTGTTCACGAGGCCACCTCCAGGTCGGCTCGATTCAGGTAATCGACGAAATCCTCGGCGTGGCCGGTGGCCGCCAGCAGGTCGGCCAGCGCGGTCACGTAGTCCCGGGCGGCGGCGAGCCTGGCCAGCTTGACGCCGGAGAGCATGTTGAGGGCGTCGACGACCTCGAGCGACGTCGCCACCCCCTCCTCGAAGGCGCGGGTCCGCACCCGCAGATTCTCCTCGGCGAGGTCGACCGTCGCCCCCAGGGTGTCGAACTGCTCCAGCGCCTTGACGACCCGGCGGTAGCCGGACTCGACCAGCAGGGCGACGTCGTCCTGCGCGCCCCGCTTGAGGTGGCTCACCATGCTGGTGGCGGCGCGGGCGGCCTTCACCCGGTGCTCGCGGGCGAAGCCGTCGAACACGTTGAGCCGGAGGCCGACCCCCGCGGCCCAGCGCGGGTCGAGCAGCGTCAGATCGTCGGGGTACAGCTCGTAGCGGGCGAAGAGCGCCACGTCCGGGAAGTAGTCCGCGCGTTCGGCGGTCAGGGCGGCCGCGGCGAGCTCCTGCTGGGCGTCGAGCCGGCGCAGGTTCGGGTTCGCCGCGGCCGCGTCGTGTTGCAGGGCGTCGAGGGACGGCAGCTCGTGCACCACGAAGAGGCCGGAGCTCGGCCGCACGTCGGCGTCCACGTCCAGCAACGTCCGCAGCGCCGCCTGCGCCAGGCGGACGTCCTGGTCGGCGGCCTGGAGGCTGCGCGACGCCTCCGCGCGCGCCACCTCGGCGTGCAGGCGCTCGGCGCGGGCGATCATGCCCTCGGCCTCGAGCCGGACGGCCGCGTCGAGGTGCTGATCCATCCCGGCGAGGACCTGGCGCCGCACGTCCGCGGCCCGTTCGGCGAGGCAGAGGCCGAAATAGCGCTCGACCAGGGTGGCGTGGAGCGTCTGCTCGGTGGCGCGCGTCTGCTCCCTGGCGTCGGTCACGCGTGCATCCGCCGCCCGGTTGGCCGCCGCGATGGCGCCCCCGGTGAAGACCGGCCAGGTCAGCTCGACCCCGGCCCGGAAGAAGTGGTCGTCCTGGACCTGGGTCTCGAAGGGAGGTACCGCCGCCGCGGGCACCGTCGGGTGCAGCGCCAGCATGGCCGTGCGGATGGCGTCGAGGTCGATGACGATCGGCTCGTCGATCCGCGTGGCACGGGCATCCAGCTGGACGGCGGGCAGGCGCAGCCCCCTGGTGGCCGCCCGCTCCTCGCGACGCCTGGACTCCCGGTCCCCCGCGGCCATCAGCGGCCGGCTGCGCGACTGGAGCAGGGTCACGGCGGCGTCGAAGCTGAGGCCGGTGGCGGGCTCCGGCAGTGCGGCCGCAACGGAAGGACCGGGACCCGGCGCGGCACCGAGCAGAATCCAGGCGAACAGCAGCGATGCGGCGGATCGGGACAGTCGGCTCATGACGGACTCCCTTCACGCTGGCCGGGAGCGACCAGCCCGTGGAACAGCAAGTCGAAGACGGTGTCGAGCTCGTCGCCCGACGTGCCGGATCCGGCGTCGAAGGCGATCTCCAACTCCACCTGGGCCAGCAGACCGCGTAGGCCGCGCGCGAGGCGTTGCGCCCCGCCCGTGCGGAAGACGCCCATGTCCTGGCCGCGGCGGAGGATCGTCTCGATCAGGGACTCCTCGTGGAGGGTGAATCGGCGCTGATGGCTCCGGTAGAGGTGGCCGATCTCACGCCCGGCGTCTCCGGTGATCGCGTGGACGGCCCGCAGCCGCTCGATGTGCGCGAGCTTGGCGGACACCATGGCGCGCAGCTGGTCGCGCGGATCCTGGTGGCGGTCGACGGCGGCCCGCATCCCGGCCAGGATGGCCTCTTCTTCGCGAGCGAGGCAGGCGTCGATGATCTCGTTCTTGCCGCCGGGGAAGTGGTGGTAGATGGCCGTCTTGCCGACGCCAAAGGGGGCGACGATGTCGCCGATCGAGGCCTTCCGGAGGCCGAGGCGGGCGAAGACGTGGATGGCTTCATCCAGGATCTGATCTCGGTCGAGCGGCGCCGGCATCACCCAGCCTCCTGAACATTTGAACGTTACGTAATATCGTTCAATCTGAGCGCCGGCCAGGCCGTTGTCAAGGAGATCCGCTGACCCCACCCTGCGTATCCGCCCTCCGACCTGCGGGTGCGGCGACCCCGGCCGGCAAGTGCTGCCTGCAGCGTCCCAGCCGGCGTCGCAGCGGTGACCAGGCACGACCGAGGGGCGGCTCCTCGCCGGAGCCGGCCCTGCTGCGATGGCAGGGACGCCGCATTACCCCGTTCCCCCAGGCCGTGGGGCGCCGCCGACGATGAGCTTGAATCCCCGGCCGTGGACCGTGCGAATCTCCACCGCCGGATCGTCGGTCAGGTACTTCCGCAGACGGGATACGAAGACGTCCATGCTGCGGCCGGCGTGGTAGGTGTCCGCGCCCCAGATGCGCCCGAGCGCCAGCGAGCGGTCCAGGGTGCGACCACGGTA
Source organism: Candidatus Krumholzibacteriia bacterium (assembly GCA_041390065.1). GTDB lineage: Bacteria > Krumholzibacteriota > Krumholzibacteriia > LZORAL124-64-63 > LZORAL124-64-63 > Glo-17. The sequence goes on from JAWKQQ010000005.1 coordinate 421,775, forward strand.
TTGGTGCAGGAGCGTCAGGAGCTCGGCCTCGCGGGTGGTGAGGGCGCGGTCGGTACCGTCCAACGTGAGGACCTGGCGGACGGTATCGAAGGTGTAGCGGCCGATGGCCAGCGTCGGGTCCGGCGCCGCGTGGCCGGCGCCGCGCCGCGCCAGCACCGCCTCCATGCGCACGAGCAGTTCCTCCAGCGAGAACGGCTTGGTGACGTAGTCGTCGCAGCCGAGCCGGAAGCCGGTGACCTTGTGCTCGCTCAGCGACTTGGCGGTGATGAAGATGAACGGCGGACGCTCGGCCAGTTCCGCGAGGTGCCGGGCGAACCCGAAGCCGTCAAGGCGCGGCATCATCACGTCCACGAGACAGAGGTCGAACGACGCGCCTTGCAGGGCCGCCAGCCCCGCCTCGCCGTCGGGCTGGTGGGTGACCAGGTAGCCCTCGCGTTCCAGGGACTCGCGGATGATGAGGCCCAGGTTGGGGTCGTCTTCGACGAGGAGGATACGGGCACCGTTCACGATTCGGACTCCCGGAGCGCCGGCAGGTCGACGGTGACCACCGTGCCGCCGCCGGCGCGGCCATCGAGATCGACGGTGCCGTGGTGCCGTGCGGCCATCTGGCTCACGTAGGCCAGGCCCAGGCCGAAGCCCTTGACGTCGTGGCGGTCGCCGCGCTGGCAGCGGACGTAGCGCTCGAACACCCGCCGCCGCATGGCCGTCGGCACGCCGACGCCGCGGTCGTAGACGCGGATCCGCAGCCGCCCGCCGTCGCCGGACGTGACCAGTTCGATCGCCGGCGTCCCCGGCGAGTACTTCACCGCATTGTCCAGCAGGTTGGCCACCATGCCGGCCAGGTGGACGGGGTCGGCGAGGACGCGCGACGGACTCGCATCCAGGCGCACGGCCAGGGTGCCGCCGCGCGCGGCGATCTGCAGCCCGAAGCCGTCGATGATCGGCCGCAGGACCTCGTGCACGTCCACCGGCTCGCGCTCGATGGCCAGTTCGCCACGCTCGAGGTGCGCGAGCTGCAGGATCCGGTCGACATGCCCGCGCAGCCGCCGCACCTCGTCGCCGATCATGCCGCTGTACCGGCCGAGGGTGACGGCGTCGCCGCGGACGTCGTCGCGGGCCATGGCCTCGCTGGCCAGGGCCATGGTGGCCAGGGGTGTCTTGAGCTCGTGGGTGAGGTTGTCGACGAAGCTCACCAGCTCGGACGCGAACCGCCGCTGGGCCAGGATGGTGCGCACGCCGTAGACCGTGCAGAGGACCACCAGCGCGGTGAGCACCACCGACGCCAGCAGCAGCGGCGCCAGCTGGCGCCAGGCCCAGGCCGCCCGGCCCGGAAAGCACGCCACCAGTTCGTAGGTGGGGGCGAAGAAGTCGGTGGGGAAGAGGCGCGTGCGGTAGGGTGAGGCGGCCAGGGCGGCGCGGTCGGCACGGGGCGAGGCCACGACCAGGGTGTCTGGCCGGGTCGCCAGGACTCCGTACTCGACGGCCACCGCGACGCCGGCCTCGCGCAGGGCCAGCGGCAGCAGCGAGTCCACCCGAGCCAGGTTCAGCCGCTCGGTCACCGGCCGGCCGGCCTGGCGGCCCAGGTCGCTGAAGATGCGGTTCAGCAGCTCGGCCTTGTCCTCTCCGTCGGCGCCGACGACCCAGGTCTGGAGCAGGCTGTCGCGTTCGGCGGAGATCCGGACCGGACCGTCGAACGTCAGGACGGCGCCGTCGTGCCCGCGATCGAGGCCGAAGACGCGGGCTCGCCCCGGGAACGTGGTGGAGTCCGTGGACGAGATCCCCACCATCACCCGGTGCAGCACCTCACCCGCGTCGAGCTGCGTGGCCACCTGGGCCAGGGCCGTGCGCGCGGCGCGATCGAACGCGCGATCCTTCTGGCGACGCACGCCGTCCAGCAGCACGGCCTGCAGGGCGACCAGCCCCAGCAGGGAGGCGGCAATCAGGGTGATCAGGATCGCGGTGGTGCGCCGGGTCAGTTCCATGCGGTGATGATACCCCGCGCGGCGAGCGCTGCCCACCGCCCGTCGTTGCGTTCACATCTCTTAACATCCGTTCACCCACGTTCACCCAACCTCCGCCGCCGCGGACCGTATGCTGGATCACATGCCGCCTTCGCCCGCACCCCGTTCCCGGAGGAACCCCATGCGCACCCTGTCGAGCCTCGCCGTGGCCACCCTGCTGGCCGGCGCCTGCCTGGCGTCGCCGCCCGTCGTCACCAGCACCCACGACCCCGCCCTGCCCGTGGAGATCCTGCCGGCCCGTGAGCTCTGGCGCCTCAGCGACGACGACGACGAGATCCTCGGCCAGATCGGCGACGTGACCACCGACGCCGAGGGCAACGCCCTCCTGCTCGACCTCAGCTTCAACACCGTGCGCATCGTCGATGCCGACGGCCGGTCCGTGGGCACCGTCGGCCGCGAGGGCGACGGCCCCGGCGAGTTCCGCAATCCCGACCAGGTGCTCGCCCTCCCCGACGGCCGCATCGGCGTCACCCAGATCATACCCGGCAAGATCATCACCCTGCACCGAGACGGCACGCCCGGCGAGCCGGTGGCGGTGCCCGGCGGCGGCTCCATGGTGCTGCTGTCCGACGCGACCTGCGCCGCCGGGGCGATCCAGATCTGCGCCAACCTGCTGACCAGGGGCGACGGCGGCGTCGGCAACCTCACCCGTCTGCAATCGGTCGACCTGCGGGGCGAACCCATCGCCGTGCTCAAGGAGTCGTCCCAGGACACCGAGGAGCGCGGCGGCGCCGTGGCCGTGCGGCGTGGCGACGCCGACTTCGACCACCACTGGGCGGCGGACGCAGACGGCCGGGTCTACGTCGCGCCCTACGACGACGAGTACCTGATCGAGGTCCTGGCAGCCGACGGCGCCCCCGAGCGGGTGATCACCGTGGACTATGAGCGCCAGAAGCGCACCCGCGAGGAGATCGCCGCCATCGAGGAGGAGCGCGATGGCATCCAGGCCCACGGCGTGCAGGTCCAGCTGCCGCCCATCGACCCCTACCTCCGCGACGTCGATCAGCTGTACCCCCGCCCCGACGGCACCCTCTGGGTGGTGAGCAGCCGCGCCACGCGGGACCGGCCCGACGGCACCGTCGGCGCCTTCGACGTCTTCGACGCGTCCGGCAGGTTCGTCCGCCGGGTGGCCATTGCCGCCGACTTCGACCCCCGCTACGACGAGTTCGTGCTCGAGGGCGACCGCCTCTACGTGCTCAAGGAGGCGCTGAGTGCACCGGCCAGCTCGCCGACCAGCGCCGGCAGCGGCGGCATGATGGTGATGCGCCTGGGCAGCTCGCGGGCGGCCGGGGATGACGACCGTGGGCCCATGCCGTACGAGGTGGTCTGTTACGGGATCTAGGAGTGTGCGAGCGAGGTGGGAGGAGGCCGGCCCGGCCGGGCCGGCCTCCGTCCCTGCGTGGCCAGAAGAGCTACCCCCCCATCAACTCCCTGTGCGCCTCCACCAGCTTCTCCACCACCGCCGGGTCGGCCAGCGTCGTCACGTCCCCCAGCCCGTCGTACTCCCCGGCCGCGATCTGCCGCAGGATCCGCCGCATGATCTTGCCGCTGCGCGTCTTCGGCAGCCCGGGTACGATCATGATGGCGTCGGGGGTGGCCACCGGGCCGATGACGTGCCGCACCTGCTCCTTCAAGGCGCCCACGAGCTGCGCCGGGTCCACGTCGCCGTTGGCGTTGGCGATCACGTAGGCGAAGATGCCCTGCCCCTTGATCTCGTGCGGGAAGCCCACCACGGCGGCCTCGGCCACGGCCTCGTGCGCCACCAGGGCCGACTCCACCTCGGCGGTGCCCATGCGGTGGCCCGACACGTTGATCACGTCGTCCACGCGGCCGGTGATCCAGTAGTAGCCGTCCTCGTCGCGGCGGCAGCCGTCGCCGGTGAAGTAGTAGCCCGGGTACTGGCTGAAGTAGGTCTCGTAGAAGCGGTGGTGGTCGCCCCACACCGTGCGCGCCTGGCCCGGCCAGGACTGGGCGATGCAGAGATTGCCGCTGACGCCGTTGCCCTGGATGACCTTGCCCTCGGGGTCCATGACCAGGGGCTTGATGCCGAAGAACGGCAGCGTGGCCGACCCCGGCTTGAGCGGCGTGATGCCCGGCAACGGCGTGATGAGGATGCCGCCGGTCTCGGTCTGCCACCAGGTGTCGACGACGCAGCAGCGGCCGCCGCCCACCTTGTCGAAGTACCAGCGCCAGGTCTCCGGGTTGATGGGCTCGCCCACCGTGCCGAGGATGCGCAGGCTGTCGCGCTTGCTCGCCGTGAGGTGCTGGTCGCCCTCGCGGGCGATGGCGCGGATCGCGGTCGGCGCGGTGTAGAAGATGTTCACCTTGAGGTCGTCGACGATCTGCCAGTAGCGGCCGGCGTCGGGGTAGGTGGGGATGGATTCGAACATCACCGTGGTCGCGCCGTTGCAGAGGGGGCCGTAGATGATGTAGCTGTGGCCGGTGATCCAGCCGATGTCGGCGGCGCAGAAGTAGACGTCGCCCGGGTGGTAGTCGAACACCAGGCGGTGGGTCATCTGGGTGTAGACCATGAAGCCCGCCGTGGTGTGCATGACGCCCTTGGGCTTGCCCGTCGAGCCCGAGGTGTAGAGGATGAACAACGGATCCTCGGCGCCCATCCACTCCACCGAGCAGGTCGACCGCTGCTTGCGGCACTCCTCGTCCAGCCAGAAGTCGCGGCCCGGACGCATTTCCACGTCGTTGTCCGTCCGGCGGGCCACCAGCACGGTGCGGACCAGGTCCAGGCCGTCCACGGCGCGGTCCACCGTCTTCTTCAGGGCCAGGCGCTTGCCGCCGCGCAGGCCCTCGTTGGCGGTGATCACCACCTTGCAGCCGGCGTCGAGGATGCGGTCGCGGATGGCCTCCGACGAGAAGCCGCCGAACACGATGCTGTGGATGGCGCCGATGCGCGCGCAGGCCAGCATGACGTAGGCGAGCTCGGGGATCATCGGCATGTAGATGCAGACCCGATCGCCCTTGCCGACGTCGTGGGCCTTGAGCACGTTGGCGACGCGGGCCACCTCGTGCTTGAGCTGGCGGTAGGTGATGTGCTCGTACTCGCCGGGCTCGTCCTTGGCCCAGATGATGGCGTCCTGGTCGCCCCGCTCCACCAGGTGGCGGTCGACGCAGTTGTAGCAGGCGTTCAGGCGCCCGCCCATGAACCAGGCGAAGTCGACGTTCTCGTAGTCGCTGTCGAAGACCTGCCGCCAGGGATGGAACCAGCTCACGTTGGCCGCCTCGCGGGCCCAGAAGGTCTCGGGGTCGTCCAGCGAGAGGCGGTAGAGGCGCTGGTACTCCTCCAGCGACCCCAGGTGCGAGCGTCCGGCGATGGCCGGGTTGGGCTGGTAGACCTCGGGGGGGTTCTGGTCGGCCATGCTGGCTCACCTCCTGGGCGGTGGGTTCGGGCCGGACGTGTGCAACGGGTGGTTCCGGCCACAAAAGATAGATGCTATCCTATTTCAATCCGAGGGTGCTTGGCAAGATCCTCTTGTTGGCGAGTTCTCACCCTGGGTTTAACGTTCACGGCGATCCCGGCGTTCGACCCCAGCCCCCGAGGCCCGTCTTGCCCTTCGTGTTCGCCATCTGCCTCGCCCTGCTCGTCTACGTCTACGCCGGCTATCCCCTGCTGGCCTGGCTGCTGGCCACCCTGCGCCCGCGCCGGGTCCACGCCCGCGACGACCACGCCCCGGCGGTGAGCGTGCTGATCGCCGCCTACAACGAGGCGGCCGCCATCGAGGCCACCGTGCGCAATAAGCTCATGCAGGACTATCCGGCCGACCGCCTCGAGGTGATCGTGGTGTCCGACGCCAGCGACGACGGCACCGACGAGATCATCGCCGGCATCGGCGACCCCCGCGTGCGCCTCGTGCGCCAGGAGCCCCGGGCGGGCAAGACCAGCGGCCTGAACCTGATCGCGCCCCTGGCGACCGGCGAGGTCCTCGTCTTCAGCGATGCCAACTCGCTCTACGCGGCCGACACGATCCGGGAGCTGGTCAAGCCCCTGGCCGACCCCGAGGTCGGTTACGTGACCGGCCGCATGCTCTACCGTGCGCCCGACGGCTCGCCCACCGGCGAGGGCTGCAGCACCTACATGCGCTACGAGAACCAGCTGCGGGCCTGGGAGACCGGCCTCGGCTCGATCGTCGGCGTGGACGGCGGGGTCGACGCCATCCGCCGCGACCTCTGGCGACCGATGCGCGCCGACCAGCTGCCGGATTTCGTCGAACCCCTGATGGTGCGGGAGAAGGGCTACCGCGTTGTCTACCAGCCGACCGCCCGCCTCTACGAGGACGCCCTGGCCGCGGCCGGCGACGAGTTCCGCATGCGGATCCGGGTGACGCTGCGCGCGTTCTGGGCCATGAAGGACATGGCCGTCCTGCTCGACCCGTTCCGTTTCGGGACGTTCGCCTGGCAGCTGTGGTCGCACAAGCTGCTGCGGTACCTCGCGCCGTTCTTCCAGGTGGGCGTGCTGGCGTCGAACCTGGCGCTCGCCGGCCAGGGGCCCGGGTGGCTGACTCTGCTGGGCCTGCAGGTCCTGTTCTACGGCGTGGTGGGCGCCGCGCACGGCCTGCGCGGCGGCTCGTTGCCCGGGCCGGTGGCGGCCGCCTACTACCTCTGCGTGGTGAACCTGGCCAGCGGCCTGGCGTTCGTGCAGTTCCTGCTCGGCCGCAAGAAGGTGACCTGGAACCCACGCACCTGACCGCTAGCCGGCCGCACCATCGTCCGCCGGGGCGCTGCCGATCAGGGCGCGCACCCGTCCGGTCAGCTCCTGGGGCGCGTAGGGCTTCTGCAGGAACTCCTGGTCGGGGATCGACATGCGGAACTCGGACTCGAGCTGCGACGGGCCATGGCCGCTGCAGAAGATCACCCGCAGCTCGGGACACACCTCGCGCGCTTGACGGTACACGGTCCAGCCGTTGAGGCCCGGCAGCGCGACGTCCATCACCACCGCGTCGTAGCGGCAACCGGATTCGACGAGACGGGCGAGCGCGTCGCGGCCGTTGGCGGCCGTGTCGACGGTGAAGCCGTCATGGACGAGGGCCGCGGCGGCAAGCTCGCGCACGTCGGCGTCGTCCTCCACCAGGAGCACGCGGCCGGCGGCCCGGGACCGGCGCCCGCCCACGGCCGCGGTCGCGGCGGCGTCGGCCGCCGCCGCCGGCCAGCCCACCCGGAAGGTGCTGCCGCTGCCGGCCTCGCTGTCGACGGTGATGAATCCTTCGTGTGCGGTGACGATGCCGTACACCGCGGACAGGCCGAGGCCGGTGCCGCGGTCCACCGGCTTGGTGGTGAGGAAGGGCTCGAAGATGCGGTCGCGCAGGCCGGCCGGGATGCCTTCGCCCGTGTCGCTCACCGAGACCACGACGTAGCGGCCGGCGGCCGGCGCCGGCGCGGGCACCGCCTCCTCCGGCCGGGTCTCCTCGCAGGCCAGCTCCAGGGTGATCACCCCACCGCCCGGCATGGCGTCGCGCGCGTTGAGGCAGAGGTTCAGGAGCACCTCCTGCACCTGGGCCGGGTCGGCCGTCACCGGCGGCACCGGGCGCGCGGGCCGTTGCCAGCGCACGGACACCGCGTCGCCCAGCACGCGGGCGAGCGCGGCGGCCTGGTCGTCGATCAGCGCGGCGAGGTCCAGCGATTGCCGCCGCGACTCCTGGCGGCGGCTGAAGGTGAGCAACTGGCCGACCACGTCGCGGGCCTGTTCGGCGGCGCGGCGGATGGCGCCCAGCTGGGCCGCGCCGTCCGTCCCCGCGACCGTGCCCGAGGCCAGCAGCTCGGTGTAGCCCAGGATCACCTGCAGGCTGTTGTTGAAATCGTGCGCCACGCCGGCGGCCAGCTGGCCCACGGCCTCCATCTTCTCGGCCTGCTGCAGGCGCTCGGCCAGCCGCCGCTTCTCGGTGATGTCGCGTGACGTCTGCACGACGCCCACGAGGTGACCGCGGTCGTCGCAGACCGGAGCCGCCGAGACGCGGTACACCAGCCCGTCCTCCAGCGTCACCACGCCCTCGGCGGGCTCCCCGGTGGCCAGGACCGTGGGCACCGGGCACCCTGGGCAGGGCTCCTCTCCGTCCACCAGCACGCGGTAGCAGTGCCCGCCCACGAGGGGCGGCCCACCCGACTCGGGCGTCCAGTTGGTCCAGACGACGGTGAGGTCGCGGTCGACGAAGGTGATGTGGTCGGAGATGCTCGCGAGCACCAGGGCGTGGCGCTCCTGCATCCGCCGCGCCCGCGCGCGCTGGCGTAGATAGCCCGTCAGGACGAGGGCCAGCGCCGCCACCAGGCTCGCGATCACCAGCCCGGGAACCGTCCCGAGAGCAAAGGCCGGCGATGTGGGCATGGGCGACGATCTCCCCCCGTCGGCGATCCTCCAGGCAACGCGCGCGAGGGATGATTCTACATGATTCCCTTGGTATTTGTAAAGCTATATCGCATCTCTGCCTGGCGTGATTCTTTAGCCCCGGCGAGGTTCACTGCCCCAACAGCACCGCCCTGGCGATCATGCCGGCCATGGCCGGATTCTCCTTCAGACGCCGCGACGAGTAGCCGTACCAATCCTCGCCGAAGGGCACGTAGACCCGCAGGCGGTGACCGGCGGCCAGGATCTCGCTTCGGGTGCGTTCCTTGACGCCCAGCAGCATCTGGAACTCGTACTGGTCGGGCGTGAGCCCGTGCGCCTTGACGACGTCGTAGGCGTCGGCGATCAGCGGATCATCGTGGGTGGCGATCGCCGCGTACAGGCCGTTCTCGACGATCAGGCGCAGCAGCTTCCGGTAGCTCGCGCGCACCTCCTCGCGCCCCTGCCAGGCCACCTCCCGGGACTCGCGGTAGATGCCCTTGCAGAGACGGACCGACGGCCGGTACTCCAGCAGCTCACGCACGTCGCGCTCGGTGCGCCGCAGCATGGCCTGCAGGACGACGCCGACGTTGTCGATGCCCTCCTCGCGCAGCTGCCGGTAGACGCCGAGGGTGAGGTCGGTGTAGGGCGTATTCTCCATGTCGATGCGCATGAAGATGCCGTGTTCGCGGGCCTGCAGGGCGAGTTCGCGGATGTTCGCGTAGGCGAAGTCGCGGTCGATGCCGAGGCCCAGGCTCGTGGGCTTGATCGACAGACCCGCCCTGTGCACGAGGCCGCCCGCGACGATCGCCCGGAGCACCTCGCTGCTGTCGGCCTTGTCCTTGAGGGCCTGCTCCCGGGTCTCGACGAACTCGCCCAGCACGTCGATGGTGGCCTTGGCCCCATCCTCGCGGTGCAGCTGCTGCGCGGTGAGGATGGCGTCCTCGAGCCGGTCGCCGGCGATGTAGCGCCGGGAGATCTTGCGGATGACCGGGCGCGGCACCAGGGGCAGGCAGGCGACGACGAGCTTGTTGAACATGCGGCACCAGCTTGGCGTGAAGATCAGGATTCGGTCGGCCTCGCCGCTAGGGCGGGATCGCCGCGTCGGCGCAAATATGGCACGCCGGGCCGGCCGGATCAACCGGCCGCGGGAGGGTTACTCGAGGACGTCGCGGTAGTAGTGGCGCAGGCAGCCGTCGCAGAAGGTGTGCGACGTGCGCGGGTCCATGGTGGCGACCAGCGCGGGCACCCAGTCCCAGCTCTCGGGCGCGGCCCAGTTGCGGACCTTGCGGCAGTGGCAGCACTGGGACACGACGCCGTCCGGCGACACGTGCTGCGGCCCCGGCTCGGTGGTCGGCCGGTCGTGGGCGCGCTCGTGCGTCAGGTGGTGGGAGATGAGCAGGCCCGCGGACGTGGGCAACGGGTAGGCCGAGAGCCGGAAGAGCCGGAACAGGTCCGGCGACGAGCATTCGTAGTCGTGGTGGAAAGGCTCGCCCGACTCCAGGGCCGCGGCGAACGCATGGTGGTAGAACTCCCGCGCCGGTTCGCCCATGGCGTCCAGGAGGGAGCAACCGAGGCCCGCCGACGTGTCCACGTCGGCAAGCCCGTTGTCGCGGCCGAAGCCGAGGTAGGCCGGATTGGCCGCCCGGATGACGTAGCGGCGATCGACGGCGTAGGTCGGGTCGGCGCTGGTCTCCAGGACCTCGAGGTCCAGGTGTTGCAGGTGGTCCTGGAAGGTGGGGTCGAGCAGCAGCATGGGCACCTCCGGAGGGCGAGGTCAGTGGGCGGCGAGGGTGGGGACGGTCTTGACGCCGAGCAGCACCAAGCGCACCTCGTCCGTGTTGGTCCAGGCCCGTTCGACGCCCGCGGGGACGATCAGGAGGTCGCCGGCGCCCACCTCGATGCGCTCGCCGTCCACCCTGGCCTCGCCCTCGCCCGCCACGACGAAGAACTCGATCGGGTGCGGCAGCACGTGGGCGTCGATGCCGCCGCCCGGCTTGATCACCAGATGGACGTACTCGCGGTCGCCGACGGTGGCCACGTGGCGGCCCACGGCGTGGCGGGTCTCGAGGATCACGTCTCCGTCAAGGGCGTGCCGGCGCATGGGCGCCACCTCCGGTTGCAAGGGTCGGTTGAGCACCGTCCGGATGCGCGGTTCAAGCTATCGTCCGACGGGGGGCCTGTCCAGGGCGGCGGCATCAGCCAGGCGGGCTTCGACGGTGCGCTCGGACCGCATCCCGAGGAGATGATCCACCACCGGGTCGAGCCCATGCGCGGCCCGACCCGGAGTGCTTGCACTGATCCAGGAGGTCTGGAAATCCGGGGTCGCGCGACGGCGGTCGTGTCGACCGAAGCTGCTTCCCAGGCCCGCCACGCCGGCCCCGGCTCCACGTTGACGTTCGGGAATGCGCGCGCCTGCGTCAAGGTTCTCCGTCCAGGTCGACCAGCACGGACAGCTTCTCGGCGATCCGCGGTTCGAGCAACCGGCCGCCGGACGCCTCGGCGCGGCGCGACAGCCAGGCCACCAGTGGCAGTCCCGCGGCCGCCAGTCCGGCTCCCAGGAGGAAGCTCAAGAGGTCGCGCAGGGGGTTGCCGACCGGCCAGAGGCGGAACCCCAGAGCCACGCCCGCCAGCAAGAGCAGCATCGGCAGGCCGTAGACGAGGAAGCTCGCCCGCATCACCGCACCGCCGGGCACCGCCACGCGCACGCGGTCGCCGAGCGCCACGCCCAGCGGATCGAGCACGTCGAGCACCCGCGCCTCGTCCCCGCGCTCGGGACGGCAGACGCCGGCGGCCGGACAGCCCTCGCAGTGGTCGCCGGCCACCAACCGCACGCGCACCCGGGCCGGACCCGCCGCACCGGACGCCGGCAGGCCGATCACCAGACCGTCCTCGTACAGGATCTCACGGGCGGCGCCCATGATGCTCCTAGCCGTCGGCCGGCTCGGGCGTGCCGGAGGTCGCGGCGACCGTCGGCGCCGGCCGCGGGTGCAACCAGCCGATCGCGTTGGTCTTGCACTTCTCCAGCGGGATGAGGCTCGGATCGAGCTTGTCGTGGTCGATCACGGCGAGGCCGGCGTCGATGACGATGGCGCCGTCGCTGTTGCGGGCGCAGATGCCGCAGCCCGTGCAGGCCGCGTCGCAGGCCGCCTTGCTGGTCTTGGGGTCGTCGTGGCTCTTGCAGAAGACGAAGAACTCGCGCGTCACCGGATGCAGCTCGAACAGATCGCGCGGGCAGGCGGTCACGCAGGCCGCGCAGGCGGTGCAGAGGTCGTCGTACACGAAAGGCAGGCCGTCCTCGCCCATCTCCAGGGCGCCGAAATTGCAGACGTCGACGCAGTCGCCGCCGCCCAGGCAGCCGTACTGGCACATCTTGCTGCCGCCGGAGACGAGGTCCTGGATCGCGCACTGGCTGGGGCCCTCGTAGTCGGCCTTGTCGCGGGCGTTGGCCTTGGTGCCGCGGCACATCAGCCGGACCACGTGGCGCACGGACGTGGCCGCGGCCACGCCCATGATGCGGGCGACGTCGTCGGCGCAGTCCTGGCCGCCGACGGGGCAGCCGTTGACCGGCGCGACGCCCTTGACCACGCTCTCGGCGAACGCGGCGCAGCCGGCGTAGCCGCAGGCGCCGCAGTTGGCGCCGGGCAGGGCCTCGCCCACCAGGCCGATGCGGGGGTCCTCCTCCACGCGCAGCTTCTTGTCCGCGACGGCCAGGGCGGCGGCGAAGAAGGCGCCGAGGCCTCCCATGGCGAGAATCGAGGCAACGAGGGCGGTCATGGTGCGATCCTCCTGTGGATCCTGATCAACGGTCGGCCAGGTAGGCGGCCAACCCGGAGCTGTCGTGTCGCTTGCCGGCGGCGTCGATGATCAGCCCCTCGACATCCGCCAGCCGCTCGATGAGGTCCATTCCGGCCCGGGGCCCCAGCACGAACGCGGCCGTGGCCAGGGCGTCGGCGCGGGCGCAGGTGGGCGCCAGCACCGTCACGCTCCGGCAGCCCATCGCCGGGCGACCGGTGCGCGGGTCGAGCAGGTGGTGGTAGCGTACGCCATCCTGCTCGAAATACTGCTCGTAGTCGCCGCTGGTCGCCACCGCCAGCGTGCCGGGCGCCAGACGGGCCACCAGAGCGCCGGGGATCCGGGGATCCTGGACCCCGACCGTCCAGCGGCGGCCGTAGCCGCGGACCTCGCCGCCCGCAGTCACCAGGGCGGCGGGCTGGCCGGCCTGCTCGAGCACGGCCACGGCCCGGTCCACCGCGTATCCCTTGGCCCAGGCTCCAAAATGGAGAATTCCGGGCCGTGATTCAAGCTCGGCCGCGTCGCGCGGGCGTCCCAGCTCGCGCAGGCCGGCCACCAGATCGTCCACGACGGCCGCGGGCGGGATGGCCGGCTCGCCGCCGTCGAACCCCCAGGCGTCCACCAGCGGCCGGAGCCGCGGGTCGAAGGCACCGTCCGACTCGACCTGCACCTGCCGCCCCAGTTCCAGGACCGCCAGTCGCTCCCGCTCCCGCTCGGCGGGCGGCGTCTGCTCCGGCGGCGGCAGCCGCCAGGAGAACAACGAGTCGACCCGCGCCACCTCGTCGAGGGCCCGCTGGACGCGGGCTCCGGACTCCCGATCGCCGACCGGCACGCTCACCGTCACCAGCGTGCCCATCAGCGGCCGCGACACGCTCACGGACTCGGCCTCGGCGGCGGGGCGGTTCAGCCAGCGGGCCGTGGCGAAGCCGGCCAGCAGCGCGACCACCAGCACCAGGACGCCCGTGCGCCAGGAATCGAGACGGTTGTCGGCGTGACCCGCGGACACGTCCTACGCCGTCTCGACGCGCAGCACCAGGCGGTTGGGCGCACAGGCCACCAGCTGGCCCGGCTGGCTCACCGCACCGAGGCGCCGGCAGGTCTGGTGGCGGCAGCTGGCCGCGACCACGCGCGCCCCCGCCTCACCCACCAGCACCGAGGTCAGGCCCGCGGGGCCGCGCAGCTCCAGGCGGCGCTCGGCGCCATCGAGCGCGATGCGGTCCTGCACGCCGCGCTCGTTCTCGACCACCAGCACCCGACCCGCGCTCGTGGCCTGCGGCCGGGGCGCCAGGCGGCAGGTGACCGCGAGCTGGGCCTCGTGGCCGCGCAGCTCGTCGCGCAGCTCGCGGAGCCGGCGGCTGAACTGGCCGGCCGGGTCGAGGACGCGGTCGTCCTGCTGCAGCAGCAGGTCGGCTGGCAGCGGACGCTCGAGCAGGCTCACCTGCACGTCGAAGAGCCGGCCACGGTCGCGCACGTAGCGCGGGGAAGCCTCGCGCAGGCTGCCGGCGACGGCGCTGCGCCAAGCCTGGGGCGCATCGACCGTGGGCGCGGGCAGCGCGCCCGTCTCGGCCGCCAGGAAGGCCGCCAGCACCTGCCGCACGCCGCGCTCGGTGGCGGGCACGAAGCCGTGCAGGGTCAGGCGCCGCCGCGGGCCGCCGTCCAGCGCGTCGCCCAGCTTGAGGCCGGCTGCGAACGCGGCCCCGCCGAGGACCGCGGTCTTGAAGAAGGAACGACGGGAGGTCATGACTCGGTCTCCTTGTTTGCTCGCGTGTCGTCCGGACGACGGTTCTAGAACTTCATGCCCGCGAAACCCATGAACGACAGCGCCAGGGTTCCGGCGACGATCAGGGTGATGCCCGCTCCGCGCAGGTTCAGCGGCACGTTGGCCAGCTCGAGCTCCTCGCGGATGCCGGCCATCAGCACCAGGGCCAGGGTGAACCCGGCGCCGGCGCCGAGGGCGAAGACCAGGCTCTCGATGAACGAGAAGTCCTTCATCACGGCGAAGAGGCAGAGGCCCATGATGGCGCAGTTGGTGGTGATGAGCGGCAGGAAGATGCCGAGCGCGCGGTACAGCGGCGTCGACACCTTCTTGATCACCATCTCCACGAACTGCACCAGCGAGGCGATCACCAGGATGAACGACACCGTCTGCAGGAAGCCCAGGCCCGCGGGATCGAGCACGTACTCCTGGATGAGGAACGTCACCCCGGCGGCCATGACCATCACGAAGGTGGTGGCCATGCCCATGCTGGTGGCCGAGCTGAGCTTGCCCGACACGCCCAGGAAGGGGCAGATGCCCAGGAACTGGCTCAGCACGAAGTTGTTGATCACGGCCGCGGTGATGAAGATGCCGAACAGCTCCATGTCCTAGGCCTCCTTCACGGCCAGCGAGGCCCGTCGCGCGGTCTGCAGGGCCGCCTGTTCCCGGTGCCGGTTGAGCATGTTCACGCCGCCGAGGATGAGGCCGAGGGTGAGGAACGCGCCCGCCGGCAGGATCATCACGATCCAGGGCTCCCAGACGTCGGGCAGCAGCTGGAATCCGAACACCGTCCGGTTGCCGAGCAGCTCGCGGACGCCGCCCAGGACGATGAGCGAGGCGGTGAAGCCGAGGCCCATGCCGGCGGCGTCGACGACGCTGCGCAGCGGGTTGTTCTTGCTCGCATACGCCTCCTGGCGGCCCAGGATGACGCAGTTGACCACGATCAGCGGGATGAACGCGCCCAGGCTCTTGCTCAGCGCCGGGAACTTGGCCTTCATGGCCAGGTCGACGATGGTCACGAAGGCGGCGATGATCACGATGTAGCTCGCGATGCGCACCTGGGCGGGGATCGCCTTGCGCACCAGCGAGACCATCAGGCTCGCGCAGACCAGCACGAACGTCGTGGCCACGCCCATGCCCAGGCCGTTGATCGCCGACGTGGTGACCGCCAGCGTCGGGCACATGCCCAGCAGCTGGCGCAGCACCGGGTTCTGATCCCAGAGACCCTTGGTGAAGTCGGCGCCCAGGCTCAGCTCTTTCTTGCTCATCATGCGCCTCCCTGCTGCGCCAGCAGCGCGTCCAGCTTGACGACCGCGGCGTTGACGATCGCGACCACGGAGCGGGAGCTGATGGTGGCCGCGGTGATCGCCTGCACCTGGTTGGGTGCGAGGTCCTTGCGCTTCTTGCCCTTGACCACCTCGAGGTCGCCGGCCGCCGACAGGTGCTTGCCGCCCCCGTACGCGAAGAACTGCAGCGGATAGTTCTTGGCGTCGTTGACGGCTTCGCCCAGGTCGCGATCGGGCGTGGTCAGCAGCAGGGTCTCGTTGGCGGGGCTGAGACGGATCCAGGTGCCGAGGCCCGGCGTCTCGCTGTCCTGCAGGACCTTCAGGCCCCGGATCTCCCGTCGCTCGGGATCCAGGGCGATCATGACGTCGATCTTGTCCTGGAAGCCGACGCCGGCATAGCGCACGACCCACCCCGCGAGCTGTCCCTCGGCGTCGCGGACGCGCCAGGCGGTCAGCCCATCCTGGTCGACGGCCTCCTCGGGGGTGCCGGGCACCAGGAAGCCGATGGCCGCGTCGCGCAGCTGGCGCTGGTTCTCCTGGATCAGCGGCTCGGCCCAGCCGTTCATGAGCGACAGCCCACCGCCGGCGAGCGCGCCGACAATGATCAACGTCGCGAGCATGTGCAGCGTGATCTTCATCACTTCGCTCCGTAGATGGTGGGACGGGTGACCCGGTTGATGAGCGGCACGGTCGCGTTCATCAGCAGGATCGAGTACATGACACCCTCGGGCAGACCGCCGAAGAGGCGGATCAGGATGGTCAAGAGCGCGATGCCGCCACCGAAGATCCACATCCCGGTGGGCGTGGTGGGGCTGCTGACCGTAGTCCGTCGCCATGAACACGGCGCCGAACAGGAAGCCGCCCGACAGCACGATGGAACAGCAGGCTCGGTCCGATGCCCGCGAGGTGGAACGCCCCGCCGAGCACGAGGCCGCCCAGCACCATGGCGGCCATGATCCGCCAGTGAGCCACCCGGGTGGCGACGAGGATGACCCCGCCGATCAGGATGGCCAGCGAGCTGGTCTCGCCGATGCAGCCGCCCACGTTGCCGAGCAGCAGCTTGTGGGTGGCCACGTCGCCGGCGAACTGGGTGGGGTCGCCGAACTTGTAGAGCCCAGCGGCGTGGCGGCGCTCACGGCGTCGACCCGGCTGACGGCCCGCGACCAGTCGGTCATCAGGGCCGGGAAGCTGGCCTGCAGGAAGGCGCGGCCCACCAGGGCGGGGTTGAAGATGTTGTCGCCGAGGCCGCCGAAGACGGCCTTGCCCAGGCCGATCGACACCACGCCGCCGAGCATGGCGAACACCGGCGAGAAGCCGGGCGGCAACACCAGGCCCAGCAACAGGCCGGTGAGGATGGCGCTGCCGTCGGGCACGGTGTCGGCCTTGCGGTTGGCGCGGGCGATCAGCCACTCGGTGCCGGCCGCGCCCACGATCGCGCCCGCGATGGTCAGCAGCACGCCGAAGCCGAAGAACCAGACGCCGCTCGCCAGGCACGGCACCAGGGACAGGCTCACCGTCCACATGATGCGGGCGGTGCTCCAGCCGAAGTGCGCGTGCGGCGACGACACCAGGTTCAGGTTGCCCTCGCTGACGGCCGACAGGGCGGACGTCTTGCTCGTCTCGCTGGCCATGCTCAGCCTTCCTTCCTGGGCAGGGCCCGCACGTTCTTCTTGCCCACGCGCAGGTACTGCACCAGCGGGATGTGCGCCGGGCAGGTGAACGCGCAGGTGCCGCACTCCATGCAGACCTCGATGCCGAGGTCGCGCGCCTCCTCCCAGCGCTTCAGGCGCGAGAGCTTGGCCAGGCGGGTGGGCAGCAGGTTGATGGGGCAGGCGCCGGCGCACTTGCCGCAGTTGATGCAGGCCGACTCGGGGGCCGTCTCGAGCTCCTCGTCCGCGAGCACGAGGATGCCGCTGGTGGCCTTGACCACCGGCGCGTCGAGGCTGTAGGCGGCGAACCCCATCATCGGACCGCCGACCACGACGCGGCGGGCGTGGTCGCGCGGACCGCCGCAGAACGCGATGACATCCTTGAGCGGGGTGCCGATCGTGACCTGAAGGTTCTTGGGCTCCCGGATGCCGAGGCCGCTGACCGTGAGGGTGGCCAGGCGGGGCACCTCGCCCAGGATCACCGCGTCGCGGATGGCCAGGGCCGTGCCCACGTTCTGGATCACGCAGCCCACCTCCATGGGCAGCGCGCCGGGCGGCACCTTGCGGCCGGTGGCGGCGTCGATGAGCATCTTCTCGCCACCCTGCGGGTACTTGGTCTTCAGCTCGAAGACCTCGATCTTCGCACGGCGGCGGACCACCGCCTCCCTGAGCGCGGCGATCGCCTCGGGCTTGTTGTTCTCGATGCCGATGCCGAGGTTGACCTTGGCGCCGAGCGCCTTGCCGATGAGCAGGATGCCCTCGACGAGGTCGTCCGTACGCTCGAGCATGAGGCGGAAATCGCGCGTGAGGTAGGGCTCGCACTCGGCGCCGTTGATGATCATCCAGTCGATCGGCTTGTCCGGCGGCGGCGACAGCTTGACCGCCGTGGGGAACGCCGCGCCGCCCTGGCCGACGATGCCCGCCTCGCGCACCCGATCGATGATCTCCTTGCCCGTCACCATATCGAACACGTACGGCGTCAGGCGCAGCGGACTCGCGTCCACCGGAGCGGCGTCCTCGCCCTCCTTGGGCCCCGCGGGCTCGCCGACCTCGATGAGCATCATGTCGGCCGTGGTGCCGCCGACCACCGGTCCCTTGACCATCTTCTTGAAGGTCCCGCTGACGGGCGCGTGGACGGGTGCGGAGATGAAGCCCGAACTCTCGGCCAGAACCTGACCCTGGCGGACGTAGTCGCCCTTCTTGACCAGGGGGTTGGCCGGCTTGCCGAGGTGCTGGCCGAGAGGGACGTAGATCTCCGCCGGGGGCGGCATCACCTCGAGGGCCTTGTGCTCGGTGAGTTCCTTATGCTCGTGCGGGTGCACACCGCCCCGGAAGCTCCTCAAAGCCATACCGGGCTGCTCCTAATTTAGGGCTGGAGACTGGGTCGGACTCACGGGGCGAAACGTAGACCGCCGCCGTCCCTCAGTCAAAGCTTTGGTTGTGCCGCGGAGATTGTTGCTGCGATGAGATGGACGCCGCGGACCTATCCGAACATCCAGTTATCTCACCAGGAATGCGCCTCTACGACGTGATCGCTCGTGGCATCGATCGAACCACGATCTTCGCGGTACGAGAACGAGAAGGAGCACCGGGTCCGGGTCTGGCTGCTTCTGGAGCAGTCCTCGAACGCGTCCCCATCTTGTCAACGGAGGCTGACACCATGTCCTGGAACCGTCATCGCCTGGCGACACTGGTGGTCCCCTTGCTCCTTGGCCTCGGCCAGCCGGCGCAGCCGCAACCCGCGACACCGGTCACCGAGACGCTCAACTACCGTATCCGCGTCGGACCCATGACCGCGGGCCAGGCGACCATCGCCGCGAGGCCGGTCGCGCTGGCGGACGGGCCGCCGGCCGTCGAGATCCGGCTGTCGGTACGCTCGAGCGGCCTGCTCTCCCGGCTGTATCCGGTGCGCGACCGCATCACCAGCTGGGCCGCGCAGGACGACTTGCGGACCCTGCTGCTCGACCGGCGGATCCGCGAGGGACGGCGCCGGCTGGTCGACCACTGGCGGGTCGACCACGCCCGCCGGACCGCGCGCGAACGCGGCGGCGCCAGGGTGCCGGTCCCGGCCGGCGTGCACGACATCCTGTCGGCCCTCTGGCGCCTGCGGACAGCGGACCTGGCGGCGGCCGACACGCTGTCCCTGCCGCTCCTGCTGGGCAGCCGGACCGCACGCATGTTCGTGGCGGCCGGGTCGGCGACGGACGTCGAGGTGCCGGCGGGCCGGTTCCGGTGCGTCCCCCTCTGTCCCCGGCTGGGCGAGCCGGCGGAGTTCGACGGCGGCAGCCCCGTGCTGATCGAGTGCAGCCTGGGGCCGCAACGGTGGCCGGTGAGGCTGCGGCTGCCGCTGCCGGTGGTCGGCAGCGTCAGTGTCGAACTCGAGACCGCGTCCGTGGGGAACGGCGGGGAGATTCGTGAGGATGGTGGAAAAACTGTTGAATAATCTCCCGCTCTTGTGATAATATCCCCTCCGAGGCGAGACGAGTCACTTGCGCTACCTCCGAAAGCCGGCCGCGTGTCCCGCAAACACCGCCGGCGGAGCAAGTTGGCAGACAACCCCCGGCCATTCGTGGCCGGGGGTCGTTTTTTCGCCATGGGCGGCGGCGGGCCGCCGGCGGCCGCTTTCTGTTGCCCCGTGTTCAATCCGACCGTAGGGTCATGGCATCCCCGGCCCGAGGAGGCGACATGCCCCAGCACCTGGTCTTCACCCTCACCGCCGGCCGCACGGGCACCGCGTGGCTCGCGGCCCTCATGAGCCGCAACCTGCCCTCCGTGGAGGCCCACCACGAGATCCTGGGCTACGACCGTTTCGGCCTCGACACGCCCGATGTCTCCCATCTCACCCTGTTCAACAGCCGCGGACGCTGCGACGAGGTGCGCGCCTTCTGGCAGCGGAAGGCCGCCCGGGTCGGCCTGAGCCAGGCCGCCTGGTATGTGGAGACCTCCCACGTGCTCATGAAAGCGGGCCTGGTGGAACACCTGGACCTGTTCACGGCCATCGGCCCGGTCTACCTCATCGCCCTGCACCGCGACCCCGCCGCGGTGGTCGCCAGCCTCACCCAGCGGGGCGACCTGGCCAACGTCGGCAACCAGTGGCTCTGGTACCTGGACCCCGAATACCCCCAGAACATCCTCGACCCGGCGCCCTTCAAGCCGCACGGCCTGGTGGCGGTCCGGGTGTGGTACGTGCTGGAGATCATGGCGCGGCAGGCCTACTACGAGGCGCTGCTGGCCGAGCGGACGGGCGTGCAGGTGATCCGGGCCGACCTCGACGAGTTGCGGACCGACGCCGGCGCCCGGACGCTGCTCGACGCCCTCGGCGTCGCTCCCGCGGAGATCGACCTGCCGCCGCCGCGAAACGCGACGCCGGCTGACCGGCGGCTCGGCGACCGCGACCGCAACACCATCGCGCAGTTCCTGGCCGCCGTCCCCGGCGATGCGGCCGAGCTCGGACGCCTGTTCCACGCCGAGGGCCATCGCCTGGGCGAGCCCCGGAGGACGCCATGATCCGCCGCATCGGCCGCCTGCTCTGCCTCCTGGCGGCGACGGCGGCGGTCGCCGGGGCGGCGCCCCTGGCTTCCGAGGATCCGACCGCGCCGCTCGAACCGAGCCCGGGCAACGCCGTGCTGGTCGGACTGCTCAGCGGCGCGGCCGGGTTCACGGTCGGCGCGCTGGTGGGCGCCGGGTTCTCGGGTGCGGGGACCTGGGACGAATCGGCGGCCGGGATCATCGCCGGCTCGGCGGTGGGGGCGTTCACCTTGCCGCTGGGCGTGCACGCGGGCAACCGCGGCCAGGGCCGGCTGGGCCCGGTCGTGGCCGCGTCGCTCGCGACCGGCCTGGCGGGCTGGGGCGCGGCCGCCGCCCTGAACGAGGACGGCCTGGTGTTCGCGACGCCGGTGGCGCAGATCGTGGCCTGCACCCTGGTGGAGGTGGGAACGATGGACCGGCGGCCGGCGAGCGGCGCCGCGGCCGCCGACACGCTCGCGGGTCCGGACGGGCGCGCCGCACCGACGGACGAGCGCGTCACCCACGACGCGAGGGCCGCCTTCTACGGTCTGGCCGCCGGGACGGCCGGGTTCACGGTGGGCGCGCTGATCGGCGCCAGCGTCAACGACGGCGATGGCGAGCTCGATGGCCTGGTGTCGGGCTTCATCGGCGGGTCCATCCTGGGTGCGGTCACCCTGCCCCTGGGCGTCCATGCCGGCAACGCCGGCCAGGGCGACCTCGGCCTGGTGATCGGCACCTCGGTCCTGACCGGCCTGATCGGCTGGACGGCCGCGGCCACGGCCGACGAAGGCGCGTTGCTCCTGGCCACGCCGGTGGCGCAGCTGGCGGCCTGCACGGCGGTCGAGGTGGCGACCACGCCGCGCGGTGGGCCCGCGCCCAGGCGAGAGGCGCCGGTGCGACGACGGGACTGGGACGTGAGCCTGGCGCCGATCGTGGGCGCCCGGCACGCGGGCCTGGTGGTGTCGGGGCGGTTCTAGGTCCCCGAAGGCGCGCCGTCGAACACGTCGACCTCGCCGGTGGCGAGCGAGTAGTGGGCTCCCACCACGAGCACATCGCCGGCGGCGATCCGCTCCTCCAGGATGCGCGACCCGTGACGCAGATGGTGCACGGCGGCTCGGGTGTTGGCCCGGGTGGCGCGTAACCTGAGGTCGTCGGGCGGCAACCCGGCGCCCACCTCGAGCAGGGACTCGATCGCCGGGCCGATGCGGTCGACGATCGACAGCAGGTGCGGCGACCGTGCGGCACGCGGCTGTTCGAGCTGCTCCAGGGTGGCCTCGATCGCGCCGCACTGGGAGTGCCCGAGCACCATCACCAGCCGGGTGCCGTATTGCTCGACGGCGAACTCGACGCTGCCGATCTGCGAGGGGGCGACGATGTTGCCCGCCACGCGGATGACGAAGAGGTCGCCGAGGCCCTGATCGAACACCAGCTCGACGGGCACACGGGAATCCGAACAGCCGAGAATGACGGCGAACGGCCTCTGGCCGGCCATCAGCTCGTCGCGGCGGGCGTCGTGCTCGAGTCCGTCGAGGTGGGAGATGCCGGCGACGAAACGGCGGTTGCCGTCGCGCAGACGATCGAGGGCTGCCCGGGGAGAGATCATGATGCGCCACAATCTAGGACGGACCACGGCTGGCGCCAAGTTAGCGGACGATCTGCATCTTGATTATCATCCGCGGGTCCCGGCACACGAAAGGACCCGCCCTTGGCCGACCATGATCAGACCCTGCCGCCGGATCCGGACCTGACCAGGGTCGCCGGCTCCGGCCCGGGCGCGCCGGGGGGACCGCCGTTGCCGGCTCGCATCGGCCGCTATCGTCCCCTGCGCGTGCTCGGACGCGGCGGCATGGGCGTGGTGTACGAGGCGGAGCAGGACACGCCCCGGCGCCGCGTGGCGCTCAAGGTCATCCGTCCCGAGCTGGCCACCCCGGAGCTGCGCCGACGCTTCGCCCACGAGTCGCTCTTCCTCGGACGCCTGCAGCACCCGGGGATCGCCCAGGTCTACGAGGCGGGCACCGCCGACAGCGACCAGGGCAGCGTGCCGTTCATCGCCATGGAGCTGGTCGACGGACTGCCGCTCGGCGAGTGGATCGCGCGCGCGCAGCCCGATCGCCGCACGCGCCTCGAGCTGATGGTCAGGCTCTGCGACGCGGTCCACCACGCCCACCAGCGGGGCCTGATCCACCGCGACCTCAAGCCCGCCAACGTCCTGGTCGACGGCGGCGGCCGGCCCCGCGTGCTCGATTTCGGCGTGGCCCGTCCCGCCGACACCGACCTCGAAGCCTCGCTGGTCACCTCGCACGGCGAGCTGATCGGCACCATCGCCTTCATGAGCCCCGAGCAGCTGGCCGGCGACCCCAACGACCTCGACACCCGCAGCGACGTCTACGCCCTCGGCGTGATCCTCTACGAGGTGCTGTGCGAAACGCCGCCGCTGCCGCTGACCGGCCGCCCCCTCGAGGCCGCCCTGCGCGCCATCCGCGAGGACGACCCGCCGCTGCTCGCCGTCCACGACCACACGCTGGCCGGCGACCTCAGCGTGATCGCCGCCAAGGCCATGGCCAAGAACCGCGACGACCGCTACGCCTCGGCCAATGGCCTCGGAATGGACCTGCAGCGCCACCTCGACGACCAGCCCATCAGCGCCCAGCCGCCGAACACGATCTACCTGCTCAAGAAGTTCACGCGACGGCACCGTCCGCTCGTGCTGGGTGCGGCCGGCGTCGTGGCCGCGCTGGTCCTGGGGGTCCTGGGCAGCACCTGGCAGGCCGTGCGGGCCACGCGGGCCGAGCAGCTGGCGCAGGCCCGCCTCGACCAGGCGACCACGGTCACCGGCTTCCTGCAGGACATGCTCGCGGCCGTGCGGCCGGAGGAAGCCCGCGGCGAGAATGTGACCGTACGCGAGGTGCTCGACCGCGCCGCCGCCGACCTGGACGCGGGCAGCCTGGCCACCGAGCCGTCGGTCGAGGCCGCCCTGCGCGGAACCCTCGGCAACACCTACTCGAGCCTCGGCGAGCTGGAGGTGGCCGAGCGGCAGCTCGCCCGCGGCCTGGCCCTGGCCGACTCGGTGGGCCCCGCGGACGCGCCGGAACGTCTGCAGCTCGCGGTCGACCTGGCCAGCCTCCGCCAGGCCCGGGGCGACGTCGTGGGCGCCGAGGCCATCCTCGACCGGGAGCGCCCGTGGCTGCCGGACCGCGGACCGCTCGCCGCCGAGGTTCTGAGCGTCCTCGCGGACATCCGCTACTTCCAGGGCCACTGGGATGTCGCCGACAGCCTCCGCCGGCGCCAGCAGAGCCTCCTCGAGGCCGGCCCGGACTCCCTCGCGCTCGCCGCCGCCCTGCTCAACCGTGCGTTCGTGCTGAGTCAGCAGCGGCAGCTGACGGAAGCCGAGGCCCTGATCGCCCGCGCCGAGGCCATCTACCGGACCCGGTACGGCGACGACGACCCGCGCATGATCTCCGTCCTGCTCAAGCGCGGGGACATCCAGGTCACCCTCGGCCATGCCCAGGAGGCCCTGGCGTCCCACGGACAGGCGCTCGCCATCGCCGAGGCGGTCTACCCCGAGGATCACCCCACGCGAGCCGACCTGCTCTGGCGCCTCGGCAACGACCACTACCAGATCCGGGACTACGCCGCCGCGAAGCTCGACTACCAGCGCGCCCTCGAGATTCGTCGTCGGGTCCTCGGTCCCGAGCACCGCGACGTCGCGCTCAACCTCGAGTCGCTGGGAACCACGGAGATGAACCTGCGCGAGTTCGACGCGGCCAGACGCGACCTCAGCGAATCGCTGGACCTCCGCAGGAAGGCCTTCGGCGCCGTGCATCCGGCGATCGTCGCGTCGTACCAGAACCTCGGCCACCTCGCCCGCGCGCAGGGACGTCCGGCGGAGGCCGTGAGCTGGTACACGCGCGCGGACAGCGTCCTGACGCAGCTGCCAGAGCAGGTGGGCCAGCAGGCCTCCGACAACGCGTTCAACCTCGCCATGGCCCTGCAGGATCAGGGCCGCCACGCCGAGGCCGAGGTCCAGTTCCGGCGGGCGCTCGCGATCCTGCGCGAGCAGCTCGGCGAGCCCAACGAGCTCGTGGCCCGCGCCATCGGCAACGTGGCGGCGTCGCTCTTCCGCCAGGGCCGCAAGGCCGAGGCGGCCGACATGCAGCAGCAGGCGCTCGACATGGCCCGGAAGCTCGGGACGGAGAACGCGTCCCTGCTCGGCATCCTCGGCAACACGGCCTTCATCCTGGACGACGCCGGCCGCCACGCCGACGCCGACCCGGTCCATCGCGAGGAGATCGCGCTGGCCGGCAAACTGTACGGCGACCCGTCGAGCGCCCAGATCGGGGCGCGGGGCCGCTACTGCGAGAACCTCCTGCAGCGCGGCCTGTGGCCCGAGGCCGAGGCGCAGGCGCAGCTCGTGCTGGCCTGGAAAGAGGAGCACCTGCCCGCCGACGACCCCGCGCGAGCGGCGGGCGCCAGCTACCTGATCGAGGCCCTCGCCGGGCAGGGCCGGACGACCGAGGCCGACTCGCTTCTCGCCGACGCCGACCGACGGCTCGCCGCGCTCGGCCCCCTGGACAAGGACAACCAGCAGCGGCTCGACCGCGCCCGCGCCGCCCTCGACGCGGCCCGCACGCAGCCCTGACGCCCGGGTCAGTGCCAGCGGACGTGGATGGCCGCGAGCACGGCCACGAGCAGCACGCCGGCCGCGCCCACCCGTCGGTCCACCGGACGCCAACGCGCCGGCCCGCCCGGCGCGCGGCGCTCCAGCGCGGTGGGCACGAACACCGCCAGCAGGCCGGACGTGATCACCGCGCCGGTGACGATCAGGTAAGGCACCTGGGCCAGCACCCGGTCCAGCAGCACCGACAGCGGCACCATGGCCAGCATCGCGCCGAGCACCAGGCGCGGGCGGGGCCGCCCCAGGAACATCGTCGCCGCCACCAGCACCACCAGGCCGTTCTTGATGTTGTAGCTGACCTGCTTGAAGACCGGGTCGAGCGGGAAGTCCGGATTCCGCAGCTTGACCCACGCGAAGGCGAACCCGAAGACGATCCCCACCACGCAGGTGACGCCGACCGCCCGGCGGCCCATGGCCACCACCTGCCGTTCGGTGGCCGCCGGCCGCAGCCGCCGCCGGTAGATGTCCACCGACCACACCGTGGACACCGAGTTGAAGATGCTGTCGACGCTGCTCATCAGCGAGGCGAACAGGCCGCAGAGCACCAGGCCGCGCACGCCGGGCGCGAGCAGCAGGTCCACCAGCCGGAGGTACGCCTGGTCGGGGTCGCCCAGCGGATGGTCGCGGCCCAGGATGCCCACGAGGGCGATCCCCGGCAGCACCAGCATCGCGGCGGTGAGGAACTTGAACGCGCCGCCCACCAGCAGTCCCACCTGGGCATCGCGCAGGCTGCGGGCGCCCAGCGCGCGCTGCAGGATCACCTGGTTGCAGCCCCAGTACTGCAGGTTCAAGAGGTGCATGGTAGCGATGCCCAGCCACGGCAGCTTCGGGTGGCTGTTGGGCAGGTGCAGGTGCATGCGGTCGGCCAGCAGGTCGGGGAATGCGCCCCAGCCGCCGAGGGCGCGCACCGCCAGGACCAGGACCGTCAGGCCGCCGCCCATCAGCAGCACGAACTGCACCACGTCGGTGCGAACGACGGCGCCCAGTCCGCCCTGCCGGGTGTAGAGGGCCGAGAAGCCGCCGAGCAGCACGATCATCACGGCGATCCGCAGCCCCGGCGAGCCGCCGACGAGGGCGCCGAGCTGCGGGCCGAACAGCACCTCCAGGCAATAGCCGCCCCAGAAGAGGGCCGCCCCGAGATAGAGGGTGCCGTAGAGGACCATGAGCATCACGGCGTACGCGGTGGCCACCGTGCCGCCCAGGCGTTGTTCGAGGTACTCGCTGATGGTCACCACCCGCGCGCGAAGGTACAGCGGCACGAACACGAACGCCGCCAGCACCAGGCCCAGCACCGCGTTCAGCTCGAAGTTGGCCTGCGCCAGACCGAACGCGTAGGCCGAGCCGATGACGGCCAGGAAATGCCCGGCCTGCAAGTTGGTGGCGATGGTGGACGCGGCGATCGACCACCAGCCGAGGCGCCGGCCCGCCACGAAGTACTCGTCGACGCCGGCGTCCGGGCGCAGGCGGCTCCACAGGGCGGCCGCCAGCACCACAGCGAAGTAGCCGAGGATGACCGCGAGGTCGAGCATCGCCCGCTAGCGTCGCACGAGCTCGACCTCGCCCATGCTCTGGTCGATGGTCACGTGCAGGATGGGCAGCGGGACCTCCGGGTCGCCCGTCTGCACGCCCTCGGCGCCACCCTGGATGGCCGCCCCCTCGACCGAGAGGCCGGCCGGCACGTGCACCGAGATGCCGCCCATCCGCACCTTCAGGCCGACGTCGGCGCCGTTGAGCCACTCGCCGCGCAGATCGATGTCGCCGCCGCCCATGCGGCAGTCGATGCCCAGATAGCGGGGGCTCGCGTTCCCGAGACGCTTGGCGTCCACGCCGCCCATGGAGCCGGCGATCAGCAGGCGGTTCATCGGCTCGCGCAGCGGCTCGCTCACGCTCAGCTGGACGCCGCCCTGCCCGTAATTGAGCTCGGCGTCGCGCACCCAGAGGCCGCCCAGCTCCATCTCGCCACCGCCTTGATGCAGGTCGACCACGAGATCGATGGGCACGTCGGGCGGCAGGAACACCTCCACCTTGGACTCCTGGTTGCCGCC
Organism: Candidatus Krumholzibacteriia bacterium; assembly: GCA_041390065.1. Taxonomy (GTDB): domain Bacteria; phylum Krumholzibacteriota; class Krumholzibacteriia; order LZORAL124-64-63; family LZORAL124-64-63; genus Glo-17. The sequence goes on from JAWKQQ010000005.1 coordinate 448,837, forward strand.
GACGATCGCGCGCATGAGCGCCTGCATGCCGCTGATCGTGCTGTGGTACTTCACGCGGTAGACCCAGCTCGAATCGGGCAGCACCTGCAGCCGGTCTTCGAGCTTGTGGGTGGTGCGGTCGAAGCGGGCCTTCACCAGCACGCCGCTGCCGGGTTCCCCGGGCTTGATGCTGAACTCGCCTGCCGAGAGGTCCAGCTCGACGCGGCCGGGGCGACTCGCGAGGATGGCGAGCTGCGCGGGATCGACCGCCTCGCCCTGGCCCGCGGCGAGCTCGGCGTCGGCCACCTGCTCGTGCTTGACGCCGTTGAGCGCCATCAGGGTCGTCACGCCGACGACCACCACGAGCAGCACGGTGAGGCCGAGGCAGCCGAAGAGGGCGGGCTTGAGGCAGCCGGACTTGAAGCTCATGACATCCACTCCCGGAGATGATCGCAGCGACAGGAGGCCGAAGACCTGGCGGGGTCAGCGTAGGCCAGGACGGGCGGGCAGGCAATCATTCGTCCGCGCGAGCGGGTTTGTTGCACGAGGCAGGATGAGCGCCGCACGCCAGGCCCTCGGTCAGCTCTCCAGGCTGCGGGCGAGGTCGGCCAGCGCCCGGTCGGCATCCGACCCCAGCGCCGCGCCGTCCTCCTGGAGCTTCGTCGCGAACTCCTTGAGATGCTCGAGCTGGGTCACCGCCGCGTGGTCGTCCTGCTGGCCCGACCAGGTCAGCTCGTCGAGACGCTGGTCGACGGCGGCGGCGAGGTGCAGGCCGACGTTGCGCGCCACGTCGTCATCCAGCGCGCGGCGGGCGAGTTGCAGATGGTGCCGCGCCATCACGCGGTCGGTGCGGGCGAACACCGGCGCGATCTCGGCGAACGCCGGGGCCTGACCCGCCGCGACCGCGATCGCGAGCTGGGTCAGCTCGTTGGAGGCGGCCTGCAGCCGGGCACGCAGTTCCTCGCTGGTCCGCGAGCCCTCGGCCCGTACGTAGGCGGCGGCCCGCTCGAGGGCGTCGGCGGCCGCCGACTGATCCTGGTCGGTCAGGCTGCGGTACGCCACCCGGAACTCGTTGCCCGGCTGATCGAGGTGCTGGGTCCAGAGCGCTTCCTCGACCAGCACGAAGCCCCGGGGGGCCGGCGGCGTTACGTCCGGCAGCTCGGGCGGAACGCTCGGCAGGTTCGGATCCTCGCCCGGACGGGGTTCGGCGACGGCGGCGCCGGCGGCGATCAAGGCGACGAGGCCGAGGAGAACGCACAGATGGACGTGAATACGAGAACACATGGCAGGATCCCTCCGCGACAAGGGGGACTCGAGAGCGACCGGACAGCGCCGGTGACGGATCCGGACTTGCGGCCGACAAGTTAATACGGCGGCGCCTCCTTGCCGAACCGCGCCCACTCCTCCCTGGCCGGGCCGTAGAGCCCGGGCACCAGGAGCCCGGCCTGCCTCATGAGCACGGTCAGCTGACCCCGATGATGGATCTCGTGGTGGACGAGGGCCGTGAGCGTCAGGCCGCGCGGCCAGGACTGGCCGTACATGGGATCGACCGTGGCCAGATCGGCATCGGACCAGTGGTCGTTGATCGCCCGGCGCAGCTCTCCCGAGACGGCGCGGTAGGCGGCGGCGACCGCCGCGGCCTCGACCGGCGGCGGCGCGTGGGGATCGATCGCCGACAGGGGCAGACCGGTGAGCGAGAGCATCTCCGGCACGGTGACCACGAGATGCCAGGCGAGCTGGCCGAGCGTGCGGTGACCGGGGGCGACGCGCTGGGACAGCGACGCGTCCGTGAGTCCCTCCAGCAGGCGGGCCGTGCCGTCGGCGAGCTGGTCGTGAGCGGCGTTGAAATCGTCGAGCGTGCGGTACATGGGCGGTCCTTCGCCTGGGGAGAGGGCGGTCGCGACGGGCGGATTCTAGAACCGGACCTGTGGCGAAACAAGGCCCGCGCGGAGGCCGTCGCCTGTTTCAGGCAATGATATTGCATCAGCCGCGACAGGCGCCGATATTCCCGAGACGCGGCACCGACGAACCGCACCGACGCGAAGGAACCACGATGAAGATCTGCATGCCGACCATGGGCAGTGCCGGTCTGGCCGAGACGCTCAACGGCCATTTCGGCAGCGCCGCCACCTTCACCATCTGCGACACCGAGACCGGAGAGGTGCGCACGATCGCGAACGGCAACCGTCATCATGCCCACGGCATGTGCCAGCCGCTCGGCGCGCTCGCGGGCGAGAAGATCGACGCCGTCCTCACCGGCGGCATGGGCCGCCGCGCGGTCCAGCTGATGACCGACGGAGGGATCCGGGTCTTCCGGCTCGCCGGCGCGACCGTGGCCGAGGCGCTGGCCGCATTCGAGGCCGGCGCGCTCAGCGAGCTGACGGTGGACGCGGCGTGCGGCGGGCACGGGCACGGGCGCACCTGCGGGAGCGAGCTGGGCTAGAATCGGCGACGGCGCCCGGCCCGCGGATCTGCTATCTTGCCTGCGTTCGCCGGCGGCATGGCAGCGGGACCCGGGTCCGGCCAGGGCCCGCCGAGCCCGACGTCGTCCCGGACCGGAGCCTCCGCCATGACGCCTCGCGTGACCCTGGTCGTCTGCCTCGCCCTTGCCGTCCTGTCGACGTCGGGCCGCGGGTCCGCCGCCGATCCGGTCGGCCCCACGGTCGTGGTGGCCGAGGTCGCCCGCCTCCCCTTCCCCCTCACCGTCGAGGCCCTGGGCACCGCCCGCGCCAGCGAGTCGGTGGAGATCCGGCCGCGCATCAGCCAGACCGTGACGGCCATCCGCTTCACCGAGGGACAGGAGGTCGCGGCCGGCGCGGTGCTGGTCGAGCTCGAGGACGCCGAGGCCAGGGCCGACGTGGCCGAGGCGCGGGCCGCGCTCATCGATTCGCAGAGCAAGTACGCACGCGGGCAGGAGCTGTTCGGCCTCGAGCTGACGTCCGCGGCGGAGCTGGAGCAGCTGGAGGCCCGGCGCGACGCCAACCGGGCCGCCCTCGCGGCCGCCGAGGCCCGGCTGGCCGAGACCGTGGTGCGGGCGCCGTTCGCCGGCCGGCTGGGCTTGCGGCGCATCAGCCTGGGGTCGTTGGTGACGCCCGGCTCGGTGATCACCACCCTCGACGACACCCACGTCATCAAGCTCGACTTCGACGTGCCCGAGACCGCCCTCTCGCTGGTGGGCGCCGACCTGCCCGTGGTCGCGCACAGCGCCGCCTGGCCGGACGAGGATTTCGCCGGCCGGGTGGCCACGGTGGACACGCGGATCGATCCGGTGAGCCGCTCGGTCACCGTCCGCGCGCTCGTGCCCAATCCCCGCGGGCTGCTGCGGCCCGGCATGTTCCTGACGGTCACGCTGCTGCGCGACGACATCGCCGCCCTGGTGATCCCCGAGGAGGCCGTGGTGCCGGAGCAGAGCCGGCAGTACGTGCTGGTCGTGGGCGCCGACGACGTGGTGGAACGCCGGCAGGTGGAGCTGGGCCGCCGCCGTCCGGGCGAGGTGGAGGTGCGCGCCGGCCTCGCGGCCGGCGAGGTGATCATCGTCGAGGGCACGCAGCGCGCCCGGGCAGGCGACCGGGTGACCGCGGTGCGCCGCGGCGAGGTGACGCCGTGATCCTGTCCGACCTCTCGGTGCGCCGGCCCGTGTTCGCGTCGGTGATCTCCCTGCTGCTCGTGATCCTGGGCCTCGCGGCGCTCTTCAACCTGCCGGTGCGGCAGTATCCCGACATCGACCCGCCGGTGATCACCATCGAGACCACCTACCGCGGCGCCTCGGCCGAGGTGATCGAGACCAAGATCACCCAGGTCATCGAGGACCGGATCGCCGGCCTCGAGGGCGTGGTCAAGCTCACGTCGAGCAGCACGGACGAACGCTCGGAGATCCGCGTCGAGTTCTCGCTCGACCGCGACGTCGACGAGGCCGCCAACGATATCCGCGACCGCGTGGCGCGCATCGTCGAGCAGCTGCCGCAGGAGGCCGACCCGCCCGAGATCGCCAAGGTGGACAACGACACCCAGGCGGTGATGTTCCTCAACCTGACCAGCGACCGCCTCAACGGCCTGGAGATCACCGACTACGCCGAGCGGTACCTGGTCGACCGCTTCTCCACCGTTCCGGGCGTGGCGCGCGTGCGCATCGCCGGCGCGCGCACCTACGCCATGCGCATCTGGCTGGACCGCGAGGCGCTGGCGGCCCGGCGGCTCACCGTCGCCGACGTGGAGCAGGCCCTGCGGGCCGAGAACGTGGAGCTGCCGGCCGGGCGCCTGGAATCCGAGCAGCGGGAATTCACCCTGCGCACCGCCACCGGCTACACCACGCCGGACGACTTCCGGCGGCTGGTGATCGGCCGCGGCACCGAAGGCCAGCTCGTGCGCCTGGGCGAGGTGGCCGACGTGGCCCTCGGCGCCGAGAACGAGCGCAACCTGGCCCGCACCAACGGCATCCCCGCCGTCTCACTGGGCGTCGAGCAGCTCTCGCGGGCCAACACCGTCGAGGTATCCAGGGGCGTGCTGGCCGAGGTCGCGCGGGTCTCGGCGGAGCTGCCCGAAGGCATGCGCCTCGAGCTCAACTACGACCGCGCCGAGTTCATCGCGGCCTCCATGCGGGAGGTGGTCAAGTCGCTGTTCTTCGCCATCGCCCTGGTGCTGGTGGTGATCTACTTCTTCCTCGGCAACCTGCGGGCCACCCTGGTGCCCGCCGTGGTGGTGCCGGTGTCGGTGGTGGCCACGTTCCTGGTGATGGCGGCCTGCGGCTACACCATCAACACCTTGACCCTGCTCGGCCTGGTGCTCGCCATCGGCCTGGTGGTGGACGACGCGATCGTCGTGCTGGAGAACATCTACCGGCGCATCGAGGCGGGCCAGCCGCCGCTGCTGGCCGCGCTGGACGGCTCGCGGGAGATCGGGTTCGCCGTCATCGCCACCACCCTGGTGCTCATCGCGGTCTTCGTGCCGCTGAGCTTCATCCAGGGCGACGTGGGACGCCTCTTCAACGAATTCGGCATCACCCTGGCCGCCGCCGTGGCCTTCTCGAGCCTGGTGGCGTTGACCCTGTCGCCCATGATGACGTCGCAGCTCTTCCGCGAGCGGCGGGAGCCGACGGGGCTCTCGCGGCGGCTCGACCGGCTCTTCCGCGCCCTGGCCGGCCGCTACCGGACCGCCCTCGCCCTCGCGGTCCGACGGCCCTGGCTCGGCCTGGCCGTCACGGTCGTGGTGTCGGCCGCGGCCGTCGCGCTGCTGCGGGTCCTGCCGTCGGAGTACGCGCCCACCGAGGATCGCGGGGTCTTCCGCGTGCTCATGCGGGGCCCCGAGGGCGCGAGCTTCGCCTACACGGACCGGCACATGCAGGAGATCGAGGCGATCCTCATGCGCGAGGTCGCCGACGGCCCGGTGAAGCGGCTCCTGGTGCGCCTGCCCGCGAGCTTCGGCTCCACGGGCGCGGTGAACTCCGGCCGCGCCATCGTCATCCTCGAGAGCTGGGGCGAGCGCGAGGAGACGGCGCAGGAGGTGGCCGCGCGCGTCGGCGGCGAGCTCTCCGCGCTGCCCGGCGTGCGGACCGCGGTGAGCATGCCCCAGAGCCTGGGCATCCGCGGCGACGGCCGGCCGGTGAAGCTGGTGCTCGGCGGCCCCGACTACGCGCAGATCCAGCAGTGGCGCGACATCCTGCAGGCGGAGATGGAGCGGATGCCCGAGCTGGTGAACGTCGACAGCGATTACCACGAGCGCAAGCCGCAGATGCGCGTGAGCGTCGACCGCGACCGGGCCGCCGAGCTGGGCGTCTCCCTGTCCGCGATCGGCCGCACGCTGGAGACCATGCTCGGCTCGCGGGTGGTGACCACCTACGTCGACCGCGGCCGGGAGCACGACGTCGTGGTGCAGGGCGAGAGCGCCGACCGGGCCAGTCCCGACGACCTGACCAACCTCTACGTCCGCTCGGCCACCACCCAGCGGCTCATCCCCCTGGCGAACCTCGTCACCCTGACCGAGGTGGCGGGGCCGGACGCCCTGAACCGCTTCGACCGCCTGCGCGCCATCACCCTCGAGGCCGGCCTCGCCGAGGGCGTGAGCCTGGGCCAGGCCCTCGACCGGCTCGAGGCGCGCGCCCGCGCCGTGCTGCCCGCCGCCGCGCGCGTCGACTGGGACGGCGAATCGCGGGAGTTCCGCCAGACCGGCAGCAGCCTCCTGCTGATCTTCGGCCTCGCGGTCGTGATCGTCTTCCTGGTGCTCGCGGCGCAGTTCGAGAGCTTCGTGCACCCGGTGATCATCATGATCACCGTGCCGCTGGCGCTCACCGGCGCCCTCATCGGACTCTGGCTCTACGGCGCCACCCTCAACGTGTTCAGCCAGATCGGCGCCATCCTGCTGGTGGGCCTGGCGGCCAAGAACGGCGTGCTCATCGTGGAGTTCGCCAACCAGCTGCGCGATCGCGGCCTCGGGTTCGACGAGGCGTTGATCGAGGCGTCGGCGATCCGGCTGCGGCCCATCCTGATGACCAGCGCGAGCACCACGTTCGGCGCCCTGCCGCTGCTGCTGGCCACGGGCGCGGGCGCCGAATCGCGCATCCCCATCGGCATCGTCGTGGTCTACGGCGTGACGTTCTCGGCGGTGCTGACCCTGTTCGTGGTGCCGGCGCTGTACGCGCTGCTGGCGCGGCGGACGCGGTCGCCGCAGCACCTGGCGCGGATCATCGCGCGGCTGCGGAGCCCGGAATCACCGGCAGAGGAACCGCGAGCCTGACAGCGGGCGGCTTGAGCCGGCCCACCGGCGTGCGCGACAATGGCGGCAGCGATCTCGCCCGCTCGCGCCCCTCTCACGCGGAGGCCTCGCCATGCCAGGCGATTCCCGGACCGCAAGGTGCCTGACGTTCCTCACCCTCGGCCATGGCGCGGCCGATGTTGCCGGCGCCGCGGATGGCGATGGGGTGCTGCAGGGTCATGGCGAGCCTCCGGATGCCTGTCGGATCGAGTGAGCGGCGCGCGAACCGGATTCCGCGCCGCGGCGAGCCTAGTCCCCCGCCGGCACCACCATCACCGGCACGTTCACCTGGTGCCGCAGACGCTCCACCGAGGTTCCGCGGATGAAGTCGGCCATGCCACGATGGCCGTGGCTGCCGACGACCACCAGATCGGAAGCGTGATCCTTGACCAGCCTCGCGAGCTGATCGGCCGGCTCGCCGAAGCCCAGGTCGAAGCTGGCCTGCACGCCGAGCTCCGTCAGCTCGGTGGTGTAGAGCTCCAGCCGCTCCTGGTCGATGTGGGCCTCGTGATCGAGGACGTCGTCGCCCAGCAGCCGCGCGCCGCCGGATTCCACCACGTGCAGCAGCACCACCTCGGCTCGCCGGCCGCCCGCCCTGGCCAGGGTCACCGCGTAGGAGAGCACGGCGGCGTCGGCGCTGGAGAAGTCGACCGCGGCGGCGATGCGGTGCGGCGCGTGCGGCGGCGCCACCGCGGGCACGGCCATCGGCCCGTGGATGCCGTGGTGCATCACCGTGGGGTCGCCCCGGCGGCGGGCCAGCAGCGGCGCCACCGTGATGTAGACCAGCAGGCCGGCCAGCCCGACGGAGAGCGGGATGACCGTGACCCACAGCAGCCAGGACAGCTGGCCGGCACCCTGCATCCAGCCGGCGATCTCGTCGACGGCGAGCTTGATGTTGAGCACCGCGATGACGCCCGCCACCAGCCAGGCGCTGACCGTGACCCAGGGCTTGATGACGTACTGACCCATCCAGCGGCGGTCCGAGACCAGCAGCACCAGGGGAACCACCGCGAACGAGAGCTGGAGCGAGAGGATCACCTGGGAGAGCAGCAGCAGTTCCCCGGTGGAGCCCTCGCCGGCCAGCGCGATCACCAGGACCGCCGGCACGATCGCGAGCGCGCGCGTCAGCAGCCGCCGCGCGATCGGCCGCATGCGGATCTGCACGAAGCCTTCCATGACGATCTGCCCGGCCAGCGTCCCGGTGATGGTGGACGCCTGGCCCGAGGCGATCAGCGCGATCGCGAAGGCGACGGGCGCGATGTGGGCGCCGAGCAGCGGTTCGAGCAGGCGATGGGCGTCCTGGATCTCGGCCACCTCGTACCGGCCGGCGGTGTAGAACGTGGCCGCCGCCACCACCAGCAACGCCGCGTTGACGAAGAAGGCCCCGTTGAGCGCCACCACCGAGTCGATGAGGTTGAAGCGGATGCCCGAACGGACGCCCGCCGGCACCCGCGCGATGCGCCGCGACTGCACCAGGCCGGAGTGCAGGTAGAGGTTGTGGGGCATCACGGTGGCCCCGAGGATGCCGATCGCCAGGAAGAGCGCCCCCTCGCCGGGCAAGGTGGGCACGAAGCCCGTGGCCAGGGCGCCCCATTCCGGCCGCGCCAGGACCACCTCCAGCCCCAGGCACACGCCGATCGTGGTGATCAAGGCGACGATGAACGCCTCCATCATGCGGACGCCGCGGCTGTGTAGGACCAGGAGGATGAGGCTGTCGAGCGCCGTCACCACGACGCCGACCAGCAGCGGCAGCCCGAACAGCAGCTGCAGGCCGATGGCCGTGCCGAGCACCTCGGCCAGATCGCAGGCGGCGATCGCGATCTCGCAGAGGATCCACAGCGCCCACACCACCGGGCGGCGGTAGAGGGTGCGGCAGGCCTGGGCCAGGTCCATGCGGGTGACGATGCCCAGCCTGGCCGAGAGGCTCTGCAACAGCACCGCCATGATGTTGGACATCAGCAGCACCCAGATCAGCGCGTAGCCGAAGCGGGATCCCGCGGCGATGTCCGTGGCCCAGTTGCCGGGATCCATGTAGCCGACGCTGACCAGATAGGCCGGCCCGATGAAGGCGAACAGACGCCGCCAGAACGAGGGGTGCGTGGGCACCGCCACCGTGCCGGCCTCGGGGGTCGTGGGCGTCGTCGTCTCGCGAGGGTCGTCCATGCCGCAGAGGATTCGGGTGTTGCTCGGCGATGTCAAGGGGATGTCGCCGACGCGACGCGACGCGCGATTCCCTGTGTCCCCCGCCCCCGACACCCGCTAGTCTCCTGGTCAGCGCAGGAGGCCACCATGCACGGACGCATCGCCTCGGTCGACGTCTTACGCGGCCTGACCATGGCCGCCATGGTCGTGGTCAACAACCCCGGTTCCTGGGCCCACATGGCCCCGGGCCTGCGCCATGCCCCCTGGGGCGCGGTGCCCACCCCGGCCGACTTCGTCTTCCCGTTCTTCCTCGTCCTCGTGGGCGTGAGCACGCCGCTCGCCCTGCGGCGCCGCATAGCCCAGGGCCAACCGACCTCGGCCCTCCTCGCCCGCGCCACCCGCCGCGCCCTCACCCTGGCCGCCATCGGCATCCTGCTCAACCTCTTCCCCGGGTTCGACCTGGCCACGGTCCGCCTGCCCGGCGTGCTGCAGCGCATCGCCCTGGTCTCGCTCGCCTGCGCGGCGGCCTTCCTGTGGCTGCGTCCGCGCTCGATCCTCGGCCTCATCGCCCTGCTGCTCGTGGGCTACACCCTGATCCTGCGGCTGGTCCCGGTGCCCGGCCTGGGCGTGCCGACGCTGACTCCCGCGGCCCACCTGCCCGCCTGGCTCGACGACCGCGTCTTCGGCGCGCACACCTGGCGCGGCCCCGGCGACCCCGAGGGCCTGCTCTCGAGCCTGGGCGCGGTGGCCACCGGTCTGATCGGCGTCCTCGCGGGCACGGTGCTGGCGGGGCGGTGGACGCCGCGCCAGCAGGCCGGCCGGCTCCTCGGCGGCGGCGCCGCCACGCTCGCCGCCGGCGCGGCGTCGACGCTCATGGTGCCGCTGGCCAAGGACGTCTGGACCGCCTCCTACGCGCTGGTGACCGGCGGCGCGGCGCTCCTGGCGCTCGGCGGGCTGCAGCTCTGGCTCGGCGCACGCGGCGACCCGTCGCCCGGCCCGGTGCTCCGCGCCAGCGAGCTGTTCGGGCGTCAGGCCCTGCTCGCCTACGTGCTGGCCCACCTGCTGAGCGACGTCACGATCTCCGTGCTCCGCTGGCCCGGCGGCTCGCTGCACGCGCTCGTCTACCGCGGCCTCCTGGCGTCCTGGTTGCCCGACGTGGCTGCCTCGCTGGTCTTCTCGCTGCTCATGCTGGCGGCGGTGTGGGGCCTGGTGGCGTGGGCGGAGCGGCGGGGGTGGCGGCTTCGGACCTGAGGCGCGCCGCGACCGCGGCCGGACGCAATCACCGCACCAGCGTGATCCTGGTCGATCCGCGCTCCCAGGGCGTGGACAGCCGCACCAGGTAGACCCCCGACGGCGCCGGCACGCCGGCATCCGTGCGGCCGGTCCAGTCCACCGACTGCGGCCCGGCCTCGCGGGCCTCGTCGACGAGGGTGGCCACCCGCCGGCCCGTCGCGTCGTGCACCGTCAGCCTCACCGGGCCGGCGCGCTCGAGGTCGAACGAGACGACCGTGCGAGGATTGAACGGGTTGGGCCAGGCCCGCACCGGCGACCCGTGCGACAGCGGCGGCGGTGCGACGGCGCCGGTGATATCGCTGGGCCCGGTGCGCAGGATGGCGCCGCCCCCGCCGACCATGATCGCGATGTCCGGCGTCACGTAGGTCACGCCCCGCAGCGGCACGTCGAAGTCGTCGTCCACCGTCCAGGTCAGGCCGCCGTCCTCGGTATGGTAGGTGGCGAAGCCGGTGGCGATGCCGTGCAGCGGGTCGCTGAAGGCCACGTCCATGAAGTAGGAATAGTCGGGCGACGGCTCCTCGTGCCACGTCGCGCCGCCGTCGACGGTCCAGAGGATGGCCGGATTGTCGGTGCTGCCCACCACCCAGCCCAGCTGGCGATCCAGGAAGAACACGCCCTTGAGGTCGAGGTTCGACGAGAACTGCACGGACCAGGTGAGGCCCCCGTCCTCGGTGTGGAAGATCTTGCCGAACCAGGTGCACAGCCAGCCGTGGGTGCCATCGACGAAATCGACGGCCTCGAGCCAGTCGTAGGTCGGAGTCAGCGCCTGATGCTGCCAGGTGGCGCCGCCATCGGTGGTGCGATACACCGAGCCCTCCGAGCCCACGGCCACGGCCGTGAGCGGATCGAGGCACGCCACGTCCATGAGATGGTGGGTGATGTCGGTCTCGATGGCCCGCCAGGTGCGCCCGGCATCCTCGGTGACGGCCGCCGCGCCCGCGTCGCCCACGGCGTAGCCCACCATGCCGTCGCACACGTCGACGCCGTTCAAGGTGCCGCAGCCGTCGCAGGGGACCCGGGTCCAGCTCTCGCCGGCGTCGTACGAGCGCACGACCGCGCCGGAGACGCCCACGGCCACGACCGTGTGGCCCGCCACCACGGTCACGTCCAGCAGCGTCGAGGCGAGGGACGCCTGCCGGTTGGTCCAGCTGGTGCGCTGATCCTCGCTGAGGTAGAGGCCGCCGAATCCGGTGGCCACCAGCATCTCGCCGTCGGGTCGGAAGGCGAGAGTCTGGTAGCCGGATGTCGTCGACGGGCCCTGCAGTGCCGACCAGGTGGCGCCACCGTCGAAGGAGATGGCCAGGTAGTCTTCGAGGCCCATGATGGCGACGACGTCGCCATCGAGGTGACGCACGTGCTCCAACCAGGCGCCGTCACCGGTGCCGCGCACCTCCCAGGCGAGGCCGCCGTCGGCGGTGGCCAGGATCGTGCCGTCGACGCCCACGGCAAGGCCGTGCAGAGCGTCCCCGAAGCTCACGCTGTTGAGCATCTCGCCGGTGCCGCTGTCGATCATCTGCCAGCTCTGGCCGGCGTCCGCGGTGCGCGCGATGAGGCCCAGCTTGCCCACCGCCACGGCGGTTTGCGCGTCCAGCACGGCCAGGCTGCTCATCCACATGTCGGGCACGTCGTCGCTGCGCTGCCAGGTGAGGCCGCCGTCGGCGGTGAGCATGACCTCGTCTCGCCCCACGGCCACGCCGTGCAGCCCGTCGGGAAAGAACGCCACGTCCATGAGCCAGTCGGCGCCGGCCGGCGACACGTCGGCCCAGGTGTCGCCGCCGTCGGCGGTGTAGAAGATGCCGCCGACGAGGTCCTCCTCGCCCACCGCCACGCCCGAGAGCCCGTCGCGGAACGCCACCGCCTCCAGGGAGGTGGTGGTCCCGGTGGGCAGCCAGCGCCAGGTGAGGCCGCCGTTGCTGGTGCCGATCACCGATCCGCCGTCGCCGACGGCATAACCCGTGAGCTGGTCGAGCATGACGACGTCGGCGAGGGTCTGGCCGAGCGGCACCGGATGCCGCCATTCCCAGTCGTAGGCGAGGGCGGGCAGGGCCACGGCCAGGAGCAGCATGACGGCAACGATGGAGCGACGGATCATGGGACGCCTCCTGCTCGTGGACCACGATCGACGGTTCATTGTAGCACATCCGGCTGCAGGACCAGACGATGCGTCGGCGCCCCCGGCAAGAGCGGCGTCGCCGCCCCCGTCACCCACGCGTCGTGCCCGGCCAGGAAGAACGGCGACCACGGGTGCCCGGACTGGCCGCCGGGCATGTGGAAGAGTCCCTCGTCCTCGCGGCCGGGGGAGACCACGAGGCGCTCGCTGGCCCCGCTGCGCCGGTGCTGCACCCGCGGCATGAACGAGTCGCCGGGCATGGCCAGCGGCGGCGCCGCGAGCCAGCGCGACAGCCGGGGCGCGAGCGGCGCGAACGGGTGGGCCACCACCACCTCGTGGATCGCGCCCCAGGTGTGGGCCTCGACGTCGCCCACGACCGCCGCCATCACCTGGTCGACGGCCTGCAGCACGAGCTGGTCCCAGTCGGCGGCCTGCGGCGGCAGCAGGTGCGCGGGGCGAGCGGCGATGACCGACCAGGCCACGGCGTGGCGGTACGGCAGCCACGCGGCGTTGAATTCAGGATCGGCGGCCACGCAAGCCCGGGTGAGCAGGTCGTACACCGCGTCGACGCAGTTGAAGGCGACGTGACGGACGAGCCGGTAGCTCACCGAGCCGGGCTCGGCGCGGCCCGACCACTCGTCGCGCACCACGCGCGCGAAGACCTGACGCAGGGAATCGGCCGGCCCAGGCGCCCGGTCGAGGACCGCCAGGGCGAGGCCGCGCCAGCGCTCGAGCATGAGGGCGCGGTCGTCGAGCTGCAGGGCCAGGTGGTCGCGCTCGCGGCCGTGGTCCATGGCCGCCAGGCCATCGCGGATCTGGCGGGCGCGGGCGCCGAGGGCATAGCCGCCGTCACCGATGAGGGCGAGGTCGTGGCCCGCCGCGACGCGGTTGTTGGCGGTCCAGAGCAGGCCGTCGGGCGGGTCGATCAGGCGCGGCTCCTCGGCCGGGTCGAGGTAGCCGTCCCAGCGGCAGGCGCCGTCGGCCCAGGACATGGGCACCCGGCCGTCCCAGCCCACGCGGCGCGGAATGCGGCCGGCCAGGGCCCAGGCGATGCGGCCGGCCGCGTCGGCGCAGACCAGGTTCTGGGGCGGGATGCCGAGGGAGCCGGCCAGGCGGACGGCGGCGTCCACGTCGGACGCGGTCTCGAGGTGGCGCAGGTTCAGGTTCAGGGCTTCCGGATCGTGGGCGGTCCAGCGCAGGGCGAGGGTGCGTCCGCATGTGTCGGTCGACCACACCGGTCCCCAGATCGTCTCCTCCACCCAGAGGGTGTCCGCGGGTGCACCGGCCACCTCGATCACCTCGGGCAGGCGCTCGATGTCGGCCCAGCCGGCGGGCGTGAGGTAGCGGGTCGGCCGGGCCGGGTCGCGCTCGAGGATCACGAGGTCCGCCCAGTCGCCCATGCTGTTGGTGAAGCCCCAGGCCACCTGGCCGTTGCTGCCGACCACCATCACGTGGGTGCCGGGCAGGGTGACGCCCACCGTGGTGCGGAGGCGATCGCCGTCGCGCCAGGTCATCCGGCAGCGGTACCAGATGTTGGGCAGGCCGTGGGCCAGGTGCATGTCGTTGGCCAGGATGGCGCCGCCGTGGCCGGTGAGCGGGCCGGCGACGGCCCAGTTGTTGCTGCCGGCGGTGTCGTGGCGGGTCGGGGCGACGCGCTCCGTGCGCACCTCGCCGTAGCTCTTGCCGTCGAAGGTCCAGCGGCGAACGTCGACCGTCGCGGAGTCGGGCAGGACGATGCCCGGCACGGCTTCGGTCTGCAGCGGCGCGTTCCAGGGGTTGCTGCGCGGCAGCAGCAGTTCGACGAGCGCGGGCGGCAGCGTGTCGCGCACCGTGCCGTAGGCGGCCTCGGTATACGCCGTGTCCAGACTCAGGTCCACGCACATGGCGAGCAGGGTGAGGATGGTGTCGGCCGGGCGCCAGGGCGCGGGCCGTTGCCGCAGCACGAGGTATTCGGGCGGACGGGAGCGCAGGGCCGTGAGGCCCGCGTTGACGCCATCGGTGTAGGCCTCGAGCAGACCGCGATCCTCGCGGCCGAGGCCGCGGACCACCTGCTCGGCGCGGGTGCGGAAACGGTGGCGGCGCACGTCGCGGTCGGTGTCCAGCAGGGCCGGGCCGAGCAGGGCGGCCAGCTCGCCGGCGGCGGCCCGGCGCTGCAGGTCCATCTGGAAGAAGCGGTCCTGGGCGTGGAGATAGCCGAGGGCTCGGGCCAGGTCGGCGCGGCTGTCCGCCGTGATGTCGGGCACGCCGAGCGAATCGCGGGTGACCGAGACGGGTGCCGCGAGGCCCGCGAGATCGGCGCGGCCGTCCAGGCGCGGCAGGCTGCCGCGCACCAGCAGCACCACCGCGAGGGCGGCCAGCAGGGCCAGCGTGACCAGGGACGCGACCGCGAGCAGCAGGATGCGGACGAGGCGTCGCAGCCAGCGGGGACCAGGGCGACGGGAGGGCATGCGGGCTCCTCGGCAAGGGGCGTGGTCGGCGGCGCGGGCCCGGCGATCCTACCACCCGGCGGCCGGCGCCGCACTACCCCAGCGCCGCGTGCGCCTTCAGGAGCAGCCGCTCGGTGGTCGGCCAGTCGAGGCACTTGTCGGTGATCGACTGCCCGTAGGTGAGCCCGCCGCTGGCCAGCGACTGCAGCGGCTGGTTGCCCGCCACCAGGAAGCTCTCCAGCATGAAGCCGAACACGCCGTGCTCGTTCGCGCGCAGCTGGTCGAGCACCGCGTCGAGCACGCCCTCCTGCCGGGTGTGGTCCTTGAGCGAGTTGCCGTGGCTGCAGTCGATCAGGATGCCCGGCGGCAGCTTCTTGGCGGCCAGCTCGGCGGCGGCCGCCGCCACATGGGTCCGCTCGAAATTGGGCCCCTGATCGGACCCGCGCAGCACGAGGTGCACGTTGGGGTTGCCGCGCGTGGCGATGACCGCGGCGCGGCCGTCGTGGCTGATGCCGGTGAAGGTGTGGCCGTGCCGGGCAGCCTGCATGGCGTCCAGGGCCACGTCGAGGTTGCCGCTGGTGGGGTTCTTGAAGCCGACCGGGTAGGATAGGCCGCTGACCACCTCGCGGTGCGTCTGGCTCTGGGTGGTGCGGGCGCCGATGCCGCCCCAGGCGATGAGGTCGGCGTAGTACTGCGGGTTGGTGGGGCTGAGGGTCTCGGTGGCCACGGGCAGGCCCAGGGCCGCCGCCTCGCAGAGCAGCTGGCGGGCGATGCCCAGGCCCTTGGAGATGTGGTTGGTGTCGTCGAGGTCGGGATCGGAGATGAGACCCTTCCAGCCCACGGTGGTGCGCGGCTTCTCGAAGTACATGCGCATGACCACCAGCAGGCGGTCCTCCACGCGGCGGGCCAGGTCCGCGAGGCGGCGGGCGTAGTCGAGGGCCGCGGCGGGGTCGTGGATCGAGCACGGCCCCACGATCGCCACCTTGCGGGCCGGCTGCCCGTTCACGGCCGAGCTGATCTCCTGGCGGGCCCGGGCCACCATGTCGTAGGCGCCGATGGGCGCGGGGAAGACCTGCTTGAGGTCCTCGGCCGCCACGATCGGCACGAGCGAGGCGACGTTGATATCCTCGGTGGGGCGACGGTTGATCATGCGGGGCCTCCAGACGGCTCGGACCAGGGGGCGACGGGCTGGGTCGCCTCCACAATGAACATGCGAACGTCCGGGACGGCAGCCCGCGGCCCGGTCACCGCAGGAGCGGGCGCCCCTCGAGCGGGGTCGGCGGGGTGACCCCGAAGAGGGCCAGGAAGGTGGGCGCCAGGTCGCGCAGGTCCGGATCCTCGACCGCGAGCGGGCGGTTGCAGAGCAGGATGCCGGGCACCTCGTCGGCCGCGATGCAGTGGTCGCCGCTCCACTTGTTGAGGTTGTCGTCGAACACGATGGTGCCGACCGCGCCGAGGGCCGTCGCATTGCTGCCCCGCCAGCCGCGGT
Source organism: Candidatus Krumholzibacteriia bacterium (assembly GCA_041390065.1). Taxonomy (GTDB): domain Bacteria; phylum Krumholzibacteriota; class Krumholzibacteriia; order LZORAL124-64-63; family LZORAL124-64-63; genus Glo-17. Next base: position 465,023 of record JAWKQQ010000005.1, read on the forward strand.
GGTAGCCCAGCACGAGGTCGGGCGCGTCGGCGAGCTGGGATCCGGCATAGATCTCGCTGGTCCGATACGCGTACTTGATGGCCGGCTCGCCGGACGCGGGATCGACCGTCGCCTCGAGGGTCGTCACCAGCTCGGCCAGCAGGGCGTCCGCCTCCGTCCCGGGACGCACGATGCCCTGCGCCTCGCGCCCCGCGAGGTTGAGGTAGAGGCTGTTGATGCCCAGCGCGTAGGCCCGCGTGCGGCGCCAGTCGACCCCCTCGAGGAACTCCACCGCGGCCGGGTCCACCCCGGGCTTGAGCGCGAGGTAGCCGTGCTCGCGCAGCCAGGCGTTCAGGTGCACGTTGCGGTGGAAGGGCGCGAATCCGTGGTCGGACATGAACATGACGACGTCGTCGTCACGGCTCTCGCGCACCACCTCGCCGACGACCTCGTCGAGGGCGGCATAGAGGTCGGCGATGCGGCCGGCGTGCTCCGGGTCGGCCGCCGCGTGGGTGGGCGATCCCGCGTCCATGCCGCGCCAGAAGGTGTGGCAGGACTGGTCGGGCGTGTTGAAGTAGAAGAAGAGGAAGCCCGCGTCCAGCCGGGCGAAGCGCCGCAGCTCGTGGCGCAGCTGGGCCCGCCGCTCGGCCAGGATGAGGTCGCTCTGCTGCACGTAGTCGGCGTCGGTCAGGACTCCGCCGTCGAGCGCCTTGGTGTCCTCGGGCAGGCCCTGCGTGAAGTAAGGTCCGAGCGCGGCGGCCAGCTCGGCGGCGTAGGACGGAGGCGTGCTCAGCGGCAGGCTGGGCCGACGCGGGTCGATCTGGATGGGCGTGAGGTAGAGCCGGAGCTGCGGCGTCACCTCCATGAGGTGCACCCGGCAGAGGCCCGAGACCCGCTTGACCCACGGGATGAGCGGGAACTCGAGGGTGACCCAGTCGCTCCACTGGCCGACCGCGAGGGTGAGCTGGCGGCCGCCGAGGCGGAGGGTGGCCGTGTCGCGCGCGCGGTCGACCGTGATCGCGAGCTCCGTCTCGGTGCGGGGCTCGCCCTCGCGGTACGGGTTGCGGGGGCCACCGATCATCGCCACGCAGCGGTCGTCCTGCAGGCTGACGTGCAACACCTGGCCGCCGTCGAGGTCGTCGGCGGCCAGCGGGTCGTCGGTGATGTAACTGAAGATGCCGAACGTGCCCTGCAGGTCGGGCGTGCCCATGCCCGCGAGCGTGCGGGCCTCGCACTCGACGGGCGGGAAGTTGGCCGGCACCTTGAACACGGTGGCGTCGACGCCCGCGGCGCCCAGCAGCTGCCAGAACGCGGCGCCGTGACGGCGGTCGATCACGACCGGCTCGCCATGCGGCAGCCGCAGGCCGCCGAGCTGCCGGACGTCGGTCGGCGGCAGGATCTCGCTGGCCGACAGGAAGGGGAACGGGCCGGCCGGGTCGCGGTGGATGAAGTCGAAGATCCCGTGGGCGCCCGGGTTGAGGCCCGTCGTGAACGTCGACCAAGCGACCGGCGACTGGGGCGGGATCGTCGTGCCCAGTTCGTGCAGCTGCCAGCCGCCGGCGAGCAGGCGGTCCACCTCGGGCATGCGGCCCTCGGCCCGGAAGCGGGCCAGGAGGTCGGGGTCCATGCCGTCGAAGCCGACGACCAGGACCCGCGGCCCGGCCTGGACCGGCGCCGCCGCCAACCAGCCCGCCAGCGCCGCCAGCAGCCACCGTCGCCAGGCTCGCCGTCCCATCCCGTTCTCCCTCAGTAGCCCAGCGCCCGCAGGCGCCGGCGGTCCTCGTCGCTCAGCCGGACCCGGTCGTCGGCGCCGGCCGTCTCGCCCAGGAGCGCGGCGGCGAGCCTGGCCTCGTCGGCCAGGGCCGCGTCCAGACGCAGACGCAGGGCCGCCGCCACCTGCGGATGGTCGGCCAGGACGTCGCGGGTCTCGGCGGGGTCGAGGTCGAGGTTGTAGAGGGCCAGCACCTCGGCGGTGCGGGCCGGTTCGTAGGTGCCGGCGCAGCCGGTGGTGTCGGTCATGGCCACCAGCGACCACCAGGCGCCCTCCTCCAGGGCCACGAGCGCCGACGGTTCGAGGGCCAGGCCGCGGCGGTGGCCGTCGATCAGGAAATCCCGGTCCGGGAAGAAGCCGCGAGGATCCTGCAGCAAGGGCCGCAACGACAGACCCTGGACGAGGTCGCCGGCGGGCACGCCCGCGTAGTCGAGCACCGTGGGCGCGATGTCGAGCAGGCTGACCGGCGTGTACACGACGCGGCCGGCGGGCACCACGCCGGGCCAGACCAGGATCAGCGGCACGTCCCTGACCTCGGCGTGGGGCGATTCGTGCAGGAAGCCGCCGTGCTCGCCGATCTCCTCGCCGTGGTCGCCGGTGACGATGAGCAGGGTCTGGTCGGCGAGGTCCGCCTCGCGGAGGTGCCGCAGCAGCGGCCGCAGGTGCAGCAGGTCGAGGGAATCGATGGTCGAGTCGTAGGCGCGTCGCAGGAGGTCCGGATCGTAGGCCGCCAGGTCCCAGCGGCCGTCGGGGGTGACCCGCGGGTCGGGCAGCGGCTCGGTGAGACCGTGGTAGAAGCGGTCGATGTCGCGGATCGCCCAGTAGGGCAGGCGGTGCGCGAACTCGACGGTCGCGGTGTGGGTGTCCATGAAGTGGAAGAACAGGAAGAACGGCGTGTCGCCCGGACCGGACGCCAGGCCGAGTTCCGGGGCCCAGCCGCGGGTCCAGGCCGAGATGGGCGCGAGCACGTCCTGGAACCGGTACTGGAGCATGCCGCGCGCGAAGCCGAACCGCTCCTCGAGCCAGGTGTTGCGGGCCGGGAAGCCCCCGCAGCGGAAGCCGGCATCGGCGAGGCGCTCGGCCAGCAGCGGCACCGACGCGGGCACGGCCTGCTCCGCGCCAGCCCGCACCGCGCCTGGCGAAAGCCCGGTCAGCATGGCCACATGGGCGGGCAGCGTCCAGCCCATCGGCGTGGTGCAGTGCAGGAAGAGCGTGCCGGCGCCGGCCAGCGAGTCCAGGCCGACGGTGGCCAGGGGACCCGAGTTGCCGTAGGTGGGCAGGCTCGCGCTGCGCAGGGTGTCGCAGGAGATCAGGATGACCCGGCGCAGGGGCGGCGCCTCGTCCGCCACGACCGTCGCCGGCGCCAGCGAGCCCAGCGCCACGGCGAGGACGCAGAGCAGACGGAGCAGGCCGGCGTGGCGAGTTCGTGGGACAGGTTTCATGGGGTCCAATGATACAGGAAACCAGGGATTCGGCGATGGCGGACTCGCGGCGGCCCGCCCCCTACTTGTCCAGCTTCACCGGCTTGCACAGCCACTTCTTGCGGTTGGCGGCCCGCCCGCATTTGAGGCACACGAACCGCGCATCGCGCACGATCGCCACGAGCTCGTCCCGCTGGTCGGCATAGGCATCCGACTTCCACTTGCAGAGTTCCTTGGGCTTGTCGGACACTGGCGGATCTCCTGGCGTACGAGACATCGGGACGATTTTGACCAATATTTAAAGTGCTCCCGGGATTCCCGCCCGTCATATTCCCGGAAACACCCCCAGCCTGGAGGCAGTTCCTTGGCCGCATCCCAGAAGGACCCCGCCCCGAACCCCGCCGCCGCCGACCTCGAACGCGCGCCCGGCGAGCTGTTCCTCAACCGGGAGCTGAGCCTGCTGCGGTTCCAGGACCGGGTGCTGGAAGAGGCGCGGGATCCGGAGACGCCGCTGCTCGAGCGTGCCAAGTTCCTGGCCATCCTGGCTTCCAACCTGGACGAGATGGTGATGGTGCGGCTGGCAGGCCTCGTGGCCCAGCGGCAGGTGGGCGTGACCGGGCTCTCGCCGGACGGCCAGACCCCCGCCGAGCAGCTCGCGGCCATGCGCAAGGAGATCGCGCGCCTGCAGGACGCCGCCTGCGAGGAGTGGCACCGACGCCTCCGGCCCGCGCTCGAGGAGGCGGGCATCCACGTGCTCGACATCGCCGAGCTGAACGACAAGCAGCAGGCGCAGGTCGAGAAGATCTTCCTCGAGGAGATCTTCCCCGTGCTCACGCCGCAGGGTTTCGACCCCGGCCACCCGTTCCCCCACATCTCCAACCGCAGCCTCAACCTCGCCGTCGAGATCCGCGACAAGCTCGGCCACAAGCATTTCGCGCGCCTGAAGGTGCCGTCGTCACTGCCGCGGCTGGTGCCGCTGAAACGCTCGTCGGGCGGCGAGCGGCGCGACGGCACGATCCCGTTCCACCACTGGTTCGTGTGGCTCGAGCAGGTGATCGCCGCCAACCTGCAGCACCTGTTCCCGGGCATGACCATCCTCGAGAGCGCCGCGTTCCGGGTCATCCGCGACGCCGACATCGAGATCCAGGAACTCGAGGCCGGCGACCTGCTCGAAACGATGAGCGAACGCGTCTACGAGCGGCAGTTCGGCGACGCCGTGCGCCTGGAGACCTCCCCCACGATGACCGAGGGCACCCGGCGGCTGCTGATCGCCAACCTCGGCCTCGACGAGAAGGACCAGATCTCCCTGCCCGACCCCCTGGACCTCGGCGGCTTCATGCAGCTGCTCGGGATCGAGCGCCACGACCTCAAGGACCCGCCCGCCATCCCGGTGATCCCGCGGCGGCTGCGGCCCGAGGTGCGCGAGGGCAAGAGCCTGTTCAACGTCATCCGCCAGGGCCCCATCCTCCTGCACCACCCCTACGAGAGCTTCGACCCGGTGATCGAGCTCATCCGCGCCGCCGCGCGCGACGAGCGGGTGCTCGCCATCAAGCAGACCCTCTACCGCGTGGGCCGCAACTCGCCGGTGGTGCGGGCGTTGCTCGAGGCCCGGCGCGAGTACCGCAAGCAGGTCACCGTGCTGGTGGAGCTCAAGGCGCGGTTCGACGAGGAGAGCAACATCGGCTGGGCGCGCATGCTCGAGCGCGAGGGCGTGCACGTGATCTACGGCATGCTCGACCTCAAGACCCACGCCAAGGCCCTGCTGATCGTGCGGCGCGACCGCGACCGCGTGCGCCGCTACATGCATCTCGGCACGGGCAACTACAACGCGATGACGGCCCGGATATACGAGGACTTCGGCATGCTCACCTGCGACGACGAGATCGCCGCCGACGTGAGCGATCTCTTCAACTACCTCACCGGCTACTCGGCGATCGCCGATTTCCGCCGCCTGCTCATCGCGCCCATCAACGCCCGGCAGCGCCTCGCGAACCTGATCGATCGCGAGGCCGAGCACGCACGCGCCGGACGGCCCGCCCACCTGATCCTCAAGTGCAACTCGCTGACCGACGATCCGCTCATCCGCGCCCTCTACAGCGCCTCGCAGGCCGGCGTACGGGTCGACCTGATCGTCCGCGGCATGTGCTCGTTGCGGCCCGGCGTCTCCGGCCTCAGCGAGCGCATCGAGGTGCGCAGCGTGGTCGGCCGCTTCCTCGAGCACAGCCGCGTCTACTGGTGCGCCAACGGCGGCGAGCCCGAGCTCTACCTCGGCAGCGCCGACCTCATGTACCGCAACCTCGACCGTCGCGTGGAGGTGCTGTTCCCGGTCGACGACCCGGCGCTCGAGCAACGCGTCCGCGACGAGATCCTGTCCGTCTACCTGCGGGACACCCGCCGCTCGTACCTCCTGGCCGCCGACGGCACCTACCGGCGGACGCCGACCCCCAAGGGCGCCGAACCCGTCGATTGCCAGGCCTGGTTCATGTCGCGGGCCAGCGAGGACGGCGACCTGTGACCCCCGGCCTGCGCCTCTACTTCCTGCGTCATGGCCGGGCCGACCGCGACCAGTTCGCCGGCCCGGACGACGGCCTGCGCCCCCTGGTCGAGGCCGGCCGCCACCGCACGCGGCTCGTCGCCGACCTGCTGCTGCGGCTGGACTCGGGCATCGACGCCGTCGTCACCAGCCCGCTGCTGAGGGCCCGGCAGACGGCCGAGATCGTGGCTGGCCGGCTGGGCCTCACGGACACCTTGATCGAGGACGCGCGGCTCGGACCCGGGTTCGACCTGCCCACCCTCGCCGCCGTGCTCGCCGGCCTCGCCGGCGATCCGCGGCGGATCCTGATGGTGGGTCACGAGCCGTCGCTGAGCACGGTGATCGGCGAGATCGCGGGCGGCAGGGTCGTTCTGCGCAAGGGCGCGCTCGCGCGCGTCGACCTCACCGTCGGCCGGCGGCTCCGCGGCGAGCTGGTCTGGCTGTTGCAGCCCCGCGTGCTGCTCACCTGCCAGGGCGCCGCAGAAGCCGCCGCGCACGAGCCAGACTGATCCCGCGCAGGACCATGACGCCGAATTCCGGCGGCAATGCACGCGCGGCGACCTCGTCGGCCACCCGTTGCGTGTCGTAGGCCACCCGCCGGATGGTCGGCCGGGGGCGGCGACCGTCGAGGTCGAGCACGAGGTAGGCGGCGCGCGGGTCGCCATCCTCCGAGCGGCCCACCGAACCGGGCGTCAGGAACAGGGTGGGCCCCTCGCGGTGGGCATGCTCGCCGTGCACGTGGCCGTGGACGACGAGGGTCGGCGCGCCGGCCGCCGCGACCAGCGCCCGCCAGCGGGCCGGCCGCGTGAGGGGGCCCAGCGGCTCCTTGCGCGACAGCGGCGACGCGTGGCACACGAGCACCTCGCCGCAGGGCGCGGCGCGGCGCACCTGGGCCGGGCGCCCGGCGAGCAGGTCACGGCTCGCGGAGCTCAGCTCGTCCCAGGCCCAGATGAGCGCCTCCGCCTTCACGGGGTCCTTGCGACGGCGCCAACGCTGGCGCCGCCGCGGGGTCTTCAGGACCTTGCGATCGTAGTTCCCCTGGACGGTGATCTCGCAGGCCGCGTGCAGCAGCCGCACGCACTGGTCGGGCCAGGGATGGTAGCCGACCGTGTCGCCGCCGTCCCAGACAGCGTCCACGCCCTGGTCACGGGCATCGGCCAGCACGGCTTCGAGGGCCGGCAGGTTGCCGTGGACATCGGTGAGGAACGCCACGCGCACGGCCACCTCCGCCGCTAGACCACGCCCACGATGTAGGCGAGCCAGCCCGGCTGGTTCTCCACCCGCGTGGCCTGGCGGTAGTGGTCGACCTCCGGGTCGCTGGAGTGATCCCAGAAGATGCGGACGTCGCTGAAACCCGCGGCCAGCAGGGCGTCGCGGGCCTCGGCCAGGGAGTAGAGGCGCCACTCGTAGGTGAAGGCCTTGCGCATCCGCTTGCCGTGCAGCTCGAAATGGATGTGGCAGCAAGCGATGTTGTTGATGGGGTCGTACGACGCCTGCTCCCAGGTGTAGGTGAAGTTGCCCTCGGGCGTCTCGATGAGCCGGGGCTCCTCCATCACCTGTTGGGCTTCCCAGCCGCCGTAGCAGTCCATGAAAAAGAGGCCGTCGGCGGCGAGGCTGCGGCGAACCGCGGAGAAGTACGCGACGAGTTCCGGATACGGGTGGATGAGGAACCAGGAGAAGTTGTAGGCGCAGGCGACGTCGGCGAGCGGCTCGGTGACGTTGCGCACGTCGGCCTCGTAGAGGTGCACCCGCGCGGCCGCCTTGCCCAGCGGCGCCACGTTGTGCAGCAGGCCCCAGTCGATCGTGTCGCGGTCGAGGTCGAGGCCGAGGGCCTCATTGCGCTTGTGGGCGCGCACCCACGCGGCCGAAAGGCAGGCGGTGCCGCAGAAGTCCTCGCGCATGCGGCGGGCCGGCCGGCCGCGCAGCTTCTTGAACTGGCGGGCCATGAAGGAGACCTCGAAATCGGGCACCTGCACCGACCACTGGTAGAGGATGTGGCGGTCGGCGAAGCGGGCGGGAAGGGTGTTCTCGGCGTCGGTCGTGATCTTGGCCATGGTTCCTGTCCGGGGCTGAGGGGCTCTAGGGGTTGCCCATGCGCGAGAGCAGCGCCGCGTCGGACAGGCCGAGGCAGGTGCCGACACGCCGGGCGCTGTCGATCCAGTCGTGGTCGAGAGGCACCAGCTTCTTGCGGCCGGTCACTTCTTCCAGGGGCACGGGCACGCAGCGGTCGCCCCGGACGGCCACCATGACGTTGTACGTCCCGGCGGCGAGCAGCTCGACGGCCTTGGCGCCCAGGCGAGTGGTGAGCAGGCGGTCGGCAGCCGTCGGCACCCCCCCGCGTTGCACGTGGCCCAGGCTGGTGACGCGCGCCTCGGTGCGGGTGCGCTGCTGCAGTCCGCGGGCGAGGCGGCTCGCGAGGCTCTCGCGCACCAGACGGTAGCCGGGCGGCAAGGCTTCCTGTCCGTCCGCGGCGGCCTCGGGCGAACCGGTCCGGGCGGCCGGCTTCTCGGCCTGCTTCGCCGCCTTCCTCTTCGCGTCCCGGTCCGCGCGTTCGGCCGCCTCGGCCACGGAAAGCGCCCCCTCGGCCACGCACACGATGGAGAACCGCTTGCCGTAGCGACGCTGGCGATCCTTCAGGTAGTCGGCCACCGCCTCGATCTCGTAGGGGATCTCCGGGATCAGGATGACGTCGGCCCCGCCGGCGATTCCCGCGGCCAGGGCGAGCCAGCCGGCGTTGTGGCCCATCACCTCGACGACGATGATGCGGTCGTGGCTCGTGGCCGTGGTGTGGAGCCGGTCGATGGCCTCGGTGCAGATCTGCACGGCGGTGTCGAAGCCGAAGGTGACGTCGGTACCGAAGACGTCGTTGTCGATCGTCTTGGGCAAGGTGATCACGTTCAGGGCGCCGGCCCGGTGCAGGTGCAGGGCGTTCTTCTGGGTGCCGCCCCCGCCGAGGCAGACCAGGCAGTCGAAGTCGTGCTTGCGGGCGTTGTCGACCGCGGCCTGGGTCATGTCCAGGACCTGGCCGCCCATGAGCATCTTGCGGGGCTTGTCGCGCGACGTACCCAGGAGCGTGCCGCCCTGGGTGAGGACGCCGCTGGTGGTCTCGAAGTTCAGCGGCATGGTGCGGTTCTCCACCAGGCCGCGGAAGCCGTCCTTGATGCCGACGACCTTCATGTTGTAGTCCTGGATCGCGGCCTTGGTGATGCCGCGGATGGCCGCGTTGAGGCCGGGGCAGTCGCCGCCGGACGTCAGCACGCCGATGCAGTGGGTTCTCGATTCCAGGCGACCCAAGGCGTACCTCCACGGGCGGCACGGGTGGTTCCGCACGCCGTCTCGGCGCCCATACTAACAGCGGCGCGGCAAGAGGGGAAGCGCGGGGTGGGCCGTCCGTGCTATCCTGATCCGGACATCACCGTTCCCCGCGCCGAAAGTCCATCCGTGACCCCGTACGCGTTCACGATACCCCCGGGCAGCGATCTGCCCGCGCTGGTGGCGGACCTGGCCGGCGGCCTGCACGTGGCGCCACCGGAGGCCCGTCGGTCGCGCGTGCGCTATTTCGACTCCTTCGACTGGCGTCTCCACCGAGCCGAGCGCACCCTGCGTCGCCAGGACGGGACGTGGGATCTGCAGATCCTTGGCGATGGGCAGCTGCTGGCCCGGGCACCCGCGCGTCCGGGCCCCTGGCCACGGTTCGCGGCCGATTTCGGCGCCGACTCGCCGCTCGCCCGACCGCTGGCCCGGTTGCTCGGGATCCGGGCGCTGGTGCACCTGGTGACCGCCGTCTGCCGTATCGAGTCGTGGGATGTACGCAACGAGGACCAGAAGATCGTGCTCCGCGTGGCTGCGGAGACCTTCGAGCTGGAGAAGCCCGCCGCCGGCGAGCCGCTGGCCCGACTGATCCTGATGCCCCTGCGCGGCTACGAGGAACACCTGCAGACGGCGGCCCGCGCTGCCGCCGCGCGCAGCCTTGCCGCGACCACCAGTCCGTTGCTCGATGCGCTGCTCTGCCACGGCGGCCTCACGCCCCGCAGCTACGGCCCGGGCTTCCAGGCCGACCTCGCGCCCGACCAGTCCGCCCTCCAGGCGTTCGTGACGATCAGCCGCACGCTGCTGCGGGCCATGCGCCAGAACGAGGCCGGCCTCAGGGCCGACCTCGACACCGAGTTCCTGCACGACTACCGCGTCGCCGTCAGACGGCAGCGCTCGGCGCTCGGCCACTTCCGCGGCGTGGTCCAGGACCAGGCCCTTGCCCCCTTCGCCGCGAGGTTCAAGCAGCTCGGCCGGCTCACCGGGCCGCTGCGCGACATCGACGTCGACCTGCTCGAACGAGAACGCTCTCTCGGCCTCCTGCCCGACCACCTGCGGCCCGGCCTGCAACCCCGCTACGAACGGCTCCTCGCCAGCCGGGCCACCGAGCTGAACCGCCTGCGCCGCGCCCTCGCCGCGCCCGACTACCGCGAATTCCTGGCCGCCTGGCGGACCTTCCTCGCCGACCCGCCCCAAGGCGAGCTCGCCGAGGTGCCGCTGCACACCTTCGCCAGCGCACGCCTCCGCAAGCTGCACCAGTCCGTGCTGCGCGACGGACGGGCGATCACCCCTCGGTCGCCCGACGCGGACCTGCACCGGCTGCGCATCCGCTGCAAGAAGCTCCGCTATCTGATCGAGTTCTCCCGTTCGCTCTTCCCCGCCGCCGTGGTGGATGAACTCCTGGTCCACCTGAAGGGGCTGCAGGACAACCTGGGCGAGTTCAACGACCTGTCCGTGCAGCAGGCCGATCTGACCGCCGCGTTGGCCGCACCCGACGCTCGCGGCCCGGCACGCCTGGCCGAGGCCGCGGCCCTCGGCGGGCTGCTCACCGTCCTGGCCGGCCGCCACCGTGAGGTGCGCGCGGACTTCTCCCGCGCGTTCGACGATTTCGCCGCACCGACGGTCACCCGACTCTTCACCCGACTCTACGACCTCGCCGAGGATGTCTCCGCATGAAGGTGCTCGCGCTCTACAGCATCAAGGGCGGTGTCGGCAAGACGGCCGCCGCCGTGAACCTCGCCCACGCCGCGGCCCGCGATGGCCGGCGAACCCTGCTCCTGGACCTCGATCCGCAGGGCGCGGCGTCGTTCTACTTCCGCGTGCGTCCGCGCAAGAAGGGCGACGTGGCCCGCCTTCTGGCCGGCGGCGACCACCTCCAGCGTGCCATCCGCGCCACGGACTACCCGGACCTCGACATCCTCCCCGCCCACCTCAGCTTCCGGCGTCTGGAACTCGCTCTCGACGCGATCAAGAAGCCGCACGCCCGCGTCCGCAAATTGCTCAAGCCCCAACGCCGCGACTACGACCTCGTGGTGATCGACTGCCCGCCGACCCTCACCCTGGTGGCCGAGAGCGTGCTGCGGGCCGCCGATCTGGTGCTGGTGCCGGTGGTCCCGACGGTGCTCAGCCAACGCACGCTCGAGATGCTGGAGGCCGAGTTCGACGAGCAGAAGCTCGACCCCGCGCGCCTCTGGGCGTTCTTCTCCCTCGTCGACCGTCGCAAGACGCTGCACCGCGACCTCATGTCCACGCTGCCCCAGCAAGGCGCAACCCATTTCTGCCGCACCTGCGTGCCGGCGAGCAGCGACATCGAGCGCATGGGGCTGGCGCGGGAGCCGGTGGCCTGTTTCGCGGCTGAATCGGCGGGTGCGGTCGCCATGCAAGACCTCTGGAACGAACTAAGCACCCGCCTATCCTAAGGTTATGCCGCGAAGATTTCGGCTGGCTCCCCGCTTGCAGCTCCGGCGGCATGAACAACAACGATCTGTACCGCCCGGAGTGGGTCCCGCCCCACTGCCCCAATCGCAACTGCCACTTCCACAACCCCTTGCACGAGGGCTGGCGTTGGAAACGTGACGGCTACCACCGGCGCAAGGCCCTGCCCAGACGTATCCGCAGGTTCAAGTGCAAGGCCTGCGGCGTCACCTTCTGTTCACAGACCTTCAGCGCCACCTACTGGCTCAAGCGCCCCGACATCCTCCTGCAACTGCCCACCAAGGTCACCAGCGGCGCCTGCAACAGTCAGATCGCCCACGATCTGGGTGTCTCGCCGGCCACCATCGACCGCCAGATCTACCGACTCGGCAGGCACGCGATCCTCTTCCACTCCAGAATGATGCGGGACTGCCCGCCCCTCGAGGACGTCGCCGTCGACGGCTTCGTCTCGTTCGAGCACAGCCAGTATCACCCGTTCCACTTCCACGTCGCCGTCCACCGGCCCTCCTCCTTCTTCATCCACTTCACCGACAGCGAGGTCCGCCGATCAGGCACCATGACCGACAAGCAGAAGCGACAACGGGCCGTCCTGGAGCGCATCCGGGGCCGACCCGACCCCCAGGCCGTGCGCAAGGACATGCAGGAGCTGCTGGAATACGTGACCCGAGGAGCGAGCGCGATGACCATCCACAGCGACGACCACAAGGCCTATCCCAGGGCGATCCGGAACCTGCGGTGCCAGATCCGGCACCTGGTGACCAGTTCGAAGGATATCCGTAACCGGATCAACAAGCTGTTCGAGATCAACCTGCTGGACCTGTTGATCCGTCACTGCGAGGCGGAGCACAAGCGGGAGACGATCGCGTACGCGAAGCGCCGGAACTGCGCGGCCTACAAGCTGGCGATCTTCCTGGTGCTGCGGAACTACGTGAAGACGCAGAGGGTGCGGAAGAGCCGTCAGACGCCGGCGCAGCTGCTGGGGGTGTGTCAGCGGAGGTTGACGGTGGACGAGGTGCTCGCCAGGCGGTTGTTCGTCGATCAGGTGGGGTTGGAGAGACGATGGCGCCAGTACTACTGGCAGGAGGTGGTGACGCGGGCGCTGAAGATCAACCGGCGGCATGAGTTGCGGTATGCGGTGTGAAACGCCAGGCCCCGAGCGGTGCCCGGGGCCTGGCCGAAATCTTCGCGGAAGAACCTAGAGGATCACGGTGGCGCCGAAGCTTAGGATGCTCAGCAGAAGCGCGCCCAGAAACGCCGCGCCAAAGCTGCGCACCCGCAACCCCGGCACCAGCGCCGCGGTGATCTTGAGCATGATCGCGTTGATGACGAGCAGGAACAGCCCCAGGGTGAGCACCGAGATCGGCAGGGTCAGGATCACCAGCAGCGGCCGCACCAGGGCGTTGACCACGCCCAGCACCAGGCCGGCGAGCAGCGCCTGGCCGATGCCGTCCACCTCGATCCCCGGCACGATCTTGGCCACCACGTAAAGCAGCAGGCCGACGACGACGATCTGGATGATGAAGACTTCCATGACTGGTCACTCCTCCGGGTTGGATCAACTCCCGAACACCTTAGCACGGAACAGGAAGAACACAGCCCCCAAGAGGCAGAGGCCGGCCCAGAGATAGTCGAGCGATGGCTTTTCCTTCAGGTAGAGCACGGAGAAGGGCACGAACACCGAGAGCGTGATCACCTCCTGCATGATCTTCAGCTGCCCCACGGTCATGACCTGGTGGCCGATACGGTTGGCCGGCACCTGGAGCAGGTATTCGAAGAACGCGATCCCCCAGCTCACGAGCGCCGCCACCAGCCACGGCCGCGACGAGAGGTTCCGCAGGTGTCCGTACCAGGCGAACGTCATGAAGATGTTGCTGCAGCTCAGCATGCCGATGGTGAGCAGATAGCGGTTCATCGCCGGCTCCGGCCCACGAGCCCGGACAGCTCGGCGACGAAGCCGTCGAGCAGGTCCTCGGCGATGCCCAGCGGCGGATCGAGCCGCAGCGCGGCCTGCCCGAGGCGCCGGCCCACGAGGTAGCCGCGGCGCGCGAGTTGCTCGTGCAGGCCGGCGGTGAGCGTCTCCTCGGCATCGTCGTGGAGCCGGATCAGCCACATGAGTCCGCGGCCGCGCACTTCGGCGACCCGGTCGCAGCGCGAGGCGAGGTTCGCCAGGGCCGCGCCCAGGTGCTCGCCGGTCGCCGCCGCGCGCTCGATCAGGTGCTCGTCGCGCAGCACCTGGAGCACCTCCCGGGCCACGGCCGCGCCCAGCGGATCGTTCTGGTGGGACTGGGCGTATGCGAGGGGCTGGCCGTCGAGCCGGGCGACCACGTCGGCGTTCATGGCCAGGCAGCTCACCGGGTAGCCGTTGCCGAGTCCCTTGCCGAGGGCCACCAGATCGGGCGTGATGCCGAAGTGCTCGTAGCCGAACCAGCGGCCCGTGCGGCCGAGGCCGGTGGTGACCTCGTTGACCATGACCAGGCCGCCGTTGTCGCCGACCGTGCGGGCGAGCGCCCGGACGAACTTCGCGGGCGGGAAACGCACCAGGCCGGCCGAGCTGCCCGGTTCGAGCAACAGGCCGCCGAGGTCGTCGTGCGGGATGGCGGTCCAGTGGTCGCAGAACTCGGCGCAGTCCTCGAGGTAGGGGCAGGTGGCACAATCGGCGAGCCAGTGGTCGCACCACCAGTCGTCGCCGTCGCGGGCGGTGGCCTGGCCGTACGCGCCGAAGTACGAATCGGCCATGGTGACCACCCGCGGCCGGCCCTGCACCCGGCGCATGACCCGCAAGCCGTACTCGACGGCCTCGCTGCCGGAGCAAAGGAAGACGCAGCGGCCGCCCGGGAAGTTGAGCTGGTCGAGGATCTCGGCAGCGGCGGCGTCGACCACCGGAGGGCTGACGTTGAAACCCGCGTGGATCATGGCGGCGGCCTGGCGCTGCAGGACCGCCAGCATGCGGGGGTGCCCGTGGCCGAGCGGCGTGCACCAGACGCCCGACTCGAGGTCGAGCCAGCGGTTGCCGGCGGCGTCGTACACGTGGCAGCCCTCGGCGCGGACGATCTCGGGCGCGAGGCTGGGCTGGCCGGGGTAGTGGAGGACGTGGCGCATGGCGATCTCCCGGGATAGGGCCGCACGGGGTCGCGTCAAAGATGGACCGCCGATGGGCGATCGGGCAAGACCGGGATCGCCCCCACGCGCCGCCCATGCCGCTGGTCAGACGCCCGGCCGTCGGTTAGGATCGATCCGCCCGGACCAACCCGAACCCAGGCAGGCGACATGACCACCTCGGCCACCGCCCCCGCGCGCAAGTTCGGCACCTTCCTCGGCGTCTACACCCCCAGCGTGCTCACGATCCTCGGCCTGATCATGTACCTGCGCTTCGGCTGGGTGCTGGGCAACCTGGGCCTGCCGGTGACCCTGCTGGTGGTGGTGCTCGCGAGCTCCATCACCTGCATCACGGCGCTGAGCGCGTCGGCCCTGTCGACCAACATCCGCGTCGGCGTGGGTGGCGAGTACTTCATGGTGTCGCGCAGCCTGGGCCTGGAGCTGGGCGGGGCGATCGGGATCCCGCTCTTCTTGTGCCGGACGCTGAGCATCACGTTCTACAGCTTCGGCCTGGCCGAATCGATCTTCGCGCTGGGGCTGGGCGGCGAGGCGTCGCCGCTGGCGGTGCAGGCGGTCGCGGCCGTGATCGTGATCCTGGTGACCCTGATCAGCGGCAAGAGCGCCGAGCTGGCGCTGAAGCTGCAGCTGCCCATCATGGCGGCGGTCGCGATCTCGCTCGTGGCGCTCGTGCTCGGCGTCGTGTCGGGAGGCGTGCGGACGCCGGAGCTGACGCCGACCTTCCGCACGGCGCCCGGGGGCTTCTGGTTCGTGTTCGCGGTGTTCTTCCCCGCGGTGACGGGCTTCACCGCGGGCATCGGCATGAGCGGCGACCTCCAGGACCCCCAGCGCTCCATCCCCCGCGGCACGCTGCTGGCCGTGGGCACGGGCGCGGCGATCTACCTGCTGATCCCCATCCTGCTCGCGGTGACGGCCCGGCTCACGGCGGCCGACCTCGCCGACGGCGGCGTGTCGGTGTGGACGCGGACGGCCGTGCTGGGCGCCTGGCTGGTGTTCCCGGGGCTGTGGGGCGCCATCCTGTCGTCGGCCTTCGGCAGCGCCCTCGGCGGTCCGCGCGTGCTGCAGGCGCTCGCCCAGGACGGGCTGGCGCCGCGGTTCCTGGCGCGGGTCACCCGCACCGGCCAGCCGGCCGTGGCCACCGGCGTCAGCGGCGCGATCGCGCTGCTGGCCGTGCTGCTGGGCGGCCTGAACGACGTGGCCCGATTCGTGACGATCCTGTTCCTGACCCTCTACGTGACGATCAACCTGAGCGCCGCGTTCGAGCGCCTGGCCGGCGACCCGTCCTACCGGCCGACCATCAAGGTGCCGTGGTGGCTGTCGCTGCTGGGCTCGCTGGGTGCGATCGCGGTGATGTTCATGATCAGCCCCGTGGCCTGCCTGCTGGCCGTGGTGCTGGAAGGCGCGCTGTACGCCCACCTGCGGCGGCGCATGATGCAGAAGCGGTGGGGCGACGTCCGGGCCGGCCTCTGGCTCGCGCTCACCCGGTTCGCCTTGCTGCGGCTGCGGGAGCACGCCGGCGATCCGCGCAACTGGCGCCCGCACATCCTGGTCTTCGTCGGCGACACCGCCAAGCGCATCGGCCTGGTCCGGCTCGCCTCGTGGCTCAACCAGGACCGCGGCATCGTGACCGCCTGCCGCCTGGTGCCCGGCGAACTGGCCGCGCGGGCGGGCGAGCTGGCAGCTCTGAAGACCGCGATGGACCTGGACCTCGCCCGCGAGGATCTCGTGGCGTTCAGCGAGGTCAACGTGGTGTCGGACTTCGAGAGCGGCGCGGTGGACGTGGCCCAGGCCAACGGCATCGCCGGCCTGCACTCGAACACCGTGCTGTTCGGCTGGCCGGAGAAGCTCGACCGGCTCGAGGCGCAGCTGCGGATCGTGCGGTCGATGGCCCTCCTGAACAAGAGCACGCTCATCGCCCGGTTGAACTGGCAGCTCGAGCCCGGCCGGCGCAAGCGCATCGACATCTGGTGGCGCGGCAAGCAGCGCAACGGCGACCTCATGCTGCTGCTCGCCCACCTGCTCCGCCTGAACCCGGCGTGGGACGAAACCCGCATCGTGGTGCGCTGCATCGTCGCCGACGCATCCGAGCGCGAGGCCGCCGAGGAGGATCTGGCCGCCATCCTGCCCGAGAGCCGCATCCAGGTGGACACCGAGGTGATCGTCAAGCCGGCCGACAAGACGGTGGTCGAGGTGATGCACGCCACCAGCGGCGACGCGAGCATCGTCTTCCTGGGGCTCATGGACGCCGAGCCGGGCACCGAGGCGGAGAACGCGCGCCGCCTCGTGCAGATGGTCGGCGGGTTCAACACCACGATCCTCGTGCGCAACGCGTCGGAGTTCGCCGGGAGGCTGGTGTGAGCCGGCCGTGCGATCCGCTCACCGGCTTGCCGTCGCTCGGCTGGCCGCGGGACGGCTGGCCGTCGTTCGTCGCGGCCGCCGAGACCGACACCGAGCGCCCTGCGTAACGCTCGCGTAACGCCCCCCTCCCATCATCTGGCGGCACGTCCGAACCTCGCAGGCTCGGATCGGCTGAACCTGGAGGTCCGCCATGAACCGCCCCTCGCGCATCCTGCGACGGCTGCTGGTCGCCCTGGCGACCCTGCTCCTGGCCCCCGGCTGCGGGAGCGACGACCCGGTCGATCCCGGCCAGCCGACGGACCGCCGAACGACTCGCTGGCCTGGGGTCCGAGTCGGTTCGAGGGCGGCGTGTTGGAGGTGACGCCCGAATGCCACTAGGTCGCAGGCCGGACGGACCCGACAGAAGAAGGGAGTCCCACATGCCGACCCACCCCGCAGTCCGGTTGGCCGGCCTCGGCCCGGTTCTGGCCGGGATCGTCGCGCTCGTCGGCGGCGTTCCGGCCGTGGCCGACACCGCCCCCACCGGCCTCGCCTTCACCCGGACCGCCGAGCCCAACGAGCATGCGTTCACCCTCCTGACGCCCCGGGGCTGGCAGGCGCGCGGCGGCATCTTCCGCGTCGACGCCGCCACGGCCGGGGGCCCGCTCAACGCGCTCGCGGCCAAGTGCGACCTCGCGTTCACGAGCGACCAGCGCGGCACGGTGATGTTCCACATCCTGCCCGACATGGTCTACGCGCACGTGGGCATCGGCGGCGGGTACTGGCCGCCGGGCAGCGTCTACCAGGGCGCCGTGGTGCGGCCGCTCGAGAGCGCCGAGCAGCACCTCATGTCCCTCTTCCAGCACCTGCATCCCCGGGCCAGCGAGGTGCAGGTGGTGGCGAGCCGGCGTCTGCCGGGAGAGGTCGAGGCCCTCGACCGCGCCGCCGCCTACACCAACCAGCTGCTGGGCCAGGTGGCCGGACCGGGGCTGCAGAGCCGGCACGACGCCGCGGCCGCCGTCATCGACTACACCGAGCAGGGCGTCCGTTACCGCCAGATCATGGGCACCGGCCTCGTGAACGAGCCGGCCGCCATGACCTGGCGCAACACCCGCACCCTGGAATTCCGCGCGCCGGCGGCCGAGTTCGAGCGCTGGCGGCCCGTGTTCGACGTGATGCGGTTCTCCGTGCGCTTCGACCCGCGCTGGATCCTGAAGGAGTCGAACAACCAGCGGCAGCAGGCCGACTTCGTGATGAAGGTCCTTGACGAGGTGCGCCGGATCGACGGCGAGCTGGCCGCCCACACCCGGGTCACCCACGCGGAGATCATGAACGACAACTTCCTGGTCCTGACCGGTCAGGAGGAGTTCGTCGACCCGCGCACCGGCGAGGTGGAGGTGGACACCGACGCGTTCCGCTACCGGTGGAAGACCGACGGCGGCGACGTCTACTACACCGTTCGCGAAGACGAGGATCCGAATCTCTTCCTGCAGCGGACGGACTACGAACGGACGCCGGTGCGGCAACGGTAGCCGGCGACCATCGGCTGAGGCGTCAGGCCAACCCAGGGATCGCCGCGGCGACGGCCTCGTCCTCGAGTTCTGAACCGCCCCGGATCCTCCGCAGACCGATTCGGGTGAGGGGAGCGCCTCGGCCGGCCATGATGGAAAGCGGGACCCGGACCATGCCGGATCCCGCCGAACCACATGACCGAGACCTCTGGAACCGACCGATCGAGGCTACTCGAACATCGCCTTCACGCTGCTGAGGGTCCTGGACTCGGTGGCGACGGCGCCGCCGAACTCGATCGTGATGTTGTCACCGCCGGCCTCCCAGCCCGTGTCGATGGCGAAGAAGGCGGGATGGCACCAGTGGAACTCGACCGTCGACACGTTGGACAGGATGTCCTGGAAGGTCACGTCCGAGGGGAAGACGTCGCCGCCGGTCCAGTAGGAACCGCCGAGCCAGCCGGTGGGGAGCTCACCGAGGCCGCCGACGAAGTCGCTCGGGATGTCGAAATCGTAGTGGGTCCAACCCTCGCCGATCTGGGGGATCAGCCAGTTGAAGGGATCGGGATAGACGTAGACGTCGTCCTCGATATCCGGCGTGCCCATGTCGTTGCGGAGCAGGACGGTGAAGGGAAATCCGTTGGCTCCACCGTTCTCGCAGAGCGGGGTGGTGAAGTCGCCGCTGAGCCTGGTCACGCCCCTCGTGACGTAGTTGCCCGTGAAGTCGACGGCGCCGGGCTCGCACTGGAGGACGGGCCAGAACGCCCAGTAGTAGCCGCTCGAGAACCAGCCGCCAGGGTTGCCGCCGTCGGCATCGATGCCCTCGGTCCAGCCGTAGAAGGTCCAGTTGCCGAGGTTGGCGCCGTTCTCAAAATCGGCGGTGACGGTGTCCGCCATCGCCATCGTGCTCATGGCCAGGATCAGGGCCACCGTGGTCAAGGACATCAGCTTGCGCATGGTCTTCTCCTTCGGGCGCGGTGTTGGATCGTCGTTCCGAGGGATATCATGCCGGGTCGTGCCGTCCCGGGCAATTGGACCTTGGTCCAACACGTGCTGGCCGCCATCGCTGGGAATCCACGCGGCGCCGAGCGGCCGGCTAGACACGGTGTCCGGGAAGTTCGAATCGCACGGTCAGCCCGCCTTCTTCGCGTCGCTCGGCCTGGATGTACCCGCCATGGGCCTCGATGATGGTCCGGCAGATGGGCAACCCCATCCCCAGGCCTTCCCGCTTGGTGGTGAAGAAGGGTTCGAACATGTCGCCCAGGATGTCTTCGTCGATGGGCGGGCCGTCGTCGCTGACCGCGACGCGGACGCCGCCATCCGACGTGCGCTCGGCCGTGACCCGCAGGGCTCCGTCGCGGCCGTCCATGACGGCCATGCCGTTCTGGAGCAGGTTCAGGACCACCTGCTGCAACTGGATCCGGTCTCCGAGGACGGGTGGCAGATCCGTTCCCGGTCGCAGGTTGAGCGCGACACCATGGATTCCGGCTTCGGCCCGGACCAGGGCCACCGCATCGGCCAGGATCTGATTCAGATCCACCGGCTGTCGCTTCAGGTTGCCCTTGCGCATCATGTCCCGCAGGCGAACGATGATCCCCTGCGCCCGTTCGGCGTCGTCACCGATGTCGGCCAGCGCGGCGCCCACCTCGGCGGTGTCCGGCTCGGCCCGCTCGAGATAGTTGACGCCGGCGCGCGCGTTGGCCCGGATGGCCGCCAGGGGCTGATTCAACTCGTGGGCGAAGGCCGCCGCCAACTCGCCCATGGTCGCAACGCGGGCCACGTGGGCCAGCTCGTCCCGCGCCGCGCGTTCCAGGTCGGCGTGGGCCGCACGCAGCGCCTCGTTCGTCCGGGCGATCTGCTTGTGCGCCCGCCGCTGGAACAGATAGCGGTTCAAGAGCAGGAGGATGATGACCACCGCCAGGCCGGCGACGACCAGCAGCAGCTGGCGCCGGAACCGGTCGATCTCCCGCTCTCGTTTCAGGACCTGGATCTCGCGGTCCTTCAGATCCACCTCGAAACGGGTCTGGGCCAGGGCGATCTGGCGCGTGCGTTCCTCGTTGAACAGATCGTCGTACGCGTGCTTGTAGCGCTTGTGGTAGTCCAGCGCCTGTTCGAAACGCCCGGCCGCCTCGTAGGCTCCCGAAAGGGCCTCCAGGTTGTCGCGGGTCAGTTCCTGGATCTGCAACTCCTCGGTCACGGCCAGGGCCCGTTGCAGGTAGTCGATGCCCAGATCGTAGCGTCCCTGCTTGATCTGGATGGTCCCGATGTTGTGCAAGCACACCGAAGCCCCCTGCCGGTCGCCCAGGTCGCGGCGCAGAGCCAGGGACTGTTCGTACCGGGTCAAGGCTTCTTCGAGGGCGTCACGCGCCTCGTAGACCTGCCCCATGTTGTTCAGGGTCATGGCCATGCCGGGCTTGTTGTCGATCCTCGTCTCCATGTCCAGAGCTCTGGCGTAGGTGCTGAGCGAGCGGTCGTACCGAGCCTGATCGAAGTAGACCAGGCCGATGTTGTTCAAGGAGCTGGTGACCATGGCGGTGTCGACCTCCGCCTCGTAGGACTCCAGGGACTGCTGGTAGTAGGTCAGGGCCTGCTCGTAGTCGCCGGCGGTGTGGTAGATGTTGGCCACGTTGTTGTAGCCCTGGCCGATGCCCCGACGGTCGTTCATGTCGAGGCGGATGGCCAGCGCCTGGAAGTAGTAGTCCAACGCCCGGTCGTGCTCACCCCAGACGAAGTAGATCACGCCGATGTTGTTCAGCGCATCGGCCTGGAGCTTGCGATCGCCGAGTCCGGTGGCCAGGTCATGGGCCTGCTGGTAGTGGACAAGAGCCTGCGGGTAGTTGCCGAGGAAGTAGTGGGACACGCCGACGCCGGTGAGCGATTCGATCAGAAGCCGGGTCAGCCCGGCCGCCGCGGCCAGCTCCCGGGCCTGATTCGCCAGCTCCAGGGACACGCGTGGATCGTCGTTGCGGGCGACGCGGGCCTGACCGAGCAGATCCTCGACACGCTGCCTGGAGTCGGCGTCATCAGTCGGCGCAACGGCTGCGAGCCGTGCCGGGCCGAACAAGGTGAGCAGCGCGAACAGAGCGAGCAGGCAGGTCGACTGGATCGGTCGGATCGACACGCGTACGGCTCCTTGGCAGGCTCCCATGATCGGATGATGGGACCAAGCAAGCAGGAACGGCGGCGCCACGCTATTGGCCCTAAGTCCCATTGTGCAATCGCGTCGCGACCCTCACTATGGACACGGCGCGATCCACGCGACCGATGCTACACGATCAGCCACCCATTGGCATGGGATAAGGACAGGCACGAGGTGCAGGGGCGGGAAGCCAGGAAGCCGCTGGGTTCGCAGATCGACGGCGATACCGCGCGGGAGACGGTCATGAGAGAGCTGGTGCACCGCCTCGCCGGGAGCTTGGCAGCGGTGCGCCGCGACCTGCTTCAGTCCCGCGAATGCCTCGTGGCCGGCCGGTCGGATCACGGCGCCGCCGGCGGAGCGATCGACCGTGCGCTTGCCGAGAACGACGCCGCCTACGCCGCCCTGGTCAGACTGCGCTGGTCTCTGCTGCGCCGGACCGAGCCGCAGACGATTCCGCAGCGCGAGGGAGACGAGATGAACGGATCCAGGCCCATGGTCTTCGTCGTGGACGACAGCCCCTCGGTGCGCCGGGCTCTCTCCCGCCTGCTGCAGTCGGTCGGCCTGCAGGTCGAGGTCTTCGGTTCGGCCCGGCAGTTCCTCGACCACCCGTTGCCCGACGTGTCCTGCTGCGTGGTGCTGGACGTGCGGATGCCGCGCATGAGCGGCCTGGATCTGCAGCAGGAGCTGGCCGCGCGCGGCAGTGACGTTCCCATCGTCTTCATCACCGGCCACGGGGACATCGACATGGCGGTCCGGGCCATGAAGGACGGGGCGGTGGATTTCCTGCCCAAGCCCTTCAACGACCAGGACCTGATCGATGCGATCAACCGGGCTCTGGACAAGGACCAGGCCCGTCGCGAGGAACAGGCCGGCATCGCCGAGATCCAGGCGCGGCTCGACCGCCTGACGCCGCGCGAGCGACAGGTCATGGAACTGGTGATCACGGGGATCCTGAACAAGCAGATCGCGTCCGAGCTGGGCACCGGCGAGAAGACCATCAAGGTGCACCGGTCGCGGGTCATGGAGAAGATGGAGGCGAGGTCGGTGGCCGAGCTGGTGAAGCTCGCGGCGCGGGTGGGCATCGAGGGGCCCTCATTTCCCGAGGAATGAGGCGATCGCGGTCGATTCGAATCGCCGCGCTCCCCCATGACGTCGACGCGACCCCCGGCATCCTGACGTGACACCCAGCACGTCCGCCCGGCGGGCTCTCGCGGCACCGTGAAAGCAGCTATGGAATCGCAAATGACGTTGAGATAGCCTTCAGGCAGACCAGTCCCTCTGCGACCAGCCGCCGGTCCCGCCGACCCACGGTGCGAGGTGGACATCCCGATCCACGACGACGCCCGCCGCGCACCCCGGACCAGGAGGCCCCCGTGGCGATCAAGTCCCCCGCACCCGCCGCCGCTCCCGACCTCCACGCAACCCTCCTTTGTCTGCTCCTCACCTGCCTCCTCCTGGCCGGCCACCCCGTTGCCGCCGAACCCCTCCCTCCCGACTGGCCCTACGACACCGACTTCGACGACGATCTGCTGCACGTCCACCCCGAGCTGAACTACACCCAGCACCCGGACTGGGTCGCACGCTGGGAGCGTGACCGCCTCGGGGCCGGCGCCTTCACCGGCGCCTTCGGCAGCTCGGCCACCGACGAGCTGCTCATCGACGCGCACTGGGCCCTCAACCCGCGCCTCGGCGAAGGGGGTCTGCGCCTGCGTCAGGACATCGTCTGGGAGCAGCGTCGGCACCTCCCCCACGACCGGCTCGACCTCTGGCTCGGACTCGAACAGCGCCTGTCCGGACCCTGGGGAGTGGTGGTGCAGGCCACGCCGGCCGAGGACAAGGAGGAGATCGACCTGCGGCTGGGCGGGCTCTGGACCTCGCCCGACCGCACGCAGTACGTGCAGCTGCTCTACCTCGCCGAGGACATCACCGCCGACGAGAAGGACCCCCGCGCGCCGGACACCCACGACCCCGCGCGCGGCGTGGCCTGGCTGGTGCGGCTGGCGCGCGGCGACTGGTCGATGTATTCGAGCGGGCACTGGACCGGCGGCCACGCGCGTCGGTTCCCCGACCCGGGGGCGTCGCCGGAGCTCCGCGCCGCGTCGCGTCGGTCCGACGACCTCGTCGTGCGGGTCCGCTGGCGCCCGGCACCGCGGACGCACCTCGAGCTGGCATGGCGCCAGGCCGAGGACGCGGCGGCGCGAGCCTACCGCGGCGAGGCGACCGTCTACGATCGCGACTACGCCGGCTGGTACCGCACCCTGTCGGCGCGGGGCCTGGTGCCGCTGGCGCCGCGCTGGCGGCTGCGGGCCGAACTGCACGGCCTCGCACGCCGCGCCACCGTGAGCGGCTGGCGCGCCATGTCGTATCACCGCGACGAGGTCCTGCCCGGCGTCTGGGCGGAGTGGTCGGTGGGGCGTGATCACTGGCTCGAGCTGGGCTACCTGGGAACGTTCTCCCGCTGGCAGGACGCCGGCCTCGCGGAGCGCTCGGGCTTCGCGGACAAGGTGGAGCTGGCGGCGGTGTTCAACCTGGGGGACGGGGCCGGGCTGAAGGCGTCGCTGAGCCACGAGGTGTCGCTGCAGCGCTTCGGCGGCGCCAGCGTGCGGATGGTGACGGGGTTCTGAGCGGGCTGGGGGCCGGTGCGTGCGATCAAGAGAGGGCCGCCGCGTGGTGGCGGCCCTGATGCCGGGCGGAATGGAACCAGGAGCTGCGTCAGCGGATCAGGTAGGTGCTCGATACGCTCGGCGACGGCGACCTCGCAGCCCCGTTGGCCGACCGGCTCGCTCCGGGAGACCCCTGGGCGGGGCTGGAGCGATGATGGTCCCCGTCGTCGGCGCACGGTCCGATCAAGCATCCGCCTCGCCCGTCGCCATCCCGTACCGACCCTCCGAGACCTTCAGCCGCCGCAGCATCGGCGTCTTCTTGTGATGGTGCTCCCGCATCCTGGCCAGGACCGCGTCCAGGAAGCGCACGCCCTCGACCACGAAGGGCCCCTTGTTGAGCATCACGCATTCGGCCCGGCCACTCATCGCCGCGTCGGTGACCTCCGCCCGCGAGGGCATGCCGGTCTTGACCAGGTTCTCGAGCACCTGGGTGGCCCAGATGACCGGCACGTGGGCCGCCTCGCAGAGCCATAGGATCTGCTCCTGGACCTCCGCCAGCCGATCGAAGCCCAGTTCGACGCCGAGGTCTCCGCGCGCCACCATCACGCCGAACGGGGGCGACTTCAGCCCGGCGAAAAGGAGCGGCACCAGGCTCTCGAAGGCCGCGCGCGTCTCGATCTTGAGCACGATCGCGATGTCGTCGCGACCGCGGGCGTGCAGCTCGGACTGCAGCCGCTCGATATCGGCCGGCTCGTGGACGAACGACAGGCCGACGATGTCGGCGTGCTCGGCGATGAAGTCGAGATTGTCGAGATCCTCGCCGGACAGGGCCGGGGCGGAGATCCGGGTGGCCGGCAGGTTGATGCCCTTGTCGGCCCGGAGCTTGGCGCCGCCGGGCGGCGTCCGCTCGATGAGGACGGTGATCTCGCCACCCGAGATGCGTTCGACCCGCCCGGCCAACTTGCCGTCGTCGAAGGCGATCGGATCGCCGACGGCGGCATCGGTGAAGACCGTCGCGAGCGTGCACGGAATCCGCGCCGCTTCGTTGACCGCGCCCGACCGGTCCCGACGCGCAGGCCGGCCGGGAGCCTGGTCGGCGGTCAGGACGAGGCGATCGCCCGCTTCGAGTGCGATGGCCCCGGGCAGCGGCGGGACCGCGCCGATGGCGCGGCGCGCGATCTCGCGACCGCGTCGCTCGAGCCGGAGTTCGATCCCGGGACCGACGTAGGCGCCCTTGACGCACTCGGCCCAGATCCCGCTCGGCTCCATTCCGGTCACCTTCAGACGGCGCTTGCGGCCGTTCAGGTCCCGGAACCGGACCTCGTCGTCCTCGGCACAGGCGTCGACGAACTCCTGGTCCACCGGCAGGTGGACCGCGGTCCGGACGCCGCCGATCGGCGGCGCCGCGGGCCCGAGCCAGGCCAGCGCCGCCGTGATGACCCGTCCGCATTCGTCGCGCCGGGGACGCAGCCGGACCACCGGCGGTCCGGGCTCGATCGCGCCGGTGCGCAGCTTGGGACCGCAGAGATCGACCAGCACGCGGCAGGCGTGCCCGGTCTCCTCGGTCGCGCGGCGAGCGTTCGCGACCATCGCCGACCAGGCCGCGGGATCGTCGTGGGCGCTGTTGATCCGCATGACGTTCATCCCGGCTGAGATCAGATCGCGCACCAGCTCATGCCGCTCGGCGGCCGCGGTTGGCATCGTCACCATGATGCGCACGAGGCGCTCGCCGCGGGGCGGACCGAGCAGCTCGCTCGTGTGCTGCGCGAGGGCGGAGTCCCCCCACTTGAAATCGAGCGGACCCGCGTGCCCGCCGTCGGGCCGCCGATCGGGCTCGGCCATGCGAGCCACGGCGAGAAGCACCGCCTCGATCCCGGCCAGCACGTGGGCCTCGAGGCGGCCGAGCGAACTCAGGCCCATGGTCCCGAGCTGGATCTGCAGGGCGCGGATGTCGCCACGGCGCACGCCGAGGTAGTGCGCGAGATTGCGTGCGCTCTCGCGCCACGCCTCCGGCACGGCAGCGATGGCCGGGGCGAACTCACGCTCGGCGTCAACGGCTCTGTGGCGCAGGGCCAGGAGTTCGCGATGCAGTTCTTCGAGCGACAGCATGGCGACGGTCCCTCCGGGAACGTGTTCGACCGCGACATGATAGGGAATCCCGAGGGTCGACGCGAACGACCGAGCGCGGGGAATCGGATGCGTGGAGAGACGGGTGTCGCCCGGGCCCGTGACGTTCGAGTGCGCCTCGGCAGCAGGCTGAGGCGCGTCGGCGAAATCGGGGGAAGTCCAGCAAGGCGCCCACCCGGCCCGGCGGGCCGAGGCGGACGTCACGCTCGGCCCTGTCGCGGCCCTGATCCCTACCCCACCGCCCTCACGCAGTCGATCACCGTCCCGTCGACCCACTTGATCGCCGCGACGACCTTCTCCCCCAGCGCCGGCTTCTCCGGCGCGCCGCCGCAGATCCCCTCCACCTCCTCCTTCAGCTCGCCGATGGTCACGATGGGCAGCGACGAGCCCTGCACCTTCTGCAGCAGGTCGGTGCGCAGCGGGTTGATGGCGATGCCGCGCTCGGTGACGATGACGTCGATCAGCTCGCCCGGTCCGCAGAGCGTGGTCACCTCGTCCACCACCACCGGGATGCGGTCGCGGAAGGCCGGGATAGGCAGGATGGTGCACTTCGCGAACAGGCAGTTCTGCCAGCCGCCGATGCCGTGCAGCAGGCGGCCGTCCGAGTGCGTGACCACGTTGGCGTTGAAGTTGACGTCCACCTCGGTGGCGCCGAGCACCGTGACGTCGACCAGGCTGGCGAAGTTGCCCTTGCCGTGCCAGTTGTAGCTCGTGAACGGCGACGTGTTCACGTGGCCCGGGTTCTCGCGCATGGAGCGCACGCCCTCGAGGTCGAACGTCTGGCCGTCGAGGATGTAGTCGACCAGGCCCTCCTCCAGCATGTCGGTGAGGTACTGGTTGCTGCCGCCGCGGGCGAAGCGGGCCTTGATCTTGCGCTCGCGCATCATGTCGCGCAGGTAGATGGCGAAGCTCAGGGCGGTGCCGCCGGCGCCCGCCTGGAAGCTGAAGCCGTCGCGCACGATGCCCACCTCGTCGCAGAAGCGGGCGGTGAGCTCGGCGATGAGCAGGCGGTCGGGCGACCGGGTGATCTCGGTGGTGCCGGAGACGATCTTCGACGCGTCGCCGATCGAGTCCATGACCACCACCTGGTCGACGTTGTTGCCCTGGATCTGCCACGGCAGGCAGGGGAACGGCACGAGGTTGTCGGTGACGGCGATGACGTGGTCGGCGTACATGCTGTCGGCCAGGGCGAAGCCCAGAAGGCCGCAGGCGGTGGGGCCGCGGTCGCCGGTGCAGTTGCCGAAGGGGTCGGCGGTGGGGGCGGCGATCACGGCGATGTCGATGTGCACCTCGCCGTCCTGGATGGCCTGCCAGCGGCCGCCGTGCGAGCGCAGCACGGCCATGCCGCGCATCTTGCCCGTCGAGCAGTAGTCGCCCAGGGGCCCGTTCATCGAGCCCTCGATGTGGTGGATGACGCCCTGCTCCATGAGCGCGATCTGCGGCGCGTGGACCGGAAAGCTGGCCGACGGGAACCAGCGCAGGTCCTTGACGCCCAGCTCGGCCGCGGCCGCGAACACCGCGTTGGCCACCAGGTCGCCGTTGCGCAGGTGGTGGTGGGTGCTGATGGTCATGCCGTCGCGCAGGCCGGCCTTCGCGAGGGCGGTCTTGATGTCGGCCGTCACCTTGTTGCCGTCCATAGGGTAGTCCTGGCAGGCGCGGATGGGCGGCGCGGCCTTGCGGCCCTCGGGACGGAACTTGCCGACGCCCAGGTAGGGCGTGGCCTTCTCGCCGTTGATCTGGGTGGGGACCAGGCGGCCCGCGGCGTTCTTGACCAGCGTCGTCATCACTCGGCCTCCTTGTCGCGCCAATCGGCGGGCAGCTTGCCCACCAGCACGGCGGTGTCCACCGTGGTGAGGGCCCGTTTGACCACCGGCGCGTCGATCATCTTGCTGCCCAGGGCCACCACGCCGAGCCCCTTGGCCTGGGCCTCGTCGAACGCCCTGACGATGCGCACGGCCTTCTCGATCTCCGCCGCCGTGGGCGCGAGCGCCTCGTGCACCACCGGGATCTGCCGCGGGTGGATGCAACCCTTGCCCACGAAGCCCAGGCTCCTGGCCTCCTCCACGGACTCCCGCAGACCGTCCATGTCGGTGACGTCGCTGAACACGGTGTCGATGGGCTGGACGCCGGCGGCGCGGGCGCCGTTGAGCACCTGGGCGCGGGCCCAGAAGCTCTCGGTGCCCTCGAGGGTGCGCTGGGTGCCGATGTCGGCCGTGTAGTCCTCCAGGCCGATGGCCAGGGC
Organism: Candidatus Krumholzibacteriia bacterium; assembly: GCA_041390065.1. Lineage (GTDB taxonomy): Bacteria > Krumholzibacteriota > Krumholzibacteriia > LZORAL124-64-63 > LZORAL124-64-63 > Glo-17. Next base: position 493,542 of record JAWKQQ010000005.1, read on the forward strand.
CACCACCGAGGGGTGGGCCGACGCGATCTCGTAGGCCTTCCAGGCGCCCAGGGCCGATTCGATGATGGGCATGAGGAAGACCTCGCGGCCGGGCACCAGCTGCTCGAGGCACTCGGCCACCTCGACCACCTGCTCGGGGTCCTCCACCTTGGGGATCAGGACCACGTGCACGTTGTGCTCGGCCACCCAGGCGAGATCGCCCAGGCCCATCTCGCCCTGATTGATCCGCACCATGCGCTCGGCGCCCTGGAAATCGACGGCGCGCAGCGCGTTGCGCACCAGGACGCAGGCGGCGTCCTTCTCGGCCGGAGCCACGGCGTCCTCGAGGTCGAGGATCACGCCGTCGGGCTCGTGCAGGCCGGCGTTGATGAACAGCTTGGGCTGGGTGCCGGGCAGGTAGAGGCGGGAGCGGCGGAGCCGATCGCGCCGGCTCACGTACTCGCACCGCGGCGACATCGGCAGCAGGAACTCGTCGGAGCAGTCGGGCAAGGCGCGCTTGACCGCCGCCTCGAGCCGGGCCGCGAGCACGAACGGCAGCGCCCCCTGATCCTCCACCTCGAGCCGCGCGTGGGCCACGCCGAGCGCGGCGCAACCGTCCCGCAGCAACGTCTCGATGCGCTCGCCGTACAGGCCGGCCACCTTGCTGCGCAGGTCGATCTGGATGCCACCCTGCTCGCCCACCTCCACCGCGATCCAGCAGTCGCTGCGGACCTGGGGACCGCGGTCGCCAGCCTCGCCTCTGAGCGTCATCACGCACCTCGTCCGACGGGGTTCTGCGGCGCGCCGGGATCCGGGGTCCGGCGCCGATATCGTGGCCTGAATAGTGGTTTGCGAAGCCGGAGAGGGCAAGCGCCGACGGTCATGATGGCCGCACCGTCACCGGAGTTGTCACCTGTCTCCCGGTCGGGACGCAAGGCCGGCGAACGGGCAGCCGCCAGGTTATCCACAAGCATCCCCACCGCCCCCTGATAACCCGGCAGAATGTGCAAGTTCGAAAAATTATGGTTTTGTCAGGCAGCCATCAACTCCATCTGCCGCAACACATTACGGATTCTCCCCGGCGTCGGCGCCCGGCCGGGGAAAACTCCCGAATCCTGTGGATAACTTGGGGGTAAGCCGGCCGCCGCCTGGGACAACTCGTCAAGATCTCGTGAAGCTGTTGTAAACACTGGGGATCAAAAAACGAGGCGGCCCGGTGGTCCGGACCGCCTCGCACCCCCCGGGCGCGCTCTACTTCGCCAGCTTTTCGACGACGGCGGTGAAGAGCGTCCAGATCATCTGGACCGAGCTGATCTGCACCTTCTCGTCCGGCGAGTGGGCGCCCTTGATGTTGGGGCCGAAGCTCACGATGTCCAGCTCGGGGTAGTTCTCGAGGAACAGCCCGCACTCCAGGCCCGCGTGGATGGCCTTGAGTTCGGGGGTCCGTTCGAACAGGCGCTGGTACTCGGCCACCGTGACGGCCAGGAGCGGCGACCTCGGGTTCGGCTGCCACGCCGGATAGCCTGCGGGCTGGACGACGTCGGCGCCGGCCAGCAACGCGATGGCGCGATGCTGATCGACCAGGTGGGCGAGCTGGCTCATGACCGAGCTGCGGCTGCAGCAGGTCAGGCGCACCGCGTTGCCGTCGGTCTTGACGACGCCCAGGTTGCTGCTGGTCTCCACCAGTTCCGGCAGGGCGCGGCTCATGCCGAGCACCCCGTTGGGGATGGCGATCAGCAGATCGAGCAGGCGCGCGGTGTCGGCCGCGGTCCAGGCCTTCTCCACCTTCACGGGGCTCACGCGCCACTCGAGGCCGGGGTCGCTGTCCTGCAGCTCGCTGGCCAGGGCGGCCTCGAGGCACGCGTCCACCAGCTGCTTGAAGCGGCGTGCGTCGGCATCCTTGATCAGGACCCGGGCCTCGGCCTCGCGCGGGATGGCGTTGCGGAGCATGCCGCCGCCGATCGCGGCCACCCGCACGTCCAGCTCCGCGGCGGCCATCTTCAGGGCTCGGGCCAGCAGCTTGTTGGCGTTGCCGCGGCCGGTGTGGATGTCCAGGCCGCTGTGGCCGCCCTTGAGACCCTTGAGCGCGACCTTGCGGCCCACCCAGCCCTGCGGCGCCTTGCCGGCGCGCAGCTTCAACGTGATGACGCTGTCGCGGCCGCCGGCGCAGCCCATGAAGATCGCACCGTCTTCCTCGCTGTCGAGGTTGATCATCGTGCGGGCCGAGAACCAGCCGGCCTGGACGCCGGCCGCGCCGGTCAGGCCGCGCTCCTCGTCCACGGTGAGCAGCACCTCGATCGGTCCGTGCTTCAGACCCTTCTCCTCGGCCAGGGCCAGGCCCATGGCCACGCCGATGCCGTTGTCGGCGCCCAGGGTGGTGCCGTCGGCGGTGAGCCAGTCGCCCTGGATCTGGAGCTTGATGGGGTCCTTCTGGAAGTCGTGCTTCGTGGCGGCGTTCTTCTCGCAGACCATGTCCACGTGGCCCTGGATGAGCACGGGCCTGGCCTTCTCGAGGCCGCTGGTCGCGGGGATGCAGATGAGCAGGTTGCCCACCTTGTCTTCCTTGCACGCGAGGCCGCGCTCGGCCGCCCACGCCTTGAACATGGACTGCACGGCGGCCTCGTTGCCGCTCCCGCGCGGGACGGCGGACATGCGGGCGAAGATCTCCCAGACGGCGCGGGGCTGCAGCGTGTCGTAGCTCGGCATGGACCTCTCCTCTTCGTGAGACGGTGGGCGGATCGGGCGTGCGCAGTCCACGTATAGACCGCCCACGATCGCGAGTCAATGCCGCCGGGCTAGGGCGCCACGGCGGCCTGCATGGGGCCGGGGTCGGGGGTCCAGTTGCCGCGCTCGGGGCGACCGCCGTCGGCCGGCAGGACGAGCCAGCTGTACTTGCCGTAATGGGGCAACCGGCGTCCGAGGCCCGGCAGGCGGTCGGGATCCGACACCGATACGACCAGGTCGGTGCCGCCGCCCGGCGCCCTGGCGGCGAACACCAGGTCGTGGTCGCCGACGTCGTACGTGCGGCCGGCCAGCACGAAGCTCGGGCCCGCGAAGCTCAGTTCGGCCGGTGTGTAGGCGGCGAGCACGTCGGGGGCCGGATTGATGACGATGTTGACGGCGCCCCGCCGCGGCCGGCCGTCGGCGGTGAACTCGGGCTCGTCGCACTCGCAGAACGCGCGCGCGAAGTCCCGGGCGAGCGCGTCGAGCTCCAGATCGTCCACCGGCTCGGTGAAGACCCAGTGGTCGGCGGCGAGCACCGTGCTGAGGGTGGGCTCGATCTCGCCGGGGTGCAGGTGACGGAAGACGTCGTAATCGGGGTCGACGTCGACCGACCGCGCGGCCCGCGCGTTGACGTGGAAGGTCTGGGCCGGCTGATCGAAGCGCACCACCTCGCGCACCGGTCCGTTGTGCGTGTCGATCACGACGGGCACGGTGAGCTGGTAGGGATCGCCCTCCTGATGGAGCGTGAAGGTGACGCTGCTGCGGGTGGCCGACACCTCGCCGAGGCTGATGGTGGGCGCGCCCGCGAGGTCGATCCACTGGGCCTGGAAGCCGGCCAGATCGCGGCCCGACTCGGCCTCGAGGGCGGCGAAGAAGTCGCCCCAGGCGGCCGGCCGCCCACGAAAATCGCGGTAGACGCGCTGCAGCGAGGCGAGCACGGCGTCGCGGCCCAGCTCGACTTCCAACATGTGCCAGACGGCCATGCTCTTGCCGTAGCCCACGGCGCGCGTGGCGCCGCTGTGGCGGGCCTTGAACTCGCGCAGCGGGAAATCGCGCTCGGGGTGGCCGCCCACGTAGGCGGCGTAGTCCTTGAGCTGGTTGCGTCGGTACTCGCGCGCCGCGTCCGGGCCCTCCTCGCGTTTGTACTCGTAGTCGGCGCAGAAGACCGTCAGGCCCTCGCACCAGTTGCCGCCCTCGGCGTCCACGAACACCGAGTTGCCCCACCAGTTGTGGGCGATCTCGTGACCGAAGCTGGTGTAAGGGATGAAGGGCAGGCGGATGACCTCGGAACCGAGCAGCGTCCAGCCGGGCATGCCGTAGCCCGTGGGGAACCAGTTCTCGACCGTCGTGAAGTCGGTGTAGGGGTAGGGCCCGATCATGCCGCTGTAGAGGTCGAGGTAGTGGGCGGTGCGCTCGAGGTAGGTCTCGCTGAGCCGCTCGTCGGCCGCGAGCAGGCAGGTGCGCATGACGACGCCGGCGTGCTCGCGCTCGGTCACCGCGTACGTGTTGGCCACGAATGAGAGCCCGTCCACCGGCGCGGTGATCTCGTAGGTGAAGCGGTGGCGGTCGCCGGCCGCCTCCTGCGACACCAGGTGGCCGCTCATCACCGGATACCAGCCGGCGGGCAGGTCGATGGTGAAGCGGCCGGCGTGCAGGGCGCCGTCGACGGTCGGCAGCCAGGCGGTGTCGCCGGCGAGGTAGATGCCCTCCGGGCCGACGGTGGCGGTGATCTCGCCGCCCACGTTCTCGCGGGAGAACTTCACCTGGTCGGTGGGCTGGTGGGCGGTGAAGCCGTAGCGCAGCGGCGCGGCGATCTCCACCGGGTGGGTCTCGCCCGCCAGCTCGCTCGTCAGCGACTTGTCCAGGCAGGCGCGGTCCAGGACGACCGGGCCGTCGGCGCCCTGCACGTCGACCGCGTCGACGACGGTGACGCGGTGCGCGTCGACATCGAAGGTCAAGGCGGCCTGGTGCGTGATCACGGGGGGCGGAGCGGCCAGGGCGACCGCGGCCGCGGCGAGCATCGGCACGAGCAGGAAGGGACGGGTCATGGTGCGTCGCTCCGGGGTTGGAGGTGTGCCCCCACGATACGCCCACTGGGCCGACATGCAATCGTCAACAGCGAGGGCGCGCCCTCGTCGGGCGCGCCCCTCTCTCCGAGCCGGTTGTCCCTGCCTACTCGAAGATCGCCTTGATGCCGCTCCAGCTCGCGGCCTCGGTGGCCACCGAGGTCATGAGGGTGGCGTGGCCGCTGGGGAAGGTGTCGTTGGTCTGGTTGCCCACGCAGCCGCCGGTGGCGCCCTGGGCGATCATGCCGGCCAGCGGCTTGAGCTGGAAGGGCATGGGGCTGTTGTCGGGCACGGGCTCGATGCTGATCACCGCCGCGAAATCGCCCGACGCCAGGTCCAGGACCGGACCGCCCTGGTACGCCACGAAGTCCTGGCCCGGAAAGGCGGGGCCGCCGCCCATGGGACCGGCCATGTCGCTGTCGAAACCGTCGGCCATGGCGAAGGTGCCGGTGGAGTACGGCACGGGCGAGCCGCTGGACAGGTCGACCACCCAGCCCTCGTAGGTCCAGCCGGCGCCCAGGGCGGGCAGGTCGGTGAGGCCGGCCACGGGGCCGGGCATCTGCAGCCACCAGATCCCCTGGTTGTCGTTCATGTCGTTCATGCCGTTGTCGCTGGGGGTGGCCAGGATGTAGCAGCCGCCGACCGCGGCGACGGCCTCCAGGCCCGTGGCCAGGTCGGCGTTGTCGCCGTCCACCGCGCCGCCCAGGATGATGAGACCCGAGGGGGAGGGGTCGCCGTCATCGGCCGGCTCGATGGAGATCTTGATGTCCGTGGCGCCGGAGATGTCCTCGGCGGGGCTGAACATGTCGATCACCTGGCCCGTGACCGGATCGATGGTCTTGGCCGGACGCGTCGACGTTGAAGATGCCGGTGCTGACGGGCGCGCCGCCCACGATGGCCCAGCCCTCGTACACCTCCACCGCGGCGTCGAGCGGCGCGAGGTTCGTGAATTCCAGCACGAGATCGGGGCCCTGGGCGAACGCGGGCAGGGCCAGCGCGACGAGCGCGGCGGCGACGAGGGTCGTCTTCACCTTGCTGTTTCCAGTGTTCATGGTACTCTCCCAACATGGACTCGGGGGTGGCGTCCCGGTCGCGGTCACGATCGCGGTCCGGAACCTGGAAGTGGGCCAGTCGCCCTGATCGCCTCCGAGTACGAACCCTCGCCCCGATGCGTGACGGGTTGTGTCGTCTTTTTTTCGCGGTCACGCCCGCGACGCGATATCCGTATCCACTTCAACGAGGCCGACAGGAGCCCCCCTCGCCCATGACGCCACCGGATGCCAGCAAACGTACCGCCGCGGCTCCCCTCGATCGGGAGGCCCTTGCGCGCGTGCGTCGGCGGGAACCGGCCGCCATGGAGCGGTTCTTCGACCTCTATTACGACCGGCTCTTCGGCCACGTGGTGCGCCTGGTGGGAAACGTCCACCTGGCCGAGGATCTGACGCACGACGTGTTCCTGCGGCTGAACCGGGTGATCGACCGCCTCGACCCCGACCGCGACCCCACGGCGGGGGTGTTCACGATCGCGACCAACGTCGTGCGTGACCACTGGCGCAGCCGCGGCCACAAGGACGCCGCCCGCGGCAGCGAGTTGACCGGCGCCCACCTCGAGGTGCTGGCCGACGAGGCCGAGGACGCCGAAGCGCAGCTGGTGCGTCGGCAGGAGCAGGCGCGGGTGCGGCAGGCCCTGGCCGAGCTCTCGGACGACGACCGCGAAGTCATCCTGCTACGAGATTTCGAGGGCCTGGACTCCGCCCTGGTCGGCGAGATCCTGGGCCTCAAGGCCGACGCCGTGAGGCAGCGGCACAAGAGGGCGGTGGGCCGGCTCGGGCTGGCCTTCCGCAAGCATCTGGACCCAGACGGAGCCGCGCCATGAGCCGCGACGATCTGCAGCGCAACCCCGACGAGCAAAGGGCCCTCGACGCCCTCAGGGGCCTCGGTACGCCCCGGCCGTCCAACGCGGCCCGCGCGCGGGCCCGGGCGGCCTTCCTGGCCGCGCCAGGGGTCGAGACGCCGGCACCGGCGCCGGTCGGTCAAGCCCCGGCGGCCAGGCCGCGGCGCGCCAACTGGCTCGTGCCGGTGGCCGCGGCCGCGGTGCTCGCGATGGCGGTGTTCGGGATCGTCGAGTACGCCAACGGCCCCCGCGCCACCTGGCGGGTGACCGACGTGGTCGAGCCCGGCGGGCTCATCGGCGCGCCCACCGAGGGTTTCGTCACCGAGTACGGCCGCATCACGACCGGACCGGAGACCGAGCTCGAGCTGCAGCTCGGCGGCCAGTTCCGCCTGCGCCTGCGGCCCGGCACGGAGATGGAGCTGCCGGCGCCGCCGCGCCGCTGGCAGCCCCGCGAGATGGTGCTCACCCTGCTCGGCGGCGAGGTCTACGGCATCGCCAAGGATCTCGACGCGCCACTGCGCGTGGTGGCCCGCAACTCCGAGACGCTGGTGCGCGGCACCACGTTCGCGGTCTTCCAGACGCCCGAGGCGAGCTGCACCTGCCTGTGGGAAGGCTCGGTCGAGATCACCGGCCGCACCAGCGGCGAGGTGTTCACGCTGGACGCGGGCAAGCGCTACCTGGTGTACAACGACGGCACCGCGTCGGGCCCCCAGCCGCTGGACGCCGGCGAGGTCATGAAGCTGCAGATGCTGCACGACGCCGGCTTGCTTCCCGATCCCGCCGACAAGCGCTAGCGGTCCCCGTCGGCGGCGGGTTCGCGCCTGGCGATGACCTCGGCCAGATACCGCCCCAGCACCGCGTGCGCATCCTGGTTCCAGTGTCCGTGCTGGCCGCTGATGGGCCAGAACCAGGGGTCGCGGCCGGCCGCCAGCTCGGCCCGCCACACCGGACCGAGGTCGATGGTCTCCAGGCCGCTCGCGAGCACGCTGTCGCGCCAGGCGGGCCGGATGTCCCACTCGAGCACCGCCGCGCACCGGCCGCGCCGACGCAGATCGCGCAGGATGGCCATGGTCACCGGCGGCAGCAGGGCGCCGGCGCCAGCCGCACCGCGTCGGGCAGGGCCCGGAACCTCGCCCAGGACGACGGCCTCGGTGTCCGCGTGCGCCTGCGGCTGAACTTGCCCAGCAGCAGCGTCCGCCACTGGCCCGTGTCGATCACCTTCAGCAGGTTGAAGCCCATGCGTGGCAGCGCCAGGTGGGTGAGCAGCGGCTCCAGGCGCAGGTAGGTCCGGCGCTTGGCGCTGGTGCGGAAATCGTCGTTGGTGCGCAGCTCGCCGTCCACCAGCTCGGTGTAGGGGTACATCTGCGGGTCGGCGGGGTAGGCGGGCGCGAGGTCGCCGTCGGCGAGGAAGAAGAGGGCGAGGTCCGGGTTCCAGCGGCTGGCGAAGTCGACGTAGTGCTGGTGCATGTTCCAGAGGCAGTAGTCGGCGCGCGCGAAGTTGAGCACCTCGACGGGGCGGCCCAGGCGGCGGCCCAGCTCGCGCGCCAGGACGGTCTTGAAGTGGTGCCGCTCGAACACCGTGTGGCCGAGGACGAAGCTGTCGCCCAGCAGGAGCACCCGATAGGTGCCGGCCTCGCGCTCGGGCGGAGCGCCGGCGCCGAGGTAGCCCCATGCGTTGGCGCCGCCGAGGAAGAACCCCTCGCTGAAGCGGCTGAAGCGCACGCCGGGACGGTAGACGGGGCCCAGGTCCGGATCGGCGCGGTTCTCCAGGGGCGTCGCGATCTCCGCCAGTTGCAGCCAGCCGTCGAGCACGAGCAGGCCGACCACCAGCGTCGCCAGGAACACCGCCATGCCGAGCAACCGTCGCACCTGCACCCCCTAGAACTGGAAGTAGACGAAGGGCATGGGTTCGGTGGTGGCCATGTAGAGCACCACCAGGATCGTCGCCGCCACGCCGAGGCCGCCGGCCACCGGCCGCGGCAGGCGCAGCGGCCAGACGTGGCTGCGGAAGCCGTACTCCAGACCGTCGAGCAGCATCAGGATCGCCAGGAAACTCAGGGTGATGCCCGCGAACCGCGGCCCCAGCGCGCTGCCCTGCCAGTGGACGAACGCGGTGAGAAAGTCCCAGGCCTGGTCGAAGTTCCGGGCGCGGAAGAAGAGCCAGGTGAGCAGCACCAGCAGGTTGGTGCCGGCCACGGCGGCGAGCCAGCGGACGAGGCTTCCGGGCCCCTGCCAGGTGAAGCGGTCGGCGATCTTGCGCTCGCCCAGCAGCATCTTGTGCACGGCCAGGTAGAGCCCGTGCAGGCCGCCCCAGACCACGAAGGTCCAGGCCGCGCCGTGCCAGAGACCGCCCAGCAGCATGGTGGCCATGAGGTTGACGTAGGTGCGCCGGTGGCCGCGCCGGTTGCCGCCGAGGGCGATGTAGAGGTAGTCGCGCAGCCAGCTCGACAGGGAGATGTGCCACCGCCGCCAGAACTCGGTGATGTTGGCCGACAGGTACGGCTGCTCGAAGTTCTTCATCAGCTCCACGCCCAGGAGCTTGGCGAGGCCGCGGGCGATGTTCGAGTAGCCGGAGAAATCGGCGTAGATCTGGATGGCGAACAGCACCAGGGCGGCCAGCAGCTCGGGCGACGCGTAGAGGTCGTGGCGGCCGAACACCTGGTCGACGATGCGGCCGGCGGCGTCGCCGATGAGCACCTTCTTGAAGTAGCCGATCACCAGCAGGGTGAGGCCCTCGCGGACCTGGGTGCGCGTGGGCCGGCCGAGCCGGGCGATCTGCGGCAGCAGGTTGCGGGCGCGCTCGATGGGACCGGCCACCAGCTGGGGGAAGAAGCTGACGAAGAGCGCGAAGTCCACGAGCGATTCGGTCGGTTCCAGGCGCCGCCGATAGATGTCGATGGTGTAGCTCATGGTCTGGAACGTGTAGAACGAGATGCCCACGGGCAGGATGATGTTCAGGTGCAGGAAGTCGACCGTCCAGCCCAGGTGCGCCGCCGTCTCCTGCACGCTGCCGATGAAGAAGTTGAAATACTTGAACACCGCGAGGATGCCGAGGTTCACCACGCAGCTCAGCCAGAGCAGCCGCCGGCGGCGGTCGGCGTCGGCGGCCGCATGGACGGCCCGGCCGACGTAGAAGTCGACCAGGGTCGACAGCAGGAGCAGCGAGCAGAAGCGCCAGTCCCAGTAGCCGTAGAACACGTAGCTGGCGGTCAGCAGCCAGAGCGCACGCGTCCGCTGGCTGCGCAGCCCGTAGTACACGGGCAGCACGACGGCCAGGAAGAGCACGAAGACGAACGAGTTGAAGAACATGTCTAGTCGACGACCACCGTCACCAGGGGCAGCTCGCTGAAGAACGACGCGACCCGCCGTAGATCGGCCAGGGTGACGCCGTCATAAGCGTCGAGTCCATGGCGATAGGCGTCGAGGCCGCCGGTGTCGAGCTCGGACATGGCCAGGTAGTAGGCGCGGCTGATGCTGTCGAGCCGGCGCATGAGCAGACGCCCCTGGCGGGCGCTGCGGGCCTTGTCCAGCTCGTCCTGGGTGATGCTCGCGGCGTCGAAGGCGCGCAGGTCGCCGTTCAGGGCCTCCTCGGCCTCGGCGAGGCGTGCGCGGGGCGGGCTCACCCAGGCGGTGAACACCCCGCGATCGGCGGCGGCCAGTTCGAACGCAGCCCCCACGCTGTAGCCCAGGCCGCGGGTCTCGCGCAGGTCCATCTGCAGGCGATCCGAGAGCACGTCCACGAGCAGCTCGAGGGCGGGCTCGTCGGCGGCGGCCACGCGACGCACCGCCCCCACGCGCACCGCGCCCAGCGACCCGCCGAGGCTGGCCGTCAGCCGCAGCGGCGCCGTGGTCAGCGGCAACGGGGGCAGCGCTTCCGGCTGACCGCCGGCCGTGGGCAGGCCGGACAGCAGCCTCGCCACCTCGTCGTGCGCCAGCGGCGACACCACCGCGATGATGAGGTTCTCGGGCTGGAACGCCCGGCGGTAGAGGCTCCGTAGGTCGTCGAAACCGACGGCGGCCACCGAGGCCGTCGTGCCCTCGGGCTCCTGGGCCAGCGGATGGTCCCCGTACAGGCCCTCGCGCAGGAGCTGCTGGGAGCGGGCGGTGGCGCTCGTCTCGCGGCGGGCGAGCAGGCGCTCCTGGTCGCGGCGCTCACGCTCGAGGTCCTCGGCGGTGAACGTGCTGTACTGCACCAGCTCGACCAGCAGGGCCAGCGCCTCCGGAGCGTCCTCGGCCGGACACTCCAGGCGCAGGAAGCTGTAGCGGCCGGTGGTGTAGTAGTCGTCCATCGGGAAGCGCGGGTCGTCCACCAGCTTGATCTCGGCGCCGATCGCGCCCAGTCGGCGGGCCAGGCAGGCGGCGTCGCAGCCGGCCACCCCGGTGGTCAGCAGGCGGTGCACGAGGTTCAGGGCGCCGGGTTCGCCGGCGCGCTGATCCAGGCCGGCGCGGTCGCGCACCGTCAGGTGCACGGCCAGCAGCTCGCTGTAAGGGTCGGTCTGGGTGACCAGGACCGCGCCTCCCGGCAAGACCGAGCGGTCGAGGCGGGCCGCGTCCAGCGGGGCGATCCCGGTGTCGGCGGCCTCGGGCTCGACGAGCAGGGCGAGGCAGGGCTGGTCGACGAGCCAGGTGCGCAGCGCCGCCGCCGCCGACTCGGGCGTGACGGCCCGGATGCGGTCGAGGTGGCCGAGCAACGCGTCGGGCCCGCCGAGCACCAGGGGCTCGGCGATGTAGATGCCGGTCATGCGCAGCTGCTCGCGCTGCTTGAGGGTGGCGGTGCGCTCGCCGGCCACCGCGGCACGGAGGTCGTCGGCCGGCAGGCCGGCGTCGAGGGCGCCGGCCAGGGCGTTCTGCACCAGGCCGTAGAGCTGGTCCGGATCGCTGGTGGGGGTGAGCGTGAACTCGAGCACGTAGCGCGCGAAACCCGGCGCCGCCTGCCACCACGCGGCCAGCGACGGGCGGTCGGCCTCGGGCAGATCCTCGAGCGCCCGGGTGAGGATGCCGCTGCCGTCGGCGGTCAGAAGCTGGGTGGCGAGCTGGAACGCAGCCTCGTCGGATTCGCCCCGGGCGGGCGCCGCGAACACCAGGGCCGCCATGCGCTGGCCGCCGCCACGCCGGCTGAGCGTCTCGGTGCGCACCAGCGGCCGCGCCGGAGTCAGGTCCGCCACGGGCACCGAGCGGGGCGCCACCTCCCCATAGTACTCCTGCAGCCAGGTGAGCGTCTGGTCGCGGTCGAAACGGCCGGCCACGGTCAGGATCATGTTGTTGGGCACGTACCAGGCCTTGTAGAAGGCGTAGGTCGCGTCGCGATCGAGGGCGGCGATGGTGGCCGAGGTCCCGAGCGTGGGCAAGGCCAGGCTGCTGCCGCCGTACATGGCCTGGCGCAGGGTTTCCTCGAAGTACGGATCGCCGCGGTCGCGGCTCATCGCGAGCTCGCCCAGGACGATGTCCTGCTCCTTGGCGAACTTCTCCTGAGGCAGCAGGGAGTGGAACAGCATCTGCGACTGCAGCTCGAGCCCCTGCTCGAGCTGCTCGGCGGGCAGCACCATCATGAAGTCGGTGTAGAAGTCGGTGGTATGGGCGTTGTTGTAGGCTCCCAGGCGATCGGCCGCGGCGTAGAGCTCGTCCTGGGTGTACCGGTCGGTGCCGTTGAACAGCAGGTGCTCGAGCATGTGGCTCATGCCGCTGGTCGCGAAGTCCTCCCACGCCGAGCCGACCTTGACCTGGGTGTAGACGCCCACCATGGGCTGCGACGGATTCGGCAGCAGCACCACTTCGAGGCCGTTCTCCAGGCGCAGGACCTCCGCCCCCACCGGCGGCGCGGTGAAGACCGGCTGCCGTTCGGCCCGCGCGGCCGTGGCCGCCGCCTCGGCCTCGATGGCGTCGAGCTGCCGGAGCACCTGGCCCGGGGCCGCCGCCGCCAGGACCAGGAGCGCCAGGAGGGTCGCTGCGATGCGCTGCATGGTGGCCTAGCCTTCCCGCACGGCCTCGGCCGCGTCGATGATGCCCACGAAATCATCTGCCTTGAGCGACGCGCCGCCGATCAGGCCGCCGTCGACGTCGGGCAGGGCGAAGAGTTCCTGCGCATTGCCGGGCTTGCAGCTGCCGCCGTAGAGGATGCGCACCCGGGCGGCGAAGTCGTCGCCGAGCAGGGCGGCCACCTCGGCGCGGCTGACGGCGTGCATCTGCTGGGCGATCGCCGGCGTGGCCGTCTCCCCCGTACCGATGGCCCAGACCGGCTCGTAGGCCAGGACCAGGTTCGCGGGCGCGGCGTCCTTCAGGTGCGGCAGCACGCCGGCGAGCTGGGCCTTGACCACCGACTCGGCCCGTCCGGCCTGACGCTCCTCCAGCAGCTCGCCGAAGCAGAAGATGGCCACCAGGCCGGCGGCGTGGACGCGGTCGATCTTGGCGACGAACAGCGCATCGGTCTCCTTCTGGTACTGCCGACGTTCGCTGTGGGCGACGATCACGTGGCTGCAACCCGCCTCGCGGAGCAGGCCGGCCGACACCTGGCCCGTGTAGGCGCCGGCGTCCTGATCGCTGCAGTCCTGGGCGCCGACGAGCACCGGCTCGCCCCTGGCCACGGTGGCCACGGCCGGGATCGTGACGTAGGGCGGGCAGCAGAGCACGTCGCCACCGAGATCGCGGCCGGCGAGGCGGTCCTGCACCGCGGCGGCCAGCGTGCGGCCGGCCTGCGGCCCGAGGTTCAGTTTCCAGTTCCCGGCGACCATGTAACGACGCATGACGGCGCTCCTCTGACGGGTCTCGCGATGGCGGTTCGAACCGCGAGAATATGCCACCACGGACCGCGGATGTCCACATTGCCCCCCGGGATGAAGCTGGCGCGGCCGTGGGCGAGCGTCCATAATGCGGAGCATGACGACCCAGAACCTCATCCTCATGGCCCTCGCCGGCGGCGCGGGAGCGGTGTGCCGCTACGGCCTCGGCGGCGCGGTCCAGCGGCTGGCCGGCGAGCGCTTCCCGGCCGGCACCATGGTGGTCAACCTGCTCGGCTGCCTGCTGTTCGGGCTGGTCTGGGGCTGGCTCGAGGGCCGGGCGGGCTTCTCGCCGCAGACCCGGGTGGTGGTGCTCACGGGATTCATGGGCGCGTTCACCACGTTCAGCACCTTCGCGTTCGAGACGGCCGGCCTGTTGCAGGGCGGACAGTGGCTGGCGGCGATCCTCAACGTCGGCGTGCAGGCCACCGTCGGAGTCGTGCTCGTGCTGGTGGGAATGGCGCTGGGACAGAACCTCTGAGGAGGCTGGCGATGGCACACCGACGGCTGCGCGTGTACGTGGGCGAACGCGACAAGGACGCCCGGGGCCACATCCTGCACGAGACCATCCTGCACGAGGCTCACCGCCAGGGCCTGGCCGGCGCCATCGTCATCCGCGGGTTCGCGGGCTTCGGCGCCCGCTCGCGGGTGCACACGGCCAAGATCCTGCGGCTGAGCGAGGACCTGCCCGTGGTCATCGAGATCGTCGACGCGGCCGCGAAGATCGCCGGCTTCCTGCCGTGGGTGCGGGACGTGGTACGGCAGGGACTGGTGACGGTGGAGGAGGTCACGGTCATCGCGGCCGAGGGCGCCGGCGACATCGACCTCACCTGATCAGCACCACCTTGCCCGACCGCGCTCCGTCGGCGGTCTGCAGCCTTGCCGTGTAGACCCCGCTGGCCAGGCCTCGGGCCCGCCAGTCGAGCGCATGCCGACCGGCGTCGAGCTCGCCCTCGAAGACCGTCGCCACCCGGGCCCCCGCCGCATCGAAGACCGCCAGGACGACCGTTTGCCGCCGCGGCAGCTCGAAGCCGAACGTGGTGGCCGGGTTGAAGGGGTTGGGACGAGCGGCCAGGCGCCGCGCGGCCCGGGGCGGCGTCAGCTCCGGCGCCGCGGTGGCCCCGCACTGCGGCCAGGCCAGGTGCAGCCCGCCATCCCAGTCCGCCACGCAGATCAGGTCGCCGCTGCCGGCGACGCCGTTGGCCGCGTTGTCCGGGACCTCCACCGCTCCCACCAGCTTCGGATCGGCCGCATCGGCGACGTCGACGAGCTGCAGGCCGGCGTTGAAGTCGGCCACGTAGGCGACCGCCCCGAGCACCGTCACGTCCGTGGCCGTCCCGGGCGTATCCTGGATGCCCACGACGACCGGCGCGGTCGGCGTCGTGATGTCCGCCACGACCAGGCCGGCCTCGTCGCAGGCGACGTACAGCCGATCCTCGGCGACGCAGACGGCCACGGCCACGTCCGGCGTGTCCAGGTTTGCCACGATGGCGGGCCAAGACGCGCTGGTGACGTCCACCACGTCCACGCCGTGACCCAGGACCGCGACGTAGGCGACGGCGCCGGCGACGGCGACATCGACGGCATCGCCGGACGTGGACACGTGACCGCGGATCCAGGGCGCGTCGGGCGTGGAGAAGTCGATGACCTGCAGCCCCCAGTCGTCGCACGCGGCGTAGGCCAGGTCGCCGACCACGGCCACCGCGCGCGGAATCCCCGGCGGGTCGCCCGTGCCGAGCAGGCGCGGCGCGGCGGGATCGGAGACGTCGACGAGGTCCACGACCCCGCCCTCGCAGACGTAGGCCCGCCCCGAGACGGCGGCGACGCCGTGGAGCTGGCCGGCGAAGTCCAACGAGCCCACGATGACCGGCGCCACGGGATCCGCGAGGTCGATGACCTGCAACCCCGCGTGGCTGTCGGCGACGTAGGCGTGGTCGCCCACCGCGTCCACCGCGTAGGCCGAGCCGGGCACCAGGACGGTGCCGACGAACCCGGCGTTGACCGGCGGCGCGATGTCGGCCACCAGCAGGCCGCCATACCAGTTGGCCACGTAGGCGTGGCCGTCCGCCACCGCCACCGCGTTGACCACCTCGTCGGTGGCCAGCGTGGACCGCACGACCGGACTGCCGGGCGTCGAGACGTCCACGATCCGCACGCCGCGCCAGCCGCCGTGCTCGCAGGTGAAGACCAGGTCGCCCACCAGGGTCGCGTCGAGGGTGTTGCCGGGCGACGCCAGGGTCGCCACGAGGGTCGGCGCGACCGGATCCGCGATGTCGATCACCTGCAACCCCGCGGAGTAGCCGGCCACGTAGGCGAAGCCGCCGCCGACCGCCACGCCGTAGCACGCGTTCGGCAGGGCCACCGAACCGACGACGCTCATGGTCGCCCGCTCGATGACGGCGAGCCCGCCGATGTCGGTGGCGACGTAGAGATGGTCGCCATGGCCGGCCAGCCCCCAGACGTAGCCGTAGGGCTCGGCGAGCCCGACGGCGACCGGAAGCGCGGGATCGCTGACGTCGAAGTCGTGCACGCCGTGCTGCTCGTCGGCGACGTAGGCGTGATCGTCCATCACCTCGAGATCGTAGTAGTTGAGAACGCCCGGCGTGGCCGCCGCGCCGACGATGACCGGCGCGGACGGATCGCTGACGTCGATGACCTGCAGACCGCCCCAGCCGTCGGCGACGTAGGCGTGCCCGCCGGCCACCGCGACCCGGTAGGCGCGGCCCGGCGTGTCCACCGCGCCCACGAGGACCGGCGATCCGGGTTCCGAGACGTCGTAGATCCGCAGGCCGGCCGTGTTGTCCGCCACGTAGGCGAGGCCGTCCGCCATGGCGACGCCCTCGGCGGGATAGGGCAGCTCGATGCAGGCGACCCAGTGCAGGTAATCGGCGTAGTCCAGGCAATCGTCGGTCTGGGCGGCGGAGATCCCGGCGAGCGCGAGGACGAGGCCCAGGATCGTGGCCCAGCGGCGTGACGTGACGGTGGCGAACATGGTCGGCCTCCTTCGTCGGAACCATCGCGCCGGCCGGTCGGGCGAGGTGGCCGGCACCGTCTTGATGATAACGCAGGTTCGAGCGGAATGGCACACCTTCGGCGTGCCGGACGTCCCGGATGACCGCACCGACGGCGGGCGAGGCGATCCGGACCAGGGAGGGTGTCTGACGCATGGCGACGCCTCCGGCCGGATCAGGGGATCGCCGGATCACGGGTCAAGCCCGCGCAGGCGCCGCGCCGGCCCGGTCGTGCTCCACGCCGTGTCGCCCGATCCGTGCACCTCGATCACCACAGCTGCCTGGAGACGATCATCCTGCGGGGACCATCCGCCGGGATCGAAACGATGGCCCTGGCCTTCCGGGGGCCTCATGGGCGTGCTGGCCTCGAAGCTGGTGCGGGCCGCGGCGCCCGGATCCTAGTCCTGCGCCGGATGCCCGCCCACGCGTCTGGCGAGCACCGCCGAGCTCACGGCCGCGGCCAGGAACAGGCACGCCGCCACCAGGAAGACCTCCCGGAACCCCAGGAACGTCAGCAGCAGGTACCCCAGGATCGGCGCGAGCACCCCGCGCAGCCCCACCATCGCCACGTGGATCCCCTGGTAGTGGCCGCCCTGGCCCGGAGGCGCGAACGCCATGCTGCCCACGTTCCAGGTGACGTTCACCCCGGCCATGCCGACGGAATAGATGACGAAGGCCGCATAGGCGGTCTGGGTCGCGGTCAGGTTCAGCGCCGGTCCCGCGGCCAGCATCAGCGGGTAGAGGGCGACCCAGCCGAAGCTCATGGCGCAGAGCCGGGTCGGATGCAGGCGGTCCATGAGCTTGCCCGCCAGCGGCCCCAGCAGGCCGACGCCCAGCGAGCCGATGAGGATGCGCGACTGGGCGATGTGGCGGTACGCCAGGTGCAGCTCGCTCGTGAAGTAGAGCGGCACCACCGGCACCAGCATGATGAACGCCACGCCGTAGACCGTGAAGTTGGCCTGGTACCAGAGGTAGGCGCGGTCGCGGCGGAAGGTGTCGCGGGCGTCGAGGAAGGGCTGGCTGACGGCGCTCGCGAGCGAGCGCCAGGCCGGCGGCGCCAGGGGTCCGGCGGGCCGGGGACCCGGTGCGGCGACCGCTCCGGCGGCCGGCCGCGGCAACGTGGCCAGCGCCAACGGATAGCCGAAGCCGAGCACCCCGAGCACCGGGTAGACGATCCGGTAGGCCATGGGGTCGTGGTCGAGCAGCAGGCCCACCACGAAGCTGCACACCACCGCCGTCCCCTGCTGCACCATCGCCCCGCGGCCGAACACCCAGCCCCGCCGGTCGGCCGGGATGTTCTCCTGCAGGATGCTGTTCTGCGCGGGGTACACCAGCGCCCCGAAGAGGTAGACCACCGCCAGCATGGCCACGAACAGACCCGGCGTGGTGATCCACAGGGCCGCGGCCACCACCACGCGGCCGCAGAGGCCGCCCCAGAAGAGGGCGCGCCGCCGGCCCCCCGACTGCATCACGCCGCTCCAGTAGAGCCCCGCCACCATGCCGGTCGATTCCATGAGCACCGACAGCGTCACCAGCCAGGCCGGCGCCGCCAGCGACTTGGCGAGCACGAACGGGAAGAGGATCTGGCCCGTGGCCCAGAGTCCCTGGAAGACCATGCCGAGCCAGTAGCGGCGGGCGGTGGTGCGGGCGACGTCGGTCGGCATCTCGCCAAGATCGTCACTGCCGGCGGCAGCGCAATGCCGCGGTGGCCAGCCGCGGAGTTTCTTGCGACCTTGAGAGTCCCGACCGCAACCTGCAACCACGGGAGATCGCCCATGCCGTTCGTGGCCCCCTTGCCGCCCGACCACGACCCCCAGACCCGCGAACTGGCTGGTTTCTTCAACGAGACCCTGGGGTTCTGCCCCAACAGCGTGCTGACGATGCAGCGACGGCCGGCCATCGCCCGCGCCTTCATCCAGCTCAACATGGCCGTCATGGCCAACGAGGGCCGGGTCACCAGCGCGCTGAAGCGCCTGGTGGGCTACCTGGCGAGCCACGCCGCGGGCTGCCGCTACTGCCAGGCCCACACCATCCGGGCAGCCGACCGCTACGGCGCCGACGGCGAGCAGCTGGAGCACATCTGGGAGTACCGCACGCACCCCGCGTTCAGCGAGGCCGAGCGCGTCGCCCTGGACCTGGCCGTGGCCGCCGCCTCGGTGCCCAACCAGGTGACCGCCGAGCTGCAGGAGCGGGTCCGCGCATACTGGGACGACGGCGAGATCGTCGAGCTGCTGGGCGTGATCGCCCTCTTCGGCTACCTCAACCGCTGGAACGACAGCATGGCCACGAGCCTCGAGGAGGGCGCGGCCGCCAGCGGTCGGCAGTGGCTGCTGCCCGACGGCTGGGAACGCGGCAAGCACCGGTAGCTACCGCGACGTCCACTCCAGGTTCTCCAGGTACCAGCGCAGCTCGCCCGCGGTGCGGAACTTGCGGGCGATGAGGCTGCGCTTCAGGCCGCAGCAGACGTCCTTGAACTCGGGCGGTTGCGACGCGTAGCGGCGGGCCCCGCCGGCGATGTGATGCAGGAGGCGGATCATCTCCCACACGTCGTCGAGGCGCGCCTCGGCGGCGCTGCGGCTGGAGTCGGGCGGGAACGGGTCGACCAGCTTGACGGAGAATTCGAGGCCGCGTCGGGCCACCAGCACGTTGCCGACGTGGAGGTCGCCGTGGTGCTCGCCCAGGGCGTGGATGTCCTCGACGCCGAGGGCGAGCACGCGCACCAGGCGCATGGCCTGGAAGACGTCGAGCCGGCCGCCGGGCTGGCGCTTGAGGAACGCGGGCAGCAGCTCGCCGTCCACGTACTCGGACACCATCACCGAGACCGCGACGTCGCCGAAGCGGTGGATCTCGCGGGTGTGGTACTGGATCAGCACCGGACAGTTGCGCAGGCGGTGCAGCTTGCGCGCGTGATGGCGGACGGCCCGATCGCGCTCGTTGCGGTGGGGGAAGAACAGCTTGGCCGAGCGTTCGACCCCCGTCACCCGCTCCTTGACGAGGTAGACCTCGCCCTCGTAACCCCGGCCCAGCAGGTCCTGGACCACGTATTTGCCGGCCACCAGGTCACCCGGAGCCAGGTCGAACGACGTCAAGCGCGCGCGTGAACCCACGGTTTGCCTCCGGTCCAGGGGATGCGAGGACGCCCGATTCTAGCAGCGCCGCGTGCCGGCAAGAAGCGGTTTCCGGCGCGGGCGGCGGCGCGCTATCTTGGGACCACCCCGATCCGTCCGTCCCGGAGGCCGCGATGCTCGAGTTCCTGTCCGCCCACCCGCTCACGCTGATCCCGATCATCTTCCTGGCCCGCGTGGCGGACGTGTCCCTGGGCACCCTGCGCACCATCTTCGTCTTCAAGGGCCACCGGCTGTGGGCGGCGTTCCTGGGCTTCTTCGAGGTGCTGATCTGGCTGCAGGCAGCCGGTCAGGTGATCCGCCACCTCGACCACTGGTACCTGACGGTGGCCTACGCCGCCGGCTTCGCCATGGGCAACGTGGTGGGCAGCTGGCTGGAGGCCAAGCTCGCCATCGGCGTCGAGCTGGTGCGGATCCTGGGCCACGACCCCACGGTCGGCCTGGACCGCCGGTTGCGCGAGCTGGGCTACGAGGTGGCGTCGCTGCACGGGATGGGCAGCGCGACCGAACCCATCGAGATCCTGCTGATCACCGAACGGCGGCGCAAGGTGCCTGCCCTGCTGCAGACCGTGGCGAAGCTGGACCCGACGGCCGCCTGCACGGTGAACGACGTGAAGCTGCCGGGCCGGGGCCAGACCTCGCGGCCGCGGCGGGCGTTCCCGGCGCTGCCGGACGCGCTGCGGGTCACGAAGCGGAAATGAGCCGCGGCAGAGCCGCCAGGAACACCTCGGCCACCCGTTCGCGCACCATCGCGCCCGTGTCCACCACGTCCTGGTGCGAAAGCTCGGGTTGGCCCGTCTCCCGCGACGGGTTGGTGATGCAGCTCAACCCCACCACCGGGACGCCCAGGGCGTGCAGGAGCGTCGCCTCGGGCGCGGTCGACATGCCGACCGCGTGGCAGCAGGCCCGCCGCAGCAGGCCGATCTCCCTCTTGGGCTCGTCGTTGGGACCCCGGACGCCGGCGTCGACACCCTGGTGCAAGGGCACGCCGGCGCCAGCCGTCGGACCGGCGGGCGAGGCGGTCGGTCACCGCGAGTCTCCCGCGGCCACCAGGCGGTCGAGGCGGTGCGCGTGGCGGATCTGGGCGAAGTCGGCCAGGGCCTGCTCGATGAGCACCCGGGCGTGTTGCTCCGGCACGAAGGCGCTCTTGAAGCCGCCGAGGATGATGTCCTCGAGCTGCAGCAGCGTGAAGTCGAAGGTGTCGACGGCCAGGCGCAGCTCGCGGGCGATGTCGGTGTCGGCGAACAGGGTGTTGTCCGTGTTCAGGCAGACGCGCAGGCCGGCCTCGTGATACCGGCGCAGCGGATGCTCGCCCACCGACCGGACCACCCCCATCTGCACGTTGCTCGTCAGGCAGATCTCCAGGGGGATGCGGTGGTCGGCCACGTAGGCCATGAGGTCGGGGTCCTCCTCCAGGCGCGTGCCGTGGCCGATGCGCTTGGCGCCGCAGCGGTGCAGGGCCATGTGGATGGACTCCGGGCCGTAGCCCTCGCCGGCGTGGCAGGTGGCCGGCAGGTTGTTGTTCATGCAGTGGTAGAAGGCCTCGCGATGGTCGGCGGCCGGCTGGCCGGCCTCGGCGCCCGCCAGGTCGAAGGCCACCACGCCGCGACTCTTCCAGGCCACCGCCAACCGGGCCAGCTGCAGGCTCTGGGCGGGATCGATGGTGCGCAGGCCGGTGATGATGATGCCGCCGTTGACCGACGGCACGGCGGCGAGGCCTCGATGGACGGCCGCCACGGCGCCGTCCGGCGTCAGGCCCTGCCGGGTGTGCAGCAAGGGGCAGAACCGCGCCTCGAGGATGCGGACGTTGAGGGCGGCCGCGTCCTCGGCCAGCTCGCGGGCCACGCGCTCGAGGCTGTCGGCGGTCTGCAGGCAGCGCAGGGTGTGGTCGAAGTGGGCCAGGAACTCGGGCATGCTCGCGACCACGGCGCCGGGGAAGAAGCGGGCGCGCAGCTCGGCAGGATCGTCGGGCAGGTCGAGGCCGGCCGCGCGGCCGAGTTCCAGGAAGGTGCCCGGGCGCAAGGAGCCGTCGAGGTGCACGTGGAGGTCGGTCTTGGGCAGTTCGCGCAGGACCTGATCGGGGATGGCGCGGCCGCGCAGGAGGTCGCTGGGGCGGTAGTTCACGAGTCGTCCTCCCCCGTCACGCGGGCGTGCTTGTCGCGGTGGTAGTCGGCGATGAGCTGCAGCACATCCTGCTGGGCCTTCACGTCGTCGCGCAGGTTGATCCGCTCGGTATCGATGACCTCGACGGGGCAGAGCGCAGGCGCGCGTTCGACCCAGTCCTCGTAGGCGGCGTGGAGATCCTGCAGGAAGTCCAGAGGGATGTCCTGCTCGCACTTGCGGCCGCGCTGGCGGATGCGCTCGTGGGTGACCTCGGGCTTGCTCCAGAGGTAGAGGATGAGGTCGGGCGGCTGCAGGAAGGCGGTCATGTTGTTGAAGATCTCGCGGTAGTTGTCGTAGTCGCGCCGGTCCATGGCCCCGCGGCGGTGCAGGGTGGGCGCGAAGATCTCCACGTCCTCGTAGATGGTGCGGTCCTGCACGGCCGACGTGCCCGCGTCCTGGATCTTCTTCTGGACGGCGAAGCGCTGGCTCAGGAAGTAGACCTGCAGATGGAAGCTCCAGCGGGCCATGTCCTGGTAGTAGTCGTCGAGGTACGGGTTGTTGATCACCGGCTCGAAATACATGGGCCAGCCGAAGCTCTGGCCCAGCAGGCGCGTCAGCATGCTCTTGCCCACGCCGATGTTGCCGGCGACGGACACGAAGAACGGGGTCTTGGGCTGCTGTCGCAGGCCGAATTGCTGGCGGAAGCTCTTGGCCATGGGGTCCTCCGGGGTCGTGGAGGAACACTAATGGGCGTGAGGGGGTGGGGCAACGGTTAGATAGAGGATCCTCTCCTGGGATCGCGGTCGGTACCTCCAGTCGCGCGGCGCCACGGTCACCGGGGCGCGCCTGATGTCGTACGGCGCATCGAAGGAATCGGTAGACCGACCGGGTCCGATCTCGATCGTGTCTCCATCGCATGCGGCCACGACGGCGTCCTGAATCACCGTGAAATCGCCCGATCCGTCTCTCTCGACATGGATCACGGCCGAGAGTGCGACCGACGCGGAGATACAGCAGTGAGAGCCGCCAAACAGATCCAACGCACGCCGCGCTGCCTTCCATGAACTGATTCGCGAATCGCGATCGTTGCACTGCTTTCAATCGGTGCTGCTGTCTGCGCTTCCAGCGATACGCAGGCGCGTATCGGCAAGCAGGCTCCGACTCGAGCTACGATCCATCAATCGATCAAACTCTCCGACAGCCTCGAATCGCCCCAACGGCGCCATTTGCATCACATCTCGCCCCCCACCGTCCCCACCCCACCTAGTCAACCCCCACCGCATGATGTATCATTCCAGATCCGGCACCGACCGACCACCACCCCCGAGGACGCTCCATCATGACCCAGCGCCTGGCCCTGCTCGTCCTGCTCGCCCTGCTGCTCGCCACCGCCGCCACGGCCGACGTCCGCTTCCTGACGGACACCGCCCGCAGCGAGCTCACCGACGGCCGGCGCTCCCTGGACCTGGTCACCTGGGAGCTGGCCGACGGCCTGCTGGTCCTCGACCGCCGCGGCCCCGGCGCCCGGGCGCTCCCCGGCGAGCCGTTCGCGCCGCGGTTCGACGACGCCGAGTGGTACCTGGTCGACCACACCCACCCGAGGCACAGCGGCGACACGGCCACTCCCGCCGACTTCGGCCACGTCCACCTGACCACCCCCCGCGCCTGGCTCGTGGAGGTGCCCCGCGACCGGCTCGACGCCTTCCTCGCGGCCGGGTTCTGCCTGCAGTACCTCGACCTGTCGCCCGTCGCGGCGGTTCCGGCCCCCGCCCGCCGCGCCGCGCCCGCGCCCACCGTCGTCGACCCCGCCGTGAAGCAGGCCTACGTCGACGGCCTCGACCAGCAGGCCTTCAACCAGCTCATCCGCGAGATCAGCGGCGACACCCCCCTGTGGTTCGACGGCGCCGCCCACACCATCCGCACCCGCTACTACAACACGGCGGACAACGCGCTGGCCGCCGACTACATGGCCCAGAAGCTGGTCGACTACGGCTACACGGTGGCGTTCGACGAGTTCACGGTGAACGGCAACCTCTGCCGCAACGTGGTGGCCACCCGGGTCGGCACCGTCAACCCCGACGAGATCGTGGTCGTCGGCGGGCACTACGACAGCACGTCCCAGCAGGCCGGGTCCACCGCGCCCGGGGCCGAGGACAACGGATCGGGCACCAGCCTGGTGATGGAGATCGCGCGGGCGAGCGCGGGTCGGCAGTTCGAACGCACCGTCAAGTTCGTGCTCTTCGACGCCGAGGAGGTGGGCCTGCGCGGCAGCCAGCACTTCGTGGCCGAGTCCCTGGCCAGCGGCGACGACATCATCGCCGCCATCACCGCCGACATGGTGGCCTTCTGGGAGGACGACTACGGCGTGCGCATCGAGGGCGAGACCGAGTGGGAGTGGCTCATGACCGCCATGGGCCAGAACGTGGACGCCGTCACCGACATCGCCTACCGCAAGGACTACGACAGCTGGGGCAGCGACCACGTGCCCTTCCAGCAGGCCGGCATCGCCGCCTTCCTGGCCATCGACTGGGACTGGGACCAGTACCCGTACTACCACCGCACCACCGACACGTGGAGCAACATCGCCGCCACCGCGCCCCTGGGCCTGCAGATCACCCGGGCCGCCGCCGCCACCCTGGCCGACGTGGCCGGCCTGGTGGCCATGACCACCGATGCGCCGGCTCCGGCGACCGCCCTGGTGCGCCTCTCCGCCCAGCCCAACCCCTTCAACCCCCTGACCACCCTGGCCTTCAGCCTCGACGTGCCCGCGAGCGGCGAGCTCATCATCCACGACCTGAGTGGCCGCAAGCTGGCCACCGTGGCGCGGGGCGATTTCCTCGCCGGCCGTCACACCGTGCGCTGGGACGGCGCTGACCAGAAGGGGCGCGCGGTGCCGAGCGGCGTCTACATCGCGCGGTTGAGCACCACGGCGGGCGCGGCGAGCCTGACGTTGAACCTCGTGCGCCGGGGCCGGACGGCCTCCTCGGCCCTGAGCCCATCTGGCTGCCGGCCACCGGCCGACTCCAGCTTGGCCCTGGGCACAGCAGGGCATTAACGACGCGACGACTCGTCCGCCCCGGCGCCGCCGGCGCGCCCTCGCTTCGCCCGCCCTGCCTTGCCCGCCGGAAGGAGCCCCCGTGCATCTGTTCGAGACCGTCGTCGGCGCCATCAACGCGATTTCCATTCCGGGCTTCGGCATCTCGGGTGACGAGGATCCGGCCGCGGTGATCGCCCTGCCTGGGGCCCGGGACAGAGTCTTCAACGTCGCCTGTGGTTCATCCAGTTGCGCCGGCCTGCCACGGAGCTGGCGTCACCAGCGGCAAGTACGACGATCCCAACGAACCCGGCGACGCCCCAGACCAGCGCCACCACCGCGCTTGTCGGCCACCGTTGGTATCGGCAAGATCGCCGGCGTGGCTACCGTGATCCACTGGCGGCCCCGGCGCCGTTCGACGTGGTGACCGCGAGCCTGGGCAGTAGCCGCTTCGGCGGCCACCGAGGTCACCTCTGCCTGTGCCACCGCGAGGGAGACTGTCATTCGAAGCTGCTGAACGTCGGCGCAGCCCATGGTTGAGATCGACACCGGCCCGGCCCTGGCTGGGCGGAGGCCTCTGCTCTTCCGCCGGGCAGGCTCGGCCACGGTCACAGCAACGCGGCGTAGCCATCAGCGGTGCATGACACCGTGCAGACCACGTTCGGCGTCTCGCCCTGGATCACCGGGCTGGTGACCTCGGCGGTGGTGGCGCTGGTGGTGCTGGCGGCACTGGCGCGATCGCAGGCAGACCGGCCACCTGGCGCTGGCCAGCGGCGGGCACTACGCCAAGCCCTCGCACATCATCCCCCACTGGACCTCCGAGGGCCTCTTGCCGGCGTTCGGACTGGATCCCCGGCTCGGAGGCCTTCAACCTGACCGCGGGCATCGCCGGCACCGGGAGTGGGGCGATCCTCACCACCATGATGTGGGCGCCGGCGGGGCCTTTCTCAAACGAGGCGTGGGCCAGGGCTCGGCCCCCATCGCCCACGCGGCGGCCAAGACCGACGAGCCGGTCTCCGAGGGCGTCGTGGCCCTCCTCGAGCCCTTCATCGACACCCTGGTGATCTGCACGATGACCGGCCTGGTGATCATCATGACCGGTGTCTGGAACGACGTGCACCCCGACGACCTCGAAGGCCACCGGCGCAAGCGACAGCAGCTGGGTCACCGCTGACGCCCACCGCCACCATCAGCATGCGCCAATGTCGACGAGTTCGCGATCGCAGGCCGGCCTGCCACTGGCCCTGGCCCGCGTGCCATGCGTGGCATCAGGCCTGGTCGAGGAGTTCTTCACCGACCCCGAGCAGGGCAGCCGCTTCACCGGCGTCATCCGCCCGGCCGACGGCGTGGCGATCGCCAGCGACGGCGCGCACCTTCACCACCTTCTACGGCGACGCAGAGAACGGGGCGCCGCTGACCATGAACGGCTTCAGCCGCGGCCTGCCCGGCAACTGGGGCAAGTACATCGTGGTGATCAGCGTGCTGCTGTTCGCCGTGTCCACGGCGATCAGCTGGAGCTACTACGGCGACCGCTGCGCCAACTACCTGTGGGGCGCCAGGGCCATCTTCCCTTACAAGGATCGTGTTCGTGATCATGCACTTCGGCGCGGTGGTGTCGCTGAACGTGATCTGGGAGATGGGCGACATCGCGCTCGGCGTGGTGATCCTGCCCAACCTGATCGCGCTCGTGCTGCTCTCGGGCAAGGTGCGCGAGATGACCGACAGCTACTTCACGCGCAGGCCGTGGATCGAGAACGCCGAGGCACCGCAAGCTCAAGCAGCACTGAGCTTAGAAGCCCTGCCCCGACCCCGAGCCTGATCCCAACGCGCCTGCGCGGCTACTTCACGAGCATCATGGTCCGGGCGCCTGTGCCGGCGTCGGCCGTGATCACGTAGGAGTAGACGCCTGGAGCTCACGTTGCCGCCGGTCTCGTCGCGGCCATCCCAACGCACCGCGTTCCTGCCGGCGGCGCCTGTACCGAGTTCGACCCGGCGCCCGGCCACGTCGTAGATCACGACCTCGTACGCCTGCCGGGGCAGCTCGAAGCTGATCGAGGACGTGCCGCGCGGCGTTGAACGGGCTGGGCGCGTTGGGCCGCAGGGTAGGCGCCCCGGCGTCAGCCAGGTCGCCGTCCGCCACGCCGGTGACCGTGCCGCCGTCGTAGTAGATGTCGTCCAGGGCGAACGTGCACGGCGTCCCGTTCTCCTCCAGGACGACGAACGCGTAGCTGAGCATGCGCAGGTCGATGGCCGTGCCCCGCAGGTCGGCCATACGGGGATGGAGGCCTGGCCCCACCGCCGTTCCGCACCAGGCCGTAGGTCGTCTGGCGGGCGGGGAACGTGACGTAGTACTGGTTGGTCCAGGCGTCGATGATTCCGATCTTGACACGCTGGCTGGGATGTTGATCCGAACTTGAGTGCCTGTCGCCAGTCGAACAGGTTCAGCGGCTGTGTGGCCATGATGCCGGCGCCGAACCAGCCCAGGCCCGCCGTCTGCCAGGCCAGCACGTGGTCGCCCTCGTAGGGTGGGATCGACCCGTCGACGAGGGTCCCCTCCCACACGTAGATCTCCGAGTGACGCCGGGGACGAGCCCGCCGTCGGTCGGGGTCTCGTCGGTGAAGAGGCCGAAGGTGCCGCTCGCGGGCGCGGGCGGGCCGAGGTGGACCCCGCCCTGGCCGTTCCACTCGTAGACGCGGATGTAGTCGATGAGCATCTCGGCGGGAAACGGCATCGAGACCGGCAGGCCGCTGCCCGGGTCGCCGAGGTTGTAGGCGTCGGTGAAGGCGCCGCCGATCGCGAGGTTGGCGATGAGGTAGAACGGCTCGGTGAACTCGGCCGACACCTCGTCGATGGCGAACGGCTCGACGTAGAGATCGTGCTCGGCGCCGTCGTCGACCACGGTGAAGCGGAGGCTGGAATCGTCCCAGTAGAGGCGGTAGACGAGGAAACGGTCGACGAGCTCGTCGGCGTAGTTGTAGTAGGGCCGGCAGTAGACGTCGTCCGGATCCCAGGAGAGGCTGGCCGCGCCCGACGGGTTGCCCGGGGAGACCGCGTCGGCGGACCAGAAGATGGCGTTGGCCGTCACCGACTGGTTGACCGCTCAGTTGTCCTGGCCGTTGCCGCCGTTATGCTCGTCGTGCAGGTCGGTAGGCCTGCTTGCCGCCCATCTCCATCATATCGATCTCGCCGTTGCGCGGCCAGGCGTAGTTGGCGTTGCCCAGCAGCCAGACCGCGGGCCAGCCGCCGAGGTCCAGGTCGGGCACCTTCACCCGCGCCTCGATCATGCCGTACCTGACGGTGACCTTGGATTTCGAGATCACCTTGCTCGAGGTGCAGCTCAGCGGCCAAGTTCCCACCTGGTCGACGATGCCCGGGCCGCTCTCGTGACGGGCGGTGATGCGCAGGGCGGTGTTGCCGGGCTCGCCGGGCACGTCGGCGATGCCGACGTTGTCGGTCGCGTAGTACTCGAGCTCGCCGTTGCCCCAGCCCCAGGAGCCGTTGCCGGTCAGGATGAGCCAGTTGTCGAGATCCTGGAAATCGTCGGCCCAGATCAGGGCGCCGACCTGGGCGTGGGTCAGGCCGACGCAGAGCGCCAGGCCGGCAAGCGTGAGCGCGATCGTCTTCATCGAGGCAACTCCCGGGAGCGAGGCAAGAGGTGGCACCGGGGAGATTGTACACTTTGTACGGCGTCCGCACAAGGCCGGATGACCCCGGCCCCGCTGCTGCAAATCTTTGCGATTAAAGATCAATAGAAAAAATAACAAGAAAAAGCTTTGTTCGCTGACCGTACATAGTGTAGTGTGTCGCTGGTCGATCGGTCGCCCCGATCCCGTCGGGCAGAT
This sequence comes from Candidatus Krumholzibacteriia bacterium, assembly GCA_041390065.1. GTDB lineage: Bacteria > Krumholzibacteriota > Krumholzibacteriia > LZORAL124-64-63 > LZORAL124-64-63 > Glo-17. The sequence goes on from JAWKQQ010000005.1 coordinate 522,094, forward strand.
GGTCTGCCCCGACACGCGATCGGCGCAACGTTCAGGAGGTTCCCTCATGTCCATGCGAAAGCTCTGCGTCGTCGTGCTCGCCGCCCTCGCCCTCACCGCCGGCCTGGCCCAGGCCGACCCCGTCGACCTCGCGGTCAACGGCGGCTTCGAGACCGGCAACTTCGACGGCTGGCTCCTCTTCCCCTCGGCTCCCGACCAGATCACCATCGTCACGCCGGGCGCCTCGGGTGACTACGCCGCGTGCATCGACAACATGACCCCCGCCTCCGGCTCCGTGCTGAAGAACGCCAACGTCGGCATCGGCACCGTCGAGGCCGGCCAGGCCGTCACCATCGAGTTCGACGCCCGCGGCGCGTTCGCGATCGGCGGCGTGGCCTTCGCCGAGTTCTTCTCCGAGATCGACGGCGGCGGCGTGTCCGCCTCCGAGATCCTCGGCGGCGCCCCCCTGGCCGTGAACGCCGATCCGGCCGTGTGGACGCACTTCTCGTTCTCCACGGTGACCGGCCCGGACGTGTCCGGCGGCGTGACCGTGCAGTTCGGGGCGATCACCGGCGCCGATCCCGGCAGCAGCGCGATGCTGTGCGTCGACAACCTGACCATCGTCGTGGACTCCGTCGTGCCCGTGGAGACGACCACCTGGAGCGAGCTGAAGAACAGCTTCCGCTAGGTCCCGCCTCCGGCGATCAGCACCTGCCCGGATCCGGCCGTGGGACAACCCCGGCCGGGTCCGGGCAGCGTCGTACGGGACGGTCGCCGCCGCCCCCGACCACATCCTCAAGCCCGCCGCCGCTCGGCCGATAACCCGACCGGAGAGCCAACGCCGGTCCATCCGGCGGCCCGAACCGCGCGCAGGAGGGTGATCATGATCACGGCCGAGTTCAACGAGGTCTACGCCATCGGGATCGACATCATCGACCGGCAGCACCGGCGGTTCTTCGAGATCCTGGGGCGCCTGGTGGCCGCCCGGGCCGCGGGCGAGGGCCGGCAGGCGGTCCTCTCGGTCCTCGATGAGATGGTCGACTACGTCGACGAGCACTTCTCCGCCGAGGAGAGCTACATGCGCGAGTTCGGCTACGCGGAGTTCGCCGCGCACCGCCGGCTGCACGCGGGCTTCGTCACCGAGGTCATGCACGCCCACCGCGCCTACCGAGACGGCAACGAGCACCTCGACGACGAGCTGCTGGAGTACCTGGGCCACTGGTTCACGATGCACATCCGGCGCGAGGACCCGAAGTACGTGGAGCTCTTCCGGGCCAACGGCCTCTAGGATCGACCGACGTCGAGAGCCGGGCCCTTTCCGGGCGGATGCCTTTCGTGGTATCATCAGTCATCGCGAACCCGGACAAGGGAGCCGCCATGACTCGCCCGTCATCGCCTGCCGTCGCCCGGCCCGTCCTCGCCGCGGCGATCCTCGTTCTGGCCGCCGCCGCCGCGGCTGCCGTCATCTTCCCCTTCGACCCCATCGGCGCCGTCGATCCCCTGGTCAACGGCATCAGTCAGGACTGGGCCAACAACGACGTCCACCTCTTCGTCACCACCGAGGAGGGCTTCTACGCCTGGGATCAACCGACCCAGACCTGGGACGACCATACCCTGCCAGGCTGGATCGGCGTCGCCCGCACCGCGATCGTGCCGGTGGAAGGCCTGCCCCAGCGCCGCGTCCTCGGCGGGGTGAACGCCTTCTTCAAGGGCACGCTCTGGCTGAGCGACGACGAGGGCGCCACCCAGGACCTCACCCGCGAATCCACCGGCGGCCGCGTCACCGACATCGCGCGGAGCCGGGGCGATCAGGTGTCCCTCATCTACGCCTGCACCTGGAGCGACGTGGCCCCGGGCGAGTTGGTGCGCTCGGTGGACGACGGCGCCACGTGGACCGCGATCGGCGGCCATGGCCACACCAACCTCACGGGCGTGGAGATCGTGGCCGACCGGGAGCTCTACGTGTCGGGCGACAACTTCGTCACCCGCACCCTCGACGACGGCGCCACCTGGGAGCACCTCCAGGGAAACCTGCCGGCCGGCCAGGGGCTCGCCTTCGTGCGGGCGCTGGAGCCGGTGACGGCCCTGCCCAAGGCCGGCGGCGACCGGCAGATCCAGGCCGAGGCCCTCCTCGTGTCCAACGACTCCGGCCTGTACCTGACCCAGGCGGCGGAGATCGACTGGCGGGAGATCCTCCCCGCGTCGTGCCGGGCGGCCGACGAGGCCTTCCACCAGCTCGACACGTTCGTCCTCTGGACCGAGACCTGGGTCGTGACCTTCGATGGGCGGCTCCTGCTCGCCATCGACCGCGATTGGGATCGGTGGTACGACGTGACCGACGAGCTGGGTGGGGCCGTGCCCCTGGATGTCGTGGCGTTCTATGGCGGCGTCTACGTCCTCACCCGCGAGGATGGCGTCTTCTACAGCCGGGGTCACGACTTCCCCACCGGCGGCCCGCCGCCGCCCTCGCAGCTGGCGCTCCAGGCCGCCCCCAATCCGTTCAACCCGCGCACCACCGTGAGCTTCGCCTTGCCGCAGGCCGGGACGGTGGAGCTGCTGGCGTTCGACCTGCGCGGGCGCCGCGTGGCCAGGCTCGCCGGCGGCTTCCTCGCCGCGGGCCGGCACCAGGTGGCCTGGGACGCGAGCGATGACGCGGGACGCGGCCTGCCGTCGGGCGTCTACCTGCTGCGGCTGACGTCGGCGCAGGGGGTGAAGGCGAGCCGCGTGGCACTCGTCCGCTGAGCGGTCCCGATCCCGTGACCCTTCCCGGAGGGGGCGCCATCCGGTCAGCCGTATTCCGGAAGTGCTTATTTCCGAGCGCTATGCTAGTGAACGCGAATTCGCGTTCATTCATTTTCGCCCACGACTGACACGCCACCGCCAACTCCCTATCGTTCATCCTGCGTGACCGCCTCGGTCCGGTCGGCCGGGCGCGTCACCCTGCAAGACCACCCCACCAGAGCGAACACCACGGAGCCGCCATGACACGCATCCGGGGACTGCGCCTTGCCGGCGCCTGCCTCGCACTCCTGATCCCCTTGAGCATCTTCCCGTCCGGCTGCGGCCGTTCCGACCGCCCGCCGAGCGTCATCCTCGTCGTGATGGACACCCTGCGGGCCGATCACCTCGGCTGCTACGGTTACGCGCGGCCGACGTCGCCCCGCATCGACGCCTTCGCGGCCGGGGCCACCCTCTATGAACGCGCCTACGCCACGGCGCCCTGGACCGTACCGTCGCACGGGTCCCTGTTCACCGGCCTGCTGCCCTTCAAGCACGGCGCCCACACCTACAAGGACGGCAACGGGCAGGCGGTCGTTGCCCCGCTGGACCGCGACCACGTCACCCTGGCCGAAGTCTTCGCCGGCGCCGGGTACCGGACGGGTGGATTCGTCGGCGGCAACGCCTTCCTGAGCGAGCGCCTGCAGTTCGACCAGGGCTTCGCCACGTACGTGGTCGTGGACGAGGAGGCCCGGTCCCTCGTGCCGCGGGTCCTGGCGTGGATCGACGCCGCGCCCGCGGACCCGTTCTTCGTCTTCATCAACGTCATGGACACCCACCGGGTCTACAACACGACGCCCCGCCCGGACCTGCTCGCCGAGCCCGCGGTCCGCGACCAGGGGCAGCTCCTCGACCGGCTCTACGAGGCGGTCATGCCCGGCGACCAGCCCGTGCCGGCCGCGCTGGCGCAGCAGGTGATCGACCAGTACGACACGGCCGTCGCCAACCTGGACGAGCAGATCGGCGTCCTGCTGGACGGGCTGCGGGACCGCGGCCTCGACGACCACACCGTCGTCGTGCTCACCGCCGACCACGGCGAGTACTTCGGCGAGCACCACCTGGTGGAACACTCCAAGGACGTCTACGAGCCCGCCGTCCGGGTGCCGCTGCTGATCGGGACCGGCGGCGCGGCGGGCGGGCGCCGGGTCGCCGGCTGCCGCTCGCTGGCCGACGTCCCCGCGCTCATCTTCGAGCAGATGCCGGCGGACCTCGCCGCCGACCGGCCGGCGAGCTTCCGCCGCATCCCGGGCAGCGACCCGATCGTGGTGGAGAACTACTACAGCCGCCGCAAGGACCTCGAGGATCTCCGCTGGGGCCGCCGCTTCGACCGCGTGCGCACGGCCATCTACGACTGGCCGTACAAGCTGATCCGTTCGTCGGACGGCGCCCACGAGCTCTACCGGCTCGACGCCGACCCCACCGAATCGACGAACCTGGCCGACGAGGAGCGCACGCGGGTGACCGAGCTGACCGACCGCCTCAAGCGGATCGTGCGCGGCCGCGGCCGCTACGACAAGGAGCCGCGTCCCGAGCCCCTGACCCGGCGCGAGCAGCGGCGCCTGCGGTCGCTGGGGTACATCGGCCGGTGACGGCGCGGGCGTGTGGGGCGGCGGCTCAGGCCCACGGCCGGAACCCCTCGCCGATCACCTGGCTGGTGTCGAACACCATGCAGAAGGCGCGCGGGTCGATGTCCTTGATCCGCCGCTGCAGGGCCACGGCCTCGCGCACCGACAGGGCCGACAGGATCACGTGGCGCTCCGCCTCCGGGTCGTAGAGGCCGCGCGCGCACAGGTAGGTGCCGCCACGTTCGAGGCCGTCGAGCACCGTCTCGCGGATCTCCGCGTGCTTCTCGGAGATCACCAGCACCGCCTTGCTCGCCTCCAGACCGTTGAGCGCGAGGTCGACGGTGCGGCTGATGGCGAACAGGCAGATGAGCGCGTAGGCCACCAGGTCGGGGTTGCGCCAGGTCACCAGCGCCAGGGCGATCACCACGGTGTCGGTGTAGAACATGGCCCGGCCCAGAGGCAGCTTCAGCACCCGGGCGATGAGCTGTCCCACGAGCGGCGTCCCGCCGGCGTTGCCCCGGCCCCGGAGGATCAAAGCGATGCCGCCGCCGATGCTCAGGCCGCCGAAGATCACCGACACCAGGGGATTGAGGAGCACGGGCGCGGTGCCCCGCCAGTGCGCCAGCGCATCGACGCCCACGCCGATGATGACCATGGCCAGCACGGTCTTCAGCCCGTAGCGCGGGCCCATGAGGCGGCTGGCGACGACGAGCAGCGGCAGGTTCAGCGCCAGCGATACCAGGCCCACCGGCCAACCCGTCCACTGGTTGATGATCTGGGCCAGGCCGACGACGCCGCCGGGCACCACGTCGTGCGGGATGACGAACAGGTTGAAGCCGGCCGCCACCAGGCCTGCGCCCACCACCACCCAAAGGTGGTTGAAGCACCACGCGCGCGTCCAGGCCTGCTCCGGAGCCAGCGCCTTGACCATCGTCTACCTCCAGGGCTTGAAGCCCGAGCCCAGCACCTCGGCCGTGTCGAACACCATGCAGAAGGCGTGCGGGTCGAGCCGTTCGATCTGCTTCTGCAGGGCGACGGTCTCGCGGCGGCTCAGCGCCGTGAAGATGACCTTGCGCTCCTGATCCTGACTGAACAGCCCGTGCCCGCTGAGCACGGTGCCGCCCCGGTCGAGGCCCTGCAGGATGACGCGGCGGATCTCCTCGTGGCGGTCGCTGATGATCATCAGGGCCTTGCTGGCATCCAGGCCGTTGAGGAAGGCGTCGAGCGACCGCGAGATGACGTAGATGCCGATCACCGCGTAGGGCGCGGCCTTGAGGTCGCGCAGGACCACCATGCTGGCGACCACGATCAGGCCGTCCACCCAGAGCATGCAGCGGCCCGTCGGCACGCGCGTGAGGCGGCTGAGCAGCTGGCCGACGAGCGACGTGCCGCCGGCGTTGGCCTTGCCGCGGATGATCATGGCCACGCCGACGCCGATCATCACGCCGCCGAACACCGTGCTCACCAGGATGTCGGGGATCAGCGTGTCGGCGCCGTGCCAGGCCGCCAGGCCGTCGATCGCCAGGCTGCCGAGCACCATCGAGAGGACGGTCTTGGCGCCGAACCCCGGACCCAGGATCCGCGACGCCAGGATCAGGATCGGCACGTTGATCACCAGCGCGGTCAGGCCCACGGGCCAGCCGGTGAGCTGATTGATGAGCTGCGCGAGGCCGATGATGCCGCCCGGCACCACGTGGTGGGGAATGATGAAGAAGTGGTAGCCGGCGGCCATGACCAGCGAGCCAGCCACCACCCAGGCGTTCTGGGCGAACCACTCGCGGGACAAGAGGGGCGCGCCGGCGAAGAGCGCGCGGCGGAACTCGGACACGGCAGGGACCTCCGGGTTGGCGTGGCGCGCCAATACTGGGATCCGGAGGAAGGCGGGGCAAGGCCCGGGAAACGGTCAGGCCCCGGTCAGAACGGCCACAGCCGCGGCACGAACACCGACGCCCCCACCCAGACCAGCACGTTGAGCACCATGCCCAGCCGGACGAAGTCGCGGAAACGGTAGCCGCCGGGTCCGTAGACCAGCAGGTTGGTCTGGTAGCCGATCGGGGTGGCGAAGCAGGCCGACGCCCCGAAGCACACCCCCACCACGAACGGCCGCGGGTCCACGCCCAGCGAGGCCGCCGTCGCGAGCGCGATCGGCGCCATCAGCACCGCCGTCGAGTTGTTGGACAGGAAGTGCGACAGCACGCTGGTCAGCACGATCAGGCCCGCCAGCACGGCATGCGGCCCCGCGCCGGCCGCCAGCGAGAGGGCGCCCTCGGCATACAGCGCGGCCGCGCCGGTGCGCGCCAACGCGTCGCCCAGGGCCAGGGTGCCCACGATCAGCACGAGCATGGGCAGGTCCAGGGAGTCGTACGCCTCGCGCGGCTTGAGGCAGCCGGTGAGCAGCATCACGAACGCCGCGCCGAGGGCCGCGGTGAGGATGTCGAGCCAGCCCAGGGCCGCCGCCCCGACCATCGCGACGAACACCGCGCCCGCGACCGGGCCCTTGCGGCGGTTCTCGATGGTGCGCACCACGTCCTCCACGACGAGCACCCCGCCGTCGGCCCGCAGACGCGCCAGCTGCCGCGTGCCGCACTGGATGAGCAGGATGTCGCCGACGTCCAGGCGCAGACGGCCCATCTGGCGCACCGAGTAGTGGGTCCGCCGCCGCTGCATGCCGATCACGTGCAGGTTGTCCATCGCGGCCAGCGGCGTGCCGTCGAGGCGCCGTCCGAGCAGGCGCGATTCCGGCGGGATCACGACCTCGACGATCTGCGAGTTGCGGTCGTACGGGTTGTCGAGCGGCTCGCCGTCCACGGTCGGCAGGGTGACGTCGTCACCGCCGAGGAGGTCGACGAGGTCGGCGGCCGTCGCGGCCACGAGCACCAGGTCGTCGGCCTCGAGAACGCAGGCGTCGGTCTCGGGATAGAGAACCTGGCCCGACCGCAGCACCTCGAACACCTCGACGTCGTCCGACCGCTGGCCGAGGGCCTGGTCGACGTCCTGGCCGATCATCGCGCTGCCCGGGGTGATCCGCAGCTCGGAGATGTAGCGGGTGCGCTCGTCCTGGCCATGGTGGTAGATGGGCGTGTGCGTGTGAGGCAGCAGACGCCGCGACAGCAGCATCAGGAGCACGGCGCCGATCACCGCCAGCGGCGCGCCCAGGCGGCTCAGCTCGAACATGCCCAACGGCGCGAGGCCCGCGCCCACCGCCAGGTCGCTGACGATGATGTTGGTGGACGTGCCGATCAGGGTCGTGGTGCCGGCCAGGATGGAGATGAACGACACCGGGATCAGGAACTGCGCCGGCGACAGCCCGAAACGGCCGCTGACCGCCAGCAGCACCGACAGCAGCAGCACGACCACCGGCGTGTTGTTCACGAACGCGGACAGCAGGCCTGCCAGCAGGAGCGCGAGGCCGAGGATCCGGTACGGACGGCCGCCGGTCGAGTGCACGATGAGGCGGTTGAGCAGGCCCAGCGAGCCGGTGCGGGTCAGGGCCTTGGACACCACGAACAGCGCGCCCACGGTCAGGGGCGCCGGGTTGGCGAAGCCGGCCACGGCCTCGCGCGGGGTGAGCACGCCGGTGACCATGAGCGCCACCATGATCCCCACGGCCGTCAGGTCGACGGGCAGCCGCTCGCTCGCCAGCAGCACGATGGCGGCGATCAGGATGATGGTGACCAGGACGATGTCCACGCGGCGCGGCCCTTTCGGGGGCGATCGGGGTGCCTCGGGCGACGACCCCTGCGGCCGCGACCCTTCCGCACATGATCCGTTCGCCGGGGCCGAATGGCGAGAGGAGAATTCCGGCCGGCGGCCTACTCCGGCGGCGCCAGATCCGGGTACAGCCGGGCCGCGCAGTCGGGGCAGATGCCGTGGCTGAAGGTGGCGTCCGAATGGGCGTCGATGTACGACTCGAGCTGGTTCCAGTACCCCTGATCGTCGCGGATCTTCTTGCAGTTGGCGCAGATCGGCAGGAGTCCGCTGAGGACCGTGACCCGGGCCAGGTCGCGCCGCCGTTGCAGGTGAAGGCGGAGGCTGACCGCCAGCGCCGCGAGCGTGATCGCGGCCAGCGTGCCGACCAGGAACGCTCGGTACCGAGCGAACAGGCCCGGCGGCCGGTTGATGACGATGCTGCCGGCGGGCAGCTGATCGATCCGCACGCCGAAGCGGACGAGCTCGCGGAAATCGAACATGGCCTGGCTGGGGCTCTCCGCCACCACCGGGATCTCCTGCGGCGGCGTGCCGTCGAGGATCTTCAGCGCCAGATCGGCCGCGGCCTCGCCCTGCGCGAACCCGGTGGCGATCATGCCGCCGACGATCCCGTTGCCCAGGTAGAAGTCCCAGGAACCGTAGATCGGCACCGACGCCGCGCCGCGGACCATGCGGATGCCGTCGAGGTAGCTGATGAAGCAGCCGTGGCGGTCCCGGTTGAACGCCAGCAGGTAGATCATGTCGCCGTCGCCGAGCTCGGCGACGCGGGCCGGCACCTCGTCGAGGATGAAGTCCTGGTAGTACTCGAACGCGAGGTCGCCCTGCAGTTCGGCCACGATCGTGTCCAGCTGCGCCTTGATCGCGACACCCGTCGTCGTCCGGTCCAGGATCACCAGGACCCGACGACGGTCGGGATGCAACGTGCGCATGATGTCGATCGTCTGGCGGAAGTCGATGGCCTCGACCACGCCGGTGAAGCGGATCTGGCCCTGGAGCATCGCCGGTGTGTAGTTGTTGACCCCGCAGAAGACCACCGGGATGCCCGGATACAGCTCGTCGCCGTGCTCGACGAGGAAACGCAGCGCGTTGTTGTCCGAGGCGATGATGACCTGGAAATCGATCCGGGCGAGCTGGGTCTTGGCGCGCTCGAAGTCCACGAGCAGGTCGAAGTACGACTCGCCCGGGTTACGCTTGGTGTCGAGGTACTCGTAATGCACCTCGAGCTGGTCGCTGAGCGGCCGGAAGCGCGACTCGATGCCTTCGGTGATCCGGTCGGTCCAGCGGAAACCCTGGTGATAGGAATGCATGACCAGGACGTTGCGGGTCTCGAGGCCCTCGGCGACGAGGGGCAGCAGGACCAGGGCGAGGGCGAGCGCGGCCTTGGGCCGAGGGCGCGGCTGGCGCCGGTCACGCTGGTGCGAGGCTGCGGCGTGCATGAGCGATGACTCTTCTCATGGGGCCGCCGGGCGGCCTGCTTCGTCATTGATCCGCGACTTTCGACATCGTAGTTCCGGCCGCCCAACGAAGTCCACCGTCAAATCCACATCCGGCGGACCCGCTCAGCGGGCGGCGCCGACCCGGGCGCCTGCCGCGGCGATGTCGGCCTCGGCGGTCGCGTTCGAGGTCAGAGGCACCCGCACGCCCGGCAGCACCAGGAACTCGACCTCCCGGCTCGAGATCCCGCCGTGGGTCGAGAACGACTCCCCTTGATCCCATCGCTCCCACGGGCGATGTCCGAGCAGTTCGGCAAGCCGGATCGACCCCTCGCCCAGCCGGTCCGCCGGCCCCACGTCGGCGAACACCGCGAAGACGGTGCGCCCCCGATAGCGGACCGCCGCGAGGTCTCCCAGCGCGATGCCGAACCGCTCGGGCAAGCCCCGGGGCAGCACGATGTACGGCACCCGCTCGGCGTCGACGTACCGGTCCTGGCCCACCTGGCCGGGATACTGCAACGAGGTCGTCAGCTGGCCGTGGCGGGGATCGAGCGCACGGGCGTTCGGCGAGCCGTCGGCGTCGATCTCCAGGCCGGCCCGGATCAGGAGCGTCCCGTCGGCGAGCAGCAGCAGGGCCTCGGCGCCCAGGTACCCGTGGTGCGGGATCGCCCGCGCGCCGTCGCGGTCCAGGGTCGCGAACAGGTCCGCCGGTCGCGCCGGCCCCGTATCGACCGGCCGCGTCACCCGCTGCGGCGCGCAACCGGGCACGAGCAGCCCGGCGGCGAGCGCCAGGGCCAGTCCGCCGCGACGCGACCCGCGGCCAGCGGCGGATCGTAGGTTCCTCGCCACCCCGGCCATGACCTCCTCTTTTCCGGCGGACGACCTCCGCGCCGTGCTAGAATAGCCGACCGGCGTCCCGCGCTGGGCAGGGAATCGCACCGTCAAGGAGGACGGAACCATGATCGACCCCGGCAACGACGTCATCCGCCGCGCCTGCACGGCGTTGCTGGTCACCTTGCTCGTCGCGGCCGTTCCGGCGGCTCCGGCCCACGCGGCCGATCGCCACGCCGAGGCCGCGGCGTTGGCGGCCGAGTCGCCGCTGGACCTCCTGCAGCGCCACGGCCTGGACCGTCGCCACCTGCGCGCGTTCACGCTGCTCAACGGGATCGCCGATGCGCGCGGGCCGCTCATCGCCGGCAAGCTCTACCGGCTGCCCGCATTCGTGGTCCCGTTCGACGGCGAGCGCGTCCAGACCTCCCTCGAGCTGCCGATGACCGAGGCGATCGACGTCCGCGACCACAACGCCTGGCTCGCCCGCGCGGGCCTCAAACCGCCCATCACCGACGACCACGCGATCTGGGTGCCGTACGACCACGTGCTCGCGCGCGCCGAGGCCGGCCAGAGCGTGGCGGATCTGCTCGGACGCTACGCCCTGGACGGGCGCCAGCTGTCGGCCTTCGCGCAGCTCAACGGCCTGCCGCGGCCGGACGGAACGGCCGCGCTCGCCGCCGGCCGGCTCTACCGCCTGCCCGTCCACATCCGGCCGTACGCCGGCCCGACGATCCGGCAGGCCCTGTCGGTGAGCGCGGAGTCCGCCTGGCGGATCGGCGCCTACAACCGTACGCTCGCCGACCGCGGCCTCAAACCGCAGCCCTGGGACGACCATGTCGTCTGGGTGCCCTACGAGCTCCACGAGAATCCCGCGTTCGGCCGCTACTACGCGCAGTACGAGCAGGTGAGCGACGAGCTCCGCGACTGCGTCTTCTACCTCAGCCCCGGCCACGGCGGGCCCGATCCCGGCACCTCGGCCAACCGGGAGGGCGAGAGGATCTGCGAGGACGAGTACGCCTACGACATCGCCCTGCGCCTCGGACGCGAGCTGGCGCGCCACGGCGCCCGGGTCGAGATGGTGCTCGCCGACGAGGGCATCCGCGACACCAAGTTCCTGACCTGCGATCGCGACGAGCGCTTCAGCGACGGCACGCGGATCTCCGCGGACCAGGCCACCCGGCTGCAGCAGCGTGTCGACCTGGTCAACCGGATCGACGCCGGCCTCGACCCTTCCATGACCCATCGGCGGTTCCTGGCCATCCACATCGATTTCCGCGCGGATCGCGACCGGCGGGTCGACTTCGACCTCTACCACCACGCGTCCAGCGAGGCCGGCCGCCGGCTGGCGGCGATCCTCCAGGCCACCATCGAACGCCACTACGACGCGCGGCTCGGCGGCCGCAACTTCGTCGGCCGGATCGTCGGCCAGACCGAGGACGCCGATTTCTACGTGATCCGCGAGACCCGCATGCCCGCCGTACTGCTGGAGCTGGCCAACATCAACAACGAGCTCGACCAGCTCAAGTTCATCGTGATCGACAGCCGGCAGCGCATCGCCGAATGGCTGTGCGAGGGGCTGATCGCCGACCGGGAGCGCGCGGCGCGCTGACGGGCCCGCGGCTCAATCCACCCGCACCACCACGGGCTTGTTCAGCTCGGCGATGATCACGGTGGCCAGGCTGGCGGCCATGAGCACCGCCAGGAACACCACGATCCAGATCCACGGACGGTCGTGCAGCCACTTGCGCATCAGGGCCCCAGGAAGCGCACCTGCACCCGTTGGACGGTGCCGGTGGCGGAATCGGTGACGGCGATGTGGAACGCCTGCGGCGCCGAGTAGTCGGCGCGCGGCACGGTCACGAACAGCGGCACCCTCGCCTCCCCCAGGGCGGCGAGGCGCACCCGGTCCTGGGGAACGATGAACTCGGCGCGGTCGCCCAGCACGGCCACGTCGGCGTCCGGCGCCACCAGGAAGGTGCGATCCTCGTCGCTCTTGTTCTGGACGAAGATGGTGTAGAGGTTGCGGACGCCGTCCTCGGTCAGGGTGTAGGGCAGGCCGCGTGCGCGCAGGCTGCCGACCTGGAAGAAGGTGCGCTCTCCGGCCTGCCAGGCGAAGAAGCCCACGCCCACCAGCGCGGCCACCAGGTAGACGAGCAGCCGCGCCCGCAGCGGCTTGCGGCGCTCGCCTGCGAAGCCGCGCTGGCTGTCGTAGCGGATGAGCCCGCGGGGTTTGCCGATCTTGTCCATCACCGTGTCGCAGGCGTCGACGCAGTTCGAGCAGGCGATGCACTCCATCTGCAGGCCGTTGCGGATATCGATGCCGGTGGGGCAGACGTTGACGCAGCGCAGGCAGTCGATGCAGTCGCCGTTGCCCTCCTTGTTGAGCTGGCCGCGGGGCTCGCCACGCCGCTCGTCGTAGCCGATGATGATGGTCTCGGGGTCGATGAGGGTGCTCTGCAGGCGGCCGTAGGGACAGATGATCAGGCAGGTCTGCTCGCGGAACCAGGCGTAGTTGAAGTAGAGGACGCCGGTCCACGCCATGCCCCAGATGAAGGCCGGCATGTGCGACGCCGGCGACCGACGCACCGCCTCCAGCAGGTTCTCCACCGGCATGAAGTAGGCGATGAACGCGTGGGCGAAGATCCAGCACAAGGCGATGAACACCATGTGCTTGAGCGCCTTGCGCAGGAACTTGTCGCCGGTCAGGGGGCCGAGGTTGCGCTGGATGCGGCGCCCCCGCGGTCCCTCGATCCAGCGCTCGATCCGCCGGAACACGCCCTCCATGAACACCGTCTGCGGGCAGGCGAAACCGCACCAGACGCGGCCGTAGAGGCTGGTGGCCACGAACAGGGTGAGCCCGAATCCCAGCAGCAGGAAGAAGATGAGGTAGAAATCCTGATTGGTGAAGGTGCCGCCGAACAGGTGGGCGGCGCGCTGGCCGATGTCGAAGAGGACGGCCGGGTGACCGCCGATCTTCACGAACGGCAGCCCGAGGTAGATCACCAGCAGGATCGACCAGATCACGTTCTTGCGGACCTGCCAGCGGCCCTGCACGTCGGCCGGGTGCAGGAAGTTTCGCGACCCGTCCGAGTTGATCGTGTACATGGTGTCCAGGTCCGGCTTGCGGACGCCGCCGGACCTGGCGTTGGCCTGGCTCACGGTGTGGTCTCCCCGCCGTAGAACTCGCCCTCGGGCGCCTTGCCGGGACGGTGCTTGCCCTGGAGGGTCAGCACGTAGGCCGCCAGCAGCTCCACGCGGGCCGGACCGAGCTGGTTGCCCCAGGCGGCCATGCCCTTGGCCGTCACGCCGTTGGTGATGACGTTCAGGTGGTCCAGGCCGGTCGGGCCGTGGATCCAGTAGTCGTCGGTGAGGTTGGGACCGACGAGGCCCGAACCGTCGGTCTGGTGGCACACCGCGCAGTACTGCTCGAACAGGGCCCGTCCCTCCTCGACCTTGGCCGGGATCGTGGTCATCAGCTGCAGCGACTCGTTGGTCACCCCGCCCGCGGCCGCCCGCGCGAGCTGCGCCTCGGCCGCGGCGACCATCTGCTTCTGCAGCGCCTGCCGCGGCAGGTCCCCGGCGCCGATGGTCTGGATCACCAGCCAGTAGCCCAGGGCGAAGAGGATGCTGCCGTAGAGGATCCACAGCCACCAGTTGGGCAGCTTGTTGTCGTATTCCTGGATGCCGTCGAACGCGTGATCGCGCACGTGGTCGGCCTCGGGTCGGTTCTGCTCGCTCATCGGGCGGCACCTCCGTTGTCGTCGTCCAGGGGCAGCGCGGCGATGTGGTCGCGCTTGGCCTGGTCCTTCAGGCCGAACACGACGTAGATCAGCACGGCGATGAAGCTGAGCACGAAGACGGCCAGGCCGATCAGCGGCCAGACGAGCAACGTGCTGTCGGCGAAGTACTGCTGGAACATGCTACCGGCCTCCCGTCGCCACGCCGGGGGCCGCGAGGGGCTGCGGGCCGCGCCCGAGCCGCTGCACGTAGGCGATGAGGGCGGCCAGCTTGCTGTCGGGGGCCAGCTCCACCGACCCCGCCTTCAGGTCGTCGGCGATCAGCTGCCCCTGGCTGAGGCCGTTCTGCCGGGCGGCCTGGAAATCGGCGTCGGTGTAGGGCACGCCCAGCTTCGCGAGGGTCTGCATGTGGCCGCGGACGACGTCGAAATCCACCTTCTGGTTCTTCAGCCACGGATACATGGGCATGTTGGACGCCGGCGACGTCGAGCGCGGGTCGTTGAAGTGCAGGTAGTGCCAGAGGTTGGCATACTTGCCGCCCACGCGGGCGAGGTCCGGGCCGGTGCGCTTGCTGCCCCACTGGAACGGGTGGTCGAGCAGGCTCTCCTCCAGGCGCGAGTACTCGCCGTAACGCAGCACCTCGTGACGCAGCGGGCGGATCATCTGGCTGTGGCAGACGTAGCAGCCCTCGCTCACGTAGACGTCGCGGCCGGCGAGCTCGAGCGGGCTGTAGGGCTGCTGCATCCACTTCGAGGACTCGGCCAGGGCCGGGTTCTCCTCGCCGCCGGCGGTCGCCACCTCGGCCTGGTAGGCGCGCACCTGCTCCGGCACCTTGTTGGTGATGACGACGGTGGGGATGATCTGCACCACGCCGCCCACGAGGATGGCGAACAGCACCAGCACCGTGAACGCGAGGCCGTTCTGCTCGATCAGGTCGTGCCACCTGGCCCAGCGGTCGCGGCCGGCGGCGAAGCTGAGTCCGGCGCCGGCCACCGCCACGCACAGGAGGCCGAGCACCAGCGGGCTCGTCAACAGGTTGGCCATGCCCAGGAGCACGGCCAGCACGATGATCACGACCGAGAACAGGACGGGCGGACTGGTGATCAGGCGGCCCGCGCCGGCCTTGCTCTCCTTGACCAGGGCGGGCACCTGGATCTCCACGCGACTCTTGGTGCCCTGGTGGATGGTGGCCGCCAGGTTGTAGATGCCCAGCAGGTAGCTCAGGAAGTAGAGCAGACCGCCCGTCAGCCGCATGTGGTACATGGCCTTCGACGCCACCAGGCCCTCGATGAAGTCGGGGTACTTGAGGAAGCCGTCGGCGTCCAGCGCGCGCCAGAACAGGCCCTGGCTCACGCCGCTCACCCACATGGACACCACGTACATGAGGATGCCGACGGTCGCGATCCAGAAGTGGGTCTCGGCCAGCTTCACGCTATAGAGCTTGGTGTTCCAGAGCCGCGGCACCATCCAGTACAGCATGCCCAGGGCCATGAAGCCGTTCCAGCCCAGGGCGCCGCCGTGGACGTGGCCGATGATCCAGTCCGTGTAGTGGCCCAGGGCCGACACGCTCTTGATCGACAGCAGCGGCCCCTCGAAGGTGCTCATGCCGTAGAACGTGACCGCGACCACGAAGAACTTGATCACCGGGTCGGTGCGCAGCTTGTCCCAGGCGCCGCGCAGGGTGAGCAGGCCGTTGAGCATGCCGCCCCAGCTGGGCGCCCAGAGCATGATCGAGAAGATCATGCCCAGGATCTGCGCCCAGTCCGGCAGGGCGGTGTAGAGCAGGTGATGCGGACCGGCCCAGATGTAGATGAAGACCAGCGACCAGAAGTGCACCACCGAGAGGCGGTAGCTGTAGACCGGCCGCTCGGCCGCCTTGGGCAGGAAGTAGTACATGATGCCCAGGATGGGCGTGGTCAGGAAGAAGGCCACGGCGTTGTGCCCGTACCACCACTGCACCAGCGCATCCTGCACGCCCGCCCAGATGGGATAGCTGTGGGTGAACGACGTGGGCAGCGCCAGGCTGTTGACGATGTGCAGCACGGCGATGGTGACGATGGTCGCGATGTAGAACCAGATCGCCACGTAGAGGTTGGGCTCGTTCCGCCGGGCGATCGTCCAGAACATGTTGACCGCGAACACCACCCAGACCACGGCGATGGCGATGTCGATCGGCCAGATCAGCTCGGCGTACTCCTTGCCCTGGGTCAGCCCCAGCGGCAAGGTGATGGCGGCCGAGACGATGATCAGCTGCCAGCCCCAGAAGTTGATCCAGCTGAGCGTGTCGTTGGCCATGCGGGCCTTCAACAGCCTCTGCGTGGAATAGTAGATCCCCGCGAACATCATGTTGCCCACGAAGGCGAAGATGGCGGCGTTGGTGTGCAGCGGGCGCAGGCGGCCGAACGTCAGCCACGAGGTGCCGAAGTTGGCCTGCCAGAACGAGAGCTGCGACGCCACCAGCACGCCCAGCAGGAGCGCCACGGCTCCCCAGACGATGGTGGCCAGGGAGAACGCACGGCAGATGTCATCGTCGTAGACGACCGTGCGCAGGCGGGACTCAGCGGCCATGGGCAGGACCTTCCTCTCGAGGTGCGGCCGCGGGCGGGGCGGCCTGGGGACCGGCGTCATCTTCCAGCGGAAGCAGCGAGAGCCGGGCGCCGTGATCGAAATCGCCGCCGCGCAGCCGCGACACGAAGAACGCGACGGCGATGGCCACGAGCACCAGGCTGATGAAGACCAGGATCACGACGACGTCCATGACGTCCGCCTTTCGGAGAGCCGCCAGGCCGTCAGGCCCACGACCCCCAGCGAGCTCGAAGGCATCAGGATGGCCGCCACCACGGGCGTCACCAGGCCGCCGAGCGCGAGGCCGAGCGCGGCGAGGTTGTAGACCACCGCCAGCGCCAGGTTGGTGCGGGTGACGCGGCGCAGCCGACGCGCCGATTCCAGGGACCACCGCAACGCCTGCAGGCCGTCGCCGAAGAAGTAGAAGTCGGCCTTGCCCGGCAGCACCGGGCGGTCGACGGCGGGCGTGGCGGCGCAGAGGGCGGCGGCGAAGCTGGGCGCGTCGTTGAGGCCGTCGCCCACCATCATGGTGTCGTGCCGGTCGAGGGCGCGGACCCGGGCCGCCTTGGCCTCGGGGTCGAGGCCGCCGCGGTACGACCCCGCCGGCAGGCCGAGCCGCTCGGCCATGGCCGTCACCTTGGCCGGCGCGTCGCCGCTGAGCAGATGCAGCTCGTAACCTTGACCGGCGAGCGCCTGCAGCTCCTCCCGCACGCCCGGCCGCAAACGCTCCACCGGACTGAGCGTCGCCAGCACCTCGCCGTCGCGCGAGAACAGCGTCGCGCCGTCCGGTCCATCGCCCGCGAACCCGGGACGGCCGAGGCGGTAGGCGACGCCGCCGAGCTGAAGCGCCAGACCCTGGCCGGGACGCTCCTCGAGGGCGTCGACCGCGGCCGCGGGCAAGGCGGCGGCGGCGGCCAGCGCCCGCGCGATGGCCTTGCTCACCGGGTGGTTGCTGCGGGCGGTCATGCTCCGGAGCACCGCGCTGGCGTCCGGGTCGAGCGCCGCGAGAGCCGCGAGGCCGTCGGGTCCGAGCTCCAGCTCGTCGAAGGTCAGGGTCCCGGTCTTGTCCAGCAGCAGCTTGCGCACGTGCAGGGCCTTCTCCAGGAAGCCGGGCGTGCGCAGCAGCACGCCGCGGCGGCGTAGCCACTGGTGGGTGAGTTCCTCGGCCAGGGGCGTGGCGAGGCCCAGCGCGCAGGGGCAGGTGATCACGAGCACGGACACCGCCACGCGCAGGGCCTGGCCGGCGTCGCGCGGCAGCCAGATCGCCAGGCCCAGGGCCGCGGCGAGCAGCACGGCGGCCACGTAGAGCGTGCTCACGCGGTGCCACCAGAGAGGGCGGAACTCGTCGGACGTCTGATCGGCCGGCGCTCGCAGCAGCTGCTGCAGGCGGCTGGTGGCGAAGCTCTCGGTGGCCGTGATAGCGAAGCCGTGCGGGGCGGCGTTGAATGCGCCGGCGGGCACCACCTGACCGGGCTGGTAGCGCACGCGGTCGCTCTCGCCGGTGATCCAGTCCAGGGCCACCGACGCGTCGCGCCGCAGGAGCACGCCGTCGACGGGCACGAGGTCGCCCGGGGCGATCCACAGCTCGTCGCCCCGGTCGAGCTCCACCGCGGGCACGGCCGCCAGGCCGTCCGGCGTCTGGCGCTTCGCCGTCAGGTGCTCGGCGCCGCTGCTGTCCAGCAGCGCGTTGCGGTTGCGCTCGAGGAGGTGCTCGCGGGCCCAGCGGCCCACCAGCATGAGGGCCACGAACACCGTCAGGGTATCGAAGTAGGCAGCCTCGGGACCGCGCCAGAAGAACGCCGCCGTGCTGCCGGCCCAGGCCAGCACCATGCCGAGCGAGATGGGCAGGTCGAGGTGGGCGATGCCGCGGCGCAGGCCCGCCCAGGCCGGCCGGAAGAACACGCCGCCGCCGATGACCACCGCGAGGGTCGACAGCCCGAGTCCCAGCCAGCCGAACACGGTGTACAGCAAGCCGTCGCCCGGCGCGAGGCCGAAGTAGTAGCTCAGGCTCAGCATCATGGTGTTGAGCGCCAGGGCGATGGTCGCGGCCATGCGGATGAGCAGCGCGCGCGAGCGCCGCGGCGCAGCCTTGCTCGGCGGTCCCAGGCGGTAGCCGAAGCGTTCGACGGTGGCCAGGTAGGGCTTGAGGTCGCCGCGGGTGGGGTCCCAGACCAGGTCGACGGTGCCCAGGGTGGGGTTGATGCGCAGGCCGAGGCCGCCCGCCTCGCGCCGGAACAGCTCCTCCAGGAGCCAGACGCAGGCCGCGCAGTGCACGCCCTGCAGGTCCATGGAAAGGCGCCACGGGCCCGTGTCGCGGGTGGAGGCGGGCAGCGCGTCGACGAGGCGGTCGAACCAGGCGAAGCTGTCGGGCCGCAGGGTGGGAGCCGGGGGCACCGGGCCCTGCTTGAGGTCGTAATAGCGGGTGAGGTCCTCGGCGTGCAGCAGCTCGTACACCGACTTGCAGCCGCGGCAGCAGAAGGGGCCGTCGGCGGCGTGGTGGAAGGCGCCGAGCTCGCCGCCGCAGTGCACGCAGACGGTGGCCGTCGCGGTGGCACGGTCCGGGCTCAGATCAGAGGAATACGACCTGTCGGCGTGGGACGCGGACATGGGGGCCTCGCATGATCCGGTCGGCGGCGTAAGTCACGGATTGCCAACACGAAAGTAGACAATTCAAGTCTCGTAGTCAAAAAGATATTAAACCGATGGGCGATGATGATGCAATCGCCATTTCACCGCCGTTCATGGCCTCCGGAGCGCCTCGACCTCCGCCCCGGTCCGGAGCATCGGCTCGCCGGGAACCCGGCCGCCGTCCGTGGCCGTCGGGAGGTCGTCCTCGCTGCGGACGCGCCCCGGGACGCGCCGCCATTCGATGGCGAGGGGTCTGCCCGTGGCGACGTTGCAGGCCGACGGGCCGAGCCTGGCGCCGTCGGTGATGCGGAAGGCGACGATCCTGCGCCGAGGCGCTGGCCCCGCCCGTTTTTCTGGGAACCGCTCGCGCCATGCACTAGTATTCAGCCCGCCCGGATCGCGATCCCCCATCGCCGTATGGTCAAGGAGCACCCCGATGCACCCGACCCATCCCGACAGGCGGCGAGCCCAGGCCGCCGTCTGGCTCCTCGCCGCACTCTGCGCCACCGCCACGGCGGCGCCGCAGCCCGGCCCCGCACCCCTCGATCTGCCGACCGTGCTCGAACTCGTCACCAGCGAGTCGGCCACCGCCGCCGCCGCCGCCGCCGATCAGGCCGCCGCCGCGGCCGCCGTCGACCGCGCCCGCGCCGGCTGGTGGCCGTCCGTGGACCTCGCGGCCCAGTACACGCTGCGGGACCACCGGATCGAGGCCGAGGCCGGGACGCTGACGTTTCCGACCGCCCCGCAGAACAACGGCCAGTACGCGCTGGAGGCCCGCGAGCTGGTCTGGGATGGCGGCCGGCGCAGCCTGGCGATCGAGGCCGCCGGCAAGCAGGCCCAGACGATCCGGCTGGGCAACCGGTCGGCGTTGACGTCGGCGCAGCTGGCGGCCGCCGGAGCCTACCTCGACGCGCTGGAGCTCGCGGCCAGCCGGCGGGTGATCGAGCGGCGCCTGGACGCGCTCTCCTCCCACCTGAAGGTCGCCCGCGACCTCCTCGACCAGGGCCTCACGGCCCGCAACGACGTCCTGGAGACCGAGGTGCGGGTGCGCGCGGTCGAGAACCAGCTCGCGGCCGTCGACGACCGGCAGGCCACGGCCGCCCAGGACCTCAACCGCCGCCTCGGCCGCGACCCCGCGACCGTCCTCGCGTTGCCCGATTCGCTGGCCACGCCGCCGGCGCTTCCGGATCACGACGCCCTGCTCGCCGCCGCCGTCACGCAGAACCCCGGCCTGCAGACGGTGGCCTCGCGCCTGGACCAGAGCCGCACGAACCTCGAGCTGGCGCGCAAAGCCTGGTATCCGTCCGTGTTCGTGGGCGCCGCCCATGCCTACGTCCAGAACGAGTACCTCGTCCACCAGTTCATCAACTCGGTGGTGGCCGGCGTGACCTGGAACATCCTCGATGGCGGCACGCGCAAGGCGGACATCCGCCAGGCCGAGGCCCGCACCGCCCAGGCCGCCCGCGACCGGCTCGAGGTCGAGCGATCGGTCACCGTCGCCGTCGACGACGCCTGGCGCCGCTGGGAACAGGCCCGCCGCGAGCTGGCCACCGCCCGGATCGACGTGGCCGCCGCCCGCGAGAACCTGCGGATCGTCGAGGACCAGTACCAGCAAGGCCTGGCGCGTTCGAGCGACGTGCTCGACGCCGAGGCTCTCTTCGCCCAGAGCCAGTACGACGTGGTGCGCCGCCACTACGCCACCTACCGCACCCAGATGCAGCTGCTGACGGCGGCCGGCCAGGACCTGGTCGCGTTCTACCGCGGCACCGCCGACAGCCCCCGGGAGGATTGACGATGCAGAAGAAGCGTATCGGCCTGGCGGTCATCATCATCGCCGCCCTCGGGCTTGCGGTCGCCGGCTACCTGCACTGGAAGCACGGCCAGCTCTACCCGTCGACCGACAACGCCTACGTTGCCGGCGACGTCACGGCCGTCGCCAGCCGCGTGCCCGGCGTGCTGGTCGAGGTCGGTTTCCAGGACAACGAACCGGTGATCGCCGGGCAGGTGCTGGCGCAGCTGGACCCCCGCGACTTCGACACCGCCATCGCCACCGCGGAGGCCGACCTGGCCAAGGCCATCGCCGCGCTGGCGGCCGATTCGGCCCAGATCGCCGGCGCCCGGGCCCAGCTCGTGGTGGCCCGCAGCGAGGCCGTGCTGGCCCGCGCCGACCGCGACCGCTACGCGACGCTGCAGGAGCGGGGCTCGGCGCCCGAGCGGCAATCCGAGCAGGCCACCACGGCCGCCGAGGTGGCCGAAGCCCGGGCGACCGCGGCCGAAAAGGCGCTCCTGGCCGCCCGCGCCAGGCTCGCCGTCGACGAGAAGGCCGTGGCCAAGAGTCGGGCCCAGCTGGCCGAGGCGCAGCTGCGGCGCGAGTACTGCACGATCACCGCCCCGACGGCGGGCATCGTGGCCGACAAGTCGGCCCAGCCGGGCCAGGTCGTGGGGGCCGGCCAGCCCCTCTGCCGGATCGCGCCGCTCAGCGGCGAGCACCTCTGGATCGACGCCAACTTCAAGGAGACCCAGCTCGCCAGGATCGAGGTGGGCCAGCCCGTCACCGTGGAGGTCGATGCGGTCGCGGGGCATGAGTTCAAGGGCACGGTGGCCGGCTTCGCCGCCGGCACCGGGGCCGCCTTCGCGCTGCTGCCGCCCGAGAACGCGAGCGGCAACTGGGTGAAGATCGTCCAGCGGCTGCCGGTGCGGATCGCGCTGGCGCCGGACGACCCGCTGCTGGCCCGGCTGCGCCTCGGCCTGTCGGCCCAGGTCACCGTCGACACCCAGGCGCCCGGGTCACGCTGATGTCCGACACCGCTCCGGTGGTCCGCGCGGTCCCGAACAAGTTCCTGGTGGCCGCGACGGTGATGATCGGCACCCTGATGGAGGTCATCGACACGTCGGTGGCCAACGTCTCCTTGCCGCACATCCAGGGCACGTTCTCCGCCGGCGTCGACGAGATCACCTGGGTGATCACCTCGTACCTCGTGGCCAACGCGATCATCCTGCCGTTGAGCGGCTGGCTGGGCAACTACTTCGGGCGCAAGCGGTCGTACCTGACCTGCCTGGTGGTGTTCACCCTGGCGTCGATCGGTTCGGGCGCGGCGCTCTCCTTGCCCATGCTGATCGGCATGCGCGTCTTGCAGGGCCTGGCGGGCGGCGCCATGGTGCCCATGTCGCAGGCCATCCTGCTGGAGTCGTTCCCCAAGCAGGAGCACGGCAAGGCGATGGCGCTGTTCGGCGTCGGCGTCATCTTCGGGCCCATCATCGGGCCCACCCTCGGCGGCTACATCACCGACACCATCGGCTGGCGCTGGGTCTTCTACATCAACGCCCCGCTGGGGATCCTGGGCGTGCTGCTCGGCCTGCTGTTCATCGTCGACCCCGCGTACCTCAAGCGCCCCCAGGGCCGGGTGGACTTCCTGAGCTTCGTGTTCATCGCGATCGGCCTGGGCAGCCTCGAGGTCCTGCTCAACCGCGGCCAGCGCTACGACTGGTTCGCGAGCCCGCTCATCCAGATCCTCGCGCTGACCACCGCCGTCGGCCTGGCCCTGTTCATCTGGCGCTCGTTCACGGCGACCCGCCCGCTCGTCGACCTGCGGGTGTTCAGGAGCCGGCCTTTCTTCGTCGGCACCATGCTCATGTTCCTGCTCGGCTTCGGCCTCTACGGCTCGTTCACCATGCTGCCGCTGTTCGTGCAGCACGTGCTCGGGTATACGGCCACGCTCGCCGGTCTGGTGCTCTCGCCGGGCGGCCTGATGTCGCTGCTGGCGATGGCCTTCGTGGGCAACCTGATCGGCCGGGTCGACATGCGGCTGCTGGTCCTCTTCGGCGCGATGATGAACATCTGGTCGCTGTGGATCCTGCAGCACGTGTACGTCGACGTCGATTTCTGGTACGTCACCAGCTCGCGCCTGCTGCAGGGCTTCGGCCTCGGCTTCCTATTCGTGCCACTGACCACGATCGCGTTCGCCGGCCTGCGGCCCGAGCAGATGGGCCAGGCCACCGGCCTCTTCAACCTGCTGCGCAACGAGGGCGGCTCGGTGGGGATCGCGCTGTCGTCCACCATCCTCGCGCGGCACTCCCAGCTGCACCGGCTGCACCTGGTGGAGCATCTGACGCCCGGCAACCTGGCGCTGCAGGAGCGGGTGGCCTCGATGTCGCACGGACTGGGCCAGGCGGCCGGCGTCGACCCCGCCACGGCCCAGCAGCTGGCCTGGCGGGCGCTCGACGGCCAGATCCAGGGCCAGGCCATGGTCATGGCCTACAACGACGTGTTCTGGATCCTCACCATGGCGTTCGTCGGGTTCTTGCCCTTCGTGCTGCTGCTCGGCGGCAAGGTCAAGTCGGGCGCGGTGTCCATCCATTGATGCCGTCGCCGGCCGGCGACAACCGGGAAGGCCCGCCATGTTCGGACACCGCCGACGCCGACGCGCCCAGCTCATGCAGGCCGAGCCGCCCGCCGCCTGGTCCGATATCCTGGCCCGCCGCGTGCCGCTCGTGGCCCTGCTCGACGACGCCGACCACCACGAGCTCTTCGGCAAGATGCAGATCTTCCTCGACGAGAAGATCTTCGAGGGCTGCGGCGGACTCACCATCACCGACGAGATCAAGGTGACCATCGCCGCCCAGGCCTGCATCCTGCTCCTGCACCGGGACACGGAGTTCTATCCCGACCTCGACACGATCCTCGTCTATCCCCACGCGTACGTCTCCCACGTGGCGCGCCGCCGGCCCGACGGCACCGTCGAGGAAGGCGCGCAGGCGCGCCTGGGCGAGTCCTGGGCCCGCGGCGTGGTCGTGCTGTCCTGGGACGACGTGGTGGCCGGCGCCGCCGACATCCACGACGGCCACAACGTCGTGCTGCACGAGTTCGCCCACCAGCTCGACAACGAGGCCGGCATCGGCGATGGCGCCCCCGCGTTGCCGCGCGCCTCGATGTACGTGGCCTGGGCCCGCGTCCTGGGCGCCGAATACGCCCACCTACTGGACGACATCCACCGGCGGCGGCCGACGGTGCTCGATCCCTACGGGGCGACGAACCCCGCCGAGTTCTTCGCCGTGGCCACCGAGACGTTCTTCGAGAAGTCCGCGGCCCTGCGGCGCCTGCACCCGGAGCTGTACGAGCAGCTGCGGCTGTTCTACCGGCAGGATCCGGCGGCCCTGGTGGGCTGAGCGAGGGCGGCCCCCCGGTCGATCCGCCGCACGCCGAAGGGCACGGCGACCACCGGACGGATGACGCCGTGCAAGGCGTCGCCCGCCCCGGATCGTAGGACGCGGCCTGGCCGACCATGCCCGGGATCGGTATGGCCTCGCCGTCGGAGCGCACGTCCCGGCCCTCACCGAAGGAGGCACCGCCATGCTCGCAGAGGTACCGCTGGATCCGTCTCGGCTGGGTCTGGCGCCAGGAGACGCCGGCGCTCTTGTCGCGGCGGCCGTGGTGAACGTCGTCGCGGTACTTACAGCCCTGGTTGGAGCAGAAGGGCGGCTGCCAGTTCGAATGGCGGATGGTGTGGGTTTCCACGCTCGGGAGGTCGCACGCGGGGGACCGGATGCGATCGCGTGGGCACAACCGATGGTATTCGTGGAAATCCCACCCGACGCCCGCTAGATTGGTCCCAGCTTCCAACCTCCAACCGCGGGAGACGCCGGCTTGGCAGACCACGGACTGAAATGGAAGGGCGTCCGTCGGGAAGATCCCGACCGACCCCGCCCCCTCGCCGACGCGGTCCTGCGCCTCATCTGGCAGCAGCGCCGGATCTCCCGGGCCGAGATCGCCCAGCAGGCGCAGCTGTCGCGCTCGACGGTCTCCGAGGTGGTGGGCGAGCTCCTGCCCACCGGCCTGATCGCCGAGGTGGGCGTGGGCGAGTCGCGCGGCGGCCGCCGGCCCATCATCCTGGAGTTCCACGACGAGGCGGCCGTGATCCTCGGCGTCGAGATGGGCGCGGCCCACGTGGGCGTGGCCCTGACGGACCTGCGCGGACGCGTGCTCGCCTGGCGGAGCCGCGAGCACCCCGCCCGCACCGACCCGGTCGGCACGCGGACGCTGATCGACGATTTCTGCCGCGCCTGCCTCGCCGAGGGCACCGATGGCCGGCCGCTCGTGGGGATCGGCGTGGCCGTTCCCTGCCCGGTCGATCCCTCGCATCCCGATCGTCTCTCCGCGGTCGTCATGCCGGACTGGTGCGGCAAGCTCGGCCTCGACGACCTGAGCGATCGCCTCGGCGCCCCGCTCATGGTCGACAACGACGCCAACCTCGGCGCCCTCGCCGAGCACTGGTGGGGCGCGGGCCGCGGCGTCGGCGACTTCGCCTACATCAAGCTGGCCACGGGCATCGGCTGCGGCTACGTCATCGACGGCGAGGTCTACCGCGGTTCCACCGGCGTGGCCGGCGAGATCGGCCACCTGGCCATCGCCCCGCAGGGCAAGCTGTGCGTCTGCGGCCTGCGGGGTTGCCTGGCGACCCTGGTGGGCGCCCAGGCGCTGGTCGACCGAGCCGCCGAGCTCCTGCCCGGACACCCCGACAGCGCGCTCGCGAACCGGCCCCTGACCATCGCCAACCTCGAGGCAGCCGCTTTGGCCGGCGATCCTCTGGCCTACCGCGTGGTCACCGAGGCGGCCGAGCACCTGGGCATCGCCGTGGCCGGCCTGCTGAACCTCATGAACCCCGCCATGGTGGTCCTCGGTGGCGACCTGGCCCGCCTCGGCGAGCTGCTGCTCGAACCCCTGCGCGAGACCGTCCGGCGGCGCACCCTCGTCAGCCTCGTCGTGGCCGCCGAGCTGCGCACGAGCGAGCTGGGGCCGCGGTCGGTCGCGGTCGGCGCGGCCACGATGGTGCTCAAGGAGGCGCTCGCCGACAGCCGTCTGTTCCCCGCCATCGCCGCGGCGGACGGCGTCTGAGCCGGCGGCGACGACGGCGGAGCTATCGCCGCCGCTGATCACGTGGTATCATCGACCTCCACTCTCCTGAGGAGGTTGCCATGCGCCTCGTGATCGCCCTCACGGTCGTCGTCCTCATCGCCCCCGCGGTCCTCGCCCAGCCGCACCCCTGCGCGGACTACACCGGCGTGCCGCTCCCCTTCGCCTCGACCCCCCCCAGCGGTTCCTACCGTTCGCTCGTGGCCGTGGGGGACGACCTCTGCGCCATCCGCTCGCTCTACCAGCTGCAGGGCTGGCACGTCGACGCCGACGGCGTACCCCGGCTCGGCGGCGTGCTCGCGCCCGACCACGGCGTTGCGTTCAGCCAGCTCGCGGTCCACGGCGACCGCATCTTCGCCGCCGTCGGCGAGCTCGGCGTGATGGTCCACGCCATGGTGGACGGCACGCCCGCGGCCGTGGATTCCATCCTCGTCACCCGCAGCCCGCGCCTGGTCGCCGTGGCGGGCGATCGCCTGATCACCAGCCGGGGCGCCGACCGCCTCCTGATCCTCGACCTCGCCGGCCCCGTCCCCGCCCTCGTCGACTCCCTCGCGCTGCCCGGCCTGGCCCCGGGCGGGGCCCACGGCGCCGGCACGCTCGCGCTGGTGCAGACGACCTCGCCCGCCCAGGCGCACGTGATCGATCCGATGTCGGTCCAGATCCTGGGCACCGTCGACCTGCCCTGGACGAGCCGCACCGTCTCCTGGGACGGCCGGCTCGGACTCCTCGTCGATGCCGACGGCGACGCCGCGGTCCTCGTCGACGCGACCGATCCCACGGCGCCGATGTTGCGGCCGCTGCCGACGATCGCCGGCGGCTGGTTCGCCGGCGGCGCCGTGGTGGATGGGAGGCTCTGGTTGACCGGCTGCGACATCGCTGCCGGCGGGGTGCTGGCCCGCTTCGACGTGACCGATCCGGCGAACCCCATCGACCTCGGACGCCAGGCGTGGAACGACCCGATCGTCGAGGCCGTGACGGCCCGGGGCTGCCTGCACGCGTTCACCGATCCCGTCATCATGTGCACGACGGGGTCGGCGTCGCTGGAGAGCGTCAGGCTCGGCTCGCCCGGACCCTTGCCGACGCCCCTGGGCGGGCTGCAGGACGGCGACCTCGACGCCGCCGACCACGACGTCCTGGCGGGCTCCCTGCTCTGCCGCACCAACGGCTACCGCCTGTCGATCGTCGACTTCGCCGATCCCTCGGCGCCGGTCCTGCGCGCGGAGATCGCCCTGCCCGAACACGTGACCTGCCGCGGCATCTTCGCATCCGGCCCGCTGGTCGTGATCGCCGGCTCGGGGGCCGGCTTGGCGGCCGAGGGCGGACGCATCCTCGTCTACGACGTGAGCGCCCCCGCGCAGCCCGTGCTCCGCTCCACCACCGTCTGCTACCGTTTCCTGGCCACCGCCTTCGGCAACGACGTCCTCTTCACCTGCGGCATCGACGACGACCTCTACGCCTGGCGCCTGACGGCCGGCGGCGCGGTGACCTTCCTCGTCGAGCACACCACGCTGACCTCAGTCGGGTTCGACGCGATGCTGACCTACGACGACCTGCTGTTCGCGGTCGAGGCCGGCGATCAGCTGCGGGCCTGGAACGTCGGCGACGTCTTCGAGCCGGTCGAGTTGACCGACCTGCCCGCGACCGCCGCCTATCGCTACGGCGGCCTCGCGAGCTGGGACGGCGGCATCTCCTGGTTCGGCATCCTCGGGATCGACCGCTACGGCTACGAGATGCTGACGATCGAGGACGGGGTCCCCACCTCGGTGCGCCTGGTCTGGGAACATGCCGACGGCTCGCCGCTGTGGCCGTACGGCCCCGCGTGCATCGGCGGCCGGGGCGACGTCCTCTACCTCGGCGGCCTGGGCGTCCTCGCCGTGGACCTCCTGAGCGACCCGCCGGCCGTGGTCGGGCTGATCCCCTCGCGCCCGGGCCGCCTGCACCTGATCGACGGCTACCCCGTGGTCGAGGGCTACCAGTTCTTCGAGACCTGGGCGCCGCCGTGCGGCGATCCCGTCACCGCGCCCGACGAGCCGCCGCCGGCATCCGCGCTGACCGTCTGGCCCAACCCGTTCAACCCGCGGCTCGAGATCGCGTTCACCATGCCCGTCGCCGGTCCCTTGACCGTCGCGATCCATGATCTGCGTGGACGGCGGCTGCGCACGCTCGCCCGGGGCCACCACGAGGCCGGCGCCCACCGCTTCGTCTGGGACGGGCGGGATCGGACCGGGCGTGTGGCGGCGGCCGGGGTCTACGTCGTGCGGATCGAGGCGGCGGGGCGGTTGGCGACGCGGCGGGTGACGATGTTGAAGTGACGTCCGACAGCTCGGGGGCCGGCGGGTGTCCCGCCGGCCCCCGGGCATGGTCTCGCCTGGCGGTCCGCTCCGCTCATCCTCACTCGTGGTCGTGCGTCTCGTCCGGCTTCCGCGGCGTCTGACCGGCGTCGGCCACCGGTTCGCCGCCATCGGCCATCATGTGCCCGAGCTGCGCGTCGTGGAGCAGCGGCCCGCGGGTTCCGTGAGCCACCGCGGCGTGTCCCTGTCGACGGACGGCGAGGGCTTCCTTGACGGCCTCATGGACGAACACGCCAAGGAAGAGGAGGAAGAGAGCGGCGCCGACGAGGTGCCAGTGGCCGTGGAACAGGAGTTCCTGGAAGGTCATCGTGCTGGTGTCCATGGGTCTCTCCTCGCGCCGGGGAACAGGAAGCGTTGCGTCGTTTCACCTCTCCCCATTGCACGCGGCCTGCCAGTTTCCCTTCACCACCATAGAAGGCTGTTCATCAACGGGTTACGTGGCCATCGGCATCGCCGTGACCATGCCCGCACGCGCGACCGGGCGATGCCGTGTCGGAGATTCCCACACGCCGTCGCGATCTTCCACACGCGGCGACCGACGCCGCGCGGCGAGGCGGCTCGTCGGAGTCGATCCTGGCAGGCGCTGGCGGGCTTCCGGAAGCACGTGGGCGTGGCGGGCGCCGAGTGGTCCCACCCTTGCTTTGGGGCCGGTGGTGACCCGCACGTGGAAGGAGACGAGGCCATGCAGTGTCCATTCCTGCGCAAGAAGAACGTCAAGTTCTGCGGACTCGACCGGCGCGCCATGATTCCGCTCGGCGGCCTGGCCCCGACCCTCGAACGCTGCTCCGGACCCGACTTCCGCCGCTGCGCGCTGCTCGGCGAGCACGGCGACGCGGTCCCCGACGGCGTCGAGTGCCCCCACCTGTGCGTGACCGACGCGCACTACTGCGAGCTGGCCCCGGTGCGCAAGCTGATCCCGTGCAACCGCACGACGATGTCCCGCTGCGCCGACGGCGGTCACCGCTTCTGTCCGCTCTTCCTCTCGGTGGCCGATCCCCGGTCCGACGCCACCGGATCGACCGACTCGGACCCTACGGCGGACCTGTGCCTCGAATCCGTCCCGATGCCGGCGACCCTGGCCTTCGCCCCCAACCACATGTGGCTCGATCGGGGCGACGGTCGGACGTGCCACGTGGGCCTGGATGCGTTCGTCACGCGGGCCCTGGGCCGCATCGACGCCGTGTCCTTTCCCTACCATCGGGACGAATGCCGGCCGGTGGTCCGCCTGTCCGTCGGCGGCGCGGTGCTCGATTTCGCCTTTCCCAACGCCATGCGCTGCACCGAGCTCAACACCCATCTGGTGGTCGACCCCTCCGAGGTGGTGCGCGACCCCTACGGGCGCGGATGGCTCTTCGAGGGACTCTGTCCGCCGGCCCGTCCCGACGACGTCACCGAGCCCATCGAGACGGGGCTGCTCCGGGGCGAGGCGGCGCGAGCCTGGATGGACCGCGAGTGCGATCGGTTGTCCGTCTTCGTCCACGACCACGTCACGCGACCCCAGCCCGAGACCGGGGCCGTGATGCAGGACGGAGGCCGGCCCCGCGGCCGGCTCGCCGACCTCGTCGACAGCGCCACCCTCCATCGCCTCCACACGACCTTCTTCGCGCGGCACGACAGGAGGATTCCGCGGTGACCTCCACCCACGAGACCACGGGCGACCGCTCCCCGCGCCGGCGCCTCGGCGGACGGCTGGCCGTCGCCGCCGGCCTGGCGGCCGGACTCGCCGTGGGCTGGCTGCTGCTTCCCCGGCTCCTGTACGGCCGCGAAGCCCAGCCCCTGGATTTCAACCACGTCCTGCACACGGACGACGCCGGCCTCGCCTGCCAGGACTGCCACCGGCTGCGGGACGATGGCAGCTTCGCCGGCCTGCCCGACCTCGCAGGCTGCGCCGACTGCCACACGGAGACGCAGGGCGATTCGCCGGACGAACAGCGGCTCGTCGACGACTACGTGTCCACCGGACGGCCGATCCCCTGGTTGGTGTCGTCGCGGCAGCCGCAGAACGTCTACTTCTCGCATGCGGCCCACGTGAAGCTGGCCGCGATCGCCTGCAGCCGCTGCCATGGCGACATCGGCGCCAGCACCAGCCTGCCGGTCTACGAGTACAACCGGATCAGCACGTACAGCCGTCGGATCTGGGGGCCGCGCATCGCCGGCGGCGGGCCACGGGAATCCGACTCGATGAAGATGAGCGACTGCACCGATTGCCACGCCAGGCGCGGGGTCGCCGACCACTGCCTGATGTGCCACAAATAGGCTCGACACCTCGAGGATCCGGAAGCCAGAACCATGACCCAGACACGACGCAATTTCCTGAAGTTCTGCGGCGGCGCCACCGTCGGGATGATCGCCTCTCCCCTGCCCTGGAAGCTGCTCGACGATGCGGCGATCTGGACCCAGAACTGGTCCTGGATCGCCCGCCCGCCGCGGGGACCGCAGGGCTGGCGGTACAGCGCCTGCACGCTCTGTCCGGCCGGCTGCGGGCTGAAGGCGCGCCTGATCGGCGATCTGCCCGTGTCGGCCTGGGCCGTCCCCGGCCACCCCGTCAGCGGCGGGTGCGTGTGCCCCGCGGGACTCGGCCTCGCCCAGATCC
Organism: Candidatus Krumholzibacteriia bacterium; assembly: GCA_041390065.1. GTDB lineage: Bacteria > Krumholzibacteriota > Krumholzibacteriia > LZORAL124-64-63 > LZORAL124-64-63 > Glo-17. The sequence continues at coordinate 553,172 of JAWKQQ010000005.1, forward strand.
GCTTCCATCCGGCGCGGATCCGCCGCGCGCAGCGTCGCGTGACGGCGCCCGACCGCGCCCCCGCCTGGCGGCCGGAAGACACGGACCTCGCCATCGCCGACGTCGGCCATCGGCTGCGGCGGCTGCGTGACGCGGGCGCGCTCGACCGCGTGGGCATCCTGGATCTGCGACCCGGACGCGCCCTCTCCACGCTCCAGCGCGAGTTCCTGGCCCGGCTCGGCGGCGGCCGCTACCTCACCCTGCCGGACGGCCGCGAGCTCGCGGCCGCGACGCTGCCGGAACTCGTCGGGCCGCAGGACACCGTCCCCGGCGCCGACCTCGCCCGGGCCGATGTGGTGATCAGCTTCGGCGCGGCCCTCCACGACGGCTGGCGCGGGGGCGGTCCGGCGGCGGGCCTTCGCGGCGATCACGCGCCCGAGCTGATCCAGGTCGAGAGCAACACCTCGGTCACCGCGACGCTGGCCGATCGCTGGCTCCCTGTCCGTCCCGGCAGCGAGGTCGTCCTCGCCCTCGGACTGGCCCACGTGCTGCTGGCCGACGACCTCGTGCCGGCGAGCACGCTGGCCCGGATCGGCGATCTCGAGGCCGGCCCCCACCCGGGCTACCGCGACCTCGTCCGCCGTTTCTCGCCCCGGGATACGGCGGCGGCGACCGGCTGCGAACCCCGGGACCTGGTCGCCACGGCCCACCGCCTGGCGTCCGCGCGGCGCGCCCTCGCCGTCGGCGGCGGCGACCCGGGCGGTGGCCCGCTCGGACGCGAGGAAGAGGCCGCGATCTGGGGTCTGAACCTGCTGCTGGGAGCGGTGGGCGGGCGCGGCGCCGCCGTCCTGCGCCACGATCTCGGCGGCATCTTCGCCGAGCCGGACGCCCCGTCGGCGCGTTCGTTGCGGGACCTGCCGGACGGCTCGCTCGAGCTCCTGATCGTCGATGGCGCGGCGCCCGGCGCGGCCATCCCCGCCGACCTCCTGCGTCGCAAGCTGGCCGGACCGGACCGCATGCTGGTCGCGCTGTCGCCGTTCGCGTCGGGCGCGGCCACGGCCGCCGACCTCGTGCTGCCCGTGCAGGCGCCCGGCGAGTGGTCGGACGACGTCCCGGCACGGGCCCTGGCCCCCCGGACCACCTACATGGTCGCCCCGGCGATCGCCGCCGCCCCGGCCGGCATCGCCCATCCGGCCGACCTGCTGGATCGCCTGGCGGCGGCGGCCGGCGGCACGCGCGCCGACCTTCCGGGCAGCCGCCGCCACGCCGACCTGCTGCGGCGGCGGGCCGGCGCCCTGCACGCCCGCGGCCGCGGCGAGGTCTTCGATCCGGCCGACGGGAGCACGCTGCCGGTCGCGAACCTGCCGACCGCCGATCACCTCGTACGACTGCTCGACCGCGGCGGCTGCTGGAGCGAGGACCCGACGGGCAGCCTGGCGAGCCGGCCGGTCCGCCTGCTCGGCGCGGACGGTTCGCTCGCGCCGCGCTTCCGGGAGCTGGCGGACGGCCGCCTTCCGGCGACCACGGCGCCGACGGACGGCTTCCCGCTGGTCCTGATGGCCCGCGGCCGGCAAGGCCTCGCCGGCGGCGGCCCCGTGCCCCCGGTGGTCAACAAGCTCTACCGCGAGGCCCATCTGCACGCCGGCTGCGGCCGGGCCCACGTCAATCCCGCCACCGCGGCCGCCTGCGGCCTGCGTGACGGCGCTGCCGCCGCGCTCGCCACGCCCCGCGGCCGCCTGCAGGTGACCGTGGTGTGCGACGAGGCGGTGATGCCCGGCGTCGTGCAGGTCGCCGTCGGCCCCTCTCCGGCGGACCTGGGCGATCCCGCCGCCGGCGCTTCCGACATCCTGATGCTCACCGCCGCCGCCGAACGCCCGATCTGGCGCGTCGAGCCCGCGGCGCTCGAGGAGGTGCCACGTGGCTGACCGTATCCGCAAGCCGTCGCAATACGTGATGGTGATCGACCTCGACCGCTGCACCGGCTGCGGCGATTGCATGGTGGCCTGCGCGGTGGAGAACAACGTGGCCGTCCCGCCGGTCCCGGCGGCCGAGAGCCGCGGGCTCACCTGGATGAAGGTCTACCGCGTCGGCAACGGACGGCCGTTCCCGGCGCAGCGCTTCGTGCACGTGCCCATCCCCTGCCAGCATTGCGAGCACGCGCCGTGCATCCATGTCTGCCCGGTGACCGCCGTGCAGCTCGATCCGGAGACCGGCATCGTCGGCCAGATCCCCGAGCGCTGCATGGGCTGCCGCTACTGCATGGCCGCCTGCCCTTACCACGCGCGCTATTTCAACTGGTACGACCCGATCTGGCCCGAGGGCATGGAGGCGACGCTGAACCCCGACGTGTCGCCGCGCATGCGCGGCGTGGCCGAGAAGTGCAACCTCTGCCACGGCCGGCTCGACCGGGCCCGCGAACGCGCGGCGGCCGAGGGTCGGCGCGAGCTGCGGCCGGGCGAGTACGTGCCCGCCTGCGCGGAGGCGTGCCCCATGGGTGCGATCACGTTCGGCGACCTGCTGGATCCACGCTCCGAGGTGGCGCGTCTGGTCGCCGGTCCGACCACGTTCCGCCTGCTCGAATCCCTGGGCACCGAGCCCAAGGTCTACTACCGCTCCGACCACGAATGGGTGCGGCGCCTCGGGCAGAGCCGCCTCGAGCCTCTGCGCGCCGAGCGGCGGGTGCTTCCGGAGGCGACCCATCATGGATAGGGGCCTGATCGCGCGCGGCGCCGTGCGTACGGAGTTCTGGCGTTTCGCCCTCTGGCTGCTGCCCTGGGTCGTCCTGGCGGCCTGGGGAGCGGCGGCCGCCTTCCGGATGTTCGCCGACGGCCTCTACCACACCAACATGGACAACCGCTTCGCCTTCGGCCTGTGGATCATCTTCGACCTGACGATCATCGCCCTGGGCGCCGGCGCGTTCTTCCTCGGCTTCTTGACCTACCTCCTGCGTCGGCACGATATGGAGCAGGTGCTCTACACGGCGGTCATCGTGGGGTTCGTCTGCTACAGCGGCGCCCTCGTGACCCTGGCCATCGACGTCGGGCAGCCCATCCGCGCCTGGTTCGCGTTCTGGCATGCGAACGTGCACTCGATGCTCACCGAGGTCACCTTCTGCATCACCTGCTACCTGCTGGTCCTCTGCATCGAGTACGTGCCGATCATCCTGAAGAACCGCCGGCTGCGGGGCATCCCGTCGTTCCTGGTGCTCGAGTTCAATCTGCACCGCATCATGGTCGTCTTCGCCGGCGTCGGCGCCTTCCTCTCGTTCTTCCACCAGGGCTCCCTCGGCGGCATGTTCGGCGTGCTCAACGGACGTCCGTTCGCCTTCCGCGAGGGCGTCGGCATCTGGCCGACCACGTTCTTCCTGTTCATCCTCTCGGCGATCGCCGCCGGACCGTCCTTCATCATGCTGATCGTGATGACGGTCTCGCGGCTGTCGCGCAAGCAGCTGGTCGACCGCCGGGTGCTCGTCGAGCTGGGGCGGATCTCCGGCATCATGCTGTCGGTGTACGTGGTCGCCAAGCTCCTCGACACCGTGGTGTGGATCTTCGTCACCCTGCCGCAGCTGGGCTTCGACGCGGCCGAGTTCTACCGCAACGAGATGTTCGGCATGTGGCTGCTGCTGCTCGAGCTGACGGTGTTCGGACTGCTGCCGGCGAGCATCCTGCTGAACCGCCGACGCCGGGCGACGACCCCCTGGCTGTTGGCCGGGGGGCTGCTGACCTGCGTCGGGGTGGCGCTGAACCGCCTCGTGGTCACGCTGCAGACGCAGTCGCTGCCCACGTTCTCGTTCGACAGCTTCATGGTGTACTGGCCGTCGCTGTCCGAATGGGCCGTGCTGCTGGGCGTCGTGGCCTACGGCGTGATCGTCTACTCCGTCTCGTTCCGCTACCTGTCGCTGTTCCCGCGCGAGCGGGAGTTGCCGGGCATCTCGAAAGGCACCGCGTCATGATTCCGTCGGCCTATGAGTTCCACTGGGACCTCGGGCACCTCGTGTTCCTGGGGATCTTCTACACGGTCGTGCTGGTGGTCGCGGCCTCGGTCGCGCTGGCCGTCCGGCGGTGGCGGCGGGATCTGCGGCAGCGCCGCGCCGCGGCCATCGCATGGCAGGAGACCTTCCACGACCTGCCGGACGACCGTCGCCGCTGCCGGCACGACCTCGACGGCGCGGACGCCGGCCGCCTCTGCGACCACGGCTTCGACTGCGGCACCTGCGCCCGGCACCGCGCCTGCGTCGACCCGGCCGGCCACGCCGCCGGCGCCGCCGTCGGCGACGCGCCCGCCCCCACGGGCCTCGGCGTGTCCGAGGATCGGCTCTACCACCGCGGCCACACCTGGGTCGAGCCGCGCGCCGACGGCACGTTCGCCGTCGGCTGCGACGACCTCCTGCTGCGCTGCCTCGGCCGCCCCGACCACCTGGAACCACCCCGGGTGGGCAGCCGGCTGGAGCTCGGCGATCCGCTGGCGTCCGTGCAGCGCGGACGCTGCCGGACGCGGATCCTCACCCCGCTGGCCGGCACCGTCGTCGCCGTCGGCAGCCTCGAGCACGGCTGGCTCTGCCACCTGCGGCCGGACGGCCCCGCGCCGGCCGTGGCGCACCTGCTGCGCGGGCGCGAGGCCGCCGTCTGGATGCTGCGGGAACTGGAGTCGCTGCAACGATCGCTGAGCGCGGATCCCGCCCAGCCCGTCCTGGCCGACGGCGGCGTACCCGTGGACGACCTGATGCAGGCCTATCCCGACGCCGACTGGGACGGCATCTGGGGCCGGGTCTGCCTCGACGCCTGAGCTCAGTTCCGGCGCGGGACGCCGTACTTCTTGAGCTTCGCGTAGAGCGTCGACCGGTCCACGCCCAGCGCGATCGCCGCCGCCTTGATGTTGCCGTCGGAGCGCTCGAGGGCGGCCATCACCGCGCGCTGCTCTAGCTCGGACAGCGGCACGTCGCCCGGCACCTCCCACGGCTGGTGCCGGTGCGGCGAGGAGGCCAGGAAGTCGAAGTTGTCGACCTCGAGCACCTCGCCGTGCGCGGTGACGATGGCACGCTCCAGCGCGTTCTCCAGCTCGCGCACGTTGCCGGGCCACTCGTGGTCCATGAGCAGCTTGAGGGCTCCCCGCGACACCTCCCGCACCGGCTTGCCCGTCTCGATGGCCAGGCGGCCGATGAAGTGCTCCACCAGCAAGGGGATGTCCTCGCGACGCTCGCGCAGCGGCGGGATCCGGATGTTGATGACGTTGAGCCGGTAGAAGAGATCGTCGCGGAAGGTCCCCGCCTCCACCGCCTCCTGGAGGTTGCGGTTCGTCGCGGCGATGACCCGCGCCTCCATGGCGATCTCGTCGGTGCCGCCGAGGCGGAAGAACTTGCGCTCCTGCAGCACCCGCAGCAGGTCCATCTGCAGCTTGGGGGAGATGTCGCCGATCTCGTCGAGGAAGATCGAGCCGCCGGCCGCGACCTCGAACTTGCCGCGCTTGCGGGCGATCGCCCCGGTGAACGAACCCTTCTCGTGGCCGAAGAGCTCCGACTCGAGCAGCGTCTCGGCCAGGGCCGCGCAGGACACCCCCACGAACGGCCGCGCCGAGCGGTCGCCCGCGTGATGGATGGCGCGCGCGATGAGCTCCTTGCCGGTGCCGCTCTCGCCCTGGATCAGGACCGTGCTGCGCTGGCTGGTGATCGCCCGCACCAGCTCGAAGATCTCATGCATGCGCGGCGACTTGCTGATGATGTCCTGGAAGGTGTACTGCCGGCTGAGCTTCTTGCGCAGGTAGAGGTTCTCCCGCTGCAGGTTCTTGAGCTTGATGACCCGCGCGACGAACGCCGAGACCTCCTCGGGGTTGCAGGGCTTCACCATGTATTCCTGGGCGCCCTCCTTCATGGCGCTGATGGCGGTGTCGACCGTCGCGTAGGCCGTGACGACGACGACGGTCGCGTCGGGCTGGAACCGGCGCAGCTCGATCATCGTCTCGATGCCGTTGATGCCCGGGGGCATCTTGAGATCGATGAAGTAGATGTCGTACGCGGTCTGGCGCGCCCGCTCGAGCGCCTCACGGCCCGACGCCGCCGTGTCCACCGTGTAGCCGTCCTCGCGCAACCACGCCGCGAGCGATTCCCGCATGGCGATCTCGTCGTCGACCACCAGGATCTTCCAGTGGCTGTTCATGCTTCACTCCTTGGTCGTACGGACCGCAGGCCCAGGGTTGCGATCCGATCCTCGAGCCGGACGGCGCAATCGTCGCAGAGCGCGTCCTGCTTGGCGTCGATGCCCGCGACGTTCACGGACAGCGCCATGGCGCAGCCGGCGTCGGTGCAGTGAAAGAGTCCGAAGGTGTGCCCGAGCTCGTGCAGGGTCTCCTTGCGGATCCGGGCCCGCAGCAGCTCCTGGTTCGGCGCCAGACCGTGGAACTCGGGCCGCAGGCGGGCCAGCGAGAGCAGGGCGGCCTTGCCGTCGAGCTGGGCCTGACCGAACACGAACGTGAGCATGGGGATGCAGAGGTCGCGCTCGGTGACCGCGAGCACCCGTGCCGCGTCATCCGGGCAGGCGGCCAGCGCCGTGCGCAGGACCTCGGTGGCGTCGAACTGGTCACGGCGGCGATCGAGCGCCACATCCGGCAGCGGCAGCGCCTCGAGCCGGCGGATCCCGCAGGCGAAGCGGTGGGCGGCGAACCGCTCCATCGCGCCCAGCTCGGGCTCGGCGATGAGCTCGAACGGCTGCAGGCACAGCAGCATCAGCGCACCGACCCGTTGGCCGGCAACGTCGGCGCCGAGCCGGGCGGCGGTTGGATGGGCAGGGTGACCGTGAAGGTCGTGCCCTTGCCGACCGTCGTCGCCACGTCGATCTGCCCTCCGTGGGATTCCACGATGCCATAGACGACGGCCAGGCCGAGTCCGGTGCCCTGGCCCTCGCCCTTGGTGCTGAAGAACGGGTCGTAGATCTGCGACAGGTACTCCGGCGGGATGCCCGAGCCGGTGTCCGACACCGCGAGGGTGATCTTGCCGGGCGCCGGACCCGTCCGGGTGCAGATCGTCACCCGCCCGTCCTCCATGGCCTCGGCCGCGTTGATCACCAGGTTGGTGACGATCTGCTGGATCTGCGAGGCGTCGCAGGTGACCTCCGGCAGGTGTTCGTCCAGGTGCAGGACCGGCTCGACCTCGCCGAGTTCCAGCCGGTGTCGGAGCACGGAGACGGTGCGCTGGACGATGGCGTTGAAATCCTGGGGAATCCGCTGCGGCGTCGAATGCCGGGCGAAGATCAGCAGATCGCGTACGATGCGTCCACAGCGGCTGGTCTCGGTCACCACGTGCTCGAGGTAGGTCCGGAAGTCCGCCACGCGCCCGGGCGGAATTCCCTGGTCATCGACGAGGCGCTGCATCAGCTTGCCGAAGTTGATGACGCCGCCGAGGGGGTTGTTGATCTCATGCGCCACGCTGGCCGCGAGCTGGCCGAGCGAGGCGAGGCGGTCGCTCTGGATGAGCTTCTGCTCCGTCGCCCGCAGCTGCCGGGTCCGCTCGTCGACGAGCCGTTCGAGGTTCAGGTTGAAGTCCTGCAGCTGGTGGTTGGATCGCCGCACCCGCTCCTGCATGTCGGTGAACGAGCGGGCGAGGTCGCCGATCTCGTCGTCGGCCGCCACCCCCAGCGGCTCGTCGGCGTCGAGAACGCCGACCGACTGGGTGGCCGCGATCAGCTTGCGCACCGGGGTCTGCACGAAGCGGCGCGTGAAGAAGAAGACGAATCCGGACAGGACCAGCACCGAGACGCCCGCGAGCAGGAAGGAGCGGAACCGCAGGCCCGCCATCTGCCGGTCGACCCGGGCCAACGGCATGGTCACGTCGACGACGCCGAGCACGCTGATGTTCTCGGGGTGGGCGTGGCAGGCCGCCTGGCTGCACGAAGGCTCGTTGTAGATCGGGGTCACCATGCCGAGGACGCGGTCGCGGTCGGGGCGCCGGAAGACCCGGGCGCGCGACGGCACGTCGACCTGCACCAGCGGCTGGTCGACCGCGTGGCAGAGGTCGCACGCCTCGGCGCTGGTGTCGACGACCTCCCCCTCGTCGCCCCCGGTGGAGAACATGATGCGCCCGGTCTTGTTGAACACCCGCACCTTGTCGATGTTCTCCTGGCGGGCGACGTTCCGCATCATCGCGTAGACCTTCTCGCGGCGATCCTCGAGCATCGCATCCCAGGTCGCGTTGACCATGGTGCTCGAGACGAGCTCCGCGTTGAGGGTCATCTCGTCCAGCAGCTGGCGCTCCTGCGCCTTGATGTCGTAAAAGGCGAAGATGCCCTCGACGACGATGACCATCAAGGTGAGGTAGATGATGAGCTTGGTCGCGATACCCCTGAACACGGCGGATCCCGTCCTGCGCATCTCCAGGACCCGGCAGGCTGAACCGGCCCGGATGCGCGCGACAATTGGGAAGCCTCGAGGTCGTCCAGCCTCAACGTAATACGCGGTAAGAAGTTGTCAAAAAGGTAATTATAACATAGGGAGTTGGTCGGCTTTCGTGCCGCGCGACGCCTGCCGCCAGCCGGCTCCGTCGCCCCGATACGCTCGGGCCGGCGGGTCGCTCAGACCGGCTGCTTGCGCAGCGCCGACTGATGGTGCCGCGCGATGGTCTGGCGCATCCATTCGGCCCGCTCTGCCTGGCGGATGCAGGTGCCCGCGTTCTCGGCGAACACCTCGAGAGCGCTCAGGTCGTTCTGGGAGTAGCGGGTCTGCTGCTCGTGGCTGCAGATGCTCAGCACCCCCACCAGCTCGTCGCGGACGATGATGGGCGCCACCATGGCGGCGGTCACGTTGGCGTTCTGCCGGGCCAGATCGGCGAACTCACGGTTGAGGCCCCGGTCGTCGACCACGATCGACCGCTTGTGCTCGGCGACGAACGCGGCGATCCCCTCGCCGACCGACTGGCCGACGTCGGTCAGGTCCTCGCTGTCCGCGTGCCCGGCCGCCGCCTTCATGATCAGCAGGCCCGTGTCCGGGTCGACCATCATCAGCGACGCCCGCTGGCAATCGAAGATCTCCAGGCAGGTCTGGGTGATCCCGACGAAGACGCTCTCGAGGTCGGCCAGCGAACCCATCATGCGGCTGACGTTCAGCAGGGCGTGCAGGCGCGCGGCATGGTGGCGCTGGTGCTCGTTGGCCGCGGCCTCGAGCGACTGCAGCTGGTTGCGCATGCGGGTGACCTTGAGCTGCTGCATGGTCAGATGCAGGATCAGCAGCAAGGTGAAGCCCGCCAGGCCGACCAGCAGCACCAGGTCGGTACGGGCCCAGGGCCAGAACGACGAGATGCTCTGCGACAGCACGGGCGTCAGCGAGACGACCAGGCCGACCGTGCTGATGGCCGTCAGCGACGCCAGGAGGTACCAGTTGCGCATGGACTGCAGCTCCAGGCGCTGGCGTTCGCCGGAGGCGGAGGCCTCGGGTCGGCTCGCTCGCTTCATGACGTTCGCGACCATGGATACGCGTCCTCGGATAGCTGGAGACATATCGTTATTGAGAGCGATCGGCCAGAATCCAGCCCGACTTGAGCGTTTTGGCCCCGGGCAGCCCGAAAGCCAGCCCCGGCCAGCGCTGGCCGGGGCTGCTGATCGACCGGATCGGACCGGGCCGAACCCGCTATTTCAGCAAGGTCATCTTCCGCACCAGATCCTGGCCGCCGGTGGTCAGACGGTAGAAATAGAGGCCGCTCGAGACCTCGCCGCCGTGGTCGTCGCGGCCCCGCCACACCGCCTCGTGGCGCCCGGCCGGCTGCGGGCCCGCGACCAGCGTGCGCACCAGCCTGCCCTGCACGTCGTAGATCCGCAGGCGCACGTCCTGCAGCCGGGGCACGTCGAACACGATGACCGTCTGCGGGTTGAACGGGTTGGGGTGGTTCTGGAAGAGGCCCACCTGCGCCGGCGGCGGCACGTCCGTGATGTCGACGGTGATGGTGAAGCGGTCCGAGTCGTCGCTCGCCGACCGTTGCATCCCGTCGAGCACCTCGACCCGCACGCGGCAGTCGTAGCTCGGCTCGAAGAACGGCACGTCCACCGTCCAGTCCAGCGTGCCCGACAGCGGCCCTTCGCCCAGGAGCTGGTCGTACGTGGCCCCGTCGTCGAGCGAGAGCCAGACGCGCGCATGGACGACGCCGACGTCGTCGCCCGCGCTCCAGGCCACGTGCAGGGTCTGGCCGGTGGTGTACGCCGACCCGCCCGCCGGCGCGGTCACCGTCACGGTCGGCGCCTGGGTGTCGGCCACCGCCGTGCTGGCGGTGATCCGCAGGTCGTCGACGGCCGCCTCGACGAGCGAGCCGCCGCCGAGGTCCTCGGCCAGGAACCGCAGACGCAGCTGGGAGGGGTCGGCGTAGTGGTCGTTGAGCACGAAGGCGACCTGCTGCCAGGCTGCGTTCGACACGACGGTGTTCTCGACCTCGGTCCAGTTCGCGCCGCCGTCGTTGGACACCTGCACGACCCAGGGATCCTCGCCCGGCGAGAAGCCCTGATCGTTCGAGAACCACCGCCAGTAGCTCACCTGCACGGTCCCGTAGCCGGCCACGTCGTAGATGGGCGTGCTCAGGCTCGTGACGCCGCCATCGACGTCGTTGAAACCGGCCGTCTCGCCGGGCGTGTGCTGGCCGGTGAACCAGCAATTGACCCCCGGCGCCGGCGTGTGGTCGTCCTCGGGCTGCACCGGCGTCGTGGGGCCTTCGGTGCCGATCGGATCGCCGTCCTCCCAGATGCCGGTGGTCGCGGTGTCCGTGCCCTGGGCGTTCACGGTCCAGCCGTCGGGCGTCTCGCAGCTGTCGCTGGCGATCTCGGTGACCGTCGCCACCATGAACGCGTACGTGGGCCACGGGGCGCCGAGCGGATCGACCGAGCCGTTGCCCAGGACGTCGGTCGCCGTCAGCCAGTACTGCACGCGGGTGCCGTCGGGCTGGCCGGGGATCGCCCCCTCGACCAGGCCGGACGCGCCGTCCAGCAGGCTCAGGGGCACCGTGAACGGGCCGCCCGTGCTGCTGGACGTGTAGTGCAGGGCGTAGCTCGCCACGCCCGTCAGGTCGGTGATGTTGGCCTGCACGAGGTACGGACCGCCGGTGTCCTCGGTGTCGGCGAGCTGCGTGGTGTTCGCGATGGTCGGGCCGCCGATGTCGGCGAGGCTGAAGTTCAGCACCGTGGTCTGGTCCTCGGTGATCACGACGCCGTAGGCGGTGTCGGGCGCGCAGGACGCGTGGTGCACCGCGATGTCCCAGGTGCCCGCCGGGGCGTTGCCCGCGTAGTGGCCGTCGGCGCCGGTGGCGAGCGCGCGGCCGTTGGCGAGCACGGTGACGATGGCGCCGGGCACCGGCGTGCCGCCGCCCGAGGCGTTGGTGACCTGGCCGCTCAGCTGACCCTGCGCCTGCGGCACCACGGTGCGGAAGGCGATGGCCCGGTTGGCCTGCACGGCGGCCGCGCCGCCGGCGTAGTGGTTGCCGTAGGCGTAGGTGAGCCCGACGTCGCGGGCCCGGTTCTGGATGCCGGTGGTGAAGTAGGTGGTCTCGTCGCCGTAGACGGTGACGTCCTGGTACTGGATCACGATCAGGCCGTCGCCGGTGTCGGTGGGGTGGTAGACCGGATCGTAGAGGATGATCTCGAAGGTGCAGTTGCCCGTGTAGCTCGAACCGCCCGTCGAGGTCTGGAACGCGTCCCACTGCACGATGTATCGGTGCTCGGCCGCGTCGTGGTAGGTGTAGACCTGACCCATGGCGAGGTCGTCCCAGAAGGCGCAGATCATGGCGTCGGGCGAACCGTCGGCCGGCAGGGTCCAGTTGCGGTAGAGGCGGATGTTGGTGTCGCCGAAGCTGAGCCAGCCGTTCGAGCAGATGGACACGCGCTGGTAGGTCTCGCCGTAGTACGTGAACGCGAAGGGCAGGTCGAACTGCCGGGTGTCGTCGGCCCAGTTGGCGTTGTCCGCGAGGCCGGTGTTGGCGCCGATCCCGGCGATCTCGACCCAGGCGTAGTCCGGGGCGAGCGGATCGGAGTCGGCGTCGTCGAAGGCGTAGTAGCCGTAGGCGTCGGGCCCGGTGGGGTCGCCGTCCGCGGCCGTGCCGACCACCACCGGGTAGCTGAGCACCTGGGTGCCGCCCTCGGCGAACGTGAGCGCGAGCTCGAGGCTGGCCAGGTGGCCGGGGTAGCAATCGGCGGCGATGCTGATGGCGAAGGTGCCGGTCTGCGCCGCCGCGCCGCCGGCCGGGATGAAGGTCCAGGCGCCCGTGGCGTCGGTGACCGAGATCCACTGGCTCGCGCAGGTGAGCGTGGCGGTGACGCCGGACGTCGCGCGGTCGCCGAGGTTGCCGAGCGTGAAGTTCAGGGTGCCGTTCTCGCCGGGGTCGAGGGTGCCGCCGGGGCCGCCGAAGACCAGGCTGTTCAGCGCTCCGCGCGGGCCGTGGATCGGCAGCGCGACGAGGCTCGTCCAGGCGTCGCCGCCGGCGACGGCGTCCAGGCGCAGGGCCGGAGTCTCGCCGCCGGGCGCGTCGGCCTCCACGCGGACGCGGTAGGTCGCGGTCGCCGTGGCGCCGGCCGGGACGGTGCCGTAGTCGCCGGTCGCGTCGAGCAGCGTGAGGTACGGCAACACGCTCTTCAGCTCGGCGCTCGCGCCCGTGACGGCCGCCGTGCCGTGGTTGATCAGCCGCACCGCGAGGTCCAGGGTCTCGCCCGGGTTGGCGAGCTGGTCGCCGTTGCCCGCGACCTCCTGGAGGGTGACCCCGTCGAAGTCGAGCGAACGCACCACGGTGCCCACGGCCGCCTGGCCGAGGTGCGGACGCAGGTTGCGGCCGGTGACGGTGACGAGCACGTCGCCCTGGAGCGCGCCGTCGATGTCCATGACGGCCTCGCCGGCGGCGTCGGTGTAGGCGAAGCTCTGGACGCGGCCCTCCTGGTAGACCGCCACCCGCGCACCCTCGACGGGCGCGCCGGCGAGCGTGACCGTGACCGGCAGGGCGTTGGCGCCGAGCGCCACCTGGGCCGGGTAGGCGACCGCGATGGCGGCCGGCACGCCGGTGAAGATCTCGGTGGCCGAATCGCCCATCAGGTTGTTCCAGGTCGACCAGATCCACACGCGGTCGGTCTCGTTGGTCCAGTAGTTCTTGTAGAGGTTCAGCTTGCCGCGGGTGAGCGACGGGCCCACGCGGTGCTCGGGGCTGTTGAGCACGCCGTTGGTGGTGCCCAGGAACATGCAGTTGTTGTAGCGCGTGTGCGTGCCCGTGGTGGCCGTACCGATCGCGGCCACGCCGCCGCCGTTGGGCGCGCGGAGGAACGCCTCGTTGCGGGCCGTGGTCTCGCCCTCGAACGACCCGGTGTAGCAGGTCATGATCACGGCGAACGGCAGCTGGCGGCCGTTGGTGGTGGACATGATGTACGACGCGCTCATGCCGCTCATGTTCAGGTAGCCGCGATAGGTGAAGAGCGACTCGCCCTGGTTGATGGTGGCGAGCATCTGGCTGAGGAAGTTGCCGCCCCAGATGGTGTCGATCCGCGTGTAGCCGAGGTGCTGGAGCTGCTGCTTGACGAACTGGTTGACCCAGATGCAGCTGTAGCCCGAGCTGGACGGATCGCCCGTCAGGCCCGCCGTGGTGAACCAGCTCGGATCACCCAGGTCGGGATCGCTCTCGTAGCGCACGATCTTGTCGACGATGGTCTGCAGCTCGGTGGTGCTGGTGGCCGTGAGGCGGCCGATGTGGATGTCCGAGAGCACGTCCGCGCCGTCGAGCAGGGTGTACTCGTGGTCGCCCTCGCCGCCGTAGCCGGAGAGGGTCTCGTGGAAGGTCGGGATGGCGATCGCGCCGTTGGCGTCGCCCACGAGGGTGACGAACTCCAGCGGCGGCTCGGCCGTCGCGTACCGGTCCTGCAGCCAGGCCTTGATCGCGGTGTTGGTGGTGCCGGTGGTGGCCGTGGTGACCACCTGCACGGTGTAGCCCTGGCGGCGACGCCACTGGGCCAGGCTCTCGACGATGCTCACGACGGCCGGGTTGTTCGGGCAGATCAGGATGTAGGTGCCCGGTCCGGTGGCCACGCTCGCGTCGCGCACGAAGCCCACCACCTCGTCCTCGAACATGGTGGCGAACGACTCGGGGATCAGGCGCGGCGTGGCGGCCTTGTCGTTGCGGCCGTCGTGGCCGGCGAACGTGACCTCGACCGTCAGACGGCTGGCGACGGTGACCTCGCCGCTCGCCGGGTCGTACCCGACCGGTCGGAAGGTGACCGGCACCACGCGCAGGCCGTGCATGAGGGCGGGCTCGCCGACACTGACGCCGGGCCCGAAGACCGGCGCGGCGGCGTACCAGCCGGCGTCGAACGCGGGGGCCGCCTTGTCGCGGTCGACGATCGGCGCCGCCGGCTCCAGGGTCATCGTCCCGAGCGAGCGGGTCTCCTGCACGACCACGCGGGCGGAGACGCCCACGCCCGCCGGCAGGGCGACGAGCCGGGAATAGGTGGGCAGGGCGGCCTGGCCGTCGGCGCCCGCGCTGCCGCCGTCGGCGAGATCGAGGCGCGTGAAGCTGCGGCCGTCGCGGGTGACGGCCTCGCGGGTGAGGCCGTCGAGGACGAGCTCGAGGGTGAGGCCGCCGGCGTCCTGGTGCTTGATCTCGACGGTGGCCGTGGCCGCGGTCGCGCCCGGGTGCAGCGGCAGCAGCTCGCGCGCCGCGTCGGCGGCCAGGGCCGGCAGGACGAGGACGAGGGTGAGGACCGTGACGGACAGGCAAGAGATTCGACGACTCATGGCGGCCTCCGGAGCGGGACACGACGACGGGGAGCGACGCGGAACAACGACGCCTGCTTGAAGCATACCACGGAATGACTGGAAATCGTGCTTCTTTGATGAATCGGCAGACCGACCCCCGCCGGCGGAAACCCGCCGCGTCTGCCGGCCGTCCGACCTGACCGCGACCAGGCAGCGGAAACCCGTCGCCGCTGCTTCCGTATGGATGGCTCGCCCGCCACGCCACCGCCCAACCCGATCCCGGATGATGCCCAGGAGGTTCCCATGGTCCCGTCATCTTCGTCGCGCCAGAGTCTGCTGGCCTGCCTCGCCCTCGGCCTCGCGCTGGCCGGTTCGGCTCGAGCGGCCGCGCCGTACGTCGGCCAGGCCGATGTCCACGGCGACCGCATCGTGTTCACCGCCGAGGACGACCTCTGGTCCTGCGACCGCTCGGGCCACGACGTCCGCCGGCTCACCCGCTTCGAGGGGACCGAGTACTTCCCCCACATCTCGCCGGACGGCGCGCGGATCGCCTTCACCGGCGAGTACGACGGCAACCGCGACGTCTACGTCATCCCCGCCGACGGCGGCGAGCCGCAGCGCCTGACCTGGCACCCGGCTCCCGACGAGGTCTTGGGCTGGCACCCGGACGGCCGGATCATCCTGCGCAGCCGCCGCAACGATCCGCACGGCGACTGGCACCTGTTCACGGTCGCGCCCACGGGCGGCGATCCGCAGGAGCTGCCGCTGGGACCCGCCACCCGCCTGGACGTCGACCCGGACACGGGCCGCTGGGCCTTCAACCGCACCGATCGCGAGCGCGCCACCTGGAAGCGCTACCGCGGCGGCACCGCGGCCGACATCTGGGTCGGCCATCCCGACCGGGCCGACTTCCGGCAGATCACCGACTTCGCCGGCCCCGACGAGTTCCCCATGTGGCACGGCGGCCGGATCTACTTCCTCTGCGACGAGGGCGGCACGGCCAACCTCTGGCGCTGCGAGCCCGACGGCACGGGACGCACCCGGCTGACCGACCTCGACCGCTGGGACGCGCGCTGGCCCGCCATGGGCCCCGACGGCACCATCGTCTTCACCGCGGGCGCCGACCTGCAGCTCTACGAACCCACGAGCGGCCGCACCACCCCGGTCGTGATCGACCTGCCCAGCGACCGCGCACTCACCCGCACCCGCTACCGGGCGGGGAGCCGCGACCTGCAGGGCTTCGACCTCGCGCCGGACGGCGAGCGCGTGCTCGCCGAGGTGCGCGGCGAGCTGTTCTCGGTGCCGGTCGAGAAGGGCGTGACCCTGCCGGTCACCCGCGGCACCGGCGCCCGCGAGCGCGCGGGCACGTTCTCGCACGATGGCACGCAGGTGCTCTACTGGAGCGACGCCTCCCGCGAGGACGCCCTCGTGCGCAAGGACGCCTGGGGCCGCGGCGAGGCCACGGTCCTGCGCGCGGGACAGGCCGGTCCCTGGCCGTTCGAGCTGCGCCCGTCGCCCGACGGACGCTGGCTCGCCTGGACCGACAGCGATTTCCGCCTCGTGGTCAGCGATGCCGACGGCGGCGGCGAGCGCGAGGCCGACCGCGGCCTGCGCGGCCCCCTCCGGGAGCTGGCCTGGAGCCCGGACGGGCGCTGGCTCGCCTACGTCAAGGAGCTCGAGAACGACTTCCCGTCGATCTTCATCTACGACACCCGCGACCGCACCGTGCACGCGGCCACCGGCCGCTGGACCGCCGACCACAGCCCGGCCTGGGATCCCGAGGGTCGCTACCTCTGGTTCGTGTCCAGCCGCGCCACCAACCCCGTGCTCGGCACCACCGACCTCGAGAACGTCGAGGTCAAGAACGAGCTGCTGTACGCGCTGATGCTGCGGCCGGACGCGCCGCATCCGCTGCGCGAGGCGGCGGGCCTGCCGCCGGTCGACGGCGCCGAGGCCAAGGCAAAGGACAAGGACAAGGACAAGGATGACGACGCGCCCGCGCCGGTGGTCATCGATTTCGCCGGCCTGCCCGAGCGCGTGGTCGAGCTGCCCCTGGACCGCGGCAGCTACGGCGATCTGGCCGCCACCGCCACGCACGTGTTCTTCGTCGCGCGGCCGCTCGTGGGCATGGCCGAGGAGCCCGACTTCTTCGAGGAGGGCGAGCCGGACGCGTCGCTCATGGCCTACAGCCTGGAGGACCGCGAGGCCGTGCCGTTCGCCGAGGGTATCGGCGCGTACGAACTCGAGGCGAAGGCCGGCAAGGTCGCGCTCATGAAGGAGCGCGGCGACCTCTACGTCGTCGACGCCGCCGCGCCGCCCGGCGAGGCCCTCGGCAAGGGCAAGGTCGACCTCGCGGACGCCGTGGTCGAGCTCGAGCCCAGGGCCGAGTGGACCCAGATCTACTGGGAGGCCTGGCGCCAGATGCGCGCCTTCTACTGGCAGTCCGACCTCTCGGGACTCGACTGGCCGGCGATCGGCGACCGCTACGCCACGCTCCTCGACCGCCTGGCCAGCCGCGCGGACCTCGGCGACCTCGTGGGCCAGCTCTACGGCGAGGTCAACACCAGCCACAGCTACGTCTTCGGCGGCGACAGCGGCGTGCAGGTGCCCCGCGTGGCCACGGGACTGCTCGGCGCCGAACTCGCCCGTGACGGCAGCACCTACCGCATCGTGCGCATCCTGCGGGGCGACCCGGCCGACCGGGTCCGCTCGCCCCTCGACGAGCCCGGGGTCCAGGCCGGCGAGGGCGACCACATCCTGGCGGTCAACGGCCGGCCGATCGCCGACGCGCCCAACATCTACGCCCTGTTCGCCGGACTCGCCGGCAAGCCGGTGCTGGTGACGGTGGCCGACGACCGGGGCGGCAAGCACCGCCGCGACGTGCTGCTCACGCCGCTCGGCTCGGAGGGCGAGCTGCGCTACGCCGACTGGGTGCGCCGCAACCGCGAGTATGTGGCCGAGCAGACCGGCGGCAAGATCGGCTACGTCCACGTGCCGGACATGGGCAAGGACGGCATGGTCGCGTTCAACCGCTGGTTCTACCCGCAGCTCGACAAGGAAGGCCTGATCGTCGACGTACGCTGGAACGGCGGCGGCTTCGTCAGCCAGATGCTCGTCGAGCGCCTGCGACGGCCGGTGCTCGCGTACGACCGTATGCGCAACGGCGCGGTGTCCACCTACCCCTACCGCGTCCTGAACGGGCCGTTCGTGGTCCTGACCAACGAGAGCGCGGGCAGCGACGGCGACATCTTCCCCCAGGCGATCCAGCTCGAGCACCTCGCGCCGGTGATCGGCAAGCGCAGCTGGGGCGGCGTGATCGGCATCAACGCCGTGCGGCCCCTGCAGGACGGCGGCCTGGTGACCCAGCCGGTGGCCGCCTGGTGGGACGCGCGCACGGGCTGGGGCGTGGAGAACCACGGCGTGGACCCCGACATCGAGGTCGACAACCTGCCTCAGGACCTCGCCCGCGGCGTGGACGCCCAGCTCGACCGCGGCATCCAGGAGGTGCTGAAGCTGCACGCGGCCGAGCCGCCGGTGGCGCCGACCTTCGGGCCGGTGCCGTCTCGGACGCGCGAGGCGTACCGGGCGCGCGAAACGCGCTAACCTGGCGCCGTCGTCGGAAATGCCGGCCCCGCCCCTGGATCAGGGACGGGGCCGGTCGTCCGTCCCGCGCAACCGGCCGGCCGCCGCCTCGAGGGTCGCCAGCTGCTTGCAGAACGCGAAGCGAAGCAGGCGGCGGCCCTCGTCCCTGGCCGCGAGATAGAACACGCTGGGCGGGATCGCGGCCACGCCGCGGGACTCGACCAGGTGCCGGGCGAACGACAGGTCGTCCCCCGCCCAGAGCTTCGTGAAGTCGGCCAGCAGGAAGTAGGTGCCCTGGCACGGCGCCACCGTGAATCCGACCTCGGCGAGCACCTGCGCGAGGAAGTCGCGGCGGGCGGCGTACTCGGCCTGCAACCCGCGTTCGTAGCGGTCGTCCAGGGTCTCGAGGGCGTGGGCGACGGCCACCTGCAGCGGCGCGGCCGCGCAGAAGGTGAGGAACTGGTGCGCCGCCTGCAGGGCCGCCACCAGCGGCGCCGGGCCCACCGCCCAGCCGATCTTCCAGCCCGTGCACGAGAAGCTCTTGCCCGCGCTCGACAGGCGCAGCGTCCGCTCGCGCATGCCGTCCAGGGCGGCGATCGACCGATGCTCGCGGCCGTCGTAGGTGAGCAGCTCGTAGACCTCGTCGGCCAGGACGAGCAGATCGTGCCGACGGCAGATGGCGGCCAGCGCCGCGAGCTCGTCGGCGGTGAAGACCTTGCCGGTCGGGTTGTGGGGCGAGTTGAGCAGCAGCATGCGGGTGCGCGGCGTGACCGCGCGCGCGACCGCATCGACGTCCAGGGCGAAATCGGGAAAGCGCAGCGTGATCGCGACGGTGCGGGCGCCGGCCAGGGCGGCGGCGGCGGGGTACGAATCGTAGACCGGCTCGCAGACGAGCACCTCGTCGCCCGGCTCGAGCAGACCGAGCATCGCGGCCGCGATGCCCTCGGTGGCGCCGCAGGTGACGGCGACCTCGCGCTCGGGGTCGTACACGAGGCCGCGGCGGCGCGCCAGGGACGACGCCACCGCGCGCACCAGGCGGGGATGGCCGAGCGACCGGGCATACTGGTTCTCGCCGCCGGCGATGGCCGCGGACGCGGCCGCCAGGATCTCCGGCGGGCCGTCGAAGTCCGGAAAGCCCTGCGAGAGGTTGATGGCGCCGTGCTCGCCCGCCAGGCGGGTCATCTCGCTGAAGATGGTGGTGCCGAAGGGCTGCAGGCGACGGCTGATCATGGGCGCTCCTGGGTCACGGGGCGGCGGATATGGTATCATCAGACAGCATCGCGGCGACCGGCGGAAACGCAATCCGGAATCCGGCGCCGGGCCGCGATCGGCAACCGGGCGGGTTCCTGGCGCCTCGAGGCCCCTGCGACGAACTTGACATCTTGGGCGAGCGGCCGCGCCGGCTGCGCCCTGCGATCCTGGCTACCGCCACCACCGGAGCTCGACATGCAACCCAGACGCGCATCCATCGGCCTTGGCATGCTGCTGGCGGCCTCGCTGCTCGCGGCCGTGCCGGCCAAGGCGCAATGCATCCTGGCCAACCCCAGCTTCGAGCTCGGCGGCTCGGGCGGCGCGGTGTTCGGCGGCTGGAACCAGTTCGGCGCGGTCGGCTCGTCGACCACGGCCTCGCACGGCGCCCGCGCCGCCCGCGTCAGCGGCCCCAACAGCGGCAGCTGGGACGTGTCCGCCTTCTGGCAGCGGCTGGACACCGCTCCCGGCGACCGCTGGCGAGCCACCGGCCAGGTCCGCCATCCGGCGAGCAAGCCGCTCACCGGCCAGTGCACGGCGCTCGTCAACATCGAGTGGCGAGACGCGGCCGACCAGCTCCTGAGCTACGAGTCGTTCGCCGTGGCGACCCCGGCGACCCCCACCGACACCTACGCCGCCTTCGCGGTCGAGAGCGGGGCCGCGCCCGCGGGCACCGTGGCCGCGCACATCCTGTTCGGCGTCCTGCAGAGCCCCGGCGACCCGTCGCCTGACGTCCTCTATGACCAGGTCACGTTCTCCAGCGCGACCCCGCCCACCATCGACGACATGCAGTGGTTCGACTTCCCCGGCGGCCGCACCGTCACGTTCGGCGGCCGCACCTGGCGCGTCAAGGGTCCCGGCTTCTACGGCCCCGGCCCCAACGTCTTCGGCGACGGTCCCGAGTGCGTATGGACCGACGACGACGGCCACCTGCACCTGACCCTCGCCAACCACGACGGCGTCTGGAAGAGCACCGAGGTCGTGGCCGAGGAGTCCCTGGGCTACGGCGACTACATCCTGACCACCGCGGGCCGCCTCGACCGGGTCGACCCGCAGGCGGTGCTCGGCATCTTCCTCTGGGAGTACGGCCCCTGCTGCGACGACGCCTACACCTGGTGGAACGCCTACAACGAGGTGGACATCGAGTACAGCCGCTGGGGCGATCCCGGCGCCGCCATCGCCCAGTTCGTGGCCCAACCCTTCGACTTCCCCGGCAACCTCGACCGGTTCGACGCCACGTTCGCCGCCGGCGAGATCGCCAGCCACGCCATGCGCTGGCTGCACGATCGCGTGGAGTACCGCGTCTGGCGCGGCGGGCCGGGCGACGAGTCGCCCGCCACGCTCATCCACGCCTGGACCTACACCGGCCCGCACCTGCCGCGGCCCGAGCAGCCCCGGATGCACCTGAACCTCTGGAAGCTGGGCGGCACGCCGGCCGGAGACCAGGAGGTCGTGTTCACCGACTTCCGGTTCGTTCCCGAGGGCGTGGCCTCGGCCGTCGGCGACCTCGCCGCCGCGCCCGGTGGCCGCCTGCTGGGCGCCCGCCCCAACCCGTTCAACCCGCGCACCACCGTGCGCTTCGAGCTGGCGAGCGACCAGCCGATCGCGCTCGACGTCTACGACCTGACCGGCCGCCGGGTGCGCCGGCTGGCGAACGGCGCCTTCGCGGCGGGCCAGCACGGCGTCGATTGGGATGGCCGCGACGACCGCGGACGGAGCCTCGCGTCGGGCATCTACCTGGTACGGCTGCAGGGGCAGGATTTCGTGGAAGGGCGGCGGGTGACGCTGGTCCAGTGAGCGGTCCCCTGGCCATACGGAAAGGGGCCCGGCCTGACGGCCGGGCCCCTTCGCTCGCACGGAATCCGGGACCGGATCTACTCGAACAGCGACTTCACGCCGCTCCAGCTGTGGGCCTCGGTGGCCACGGCGCCGTCGGCGCGGAAGCTGATGTTGTCGTAGAACACGCCCGAGCCCTCGTAGTTGCTCGCGGTGTTCGCGAACCCGATCTGCAGGAGCTGGCCCACCAGGCCGGCATCGATGGTGATCTGCAGGGAGTAGTCGTTCCAGGTCGTCGGGATGGACGTCATGTCGGCGGTGATGAAGTTCGTAGTGGCGAAGCCGTTGTTCGGGTCCAGCGTCTTGATGAACGCCAGGGCCGTGGTGGCGCCCGCGAGGTTGCCGAGCTTGGCCTGGAAGTCGAAGACCCAGGTCTCGGTCACGTCGCCGGACTCGATCGTCATCTCCTGGAACACGTTGGACTCGATGAGGTTGCCCACGGCGTGATCGGTGTTGTTGTAGTCGCTGAAGGCGACGAGCTGCTGATTGCCCTGGTCGGGGCCGCCCTCGCCGACGGCGATGGCGCTGAACGCGGCGCCGTCATTCGGGGCGGGGAACACGCCGTAGCCGTAGAGGTAGCCGCCGCCGCTGTCGAAGACGTTGGCGAACACCAGCCAGCCGGCATCGCCGAGCGCGGCGGGATTGCCCGCGTCGAGACCCTCGAAGTCCTCGCTGTAGGGCATGAGGGCGAAGCTGGACGCGGGAATGAGGCAGGCCAGGAGTCCGGCCGCCACGATCGCCTTAACATGATTCTTCATCGTGTTCACCTTCCATCTGGATTTTTAGATCCTGGTGTGGATCTGGGACTGGTGGACGGTCGTCCGCCGGAACGGTAGCTCAAGAGTGATCCCGATAGCTCAATCATAAACTATGTTCGGTGTCCGAATCAAGTCCAAAATATCCATGATCCCACCCCAACCGCGAGCGACTTGGCCCACGCCGTCTCTACCACACCACGAACTCGCCCCAGCGGAGATGCCCCACCCAGCCCAGCGCCGCCGCCCCCCGCAACCCCAGCTGAACGGCCAGCAGCAGCACCACCACCGCACCGAGCCGATTGAACCGCCGCTGCAGCCGCGGGCCGATGCGCCCCGCCCCCAGCCCGAGCACCACCAGCACCGGCACCGTCCCCAGGCCGAACAGCGCCATGGCGCCGGCCCCGAGCCAGGGCGAGGGCGCGGCCAGCGTCCCGATGGCCATGGCGTACACCGGCCCGCAGGGCAACAGGCCGTTGGCCATGCCCATGGCGAACCGCGAGGTCGGGCTGGTGGCCGCGAGCAGGCCGCGCATGCGGCCGATCACCACGGTGCCCAGGGTCCCGCTCTCCACCCAGCGCTGGGTCGGTAGGAACCCGATCAGTCCCAGGCCCAGCAGCAGCATCACCGAGCCGACGCCCAGCGAGAGCCCGCCCTGGAACCAGCGGCTGCCGGTGAGCTGCGAGGCCTGCCCCACCATGCCGAACGCGAGGCCGATGGCGGCATAGGTGGTGACGCGCCCGGCATGGTAGGTGAGGAAGCTGCCCACCTGCCGCGGCGTCGACAGGCCCGGACAGGCCCGGCACTGGGCGTTCGCATACGCGGCGACCAGCGGTCCGCACATGCCGGTGCAGTGCCCCAGGCTCATCAAGAGACCGGTGGTCAGGTAGAAGAGGGCATCGCGGGTGGGAGCGTCGAGCATCAGGCCGGGGCCGCAGCAATCCATCGTGTCCGCCTCCTGAAGGACATAGTGCCCGCAGGGACGGCCGTCGGCAAGTCCGACGATCGGTGCTGATCGCGGGCGTCGGCGCGACCACGCTCCTCTTTACCCGGACCCGCCCTGGCTCTAGAATGCCCCCGCACCCCAGAAACCGGAGGCTTCGCATGAACCGCTTCGTCCTCGTCCTCGTGGTCGTCCTGGCCCTCACCGCGCTGGCCGCCGAGCAGCTCAGCATGCAGGTCCGCCAGGCCAGCCTGCGTTCGCGGCCCTCGTACCTGTCCGCCGCCACCGTGGAGGTGGCCTACGGCGCCCGGCTCACCGTGCTCGAGACCCGCGGCGCGTGGCGCAAGCTGCGCACCGCCGACGGCGCCGAGGGCTGGCTGCACGAGTCGGCCCTCACCGAGAAGCGGGTCCAGCTCTCGGCCGGCCAGGGCGACGTCCAGACCGGCGCCGACACCGACGAGCTCGCGCTCGCCGGCAAGGGCTTCAACGAGGAGGTCGAGAAGGCCTTCCAGGCCGACAACCGCCAGATCGACTACACCTGGGTCGACCGCATGGCGAGCTGGACGGTGACGCCCGAGGAGGCCGTGGCCTTCCTGGCGGCCGGCGAGGTGAAGGGGGGCCAGCGATGACGCGCACGCTCATGCTCACGCTCGCCGCCGGACTGCTCGTCCTCGTCGGCTGCAGCGCCGTCTCCCAGATGGCCACCCAGGTCGCCGTCGATCAGGGCGCGATCACCGAGGACCAGGCGACCTCCATCAACCGCACCGTGGTGGCCGTGGAGAAGGCCTACACCGACATCACCCCCGAGCAGGAGTACTACATCGGGCGCGCGGTGGCGGCCACCCTCCTGGTCACCTACAAGCCGCTCGACGACGCCGTCGCCAACGGCTACCTCAACCAGCTCGGCCAGACCCTCGCCATGGCGAGCGCGCGGCCGGAGACCTTCGGCGGCTACCACTTCCTGCTGCTGGACTCCGACGAGATCAACGCCTTCGCCTGCCCGGGCGGGCTCGTGCTCGTCAGCCGCGGCCTGGTGGCGTGCTGCCGCAACGAGGACGAGCTCGCCGCCGTGCTGGCGCACGAGATCGGCCACGTGGCGGGCAAGCACGGCCTGCGCAGCATCAAGAAGAGCCGCCTGACGGGCGCGCTCACCATCCTGGCCGCCGAGGGCGCCCGCAACCTCGGCAGCGCCGACGTCGCCGCCCTGGTGAGCGACCTCGAGGGCAGCATCGACGACATCACCCAGTCGCTCGTCAACAGCGGCTACAGCCGGGGCCTCGAACAGGAGGCCGACGCCGCCGCCCTGGACATCACCGCGGCCGGGTCGGCTACAACCCCCGCGGCCTCGCCGGCATGCTCGAGGAGATGCAGCGCCGCTGGTCGCCCCGGGGCCCGGGCTTCATGCGCACGCACCCGTCGCCCGCCGCCCGCCTGGCCGACGTGCAGGGCCGCCTCGCCCGCTGCCGCCGCTCGCCGAGCCCGCCGTGCGCCAGGACCGGTTCGAGGCGGCCCTGGGCCGGCTGATCCCGGCGGGCACGTGAGCGACGAGCGGCAGTCCCGGCGCCGGTTCGCCGGCGCCGCCGCCATCGGCCTGGTGGCCGCGGCCGTGGGCCTGGGCCTGGGTCTGGCCGGCTCGCTGGACCGCGCGGAGAACGTCACCTGGGACTGGCGCGTGCAACGCACCGCCCGGGCGTCGTCGGCCGCCGACGCGATCGCCCTGGTGCTCGTGGACCAGGCGAGCCTGGACTGGGGCCGCAAGGTCAACGCCTGGCCCTGGCCCTGGCCGCGCGAGGTCTACACCGCGGTGGTGGCCTTCTGCCGCCGCGCCGGCGCCCGCACCGTGAGCTTTGACGTGCTGTTCACCGAGCCGTCGCTGTTCGGCGTCGACGACGATCAGACCCTGGCCGACGATGCTGGCCGCCGAACCGGACGTGGTGGCGGCCTGCTTCGTCGACCAGGCGGGCGGCGTCACCTGGCCGGTGCCCGAGATCCGGGCGGCCGCCACCCGGCTGGGCAACGTGGCCGGACTGCCCGACCCCGACGGCGTGATCCGCCGCGCCGCCCTCGCGACCGCGGTCGGCGACACCCTGCTGAGCAGCCTGGGCCTGGCCACCTACGAGCTGGCCGAGGCGGCCTGGTGCCGCAGTCCACGCAGGCGCGGATCCCGGCCTACGCACCCGCGGGCACCTACGCGACCTACAACGCGGCGGAGGTCATCCAGTCCGAGCTGCGCCTGCAGGAGGGCGAGCAGGCCTCGCTCGCCCCCGACGCGCTCCGCGGCAAGCACGTGTTCGTGGGCTTCAGCGCCCCCGGCCTGCTCGACCTCCGCTCGACCCCGCTGTCGCGGGTCAGCCCCGGCGTCGTGGTGCACGCGACGGTGCTCGACAACCTGCTCACCGGCGGCTTCATCCGGCCGGCGGCGACCGTGCCGGTGGTGCTGGCGACCCTTCTGCTGAGCGTGCTCGGCGCCCTGCTCGCCGTGCGCACCACCCGTCTCCTGTGGCAGGCCGTGCTCTTCGTGGTCGGCGTGCCGCTGCCGCTGGGGCTGGGCGTCGCGATGTACGGATTCGGCGTCTGGTGGCCGGTGGTGTCCACCACCCTCGGCATCGGTCTCGCGCTGGTGGGCGGCCTGGCCCTCAACTGGGCCACCGAGGGCCGGCAGCGGCGCTTCCTCAAGCAGGCCTTCCGCCACTACCTCAGCCCCCACGTCATCGACCGCCTCGTCGACGACCCCAACCGCCTGCAGCTCGGCGGCGAGCGCCGCACCCTGAGCATCTTCTTCAGCGACCTCGCCGGGTTCACCGGCCTCGGCGAGCGCCTCGACCCCGAGGCCCTCACCGCCCTGCTCAACGCCTACCTGTCGGCCATGACCGACATCATCCTGCAGGAGGGCGGCACGCTCGACAAGTACGAGGGCGACGCCATCATCGCCTTCTGGAACGCCCCCCTGGACCAGCCCGACCACGCGTTGCGCGCCGCGCGCGCCGCGGTGCGCTGCCAGCAGGAGCTGGAGTCCCGACAGGGCGAATGGCAGCACCTGGCGGGCAGCGGCCTGAGCATGCGCATCGGCGTGCACACCGGCCCGGTGGTGGTCGGCAACCTGGGTAGCCGCCAGCGCTTCGACTACACCGTGCTCGGCGACGCCGCCAACCTCGCGTCGCGGCTCGAGGGCGCCAACAAGGTGTTCGGCACCGGTCTCATGGTTTCGGAGGCCACCGTGGACGCGGGCGCGGGCGTCCTGCCGCACCGCGAGCTGGGCCGGGTCCAGGTGGTCGGCCGCCGCGAGCCGGTGACGGTGTTCGAGCTCTTCACCGGCCTGGGATCCGATCCACCCGCCTCGTGGCAGGCCTACCGCGAGGGCCTGGAGCTGGTGCGCGCCGGTCAAATCGCGCCCGCCTTCCGGCTGCTCGAACCCCACGTCGAGCAGGACCCCGCGGCCATGGCGCTCGCCCGCAAGCTCACCGCCGATCCGGAGTTCCGCGGCCTCTGGCGGCTGGACGCCAAGTAGGCCGGCGTCCGTGCGGCCAGGTTCAGTCGGCCGCCGTCTCCCGCGCCAGCACCTCCGCGGTCACCCGCGCCGCCTCCCGCACGCACGCCCGGCAGACGGTGGTGGCCACACCCTCGGCCTCGAAGCGGGCCCGGCCGGCCTCGGTGCGGAGGTCCACGCCGGTGAGGTCGCGGCAATCCGCGTGGCCGCAGGCCTCGACGAAACGGCGTCGCACCTCGCGCACCACGGCGTAGCAGCGATCCTTGGCGCGGTCGTCGCCCGGCTCGTCGCGGCCGAGGTAGAGGCCGACCGTGAGCAACGCGCCGCTCAGCGCGCCGCACTGGTCGCCGTCGCGGCCCATGCCGCCGCCGAAACCGGTGGCCAGGCGCACGATCTCGGGCCGGCCGAGGTCGGCGGCGAACGCGCGCAGCACGGCCTCGGCGCAGTTGTGGCCGGCGTCGAAGTGCCGCGCCGCGGCCTCGGCCGCCACCAGGGGCGCCGGCACGGCATCGGGGCCGGCGCCCGGCGCGGCCGCGACCATGGGATCGAGCACCACGCCGGGGCGCAGGGCCTCGCGGGCCAGTTCCTCGTCCTCCGGGCGCACGAGCAGGCGCACGCCCTTGCGCCCGAGGCTGAGGCCGGCGTACATGCCGCCCACGTCGTCGGCCATCACCATGCTGTCGATGCCCTGGCCCGCCAGGTACTGCTGCGCCTGCTCGGCCTCGAATCGGCTGCCGAAGGCCTGCACGAAGACCAGCTCGGACATGGAGCGCTCCTTCCTCGGGACGTGATTTCGCTGTGGCCAGTCTAACACGCACAGGTCACAATGGATCCATGCAGATCGACTTCGCCGGCACCCGGGGCTCCATGCCCGTCTGTTCGCCCGACCGCCACGAGTTCGGCGGCGACACCACCTGCGTGCTCGTGCGCGGCCAGGGCGGCGAGCAGGTCCTGATCGACGCGGGCACGGGCCTGCGCCACGTGGCCGCGCGCCTGGCGCCCCTGCGGCCGGTGCACCTTCTGCTCACCCACTTCCACCTCGACCACCTCGTGGGCCTGCCCACCTGGGACAGCCTCTACGCCCGCGGCCGCGAGGTCATGATCGCCGCGCCGCGCACCGACGGCGCCACGGTGAGCGAGGCCGTCGGCGGCCTTGTCGGCTCCCCCTACTGGCCGGTGCCGCTGGAAGCCCTGATGTCGCGGATCACCTTCGTCGACCTCGGCGAGCGCAGCGGCGACCGTCCCCTGCGCCTGGGCGGTTTCCAGGTGAGCTGGACGCCCCTGCCCCACCCGGGCGGCTGCACGGCCTACCGCATCGACGAGGCCGCGAGCGGCGCCAGCGTCGTCATGGCCACCGACTGCGAGTGGGAGTCGGCGCCCGCGGACCTGCGCCAGGAGTTCGTCGGGTTCGCCGCGGGCTGCGGCCTGCTCATCTGCGACGGCCAGTACGAGCCCGGCGAGATGGCCGACCGCAACGGCTGGGGCCACACCTCCTGGCGGGGGGCCGCCGCACTGGCCCGCGAGGTCGGCTGCGGCCGCCTGGTGCTCACCCACCACGACCCTCTGGTGGACGACGCCACCCTCGCGGCCCGCGAGCGCGACCTGCAGGCCGACCTCGCCGGCGCCATGCTCGCCCGTCAGGGCACCACCGTCCAGCTTCCCGGAAAGGACCCGGCGTGACCAGCTACCTGCCCCAGATCGGCGAGCTCGTCGTGTTGCTGCTGGTCTTCCTGTTGGCGCTGGCCCTGGCCTCGCCGGTCCGCCGCCGCACCCGGCACGATCAGCGGGGCCTCGGCGGCTTCGCCCACCACCTGGTGCGCCCCGCCCTGGTGCTGATCCTCACCCCGCTGGTGGCGGTCGCCCTGGGGCAGTGGCCGCCCGCTCACGAATGGCTGGCCGCCTACCCCAATCACGTCCGCGCCTGGATGGTCTTCTGGGCCGGGGTGGCGACCGTGGGCCTGGGCGAGGCCGTCGCGCGGCAGGTGGTGGCCTGGCGCGGCCGCGAGTGGCCGGTGCCCGAGCTGCTCGAGGACATGCTGCGCGTCGTGCTCATCCTGCCGTTCGCGTTCCTGGTGCTGAGGCTGGAGCTGGGCTGGAACATCGGGCCCCTGCTGGCGTCCACCGCCCTGGTGACCGCCGTCCTGGGTTTCGCCCTGCAGGGAGTGCTCGGCAACCTGCTGGCCGGCATGTCGCTGCACCTGACCCGCACCGTCAAGCAGGGCGACTGGATCCAGGTCGGTGAGGTCGAGGGCCGCATCAAGCGCACCAACTGGCGCGAGACCCGCGTCCACACCATCAACGGCCACGAGCTGATCGTGCCCAACAGCGAGCTCGCTGGTTCGGTGATCCACAACCTGAACCACCCGACGGCCCTGCGCCGCCACCGGGTGGACGTGGGCGCCAGCTACAGCGACGCGCCCGACGAGGTGATCGCCGCCCTCGAGGAGGCCGCCCGCGCCGTCCCCGACGTGCTCGAGAAGCCCGCCCCCGAGGCCATCGTCACCACCTTCGAGGACTACGGCATCAACTACCGCCTGCGCTACTGGACGCGGCAGTACCATCGCCGCGCCTACATCGACGGCCAGGTGTGCCGGCACATCTGGTACAAGTTCAAGCGCCGCGGCATCGAGATCCCGTTCCCGATGAGCGACAAGCTCCTCAACGACTTCATGACCGTGGTCTACCAGCAGCGCAAGCTGGAGTCCGACGACCGCGACGTGGCCGCCATCGCCCGCGACCTCGCCGACAGCCAGCTGGGCGCGATGGTGCCCCTGGACGCCGCCGACTTCGCCCGCCTCGCGCCGCGCGTGCGCCGCGAGGCCTACACCCACGGCGAGGTGCTCATGGCCCAGGGCGACGCCGGCGAGAGCTTCCACGTGCTGGTGTCGGGCCGGTTGCAGGGCCGGATCGCAGGCCCGGACGAGGTCACCTTCGAGGTGGGCCCGGGCGCGGTGGTGGGCGAGATGAGCCTGCTGACCGGCGAGCCCCGCGTGGCGACCCTCACCGTGGCCGAGAGCAGCGAGCTGCTCACCTTCGACCGCGAGGCGTTCGTGGCCCTGCTCGGGTTGAAGGACACGGTGCCGGAGTGCCTGGCCGACCTCGCGGCGTCGCGCATGGCGCAGAACCGGGCGGCGGCCGACGCCTCGCGCGCCGCGCGGGAGCAGGTGGCGGCCGATCCGCAGGAACGGGCGGGGGTGCTGCGGCGGCTGCTGGGGTTCCTGGGGCGGCGGTAGGGTCGGCGCCGGAACCCTCGGGTTGCGGCCACGAGATCGTTTCCAGTAGCGGGCGACAGCGGAGGTCCGTCCTCTCGAGCGGCCCGCTTCAGTTCCTGCCGCCGGTTCATCTCCAGCGCCGGCGTCTCGACCTCCCCCCGGCATTCCGGCGTGCCTGGATGTCCTCGTCACCGCACGTGTCAGAGGTATTCCTTCAACACGCTGCCGATGGCCTCCGCCACGCCGGTGATGCTCTCTCCGGCCACGATGCCCGCGCATGCTGTCACCAGGAAGCGCTGGCTCCAGGTGCGGGCCACCCGGGTGACGATCAACGCCAGCAGGCCGCCCAGGAACATGTTCACCGAGTAGCTGGCGGGGATGATCAGGGCCAGTCCCACGCTGGAGGCGCTGGGCACGAGCAGGTTCAACCGCCGCGGCACCACCTGCTCGAGCAGGGGCAGCACGATGCCCGCGACCAGGGCGCAGATCATGGCGATCACCGCACCTCGGGGCAGCGCGGCGAATCCGATCTGGAACAGCTCGGCCACCGCCTTCCAGGCCGCCACCGCGGGCGCCGGCCACTCGGTGGTCATGAGCTGCTCGGCCGGGGACGGGATCATCACGAGGTAGATGGCCGAGCCGGCGATGGCGCCCGAGAGGGCCCCGAAGACCTGGGCCACCATCTGCCACCGGGATTGCGCGCCGAGCAGCCAGCCGCACTTCAGATCGTGCAGGAGGTCGGCGCACTGGCTGGCCGCGCCACCGGTGACGTTGGCGGTCATGAGGTTGGCAGCCACGTTGCCGGGGGCCAGGGCGCCGAAGACGAGTTGCGAGACCTTGCCCATGGCCCCCACCGGGGTGATCGCGGTCTCGCCCGAGACCCGAGCCGCCACCACCGCGAGCAGGAACGAGATCAGCACGGCGAGCACCGCGACGCCCAGGGCGATCTGGAACAACGTCGACTGCAGGATCACGGACAGCACCAGGGCCAGCGAGACCGACAGCATGAACCAGCGCATGCCCACCTCGCCCGCCGACGGATCGCCGGCGATGGTCGCCGTGCCGACGGTCGCCAAGCCGCCGGAGCTTCCCCCACGCCGTTCTCGACGCGACCGTACGAGGTCACGGATCGAGAAACCGAACGAGGTGAACGACGCCACGACCATGAGCATCACGCCGGGCCACAGCAGCCACTGGTTGAGGTCGCCGAACGAGGGGGCGACGGGCGCGAGCGACGCCCCGGCGAGCAGGCCGGCGATGGTCGTCTGGAAATCCGGGTCGGCGGAGAGGGTGCGGAGCTGCGCACGCTGGTCGGCGTCGGGGATCCCGGCGAGAACCAGCGTATGGGACAGGCGGTCGTAGGTGAGCATCGCGCCGACCTCCGCCGGCAACTCGGGCAGATCGTCGGGGAGGTAGCGTCCGGTGGCGCGCTCATGCAGGCGCAGGACCGCGTCCCGCAACGACCGCGTGGCGTCGCTCGCTCCGTACCGGTCCTCGAATCCGGCGACGGCGGCCAGGATATCGTCGCGCGCCTCGTCCGTGACGTTGCCCACGGCCACCAGGCGTCCGCGGTCACGGTCGCGATGGATCAGGTCTTCCCAGGCCACGGGCATCACGAAGCCGCCGGGGTAGGCCGCCAGGGGCGTCGAGATCTGCACGTCGCGGGTGGTGGTCACCCCCAGTCGCTCCGCCAGCTGAAGGCGCTCGGCCGCGCCGACGCCCATCTGCGAGCGCACGTAGAGCTTGTCCACCGCCTCGGCGTAGCGCGGATCGCGCGACAGGGAGATCAGCGAGTCATGCTCGACCCGGGTCATGACACCCCGCCATTCCAGGCGATGGCGTGCCGGATTGAAGCGGGGATTGGCGTCGGGCGTGGTGAGCAGCTCGAGGTCGGCGGGCGCCACGTGGAGCATCTCGTGGGTGGTGAGCGGGATGTGGCCGCTCTGCACCAGCGGCGGGGCCAGCAGGAGATAGCCGAGACCCGCGCCCAGCAGCAGCGACAGACACGCCCGGAAGCCGATGAGACCCCCGATCCCCACCATCAGCAGCGTGGGGTTGAGGGCCACGGTCCAGGAACCGAGCGAGAAGCCGCGCACGGTCACCGGCGGCGCCAGCGCCTTCAAGCTCAGGCCGTCGGCCACCAGCTTCACCACCGAGGCCAGCGCCCCGAACGACACGAGCATGCCCAGGCGCGCGGCGGCCTCGCTGCCGCGGGCGTACATCTCACGCAGGGTCTCGGCCGCGGCCAGGCCGAACGCGAACGGCAGCCGATCGCGGATGATGAGCTGGTTCCGCAGGATCACCGCGATGCTGATGCCCACCATGCATACGCTGAACACCCAGAGCGACAGCCAGAACCAGGGCAGGGTGAAGCCCGTGATCATGGCGAGCGCCGGAATGGGCGCCACCAGGCCGGCCGACGACACGCTGGCCCCCGCGCTGCACGCCGTCTGGTTGATGTTGTTCTCGAGGATCCCGAAGTGACGCACCCGGCCGCCGGTGGCCCGGTGCAGGCCGTTCCACAGGCCATAGCCGACGAGGGCGGCGGTGACCGACATGTTGAGGCCCCAGCCGATCTTCAAGCCCGTGTAGATGTTGCAGGCCGAGAGGATGGCGCCGAGCACCATCCCGGTGAGCACGGCCCGCACCGTCAGCTGAGGGGAAACGAGATCGATGGACGGGTTGATCTGGGCGTCCTGGGTCGTCGTCATGGGCGGCCTCGGGCGTCGCGGGATGCCGTCCGTGGCGGCGGCCGGCGGACGTTTACTGGACTAATATCATCCTGTATGATAACCCACCTTCGGGCGGGCGCTACCGCCGGCCGAGGCCGCGACCATGGTCGGCACGATCGGCAGGGCGCGTCATCGGCGTCGTTGAAACCCCCGCGTCAATCATGCTAGGATCGATCGCAACGGCATGCTCCCTTCCGGAGGTCGCTGCCATGACACGGTCCCGACCCGGCTCTTGCGTCCTTCTGCTCGCCGTCGCGTTGGCGGCCTCGGCGCTCGCCGCTCCTGCCAAACCGGTCCGTGAGATCCCGCCCGACGTCAGCGATCCGAACCGCCAGGGCGGCGACACCATCCTCGACGCCGTCGTGATCCCCGGCTTGCCGTTCGCCGACTCCGGCACCACGGCCGGCTACACCGACGATTACGACGAGGCCTGCCCCTACACCCAGAGCACCTCGCCCGACGTCGTCTATCGCTACACGGCGGTGAACACCGTCGAGCCGATCCGGATCGACCTCTGCGGCTCGGATTACGACACCAAGGTCTACGTGTACGATTCGTCCCTGAACCTGGTCGGCTGCAACGACGACTTCTATGACGACGACCCCTGCGGCCACTACGTGTCCATGCTCGACGGCATCACGTTCCTCGGCGGCGAGACGTACTACATCGTGATCGACGGCTACGGCGGCGACTACGGCGGATACGAGCTGCAGATCGACGGCTACATGATCGCGTGCTACGTCGAGCTCCCGGACAACGAGGGCGAGCCGCCGCTGGTCGATGGGTATGTGGACACCTTCAACGGAGGCTGCGAGAGCCCGCCGCCCCATCCCGTCCAGACCATCACCGGCGATGCCGACGGCCACGCCCTGGTGAGCGGCCGCACGGGGTGGTTCGCGGCCGGCGGCTCCTACGGCCGCGACACCGACTGGTTCGAGCTGACGGTCGGGGAGACCGGCACCATCGAGATCGAGACCTGCGCCAACTACAATTCGCTCGTCGACGAGATCGCGCACCAGGACTGCGAGACGTGGGCCGTGGCCCAGTCGGTGACCTCGATCTACTGGGTCCCCGAGCATCTGAGCATCACGGGCCACGCGCCGGGGACGTCCGTGTGGGTGCGGGTGCGGCCCGCGTACGCCGAACCGCCGAGCTACGCGCCCCATACCTACGGCTACGATCTCTGGATCGACGGCCTGGGCTGGCCGGTGAGGGTCGAGGCGCGATCCTGGTCGGCCATCAAGGCGTGCTTCCACGAGGACGCCCGCTGAGGTCGCGACCTGGCCCGCCGTGGCGGCACGCCGGGCATTCATCGCCCGTCCGGCAAGCCGGTCGGGGTCCTGCGAGGAGGTCGGTCATGAACCTGCGTCCCGTCATCGTGTTCACCTGTGTCCTCCTGTTCCTCGCGGCCGGGACCGAGGGGCTCCTGGCGCATGATCTGGGGGCCGCGCGTCCGGCCAAGCCCGCCAGGTCGGTCACCCCGCCGCCGCCGGATCCGGCGGTCGTGCGCCAGGGCGGCGACACCATCCTCGACGCCACCGCCCTCGCCGGCGACGGCTGGGTCACGTTCGGCGGCACCACCGCAGGCTACACCGACGACTACGACGAGGTCTGCCCCTACACGAACAGCACCTCCCCCGACGTCGTCTACACCTTCGTGCCCACCTACGGCGGCGTCGTCGACGTCGACATGTACGGCTCCCTGTACGACACCAAGATCTACATCTATGACGAGAACCTCGCGCTGGTCGCCTGCAACGACGACTTCTACGCCGACTACACGTCGCGCCTGGAGATGGTCCCGGTCGAATCCGGGCATCAGTACTTCCTCGTGATCGACGGCTATGGCGGCGACTTCGGCGACTACGTCGGCAACCTGAGCTTCGGTTACATCTGGTGCTATGCGTGGTGCCCCGAGGGCTCCGAGCACGAGAACGAGCCGCCGCTGGTCGACGGCTACGTGGACGCCTGGAACGGTGGCTGCAACAGCCCCGAGGCCGGGTCTCCCTTCCAGCCCATCACCCAGCCGGTCTTTTGCGGCCGGACCGGCTACTACCTGGGCGCCGACGGGGGCGCCTATCGTGATACCGACTGGTTCCATCTGGTCATCCCCGCGGGCGGCTTCCTCGAGATCGAGGGCGAGGCCGATGAGGCCTCGTACATGTTCGAACTCGGACCCCAGGAATGCGGCTCGGTGGCGGTCATCCAGAGCGTCATGGCCTGCACCGGCAGCGGCACCATGACCATCGTCGGCGAGCCGGGTTCCCTGGTGTGGTTCTGGTTCGGGCCGCAGTCCTTCTGGGACGGCTATACCTACGAGTACAACTACACGCTCTACCTCAGCATCGAGCCGGTGGCCGTGGAGGCGCGCAACTGGTCGGCGATCAAGGAGATGTTCCGCTGACGCGGCGTGATCGCCGATGGCAGGCGGCGCCGAGGTCCAGGCGTCCCGACCCTGGCAGCTGGAGGCGATCAGGCCGCCCTGGTCGCCCCCATCAATCCTCCAGGAAGAACCGCAACAGCAGGACCCCCGCCACCAGCAGCAGCATGATCACCGTGAGCAGGTAGGTCCGCACCCGCGACCAGCCCGTGGGCTCGTGGCCTTGAGGATCCGGATACGGATCGAGGGCGGCCCCCTGGTCGTCTATGGCCAGGTACGCATCGACCCGACCCCTCAAGCGCTCGCGGAACTGCACGTTCTCTTCCCGTTCCACGTCGATCACGAGGTCGTCGCACGGCCGCGTCCGGTCCGGCCGATCGTCGGTCAGGCCGCAGACCACGCCGCGGGCGGGATCGAGGTGGGAATGGACGCAGCGGTCGCAATACTGGGCGAAATAATCCTTGATCATGAGGATCCCTCCTCCGGCGATCCTAGATCGACTGCGGATGGTTGCCAAGGTCCGGCTGGGCCCGGGCCACGGCGGCGGCCGCCGCCAGCCGCCGCCGGAGGCGCTCGGCGTGCGTCCCCTCCCAGAAAAGGTGCCCGCAGTCGCCGCAGAGCCAGTAGTGGTCGAGCCAGGCGGCCGTGCGCGGCGGGATGGCCACGGGCACGTCGGCCTTGGCGGTGGCCGCCAACCGTCCGTTGCACGCCGTGCAGCGGGCCGGCGAGGCGAGCTTGTCGACCAGCTCGAAACGCCTCAGCACCTCCGCCAGCTGCTCGTCCGCTCGACCGGAGCGAACCAGCAGGCCGCATGCGACCTGGCTGCGCTTGAGCAAGGCCCGGTGCCGCGACAGCACGGCGCGGCCGTCGCGGGCGGCCAGGGCAGCCAGCTGGGGCTCGCCGAGCGTGCGGTCCCACACCGTGTCGAAGCCCGCGAAACGCAGCAGGCGCGCCAGCTTGCCCAGGTGCAGATCGCAGAGGAAGCGGGGATCGGCGAGGGGACGCGGCACGGCCGGCCAGACCTCGACGCAGGCGCCGTCCCTGATCAGCTGGGCGAGGTCGGCCGCCACCCCGTCCACCGCGGCGCGTCCCAGCTCGACATGGGGAATGCCGAGCGCCTCGACCGCGTCCTTGAGGGAGGTCGGGGCCGGCAGGCGACGCACGAGATCGCCCCGGCCGCCGCAGAGGTCGGCCAGGTCGCCGCGCAGGCTGAGGCGGAACGTGACCATGCGGCCACGTTAGCTCATTCCACCGGCGGCGGCTGCTCGTTGATGTGGTCGTAGTGGTCGCCGGAGATGAACTTGCGCACCGCGCCGTCGCCGATCACCCAGAGGAAGGCGCCGTAGTCGATGCCATCGGGACCGACGTCGAAGGCCTCGTCGCTGACCGCCAACGCCGACGGCCAGGGCGTGCGGCTGCTGTCGCCGTAGGCGACCTGGTACTCGCCGAGGGCGGTGAAGATCTGCACCCGGTTGTTGCCCTGATCGGCCACGTAGATGCGACCGCTGCCGTCGACGGCCACGTCGGCGGGCAAGGCGAACTCGCCGTTGGCGCTGCTGAGGCCGCCCACCCAGTCCGACTGGCCGCAGGCGGCCGCGTCGCCGAGCACGTAGTCGGCCGCCGCGGGCGGGTTGCAGGTGGCCTGGTCGAAGAGCGCCGCGCGGCCGCGCAGGGGGTCCGGACCGCTGATCGCGACGTCGGTGAGGTCGGGCGACGAGTTGAAGCGGATCACCCAGTTGCGCAGGCTGTCCCGGTCGCAGACCAGGAGCGAATCGGCGACGTCGCGGGCGAGGCCGGCCGGTACCTTGACGAAGCGGGTGCCCTCGCCGTCGCTGCGGCAGAGGATGCCGCGGGCCCGCAGGCCGGCCAGCGGGTCGTAGGCGTAGCGGTGGACCACGCCGCTGTCCGGATCGGACAGATACAGGTACGTGAGCGCGCCCGGCACCTGCGCGATGCCGGCCGGGCTGGTGGCCATGCGCACGCAGCGGCGCACGGCGGGCAGTTCGGTGGACGGCGGGCCGCCGCCCGGGATGCTGAGGTCGCGGGTGAGGTACCAGCTCACCTGCCCCGTGCCCTGGTCCCAGACGAAGACCAGCGAATCGCCGGCGCTGACGCAGAGCGCGGTCGCATCGACGAAACCCTGCACGCTGTCCAGGCCGGCGAACACCTGGTTGCGCTTGTAGAGGCCGGTGCCGGTGAGCACGAAGACGTTGCCCTGGGCCACCTCGAGGTCGCGCAGGTCGTCCACCGGATAGGTGCCGGCGGGCAGGTACGTGGCCAGCGCGTAGAGGCCCTGGGCCTGCGGGATGGTGATCTTCTCGCCGCAGCCGGCGGCGACGAGCCAGCCGAGCAGGCCCACCGCCACGAGGCTCGCGAGTCGGCGTCGGGTCCTCATCGGCCGGCCCTCCCGTGTCGGACGCGTTCCTTGGCCCACAGCGGCGACAGCTCCATGGAGATGAAATGCATGCCGCCGAAGGCGCCCATGTCGCGGTAGCCGTAGTCCAGACGCCAGAGCAGCTGGTTGCGCTTGAGCTGCAGGCCGCAGCCCGCGGCCAGGCCGCCCTCGTCGCGGCCGGTCTCGTAGCCGCCGCGCAGGAAGAAGCGGCCGAGGACCTCGAGCTCGGTGCCCATGCGGAAGCTCTCGCGGGCGTCGCTGGGGTGGTTGAAGTCGGTGGTCGTGAGCAGGTGTACACGCCGGGCCAGGTTCCAGGTGTAGGCCACGCCGAAGCTGCCCTCGGTCGGCGGGGGGAAGGCCTGGAATTCGCTCTGAGGCAGGTAGCCGTCGCGCACGATCGGCGAGCCGCCGGGCCGCAGGTCGGGCCCGAAGTTGCGCACGGCGAAGCCCACGCGCAGGTCGCCCACGCCCACGAGGTAGAGGATGCCCAGGTCGAAGAGCACCGAGCGGGTCTCCCACTCGTCGAGATTCTCCTGGTAGTACTTGGCCGTCGCACCGATGGAGAAACGGTCGGTCATGGCGCGGGCGAGGCTGAAGCCGAGCGTGTACTGGTCGGCGTTGAAGGTCTCGCCGGTGCCCTCCATGTGCCATTCGTTGGTGCGCATGATGTCGCCCGAGCGCAGCATGCCCACCGACAGGGCGTAGCCGAAGCTCTGGGTGCGCCACTGGTAGGAGGCGTGGTCGACGTCGATGCCCGCGGCCCATTCGGTGTGGCTGAGGTAGTAGTTGCTCAGGCCCGGCGTGCGCAGCAGGCCGGCGGGGTTCCAGAACACGCCGGGACCGTCGATGGCGCAGGCCACGTAGGCGCCGCCGAGCGACACCGGCCGCGCGCCCACGGGGATCTTGAGGAACTGGCCCGAGGCCGTGCCCACGTTCTCGCCCCCGTAGAGGCTGATCACGTCGGCCGTCGCGGCGCCGGCCACCAGCAGGCTCAGCAGGATCACGAGGGCGCGCCTCACCATTGGTAGCTCACCCCCCACAGCAGGACCCGCGGATTCTCGATGTAGCTGGGGTCCACCACGCCCTTGGCGTAGTCCTCGCTATCGGTCGAGATGCGCGGCTCCTCGGGGTTGGTGGGCGACCACTGGTCGACCCACTCGGGGTTGTCGTCGCCGACCTTGTAGCCGTCGCCGGTGAACGGGTTGACCCGGCGGTAGTTCTTGAAGTTGAAGATGTTCCGGCCCTCGAAGAAGAACGTGACCTTCTGGTGCCGGCCGAAGCGCCACCACTTGCTGAACCGCAGGTTGACGGTGCTGGTGGTCGGACCGATGCCGCTGTACCAGTCGCCGTAGACGCGCTGGCCGGCGTTGTACGTCCGCGGCGTGTAACGCTGTCCGGCCTCCGAGCGCACCAGGGCGTTGAGGCTCCAGTTGGCGGGCATGCGCCAGCCGAAGACGTAGGGACGGTCGCGCTCGAACACCGAGAAGTCGAGGTTGAGGCTGAACGACCACGGGCGGTCCCACAGCAGCGGCGAACGCGTCAGGCCGCCGATGCTCGCCGTCGGCGTGTAGTCCTCGCTGTAGACCGCCTGCAGGTAGCCTTCGTCGGCGTTGCTGTTGGTGCCCGTCGAACGCGACAGCTCCAGGCTCGCCGACCCGCTCAGCCAGCGGGTCGTGCGCTTGATCACCGACACCTCCGCGCCCAGGCTGCGCGCGCTGTCGCCGTTGAAGTAGCGCACGGGCTGGATGGTCTCGGTCTCGGTGTCGTTGGGGTCGGGCGTCTCCTCGGCGCCGATGGTCACCGGATCCAGCGTGACGCTCTTGGCGTAGCCGTAGATGTCGCGGTTGTAGAAGGTGACGCCCAGCGACCACAGGTTCTCGAACTCGTGCTGCCAACCCGCCTCGTACTCGACGGTCACCTTGGGGTCGAGGTTGGGGTTGCCGAGCAGCTGCACCGAGGTGGCCGTGGTGGCCTGCAGCTGGGGGTAGACGTAGGCGAACCGCGGCCACTGGCTGAAGTGGCCGTAGTTGAAGAAGAACTTGTCGTTGCGGGTGACGGGGAAGCTGAGGCCCAGGCGGGGCGACACGCGGGTCTTCCAGTTGCGCCCGAAGGCCCGGTTGGTGCCGTCGGCGAACTCCTGAACCATGTCGTCGAAGATGAAGAGGTAATCCTCGGGATGGCGCATGACCGCCTCCACCTCGCGGCCGGGGGCCCAGAAGTCGCCGCGTGCGCCGAGGTTGAGGATCAGGCCGTGGTATTCGATGGTGTCCTGGAAGTAGGTCGCCGCCACGATCGGATGCGCCGTGAAGATGTCCTGCCGGTAGGCCAGCTTGCCCGGCGGCGGCGACGCCAGCGACGAGCTCAGGTCCACCAGCTGCATCTCGGTGAAGCTGAGGTCCAGGCCGGTCTTGAACTGGTTGCCGGCCCCGCCGTAGAACGAGTAGGCGGCCTTCAGCGAGTAGGCCTCGGCGTAGTGGTCGTGCCAGCGGTCGGCCGAGCCGGAGGCCAGGCGGGTGGGCCGCGTGTTGTCGTACACGACGCGCTCGTAGGTGCGGAAGTCGTCGTTGCCGTTGACGTTGGAATGCTGCCGCGACCAGTTGCGGCCGAGGGTGATCTCGTACCAGTCGGTGTCCGACAGCACCTGGCGCCAGTAGAGGCTCGACAGGATGCTCTCGTTGGTGAACACCAGGTAGTTGTCGAGGTTGTCGATGAACGGCCGCGGGAACCCCTCGCCCGGCAGGTTGAAGCCCTGCGAGACGTCCACCTGCCAGCTGTGCGAGAAGCTCAGCTTCTTGGTCGGCGACAGCACCCAGGTCCACTTCGCCAGGCCGTTCCACTCGTTCTGCTGGCGGGGCGACCACACGTCGT
This sequence comes from Candidatus Krumholzibacteriia bacterium, assembly GCA_041390065.1. Lineage (GTDB taxonomy): Bacteria > Krumholzibacteriota > Krumholzibacteriia > LZORAL124-64-63 > LZORAL124-64-63 > Glo-17. The sequence continues at coordinate 593,274 of JAWKQQ010000005.1, forward strand.
CCGTGTAGATGGGCGACTCCAGGCGCCTCTGCCGCGAGTAGATCGGCAGGTAGCCGTCGCGGATGTCCATGCTCCCGGAGACGAGCAGGTAGACGTCGCCGGGCACGTCCACCCCCAGGGCCCGCAGGCCGTCGAAGAGCGTGTTCGTCAGCGGATCGCGGCCGCTCAGCATGGCCTTCACCACGTCGATGTTCTGCGGCTCGTTGAAGTCGGTGAGGTCGCGCCAGCCCTGATCGTCGTTCTTGGGGACGGCGTGCAGCAGGTAGTCGCGCTTGAGCGAGACCTTGCCCTCGAAGCGGTCCGAGCCCTCCTTCGTGGACACGTTCACCACGCCCGACACCGCCTGCCCGTACTCGGCGTTGAAGCCGCCGGTCAGGACCTCGATCTCGTTGATGATCGACGGATCGATCTGATAGCCGTAGCCGCCGCCGGCCAGCGGGTCGTTGACCGACATGCCGTCGATGATGAACTGGGTGTCGTCGGCCCGGCCGCCGCGGATGTGGATCTCGTTGTCCTGCAGGCTCACGCCGGGCTGGTTGGCGATCATGTCGACGAGCTGGTCGAGCGGCATGGCCTCGATCTGCTTGCTCGAGAGGTAGTGGCTGGTGCCGGTCTTCTCGACCTCGATGAGCTTGCGGGTGGCCTCGACGACGATGGGGTCGGCGTAGATCTCCTGCACGGTCATGTGGAATTCGAGGTGCACGACGCCGCCCGGCTCCAGGCGCACCGTCCGCGATTCCACGGCGTAGCCGATGTAGCTGGCCTTGACGGTGTAGTTGCCCGGGCGCAGACCCCGCAGGAAGAAGTAGCCGTCGCTGAAGCTCATGGTGCCGATGTTGGTGCCGGCGATGAAGATGTTGGCGTAGGGCATGGGCAGGCCGGTCTCGGTGTCGAAGACCTGGCCCTTGATGATGCCGGTGCTGGTGACCTGGGCCGGAGCGACCCCGGCCACCAGGAGCAGCAGCAGGACGAGGGGCAACGCGCGGCGCCTCACGGTGCGATCACCCCCAGCTCGTACTGCATGACGGCCTCCAGGGCGGCCACCACGCCGGGGCGCTGCAGGGTGTGCAGCTCGTAGGAGAAGCCCACGGCCCGGGCGAACTCCTGCTGCGCCCGCGTCGGCCGGCGCACGGCGATCAGCGGCTGCCACCAGAGCTCCGGGTGCTGCGGATCGTTGGCGGGCTGGCCGTTCCAGCAGCGGTTGCAGGTGTCGAAGCGGTAGAGCTCGTCGTAGGCGTCGGTCTCGTCGTAGCGCATCTGCAGGCCACGGCCGCGGCCGAAGATGGTCTGGATCGTGAGGTCGGGCAGGTAGCTCTGCGTCCCGAACGCGTGCAGCCCCACGGCGCTCGACTTGGGCGACAGCTCGGTCGGCGGATCGGCCGAGCGGCTGATGCCGAACACCGAGGCCAGGAACGGGCCGGGCAAGCCGGTGGCCGAGCCGGCGAGGTTGCGGCTGATCAGGAGCAGATGGCCGGGCTGGCTGTCGTCGAGCGGGTAGACGTATTGCTTGAGCACGCCGCCGGTGGCCGCCGCCCGCTCGAGCACCGCGCTGGTGCCGCCGCCGTCGTACCAGAAGACCAGGCCGAACTTGCGCAGCGTGGCCAGCAACACCGCGGGCGAGTCGGGGAAGCCGAACCAGAAGTCATAGGTGTCGTATGCGTCGGTGCCGAGGATCTCGTCGAGCACGCCACGGTAGAAGTCCTGCGTGAAGGGCGACGAGTTGTCCGGCACCATCAGCACCTGGCCCCGCGGCGCCCGCACCTCCCACGACAGCGTGACGCGGGTCTCGGCCAGGGCCTCGTCGGCCACCGCGACGGTCACCGTGCGCTGGCCCGGGGGCACATCGGTGAGCAGGATCTCGAACTCGTTGATGTCCTCGCTGCCGTCGAACGGCTTGCGCAGCCAGTGCACCAGCGGATCGGCGGCGGGATCGTCCCAGTCGCGGGTCTCCGTGGGCTCGGCATCGCTCAGGGTGTAGCGGTAGAAGGGATCCATGGTGCTGTTGCCGTCGAGGTCGAAGGCGAAGCAGCGCAGGTTCATGACGCCCCAGTTCCAGTACACGGTGTCCACCGGCGCGCCGCCGCCGTCCAGCTCGATCTCCCGCTGGAGGTTCACCAGCGGATTGAAGTCGCTCTGGAAGTTGAGCACCGGCGGGAAGTTGCGCAGGGGCACGAACTGCACCAGCGTGTCGCTCACCGCGCCGCGGTCGTCCCGGCAGGCCAGGTAGAAGGTGGCCTCGGCCTCGCCCTGGTCGTCGGTGCTGAAGGTCATGGTGGTGTCGGTGCGGGCGGTCGTGTCCCAGGGCGCGGGCACGGCGGCGTCGGTGCGGATCGACACGTAGTACTCCACGACCTCGCCGTCCTGATCGCTGCCGCTCCAGTGGAAGGTGCGGCGGAAGTAGCTGGTGGGGTTGAGCGGGTCGGCCGGGTCGACCGGCGAGGCGAAGAACCGCATCACCGGCGGCGCATTGGGCACCGATTCGGGATCGAAGGGCTCGTTGGTGCAGGACACCGCCAGCAGCGCCGCGAGCACCGGCAGGATGACGAGGGCGCGCCTCATTTGATGATCACCAGCTTTCCGCGCTGGACCTCGCCCGAGTCCAGGTTCTCCACCACGTAGACGTAGAGGCCGCTGGCGATGGCCCGGCCGAAGTCGCTCAGCACGTTCCAGGCGAGCTTGCCCTCGACGGGATCCTCGTGGTCGAGCGTGCTGACGAGGTCGCCGGCGACGGTGAAGATCTTGATGCGGCAGCGCGGCGGCAGGTTCACGAACCAGATCCGCCGCGCGAGCTCCACCTCGCCGCCCGGGCGGTCGAACAGGCTGCCCGCGCGGTAGGGATTGGGCACCACCGACACGCGGCCGTCCGCCGACGTGACCGACGGCGCCGGCCCCGGATACACCAGGGTGGCGTTCTCGTTGAAGCCGCTCTGGAACTCGGGCAGGCCCTCCTCGAGGTCGGGCGCCGAGAAGGCCACCACCGAGTACCAGTAGGGGAAGCCGTCGCGCAGGTCCGGGTCGCCGAACTCGCGCAGGCCGTCCGCATTGAGGGGCGGCAGGCCGGTGTCGAAGCCCACGCCGTCGATCTTGTCGAACTGCGCCACCAGGGTGGCGATGCTGTACGGATCCTGGTCGATCGTCAGGCCCGCGTAGCGGTAGATGCGGTAGCCCTGGAAGTCGGGCTTGTTGGTGATCTCGGAGATGTGGTGCTCGGGCGAGCGGGCCGGATCGTCGCTCGCCAGCGCGTTGCCCTGCGCATCGACCGAGTCGCCGGGCGCCCATTGCAGCTTGATCGTGTTCCACTCGTAGCCGACGCGCAGCACCGGCGACGGCGGACCGCCGGGGATCGAGAAGCCGTCGTCGTAGGCCAGCTGGGCGACCTTGCTGTTGGCCAGCAGCGCGAGCGAATCGGCCCCGCAGACGATCGCCCAGGTGGCGTGCAGGGTGTCGCCGGGGGCGAGCGAGGGCCAGGGTCCGGTGGCCATCATCTGGACCCAGTTGCTCGCCGCGCCGTAGTTCTCTTCCTGGGTCTGGCCGACGGTGAAGGCGCCGTCGCTCATGAGCTGATACTTGCCCGGATACTCGTTGCCCTCGTCGTCGGTGTAGGTGGAGTCCTGCTCGGGCACCCCGCGGAAGCGCCAGGCGTGGTAGGACACCGGCTGCACGCCGTCGACCGGCGTGATCGCCGGGCGCACGCCCAGCAGGCGGTTGCCCACCCAGCTGGTGGCCAGGCCTTCCTCGCCGTCGTCGTCGTGCTCCCACATCATCCAGATGTCGGGGTCGCTGGGCACGCTGAACGCGGGGTCCACCCAGGCCTCGGCGCCATAGCAGCCGTCCTTGTCGTCCCAGAAATTCCAGGGCACCGCGGCGTTGCCGTCGTAGGGGTTGGTGACCTCGGTGTTGCCGACGGTGAGGTCGTTCCAGAAGCCGACGTAGACGTCCCGCAGCTCGCTCGACGACGCGTTGACGATGGCGTAATCGAGGATGACGAAGTCGTCGGCGTACGGCGTGCTCCAGGCCAGCGCCCGCAGGGTCACCTTGAGGCCGAGGCGCTTGCTGGCGGGCGTCTGCCCGAAGTCGTCGAACACCACCTGGATCTGCTCGGTCGCGAGGGCGCGCGGGTCGTAATTGTCGCGGTTCTGGCTGTTGGACCAGATGTACACGAACGACTCGGGATCGTTCGGATCGCTGGTGCTGTAGTTCTGGAACTCGATGAGGTCGTCGCCCTCGAGCACGCCGTTGGCGTCCTGGGCGCTGGTGCTCACGTGCAGCGTGCCGTCGGCCTTGCGGGCGCCCACCCAGATGCCGCCGTGGTACAGGTGCTCCACGTGGCTGTTGAGGGGATACTCGCAGCTGGGCTGATTCGGAAAGCCCAGGTAGTTGCCGACGTCGCCCTGGTTGGTGATGGTCAGGCCGATGAGGCCGACCGACGTGGACATGTCGCTGCGGGGTCCGTCGCCCGCATGCAGGAGCCCGGCGACGAGCAGCGACGCCAGCGCGCAGATGACCAGGACAGGGGCGCGGTGTGCGCGCAACACGGGGCCTCCGGGGCAGCAAGGATGCGTGGGGGCGGCAACCATAGCCCCTGGGCGGAGGGCGTGTCAACGTACGGGAAGGTCAGAATCGGGTCAACGACGATCACCGCATCCCGGCCCGAGCGACGGCCTCCTCCGCGGCCGCCCGGCGGCTGAGTCCCTCGAAATGCCGCTGCACGCCGGGAGCCTCGTAGCCCAGGAGCTCGGCGGGGGAGCCGTCGACGAACTTGTGCTGGCCGATCACCCGGCCGGCGGCGTCGAACTCCAACTCCATCTGCACCCGCTCGCGCCCCGTGGGGCCGTCCCCCGCCCGGGCGCGCGACTCGTCGGACCGGTAGTAGGCCAGGCGCCCGTCCACCACCTCGTAGACCGCCCGGGCCTCGCCGAGGTCGCCGAAGTCCTGCTGCTCCTCCAGCTTGACGAGGGCCGAGTCGCGGAACGTGGCCACGTAGTGCAGCGTGGCGTCGCCGCTGGCGAACTGGCCGCTGACCTGGCGCTCGTGGGCCGCCGTCTCGCGATCGCCGCGGCCGCAGCCCGCCAGCACGATGGCCAGCGCGATCAGACCCATCTGGAACCGCATGTCGCCCCCCGGCGGTGTTGAGGATCGGTGCCGTAGCAACCTGACGGAATTCGACGGGTTTGTCCAGACAGGGAAGGCTGTATTCAACGCACCTGGTGCTCGGTGCGGCAGCGCGGGCAACGCAGGCGCACGCCGTGCAACTGAGGCGGCACCTTCAGGACGGCGCCGCACTGGCAGGTGAGGCGGCCCCAGCCGTCCTGGCCGTAGAAGAAGTCGTCGACGCTGCGGGCGCGGGCGCGGGCGGGCGCAGCGGGCGCGGCGGGCGCGGCGGTCGCGGCGGTCGGCGCGGCGGCCTGGCCCTCGCGCCACTGCGCCCCCTGGATGCGCAGGCCGGCCCCGGCGTGGGGATCGTCGGCGAGGGAGGCCTTCGGCACCACGCTGCCCTTGCCGGTGACCCGGTTGTACATCGCGTCGTAGTCGGCCAGGCTGGCCCCGGACATCGAGCGCAGGATCCGGATCCGCTCGGCGACGGGCGGGTGGGTGGCGGTGAGCGCCGCCGCGTTCGACTGCTTCGCGGCCGCGGCCAGCGGGTTGACGATGTACATGGGGGCCGTGGCCCGGCTCACGCCGCGCAGGCTGGACGGCGGCGCGGCCGCGATCTTCTCCAGCGCCCGCGCCAGGCCCTCGGGGTAGCGGGTGAAGACGGCCGACGAGGCGTCGGCCAGATACTCGCGCCGCCGCGATACCGCGAAGTACACGAGCTGGGCCATCAGCGGCGCCAGGATCATCAGCACGATCGCCAGCACCACGAAGATGATCTGCGCGCCGCCGCCGTCGTTGCTCGACCGACGCGAACGGCCGCCGCCCCAGAGCCAGGAGCGCAGGCCCACGTCGGCCAGGAGCACGATCGCACCCATGAGCACCCCGGCGAAGAGCATGAGCAGGATGTCGCGGTTCTTGATGTGGCCCAGCTCATGGGCGATCACGCCCTGCAGCTCGTCGCGGTCCAGGCGCTTGAGCAGGCCCGCGGTGACCGCCACCGACGCCGTCTCGGGCGAGCGCCCGGTGGCGAACGCATTGGGCGCGGGGTCGTCGATGACGTAGACGCTGGGCATCCTGGGCAGGCCGGCCGCGAGGGTCATCTCCTCGACCACGTTCCAGAGCACGGGCAGGTCCTGGGGACCGATCTTGCGGGCGCCGCTCATGCTCAGGAAGATCTGGTCGCCCTGCGCGTAGGCCACGAGCGTGAGCACCAGCCAGACGACCGCGGCGATGGCCACGCCGACCGGCCCGCCGTGCTTGCCGTAGAGCTCGCCCAGGGCGTAGCCCAGGGCCGCCAACAGCACGGCCATGAGCACCACCAGGAAGGCCGACTTGCGCCGGTTGGCTGCGATGGCCTCGAACATGGGCTAGTCGAACTTGACCTTGGGGGCCTCGCGCTGCTCCGGCTCCTTGAGCTCGAAGAACTCCGATTTCGCGAAGTTGAAGATGCCGGCGACGATGTTGCTCGGGAACATCTCGACCTTGTTGTTGAAGGTCATGACCGACTGGTTGTAGTACTGCCGGGCGAAGCCGATCTTGTTCTCGGTGCTCGTCAGTTCCTCCTGCAACGCCAGGAAGTTGGTGCTGGCCTTCAGGTCGGGATAGCTCTCGGCCACGGCGAACAGGCGGCCCAGCGCCATGCCGAGGGCGCCCTCGGCCTGGGCGCGGTCGCCGAGCGAACCGGCTCCGGCGCCGGCCACGGCGGCGCGGGCCTGGGTGACCGACTCCAGCGTCTCCCGCTCGTGGTGCATGTAGCCCTTGACGGTCTCCATGAGGTTGGGGATGAGGTCGAAGCGGCGCTTGAGCTGCACGTCGACCTGGGCCCAGGCTTCCTTCACCTGGTTGCGCAGGCGTACCAGGCCGTTGTACACGCCGACGATGGCGGCGCCGAGCACCACGATGATTCCCAGGACAATCAAGAGAGCGATCACGGTGTCTCCGTCTCGTTGGCTGCGGCGTCGCAGCGGAAAGTAGCGCCCAGGAAGACCAGGACGCGCCTGGGCAGGTCGTCCGAGGCGGCCGCGATGTGGCGGGCCAGGTCGGCCACCTCGCCCCGATCGAAGAAGACGCCATGGCCGTCGGGGCAGGCGTCGATGAGTACCCCCTCCGCGTCGCCGATATTCACCTTCCGCAGGTGGCGGCGGCAGTGGGGGCAGCGGCGACGCTTCTCGTCCGTCGCGGCGTCGGGCAGCCGGGCGATGGCGTCGTCGGTGAGGTCGTCGTGATTCTCGAAGAGCAGGGCCAGCTCGCTCGCATCGAACCACACGCCTCGCAGGCGGGGCAGTGGTCGAGCTCGAGCTGGTCGTACTCCATGACGAACATGCGAGACTTGCAGGCGGGCAGTTCATGGCGGGATGATAGACCCGGGGAGCCCGGCTGGCCAATGGGAAACGTGGCGACCGGGAGGGCGGCCGGGCTACCTGCCCCGGACCGGCGGCTTCATGATCAGGACCGGCGTCCGGCGCTTGTAGTCCTCGTAGGCCGCTTGCCTGCCCCAGCGCTCGTCGGCCTTCGCCTCGAGCAGCGGGATGCCGCTGACCTTGATGAGCAGCACGGCCACGAACGCGGGCGAGATGAGCGTCGCCCACCGCCAGCCCTGCAGCACCGGCACGGCCACGGATCGCCAGGCCCGTCCACAGGATGATCTCGCCGAGGTAGTTCGGGTGGCGCGACCAGGCCCACAGCCCGACGTCGATGAACCTCCCCGCGTTGGCCGGATCGGACCTGAACCGGGACTTCGGTGGTCGGCGACGACCTCCAGGACCAGGCCGAGCGCCCAGACCACGAGACCCGCCAGGCCGATCGCCCCCAGCGGTTCACGCACGCCGCCGGTGATGACGGCCAGCGCGGCGGCCGCGGTCAGCAGCACCCAGAGGCCCTGGAGCGTCCAGGCCATGAGGAACCTGAGCGGACTGCGCTTGAGCTGATCGAAGCGGCTGTCGTGGCCGGCGCGCGCGATGCGCAGGAAGAGGAACGTCGCCAGCCGCAACGACCAGATCAGGACCATCGCGGCCACCAGCGAGGCGCGCAGGTCGAGCCGGCCGGAGAGCGCGACCGCGACGACGATCAGGCTGACGTACGTCAGGCCTCCCGCCAGGTCGTAGTACCGTTCGGTCCGGGCCAGCGCCGACGGGATGAAGACCAGCCAGTTGATCGCGAACGCCAGGGCGCCGCAGAGCGCGAAGACGGGGATCTCGCCGACCCGATCGCCGCCGTCGCTGCCGGCCCACGCCATGGCCGCGCCGGCGAGGGTCGCCAGGGCGACGGTGGCCGCCGACTGGGGGTTGCTGGGAGTGGACACGCGCGCTCCTCTCGATCGGCTGGGCGCCGGGGAGATCCGGCGGTCGTCATGATCCACGCTATCGCGGTTCGGTGGGTCCGCCAGCGCGGGACGGTCTGCAGCGGATATCGGAGTGCCTGAGTCCATTCTAGAGGTTTGGCCGAACGGACCACGGGCCGTTGCGCGGTGTCCGGGGTCACCCATCGCGTCGCCGGTCCCGGCGACCCGGACATCCCCGGCGGACCGCTCGAGCATCGCGCGCCACGACGACCCCGTGTTAGAAGGCGGAGCGCCGGGACGTTCGATCAGGAAGGACCCGGCTTCGGTCGCCGCGCCGCGGCCCGTCCGGCCTGCGACACTGGATAATCACCTGGCATTTTCGTAGACTTTAAAGAAGGCAAGAACGATCCAAGTCCGGACTCGCCCCAACCCGATCCGGTCGCAATCCCCCTGGAGGACCACCATGCACCGCTCATGCATAGCCGCCGTCGTCCTGACGCTCCTGGGCCTGTTCCTGGCGCCGGCGCTGGCCGTCGCCGGCCACGCGGCCCCCGACGCCGGCCCCCTCCGGGTCGACATCGATGGCCAGGTCGTCTCGGCCCCCATATCCGTGTTCGCCCGGGGCGCCCGCGATTCGCTGATCGTGTTCGGCGGCCCCGGCACCCTCGAGGGCAAGTTCGAGGACGTCCACGGCAGTCCCGACCGCCAAGGCTGGGAAGGCGTCGATCATTCCGTCTCGCAGGACCAGGCCTGGCAGATCGCGACGTTCAATGCCGCCAACCTCGATCCCGGCACGCCCGACAACCATGCCTGGTGGTGCGGCCACGTCTTCGAATCCTGCGATCCCGACGACCCGGTGGGGGGCTACGGCAACGACTGGAACGCGGCGCTCGCCTGGGGCGCGGCGGTCGCCGATCCCGGCGCCCCGGTGACCGTGAACGTGACGGCGCAGGTCAACGTCGACCTCGAACCCGGCTACGACTACCTCTACCTCGAGATCGATCGCGGTGGCGCGTGGCAGGCGCTCTGGTCGCGCGACGGCATGTCCAGCGGCCTCGCGGTCGACGTCTCCGCCACGCTCGCGCCGGGCGAGCTCGCGGCCGGCCAGGTCGGCCTGCGCTGGCGGGTGGCCACCGACGCGGGATGGTCCGACGAGGATTGCTTCTACCCCTCCTCCGGCGCCTGCCAGATCGACCTGATCGCCGTCACCTTCGACCAGGGCGCCGGCCCGCAGCTCGTCGGCCGGATCGAGACGGCCGAACCCGGCGCACCCTCGGCCTGGGCGCCGGTCGCCCCGCTCGGCGTGGGCGACTTCTCGCACATCTGGTCCGGCCTCGGCGACCTCGACGTCTGCTTCGGCGATCCGACCCCCGTACTGGCGTTCATCGACGACGGCGTCGTGGTGCCCGGCACCGGCGGCAGCCCGTGCGTCGACTGGTGCTACGGCCCCGACGGTTGGATCGTCAACCCCACCGGCGGGCTCGTCGGCGACGACGCCCGGATCCACAACCTGGCCTGGTCGCCGCCCATCGCGCTGCCGGGCGACCTGGTGACCGGCGCCCGGCTCGAGTTCGACGTCTACCTGCACAACTCGTTCAACTTCTTCATCGACGCCGGCATCTTCATGCGCTGGCAGATCGATTCCACGGCCGACCCCACCGGCCAGACGGGCTGGAGCGGCCCCCGCGACGAGAACTTCTTCTACGAGGGCGGGCCGGGCTGGCGCCGCCGCGACTTCGAGGTCGGTCCCCTGCTGGTCGACCACGCGAGGCTCGTGCGCATCGGCCTCGGCGTCCAGCAGGCGGACTTCGGCTGGGGCGGCCTCGGCGTCAACGGCACGCCGGCGCCCTACTTCGACAACGTGCGCCTGACGCTCCACGGCGGCATCGGTCCGGTGATCACGTTGATCCGGTCCTACGAGGCGCAGGATACGTTCCCCGCCGCCGGCGTCGTCGACTTCGGCGACCTCGGCGCCGCCAGCGTGCCCATCGACGGAGCCGGCTTCGTCGATCCCTACGCGACCGATCCCGAGCGGTTCGACGCGATCCAGGTGCGCGTGCGGCCCATGCACGACGGCGCGGCGGTCGCTCGCCCGCGTCTGCATTACGCCGTCGCGCCCAACCCGGTGTTCGATCCCTACCGCACGGCCGGGTGGCCGCTCGCTGGCGAGGTGGAGGCCGATTCGGTCGGCGGCTACTATCCCTACGCCTTCTCGCTGCCCGACGAGGGTTTTCTCTTCCCCGGCGATGTGATGCACTATTACATCACGGCCGCCGAGAGCTTCGACGGCCAGGAGATCACGTCCATCCTGCCGGCCGACACCACCGGCTTCGGCCGCTTCCGCCCCTACGCTCCGCCCCAGGGCCCGGCGTACGCGAGCGCCTTCACCATGCGGGCCTTGCCCACCATCCTGACCGCCGCCGCGCCGCTTGCGCAGCCGCCGGTGCTGGTGATCGACCGCACCACCACGTCGCCGGAGCTGGACCTGTGGCAGCGGTCGCTCGCCCAGGCCGGCTACCGTGAGGGGAGGGACTACGACGTGTTCCGCTCTCACGGCGGCGCCGACAACGGCGCGGCCGGCATCGGCACGGTCGCCACGCTCGGCCTGCTGGCCGGCTACCAGACCGTCGTCGTGGTGGCGAGCGCCACCGGCGCTCTCGCCGGTCCCGGTGAGGTTGGCATCCCCGACGGCAGGTCCGACACCGAGCTCGTCGATGCCTGGCTCACCCTCGGCGGCCGGGGCCTGATCGTCGCCGGCGAGTTTGCCGTCGGCCGGCAGGAAGCCGCGGACCCGTCGTTCGTCGCCGACTGGATCGGCGGCACCGGCGACGCCAGCACGACGTTCCACGAGGCCTTCGACGGCCAGCTCTCGCCACCGGTGGTCGCCCTGCCGGACGCGCCGTTGCCCATCGGTCTGCCCGGCTACCGGGTGTCGTCGTGCCAGACCTTCTACACCAACGTCTTCTACGACCGCGGCCTGTTCGCGCCGATGACCGCCACCTCGGCCACCGTCCTCGCCGAGTTCACGGGGCCGGACCACGCTCCGGGCGCGTTTCCCTACGCCGCGATCATGGTGAAGGATGACCCGGTGGGCGGCTCGCGGGTGTTGGCGCTCAACCACGGCCTGGCGGCGGTCGTGTCCGACAGCGACCAGGGCGCGCCGGACCGGCCGTTGCCGGCCCGGGCGCTGCTGGTGGCCGGCCTGCTGTCCGCGCTCGGTGCCGAGGGCGGCTCGGTGCCCGTGGCCGCGCCCGAGGCGCCGGCGCGACTGCAGCTGGCGGGGCATCCCAACCCCTTCAACCCGCGCATCATCCTGGAACTGTCGCTGCCGCGCGACGGGCACGTGGCCGTCGACATCTTCGACGTGCGCGGCCGCAAGGTGCGCGCGCTGCTGGCCGACGACCAGCCGGCCGGCGTGCAGCAGCTGGCCTGGGACGGCACCGACAACCGCGGCCGCGCGGTCGGCGCTGGGCTCTACTTCGCGCGCCTGCGGACGCAGGGCGGGGAAAGGGTGCTCATGGTGACGATGCTGAAGTAAGAGCGCGGTCGGTCCGAAGGAAGGGCCGGAGCCGTCGCCGAAAGGAGTGGCTCCGGCCCCGGCCGGATCTCGATCTGGTCGTCGTGGGCCGGGGGACGCGGCGACCGCGGCAGAGATCGGCCGGCCAACCCGCCGCCGCCCGGCTCACCAGGGCAGAAGCCGGCTGCCGCCGTCGGTGACCTCGTTCCAGAACTCCTCCAGCCGCCGGCGTTCGTCCCCCGTCAGAGACCGACCCGACGCCTGCAGGTTCTGCGCCAGTTGCCCGCGGGTGCGGACGCCTGGAATCACGCAGCTGACTTCCGGATAGGAAAGGATATACGCCAGGGCGAAGCCGGCCAGGGACCGCTCGCCGGGGAACATCCGAGCCAGTTGGTCGACCAGGTCGGCACGTGCGGCGATCTGCTCCGGCGACCACCGGGCCCTGACCCCGGAGAACCGGCTGGTCCGACCGTAGCGCCCGGTGAGCCAGCCGCTGTCCAGGGGGATCTTGACGATGGTCCCGACGTTCCGCTCGGCGATGAGCGGAAACGCCCGGCGGACATCCTGATGAAGGATGTTGAAGAAGATCTCGAGGACGTCGCTGTCGGTGTGCGTCAGGCATGAGACCGCCTCGGCTGCGAGGTCCAGGCTCGCGCCGTAGTGCCCGATCTTGCCCTGCTCTCGCGCCGCCGCCAGCGCCGCCCAGAGCGGGTCCCTCCCGTCGTACATCGAGGTGTCGGGATCGTGGAGCAGGAGCACGTCGACATGATCGGTCCGGAGCCGGCGGAGGCTGGCGTGCAGGCTGTCCCAGAAGCGTTCGACGCCGAAGTCCTTCGACCCCTCCAGCGTGTGCCCGAACTTGGTGACGAGGACGACCTCGCCCCGCCGGCCTTGCAGGGCCTCGCCGAGCAGCCGTTCGCTGGCGGAGCCCGCGTAATGCGGCGCGGTATCGAAGAGGTTGATGCCCTGATCGAGCGCCTCGGCCACGAGCCGGACGGCGGCGCCGTCGTCCATCGGCTCGAAGTCCTGACGATTCCCCAGCTGCCAGGCTCCGAAGGAGATCTCCGACACCGTGAGCCCGGTCTTGCCGAGTTTCCTCGACCTCATCCCGTGTTCCTTTCGTCGCGCGATCGCCGGCTCCGCCCCGGGAGTTTGACAACACCCCGAGATCGAGGCGAACCTGTCCCCTCACACGCGTGAGATCAACCCACGAAGAGGACTGCCCCCTTGGACTACCTGACGGGCTACCCAGACCATGTCCGCGACCGGGCGCAACGGCTCCTCGAGGCCGGCCGGCTGGGCGAGATGCTCCTTGAAAAGTATCCGACCTGCCACGAGATCCGGACCGAGAAGGCCCTCTACGACCACGCCGTCGAGCTGAAGAGCCGCCACCTGCGCACTGCCCCGGCCCTGAGCAAGGTCGTCTACGATCCCAGGATCCTGGTGATCGAGCACGTCCTCGGATACCACACCCGGACCTCCCGGGTGCACGGCAGCCAGCTGAAGACCAGGTACGAGATCCGCGTCGCGACCGTGTTCAGGAGGGGGCCGCAGGCCTTCCTCGACATGATCCTGATCCACGAACTCGCCCACTTCAAGGAGCGCCTGCACAACAAGGCCTTCTACCGGCTGTGCGAGAACATGAACCCCGACTATCACCAGCTGGAGTTCGACCTGCGGCTCTACCTCATGTACCGAGACCGGGTCGGGGAGCTGTACGAGTAGCGCGGCTCGCGCGGCCGTTGGCCGCCTGCCATGGGTCTCGATCGGGAAGGCGAAGGCCCACTTCGGCCGACCTGGCCGCCCATCGCGACAACGAACCGCCACCGCCCCCCGACCTGTGTAAGATCTCGCACCACAGCTTAACAAGAGCATGTTAGTCTGGTATGCATGCATTCTGCCGCGACAGGGCGCCGCAACGTAGCTCGACCGCCTCGTCCCTGGCGTTCGGCCGTTTGCCTCGACCGGAAGGGCGCGTGACGACGGCTCCCCTCGCCACCGCCCCATGCGAATCGCCCAACCCTGCGAGGTGAACCATGACGATCTCTCCCGCCGCCAACCGCCCGTCGCGCCGCCACGCCGCGACGTTGCTCCTGCTCCTCGTCGCCGTCGCGCTGGGAACAGCGGACGCCGAACCCCTCCGCATCCGAGCCGGCTCGCCGCCGCCCGACAAGGCGCTCACCCACGCCGAGGCCCGTTCCGTCAACCACGTCGTCGGCGCCAGGCTCGTCGGCCCCGCGGCCGCGCTCTCCCTCGACGACCTCCTCGACGGCCGCGACGGCACGCGCCTTGTCGCGTCGAACCTCGCCGTCCGCTACGCGGGCGCGGCGGAGTGGACCAACGAGATCGAGCTGCGCTACCGCGGGGGAGGTTCCGTCGCCGTGGGGATGCTGCGACCTCACGACCGATGGCTCGAGAACGCCGCGTCGATCGACCTGCCGGCGTCGTCGGACTGGACGGTGATCACCGTCCCCGTGGCTCCCGACCGTTACCAGGGCTTCAAGCTCGACCTCACCGCATCGCCCGGTCAACCCCTGCCCGAGGTCTCCGAGCTGGGCGCCTTCTGGTTCGAGGAGGAGCTCACCCGCGACGTGGCCGAGGTCGCCAGCGAGTGGTGCGAGAACTACCCCGGCACCAACAACGACCTCTCCACGCCCAATGAGACGGCGCAACGCTTCGCGAGCTACCTCGACAACCACGGCTGGACCTGGGCCTTCGACTTCGGCAACAGCAGCGTGTGGGAGACCGACTACAAGCGGGTCGACCTGGGTGGCGACAACAACCACTGGGTGGACGCCATCGACGCCTTCCTCTACTGCGGGCACGGCACCGACAACGCGATCTTCATCGCCAACGATTCGCACAGCGACGACCTGGTGGACGCAGGTGACATCAATGGTTGCTGGGGCGACAACGACCTCGAGTGGGCCTTCTTCCATTGCTGCCTCAACCTCAAGAGCACCAGCTGGCACGGCGCCCTGCACGGCGCCCACACCATCTCCGGCGCCATCAACGTGATCAACGGATCCGCCGACTACGGCAAGACCATCGCCAAGAAGCTCATCGACAACGGCATCTTCGACTCGGCATGGTCGATCTACGGGGCCTGGTATCATGCCAACGACGCCCACCAGCCGGCGGGAAACAAGTTCCGCCTGCTGGCCGAGGACCAGGGACACTACAACGAGCGCATCTGGGGCCAGGGCACGGTGCTGCCCGACAGCCCCGACGGCCAGCACTGGACCGTCTCCCACACCGTGAGCAAGGCGGCCGGCGGCCTGCGGGTCTTCGATCCCGCGGCGGTGCAGCGCACCAGCGAGCCCGTCGATTGGCAGGTCCCGCCCGGCCTGGGCGAGCCCGGCCGGCCCGCGCTCCAGGTGCGCGTCCACCCCGAGGTGCTGCAGAAGCGGCTGCCCCAGGCCGCGTACCTCCTCGAGGTGCTGCCTTCGGGCATGGATGACCAGTCCACCGCGCGGATGTTCGAGCGGCTCTGCGAGCAGCTCGGCCTGGACTGCTCCGACCTGGCCGTGGGACGCGAAGACGCCGAGGGCTACGCCGCGGCGTCGGGCCTGGCCACCCTGGCCGGCGACATCGCCTCGGGCGGCTGGCAGTTCAACAACGACGAACTCATGCTCGTGCCGGAGCGCGAGCCTGAGGTGATGCTCGGGCCCGAAGAGGCGGCCCAGCGCGCCGTGGGTCTCCTGCAGCAGCTGGAGCTGATCGGTCAGGACAACTTCCTCGCCGGCGTCAACGTCATGGAGGCGGCCGAGTTCGACTCCACCGGCAACGTGTTCCAGTCCTTCCCCTTCGCTTACGACGTGGTGCTCGGCACCAACCGCGGCCAGGAGGGCGAGAGCCTGCCCACCGTCGGCCTCGGCGGCCAGACCCACCTGCTGCTGGGCGTGGACGGCTCGGTCCAGGCCTTCGACCAGGTGAGCCGCCGGACGCAGGCCCGCGCCGCCGTCGACGTGATCAGCATGGAATCGGCGCTCAATCAGCTCGCCGCCTTCGGCTACGTCGCCCTCCAGGGCGCGCCCGAGTTCCCGGCGGAGCAGGTCGAGGTGCGCGACGTGAACCTCGGCTACTACGAACAGGGTCTGAGCAGCCCCCAGACCACCGTGGGCCCGGTCTACTACATGGACGTCGACCTCATCGGCGCCGACAACGGCCGCGGCGAGCGGGTGGTGGAACCGGCGCGGCTCTACCTCGCCGCCGACGCGCTGCCGGTGCACGGCACGATCCTCGCCCCGGGGGACGGCTCGGTCTTCGCGTACGGCCAGCCGATCTCCTTCCGCAGCGGCGCGGTCAACGGCGCCCCGCCCTACCAGTTCGCCTGGTACGCCGACACCCAGGGCAAGATCTCGGATCAGCAGAACTTCACCACCAGCGACCTGATCCCCTCCTTCAAGGAGCCTGGGGTGCCGGCGCCCATCACCATCGAGCTGCGGGTGACCGACGCCAACGGCCACATCTCCACCGATCAGATCGCCATCGTCATCAGCGGCCTCATCGGGGTCGCGGATACGCCGACGGTCTGCGAGCTCACCGGAAACTTCCCCAACCCCTTCAATCCGCGCACCACGATCGCCTTCGCGGTGCCCTCCGCCGGCCAGGCCACGGTGCGGATCATGGACGTGCGGGGCCGCCTGGTGCGGACCCTCGTGGAAGGGTCGGTGCAGGCCGGCCGCCAGGCCCGCATCTGGGACGGCACCGACAGCAGCGGCCGGCCCGTGGCCTCGGGCGTCTACCTGTATCGCCTGGAGTTCCGCGGTGACGACGGCACGGAGTTCAGCGACGCCAAGCAGATGGTGCTCGTCCGCTAGGGTCCGCCGCCACCCGGAGTCGCAGACCGCCGCCGGCCCGAGGGCCGGCGGCGGTCGTCGATCCGCGCGACCGGTCGCGCCATTCCTCGGAGGGCAAGACCGGCGGCCCCATCATCAGGCGCCACGCCCCCCCCGGCTCGACCGGCGATGTGCGGGCCGGCCGAGGCGATGAGGAGACGCATGAGTTCCTCCGGATCCCGGGGGGAATCGCAGAGGTTCCGGTACGGCGGCCGGGAAACGACAGCGCGGCGTCGACGCGTGGACGGGCGTTCGGTTCCCTCGGCCCGACCAGGGACGCGACGTTCTGCCGGGGCTTTCACGGCGTTCAATCGTGAGCGCCGCCGTCCTCCACCGGCCCGTGCACCGGCAGCCGATGGGCGATCTTCGGCCAGTCCGCCGCAAGATCCAGCGACCCGGGCCGACGATGACACCGACGGCAGGTCCGCTCGTCGGGGACGATGCCGCCGGCGGCGACGAAGGCCGCGTGGTCGCCCATGACCTCGGGGTCGATGTACCGTGAGCCCGGTCCGTGGCAAGCCTCGCAGCCGATCCCCTCCTCGAGCCGGAAGCTCGCGGGTACGATGGCGTCCGGATCCTGCCCCGGCGTCGTGTGGCAGCGGTGGCAGCGATCGTCGTGCAACGGATCGATCAGATCGTGGTAGTGCGGCTGCGACCGCGCGAGGAAGAGGGCCCAGTCCGTGGCCAGGCGCCAGTAGGCGCCGGCGTGGCGGCTGGCCAACCAGGTGACGTAAGGACCGCCACCATCACCCCGCCGATGGCAGTCCCGGCACACGGCCGCGCCGACGTACCGCGGCTCATGGCGTCGGGTTCCCCGCACCGTCTGGCGCAAGAACGCCACGTCGACGGCCGTGATCTCGCCCGCCGTGTTCCGCACGAAGTCGACGCGCCAGGGCTCCTGCACGCAGTAGAAGGCGTCCGGGCCGATCGGATAGAGTTCATCGGGAGCGAACTCCCTCAGATGGAGGATGCCGCCGTCCAGCCATACCTTGAAACCGACACCCTGCCCCAGGTCGTAGTGGCCGATGTACTCGTCCAGGACGGCGGGATCCAGGTCGACGCGGGCCGGACGGATGAACGCCAGGTCGGCCGGCCGCTCGCCGGCCTCGTCGCGGCGATCGGGGTCGGCGCCGGCGGCGAGCAGGATCGCCACGAGGTCCGATTGGCCGCTCTTGTAGGCCACGTGCAACGGCGTCCAGCCCTCCTTCGTCGGCGCATCGACGTCGGCGCCGCGCCCGAGCAGCACCAACGCCACCTCGCGGCAGCCGCGTCGCGCCGCCACGTGCAGGGGCGTGCGGCCCCACTGGTTGGCGAGTTCGAGGTCGGCGCCGGCGTCGAGCAGGCGGGCGACCAGGTCCGCGCGGTCGTGGTGGCAGGCCTTGTGCAACACCGTCCCGCCGTCGAAGCCCACGATGCCCACCGGCGCGCCCGCGTCGAGCAACTGGTGCGAAATGCGCCAATGGTCACGCAGGGCCGCCCAGTCCAGGGCGGTCAGCCCCAGCCGGTCGACGTCGGCGGCCTGCGCGGGATCCTCCGCGAGCAGGCTGCGCTCCCGTTGCTCGTCGCCGTCGCGGGCCGCAACCACGATGGCCGGATCGGGCGCCTCCTCGGCCGGGGCGCCGATGGCCGTCGCGGGAGTCAGGAATGGCGAGGCCGCCAGGAGGCCAAGCAGCAGGATGACCGGCCGCAGATTCGGCCGTGGCGTCGCGGTCACGTTCGTCGTCATGATCCACCTCACCGGAATCGGTTCCGAGATCCGTCCGACAACTACGGCGCTGCGGTCGTTTTGATGCGCCTACCGGGTCCCGCTCTCCGCCGGCCCCTCGTCGATCACCTTCATGACGCAGGCTGCGCAGTCGAACTCCAGGCGCAGGCGACGGCCGTCCTCGTCCACCAGGAAGACCGGCGAAGCGCCGAAGGCCGCCGGGTCCTGTCCCTCGCGTGGGCACGCGCCCTGCTGGTACTTGAGGCAGTAGTGCGTCGTCATCACGACCCGTCCGCGCAGATCCAGACCCGCCTCGGCCGCGGGCTCGATCGCCGTCACGCCGTGGCGGCGGTAGAACTGCTCGGCCTTGCGGTTGAGGACGTTGCCGAGGAAGGTCAACTCGCTGTCCGGGTAGGGCGACGCGTCCACGATCATCCGGCCGACGGCCCGCGGGCGCTCCCCGAGCCGACGTTCGCGCAGGGCCGCCACGGCCTGGCGGCGCAGATCGTTGAGCACCGCGACCGGCAGGAAGAAGCGCCAGTCGTCGGCGACCTCGATCCGGCGGCACGCGAATTCCGTCTCGCCCAGCTTCGCCAGCTGCTTCAGCACCGTCGCCCTGGCCTGGGCGGGCTTCTCGGCCGCGGCCAGGTCGCAGGGCACCTCCCGGACGATGGCCACGCCGTCCTCGTCGCGGGCCTCCAGGCGTAGCCCGGCCGGTGTCGTCGCGAGGGCCAGGTCGACGTCGATCTTGCGCGCGGCGCGGCTGCGGTTCAGCCGGGTGATGAAGGCGTGGTCGCGGTTGCGGTGGATCGACACGCCCTCGACGAGCCCGTCCATCCGGGCCGGGTGGATCACGTCGCCCTCGGCGCGGTTGACCAGCGTGCCGGTCAGCTCGCCGCCGGCGAAGAAGCTGATCCCGTCGCCGGCGTTCAGACGGGCGCTCCCCTGCTCCAGCGTGAACGACGCGCGGGTCACGGACCGGATGCGGCCGATCCGCTCGCCCACCATCTTCGGCGTGTCCGGCGAACCGAGCGCGCGGCGGCGCCCCGTGGCGAAGTAGCTGGTGAACCCGCGGTTGAAGGTCTTGGCGGGGTCGGCGGTGAAGTCCAGCACCGGCCGGCCCGACGACGCCTTGCGCGCGCCCAGGGCGTCCAGGGCCTGGCGGTAGTGCGCCACGACGTTCATCACGTAGGCGCGGTCCTTGAGCCGACCCTCGATCTTGAACGACGTCACGCCCGCGGCCGCCAGCTCGCCGAGCTGGTCGGTGAGGTTCAGATCGTGGATCGAGAGCAGGTGACGGTCCTTGATGAGGGTGTTGCCGGCGGCGTCCACCAGCGAGTAGGGACGCCGGCAGGGCTGGGCGCACTGCCCGCGGTTGGCGCTGCGGCCGCCGATGGCCTGGCTCAGCGCGCATTGCCCGCTGTAGCAAACGCACAGGGCGCCGTGGACGAAGGCCTCCAGCGGGACGCTGGTCGTCGCCCGGATGGTACGGATCTGCGCCACGCTCAGCTCACGCGCCAGGATCACGCGCTGGAAGCCCACGCCCTCGAGGAACTTGACCCGCTCGGGGGTGTGGTTGTGCATCTGCGTGCTGGCGAACAGCGGCAGCGGCGGCAGGTCGCATTCGAGCAGGCCCATGTCCTGGATGATCAACGCATCGGCGCCGGCGTCGTGGACCTGATGGGCCAGACGCACGGCCGCGTCCAGTTCATCGTCGCGCAGCAGGGTGTTGAGCGTGACGTACACCTTCGCCCAGTACCGGTGGGCGTAGGCCGCGAGCGAGGCGATGTCGGCCAGGGCATTGCCCGCCGCCTCGCGGGCGCCGAACCGGGGCGCGCCGATGTAGACGGCGTCGGCGCCGCAGTTGACCGCGGCCAGGCCGGTGGCGAGGTCCTTGGCGGGTGCCAGCAATTCGAGCGACGTCGGCGGCACGGAGTTCCTCTGGGGACGGGCTGGGCATTCCTGACGGTGGCGGCGACGGGATGAATCTACATCGGCGCCACGCGCGGTCCCAGCGGCAAAGCCGCAGGCGCGGATCCGGGTGCGTCCGCCTACTCGAACCGGATATCGTCGAGATCGAACGTGATCTCCCGCCCCTGCCCAGCGGCCGTCCATACGAAGGGCGTCTTGATCCGCGACAGGTCCTCGCCCCCGAGGTCGATGGTGTAGCGCTTCCACTCCTTCGAGAGCTTGACGCCCTTCTTCTGCACCTGGACGGTGTCGTGATAGGGCTTGCCCGACGTCAGCAGGCCCACCCCGAAATCGATCCGCTCGTTGCCCTCGGCGCCGCGCGCCCAGAACGTCAGCTTCCGGGCGCCGGTCAGGTCGAAGCCGCCCGGCTGGTCGCCCCAGTCGTTCGCGGGGTGCTGCCAGGCCACCCCGGCCCACATGCCGGGGTGCGAGTAGGTGAACCTGAGGCAGGTGGCGCCGCTGCGGGGCGATTCGGTGCACCGATCGTCCATGCCGACCTCGTCGTAGGTGCCCATCCAGCCCGACGGCGCCCAGGGGGCGGGCTGCCCGTCCGCGTAGACCGCCACGGGCAGCTTCAGGCGCAGCGGTCCGGCCGGGCCATCCACCTGCAACGGCACGTTCGCCGTCGCGCCGCCGCCGTGGCCGTCGCTGGCGACCACGTACAGGCGGTACACGCCACCGCCGGGCATGACCAGGGTGGCGCCGGCCGGCGTCGCCTCGACGATGATGCCGTCCAGCGCCAGCGGCACCGCCTGCGCGTCGCCTCCGGTGGCGTACTCGTCGGCCTCGCCGCGGATCGTCCAGGCCACCGAAACCTCGGTCCCCTCCGGATCGACGATCTCCAGATCCACCCGCACCGTGTCCCCAGGGGCCACCACGTCGGCGCCGCGCAGGCCGAAGCCGCGGATCTCCGGGCAGCGGTCGGCCGGCGGCTGCCCGCTCCAGAGCTCGGTCATGGCGTCGACGGCAGCCAGCTTGTCGCCGTCGGGCAGGAACATGCCGTACCAGGTGGACGTGCCCTCCATCTTGAAGCCCCAGGTGAAGGCCAGGGCGCCGAGGCAGAGTCCGCCCGAGCCCAGATAGCCCCGTTCGTAGGCATCGCGATAGACGGCGGCCTTCTCGGTGCTCGTGAGCTCGAGCGGGGCGCCGAAGCTGGTCAGCGCGACTTCCCAGGTCCCCGGCGGTCCGAACTCGGTGACGAGGTAGGGTTTGGTTCCGCCCGCCGCCCGGTAACGCCGAGGCAGCGACGGCATGCCGCCGTAGGAATTGATGCCGAGGATGTCGATGTCGGGACAGAGGCGATGGACGGCGTCGACGCGCCGGCCGCCGATGTCCGCGGTCACCGTCATGGTCGGGTGATCGGGGTCGAGCGACTTGATCATCGCGGCCACGGCCTCGACGTGCGACCAGACCGCGGCGTCGTCCCCGTCGCCGAAACCCTCCATCTCGTTGCCGACGCCCCAGAGCAGCAGCGCCGGGTGGTCCTTGTAGGCCAGCACGTCCCGCCGCACGCGCGCGAACTGCTCCGCCACCTGGTCGACAGCGTGGTAGTCGAAGCCATGGCGTTCGTGGCCGAGCCAGTGGCCCACGATCACCGTCAGGCCCAGCGCCTGGGCCCGGTCGAGGAGGTCGCCCGCGTCGGGCCCCACGCCCCAGGTGCGCAGCGTGGTGCCGCCGGCCGCGGCCAGACGCTCCGCAGACCCGCTGCCGCCGGCGCCCTTGACGAGGTAGGGCTCGCCGCCGCGCAGCAGCTGCCAGCCGCCGGCGGCGGTCTGGATCACCTCGACGGGTACGGCCTGGGCGGCCGCCTCCATGGCGACGAGCGCCAGGGTCAGCACCGTGGCGAGAAGCCGCCACCTGAACTCGAGCTGCATCCGGGACCTCCCTCGACGCGAAGGGGCCCCGGCGTGAACCGGGGCCCGACTGTCGTCAACCAGCCTGAAGGAACGCGCGCTTCACGTCACTTCAGGAGGATCATGCTGCGGGACGTCTGGCCCGACGGCGTCTTGAGGACGTACTGGTACTGGCCCGACGCGGCGGACGTGCCCCGGTCGGTGCGGCCGTTCCAGGTCACGTGGTGCTCGCCGGCCGGCAGATCGCCGCTCACCAGGCTGGCCACCAGGCGGCCCGCCACGTCGTAGACCGCCAGGTCGACACGCTCGGCCCGGTCCAGCGAGAAGTCGATCCGCGTGAGCGGGTTGAACGGGTTGGGGTAGTTCTGATTCAGCGTCACGCCGAGCCGCGGGGTCGTATCGGGCACGCCGACCCCGGTGGCCTCGCGCAGCACCACGTTGTCATAGATGACCGACGAGGGGTTGTAGTCCGTGCACGTGCTGGAGAAGCCGATCTGGAACAGCTGGCCAACCAGGCCGGCGTCGATGGACAGGCTCAGGTTGTAGCCGCCCCACGTGGTGCCGATGGTCGACATGTCCACGGTGATGAAGTTCGTCTGGGAGAACCCGCTGTTCGGATCGATGGTCTTGATGAAGGCCAGTGCCGTGGTCGGCGGCGTCACGCCTCCGGTCGCCGGCCGCTTGGCCTGGAACTCGAACACCCAGGTCTTGCCGATGTCGTCCGACCCGATGGTCTGCTCCTGGTAGACGTTGGCCTCGATGAGGTCGCCGGCTCCCTGCGCGGCCGCGTTCTCGTAATCGCTGAAGACCGAGAGCTGCTGCGTGCCCTGCTCCGCGCCGCCCTCGCCGGTGACGATGGTGCAGAACGCCGGCGCGCCGGGATTGTTGGGGGCGGTGAACGGGCCGTAGCTGTAGAGGAAACTGCCGCCGGATCCGGAGAAGACGCTGGCGAAGACGAGCCAGCCGTCGTTGGCCAGGGCGTCCGGGTTGCCGGCGTCGAGGGCCTCGAAATCCTGGCTGTAGGCGACGATGCCGTTGGACGTCCCGCCGCCGTCGGTGGTCAGGGCGACGTTGTCGTAGATGATGCTGGAGGGATTGTAGCTCGTGGCCTCGCAGGCGAAGCCCACCTGGAAGAGCTGGCCCACCAGGCCGGCGTCGATGGTCAGCTGCAGCGTCCAGCCGCCCCAGGCGGTGGGGATGGCCGACATGGACTCGGTCACGAGGTTGGTGGTGGCGTAGCCGTTGCCGGGATCGATGGTCTTGATGAACGCGGTGGCCGTCGAGGGCGGCACCAGGGCGCCCCGCTTGGCCTGGAACGAGAAGGTGCAGACCTTGCCGACGTCCGAGGCGTCGATGTCGAACTCCTTGTAGAAGTTGGCCTCGACGAGATTGCCGGCCGACTGCGCGGCCGCGTTCTCGTAGTCGCTGAAGATCGAGAGCTGCTGGGCCCCTTGCTCCGCGCCGCCCTCGCCGAGGACGATGTTGGAGAACGCCGGCGCCGCCGGGTTGTTGGGCGCCGGGAACGGGCCGTAGCCGTAGAGGAAGTTGCCGGTGCCGGCCTGGAAGACGTTGCCGTAGACGACCCAGCCGTCATCGCCCAGGGCGACGAGATCGGCGGCGTTGAGGGACTCGAAATCCTGGCTGAACTGCGGGATCGCGGCCGAAGAGACGGCGGGGATCAAGCAGATCAGCGCCGCGACCGCAACCAGTGCGTTGGCTCGAATGTTCATGACTGGAACCTCACTCGCCGTCGCCCTTCGACCGGCCACCACCGCTCGCAGCGGGTCTCCGGCGGAAGATCGCTGGCTGGCTTGGACGCGGCCGCAGCCCCGTCCGGGCAGACTGCCAGCGGAGGGATCGCCCCCACGGGCAGGTTCTCTTCGTCGCGTGTCGGCGCTCGTCGTCGGCATGCGCCCGTATGACTGGCCACATCATACACTATGTTCGGTTTCCGCACAAAGCTCTTTTTGCGGTGCCGGCAAGATTGTTGATGAGTGGGTGCAATCGGTCCGAATGGCTCATATTCTCCCCGGGGCCGTCGATTGGCGTCTTGACAGGGCCCGCGAAACCGTGCACTATGTTCGGGAGCCGAACAAAGCGGGCGCTCCGCGCTCCGCGACCGGGTCCGGCAGCGAGCAAACCGACCGTCTCCGTCAGGAGACCGACAACCACCGTGCAAAGGAGAGTCTCGTGATTCCGACGCGAACTCGCTCCAGCCGGGCCGCGGCGCTGATGGCCGTCGGCACGACCGCGTTCCTGCTGCTCTCGCTGCTGGGAGCGCTGTCTGCAGCCCTGGCCGCGGGCGACGACCGGGTCGAACCGGTCGTCGTGGTGAAGGACGCGAAGGGCATGAAGCTCCAGGTCGCCGGCCGCGATTTCATGGTCTTCGGCATGAACTGGGACTACATCCCCATCGGCGAGAACTACGCCTATGACTTCTGGGGCCAGTCCGACGAGTTCATCGAGGCCGCCCTGGCGACGGAGATGCCCTTGCTGCGGAACATGGGCATCAACTGCATCCGCCAGTACGTCGGCATTCCTCCCCGCTGGGTGGAGTACATCTGGAAGAACTACGGCATCTACACCGTGCTCAACCACCCGGTCGCGCGCTGGGGCGCCACGATCGACGGCGTCTGGGTTGCGGTGACCGACTACTCGAACCCCAAGCTGCGCGAGCAGGTGAAAGCCGAGATCGCCGCCGAGATCGAGAAGTTCAAGGACACCCCCGGCGTGCTCATGTGGCTGCTGGGCAACGAGAACAACTACGGCCTGTCCTGGAGCTCCTTCGAGATCGAGGCCTTGCCCAAGGGTGAGCAGAACGCCCAGCGCGCCCGCTTCCTCTACTCGCTCATGGGCGAACTCATCGACCTGATCCACGAGCTGGACGACAAGCGCCCGGTGAGCATGGCCAACGGCGACCTCCAGTACCTCGACATCATCGCCGAGGAATGCCCGAACCTCGACATCTTCGGCACCAACCAGTACCGGGGCATCTCCGTGGGCGACATGAACCAGCGGGTCAAGGATGCCATGAACATCCCGCTGTGCTACACCGAGTTCGGCTCCGACGCCTACAACGCCCGCACGATGCGCGAAGACCAGGTGATGCAGGCGCGCTATCTCATCGGACAGTGGCGCGAGATCTACGAGCGCTCCTACGGCAAGGGCGGGGTGGGCAACCACATCGGCGGCATGATCTTCCAGTGGTCCGATGGCTGGTGGAAGTACCGCCAGGAAGAGCGCCTCGACATCCACGACACCCACGCTTCGTGGCCCAACGGCGCCTACCGCGAGGATTTCGTGGAGGGCGAGAACAACATGAACGAGGAATGGTGGGGCATCTGCGCCAAGGGGCCCACCGACGCCCAGGGCCATTTCGAGCTGTACCCGCGCGCGGCCTACTTCGCCCTGGCCCAGGCCTTCAAGCTCGACCCCTACGCCCCCGGCACCGACCTGGCGGCGATCCGCGCCGACTTCGCCGCCGTCACGCCCATGACGGCCATGCTCGAGGCCCGGGGCGACCAGGCGTCCCTCATGGCGGCCGACCAGTCCAAGGTCCGCGTCTCCGGCCTGCGGATGGAGTTCGAGACCTTCAGCACCGGCGGCACGGTCTCCACGACACCCGCCGCGCCCATTCCGGGAGGCGGCTACCCGTCGTTCATGGGCTTCGATCACCTGGAGTCGTACTACGTCGACATCGAGGCCAAGCCCGCCAACAACGTCATCGCCAACCTGTCGGTGAACATCCTGGGCAACGTGCCGGACAACCCGGTGGACGAGATCTTCTACGAGAACCGCGGCCGCAAGCGCGAGATCGAGGCCGACGGCCAGCCCTACACCTACGAGGGCTTCGACCGCGTCAAGGCCTACCAGGGCTCGCTCAACTGGGACGACAAGTGGTTCGAGCTGAACGCCTTCTACCGCACCGGCCACCTTCACTGGGGCTTCGAGGGCGACTTCTTCGGCCTGTACCGCAACGCCTTCTACGGCGAGAACATCGACATCCTGAACGGCATGGCCCCGATCGGCGCCGAGGTCACCTTCAAGAAGGACCTGCAGGGCCTCAAGGCGGCCTTCGGCCCGCAGCTCTGGTGGGGCGCCAACCCCGCCATCTTCCTGAAGTACCAGCGCGACGTCGGCCGCTTCGCCTTCACCGGCATCGTCCAGGAGGACATCGGCACGGGCCAGGCGTCGAACACGTCGAGCGTCCAGCCGACCTCGGAGAACCGCAAGGCCTCGCTGCAGGCCGTGACGCGGCATGGGCAGTGGACCTTCGAGGGCGGCACGCTCTGGTCCGGCTCGACCAGGGTCGGCGACGAGTTCCGGCTCTACGACGACCGGGATCCGCGGGACATCAGGGTCCTCCAGGATCGGATCAAGGACGCGGACGCCTGGGGCTTCAAGGGCAAGGTCAGCCTCGAGAAGGGGGCGTTCCGCTGGTACGCCCAGGGCGCCTACATGGGCCTGGTGGCCGACGCCGGCCCGACCGAGGTCATCACCTTGACCGGCTGGAGCCTGAAGGATTCGGGCTCCGGCAACCAGAAGAACGTGCTCTCCGGCTTCACCTACAACGTCGGCGACTGGCAGATCGGCCCCAATTTCCTGTGGCAGAAGCCGATCGTCGGACCCATCCCCGGCAGTGCGCCGGAAGATGACGCGCCGGAGCTGGCGACGCCGCGCAACCTCCTGTACGACGCCAGGACCGGCACCACCACCGACCCCTTCGCCGTGATCGACAACCGCGAGATGAGGGCCTGCGAGATCCTGTTCACGTACGATCCGAGCCCGGCCACGTGGTTCTACGCCTGGGACAACGACAAGCGCGAGGGCGCCCGGCTCGCCTTCAACCTGGGCATCGTCTACAAGGACATGCCGACCACGCGCGACGCGAAGGTCTTCTACGACGTCGACGGCGTCACCCAGTACGCCTTCCCCGGCGCGGCGCCCGGCCACACCGAGTGGGAGATCCACTCCCGCATCGTGGGCAAGCTGGGGCAGCGCACGCGGCTGGTGGCCAACGTCTACGCGGGTGAGGCCGAGCCCAACGGCTGGGTCTACGCGGCCAATGACGTGGCGACCCTGGACGGCACCCCGGCGGACCTCACGAACCGGGTGCTCCAGGAGCGGCTGAACCGGATCATCCACCGCTACGGGGCCGATGTCCGGCTGCTCCATGGGTCGCTGTCGCTCATGGGCATGATCAAGTTCAACGACTGGGGCGTCTACGACTACCACCGCGACTGGAACTACACGTACCCCGTGCAGCTGGTGGGCGACGTGGCCTGGTCGCTCGGCCAGCCGCAGTTCTTCGGCCTGCCGGACACCAAGCTGGGCCTGCGGTTCCTGTACCGGACCCTCGACCAGGATTCCAACCGCTACCGCACGCCGTTCGATGGGACGAACTACTCCAGCTGGCGGGACCTGCAGAACGACATCGCGGCGCAGGGCGACGGCACCGAGTGGGAGATCCGCACCTACCTGCATCTGGCCATCTAGCGGCCGACCGCGCGAGACTCGACCCAGGGCCGGCCCGGAGCGATCCGGGCCGGCCCCGTCTCACCGGGACTTGCGCGCCGCGAGGTCGCGCTCGATGCCCTTCATCGTGACGTCGTCCAGCCCGTACCACAGCGCCGCTGCAGCCGCCACGGCGGCGGCGACGCCCGGGATGACGCTCATCATCAGCCGGATGCCGCGCAGGGTCTCCGGCGACTGCTCGGCGTTGGCCACGAAGCCGAACAGCGCCAGCAGCCAGCCGGCCGCGCCGCCGCCGAGGGCGATGCCGAACTTCTGGGCGAAGGTGGCCGCCGAGAACACCAGGCCGGTGGCGCGGCGCTCGTTCTTCCACTCCGAGTAGTCGGCGGTGTCGGCGTACATGGCCCAGATCAGGGGCGCCTGCGGAGCCATGATCAGCATGGTGACGATGTTCAGGGCGAAGATCAGCACGATCTGCTCGCGCGGCACGAGGTAGAACAGGCAGGTGAGGACGCTGCTGAGGCCCATCACGGCGATGTAGAGGCGCTTCTTGCCGAACCGGCGGGAGAGGACCTGGGTGCAGGCCACGCCGACGATCACCGCCACGGTGCCGGTGACCATGAAGAGCGCCGCCTGCCCCTCGTTCCCCACGTAGTACTTGAAGTAGTACATGATCGAACCGCTGCGGATGATGGCGTAGGCCAGGGAGGAAACGCTCATCACGAGCAGCACCAGCCACGGCCGGTTGCCCGCGAGGTCGCGGAGGTCGTCCCTCAGGGAGGTCCGCTGGCCGGTCGGCGGCTGCACCCGCTCCCGGGTGGTGGCGAAGGTCACGTAGAACAGGATCGCCGCCACCACGGCGAACACGGCCATGGCCAGCGGAAAGCCGACGGCCTGATTGCCGCCGCCGAAGAGGCGGACCAGCGGCAGCGTGAGCCCCTGCACCACGAAGGCGCCGATGAAGGCGAGCACGAACCGGTAGGTGGACACGCTGGTGCGCTCCAGGGAGTCGGGCGACAGGACGCCCATGAGGGCGGAGTACGGGATGTTGATCGCCGTGTAGGCCATCATCATCAGCGTGTACGTGACGTAGGCGTAGACGATCTTGCCGCCCACGCTCAGATCCGGGGTGTAGAACGTCGCCACGCCGATCACGCCGATCGGGATGGAGATCCACACCAGGTAGGGGCGGAACTTGCCCCAGCGCGTGCTGGTGCGGTCGGCGATGACCCCCATCATCGGATCGTTCAGGGCGTCCCAGAAGCGGGAGATCATGAGCATGGTGCCGGCCGCGGCCGCCGGGATCCCGAACACGTCCGTGTAGAAGAAGAGCAGGAAGTTGATGAACATCTGGAAGTAGAGGTTGGACGCGGTGTCGCCCAGGCCGTAGCCGATCTTCTCCCTGACCGACAACCGGTGCACGTCCTGCATCAGCAGCTCCTCGCGATCGGGCAAAGACGACGGCGCCGAGCACCGGCGCCGTCGTCAGGGATGGCAGGTCGACCGTGGCCGGCCCACGGGCTACTGCGCGCCGTAGACACGAACGTAATCGATGAGCATGGTCTGGGGGAAGACCGTCGTCTGGTCCGGATCGCCGACGTAGTTGCCGCCGACCGCCACGTTCAGGATGATGAAGAACGGGTGGTCGAAGACCCAGGCGGCGCCGCCCGGCAGATCGCCCGGGCCCACGGTCAGGTACGTCGTGCCGTCGACGCTCCAGGAGATGGCGTTGCTGGTCCACTCCACGGCGAACACGTGGAAGCCCTCGTTGAAGCCCGCCCCCGTCAGGGTATAGCTCCCCGTGAGCGGCGATCCGCCCGAGTAGCCCGGCCCGTGCAGCGCCCCGTTGGCCACGCTGGGCAGCTGGCCCCGGTACTCCATGATGTCGATCTCGCCGCACTGGGGCCACCCCACGGTCCCGATGTTGTCGCCCAGCAGCCAGAAGGCCGGCCAGATCCCCCGGCCGACGGGCAGCTGGATCCTGGCCTCGAACCGTCCGTAGGCGCGCGAGAACTTGCCCTGGGTCTTGATGCGGGCCGAGGTGTAGGAGAATCCGTTGTAGTCCTCCTCGCGCGCGATGATGCGGAGGTTGCCGGCGCCGTCCAGAGACACGTTCTCGGGGCGGGCCGTGTCGAACTCCAGCTGCTGGTTGCCCCAGCCGCCGTCGCCGTTGCCCACGTCGTAGCCCCATTTCGTGGGGTCGGGGCTCTGGTCCACCGGGCCGTCGAATTCGTCCTGCCACACGAGGACGAGCTCGCCCGTGCCGCCATCGCCCGGGTTGATGTCCTCGTTGGGGTCGTAGGGGTCCGAGGCGCAGCTCGCCAGGCAGAGCGCCAGGATGATCGTGATGATGGTCAGCTTGCCACGTTTCATGCGCCCATGCTCCTGCTCAGTTTGTGCGTACCGCCCGTGAACCGGGGAAAGCGGCTCGAGTCGGCCAGGGCCGCCTTCAAGATCATCGTGGCCGCACCGACGGCCACGGCCTGGGGGCCGAGGTCGCTGGTCCGGATCTCGGCCGCCGCGACCGAGCTGACCAGCGTGCGTCGCTGGACCATGTCGCGTAGGGGGTCGACCAGCAGCGGGCCCAGGCGCGAGAGATCGCCGCCGATGATCACCAGCGACGGGTTCAGGATGTTGAGGAGGCCGGCCACGGCGATGCCCAGGCTCGCCGCCGCCTCGCGCACCACGGTGAGCACCAGCGGATCTCCGCGCAGGGCCGCCTGCTCCAGATCGTCCATGGTCAGCCGACGCCCGTGCGCGGCGTGCCCGGGATCCTGCGCCACCAGCGCCTCGGTCCGTGCCAGCAGGGCCTGCGCGCCCACGACCGTGGCCAGGCACCCCCGCAGCCCGCAGACGCAGGTCTTGCCCTGGGGGTCGATGGCCAGGTGGCCGATCTCGCCGGCCACGCCGGTGGCGCCGCGGTAGACCTCGCCATCGACCACGTAGCCCGCCCCGATGCCGGTGGCCACCTTGATGTAGGCGAAGTTGGCGACCTCGCGGCCGGCGCCCCACCAGCGCTCGGCCAGGGCGCCCAGGTTCGCGTCGTTGTCGACCATCAGCGGCACGCCGTAGCTGCTTGCCAGGGCGTTCAGGCCGAGCTTGCCGCCCCAGGCCGGCAGCACCACCTCGTCCATCCGCAGCGGCCGCGCGGGATCTACGGGGCTGGGCACCGCCACGCCGATGCCCGCGAGCGGGATGCCGTCGGTCACGGTCGGGTCCATGGTCTGGCTGCAGAGCTCGGTGATGAGGGCGCGCGCGCCGCGCGGATCGTCCCGCACCGGGTGCGGCCGGCAGACCCAGTTCAGGACCCGGCCACGGAGGTCGGTGAGGGCGACGCAGACGTGGTTGGCCCCCATCTCGACCCCGAGCACGACGTAGGCGTCGTCCTGGAATTCCAGCACCACCGGACGACGGCCGCCCCGGGACTTGCCGATCCCGCTCTCGGCCACCAGCCCGGTGGGCAGGATCTCGGCGACGATCTCCGAGACCGTCGAGCGCGACAGCCCGGCCTGGCGCGCGATCTCCGCCCGTGAGATGCGGCGCTGCTGCCAGATCAGCCGCAGCACGGAGTCGGCCAGGGGGCGCGGCCGGTCCGGGTCCAGCCGGCGCTCACCTTTCCGCGTCCAATCCACGCTGGGCATCTCCGGCCTCCTGGTTCGTGACCCGTTCAACGCGCTCCGCCGCCACGCCGCCGCTACCGGTGGAAGTAGAGGTTGTCGAGCCACACGCTGCCGCCGTTGGCGCGGTTGAGCACGATCTGGGCGATGTGGCCGAAGTTCATGCCGGCGAAATCCGTCAACGGGATGTCCAGCGACACCCACTGGTTGACGGCGTAGGGCGGCTCGGAACCGCTGTTGAGGTTCCACTGCGCCTCGGTGTCGTCGGCGCCGAAGACGCCGTTGGCCCCGAAGTCGACGAGTTTGAAGCCGAACTGCGAGCCGCCGGTGACGTAGATGTCCATGTGGAAGTGGGTCATCCCGGCCGCCGCGGCGTCGATCAGGTCGTTGGTGAACTCGATGCCGCAGTAGAACGCCGGATTGCTGAAGCCGGTGTAGGCCTTCACGTTGTCGCCTGCGATCTGCGCATCGGTGACGGCGATCCCGCCGAAGGTCCAGGTGGCGCGCCAGGTGTCGACGGTGATGTCGTCGTAGGCGTCGCTGAAGATCGAGATCACGTCGGCCGCGTCCACGGTGGGCGTGGGCGCAGGCGTGGACGGGGGCACGGGCGGCGCGGTCACCGTGACGTTGATCTGGCCCGCCACCGGGGTGTCGCCGAGCGTCGCGGTGATGGTGGCCGTGCCGCCGCCGACGGCCGTGACCACGCCCGCCGAGGCCACGGCCACGTCCGTGTTGGAGGAGGCGTAGGTGAAGTAGCCCGGCTTGTGCGCCACCACCACGTCGGCGCCGTTCACGCTGAAGGTCGTCGCGGTGCCGGCGATCGTCGCGGTGCCGCCGACGTCGAGGTTGACCGTGGCGCTGGTCATGACCGGCCGCGGATCGTTCAGAGTGGACGCGTCGAGGGTGGCGAACTCGATGTTGTCGATCCAGAGGTTGCCGGTCTGGCCGGTGGAATACCAGAACACGCCGCTCTCGGCGAGGAGGCCGGCCGCATCCGGGATCGGCACCACGACCTGCCGCCAGTCGGTGGAGAGCGCGACGTTGTCGATCTCCACCTGGTTGTCCGTGCCGCCGAAGGCCATGCCGATGCCGTAGCCCACGGCCGCCAGGGTGTAGGACGCCTGGTCCGAGCGGGCGTCGAAGACCAGCGCGTTGAAGCCGGAGAGATCGCGGCCGCCGATGGTCGAGAAGATCGCGCCGCCGGCGAACTGGCCGGCCGGGACGGTGATCTGCAGGGCCGGCGAGTCGTCCACGCCGCCGGTCGGGTCGACGGAGAGGGCCTGGAGATACTGGCCGTCGCCGAAGGAGCCGTAGTCGAGCCCCGTGTCGAGGGCGTCGATGAACACGTCGGGGTACGTGATCGAAGACACGACCCTGGCCGTGATCACGCCCTGGACGTCCACGTTGCGGAGCTTGGCGGTGACGGTCGCCTCGCCGAGGCTGACGCCCGTGATGACGTTCTGGTCGGCCTTGACCACCGACGCGTCGGACGAGAAGTAGTCGAAGTGGTTGGCCGTGTGGTTGACCAGGATGTCCACGCCGCCCACGGTGAAGGTGGTGCGGGTTCCGGGCACCGAGAACCGGCCGTCCACCAGCGCCTGGAGCGAGCGGGTGGGCATGACCGGACGCGGATCCGAGATGCTGGACAGGTTGGCGAACTTCACCTCGTCGAACCAGATCGTGACCGGCACGCCGCCCGAGGTGGCGCTGAACCAGAACATGCCGTGCTCCTCGGTCATGCGCGAGGAGTTGGGGATGGGGATGACGATGCGCGTCCACTCGGTGGAGAGCGCGATGCCCTGGACCTCGCTCTGGTAGTCCGACGGGTAGTTGATGCCGATGCCGAAACCGGCGGAGTCCATGGTGTAGCTGCGGCTCGCCCGGGCGTAGAAGGTGAGGGCGTTGAAGCTGCTCAGGTCGCGCGGCCCGCGCGTGTAGAAGGAGCCGCCGGCCCATTCCTCGCCGTCCGGCAGCGTCACCTTGATGGAGCCCTGGCCCGCGTAGGCGTCGGTCGCGACGTCGTCGACCGTCATGGCGTCGTAGTAGGAGAACTCGAACGCGGCGAAGTCCAGCCCGCCCTCGAAGGTGTCGGCGAACACGATCGGGTCGGCCGGAGCCGTGGCCGGTTGCAGCGTGTCGAGGTCGCGCTCGCTGCAGCCCGGGACAGCCAGCTGGGTCAGCGCGACGACGAGCGCCAACAGGACCATCCGCAGGGGTCGACGACCCACCTCATTCGCTTTCACGTCGCGCCTCCGTGTTGGGACCGATCGCCAGGACCGGGCGGCCTCCGCCCGGCTCATGCAGAACACTTTGTACGGGCACCGATCAAAGTATGTTCGAAATCAGACCCGCTGTCAAGCCCGGCCCTTTCCCGTGACCGGAGCGACGGGCCGTGGTACGCTCCCGCGCCCGCGGGGACCTCACCAACCAGGCGGCCGCAAAAAAGCGTTTGTTCGGACACCGTACATAGTGTACCATGGGGGATCCGCTGTCAACCCCCTCCCGGACCTCGAAAGGGACCCCTGGATGGACGCGCGATCCTCGAACCGATCCGGCGGTCGGACGTCATGAGCACTCTTCCGAGCCGGGCGACCCGGACATCCGGCCATGCGCCCTCGCCCACCGGCGCCACCGGCGGCTTCGTCGAGCTCGCGGGCGACACCTACTATCGGATCCACGATCTGCTGGGCCTGGATCCGTTCCTGATGAACCTGCCCACCGACACCGACCTGTGGATGTTCGTGACCAGCAACGGCGGCCTCACCGCCGGCCGGGTGGACGCCGCGGGCAGCGTGTTCCCCTACCTGACCAGCGACCAGCTCCACGACGCCCACCATCACACCGGACCGATCACGGTCGTGCGCGTCGAGACGCCGGACGGCGGCACCGTGCTCTGGGAACCGTTCACCCGGCGTGATGTCGAGCGGAACCTCTACAAGAACGTGCTCGGCAACCGGCTGATCTTCGAGGAGATCGACCACGGGCTCGCCCTGGCGTTCCGCTACCGCTGGTGCGGCTGCGACCCGTTCGGCTGGGTCCGTACGGCGACTCTCGAGAACCTGGGCCCCACGCCCCGGCGGGTGACGGTGCTGGACGGCCTGCGGAACCTGCTGCCTCACGGCGCCCCACTGCGGCTGTACCAGCGCGCGAGCAACCTCGTCGACGCCTACAAGGTCAGCGAGGTCGATGCGGAGACCGGGCTCGGGATCTTCTCGCTGAGCGCCGGCATCACCGACCGCGCCGAAGCCCTCGAGGTGCTGCGGGCCAACACGGTCTGGTGCGGCGGCCTCGAGCGGTTCGACGTCCATCTGTCGCTCGACGCGCTGGAGGCGTTCCGGCAGGGCATGCATCCGTCGCCATCGGCGCGGCTGACCGGTCGCCGCGGCAACTACCTCGACAGCTTCGCCCTGGCATTGCCCGCGGGCGCCGGCAAGACCTGGCACCTGGCCGTCGACGAGGGCCGCGACCAGGTGCAGATCGCCGACCTGCGCCGGCGTCTCCGCGCCGCCGCCACCGATCCGTCGGAGGAGGTGGAGGCCGCCCTCGCGTCCGCCGACCGGAACCTCCGGCGCATCGTCGGCAGCGCCGACGGCCTGCAGCACGGCGGCCGCCCCGAGTCCACCGCCCATCATCTCGCCAACGTGCTCTACAACGTCATGCGCGGCGGCGTCTTCGCCGACAACCACGACTGCGAACGCGACGACTTCGTGGCGTTCCTGGGTCTGCGCAACCGCGACGTGGCCGCGCGCCACGCCGAGCTGCTGGCCTCCTGGCCCGCCCGGCTGACCGTGGACGCGCTGCGCGCCCGGGCCCTGGCTGCCGACGACCCGGACCTCGCGCGCCTCAGCCACGAGTACCTGCCGCTCTACTTCGGACGCCGGCATGGCGACCCCAGCCGCCCGTGGAAC
This sequence comes from Candidatus Krumholzibacteriia bacterium, assembly GCA_041390065.1. Classification (GTDB taxonomy): domain Bacteria; phylum Krumholzibacteriota; class Krumholzibacteriia; order LZORAL124-64-63; family LZORAL124-64-63; genus Glo-17. Next base: position 628,532 of record JAWKQQ010000005.1, read on the forward strand.
GACTTCGAGATCCGCATGCGCGACCGCGACGGCCGCCGGCGGCTGCACTACGAGGGCAACTGGCGCGACATCTTCCAGAACTGGGAAGGCCTGGCCACGGCGTTCCCCGCCTTCCTGCCCAGCATGGTGGCGACGTTCGTCAACGCGTCGACCGTGGACGGCTTCAACCCGTACCGGCTGACCCGCGACGGCATCGACTGGGAGGTCCCCGAGCCCGAGGACCCGTGGAGCAACATCGGCTACTGGGGCGATCATCAGATCGTCTACCTGCTCAAGCTCCTCGAGGCGCTCGACGCCCACGACCCGCACGCGTTCTCGCAGCTCCTGGCCGCCGACATCTTCAGCTACGCCGACGTGCCGTACCGCCTGAAGCCGTACGCGTCGGTGCTGGCCGACGCCTCGGACACCATCGAGTTCGACGACGCGCGCGCCGCCGCGGTCGCCGCACGGGTCGCCGCGCGAGGCGCCGACGGCAAGCTCCGCGTGGACGACGACGGCCGCGTCGTGCACGTCAACCTGCTCGAGAAGCTGCTGGTGCCGGCCCTGTCCAAGCTCTCCAACCTGGTGCCGGACGCCGGCATCTGGATGAACACCCAGCGGCCGGAGTGGAACGACGCCAACAACGCGCTGGCCGGCGGCGGGGTGTCGGTGGTGACGCTCTGCTACCTGCGGCGCTACCTGGTGTTCCTGGCGCGGCGGCTGGAGTCCGTCGCGGCGGCGGCGCTGCCGGTGTCCTGCGAGATCGCCGACTGGTTCGCCCGCGTGGCGGCCATCCTGGCTCACGAGCGCGCCGCGCTCACCGAAGGCCGCGGCGACCCCCTCGACCGCAAACGGATCATGGACGCCCTGGGCCAGGCCTTCTCCGCCTACCGCGCCGTCGCCTACGAGCGCGGCCTCTCCGGTCGGCGCGCGCTGCCGCTCGCCCAGGTGCGCGACCTGTGCCGCACCGCCCTCGCGGCCGTCGATGCGTCGATCGCGGCCAACCGGCGCGAGGACGGCCTCTACCACGCCTACAACCTGCTGGAGTTCGCCGCCGACGGCGCCCGGGTGTCCCTCGCGCGCCTGCCCGAGATGCTCGAAGGCCAGGTGGCGGCCCTCAGCTCCGGCCTGATCGCGCCTGCCGAGGCCCTGGAACTGCTCGACCAGCTCTACGCGAGCGACCTCTACGACGCCGCCCGGCGCAGCTTCCTGCTCTACCCCGCCCGGCCGCGGCCGGACTTCCTCGAGCGCAACGCGATCACCCGGTCACGGGCCGTGCGGGTCGGGCTGCTGCGCGACCTCCTGACCGCCGGCGACACCTCCCTGGTGGCCGTCGACGCCGACGGCGTGGTGCGGTTCAACGGCGACGTCGCGCAGGCCGCCGACATCGACGCGATCCTCGCGCGGCTGGCGGGCCACGACCGCTGGGCGGACGCGGTCGCCCGCGACGCGGACGCCGTGCGCACGCTGTTCGAGGAGGTGTTCCGGCACCACTCGTACACCGGCCGCTCGGGCGTCATGTACGGCTACGAGGGACTGGGCTGCATCTACTGGCACATGGTCGCCAAGCTCCTGCTCGCGGTGCAGGAGCTGGTGCTGCGCGACGACCTGGCCCCGGACCTGCGCGACGATCTGGCGAGGATGTACATCCGCGTCCGCTCGGGCATCGGGTATGAGAAGACGGCCGCCGAGTATGGCGCCTTCCCCACCGACCCCTACTCCCACACGCCGCCCGGCGGCGGCGCCAAGCAGCCGGGCATGACCGGCCAGGTGAAGGAGGAGATCCTCACGCGCGGCGGCGAGCTGGGGATCGGCATCGACGGCGGCACGGTCCGCTTCGCGCCGGTCCTGCTGCAGGATGAGGACTTCACGACGCGGCCGGAGACGTTCGCGTACGTGGACCTCGCCGGCCGCGAACAGGCCCTGCCCATGCCCGCCGGCAGCCTCGCCTTCACCCTGTGCCAGACGCCGGTGCTCTACGTGCGCACCGCCGGCGAGGCCCAGGTGCGGGTGACGCTCGCCGACGGCACGACGGCCACCGGCCCCGGCGCCGGCCTCGATCCGGACACCAGCGCCAGGCTGCTCCAGCGCCGCGGCGGCATCGCCATGATCGAGGTGGGCGTTCCCGAGCGGGTGATCCGCCGCGCCTGACGCCGCGCGGGCCGGCCGCTAGCGCATGGCTTGCTTGGGCGTGCGGTCGACGAAGTACAGCCCCCAGTGCTTCTCGGCGCCGAGCGGGCTGCCGGGGTCGCCCTTCCACGGCTCGTCGAACGCCTCGAAGAAGAACACCGTAGTGTTGGTGCGCGTGGCCCAGGCCCGGAGCTCCTCGTAGTAGCGCTGCTGCATGGCCTCGCCGGCCCGGTCGCCGAACTCGACGGCGGTGGTGGCCCAGCCCGCCTCGAGCACGGCGAGCCGGCTGTCGGGCAACGCCGCGTGCACGCCCTCCACGTTCTCGATGGTGTAGGCCAGGGCCTCGTCGATGGTCTTGCCCTCCCACTGCGGGTAGGTGTGCACGCCCACGAAATCCAGCTCCCTGGCCAGGGCAGCGCCCTCGTTGATCCACCACACGTAGTTGTCGGCCACCGTCACCGGCTGGGCGATGCGGCCCTTGACCTGGCGCACGTACGCGATGACGCCCTCGACGGACATCATGTGGTCGTTCCAGTCGACCAGCGCCTCGTTGCCGACGTTGACGGCAACCACGATCTCCGGGTAGGCGTTCGCCAGCGCGATGCCGCGCTCGATCTCGGCGGCGTTGGCCACCGTGTTGGCGGCCAGCGTCGCGGCGGGGATCGGCTCGGTCAGCCAGGGGCAGCCCTCGTGGTTGCTCAGCTCGGCGCTGAGCCACATGCCCAGCAGCACCTTGAGGGGCAACCGGTGCTCGCGGATGAGCTCCAGCGTGACGCGGGAGTTGTCGCCGGCGTCGTACAGCCTGATCAACCGGAACCCCGCGCGCTCCAGGATGCGGAGATCCTCGAGGATCTCCTGCGGGCTCGGGTTCACCGCGCCGGCGCCACGGTCGGGGTGCTGACCCTCGCGGAAGCCCGAGTAGGCGACGGCCATGACCTCGCCCTCCAGCAGCGCGTCCGGCGCCTGGCGGAATCCAGGTTCGCCCCGGGCGACGCCGATCGCGCCGACGAGCAGTGCGGCCAGCAGGAGCGTGCGGCGGCCCCACGTGGGCCGGGTGATGTCGGCGATGCGCGTCATGCGGTCCTCTCCCTTTCGAGATGGTCGGGTCGCTCCGGCCACGCGGGCCTATGCATTCTCTGCCAGGTACTTCGCCTTCTCCGCCTTGTCCCAGAGGCCCCACCGTTGCCCCACGTCGCCTTCGTGCCGGACCTTCCAGGATTCATCGAACGAGGAGAAGTAGAAGACGCCGACGCCGTGCTTGCGGCTCCAGCTGTTGAGGTCGATGAAGTACGTCATGACATTCACCGCCGACGGCACCGCCTCGCCTACGGGGGAGCCTGCGCTCGGCCAGCCGGTCTCCGCCACGATCACCGGCTTGCCGCGAGCGACGGTCACCACGGCGGCATGCATCTGCTGCAGGCGGATCGACGCCTCCGCGGCATCATACCCTTCCCAGAACGGATAGCAGTTGGCCAGGATCACGTCGCAGGCATCGACGAGATCGGGGCTCTCGCGGAACTGATCGTAGGCGTCCACGCATCCGACCGGGATCTCCGGCAGGGCCTGCTTCACGCGGCGCACGGCGTCGAGCAGCTCCTCCCGGGGCAGATCACCCCGCAGCAGCACCTCGTTTCCCACCGCCGCGATGTCGACGTGTCCCGCCCTGCCGAGCTCGACGAGCGCCGCGATCTCGCGCTCGTTCGCCGCCCGGTCGCTGCCGATCCACGCGCCGACGACGGTCTTGAGGCCATGCTCGCGCGCCACCCGGGCGATCAGCTCGTGCCCGTCCGTGCACGAGAACGACCGCACCCAGCGGGTGTAAGGCGCGATGATCCGCATGCGCTGGCGGATCTGCTCGGCGGAGAGCGTGTCGCCGATCGTCTGCCCCTCTCGATACGGGCTGAAGCACATGCCGTGCACCTGCTCGTTCAGGGACGCCGCGAACAGGGCGCGGATGTCGGCCTCGCTCAGGCCTGCGAAATCGGTCCGGACCGAGAGGTCGGCGGGCAGGCTCTCCAGCGCCATGGCGGCGATCCGTCTGCCTCGGTAGGGCGAGGACGTCGAGGGCTTCGGCTCGGTCTTCCGCGCTTCGAGCTGCGCCCTGATCTCGTTGGCGCGGGCTTCGTCGACGTCATAGCGCCACATCACCGCCATGGCGATCAGGGTCCCCAGGATCGGCACGCCGGAGTAGAACGCCCGCAGCCCCATCAGGGTCTCGGGAGCCTGGGAGCCGGCGGACGCGTCGAATCCGACCGCGTCGAGGATCACACCGCTCAGCCCGCCGGCGATCGCGAAGCCGAACTTGACCATCCACCAGTAGATCGCCCCGAAGGTCCCCTCGCGGCGCTTGCCGGTGTTCAGCTCGTCGAGATCGATCACATCGGAGGTCATGGACATCATCAGCGTGAACAGGCTGCCGATGCCGAACGAGAAGAACGGCAGGGCGAAGATGAACATGTAGGGCTTGCCGGGGATGAAGAGGAACCAGAGCAGGACGTAGCCGACGATCGAGATCCCCTGCGACAGCAGGAAGGCGTTCTTCTTGCCCATGTGCCTGGACATCCGGGCCACGGTCGGGATCACCACGAAGGTGGTGCCGATGGCCCCGAGGCTGCCGAACAGGGTCGGCCAGATGCCCGCCGCCGCGGCGTTGCCGCTGAACAGATAGTAGACCACGATGAAGAAGGAGAACGCGGCGATCGTGTTGAAGGCGTTGAAGATGAAGAAGGTCGCCGCGCACAGCCTGCGGAACGGAACGGACGCGAAGGCCTCCTTGAAGCCGAGGAGGATCTCCTTCAGGCTCGAGCCGATGGTCCTGAAGTTCAGGGGAGAGTAGTTCTCGTCGCGGGTCGAGGCCCCCTTGATGAAGATGGCGGGCACCATGGCGAACAGCATGCAGATGACGCCGACCCAGATGGCCAGCTGCCGCGTGGCGACTTCCGCGGAGGGGAACCAGGACGGGTCGTACATCACCACCCAGAACCAGGGGGCGATGATCCAGGCCCACTGGCCGATCCACTGCGCCACGGCCATGATGCTCGTGCGCTCGTGGAAATCGTGGCTCATCTCGTAGCCCATGGCCACGTAGGGGACGCTGAAGATCGTCAGTCCCAGGTAGAACACGAACGACCAGGACAGGAAGTAGACGAAGTTGTGGTCGACGCCGCTCTCCCGGTAGAGCTGCCACATGATCACGAAGGCCGCGCCCATGATGATCGCCCCGAGGAAGACGTACTGCCGCCTTCGCCCCCACCGGGACTTGGTGTTGTCCGAGATGAAGCCCATGATCGGGTCGGTGATCGCGTCGAAGACGCGGGGGAAGAAGTAGATGACGCTCCACATCCAGCCCGGAAAGCCGAGATCCTGGACGAGCACCACCATGAAGATCCCCAGCACGGCCGGGAACATCTGATTGGCGAGCATGCCGACCCCGAACGCCACCTTCTGCGCGAATGGGACCCTGTGCGTCGCCGGTACGGTCGCTGCTTGCATGTCGATGTCCTGGTTCGTTGGCGGTTATGGTCTGATGATCAGCGTCTGCACGGCCTGGCCGTCGATGCTGAGGTTGGCCTGCCGTTGCGCCAGATGCAGGTCGATGGACCTGGCCCGTGCGCCCTGATTCAACAGCACCACCACGACGGAGCCGTCCTCGTTGCGCGCGGCCGTGGCCAGCAGCGACCCGTCGGCGAGCTCGAGCCCGATCCGCTCGGCTCCGGGCCGGATGAAGCGGCTGAAGTGGCTCATGGTGAAATAGAGCGGCGTGAAATACACCTCGTCCTGTTCGGGGTCGACGATCACGGGCGCCACGCACCAGTTCTCGAACCAGTTGGGCCCTCCCTGCCGGTCGAGGACCATGTTCCAGTCCACCCAGCCGTCCACCCAGTTGTTGAGGCAACCGATGATGTCGCGGGCGTATCGATAGACCGGCACGTACTTCGGATGGTACCGCTTGCGATCTGCGGGGGCCCAGTCCCAGCCCCAGTCGGTCGCCTCCTGCGACCAGTACCAGGCATCGTCCCGCCACCGGGGCACCTCGGAATCCACGCAGGCCTCGGTCTGGATCAGGAGCTTGTCCGGGGCCTTCCGGTGGGCGTCCTGCAGCTCGTCCGCGAAGACCTCGTAGGTGCTGGCGTACCAGTGGATGGCGGTGCCGGCGTAGAAGCGGGAGCTGCGCTCGTCCTTGTACATCTCGTCAACCCACTCGGGCAGGTGCTCCCGGTTCTGGTCGTAGCCGAGGATCTTGATGTGCCCGTTGCCGGAGGCTTCGAGGGTGGGGCCGAGGTGGTCGATCACGAAGGCGTTCTGCTCCGCCGGGGTGAAGTGCATGCTCTCCCAGTTGCCGTCGTTGCCCAGCGGTTCGTTCTCCACCGTGAAGGCCCAGATGTCGATGCCCTCGGCGCGATAGGCATCCGCGTACCTGGCGAAGAACCGGGCCCAGGTATCGCGATACTCGGGCAGCAGCTTGCCGCCCCGCCAGTCGTCGTTGTCCTTCATCCAGGGCGGTGCGGTCCACGGCGAGGCGATGATCTTGAATCCGTCCGTGGAGATGGCCAGGGCCCCCTTGATCATGGGGACGATGTCGTCCAGGTCCTCCGCGATGGAGAAGCTGGTCAGCTCCGTGTCGCCGGCCAGCGGGGCATAGGAGTAGTGGCCGAGGGAGAAATCGCAGGAGTTCATGTGGGTCCGCGTCAGGGAGTAGCGCGCCCCGTCGTCGCCGAAGTAGGCCTCGAGGATCCGCCGGCGGTTCTCGGCGCCGAGCCGGTTCAGCAGGGTGGCCGACGCCTCGGTGAACGAGCCGCCGAAGCCCGTGATGGTCTGGTAGGTCTGCTCGGGAAGGACGCGCAGGGTGACGGCGTCCGGATGCTGGACGAACCCGGACACGCGGGTGAGCTGGTGGCCCCGGGCGCTGGTCTCGTACACCTCCAGCTCGAGGGGCGACCTGTCCCGGCAACCGGTCAGTCCGCCGCAGGCGACCGCCAGGAGCGGCACGATGATGATCTGCAAGACGGGTCTCGAGCGACGATCGCGTCGCCGCCGCCATGGCGCATGGGAGCGCCGGATCGATCCTCGGGGGGCAGTCTGCGAGCCGACGACGTCGCTCATGGGGGCTCCAGATCGGGGAATGCGTGAGGAGGGCTCTTTGTACGCCCCCCGAACAAAGTACCCTGGATCACGACCCCAGTCAACGGCAATCTGTCCTGTCGCGACGGACGCCGGCACCGGCCTAGGCGCCGGGAAACACCACCGTCTGCAGGGCCTGGGCCGGGATGCTCAGGGTCGGCGTCTGGTCGCCGTGGACCAGCTCGTAGACCTGATCCCGCTCGGTCGCATTGAACACGGCGGCCACCACCGATCCGTCGGCATGGGCCACCGCGGTGGCCATGAACGCCTGGTCGTGCCCCGTCAACCCGACGCGCCGGGCGCCGGGCCGCATGAACCGGCTGAAGTGAGCCACGGCGAAGAAGAGCGGCGTGTAGAGCACGTGATCGCGGCCGCTGTCCACCAGCACCGGGGCCAGGCACAGGTTGCGGGCGTGGTTGGGACCGCCACGTAGATTCAGCACCAGGTTCCAGTCGATCCAGCCCACCAGGCCGTGGTTGAGGCCGCCGATGAGGTCGCGGGCGTAGCGGTGGAACGGGCGGTAGGCGGGATGCTGAGCCTTCTCTTCCTCGGGGGCCCAGTGCATGCCCCAGTCGGTGGCCTCCTGCCGCCAGTACCAGTCGTCCTCGAGCCAGCAGCCGACGGGCTCGATGCCGCCGATGGAGTCGATGCAGCCCTCGGTGTGCAGGATCGGGTGCTGCGGAAACGTGCGGCCGACGGCGTCGAGCACCTCGCCGCCCACGTCGATGGTGCTCTGGTACCAGTGCACCGCGACGCCGGTCACCAGGCGGGCGGCGGCCTCGTCGCCCAGGATCACGTCGGCCCATTCGAGCAGGGCCTGGTCGCGGTTCTGGTCGTAGATCCAGATCTCCGGCGCGAGGTTCGCTGCGGCCAGCGCCGGCGCGAGGTGGTCGACGATGAACCGGCGCATGCGCTCGGGCGTGAAGTGCAGGCTCTCCCAGCTGGCGTTGTTGCCGAGGG
>JAWKQQ010000006.1:0-515168 GCA_041390065.1 Candidatus Krumholzibacteriia bacterium
TAGAGGTTGTTGATCGTCTGGGCCTGCACGCCCTGCACCGCATCGACCAGCAGCAGGGCGCCCTCGCAGGCCGCGAGGCTGCGCGAGACCTCGTAGTGGAAGTCGACGTGGCCCGGCGTGTCGATCAGGTTGAGGATGAACGCCTCGCCGTTCGGCCGCCGGTAGGCCATGCGGATGGGGTGGCTCTTGATGGTGATGCCGCGCTCACGCTCGAGATCCATGGAATCGAGGGTCTGCTCGGTGAGGTCCTTGCCCGAGAGGGTGCCGGTGGTCTCGAGCAGGCGGTCTGCCAGCGTGCTCTTGCCGTGGTCGATGTGCGCGATGATGCAGAAGTTGCGCGTGTGCGCGAGGTCGGCCATGTCAGAACCGCCAGCCCCACTGGGCCATGATGTAGGTGGGCGCCCCGGTCGAGCCGATCGGCTGCGGCGCGGCGTCGGGGAAGTACTGGTCGAAGCGGTCGGGCACGGGCACGGGCTCCTCGTCGAAGTTGTACAGGCCGGCTCCCACGTAAGCATCCACGGCGACGATGAGCAAGATGCCGCCGGACCACCAGGCGAAGTCCAGGTAGGCGTCGTAGCGCAGATCCGCCTGGTCGTCCCAGAGCCTCCGGTCGGTATTCTCGCGCGGGAGCGTCCGGGCGTGGTCGCGGTAGCGCGCACCGTTGCGATCGGCCTCCAGCATGTGGCTCCAGAAGAACCACTCGGCGCCGAAGGCCAGCATCGCCCGCCAGCCGCCGCCCGCGTAGAGCTGCCCCCAGCCCGGGAACACCGGGGTCATGAGCACCGCGGCAGTACCGTTGACGCCCGTGTCGAAGAAGTCCCGCACCCGCGGCAACGCGAGCGCCACCGGCACCGGCAACGAATCGGGCGAGGCGGCGGCGAACGTATCGGCGGCCGCGGCCTGCAGGCTGTCCAGCGCGGCCGTGGTGAGCCGCTCCTGGGCCCACGCCGGGCAGCCGGCCGCGACCAGCAGCCACAGCGCGACCAGCGCCACCCGTCGGGGCCTCGTCAGTTCCATGCGTACCTGGCTCAATCCTGGTCCTTCCCCCTGGCGATCGACGTTGCAACGCCGCGGTTCCGAGGAGGTTCCGGGCCGTCACGCCGGCGACGGCCGGGGCCGAGCCAATATACCGTGCAGCAGGGCAGGGGCAACCACGAACTCCCTGGTGGAGCACCGATCGGAGGTCAAGGAAACCTAAAGCGACGCCCGCGGTCGACCGAACACGCTCATGGATCTCGTCCGGGGGGACGACCAGAATCCGGTTCGCCGGGTCGATCGGGGGAAGCCATGACGGACACCGCCGCGGAACCGGGATGCCGCGAAGCGCTCGCCAGGCTCGTGCTCGGCATCGCCCACGAGCTCAACAATCCCAACACGCACATCCGGCTAAGCGCCGCGAACATGTCTCGGCTGGTCCACCTTCTGCGGCCGGCGCTGAGCCGGTGCCCGGACCTGGTCGACGGCCGCACCCCGCTGGAGATCCTCGCGCTGCTCGAAGCCGCGGCCGCCGGCGTCCTGGACGCCTCCGCGCGCATCGGCGCGGCGGCCGAGCGGCTGAAGGCCTGCACTGTCGACGGCCTGCAACGCGCCGCGGCGGTGGACCTGGACGTCGTCGTCCGCGACGTCCTGGCCTGCCACGCCTACCTCGCCGGCGACGGCACGCGATTCCGCTACCGGTGCCATGCCGACCTCCCGGCGGAGGTCCCGGGCTTCCGGCTCCTGCTCGAGCAGGCGGTCTCCTGCCTCGTCACCAACGCCCACGACGCGGTCGCCGACCGCCGGCGGGCCGAGCCCGGCCACGTCGGCCGGGTCGAACTCGCGCTCGCCGACACCGCGGACGGGCTGGCGATCGAGGTCCGTGACGACGGCTGCGGGATGGACTCCGCCACCCGTGATGCCGCCTTCGATCTGTACTTCACCACCAAGGAGTTCGGCCACGGCGACGGGCTCGGCCTGCCGCTCTGCCGTTCGATCGCAACGCAGCATGGCGGCCGGATCGCGGTCGTCAGCGAGAGGGGCGCGGGAACCACGGTGACGCTGGTCTTCCCGCGGAAAGGGAGGACGTGATGACGACGAAGCCTGACGTGAACATCCTGATCGTGGACGACGACCCGGACCTCGCCGCGAGTCTCCGGCTCTACCTCGAACTGCGCGGCCATGACGCCGAGGCCGTCACCGCGCCGGAGGCGGCGCTCGCCCGCCTGGAGGCCGACCGCTACGACATCGTCCTGTCGGATCTGATGATGCCGGGCATGGACGGCGTCGAGCTGCTGCACCGCATCAAGCAGCGGCAGGCCGACGCGATCGTGGTCATGATCACCGCCTCGGACAACCTGGCCAAGGTGGTCGCCGCCCGCCTCGAAGGCGCGGCCGACTACCTGCTCAAGCCGCTCGCGAACATGACCGACCTCGATGCCGTCATCGACCGCGCCGTGCAACAGGTCAGGCGCTGGGACGGCATCCTGGATCGGGTGCGCCGGAGCAAGGTCTCATGACCCGGGCCGGCCGGACCCTCGCGGCGCTCGGGGCGGGCTTCCGGGCCCCGGTCCTGCCGGAGAACCTGCGCGGCCTGGTTGCCGCGCTGAGCGATCCGGAGGCGGGTCTGGTCAAGCTCGAACGCATCATCGTCCGTGATCCCGGCCTCGTGATGCGGATCCTGCGCACGGTGAACGCCGCCACCTTCGGCCTGCCGAACCGGATCGGCGACATCCGCCAGGCCATCATTCTCCTGGGCGTGCCCGCGGTCTCGACCTTGGCCGCGGGCTACCTCGTCACCGGGACGATCGGCGGGTCGCCCGGTCTGGCGACCGCTCAGGTGCGCCGCTGCTGGCGGCGGGCGGTGCGCGACGCGGCCGGGGTGCGGCTGCTCGCGCGGGACCTCCCGCCGGCCGACGGCCAGGCCGTCCTGCTGGCCGCCATGTGCCAGCACGTCGGCCATCTCATGCTGGCGCGCCACTTCGGCGACCGCTACACCGACCTCGGCGAGGGCAAGCCGCTGCCCACTCCCGACCTGGAGACCGCGCTCGTGGGAATCGATCATGCCGTCGCCGGCTCGGCGTTGCTGTCGGGCTGGGAGTTTCCCGCCCCGGTGGTGGCGATGGTGGAGCTGCACCACACCGACGTCCGCGGCCCCGGAGCGGGCGACGGCGTCCGCCGGCTGCAGGCCGCCACCGCCCTGCTCGACGGCCTGGACCGCGACCCCGGGCTGCTCGGCCGGCCCGCGATCGCGGTGGACGAGCGGCTGCGGGATGCGCTGTCATCAATCGGCTGGACATGGGAACGGGTGGCGGGCGAGCGGCGGAACTGGCAGGCGGCCGCTCTGGGCCCGGCGGAGTAGGTTGGCGGGAACGTGTGGGAATCGAACCCACCTCGGACGGTATGACGCGCCCGACAGAGGGATTTGAAGTCCCCGGCCGTCACCAGACGACACTCGCTCCCGCGCGTGCCAGAAACCTAATCTCGACCCGCCGGTTTGACCAGACTATTCCACCGTCACGGCCTTGGCCAGGTTGCGCGGCTGATCGACGTCCTCACCCCGCAGCACGGCGATGTGGTACGCGAGCAGCTGCAGCGGCACCACCGACAGAAGCGGCGTCATCATGCTGCGGCAGCGCGGGATCGTGATCACGTGGTCGCTGAGGGCGGTGATCTCCTCGTCGCCCTCGGTCACGATGCTGATGATCTTGCCCTTGCGGGCCTTCACTTCCTGGACGTTGCCGCGGATCTTCTCGTAGCTCGAGTCGCGGGTCGAGATCACGACCACCGGCATGTTGGGGTCGATGAGCGCGATCGGGCCGTGCTTCATCTCGGCCGCCGGATAGCCCTCCGCGTGGATGTAGCTGATCTCCTTGAGCTTGAGCGCACCCTCGAGCGCGATCGGGAAGTTGATGCCCCGGCCGAGGTACAGGCAGTTGGTGTGGTCCTTGTAGACCTCGGCGATCGCCTTGATGGCGTCGGTCTGATCGAGCACCCGCTGGATCTTGTCGGGCATCTTCTGCAGTTCCTCGATCAGCTCCATGCCGTACTCGGCCGAGATGTTGTTGCGGCGGCCGAGCAGGATGGTCAGCAGGATCAGGATGGTGACCTGGCTGGTGAACGCCTTGGTGCTGGCCACGCCGATCTCCGGGCCCGCATGGATGTACATGCCGCACTCGGTCTCGCGGGCGATGGTCGAGCCCACCACGTTGGTGATGCCGACCACCTTGGCGCCGCGGCGCTTGGCCTCGCGCATGGCCTCGAGCGTGTCGATGGTCTCGCCCGACTGGCTGATCACGAGGCAGAGCGTTCCCGGGTCGATGATCGGCGAGCGGTAGCGGAACTCGCTGGCGTACTCCACCTCGACGGGGATCCGGGCGTACTCCTCGAGCAGGTATTCGCCCACGAGGCCCGCGTGGTAGCTGGTGCCGCAGGCCAGGATGATGATGCGGCGGATGTTCACCAGCTCCCAGTCCGTGAGGTTCAGGCCGCCGAGCTTGATGTCGCCGGCCTCCGGGATGATGCGGCCGCGGAAGGCGTCGTGGATGGTCTCCGGCTGCTCGAAGATCTCCTTGAGCATGAAGTGCGGGTAGCCGCCCTTCTGGATCTTGTCCAGGTCCCAGGTGATCTCCTGGATCTCCTTGTCCACTTCCTGGTTGTCCATGTCGACGGTCTGCACGCCCTCGGGCGTGATCACGGCCATGTCCCAGTCGTCGAGGTAGATGACCTGCTTGGTGTGGCCGAGGATGGCGGCGACGTCGCTGGCCAGCACGTTGAAGCCCTCGCCGATGCCGACGACGAGCGGGCTGCCACGGCGGGCGCCGACGATCTTGCCGGGCTCATCGGCATGCATGACGGCGATGCCGTAGGTGCCCTCGACCAGCTTGAGGGCGCGGTTGACCGCCTCCTCGAGGTTGCCGTGGTACTGGTCGTTGATCAGGTGGGCCAGCACCTCGGTGTCGGTCTCCGAGACGAACTCGTGCCCCTTCTGCAGCAGCTTCTTCTTGAGCGTTTGGAAGTTCTCGATGATGCCGTTGTGCACGAGCACCACCTTGCCGTCGGTGTGCGGATGCGAGTTGATCTCGTTGGGCTCGCCGTGGGTCGCCCAGCGGGTGTGGGCGATGCCGCAGGTGCCGGTGAACGCGTCCAGGTCCACGGCGTCGGCGAGCTCCTGGATCTTGCCCTTGCGCTTGACCGTGAGGATGGTGCCGTTCTGCTGCACGGCGATTCCCGCGGAATCGTAACCGCGGTATTCCAGGCGGCGCAGACCGGCGATGAGGTGGGCCGCGACCTTCGGGTCACCGGTGATGCCGACGATTCCACACATGCTTCGAGCTCCTTACGAGGACGCGCTCACGCGGGCGATGAGATCACGGGCCGCCGCCGCCGACGCAGCCTCGGCGATGATGCGGACCACGGGTTCGGTGTTCGACGGCCGGACGTGCACCCAGGCGCCGTCGCCGGTCCACTTCAGGCCGTCGCGCTGGTCGAGGGTGCCGGGGCCGAGGGCGCCGAGGGCGGCCACGAGCGCCGGGCCGGTCGGCAGGGCATCGGCCGCCACCTTGTCCTTGACCATGACCACGGGCGGGAAGTCGCCCACGATCGAACTCAGCGGCCGGGCCTGCTCGGCCAGCAGCTGCAGGATCATGGCGATGCCGACCACGGCGTCGCGGCCGGCGTGCAGCGCGGGGTAGATGACCCCGCCGTTGCCCTCGCCGCCGATGGTGCAGCCCTGGCCCAGGAGCGTGGCCACCACGTTGGCCTCGCCCACCTTGGTGCGATGCACCGGCTGACCGTGGCGCGCGGCAGCCTGCTCGATCAGGCCGGTCGTCGACAGGTTCACGGCCACCGGTCCCGGCTCGCGGCCCAGGATGAAGTCGACCGCGAGCACGAGGGTCATCTCCTCGCTCAGCGCCACGCCGCCGTCGGCGACCAGCGCCAGGCGATCCACGTCCGGATCGACGGCCACGCCCAGATCGGCGCCGCTCGCGGCCACCGTGCGGGTCAGCTCCTCCAGGTGGGCCGGCGTCGGCTCGGGGTCATGGGGAAAGCGGCCCGTCCGACCGCAGCCCAGCGCGGTGCACCGTACGCCCAGGCGCTCGAGCAGGGCCGGCACGATGCGCCCCCCCGCCCCCTCGACGGCGTCGACCACGACGTGCAGGCCTCGCCGGGCGATGAGGTCGCGGTCGAGCCAGGGCAGGGCCAGGATGGCCGCGAGATGGCGCTCGTCGGCGTCCTCGGCGTAGGACACGGCGCCCACCCGATCCCAGGCCACGTGACCGGCCTCGGCATCGTACAGTTCACGGACCCGGTCGTTGGCCGCGGCGTCAAGGAAGTGTCCGTGGCCGTCGAGGAACTTCAGGGCGTTCCACTCGACCGGATTGTGGCTGGCGGTGATGATGATGCCGCCCACCGCGTCGGTCCCCTGCACGGCCATCTCGGTGGTCGGCGTGGTCGCGATGCCGATGTCGACGACGGCGTGGCCGGTGGAGTCGAGGGCCGCGCACGCGGCGGGGCGGATCATGGGCCCGGTGGGACGGCTGTCGCGGCCGACCACCACGGGACCGGCCGGACACCAGGCCCCGTACGCGGCGGCCCAGCGGGCGGCGGCCACGGCGTCGAGTCCGTCGCCGATGACGCCGCGGACTCCCGATACACTCACGCGCAGCAATTCAGACAGGTCCTTTCCGGGCATGATCTGCCCAGGCGGGGGTCGGTAGCTCGGGCTGGCCATTCATCATATCAGCGTCCGGAGCGGGTGCAAGTCGCATTCCAGGCGAGATCCCCGGCGTGAGGATCGCCCTCATGGTTTGCAGGAAACCCCGATCCTTACTTGCCGGTCCGCGCCGGACACGTTACGATCAAACGTCTAAGGAGGCTCGCCATGGAAGGATCCTGGCCCGGCTTCGCGTCCCCTCGGCTCCGGCGCACGGCGGCGTTCAGCCTGCTGCTCGTCTGCGCGCTGGCCACCACCGCCGAGGCCGCCAAGCTGCGCATCAGCAACCGTTACAGCGCGTTGAACCGGTACCGGCCCGGGCGCGAGCACACCGATTACATCGTGCTGCACACCACCGAGGGCAACGACGCCCCCTCCCTCGCCCGCGTGCGCCAGGGCGGCCTCGCCCACTACATCGTCATGCGGGACGGACGGGTCCACCGGGTGATCAAGCGGCAGCTGGTGGCCCGCCACGCCGGACGCAGCATGTGGGACGGGACCGAGAACCTCGACCAGCACAGCATCGGCATCGAGGTCGTGGGTTACCACAACCGGCCCCTGCGCGACCAGCAGATCACCGCGCTGGCCGAGCTCATCCGCCAGCTCCAGAGCACCTACGGCATCTCCGACGACCACGTCCTGACCCACAGCATGGTGGCCTACGGCAAGCCCAACCGCTGGCACCGACACCCCCACCGCGGACGCAAGCGGTGCGGCATGCAGTTCGCCCAGCCGGAGTTGCGGGCCAGATTGGGCCTGGAGAGCCGGCCGCTTCGCGACCCCGACGTCGTCGCGGGCCGCCTGGTGGAGGCCGACCCGTACCTCGCGACGGTGCTCTACGCACCCGAAGAGCAATCCGAAGCGGTCGCTGCCGCCGAGTTCACCGGTCCGGACAACAACGTGATCTCGGGCACCCGCACGGCGTGGTTCATCGCCCGCGATCTGTACGACGCCCCGTCCACGGTCTACGTGCTGCCATCAGGCAAGCGCGTGCGCGGCAATGAGATCACGGACTGGTCGCATATGCCGGCCGGGACGCAGGTGCTGCTGGACCAGGCGCAACCGGCCGCCCTCTCCCCCGCACCGGCCTTCCTGACGCTCGGCCCCAACGAAGCGGCCAGCCTCGTGGCCGGCGAGGCCTACGACCAGGGCACCACGGTGTACGTGCGCCCCGACGGGCGCATCCTCCGGGGCGACACCATGTCCGAGCACGATTTTCGCCGTCTGCCGGCCGGAACCCGGGTGTTCCTGGGCTTCGAGTACGCGGGCAAGGTGACGGCGCGGCACACGGCGTACGACCTCTGCGGACCACGCTACCGCGAGGAGACGACCCTCTACCTGCTTCCAGGCGGACGGGTGAAGGCGGGCACCGAGATCCGCGAGGCGCGGATCCCCGGCGGCACGCACGTGCTGGTGAGGTCGTGAGCGGGACGCCGGGCATAAAAAACCACAGCCTGTGAGGCTGCGGCGACCACGTCGGCGGTCCGTGCTCTTCTAGTGGAGCTGGTGTGCGGAATCGAACCGCAGACCTGCTCATTACGAGTGAGCTGCTCTACCAGCTGAGCTACACCAGCTCCCAAGAAGAGTCGAATGGTGCCTAGGGGCGGACTTGAACCACCGACACCCGCATTTTCAGTGCGGTGCTCTACCAGCTGAGCTACCTAGGCACCCGGGGCCGGCAAGACCGGCCAGGACGGGCAATTAAACAACCGAGATCCCCGGTTGTCAAGGCACGGCGGCCAATCAGTTCAGGCCGGGACCGCGCGGACGAGTTCCTCGATGTGATCGATCACCTCGTCGATGTCGAACGGCTTGTACAGCGTGCGATCGGCCCGCGACCAGGTGGCGATGAACTTCTCCCGCTCGGGGGAATCGACCTTGCGCGCGGTGAGCAACAGGATCGGGAACGCCCGGTTCTGCGGATCGTGCTCCATCCATTCCTTCAGGAGTCGGCTCACCTCATAGCCGTTGCAGCCGGGGAGCATGACGTCCAGTAGCATGACCTCGGGCTTGACCCGCTTGGCCAGTTCCAGGGCCTCCAGGCCGTCCTCGGCGGTGGTCACCTCGAACCCTCGCAGGGCCAGGCTGTAGTCGAGGGTGTCGAGGATGTCCCGCTCGTCATCGACGACGAGGATGCGCAGGGACTTGTCCATCTCGGTCCTCCCGGTCGGGGGTCGCGCCCCCAGGTCTGCCGCCCTCAAGAGGCGGGTGTGTGGACGGTCGTCTCGGTTTCGCTCTCGGTCTCGGTCGCAGGCGACGCCGCGCCCTCGCCCAGGTCCAGGATCTGCCAGCGCGAGCCGGCCAGCAGGCTCGAGCTCTCCGGCGCTGCGGTGGCCACCTGCCAGGCGGCATCCAGGCGCGCGGGATCTCGAACCAAACCGAGCCACAGCCCGGCCGCCAGCGGCCAGGACACCGCGCGCACGCCGCGGATCGGTCCGGTGCGGCGCGCCAGCTGCTCCAGGAACGCCCGGGCCTGCGCGCCGGCGGCCTCCAGCTCCCAGGAATGGCTCGTCGTGATCAGATGGCGCAGGTCCAGGCTCACGGGCACGGGCGCGTCGGGACCGTCGAGCGCGGCGGCGAGCTGCCGTCCCACGGTGACCAGCTGGCCACCGGCCGGATCGCGGGGCAGCACCAGCCACACGCTGGTGCCGCGGCCGGGGTGGCTGCTCAGGCGGACCTCGCCACCGTGCGCCTCGGCCAGTCCCCGGGTGATGTGCAGGCCGAGGCCGGCGCCCGGCAGCAGGCTCTGCTCCGCTCGCTGGTCCCGGCTGAAAGGCTCGAAGAGGCGCTGCAGGTAGTCCTCGCTCATCCCCATGCCGGAGTCCTCGACCAGGATGGTGAAGACGTCGCAGGCGAGGCCGAAGCGCTGGGCGAGGCGAGGACAGAGCCCGGGCGCCCGGTCGGGACGCTCGAGCAGGGCGACCCGGACCACCCCCCCGCGCGGCGTGTACTTGACCGCATTGCTGAGCACGTTGTGGAGCATCTGCTGCAGCTTGTCGGCATCGACGCAGGCCCGGAACGAGGTCGGCACGTCGGCGGCAACCAGGCGCACGCCCTTCTCCCTGGCGGTCACCTCGAAGAGCATGAGGTCCTGGTGGAGGATCTCGGCGAGGTCGACGGCCGCGGTGTGCACAGCCAGCCGGCCCGCCTCGGCGCGCTGGGCGTCCAGCATGTCGCTGAGCAGACGGTTGAGGCGATCGAGGTTGCGCTCGGTGGCGCCCAGGAACTTCCGCTGCGGCTCGGTCAACGGACCGGTGTCGCCGCGCAGGACCAGACCGAGGCTGGTCTTCATGGCCGTCAGCGGGGTGCGGAGCTCGTGCCCGAGGGTGCGCAGGGCCGCTTCCTGATCCGTCACGTCGGACCGGGCGGACGGGGCGGTGGCCGCCAGGGCCACCAGACGGGGCTGGCCCGGCTGGTCGGCCTCGCCCAGGGTGATGTCCAGGCTGCGACGACGCCCACGCGACGCCACCACGGTGTCGTTGGTGAGACCGGCGAGGTCCAGCCGCTGCACGGCTCCGAGCAACCAGGACTCCCACGCCGCGCCGTCGCGGCCCACGTTGTCCTCCAGGAGCGCGCGGGCGCGGTCGTTGACCGCCAGCACGGCCCGTGGCGAGACCAGGGCCAGGGCGGCCGGTGCTCGGTCCCAGCGTCCGGCCTCGAAACCGACCGGCGGCGGCGGCGCGACGACCGCGGCGTTCGCCGCACCCAGACGCTCGCAGCAGATCAACCAGATCAGGCGCGCCAGGCGCACCAGCGTGTGGCGTTCATCCACCGCGTCGGCCCGGCCTGCCAGCAGCACCAGCGCGTCGCGGGATCGCTCGGCGTCATGGAGCGTGAGCGGCAATGCCTGCAGCCAGCGCAGATCCAGGCGCCGCAGGAGAGGCGCGCCCGGCTGGAACGCATCGTCGCCGAGCCGCCACCAGCGCTGATCGGGACCGAGGTCGTGCAAGGGACTCTGCCGGCTCACCAGGGCTTCCTGGAGATCGCGCCACTCGTGTCGGCGAGCACGCCCGGCGACGTGCTCGACCACCAGGCGTCCACCCTCACGGCGGCGCTCGACCACCACCGCCACGTCGCAGACGTCCGTCCGCAGGGCCAGGCGACACCCGGCCTCCAGCGCGCGCTGCGGCCGCGGTCCTTCGAGAAGCGCCGCGGTCAGGCGCAGCCCGTACGCCTGGTCGTCACCCTTGCGGGGGCGTCCACGGCCGAACAGGCGGGCCAGGTGGGTCGGCATGAATTGCTCTCCGGTCGGCGGCGGCGGAATCGCCACATGCGATTCAAGCCATTGCGGATACGTCACTTAGAGACCAGGCAATGGGCGCTGAGGGCCATCGCCGACCGGGACGTTGCAACGGACGTGCCACGGAGGCTACTTGCGGTACCCGTGCGGATGATCGCGGTGCCAGGCCCAGGCGTCGCCGAGCAGCGTGTGGACATCGCTGCGCAGCGGTTCCCAGCCCAGCAGCTCGCGGGCGCGGTCATTCGCGGCCACCAACCGGGCCGGGTCGCCCGGGCGGCGCGGATGCACCGGCGGGTCGACCACGCGGCCCGTGACCTCCGCCGCGGCGGCGACGATCTCCCGCACCGAATGGCCGGTGCCGGTCCCCAGGTTGATGGCCGAGAAGCCGGGCCGCTCGGCCCACAGGAGGGCTCGCGCATGGGCCTCGGCGAGGTCGCGGACGTGGATGTAGTCGCGGATGCAGGTGCCGTCGCGCGTGGGGTAGTCGTCGCCGTAGACGGAAAAAGTTTCCGCGCGCAGCAGCACCGACCGCAACAGGCGGGGAATCAGGTGGGTCTCCGGCGCGTGGTCCTCGCCCCGGCCGCCCCAGGCGCCGGCGGCGTTGAAGTAACGCAGCGCCACGGCCGAGAAGCCGGCGGCCGCCGCGGCGTCGGCCATCGCCCGCTCCATGGCCAGCTTGGTCTGGCCGTACGGATTGACCGGTTGCAGCGGCGCCTCCTCGGTGATGGGCACATCGTCGGGCTCGCCGTAGACCGCAGCCGTGGACGAGAACACGAACCGCCGGGCGCCGCCCCAGGCCACGCGCTCGAGCAGGGTCAGGGTGCCGCCGACGTTGTTGCGCCAGTACTTCAGCGGGTTGGTCACCGATTCGCCCACCAGGCTGTGGGCCGCGAAGTGCACGACGGCGTCGAAGGGCCGGGCGAACACGGCGTCCAGCAGGGCCCGATCATGGAGGCTGCCCTCGTGGAACGTGGTTCCGTCGGGCACGGCGCGCCGGTGACCGCTGCTGAGATCGTCGATGATCTCCACCTCGTGATCCTGGTCGCGCAGATGGGCGGCCGTGATCGCGCCGATGTAGCCGGCGCCGCCGGTGACGAGAACGCGCATGTCAGGCTCCTTTGGCGCGGACCCGCGCCTGGTCGAGCCGCCGGGCCAGGAAGCGGCCGGTCACGCTCGCGGGATGCTCGGTCAGTTCGATCGGCGTGCCCTGGGCCACGAGCCGGCCGCCGTCCTCGCCCCCGCCGGGTCCGAGGTCGATGACCCAGTCGGCCTGCGCCACCAGATCGAGGTTGTGCTCGATCACCAGCACCGTGTGCTGACGATCAACCAGTTCATGCAGCACCGTCACCAGCGCCTGCACATCGTCCGCGTGCAGGCCGGTGGTGGGCTCGTCGAGGAGGTAGAGGTTCTTCTTGCCCGACGGCATCACCAGTTCACGGGCCACCTTCAGGCGCTGGCTCTCGCCCCCGGAAAGGGTCGGCGCCGGCTGGCCCAGCTTGAGGTAGCCCAGGCCCACCTTCTTCAGCAGCCACAGGCGGTCGGTGATGATCGCCTGGCCGCCGAAGAACTGCAGAGCCTCGGCCACCGTCAGCTCGAGCACCTCGGCGATGTTCAGGCCGCGATAGCGGACCGCGAGCGTCTGCGGATTGAAGCGCTGGCCGCGGCAGTCCTCGCAGGGCACCTCGATGTCGGCCATGAACTGCATCTCGACGCGATGGAACCCCAGGCCCTGGCAGGCCGGGCAGCGCCCGCCGGCCGTGTTGAAGCTGAAGCGGCCGGCCGCATAGCCGTGCGCCAGCGCGTCCTTGGTCGCGGCGAAGAGATCGCGGATCGGCGAGAGGATCTGCAGGTACGTGGCCGGGTTGGAGCGGCTGGTCTTGCCGATGGGCGTCTGGTCGACCCGCACCACCTTGTCGATGGCGTGGCCGCCCTGCAGGGCGGTGAACGGATGCGCCCGGCCCGCGCCGCCGAGCACCTGGCCGGTGAGGCCGTCGTGCAGGCAGCCGTTCAACAGGCTGCTCTTGCCCGAACCCGACACGCCCGTCAGCGCCGTCAGTCGCTCGAGCGGGATCTTGACGTCGAGGTTGCGCAGGTTGTGCAGCCGGGCGCCCTTGATCGTCAGCATGGGCACGCGGCCGGAGCGCGGCACGCGGCCGCGCACCGGATCCACCTCGCCGCGCAGATAGCGGGCGGTGATGGTGTCGGCGTCGGCCAGGAACTCCTCCATCGGTCCCTGGAACATCAGGTGGCCGCCCGCCTCGCCCGCGCCGGGACCGAGCTCGACGAAATGCTCGCAGCGTCGCAGCACGTCCAGGTCGTGCTCGACGACGACCACGGTGTTGCCCGACTCCACCAGGTCCTCGAGCGTGCTCACCAGCCGATCGCAATCCGCGGCGTGCAGGCCGCAGGTCGGTTCGTCGAGCACGTACAGCGTGTCGACCAGCCGCGAGCCGAGGCTGTTGGCCAGGTGGATGCGCTGGGCCTCGCCGCCCGACAAGGTGCGCGTCAGACGGTCGAGCGTGAGGTAGCCGAGGCCCACCCGCTCGAGGAACGACAGCCGCGAAAGCACCTCGGCCAGCACCTCGCCGGCGATCGCCTGGTGGGTCTTGTTCAGGCGCAGCTTCCGCAGCTTGGCCAGGGCGTCGCCGACCGCGAGGCGGCCGAGCTGGCCGAGGTCGAGGCCCCCCACCTTGACGGCCAGGGCTTCCGGACGCAGACGCGAACCGCCGCAGCTGCGGCAGAGGGTGTCGCTCATGAAGCGACGGGTGAAGAAGCGGTGGTGGGCCTTCTTCATCTCCGCGCGCATCTGCTCGAGGTACGGGATCACCCCGAGGTAGCCGCCGTCGCGGTTCTCGAGCACGAGCAGCTGGTGCTCCCGGTTGAGCTTCTCCCAGGGCACGTCGAGCGGGATCTTGCGGCTGGTGCAGAACCGCATCAGCCCGGTCAGCTGCCGGGCGAAGCTCTCGGTGCTCCAGGGCTTGACCGCGCCATCGCGGAGGGTGAGCCCGGCGTCAGGGATGATCCGGGCCTCGTCGAACTCCAGCCGGTTGCCGAAGCCCCGGCAGGCCGGGCACGCGCCCTCCGGCGAGTTGAAGCTGAAGAGCCGCGGCGTGGGCTCGGGGTACACCGTGCCGCACGCGTTGCAGACGAGCTTGCTGGAGTACTCCCGCTGCTCGCCCGTATCGTGGTGGCGCACGGTGATCCAGCCGCCCGACTGCCGCAGCGCCAGCTCCACGGCCTCGGTGAAGCGCGACCGCGCCGAGGCGGCCAGCTTCAGGCGATCGACGACGACCTGGATGGTGTCGCCCTTCCGGGGTCGCGGGCCCTGGTCCGCGGCCGCGTCCTCGAGGCGCAGCACCTCGTTCCCCACCACCACCCGCTGGAAGCCCTGGGCGAGCAGCGAGTCCGTCCAGCCATCCTGACCGGTCGCCTCCTGCGGATAGGCCACCAGCACGGCCTCGCCGTCCCAGTCGCCGCGCACGGCCCGCCAGACCGACTCGGGCGTCTCCCGGGTGACCGTCTCGCCGTCAGCGGGGCAGACGATCTTGCCCGTGCGCGCGAAGAGCACCCGCAGGTAGTCGTTGATCTCGGTGACCGTCCCGACGGTGGAGCGGCCGCTGGTGACGGCGTTGCGCTGTTCGATGGCGATGGCGGGCGAGATGCCGTCGATCCAGTCGACATCGGGCTTGGGCAAGCGGGCGAGGAACTGACGGGCGTACGTGCTCAGCGACTCCACGTAGCAGCGCTGGCCCTCGGCGTAGAGCGTGTCGAACACGAGCGACGACTTGCCGCTGCCCGACAGGCCGCTCACCCCGGTGAGCAGACCCCGCGGAAAGGACACGTCGATGTTCTTGAGGTTGTGCTGGCGCGCGCCCTTGATGCGGATCCAGTCGTCCATGCCTGGCCTCGCGTGCAAAAAACCGCGGGGCGACGGGAGGTGTCGCCCCGAACGGAACAGGATAGCAAGGAACCGGGTCCAGGGAAAGCCAGGGATTCAGGCGCTCACTCGACGAGCGTGAGCTTGCGGCACCGCACCTCCCCGCCCGCCTGCACCCGGAGCAGATAGACGCCGGCGGCGGCCGCGGCCCCCCGCTGCGCCCGCCCGTTCCACGCCAGATGGCGGCGACCCTCCGGCAGGTCGCCCTGCCAGAGCTCGGCCACCCGGCGGCCGGCGAGGTCGTGCACCGTGACCAGCACCGGGCCGGCCGCGGCCAGCGTCAGGACGATCTCCGCCTGCGGGTTGAACGGGTTGGGGTAGACCGCGAGGTCGGCGATCCGCGCCGGCGGCACCGGGGTGGGGCTACCCGCCACCCAGTCGACCAGCCGGCGCATGAGCATCTGGTTCTCCGGCAGCCCGCCGAGCAGCATGCCTCGGCTGGCGACCGCCGCCGCCCTCCCGGCGCCCACCGCCCTCGCCACCACCACCGGCGGCCGGCTGCCGGGCGGGAAGAACCCGTCGTCGGTACGAACGTCGTCGTCGCCGATGATCACCTGTTCGGACCACGGCGCGAGGATACCGCCGCAGGTCTCGCCGCCGACGGCGCCGAGGCCCGCCATGAGGTCGGCGGCGTCGGGATGACCGCCGAGCTGGCTGAACAGCGGCAGCTCGGCGGCGCCGTGGAGGTTGTCGGTGGGATCGAGCAGCCAGACGTCGTCATGGAACGTCCAGCCGAGCCAGGCGAGGTCGCGGCTGGACTTGCCCGGGTCGGCCGGGTAGCGCTGGCGGATGACGCCGTATTCGCTGAGTTCGAGGTCGCCCGGCCCGACCTCCACCGAGCCCAGTGCGGGGACCGGCGGGGCGGTGGGCCAGGGCTCGGCGCCGCTGAGCCCGTCCGGGATATCGGTCACCCAGAACCAGAGCGTGCGCACCCGCCGCGCCGCGGCCGGAGCGGTCACCAGCGGGAGCAGGCGGTCGCACGTGGCCCCTTCCGCGCGGTAGAGAGCCGTCCAGCCGGCGCGCCCTTCGGCGGCCGCGAGGACGCGCTCGACCCAGTGGTACCGGGCCTGGAAGTCGGCGAGCTGGCCGGGGCCCACGCCCGCGGCCAGGCCGCCGCGGGTGATCGTGGCCGCCAGGGTGGCGGCCAGCTCCTCGCGCAAGACCTCGCGGGCGGGCGGCGCCGGACGGCTCGCGCCGGCCGCCAGGTCGCCGGCGCTGACGAGCTGCCAGCGCGGTCCGGCCAGGTGCCGGGCCAGCGTGATCTCGCGCAGCGGCTCGGACGCCTGGCTGCGCAGCGACAGCCGGTCGCCGGTGCCCACCTGCAGCAGCGGGTGCGGCGGCGACAACGCCACCTCGTAGAGCAGCTGCGCGCGCCCTCCGGCCGGCACCTCGACCCCGCCAGGTCGCGGTCATGCCGCCGGGGCACTCCCGGGTCGCGCACGCCGGGTGGGCATAGCTGAGCCGGCCGCCCATGGCGACGGTGAGGTCGCACGCGAGGCCGGCGGCGGAGCCGAGATCGATCACCGGCTTGAGCGCCACCTCGGTCAGAGGTTGCCGCACGAGCAGGTTGCCGTGGCCGGCGGCCAGGTGGGCCTCGATCGCCGCGAGCTCGCGCGGCGAGCACGCCGGTTCCTCGCCATCGAACATCATCATGGTGTCGTCCCAGACGCGCAGCAGCACGTCGTAGAGGGCGAGCAACTCGGCCGTGAGCACGTGCGGACCGATGCCGATGGTGTAGGGGCGCGGCTGCGGGTTCCAGTCCGCGTACTGGATCTCGTAGTCGCCCGGCAAAGGATCCTCGAGGTGGAAGGCCCCGCGGAACTGGCCGCAGACCCTCCCGCCGCCGGGGCCGTACACCGAGATGAAGGGATACTGCTGGGTGTCGTCGGGGCAGACGACGTGGCCGTAGAGCGCGGTCGTCCCCGGCGGGACCGTGACGGTGAACGAGGTCTGGTCGGTGTTGAGCACCCCGGAGGCGAGCACGGTCTGGATCGGGAAATCGAAGGGAGTCAGGGCCGTGACCTGGCAATCGGGCCACAGGGCCTGCAGCTGCGTGGCGTAGGGTTGTCCGTGGATCTCATCGACGAGGATGGACGGGCCGGCCAGCGCCGCGCCGGCGAGGGCGACGAGGGCGCCGAGGCCCATGATCAGGCGGGTGGGAAGGGACATGGCCGGAACCTCCCTGGGCGTAGGGGTCGGCCGGAAGGCGGCGACGCTCACCTGGGCGCCGCACACCGCCAGGCGAAGCCCCCGGATCATAGCACATCGAGAGCGTGATTTCAGCCGACGGGTTTCCTCGCCGCGGAGCCGGCCTTACCTTGTCGCCGTCACGGCCGCCCATCGTCTCCGATCCCGCGAGGTCCGCCCGATGCTCCCCAACGTTGAGGCCCTGCTCCAGACCATCGACACCCTGCGTTCGCCCGGCGGTTGCCCCTGGGATCGCAAGCAGACCCTCGAGAGCGCGGCCCATCACCTCCAGGACGAGGCGGCCGAGGTGCTGGAGGCCGCCCTGCACGGCGACCTCCCCCACGTGCGCGAGGAACTCGGCGACCTCCTGTTCATGGTGGCCTTCGTCACCCGCATCCTGAGCGAGGACCTGCCGACGGATCTCGACGAGGTCGCGCGCGGCGGCAACGAGAAGCTCGTCCGACGCCATCCCCACGTGTTCGGCGACCATGCGGCCGAGGACGTGGCCGAGAGCCAGGAGCGCTGGAACCAGATCAAGGCGGAGGAGAAGCGCAGCCAGGGCGTCGACCCCGGCCGGGAATCGGTGCTCAAGGACCTGCCCGCGAGCCAGCCGCCCCTGCACCAGGCTTACCGCTACCAGAAGGACGCCGCCGAGGTCGGCTTCGACTGGCCCGACCTGGACGGCGTCTGGGACAAACTGCGCGAGGAGGAGGCCGAACTGCGGGAGGCCGCCGCGTCCGGCGACCAGGACGCCATCGAGCACGAGCTGGGCGACGTGCTCTTCGCCTGGGCCAACCTCGCGCGCAAGCTGGGCGTCCACCCCGACGTGGCCCTGCGGCGGGCGAACGCCCGGTTCCGGGGTCGCTTCCATGACATCGAGGCCCAGTTCGGCCACGACCGCCAGGCGCTGACCCGCGCCGGGTTGCCGGCCCTGGAAGCCGCCTGGCAGGCGGCCAAGGCGCGCGAGCGGAGCCGCGAACGCGGCTGACCGGAGCCCTCGCGGCCCGCCGGACCGGACCGCGGCTCAGCGCCTCCCGGTCGCCGGCGGCCGCGGCGCCGCCTTCGGGGTCGCATCAGCCTTCGCGGCGGCCTCCGCCTGCGCTGCCGCCTCCGCCTCGGTGAGGTCCGGACATCCGTCCGCATCCCGGTCGCCGTCGTAGTCCTCGGGCTCGTCGGGACACTGATCGACGGCGTCGTCGATCCCATCGAAGTCGTTGTCCGGGTCCGGGCAACCGTCGGCGTCCTCGAATCCGTCGAGATCCTCGGCGCTGTCGGGGCAGAGGTCGTCCTCGTCGGCGATGCCGTCCCCGTCGGTGTCGATGAACTCGTCGGGGCAGCCGTCGGTGTCCTTGTAGCCGTCGAGGTCCTCCGGCTCGTCGGGGCACTGGTCGACCACGTCCGGGATGCCGTCGCCGTCGTTGTCGGGATCGGGCACGCCGTCGCGGTCGAGGTAGCCGTCGAAGTCCTCGGCCGCGTCCGGCGCGAGGTCGATCCGATCGGGGATGCCGTCCTGGTCGTTGTCGAGGTCGGGGCAGCCGTCGTCGTCCTGGAAGCCGTCGCGATCCTCGGGCTCGCCGGGGCAGAGGTCGCGCCGGTCGGCGATGCCGTCGTGGTCACGGTCACGACCGCCCCAGCCGAACTGGCGGCTGACGCCCAGGGTATAGGCCAGGTCGGGCGACGCCGGGTACCAGTCGGTGCCTCCGGCGTCGTCGCGGGCGAGGCTGACCTGGTAGTCGGCGTGGATCGCCCAGCCTTCCTCCAGGCCCCAGCGCAGACCGGCGGCCAGGATGCGGTTGTCCTCGCGGGCGCGCACCAGGTCCGACCGCCACAGCTGCTGGTCGGTGTATTCGAGCCAGAGCGCGGTGCTGCCGCGGCGGAACTCCAAGCCCGCCCCCCAGAACCGGAAGTCGTTGCTCGCGTCGCCGAAGGCTCCGTCCGCGCGCGGATACTGCGGAGACCACGGCTGCGGCCCGGGGGCCAGGTTGACGCCGAAACCCACGTCCTCGCTGCGGTTCCAGCGGCGGCCCAGGCTCGCGTGCAGGCGCATCTCCGGCAGCCGGCTGTCCCGCCACACGGCCACCGCCACGGTGCCGCCCAGTTCGGGCGACACCACGCCCTCGCCGAGATCCGCCGACCCCACCGGCAGGTTGCTGCCTCCCCAGGCGACCACGCCCAGCCAGCGCGGGGTGGAGGGCAGGGCGACGGCCGCACGCCAGTCGCCGTCGGCCAGGCCCAGGCCGCTCGACCCGGCGCCCGCCGAGGCCCACGCCGTGCCGGCCACGTAGTTCGACCAGCGCCGCACGTTCTGGCCCCAGGACAGGGCCACGCCGGGCCACGGGGTCCAGTGGGCGAACAGCCGCAGCTGGGTGACGCTGTATTCGAGCGGGTAGCCTTTGGGATTGTACTCGCTGCCGTAGAAGCTGCCCGACACGCCGAGCGTCACCAGGCCGTCGGCCGGCAGGAAGCCGGGCGTCAGCCACGTCAACCGGGGCACATCCTGCAGCACGTCGCGGCGGCCCGGCATGGCTCCGGCAGTCACCGCGACGAGGAGGCAGAGGGCCAGCAGGCGGCCGCTTACGGTCACGGGGTCGCGTCCTCGGCAGCCGGCGCGTCGGTCGCCGGCGCCGCTTCCCGGCGATCCCGCTTCACCTCGTCCAGGTAGTTCATCTGCAGGTCCATCACGGCCTGGTCGAGCAGCTTCACCAGGGCCTGCGGCGACGCGTCGCGGCACTTGACCTTGAGCATCTCCAGGATGTCGATGGTGGCGCGGGCGGCGTCGAGGTCACGCTCGACCTCGCCCGAGTGCGGACTGGCGACCTTGCCCAGTTGCACCATGGCCATGGTCTGCAGGTTCACCACCAGGGCCATCAGGACGTGATCGTGTTTCGAGAACGCATCGTTCATGGGTTCGTGGCCTCCGGTTGATCGAACTCGTCGGCGATGGCGCCGGTGACCTTCTCGATGAGGTCCTCGAGGGTGACGATGCCCAGCGCCCGGCCCTCGCCGTCGACGACGGCGGCCAGCTGGCGGCCGCGCGCGTGCAGCTCCTCGAACAGCTCGTAGGGCGAGAGCGCAGGATCGACGAGCAGCAGCGGCCGCACCAGTTCGCGCGGCACCGGCGCCGTGTGCGCCACCCGTCCCTCGGCCAGCAGAAGATCGCGCACCAGCAGATAACCGTCCAGGTCGCCGTGGGTTCCCTGGACCGGAAGACGGCTGAAGCCGCTGCTCGCGGCCGCGGCGAGGGCGGCCTCGAAGGTCACCCCGTCGGGCACGGTCACCAGGGCGGAGAGCGGGCGCATGAGGTCGCTCACCCGGCGCTTGCTCAGGTTCAGGAACCGCACCGTGGCGCGGCGGAACCTGGCCTCGCCGGCCAGCGCCTCGGACCGTGACAGCCAGGCCGCCAGGCCCACGCGGTCGAGCTCGGCGGCGCCGCCGCGGTCGCCCACGAGCCGGGATACCAGCGCCGCATAGCCGCCCAGCGCCCAACGCACCGGCGCGATGAGCCACTGGAAGACGCGCAGGCCGGGCACGGAGGCCAGGGTGAGCGCTTCCGGGTACTCGCGGTAGACGATCTTGGGAATGATCTCGCCGAACACCACCAGCGTCAGCGACGCGACGACCACGGCCACGCCCTCGCCCGCGCGGCCGAGCAGGGCCGAGAGCAGGGCGGTCGCCACCGCGCTGCTCGCGACGGTGCAGAGGTTGGTTCCCACCAGGCAGGTGAGCACGGCGTCGTCCATGCGGCGGCGCAGGCGCTCGAGGCCGGCCACCCGGTCGTCGCCATCCCGTTGCCGTCGGACCAGCCGCACCCGGCTCGCCGACAGAAGGCCAGTCTCGCAGCCCGAGAAGAACGCCGAACCGAGCAACGCCGCCAGGAGCACGAGCGTGATCAGATCGGCGCCCCAGCCGAGCACGCCTTCGCTCATGAGCCCGCCTCCGGCGCCGGCTGACCCCGCTCCACGCTCACGCGCACGATGCGGTGGCCGTCCATGTGGGCCACGGTCAGGCGCGACCCGGCGAACACCACCTCGTCGCCCACGGCCGGAACGCGGCCGAGCTTCGCCATGAGGAACCCCGCCACCGTCACGTAGTCGCGCGACGGCGGCAGCGAGAGGTCGGTCTCCTCGTGGAACTGGCGCAGGTCCAGGCCGCCATCGACGAGCCAGCGGCCGTCGCCCAGGGCCACGGAGCCGGGCCGGCCGGTGCCGGGATCGCCGACCCGGCCGATGAGCGCCTGCAGGCAGTCGGCGAGCGTGACCACGCCCGCGAAGTCGCCGTGCTCGTCGACGACGGCAGCCAGGTGACCCGCGCCGCTGCGCATCTCGGCCAGCAGGCCGGCCACGTCCTTGCTCTCGGGCACGAAGAGCAACGGCCGCAGCGGGCCGGCCAGGGGCCGCGCGGCCCGGTTGGCCAGCAGGTCCTTGGTGTGGAACAGGCCCACGGGCATCGCCCCCGCCCGCTCGATCACCGGGAAGCGGTTGTAGGGAGCGTTGCGGATCTCGGCCAGGATGCGAGCCCGCGCCCAGTCGCGGCGCAGGCTGCACACGTCCGGCCGCGGCGTCATCACCTGCTGCACCTCGAGGTCGTTCAGCTGCAGGAGGCGGGCCAGGAAGTTGCCCTCGGTCTCGGTGAGCACGCCGTCGTCGGCGGCCAGATCGCAGGCGAGCTGCAGCTCGTCGGTGCGCAGGGGCAGGCTGCCCGTCCGCTCGGCGGGCAGCCGGCGCAGGATGCTCTCGATGGCGTCGGTGAGACGGCCGACGAGCGGGCCGGTGGCCGTCACCCAGAGGGTGAGCGGCGCCTGCAGCAACGTCGCCAGCCGCCGGCGGCCGCGCAGCGCCACCAGCTTGGGTGTGATCTCGCCGAACACGAGCAGCAGCAGGGTCGCCGCCGGCACCGCGATCGCCAGGCCGCCGGCGCCGAACTGCTGCACGCAGATCCGGGTGGACACCGCCCCGATCGCCACGTTCACCACCAGGTTGCCCAGCAGGATGGCCGACAGCAGATCGTTGGCCCGCTCGACGAGCCGGGCCGCCCCGCGCTCGCGCCCCCCGCCGGCGCGCAGGCCGGCGAGCTCGGCGTCGGTGAGCGCGAAGTAGGCGGTCTCCGAGCTCGAGAACGTGGCGGACAGGAGCAGCAGCACCAGGAGCAGGACGAGTTCCAAATCGAGCCTCCGCAGTGGCCGGAGCATAGCCACTTCCTTGACGGCCTGCAAGGCAACGCCTAGCATCGCCCGTCATGCAGACGATCCTCCTGATCCGCTTCGGCGCCCTCGGCGACCTCTGCCTCACCGGCTGGACGGCCTCCCGTCTCGCGCAGGCGCCGGGGCGCGGCGACCGCCACGTGATCCTGGTCACCAAGGAGCGCTTCGCCGACCTGGCCGCCGCGTTCACCGGCGTCGACCGGGTGGCCGTGCTGCGCGAGCCTGGCCGCCTCGCCGACCTCGTGCGCCTGGCCGCCCGCCTGCGCCGCGATCGTCACGACGTGCTGATCGACGCCCACGGCGTGCTCCGCAGCCGGTTGCTTGTGGGTCTGCTCGGCCGCCGGCCCCGTGCGAGGCTGCGCAAGGACACCGTGGCCCGCCTGCGCCTGATCCGCGGCGGCGACGTGGCCCCCGGCCTCCGCCAGCACCTGCGCGACCGCCTCGACCGCCTGCTCGACCAGGCGGGCCTGCCCGCCGGCCCGGCCACGCCGCCGCTCGCCCACCTGGCCGCGACCGGATCGCGGCCCGCGGTGCTCGGCCTGGCACCGGGCGCCCAGTGGGATCCCAAGCGCTGGCCCGCCGAGCACTGGGCCGCCCTGGCCGACCTGGCCCTCGCCGACGGCCTGGACCTGCGGGTCTACCTCGGTCCGCGCGAGGAGGCCTGGTTCGACACGAGCCCGCTCGCCACGCGTCTGTCCGGCCACGCTCGCGTCGAGCTCGTGCGTGGACGCAGCCACCTCGAGGTGGCCCGCTCGCTGGCGGGCTGCCGCGCCCTGGTCTGCAACGACAGCGGCCTGATGCACCTCGCCGAGGCGGTGGGCACCCCGGTGGTCGCCTGCTTCGGCCCGACGGTCCAGGCCTTCGGCTACGCGCCGCGCCTGGAACGCAGCCGGGTGCTGGAGATCGACGACCTCGCATGCCGCCCCTGCTCGCGGGTCGGCGACCGGCCCTGCCACCGGGGCGACCTCGCCTGCCTGGTGCGCCTGCGGCCCGAGCTGGCGTGGCGGACGGTCGCTCCCCTGCTGCGCGACGGGGCGGACTGACCGTGGGCGCCACGTTGCAGCTCTACCGCGTCCTATCGCCGGCCGTCGCCGCGCTGGTTCCCCTGGCGGCGCCCTGGCACCGCAAGCTCGCCGCCGGCGTGGCCGGACGCCGCGGCCTCGCCCAGCGTCTCGCGGCCGCGGCGCCCGGGCTGCAGGGATGCGTCTGGTTCCACGCCGCGAGCGTCGGCGAGTTCATGCAGGGCGTGCCCCTGATCCACGGCCTCCGCGACGCCCTCGGCGTTGCCATGCCCCCGGTGGCGGCGACCCACTTCTCGCCCAGCGGCTACGAGTTCGCGCGTCGGCACCCCTGCGCCGATCTGCACGAGTACCTGCCCCTGGACACGCCGCAGGCCATGACGCGGCTGGTGACGGCCTGGCGTCCGCGCCTCCTGGTGTTCATGAGCGGCGACGTGTGGCCCAACCTCGTGCTGGCCGCCCACCGCGAACGGGTGCCGCTGGTGCTGATGGCCGGCTCGCTGCCGCCCGACTCGGCGCGTCTGCGGGGCCCGGGCCGCGCCCTGTACCGCGACCTGTTCGACCGGTTCGCCCACCTGGGCGTCGTGGCCGATGCGGACCGCAAGCGTTTCCGGGACGGGCTCGGCGTGAGGGCGCCGGTGAGCGTGACCGGCAACACCCGCGTCGAGCAGGTGATCGCGCGCTTCGAGGCGAGCGCGGGCGGCGAGGTGAGCGCGCGTCTGTCGCGGCTCGGCGGCCGCCGGCTCGTGCTCGGTTCCACCTGGCCGCCGGACGAACGCCTGTGGCTGCCGGTGCTGCCCGAACTCTGTCGCCGGATTCCCGACCTGCGCGTGATCCTCTGCCCCCACGAGCCCCACCCGGAACACCTCACGCGGCTCGCGGACCGACTCGCGGCGACGGGCCTCCGCTCGACGCGCCTCTCCGCCCTGCTCGCCGCGCCCACGGACGACCCGACGGTGTCGACCAGCACCACCGTCGGCGTCCTGGCCGAGATCTACCGCGCCGGCCAGCTCGCCCACGTCGGCGGCGCGTTCACCACCGGCGTGCACAACACCCTCGAGCCGGCCGTCGCCGGCCTGCCCGTGATCTTCGGTCCGCGGATCCAGAACGCCCCCGAGGCCGCCGAGCTCGTGGCCCGCGGCGCGGCCTGGATCTGCCGCGAGCCCGGCGAGGTCCTGGCGCGGGCCACGGCCCTCTTCGCCGACCCCGCGGCCCTCGCCGCCGCGTCGGCCGCCGCCCGTCGGACGGTCCTCGACCAGCGCGGCGCCCTCGAGCGGTCGCTCGCGGTGCTGCTGCCGCTCGTGCGCCGCGTCAACGCTGACGATACGTGATGGGGTCGACCACGCCGGCCCGCGCGAACCCGCGCAGCCGCAGCCGGCAGCTCTCGCACTGGCCGCAGGCGGCCTCGCTCTCGGTGTAGCACGACCAGGTCAGAGGCAGCGGCGCGCCGAGCGCCAGGCCGCGGCGCACGATGGCCGCCTTGTCGAGGGCGATCAGCGGGGTCGTGATCCGGATGCGGGTCTGGGGTCGGGTGCCCTCGTCGATGGCCTGCTGGAAGGCGCGGTAGAACGCGGCCCGGCAGTCGGGATAGCCCGAGCTGTCCTCCTCGACGGCGCCGATGTAGAGCGCCGTGGCGCCCAGGACCTCGGCCCAGCTCGTGCCGATGCAGAGGATGTGGGCGTTGCGGAAGGGCACGTAGGTGGACGGGACATGGCCGGGCTCGGGCTCGCCGGTCTCCACGGCCAGCGCGGGATCGGTGAGGCTCGTGCCGCCGATCCGCCGCAGGTGGTCGAGGTCGCACACCAGGCGGCGCGTTGCCGGCACCCGGTAGTGGTCGGCGATCTCGGTGAAGGCCCGCAGCTCGCGCGCCTGGGTCCGCTGACCGTAGTTCACGTGCAAGAGGGCGAGGTCGTGCGCGACCGCCGCCTCCGCCACGCACACGCAGCTGTCGAGGCCGCCGCTGGCCAGCACCACCGCCAGGTCTCGCATCAGACGCCCCTCTCGGCCTCGGGCCACACGACCTTGTGCAGCTGGATCTGGAACCGCACCGGCAGCCGGTCGGCCAGCACCCAGCCGGCCAGGTCGCGGGCCGACAGGTCGCCCCACCCTGGCGACAGGGTCACCGGCACGCCGGCCGGCAAGCGACGCCGACGGCCGTCCACGTCGACACCCTCGGTGATCAGCGCCCGGGCCCAGGCGTAATCCTCAGCGCCCGTGATGACGAGCTTGATCTCGTCGTCCGCCCCGAGGTCGGCCAGGCCGTCCCAGTCCACCTGCGCGGGCGGGATCCCGCTGCCGGGCGTCTTGACGTCCACCACCCGGCAGACGCCGGCCGGCACCTCGTCCAGCCCGACCCGCGTGCCCACGGTGCCGCTGGTCTCCAGGACGACGGCCAGCCCGCGGGCCAGAGCCTGCTGCATCAGATCGACCACCGGCGCCTGCAGCAGGGGCTCGCCGCCGGTCACCAGCACCATGCGCTGGCCGAGCCGCTCGACCTCCGCGAGCACCTCCGCGACGCTCCGCTGTTCGCCGCCATGGAACGCATGGGCGGTGTCGCAGTATACGCAGCGCCGGTGGCAGCCGGTGAGACGGACGATGACGCACGGCCACCCGGAATGGCGTGACTCGCCCATGACGGCGGGATATATTTCACTGATCCGGAGCATCGCGTGGGGTGGTCCTTCCGCGACTCGCCTGGATCCCTGGACCGAGGAGACCGAGCCGCGTGCGAAAGATAGTCACGACCCCCCATCGCCACAATCGCGCCGCGCGGGCCTGCGTTCTGCTGCTCCCGCTCTGCCTGCTGGCCGCCTGCGGCGACCGCAAGGCCGACATCCCGCCACCGCCGGCCCAGCCGCCCTGCGCGGTGACGGTGAACGACCAGGCCCTGCAACAGTTCTACGCCGTGGCCGACGCGCGGGCCGCAGGCAAGACGGTCGGCATCGAGGACCTCGGCAACCTCGCAGCCGCCGGCCCCCTGGACCTCTGGCGCCGCAGCTTCGCCCCCGAGAACGTCACGCCGGCCTGGGTGGGCCGCATGCTCTTCCTGGCCCTGGTGGGCGAGGATGAACTGCCCGACCGCTACCGCGACAAGCCGGTGCGGATGGACCTCGTCCTGGCCTACCGCGAGGCGCTGGCCCGCCGTGCGGAGATCCAGCAGACGGCCGCCGATCTCATGTCCGGCGACGTGCTCTGCCGGGTGCGGGGAGAGCTGGAGCCGTGGCTCGTACCCGGCGCCCTGCCGGACACCCTGCGCGTCGACCTGCTCGTCGGCTATCCCGAGATCCGCCTCTTCGAGGGTCACGTGCTGCTGGACGGCGGACTGGCCTGGGCGGCCGGACGTGAGCAACTTCCCCGCTTCGTCGCCGCCATCGTCTACAAGGACCTCGGCGAACGTCCCGGCCGCGCCCCGCGCGACGTGACCGGCGACGCGATCGTGCTCGAGACGTTGCGCCTGGTCACGAACCTGATCCCGTCGGCCATGATCGAGCGAACCGACCAGATCGTGTTCGACAAGCGCCACAGCCTGCTGAGCGGCGCCGCGCCGTCACCCGAATCGATCTGCGACCAGGCCTACCGCACCCTCGCGAGCCTCGACCTGGAACTCACCCGGGTGCGGCAGCTCGCCCGGCCGACCGACGAGGACTGGCTCAGGATCTACCGTCTGTTCGTGGGTGCGCAGAGCTGGCAAGCGTCGGCGTGGTACATGGGCCAGGTGATCGACGCGCGGCTGGGGCGCGAACGCCTGCAGGCCGCCACCCACCATCCCGCCGACCTGCTGGCCGCCTATCAGGAAGCCTCGCTCATGCATGACGGCACGTCGGCGGCCGATCCGCAGAGCGTGCGGTGGTACCTCGACCAGGCGCCGGCCTTCACGGCCGACAATGCCCGCTGGCTCGACGAACGGCTGCGGGCGTACTTCCGCTGACCCTGGCGGGCGGTCCGAGGACGACGACGGCGGAGCCCCGCGGGGCTCCGCCGTCCTGGCTTCCGGCGATCGCCTCGCGACGTCGCTAGCGATCCGGATAGTTGCCGAAGATCTGCTGGATATCCACCGGGATCGCGTCCATGCGCGCGAGGGCCTCCGACAGCACCGCCGGCATCTGCGCGTAGCGGGCGATCATCGCCTGGGCGGCCGCATAGTCGCCGCGCGCCTCCATCACCAGCAGCTCGTTGAGCAGCAGCTCGATCACGGGCTGGAAGCGATCGAAGTCCACGCTGAACTTGCCCGTGGCCGCGTCATGCACGATGGCGCCGTGCTCGAGCAGGTAGTTGAACTGGATGGCGTTGGCCTGGCCGTGGGCCTCGGTGATGCCGAAGCGCACGGACCGGAAGAGGCCCGCCAGGAAGGTCACCGGCTGCCTCCGCGCGATGTCGTCCTGGAAATACGTGCGTCCGGCCTCGTGGAGCTTGAGGATGTCCCACATGCCCATGACGTCGGCCTTGGCCTCCTCGATGGTCGCGTAGGTGTCCTTCAGCTCCAGCCGCACCTCGGTCTCGCGGCCGTCGAGCACGAGCTTGCCGGGCCCGAGGCCATGGCTCATCTCGTGCCAGAGCGTGTGCTGGAAGAAGCTCTCGCCGTTGACCAGCCCCACCTGCTGGTCGGCCACCACGAGCGCGGCGATCGGCTGCAGGATCTTCGCGAACTTGGCGTCCATGACGTTGCGCAGCAGCACCTTCTTGCTGCCCTTGGCCTCGCGTACCCGCTCGTCATTGGGCAGGTTGAAGGCGATGGTCTGGATGCCGGCGCGGGTATCGCCCCCGGAGTACACGAGGTCGACCACGCGGATCGGCGATTCGCTGCCGCGGTTGGGATTCTTGTCCGCGTCGGGGAGCGGCAGGTGCATCTCCAGCCAGGGCAGCTCGTCCTTGAAGCTGGCGAGCAGGGCGGACTGCTCCGGATCGGTGATGGTCACGAAGGTCTCGAACGCCGCCTTGTAGTTGAAGAGGCCGTCCTCGTACACCTCGTACGGCCCGATGGTGATCTCGACCCGGGAGTCGAGGTCCATCCACAGCATGTCCGACGCGAAGTAGTCGTCGCTCAGGAAGGCGTCGGCGCGGGCGTTGAGGAACTCGCGGAGGCTCTCGTTCTCGGTCAGGCCGGCGGCCGTGCGCAGGTGCGCAGCGGCGGCCTTCAGCCCGGGTCCGAAGAACTCGCTGTACGGGATGGCCACGAGCTCGCCGTCGGCGTCGCGGCGCACCATCGAGAACAGGCCGTCGAGGCCGGCGGTGGGGTCGGCGATCCGGTCGCGGTCGGCCCGCGTGAGGTCCTGGGGATAGAAGTTGGCGCCCTCGGGATGGTCGAGCGGCCCGACGAACGATCCGTAGTGCATGCGACGGTCCCAGGGACCGGCGTTGATCTCGAAGTAGCGGCGCAGGGCGTCGCGGTCGGCGCCGCGGTAGGCCTCGATGCGCGCCGCGAGCTCGTCGTAGCACGGCGTCGCCTGCACGCGGAACAGCTCCTGCATGATCCGGCCGGCGGCCACTAGTTCGTCGAGCACCGCATGCTCGCTCTTCGACAGGGCGCTGAGGTCCGGCGTCACCTCCACCCGCGCGTAGGCCTCGGCCCTGGCGGCGAGGTCGCCGACGGGAACGACGGCCAGGTCCTGCAGGTGCTCGCAGTTCCGATCCACGTGGGCCGGATCCACCCAACGGTTCACGCGTTCCTCGCTTCCGCCTCCGCCACAGCCCACGGCCAGCAGGGACGCCAGCGCGAGGGTGGCGATGCTCCAATTACGCAGCATCGGGACACTCCTTGATCGGTCGGGAGAATGAGAATCGAGCAGAGACACGATGACGCAAGGGACCGGAAAGGTCAACCGCCGCGACGGGACAGGGAGGGCCCGGAAGCGCAAAAACCGCCGGGAGGCGGTTTTTTTGAGGTGGCGGGAGCGACGAGACTCGAACTCGCGACCTCCGGCTTGACAGGCCGGCGTTCTAACCAAACTGAACTACGCCCCCGCCAGGAATCGTAGGAGCGGGAATATAAGCGGCGGTCAGGTTTCTGTCAAACGGGCGTCGCGAGGATTTTTCGGCCTCCGCGCGGAATCATTCCTGGTGCAACAACGGTGCGAAATCCTCCGCGTCGCACCCCCTGAGCGCGCCGAACGTCCATCCCGGGCCGGCGAGCCGGCCGAGGTCGGCGGCGAGGCTCGGGTGCCCGGCCACCAGGGCTTCGCCGGTGGCCGCCAGCAGGGGCTCCAGCAGCGCCGCCGCGGCAACGGTGAGCGGACGGTGGGAGGTCACCAGGAGGCTCCCGAACGCCGCCTGAGGCGGCAGGCGGGGCGTCCTGGGGTCCAGGCGTTGCAGCCGCGGCCAGCGCACACGGAAGGCCGACTCCAGGCCGCCCGCCTCGCCGAGGCGGTCGCCGCCCGTGGCATCGAGCCACAGCAGGCGCGCCGACGCGTCGAGGGCCAGCGGCAGCGCGGCCACCACGCGCCGACGGGCTTCCCGTGCGCCGGCCGAACCCGGCGCCGCCGGCTGGGGCGGGCCCCACCCGAACGGCAACGGCACGGTGCGCCCGTCGTCCAGGGGCAACGCCCGCCAGGGGATGCCGCGCAGCAGCAGGCGGTCGCAACCGGCCGCGGCCACGGCCGTGAGCCAGGGCAGGCCCATGACGGCCGGATCCACCAGCCCTTCGGTGAGGCCGTCGCCCGCGCCGACGCCCTGGTCGGCGAGCCAGGGACGCAACGCGCCCATCGAGATGTCGTCGCACCACAGCGTGACCCGGGGTCCCAGTCGCTCACGCAGCGCCACCAGGCCGGTGGAGTCCAGGCTGAGCGGCGGACCGTCCGCCGTGGCTGGCAGGTGGCCCACCATCACCGCGTCCAGCCCCGCCGCGAGCGCG
Source organism: Candidatus Krumholzibacteriia bacterium (assembly GCA_041390065.1). Classification (GTDB taxonomy): domain Bacteria; phylum Krumholzibacteriota; class Krumholzibacteriia; order LZORAL124-64-63; family LZORAL124-64-63; genus Glo-17. Next base: position 30,122 of record JAWKQQ010000006.1, read on the forward strand.
GCCAGGAACGGCTGCGGGTCGGCTCCCGTGACGGCCGCGGCCTGCTCGTGCGTGTCGACCCCGGTGCCGCCATGCCCCGGCCAGTGCTTGGCGCAGCCGCCGAGGCCCCCCTTGACGAGGCCCCGGGCCGCGGCCGCCGCATGGACGCAGACCCGCGCGGACGTGGCGCCGAAACTGCGCGCGCCGATCACCGGGTTGCGGGGTTCGGTGAGCACGTCGCAGCACGGGGCCAGGGCGCGCGTCAGGCCGAGGTCGCGCAGACGCGTGGCCGTCTCGGCATGCACGCGCTCGGTGAGGTCGGGATCGTCGAGATCGCCGAGCGTCCGCGGCGCCGGGGGGCGGCCGGCGGCGGCCGCCAGGAAGGACACGGCGCCACCCTCATGATCGGCGCAGATCTCCGCCCCCACGGGCAGGCAGTCCCGCACCGCGGCCACCAGGTCGCGCAGCCGGTCGGCCGGACCCGCGTTGCGGGTGAACAGGATGACGCCGGCGGGCTGGTAGCGGCGCAGCCAGGCCGCCTCGGCCGGCGCGAGGTCGGGTCCGGGCGAGCCCCACCACCAGGCGCGCGGCGACGCTCACGGCAGCACGCCCCGGTCCAGGCGTTCGAGGCGCGTGCCGGGGTAGTAGTGCGCCAGGATGTCCTCGAAGCTCTGTCCGGCCCGCGCGCGGCCCACGGCCCCCATCTGGCAGAGTCCCAGGCCATGGCCCCAGCCGCGGCCCGTGGCCACGATCGCGTGGCCCCGATCGACGTCCAGATCGAACCAGGCGCTGCGCAACAGGCCCGTCCCGCCCGGCGGCGGCTTCAGCACCCAGCGGGTGCGGTCGCCCCGCACGAGGTAGCGCCCGGCCGTCATCGTGATCTCGAGCTCGGCCACGCGGCCGCTGGAGGTGCGGCGGCGGACCTTCAGATCGACCAGCTGGCCCGGCGCCGCGGCCACCGCGCCGTCTCCGGCCGGTCGGAAGAGGTCGCGCCCCCACCGCACCTGCTCGCTCGCGCCGGCATAGGCCACGTACTCGGGCAGGGTGCGGTCGAGGATGGCCTCCAGTTCGGCCCAGGTCCACACCTCGCGCCAGGTGGCGTAGCGGCTCTCCGCACACCACGGACGCCCGTCGGGACGGCGGTCGGGCTGGCCGCGGAGCACCGGATCGGCCTCGTACGGCCAGATCGCCTCGATGGTGGCCGTATGGCCGCCGCACGTGGAATGGTAGTAGGTCGGCGCGAGGTCGGCGCCGCGGCGCAGGACGAGGCCGGCCGTCCGCTCCAGGGCCTCGTTGCAGAGCGGGTCCTCCCAGAGGACTCGCCGTAGGCCTGGTCGCGGACGTCGGCGTACAGGTCGAAGCCGCGGTCGCGCTGGGCGTCGAGGTGCGCGACGGTGTAGGTGCGCGCGGCCACGGCCTGGGCGGCGACCGCGGCCAGATCGGCGCGCTCGCGGCCGTTGCCGATCTCGCGCGGCACGACGCCGGCCAGGTAACGCTCGAGTTCCAGCACGTCGATCAGGGTGAGGCCTGTCCCGCCCGGCGTGGGGATCACGTGCAGTTCGCCCCGCCAGGCCTTGCCATCCCAGGTGAGCACGTGGCTGGAATCCAGCGGCGCGGCCACCAGCCAGGCGGAGGCGATTCCCAGCGCGGAATCGGCCGCCGCCACACCGTCGCCCGCCCGCACCAGGGCCACCGTGCGGTCGGCGGGCAGGTTCGCGGCGGGCAGCGTCTGGTCGCCGCATCCCAGGCGCCAGGGCCCGTCGGCGGTGATCACGATCCGCGGGGCGTCCTCCACCATGCCGATGCGGACGAGCACCGGACCGCCCGGACCGGCCAACGGCGCGGGTCCCGGCGGACGCGGCACGGTCGTGATCCGCTTGGGCGCCATGCAGCCCCCCAGCAGCAGCAGGAGGCCGCCGACGATCAACACGCGCGCCGCCGCCCGGAGGCGGCGGCGGCGCGGATCGTCTGGCAGGAGCTTGGGCATGCCGACCTCCGTGTCAGCGCATGATCACCAGCCGTTGCATGTCGCTGCGCACGCGGCCCAGCGGGCCGTCCAGCTCCACGCGGTAGAGGTAGGTGCCGTTGGCGAGGCGGTCGCGCTCGCGGTCGACACCGGCCCAGGATACCACCTCCCGGCCGTTGCCGCCCAGCGTGAACGGTACCTCGGCGACCGAGCGGCCGCTCACCGTCCAGACGCGCACCACGCCGGTGCCGCTGAGCACGTTGGTGCCGAACACGAAGCGGGTCTCGCCGCGCATCGGGTTGGGGAAGTTCACCAGACCGGTGACCCCGCCGTCGGCCGGCTCGATGGGGCTCGTCTCCAACGACACGTAGGTCTCGAAGCCGTCGATCAACAGGCGCACGCCGCGGTTGGCCTTGGCCGCCGGGGCGGTCGCCGTGAACGAGGCCTCGAGGTGGTCGCTGTCGAGCACCGACCAGGTGATCGCCGACAGCTCCAGGTGATCGCCCTGCAGCTCCACCGTGGTCGCCTCGTCGAGCCAGGCGGCCGTGGTGACGGCCACCGAGAAATCGACCGGCACCCCGGGCTGGAACACGTTGCTCTCCGGGTCCACCTCGGTGCCGTCGGCCGTGAAGGTGGCGGTCCACTCGTGGGCCACCGAGAGGGTGAACGACGGATGGGGATCGGTGTCCAGGCGGTCGGACGCGTCGTAGACGCCGACGGTGATGTCGTGCGGGAACGGACGCACCGGCAGCGTGATCACGTAGTCCATGATCTGCGTGCGGCCGTCGGGGTAGAAGGGCGTCGCCTCCACCGTGCTCGCCGTCAGGTCGTTGCCGGCCGAATCGCGAACCACGAGGCGGTCGATGCCGGCCTCGTCGCGGGCCTGCAGGTTCACGACGCGCCGATTGCTCCCGTCGAGCGCCACGAGGGCGGTCTGGGCTTCGAGCGGACCGCCGCCCACGAGCGCGGCCTCGACCTCGGGCGGGCCGGCGTCGAGCATCAGCAGCGGATCGCCGAGGACCGAGTACTGGTAGACCATCTCCCGCACGGTCGAGCTCTGGGAGATGCCGAGCATGTTCTGGCCGGACTTCCACATCAGCTCGCCGAGCATCCAGCGGGTGCCGGTGTCCCGGCCATCGACCGTCACCCGGGGCGGCGAGATGGCCAGGACGTCGATGAAGACCTCGCTGAACGTCTTGTTGGTGCTCAGGAACTCGTAGCCGCTGCTCGCGTAGACGGCGACCGCGCCGCCCTCGATCAGGAACAGGAGCTTCTCGCCCAGGCCCGGCTCGGTGTTGCCGTTGGGACCGGCGACATTCTGGATGAAGTCGCCGAGGTGGCAGCCCATGCCGCAGAACAACCAGGGACGACCCACATTGGTGATGCGGTCGAGGTCGAAGCGGTAGTTGTTGATCCGGGAATCGAGCAGCCAGTTCTCGTGCGCCATCACGTAATGGTTGGCGTGCCCCTGATAGTGGGCCAGGGTGGCTCCGGCGTTGAGCGCATTGATGAGGCTCGTGGTCGCCCCGCTCTCCTCGCAGAAGTTCCGCGCCTCCTCGAGGCCGACGACCATGTCGATGCTCGGATGCAGGGGCGTCATGAACGGCCGCAGCATCACCGTGTCGACCACGAGGGACACCATGCCGGCGTTGTTGGCCCAGCGGTCGGCCAGCACCCGGTTCTCGCTCTGCTCGAAGGCCAGCTCCGAGCCGTGGTACTCGATGGTGAAGCCACCGGCGTCGAGGGTGCCGCTGCTCCAGGCGTCGTCGCTCAGGAAGATGCCCCGGCGGCGCCAGGCCTGGCCGTCGCCGGCCTCCACCTGCTGGATCTTGCCGAGGACCCGCGCGAGGTCGGCCGGCGAGTCGCACGGGATGCGTCCGATGTAGAGCGACGGCACGCCGGTGATGTTGTTGCCGCCCGGGAAATTGGTCTCGTTGCCGGCCGGCGGGTAGCCGAACCACATGTCCGAGGCCAGCACCTCCGGCGGCAACCCCTGCCCCACGTCCTGCACGTGGAAATGCGTGGGCACCCAGTCGCGCGACCATTGCCGTCCGTCCGACGCCACGCCGAGCTCCCGCGGGTTCTCGTTCGCGCCGCCGAGCAGCACCAGCGCCCAGCTGCCCCAGCCGGGACTCGCGAGCGCGTGGTTGACCAGCCGCTTGATGGCCCACGGGTTCTTGAGGCCGCCCGTGTACCAGTCGTACAGCGCCTGGGGCTCGACCACGTGGATGGTGAGGTCGGGGTCGCGCGCGCGCCGGTACTGGATCCAGGCCTCGGCCTGCTCCCGGAACTCCGGATGGCAGACCACCAGCACGTCGGCGCCGTCCTCGGCCAGCTGGGTGGGCGGCGTGGCGTCGGTCTGCAGGGACGCCTGGTTGTAGTCGACGTCGGAGACGCCGTTGCTGAACATGCGGGTCGCCGCATAGAAGCGCCGCTGTCCCGCCGACTGATCGATCTGCAGGGAGAGCGTGAGGCTCTCGCCGACGGTCACCAGATTGGCGGCCGTGAGGTCGACGAAGCGGGGGTTGCGGGGATCGGTGATCTCGATGAGTCCGAGCTCGTCGAGCGGGAAGCCGTCGATCTCGAGGTTGCCGGTCAGCACGTCGGGGTCGCCGCCGGGAAAGCGCAGGCGGCCGAACGGCGCGGAATACAGCGCCCGGTAGTCGATCTCCACCCAGTCCAGGAACGAGAACATGCGCAGGGAGGCGTTCTCACGCCGGACGCGCACCGAGATGTTGCCCGCCGTGAGCGCGTCGGCGGGAATGGCGTCGGAGTAGACGCGGTCGAGCTGGTTGCCGGGCAACTCGTAGTCGTCGAGCCGGGCGAACACCGCGTCGCCCTGCACCAGCTCGATGGCCATGATCTTGGGCGAGCTGGAGAAGTTCGCCAGGCCGGCCCTCAGCACCGCCGTGGTCTGGCCCGGGACCGGCGCCCAGAAATTCAGGGGCACCACCGCGTTCTGCGACAGCACCGAGTTGTAGCAGTAGCGGTCGGTGTTCACCGAGGTGACGTTCTCCCGGTAGGCCACGGCCTCGTCGAAGCGATCGATGCGCCGGTACGAATCCAGCGGCGTTCCGGTCGACGCCGGCAACGTCTCGGGATTCATCCGCGCCCAGCTCTCGCCCGGCTCCGGGTCCGCCAGCTGCAGCCAGTAGATGTTGAACTCGTTGTTCAGCTCCTGGGGATCCGCCGCGCCCTCGAGGTCGCGCACGACCCCGTCGATCTCGCGGGAGTAGCCGACGTCATCGGCCGGACGCAGGCCCCAGAACAGGAACAGGTCGTCGTCCGCGAACGCGTCGCCCTCGCCCACCATGTGGATGGGCACCTCCACCTCCGCGTACGGGCGCGCCTGATCGTCGGACGGGTCGTCGTAGTCGGCGAGGTACTGACGCTGGTAGAGGCGGATCTGGGACTCCTGCAGGGTCACGTCGCCGGGCACCAGACCGAGCGCCACCAGCTGGCTGTAGCGCACGCGCACCAGCTGGGTCCGGCCCACGGGCAACCGCACCTCGGGATAACCGAGCGGCGTTCCCTTCGTCACGCCGCGGGCCTTGCCACCGGGCAGGATCCCGCGGAACGCGGCCTCCGTCGGCAGGCTGGTGAGCAGGTCGCCGTTCAGGAAGCTCCCGCTGAACCGCTCGTCGCCGCGGTTGCCGACGCGCTGCAGGACGCCGGCGGGCAGGGCCTTGTCGGCCGTCGGGTCGTTCACGAACCGGATGCGCCAGCGGCCGCTCGCGAGCGCCCGCACGGCCCGGCCCTCCCCGTCGGCCTGCACCGGCAGCAGCGTCACGGACACCGTCCGGCGGCCGCGCCACCACGAGACCTCGCCCAGCCGCACGGCCGGGCCGGAGGTCGCAACGCGGTCGGGGTTGCGGTAATCCTCGAGCACGGACCTCGGAACCCGTTCGGTCGGCAACGGAACGCCGGCGCCGGGCACCCACGGCTGTTCCCAACCCTCGCCGGTCTCCGGATCGACCACCATGGTCGCCACCGGCTCGACCGCCAACCAGCGCCCGTCCAGCGACCGCCACTCCTCGCTCAGCACCTCGAGCTGGGGCCGGGTGCCGGGCGGCACGAGCAGCGACAGGCTGCGCCGCGGCAGGCGCACCTGCGCGGGGCTCGCCGTGTTCACGAAGCCGGGCAACTGGGCCTCCCAGGCAACCTCGCCGGCCCGTCCGGATAGGCCGCGCTGCCAGCCGGGCGCGTCGAGCCGCAACGAGAACTCCACGGCGTCCCGCGAACTCGACTCCAGTTGCGGCAGATTCCCGGCGTGGACCATGAGCGGCAGGACGAGCGCGGCCACGAGCCAGACCGCCCTCCGGACGGCGCAGCGCTCGCGCCGCGCGAACAGGATGGTGGACATGGAACAAGGACTCCATTCTCAGGGGTGCTGAGGGATGCCTTTCAGGGGTGGGTCGAGCGTCTGGTCATCAGTATACCAATGCTCGCCGGAGCGGTCAAACGGCAGCGGGGTGGGCCATCGCCCACCCCGCTGCCAGTTCCGACCGATGCGGGTCGCTCAGTCGAACAGGGCCTTGACCTCGGTCAGGCTGTGGGCTTCGGTCGCCGTCACGCCGCCGCTGTTGAGGGTGGCCACCACGCCACCGAGCGGATTGCCGCTGGTGAGGAAGCAGGCGATCAGGTCGTCCGGATTGGCGCCGTTGGCGATGCCAGGGCCGGCGGGGCTGAAGCTCGAGGGCGTGGAACCACCCATCGAGATGTCGACCGCCAGACCGGCGGTGTAGAGCAACTGAACGGTGCACAGCACCGCGGTGTTGTCGCCCGCGACCGGCAGCGGAGTCTGGAAGCCGGCGATGTGGTTGGTGGGGCTGCCGAAGTTGGTCCAGCCGTTGGCGCCGGTCGCGCTCAGCACGAATACGTTCACGTCCGAGAAGATCAGGGAGCACTCGTAGGCGCCCACCGAACCGACCGGGGCATCGAGCAGCACGATGTAGGCGTTGAACGGACTGAACCCGGCGTCGAAGTTGGTGTCGTTGTCACCGAAACTCGAGTTGCTGAAGAACACACCCATACCGGGCTGCGCGAAGGCGGCGCCGGCCATCAGGGCCACGATGACGAGAGCTAGCAGTTTCTTCATGATCCTCTCCTGAAGCAACGCAGGTCCTCAATCCTTGCCGGGGGAACTCCCTCCCTGCCACCCGCCGCCCGCATCGGCGGGGTGACATCCGGCGCATCCGGGGCTCGGTACGTCCGTGTAGAGCCGTCCCGTGGCCAAGCTAACCGGATTCCGGCCCGGAGACCGGTTTCACGCGATGAATATCCCCGCAAAGTTCGGTCCTGTCAAGCGCGCAAACCGGATGGTCCAGCACGCTCCATCTCGGGGAATCACGGCGCCTCTCACGCCCCGTGGATGCGGGCCGCGGCCGTGCGAACTGCATGCCGGAGGGAGTCCGCACGCGCGGAACACGGCCTCGGATCGCGCCCCGACGCGGGCACGACCGCCCGCCGGATCGCACACGCCGCAGACGGGGCGACGGCGGCCGGCGGGGATGCGAAGAGGCCGCCTCCCCGGAGGGAGGCGGCCCGTGACGCGGGATCGCGAGCGGTCAGTTGGCGAAGAGAGACTTCACGCCGCGCCAGCTCTGAGCCTCGGTGGCCACGGGGAACTCGATGCCCTGGCCGTTGAGGGTGGCGACCAGGCCGCCCATGTCCGGCCCGCTCGTGTAGGTGCAGAGGATGATGTCGTCGACGTTCAGGCCGTTGGCGATGGCCGGGCCCGCGCCATTGACGCTGCTGGGGCTCGACGCACCCATGCGGATCTCGACGGTGCTGGAGCTCGTGTTGAGCAGACGCATCTGCGACAGGACCGCGGCGACGCCGTAGGTGGGCACGGCGAACTGGAATCCGAACAGGTGATTGGTGTAGTCGCCGAAGTTCGTGCCGCCGTAGGAGAAGCCGTCGGGGTAGGTGTAGACGCCGCTGTCCCAGGTGGCGTCCGGGCCGGCCAGGCCGAGCACGAACACGCCGGGATCGGAGATCTCCAGGCTGCACTCGTAGGCCGCCACGGAGATCACGGTCGGGTTGAGCAGCACGATGTACATCTCGAACTCGGTGCCGGGCTCGACGTTCAGGTTGGTGGTGCCGGGGATGAAGCTGGCATCGTCGAAGAAGACGCCCATGCTGTTCTCGAGCTGAGCGAAGGCGGTTCCGGCGAGCAGAACGACCAGCGCGACCATGATCAAGGTCCTCATTGTTCTCGTCTCCCTGGTGCGGCGCAGGTCTGGACACTGTTCAACCCGGCCGATCATCGTCTGCACAGCCGCCTGCACCGGCTGTGCGGACCGACGGTGCGAGACGACCGTCGACGACCAGGTTCCGAAGCTTGATAACCATGCATCGAAAATGATGTTTGGTCAACCCTATGTACGCGGATGCTGCCAAAAGGTTGCGTAGATGCTGAAAAAAACAACGTCTGGTGATGACGCGAACGCCCCGGGCAGGGCCCGGGGCGTCGCACTGTCGTGTCAGCTGGTCGCAGGAACGACCTAGTTGAACAGGGCCTTCACGGCGGAGAGGCTGTGCGCCTCGGCGGCCACGCCACCGGGGAACGTGATGCCGTCGCCGTTCAGGGTGGCCACGAGGCCGCCCATGTCCGGGCCGCTGGTGTAGTTGCAGACGTAGAGGATGTCGGGGTTGCTACCGTCGGCCAGGGCCGGGCCGGCGCCGCCCACGCTGCTCGGGCTCGAGGGGCCCATGCGGACTTCGACCAGGTCGTTGGCGGTGTAGAGCATCTGGATCGTCGACATGACCGCGTAGCCAGCGGAGCTCGGCAGCGGGGTCTGGAAGCCGGCGAGGTGGTTGGTGTTGCTGCCGAAGTTGGTCCAGCCGTTGGGGCCGGAGACGCTCAGCAGGAACACGGCGGGGTTGCTGATCTCGATGCCGACCTCGTAGGCGCCGATGGTGAACATCGTGGTCTGGATCACGGCGATGTAGGCGTTGAACGGAGCGGCGCCGTTGTCGAGGTTGGTGTTGGCCTCGGTGAGGTCGCTGTCGGAGAAGAACATGCCCATGCTGTTGTCCAGCTGAGCGAAGGCGGAACCGGCCATCAGAGCCACGAGGGCAAGCGTTAGCAGGGTCTTCATGGATTGAACTCCCGGTGCAATGCAGGTGGGGAAATCAGCGCCGGGGAACTGGTTTCCCCAACAGCCGGCGGCCTGCGTCTACCGGCTAGCGCGACAGTGAAACTGCGTGTGGCCCCGTGGCCACTTGATCTTGAACGATTCTACAAGTGATGGGCGAAGATGTCAATAATCGATCCACCACCCACGAGAATCTTTTACATTGTCAAACGAGTGTACAAAACCAATAAAAACCGCCCCGGGGATCGCCCCGGGGCGGTACATGCGATCAGCGCTCCCGATCTCAGTCGAAGAGGGCCTTGACGTCGCTGAGGCTGTGGGCCTCGGTCGCCACCACGCCGTCGCCGTTGATGGTGGCCACGTAGCCGCCGTCGCTGGTGAGCGGGCAAGCGATCAGGTTGTCCGGGTTGGCGCCGTCGGCGATGCCCGGGGTCGGGGGGTTGAAGCTCGAGGGGGTCGCGGCCCCGAGGTTGATGAACACGGTCGGGACGCCGGTGTACAGCATCTGGATCGTGCAGAGCACCGCGCCATCGGCGCAGGGCAGCGGGGTCTGGAAGCCGGCCAGGTGGTTGGACGGGGTGCCGAAGTTGGTCCAGCCGTTGGGGCCGGTGACGGCCAGCAGGAACGGGGCGCCGCCGTCGAAGGTGACGCTGGTCTCGTAGGCCGCGACGCTGGCGACCGTCGGGTTGACCAGGACGATGTAGGCGTTGAACGGGGCGAAGGCGTTCACGAAGTTGGTGTTGGGGTTCATGCCGCCATCAGCGATGGACTCGTTGATCACACCCAGGTCGTTCGTGAAGAACATACCGATCATGTTGTCTTCGCTCGTCTGAGCGAGGGCGCCGGCAGCCATGAGGGCCACCAGGGCCAGAACTAGCAATTTCTTCATTGTTGCTCTCCTGAAGCAGCGCAGGTCACGGTTGCGGAGCCGTCGGGAAATCCCTGCTGCCCCGCCGCCTGCATCGGCGGGGCAGCAACCGGCACTTGGTCGGGCCCGGTCCAGAAGCAACTAGTTGCAGCTGGTGCCGATGCCCTGGGTGAAACGCGCCACGTCGGACAGGTTGATGATGCCGTCGTTGTTGAAGTCGGCATCATACGTGTAGGTGGCGAGCGCCTGCGTGAAGGTCGCGACGTCCGACAGGTTCACGATGAGGTCACCGTTGATGTCGGCACTGTTGAACGTGAGGGACAGGCCCGCACCGGCCAGAGGAGCGCCGGCCACGATGACCCGCGTGGTCTCGCCAGCCGAGTTGCCACCGGCAGCCAACGGGTTGGACCAGGTGGTCATGCCGTCGATGTCGGTGGACGCGTCGGCAGCGGTGCCGCCGTCACAGAACGTGAGGCCGCCGAGGGACGTCTCGAGCCACAGATCCTCGAACGGATAGCCGAAGATCGGGTCGCCCGTGGTGTCGATCAGGGTCAGGGTGATGGTGGCGTCAACCGTGCCACCGACACCGAAGGCCTGGTCGAGGGCCACGCCGGCCCCGTTGGGAAGGTTGAAGACACTGGCGCCGTTGGCAGCAGGGTCGATGGAAGCAGTCGACGTGTTGAGGTCGGGAACGCCGGCCCAAGCAATGGAAGCCAGGCTCACGACCAGCGCGCCGAGCAAGAACCTACGAAGCATTAGGTCACCTCCAAAAAGTGATCCGTTCAAGCGAGGGTGGCTAACCCAGGCGGAGTACGTGCGATAACCGCGTCGAGGCCTCCTTCCCACTCGGAGTCCATCACTTGACTGCATGAGGTTAGCACAATGGTCCCTGATGGGCAATAGTATTTTTTCTCCCAGTGTCAATAATTTGCAATACCGTATCTGCTTGCGTGGCATTCAGATGGAACCGCGTGGATCCATCATGAGGCAGGACAGGAAACATCAATCAAGATGTGGATAGTTCAATAAATGGTGGGCGAAACAGGGTTCGAACCTGTGGCCTCCTGCTTGTAAGGCAGGCGCTCTGACCAGCTGAGCTATTCGCCCACTCCTCGGCGGAAGAGCCGCCATACGAAGAGCGGCAACACCACGCAGTACCCCGCCACCAGCAGCACCGGTCCGAGGGACAGGCGGTTGTCGGCCAGCAGGATGTAGCCGACCACGATGGTCAGCAGGCCGACGAGCAGGAGCCAGACGTTGCGCAGCAGGGGCATGGCGTTCCTTTCCAGGCGCGGTTGACGGACGCGAAGCATAGGCTCCGCCGGTCCTGCCGTCAACGGCGGCGCGTCCGCATGAGTTCCCGGTAACGCGCGACGGCGCGGTTGTGCTCGTCGAGCGTCTCGGAGAACACGTGCCCCCCCTCGCCGTCGGCCACGAAGTAGAGCGCGCGGCAGAGGCTGTCCGGCGCGGCGGCCGCGGCCACGGCGGCCGCGCCCGGAGCCATGATCGGCGCGAGCGGCAGCCCGCTGCGGCGATACGTGTTGTAGGGAGAATCGACCTCGAGGTCGCGGTAGAGCAGACGCTGGCCACGCTTGCCGAGCCAGAACGCCACGGTCGGATCCGCCTCCAGACGCAGGCCGCGCTGCAGGCGATTACGGTAGACGGCGGCGATCAGGCTCCGCTCCTGCGGCAGACGGGCCTCGGACTCCACCAGGGACGCCAACGTGAGCAGCTCGTGGTAGCGGCCCCGCTGCGCGCCCGCCTGCGCCAGGCGCGACAGTTGCAGATCCACCATCGCGGCGGCCACGTGCGCGGCGTCCAGCCCGAGGGTGAAGTGGTAGGTGTCGGGCGCCAGGTACCCCTCGCACCAGTGCAGGGGACGACCCGACGGACGCGGTCCGCCGGCCACGACCGCGGCGAGGGCATCCCGCGTCTGCGGCGCCATCAGCGTGTCGGCGCCGTCCTGGACCCGGCGATCGGCCGCCGCGAGGATGGCGTCCGGATCGAGGCGCAGGCTGTCGGCCACCAGCGCGACCATGTCGGCCGCCTCGAGGCCCTCGCGCAGGGTGACCACCACCGGCACCGGCGGGCCGCCGACGAGGATGGCGAGGATGTCCCGCGCCGACGCGTCGGCCGGCAGGACGAAGGTTCCGACCTGGAGCGCCCGGTCACGGCCGGAGAGGCGCGCGGCCAGCAGGAACACGCGGCGGCTGCCCAGCAGGCCGCGCTGCGCCAGGCGGTCGGCCACCGTCTGGAGCGTGGCGCCGGCCTCGACCTCCACCCTCGCCTCCGGTTCCCCGTTGCCCACGGTGTAGGCCCGTCCCAGGATCGCGGCGACGGCCACGAGCCCGAGCAGAAGACCCGCCGCGGCGAACGCGAGCCGGCCCTTCACGGCCGCTCCGCCCCGCCGCCCTGCAGGCGGTCGAGGTGGTCCTGGAGGATCATCTGCGCAGCCACGTCATCGACCTCGCCCCGGCGGGCCGGCCGGCCTCGCAAGGCGATCTGGCGCGCGGCCGCCTGGCTGGTGTAGCGCTCGTCGACGTAGACCACCGGCAGGCCCAGGGCCGCGCCCACGCGTTCGCCGAAGCGACGCGCGCGCCGGGCGATGTCGCCCTCGCTGCCGTCGGCCCGCAGCGGCAGGCCGAGCACGACGCCCTCGGCGCCGCGCGAGAGGGCGAGGTCGGCCAGCTGGACGAGCACCGAACCATCGCGGCCCTCGACGTGCACGCCGACGGGCAGCGCGACCTTGCCGGCCTCGTCGCTGACGGCGATGCCGATGCGTCGGGTTCCGTAGTCCAGGCCGATGAGCACGGGCATGGGTCGGGTCAGGCCTCGGCGGCGGTCAGGTTCTTGGCGAGGCGGACGAGGAACCGTCCGTCGGCGGCGCGGTCGTAGGTGAGTTCGTCGGTGAACTCGCGCATGATGAGGATGCCACGTCCCCGCTCGCTCATGAGGTCGGCCACCGGCTGCCAGGCTTCGAAGTCGAACCCGGGGCCGTTGTCCAGGACCTCCACCACGATGCGGTCCTCCCCCACCTCGATGTGGACCTCCACCGCGGTCTCGCCGGCCAGATGGTTGCCGTGCTCCATGGCGTTCGAGCAGGCCTCGATGACGGCCGTCCCCAGTTCCTCGATGAGCGCGCGCGGGCAATCGAGGTCGCTGCCGACCTCGAGCAGGACCGCGTCCGGGATGCCCAGGAAGGCCATCTGGCTGGGCAGCTTCAGTTCGATGCGGGAGTTCACGTGTGGCGCCCCCAGACCCTCCCGGCAATGCCTGCCGGCTTCAGGCGAAGCTCCGGACCGCCTCGTCCTCGTTCTCGAAGAACTGGAAGACGGTGGCAAGCCGCGAAACGATGAAGATGCTCTCGATACGGTCGGTGACCTTCAGCAGTTTCAACTCGCCCCCGGCGCGGTTGACGGTGGTGTAGCCGGAGATGAGGATCCCCAGGCCCGTGCTGTTGACCCACTTCACCTTCTCGAGGTTCACCAGGATGTTGTGGATGCCCTCGTGCATGCAGGTGCGCAAGGCCTCGTTGAACGCCTCGGCATCGGGACCGCCCATGAGGTTCCCGCTCAGGTCGAAGATCGCGATGCCGTCCCGTCTGCGTTCCTGATCTTCCGCCTCTCTCCTTGCAAGCGACGGAGGCGGGCGGCCTCCGTCTCGACCCGGCCAGCATAACGGCGCGGACCGGCCGTGTCCACCTCAGAGCGCGGCCTCCGGGCCGACCTCGGAACGGCTCAGATCGCGGCGCAGGCCGGCCAGGGCGGCGGCGAAGTCGGACGCGAGCGGCGCCCGGTACGTCACCAGCCGGCCGTCGGCCGGATACCCGCAACCGCAGCACCGCCGCGTCCAGCAGCTGACCCAAGGAGCCGCGCGCACCAGGGCGGCGGCGGCCGCGCGGTCACGGGTGCGGTGTTCCGCGCCCGTCCGTCGTCGCCATGGAGGCGGATCGCCCCACCGGATGGCCGAAATGCTGGAAGTGGACGCGGATCTGGTGCGTGCGCCCGGTCTCGAGGTGGACGCGGCAGAGCTGCACACGAAGGCAGATGCGTCGATGACCTCGTAATGCGTGACGGCCGGAGCGGCCGCCCTCGGCGAGCACCGCCATGCGCGTGCAGTCCTGCGGGTGGCGGCCGAGGTTGCTTCCCGTGAGCCGACCGGAGTTCGCGCCACTGCCCCCAGAGGCCAGATACTCCCGCCCCAGCGTGTGGTCCTTGAGCTGGGCCGCCAGGCACGGTGAGCAGCGCCGGTGCGGGCCACCACCAGCAGCCCGCTCGTCTCCTGGTCGAGGCGATGGACGATGCCGGGCCGCCGCGGGTCGCCCGTGTCGGCGAGGTCGCGTCCGTGGTGCAGCAGGGCGTTGACGAGGGTGCCGCCGTGATGGCCGGGCGCCGGGTGGACGACCAACCCGGGCGGTTTGTTCACCACCAGCAGGTGCGCGTCCTCGTGGATGATATCCAGGGGAATGTCCTCGGCCCGGGCCAGCAGCGGCGGCTCCGCGGGCAGGCAGACCAGGATCCGGGCGTCGGCCTCCGGCCGGTAGCTCTTGGGGCGTTCACGGCCGTCGACCGTGACGCCGCGTTCCGCGAACGCCTTCTGGATCCGGTGCCGGCTCACCTCGGGCAGGAGCGCGGCCAGGACGCGGTCGAGGCGCTGGCCGGCCAGCTCGGCCGGAACCACGAACGGCCGCGGCCGCTCAGTCATGGGTGTCGACGGCCGCGGCCGCCCGACGTCGCCGGCGGTCGCGCCACTCGTCACCCAGCAGGCAGAGGAGCAGGAGGGCGCCACCGCAGGTGACGCCGATGTCGGCGACGTTGAAGGTCCAGAAGCGCGCCGATCCCACGCCGAAGTCCAGGAAGTCGACCACCAGGCCATCGTAGAACACGCGGTCGACGAGGTTGCCGAGCGCGCCGCCGAGGATCAGGCCCATGGCCAGACGCCGCCAGCGCTGCTCCGTCGCGGTGGACCGCAGGAACCAGACCAGGAGCACGGCCGCGGCGGCCGAGATCGCGACCAGGACCCAGCGGCCGAAGGGCGTCAGGCCCATCGCCGCCCCGGGGTTGCGCACGTAGGCGAGGCGGAAGAAGTCGCCCAGCACCTCCACGCGATCGAAACGCAGGGAATCGGCGTGGGCCAGGACCAGCCGCTTGGTGACGAAATCCGTGCCGACGATCAGTCCCGCGGCCAGCCAGGCCACCCAGCGTCGCATCAGAGGGATCCTTCCTCTTCCTTTTCCTTGCAGTCGATGCAGAGCCGGGCGTGCGGCAGCACCTTGAGTCGCTCCATGCCGATCTTGTCGTGACAGCCTTCGCACAGTCCGTAGGTGCCGTCCTCGATCCGGGCGAGCGCTTCCTCGATGTGGTAGAGGTACCGCCCCTCGGCCGCCGCCGTGTGGATGGTGGCCTCATACTGGTATTCGTCCGAGCCCTGGTCGGCCATGTGGTTGGAGTGGGCCCGGCCGGCGCCGGCGTCGGCGGCGTCCCGGCCCCGGATGGCCTTCTCATGCTGGGCCATGGACTGGCTCACCCGCTCCTTCTCCGCAAGAAGCAGCTTGCGGAACCGTTGCAGTTCGGTCTTGCGCACGCGAGGCTCCTTTCGCCGTGCGTCACACCCTGGCGAGCTTGATGGTCACCTCCGCGTCGCCGACCCGGAAGGTGTCGCTGTGCGGCAGCTCGCCGTGGTCCGCCAGCGATTCGGCAAGGGTCTCCTCACGGATACGTTCGGCGTGGTCGCCCAGCGCGGCCTGCACGGCGGCCGACCCCGTCACCACCAGGGCGATGCGGTCGCTCACCTCCAGGCCGCTCTTCTTGCGCAGGTTCTGGATCTTGTTGATGACCTCGCGGGCGAGGCCCTCGTCGCGCAGGGCCTGATCGATGGTGGTGTCGAGGGCGACGGTCACCGCGCCCTGGCCGGTGGCGGCGAACGGCGGGATGCCCGCCTGCTGCACCTGCACCTCCTCGAAACCCAGGTCCTCGCTGCGCCCGTCGACCGTCACGGTGACCGAGCCGGTCCGACGCAGGTTCATCACGGCGTCGGGGTCGAGGGCCTCGATTGCCTTGGCCCATTGCGGCGACTGCTTGCCGAAACGAGGGCCGAGCGCCCGGTAGTTGGCGCGGGCCGCGAGCCGGGCCACCACGCGGGGATCGTCGAGGGCCTCCACGTGCTTGACGTTGAGCTCGCTCGCCACGTAGCCGCGCAGGGTCGCATCGCCGAGCAGGTCGGACGCACGCGCGTCGAGGCTGTGCACCAGCAGCCGGCCGAGCGGCTGGCGGACCTTCAGCTGGGTCTCCTGCCGCAAGGCGCGACCGAGGCCGACGATCAGCTGGGCCGTTTCCATGCGGCCCTCGAGATCGGCCTCGACGAGTGCGGCGTCGGGCTGCGGGAAGTCCTGCAGGTGCACGGAGAGGTCCGGATCGTCGTGCTGATGCAGGCCGCGGTAGATCTCCTCGGCGACGAAGGGCACGAACGGAGCCAGCAGGCGGCACAGGGTGTCGAGGATCGTGTGCAGCGTGGTGTAGGCGGTGTGCTTGTCGGTGTCCACCTCGCCGTGCCAGAACCGCTTGCGCGACAGGCGCACGTACCAGTTGCTCACGTCGTCGAGGAGGAACGCGCCGAGGGTCTTGCCGGCCCGGGTCAGGTTCATCGCCTCGAGGTCCTCGCGCACCGCGCCGGCGACCGACTGCAGGCGGCTGAGGATCCAGCGGTCGAGCAGGTCGGGCGCCGTCTCGCGCGCCGGATCGGGCGTCCAGCGGTCGAGGTTCGCGTAGGTGATGAAGAACTTGTAGGTGTTCTCCAGGGTGCCCAGGAGCTTGCTCTGGGCCTCGCTCACGCCGTCGAGCTCGAACTTGGTGGGCAGCCACACCGGGTTGACCGTGATCATGTACCAGCGCAACGGGTCGGCGCCGTCCTTGCGCATGATGGCCATGGGGTCGACGGTATTGCCGACGGACTTGGACATCTTCTTGCCCTTGCCGTCGAGGATCAGCTCGTTGACGAGGCAGCGCTTGTAGCTGCTGCGGCCGGTCAGGAAGGTGCCGATAACCAGCATGGTGTAGAACCAGCCGCGGGTCTGATCGATGCCCTCGCTGATGAAGTCCGCCGGATACTGGGACTCGAACAGCTCCTGGTTCTCGAACGGCCAGTGGTACTGCGCGAACGGCATGCTGCCGGAGTCGAACCAGCAGTCGATCACCTCGGGCGTACGGCGCATGGTGCCCCCGCAGCCCTCGTGCGTGCACGCGAAGGTGATGCGATCGACGTGGGGCCGGTGCAGGTCGAGGTCGCTCTGGTCCTGACCCGTGAGCTCGCCGAGCTCGGCGCGGCAGGTGGGCAGATGCAGGCCGTCGCACCGGTCGCAGATCCACACGTTCAGGGGCGTGCCCCAGAAGCGGTTGCGGCTCAGCGACCAGTCGATGTTGCCCGCGAGCCAGTTGCCGAAGCGGCCCGAGCCCACCTCGGGCGGGGCCCAGGTGATGTCCTGGTTGGCCTTGACCAGCTGCTCACGCATCTGGCTGGTGGCGATGAACCAGCTGGGAGTCGCGTAGTAGATGAGCGCGTTGCCGCAGCGGTCGTGGAACGGGTACTCGTGGCTGTAGGCGGCCGCGGCGTAGAGCCGGCCCGTGGCCGCGAGGTGCTTGATGATGTCAGGGTCGGCCTGCTTCACGTGCCGGCCGGCCCAGGGCTCGACCTCGGCGGTGAACTGGCCGTTCTGATCGACGGGCTTGAAGAAGGCCAGATTCTCGCGCTGGCCCACCTGGAAATCGTCCTCGCCGAAGGCGGGCGCCATGTGCACGATGCCCGTGCCGGTGTCGAGGGTGACGAAATCGGCGGCGACGACCTTGAAGGCCTCCTTGCCGTCCGGCACGCCGCAGAAGGGCAGCAGCTGCACGTAGCGCCGACCCAGGAGCTCCCGGCCCTTGAAGGTCTCGAGCACCTCCACGCCACGCTCGGTGTCCAGCACGCCCAGACGCGCCTCGGCCAGGATGAGCACCTCGTCGCCGTGGCGGACGCGCACGTAGTCGAAGTCCTCGCCCACGGCCAGGGCCACGTTGCTGGGCAGGGTCCAGGGGGTCGTCGTCCAGGTGAGGAAGCTCTCGTCGCCGTCGACGGACTGCAGGCGCACGTAGATCGACGGATCGTTGACGGTCCGGTAGCTGTTGGCCATCTCGTGGCTCGACAGCGGCGTCGCGCAGACCGGACAGTACGGCACGACCTTGTGGCCCTGGTAGAGCAGCTCGGCGGCGTGGAAGCGCTGCAGGATCGCCCACACCGACTCGATGTACTCGTTGGCGTACGTGACGTAAGGGTGGTCGAGGTCGACCCAGTAGCCGAGCAGCTCGGTGAACTCGTCCCAGTCGGACTTGCAGGACCAGACGCTCTGGCGGCAGCGGTCGTTGAACGCGTCGAGGCCGTACTCGAGGATCGCCTGGGCGCCCTGGATCCCCAGCTCCTTCTCCACCGACCGCTCGACCGGCAGGCCGTGCGTGTCCCAGCCGGCCTTCCGCAGCACGCGGTGGCCGGTCATGGTCTTGTAGCGGCAGATGATGTCCTTGCAGAGGCGGGCCATCACGTGGTGCACGCCGGGCTTGCCGTTGGCCGTGGGCGGGCCCTCGTAGAAGACCCAGTCGGGCGCGCCCTCGCGCTCGGCGATGCTGCGACGGAAGGTGTCGTGCTCCTTCCAGAACGCACTGATCCGGTGCTCCGACTCGGCGTCGTGGAAGGGGCGGGCCAGGGCTGGGTACAGATCGGCCATCGGCGCAGGTGTCCTTCGCTGTCTGGGTGCGTCAGGCGCGGGGCGCCCGGCGCAGGAAGCCGGTGACGAGGGCCTCGAGGCGGGGCTGGGCGTCCCGCGCGGTGCGCAGGATGTCCTCCACCTTGGCCGGATGCAGGTTGTCGGGGAAGCAGGCGTCGGTGATCACGGAGATGCCCAGGACCTTCAGGCCGCCGTGCACGGCCACCAGGTTCTCCGGCACGCTCGACATGCCGACGGTGTCGGCGCCGATCAGCCGCAGGAACCGGTACTCGGCGGCGGTCTCGAGGTTGGGCCCGGCGACGGCCGCGTAGACGAAGTGCCGCAGCGCGAACCCGGCCGCCAGGGCCACCTCGTCGGCCAGGGCGATGTACCCGCGATGATACGGCTCGCTCATGTCCGGGAAGCGGGGGCCGAGGCGGTCGTCGTTGGCGCCGATGAGCGGGTTGTCCCCCATCAGGTTGATGTGGTCGATGATCACGCCCACGTCGCCCGGCTGGTGCTTGGGATTCATGCCGCCGACGGCGTTGCTCATGATCAGGGAATGCGCGCCGAGGGCCTTCATCACCCGCACGGGCAGGGTGATGTCCTCCATCGAGTATCCCTCGTAATAGTGGACCCGGCCCTGCATGACGGCCACCCGGCGGTCCTCCAGGCGCCCGAGCACCAGGTTGCCGTGGTGGCTGATGGCCGTCGATTCCACGAAATGCGGGATCTCGCCGAAGGGGATGGCCACGGGATCGACGATCCGGTCGGCCAGTTCACCGAGTCCGGTGCCGAGGATCAGGCCGAACTCCACCGGTTCGGGGGACCGGTTCGCGATGAAGTCGGCGGCGGCCTGGATGCGGGAGTGGAGATCGCTCAACGGTTTGCCTCCGGGGCGGTTGCTGCTGATCGGGCAAGGTAAGGTAACATGCTCCCCGGCGCCGGTGAAGGAAAAAGGATCGGGCGGGAAACCGTGGTTTCCCGCCCGAATTCGGCCATCCGTGCCGTCTGCTCAGTGGTGCGGTGACTCTTCCGGTGCAGGATTGTGGGGTGGCTCGGCCACCGGCTGCTGGGCCGCCTCGGCCTGCTTGACCACCTCGGCGATGTGCTCGGCCTCGGGCTGGTCGGCCCTGGGCGCGGCCGCCCGGGCGGCCTCCTTCTCGGCGGCCACGTGGTATTCGCGCCACTGGTCGCGTTCCTGATCGGCGGCACGCTGCGCCGCACCGACCGCGCCATCGCTGGCGGCCAGAGCCGCGGCCGGACGGCTGGTCGCCGCCGCCGTGGCCGTGAGGTCGAACTGGTCGAGGAGCCGCCCGTCGAGGTCGCGGAAATCGCCCCGATGCTGCTCGACGAACTGGATCTGGGCCTCGGCGAAGCTGCGGAACCGGCCGAGGTAGGCCTCCTTCTCGCGGTGGATGGCGAGGGCCTCGCGGCGCAGGTCGTTGAGCTGCTCGCGCCCCTCGGCCAGCACCCTGGCCACCCGTTGGCGGGCCTCCGCCACCAGGACCTCGCCCTCGCGGCGGGCCGTCTCGCGAGCGTCCTGGGCCACCTTCTCGGCGGTCATCAGGGTGTCGCGCAGGGTCTGCTCGATGGTCCGGTACTCGCCGAGCTTGCCGTCCTGCTCCACCAGCCGCTCGCGCAGCTGCTTGTTGTCCACCAGTACGGCCTCGTATTCGTCGGCCAGGTTGCTGAGGAAGGCGCGCACTCGTCGCTGTCGTAGCCACGCATGCCGCGCTTGAATTCCTGCTTGCGGACGTCCAGGGGTGATCCTCATCAGTCTTGCCTCCAGATGCGGCCAACCTGCGGGCCTCAGCGGCCAGTTTCCGACCAGCGAGGCCGGCGATGTCGCGTTCCAGCGTCCAACCCATCAAGAGCGGTGCCAGCGCCCCCGGCGGCCGCGGTCAGCCGCGCTCGCCGAAGATCGCCGTGCCGATGCGCACCAGCGTGGCGCCCTCGGCGATGGCGGCCTCGAAATCGTCGCTCATGCCCATGCTCAGCTCCGGCAGGGCCTTGCCCAGGCTCGCCGCCGCGCGGTCCCGCAGGTCGCGCAGGGCGGCGAACGTGCGTCGCAATGCGGGCTCGGGGTCGCCGTACCTGGCCATGCACATCAGGCCACGCAATTCCAGGTGGGCAAGATCCGCCACCCGGGCGGCCGTATCGACCAGCTCGGCCGGGTCCAGGCCGTCCGTCTGGGGCTCGCCCGTCACGTTCACCTGCAGCAGGACCGGCTGCACCAGCGAGAGCGCGGCCGCCTGGCGCGAGAGCCGCGCCGCCAGGTCCACCGAGTGCACGCCGTGGATGAGGTGGAAACGGCCGGCCGCCCGGACCGCCTTGTTGCGCTGCAGGTGTCCGATGAAATGCCATCGCACGGCCGGAGGTTCCGCGAACCGGGCGGCGAGCTCGGCCTGGCGGTCGACCGCCTCGGGCAGACGGTTCTCGCCGAGGTCGCGCTGCCCGGCGGCGACGGCGGCCGCCACCCGGTCCAGGGCGACGCGCTTGGAGACCGCCACGAGGGTGACCCGGGACGGATCGCGCCCGGCCCGCACGCAGGCCGCGGCCATGCGCTCGCGCAGACGGGTCAGGTTCTCGGCAACGTCGCGGTGGGCCAAGGCCCCTCCATCAGCGCCAGCGCAGCATCCGGGTCTCGGGGTCCAGCTCCAGGGACACGGCCGCGGGCTGCTCGCTGTCGTGCTCCTTGAGGATCTGCACGCGGATGTGCTCACCGTTGGCCTGCAGGCCGATGATCACGTCGAGGTTCTCCTCGTGCCAGGCCACTTCCTGGGGCACGCCGCGATCGTCCAGCTCCTGGCCCTCGCGGTGCAGGTTGCTGCCCGTCCAGATCTCGGCGTCGAGCTCGCGGGCCAGCTCGCAGACGCCGCGGATCTCCCAGTCCTCGCTGTACTCGAACCGCGGGGTGCCGTCCATGATCACCATGTCGGGCTTGAACCCGGCGTCGTCGCGCAGGAAGGCGACCGACTGGCGCAGCTTGTCCAGGGTGAAGGTCTCGCGGTTGTAGACCAGGATGTGCCGACCGCGCTCGACCTCCAGCTCGCGTTCCATCATGCGGTCGAGCCCCAGCTGGCCGGCCATGGCCGCCAGCAGCTGGTCGTAGTACGCCCGCACGTGCTCGACCGTCTCCTTGGTGGAGATGTGCAGCACGCGGCGGCCCTGCAGCAGATGGTCGAGGGCCAGGGTGATCAGGAAGCCGGTCTTGCCGACGCCCGTGCGCGCCAGGACGACGCCGAACTTCCCGCGGCCGAGGCCGCCGCCGAGGGCCCGCTCGAGCAGGCGCACGGGACTCTTCTCGAAGACGTTCTTGGTCATGCCCCTACCCTACTTTCCCTTGGCTCGCTTTTCCAGATAAACCTTGCGCAGTTCCTCGGCGACATCGCGGGGTGCCGGGGCGTAACGCGCGAACTCCATGGTGAACTCCGCCTTGCCCGCGGTGGCCGACCGCAGCACGCTCGCGTAGCCGAACATCTCGCTCAGCGGCACGTGGCCGTCGATGCGCACGAAGCCCGTGTCCTCGGTGGTGCCGACGATGATGCCGCGGCGCTGCATGAGGGTCTTGAGCACCTCGCCCTGCAGCTCGCTCGGACTCTCCACCGAGACCATCATCAGCGGCTCGAGCACGATCGGGTGGCCGGACGTGTAGGCCTCGCGGAAGGCCATGCGGCAGGCCACCTGGAAGGCCATGTCCGAGGAGTCGACCGCGTGGCTGTCGCCATCCTCGAGGATCACCCGCAGGCCCTGCACCGGCGCGCCGATGAACGCACCCTCCTCGACGCAGCTCGCGAAGCCCTTCTCGCAGGCTCCGATGTACTCGGTCGGGATGTTGCCGCCGACCACCTTGTTGTCGAAATGGAACTCGCCGTCCGGGCTGGGCTCGATGCGGCCGATGACCTTGGCGTACTGGCCCGAACCGCCGGTCTGCTTGCGGTGGATGTAGTTGAACGAGACCGGGCTGGTCATGGTCTCGCGGTAGGCCACGCGGGGCGCCCCGGTGGTGACCTCGGCGCCGAATTCGCGCTTCATGCGCTCGATGTAGACCTCGAGGTGCAGCTCGCCCATGCCGCGGATGATCGTGTCGCCCGACTCCTCGTCGATCGCGGTGCGGAACGTGGGATCCTCGCGGGTGAACCGGTGCAGCGCCTTGGCCACCTTGGCCTGGGCCTTGTTGTCGACCGGGACGACGGCCAGCGAGACCACCGGTTCGGGCACGTGCATGCTGGTGAGGCTGACGCGCTGGCCGCCGGTGAAGGTGTCGCCGCTGGCGCAGTCGATGCCGAAGAGGGCGACGATGTCGCCGGCGCCGGCCGACTCGATGTCCTCCATCTGGTCGGCGTGCATGCGGCCGAGGCGCCCCACCTTGACCTTCTTGCCGGTGCGGATGTTGGTGATGTCGCTGCCCTTCTGGAGCACGCCCTGGTAGATGCGCACGTAGGTCAGCTGGCCGTAGGAGCCGTCCTCGAGCTTGAAGGCGTGGGCCACCAGCTCGTCGTCCGGGCTGTTGCTCAGGACGAACGACCGCTCGGTGCCGTCGCGCATGATCTCGATGGCCTCGTTCTTGATGTCCGTGGGGCACGGCAGGTACCGCAGCACGGCGTCGAGCAGGAGCTGCACGCCGCGGTTCTTGTAGGCCGAGCCCAGGAACACGGGCGTCAGCTCGTTGGCGAGCACGCCGCGCCGCACGGCCTCGTGGATGAGATCCTCGGTCACCGCGTCCTCGAGGATGGCCTCGGTGAGCTCGTCGCTGAACATGCTGACGGCATCGAGCATGACCTCGCGCCGGGCCTGGGCCTCGACGCGCAGGTTCGCCGGGATGTCGGTCCAGGTGATGGTCTCGCCGTTGGGGCCCTCGAAGCGGGCGGCCTGCATGCGCACGAGGTCGATGACGCCTTCGTGGGCGGCCTCCAGGCCGAGCGGCAGCTGCATCATGACCGAGTTGTGGCCGAGCTTCTCGCGCAGCTGGTCGGTGACGCGCATGGGGTTGGCGCCGGAGCGGTCGCACTTGTTGACGAACGCCAGGCGGGGCACCTTGTAGCGCTTCATCTGGCGGTCGACCGTGATCGACTGCGACTGCACGCCGGCCACCGAGCAGAGCACCAGCACCGCGCCGTCGAGCACCCTGAGCGCGCGCTCCACCTCGATGGTGAAGTCGACGTGGCCCGGGGTGTCGATGATGTTGATGGCGTGGTCCTTCCAGACGCAGTTGGTGGCCGCGGACTGGATGGTGATGCCGCGCTCGCGCTCGAGCTCCATGGAATCCATGGTGGCGCCCACGCCGTCCTTGCCCTTGACCTCGTGGATGGCGCGGATGCGGCCGGTGTAGAAGAGGATCCGCTCGGTCAGCGTGGTCTTGCCCGAATCGATGTGGGCGCTGATGCCGATGTTACGGACCTTGCGCAGGTCGGTCATCATGGTCGTGTTCCCTTGTGGGCTCGCCCGGGGCGAGCGCGTTCCGCCGCGGCCCGGGCTGACATGACAAACGAGGTTGGCCGATGCCAACCTCGGTGCCGGGACGCGAAAACCGGCGGGAAGGTAAGCGCAGGACGCCCCCGTGGCAAGCTCCCGGAGTGATTCTGGTCGATTTTTTACCGTCGGATCAAGGAGCCGAGGTGCGCCGCGTGAAATGGGGCGAGGTGCCGAGCTCGCGGTAGCCGACCGTCTCGCCGATGGCCGCCACCGAGCGTTCCAGGGCCCGGGTGCTCGCCTCGGACCCCTCGTCGAGCCCCGGCTTGCCGTCGTAGAGCTGATAGCCCCGCCGGAACCGCGTGTGGGTGAGGTTGGGCATGAGGATGTTGGCGCCGGCCAGGAGGCCCCGCTCGCGGCCGTCGGGCCCGAGGGCCTGCAGGGCGGTGGTCGAGGCGATGTTGACGTCGCGCAGGGCCAGCCGGGTGCAGGCGATCATCGTCAGGCCAAGCTCCAGCTGCCGCTCCCTGACGGCCGCGAAGGGCCCCAGGCTGTCGGCCATGGGCGTGTCCTGGTGCGGGATGAACGGCCCCATGCCCACCATGTCGATGTCCTGGTCGCGCATGAAGATGATGTCTCGCGCCAGGTCCGCGGCGGTCTGTCCGGGCAGGCCGATCATCACGCCGGTGCCCACCTGGTAGCCGCAGGCCCGTAGGCTGGCCAGGCAATCCAGACGCTCGTCGAAGCTCTGATCGTCGGCGTGGATGGCCGCGAACAGCTCGCGGTTGGTGGTCTCGATGCGCAGCAGGTAGCGCTGGGCCCCGGCCGCATGCCAGCGCCGGTAGGTCGCCTCGGTCTGCTCCCCCAGGGACAGGGTGACGCCGATCCCGCCGGCCCCGAACCCCTGCATGGCGCGGACGATCTCCTCGATGTAGGCCACGAACCGCGGGTCCGTGCGTTCGCCACCCTGCAGCACGGCCGATCCGAACCCCTGATCCCACCCCCAGCGGGCGGCCGCCAGCACCTCGTCGGCGTCGATCAGGTACCGCTCGACCTCGTCGTTGCTCCGGCGGATGCCGCAGTACAGGCAGTCGCGGCTACAGACGTTGGTGACCTCGACGAGCCCCCGGAGGTAGACCACCCGGCCCACCTCGCGCACCTTCACCGCATAGGCCGCCTCGTACAGGCGCTGCAGGTCCCCCGGCTCCTCCAGCGACAGCAACGTCACCAGATCCGCCTCCTCCAGCCGTTCCCTCGTCAGGATCCGTTCCAGCGCATCCACCCTGCTCACCTCCGGTTGGTTCCCCCAAACCTCGCCGCCGGCACGCCCTCCGGCATGGCGGGGATGAACCATTCGGTCCTCTGGCGGAGGGGAAGGGAGGGGCATTCACCCACCCCTCAAGCGACTCCACAGCAGAACGGCGGCCCGTCCAGGGTCGCCGTTCGCGAGGACCCAGCGGAGGGGTGGGTGAATGCCCCTCCCTTCCCCGGCCCCTAGATCACCGAATGCTTCTTCCCCACCTTCCGGAACGCGTCCAGCAGACGGTCGAGGTGGGCGTCGGTATGGGCGGCGGACGCCTGCAACCGGATCCGCGCCTGCCCCCGCGGCACCACCGGAAAGCTGAAGCCGATGCAGTAGATGCCCTCGGCCAGCAGATCGCGGCTGATGGCCTGGGCCAGGACGGCGTCGTTGTCGAAGCGTCGGAAATGGACGGGCACGATGGGGTGGTCGCCGGGGTCGATGTCAAAGCCCATGGCCCGCAGCTCGTTGCGCAGGCGTTTCTGGTTGCGGTCCAGGCGCTCGAGGGGGCCGCGGTCCTCGCGGCAGATGCGCAGCACCTCGAGGCTGGCCCCGCAGACCACCGGCGGCAGGGAGTTGCTGAAGAGGTAGGGGCGCGACTTCTGCCGCAGCCAGTCGATGAGCTCGCGCGGGCCGCAGGTGGCGCCGCCGAGGGCGCCGCCGAGGGCCTTGCCCAGGGTGGTGGTGATGAGGTCGACGCGGTCCATGACACCCAGCTTCTCGTGGGTGCCCCGGCCGTTGGGGCCGGTGAAGCCGGTGGCATGGCTCTCGTCCACCAGCACGAGGGCCTGGTGGCGGTCGGCCAGGTCGCAGATCTCCGGCAGGCGGGCGATGTCGCCGTCCATGGAGAAGACGCCGTCGGTGACCACGAGGCGGAAGCGAGCGTCCTGCGCCTCCTGCAGGCGGCGCTCCAGCGAGTCCATGTCCGCGTGGCGGTAGATGTGGCGCTGGGCCTTGCACAGGCGCACGCCGTCGATGATGGACGCGTGGTTGAGCTGGTCGGTGATGATGGCCGAATCCTCGCCCAGCAGCGGCTCGAACACGCCGCCGTTGGCGTCGAAACAGGCGGCGTAGAGGATGGCGTCGTCGAGGCCCAGGAAGTCGGCCAGCTCGCGCTCGAGCTGCTTGTGCAGCTCGGTGGTGCCGCAGATGAAGCGGACCGAGCTGAGGCCGTAGCCCCACCGGTCGAGGGTGCGCTTGGCGGCCTCGACCACGCGGGGATCGCTGGCGAGGCCGAGGTAGTTGTTGGCGCAGAAGTTCAGGACGGTGCGGCCGCCGACGGTGATCTCGGCGCCCTGGGGGCTCTCCAGGATGCGCTCGTCCTTGTACAGGCCCTGCTCCTGCAGCGCCGCCAGCTCGCCGGCCAGCACGCTCTGCATGATCTGATCCATGTCGCCTCCGCAAGATCGGCGGCCGCCCTGGGGCGACCGCCGGTGCCGGATCGGGTGTTCCCGAAAGATGGTGTGTGGGAGGGCGGAGGGAAAGGCGCTACTTGGAAAGACCGACCGTCTGGATTCCGTCTATCAGTCCAGGATGTTCCGCAACCGTAACCTGACGCCGATCACCATGCCCGACATCGACCAGGAGGCTGTCAGACACCTTATCCGGTCTCGACTCTCGCTGCGCCGCCAGATCACCCCCAGAAAGTACCGCATCTTGGGGATTCTGCGCACCACAGACTACCGGTTCGCCAGCCGCAAGACATACTGGACCAAGACCCGTCGGACTTGGCTCGCCAGACTGCGCCGCGAGATGACCGGACCGATGCCCATCGTGCCGGCCAGTAAGCTGGAGATGCGCGATTATCTTGATACTAGCCAGCGGTCCATGGATGCTCGCACCGCGGACGTTGCCCAGCGACATCCCTGGCGAACGCCGGTCGAGGCATCGTGCTGCTTCCGGGGCATCAAGACCGTGACGGCGACAACCACCCAGAGCGAGGTCGATGATATCGCGGGATTCCGGTCGCCCCGGCAGATCTTGGGTCACGCCGGGTTGGTCCCCAACGAGCGCCGTAGCGGAAGCAAGCAGCAGCGAGGACCGACTGCCAGAAAACTGGCAATTGAATCCTGTGCCGCGCACCCATCAAGAACGCGTGGTACGGCAGCAAACCCGCCTGCTCCACGCTTATCCTCGCAAGACGCCGCATGGGGTAGGACCCTGCTATCGTCGGCATCGTATTCAAGATTAAGCATCACCTACGTTGCCGGAATCTCCGCCTGGCCAGGACCATGTATACCGACAATGCAGTCACCGAAGTTGCCAGAGAACTCGTTGGTATCGTCTGGCCCATGCCGTGGAAGGTCGACCGCCACTCACTTGGTCAACAGAGTGCGAAGGAAAAAGACGGCCAGGAGAAAATCCGTGTCTCATGTTCGCGACGGGCCTCGGCTCGATTCGCGTTATCTGAGGGAGACAGCCCCAGACGGACGGCATCATGTGAGCAGACGAACGCGCGGATATCAGATTGACCCTCTGTCGACCGCGCTTCTTCCCTCCGATCATCGCATGCGAAATAGCCCCGACCGCAAGCGACCGGGGCCCAGGGATCGGTCTGCGCCTGCTCGTCTAGCCGCTCCATGTCACTTGGCGAGCGCAACCTTACCGACGGCAACTCCTTGTGGCGTCGTTATCCGGTAGAAGTATACCCCTGACGCCACACGTCGACCACTGTCGTCCGTGCCGTTCCAGACCACTGCATTTGGGCCGGCCTCTAGCCGCGTATCCCGAACGAGCTGCCGGACCAGGCGACCCCGTGCGTCAAATACCGCAACCCACGTCAGGCCGGCCTCCGCCATCTGGAACCTGATCTCGGTTCTGGGATTAAAGGGATTCGGGCGAGCCGATGCCACCAGGGCTCTGACCGCCGAGGGCGGTTCGACCGACACCGGGATCGGTTGCTCCCGATAGCCCCAGATGAGCGCCTCGTCGAACCGGCAACTTGTGACCTCGCCCCACGTGGCGAGTCCGAACTTGGTGAATCCGCGATCTGCAGCCGGTCCCTGCAGGGCGAAGGTCGCTAGTGTGATCCCGTCTACCATGACGTCGAAGTCCGTCTCGCGCACCGCAAGCTCCAGCCGGTACCACTGCGTGCTCGTGTTGGCGAAAATAACCGAGTGGTAGGACTCCCCATCGTGGACCCAGATGTCCTGGTACGAGCCACTGCGCAGATCGGCGTGGATGAAACCGTCGGCGTTCTTGAGGGTAATGTAGACGTCGGTTCCGGCGGCCCGGTAAACGTCGACGGCCGCACGCACGATGTCGGCCTCACCGGCGGCGAAAAGGATCTCGCCTTGCGAGTTGCCTTCCAGATACCCGTCGTGCTCCGACCACATCCCGCTCTCCGGATTCCAGGGCGAGAGTTGGTTATCCTGGAAGTTGTCGACATGCAAGACGTTGTCGTGCCTCGTACCCATGGCGAAGGCATTGTCGAAGCGATTCTCGGCGTAATCACCCCACAGACCTAGCCCGAACTCTTTAAAACTGCTGGTTGCCGCTTCGCCACGTCGCGGGAAGGTCGCGAGGATCACGTCGTCGACGACCACGTCGTAGGCCGCGTCATGGACGGCGAGCGCCAACCGGTACCAGTGTTGATTCTCGTTGGCGAACGGGATCGAATGGTAGTCGAGTCCATCGAAGGTCCAGATATCCTGGTAGCTGCCGCCGCGTAGGTTGGCATGGATGAACGTATGGTCGTTCCGCAGGATGACATAGACATCGGTTCCGCTCTCGCGATAGACGCTCGCACCGGCCCTGGTAATGGTCCAGCCCAGCGACGAGGTGAGCAACTCGCCGCGATCGAGACCTTCCAGGTATCCATCGTGTTCCGACCAGATGCCGCCGTCCTGCTGCCAGCGTGTCAGTTGGCCGTCCTCGAACTGGTCGGCGGCAAGAGTAAGGCCGGTGCTGAAGCCATCCACGGTCGCGTTGTCGAACGTGTTCTCCGCGTAGTTCCCCCACAGGCCGAGTCCGAACTGATCAAAGCCGTGCCTGGCCGCATCGCCGCCGAGCGGAAAGGTCTCCAGCACCGCTCCGTCCACGATCACGTCAAAATCGACGTCGTGAACGGCAAGCTCTAGTCGGTACCAGGTCTGATTCGCGTTGGGGAATGGGATCGAATGGTCCCCCTCGCCATCGTGCACCCAGATATCCTGGTAGCTGCCGCCGCGGAGATTGGCGTGGATAAGAGTCGTGGCGTTTCTCAAGATGATGTACACGTCCGTGCCGCTCGTGCGATAGACGTCGGCCGCGGCCCCCGTTATCTCCCAGCCGAGGTTGCCCGTGATCAGTTCGCCCAAGCCTTCGCCGTCGAGCCGCCCACCATGTTCCGACCACGCTCCGCGGTCGACGTTCCAGCCGACGATCTCGGCATCACCGAAGTCGTCGTGGAACAAGGTGGAAGGCGTTCCCAGCCCCGCGATGGCCACGTTGTCGAAAGAATCGTCGATCGTCCCGTCGTCGGCACCCCACAACCCGAGCCCACACCTGAAGAAGCCACCTTCGGCGGCGCCTCCACGGAGCGTGAACGTGGCCAGGACGGTACCGTCGGCAATCACGTCGAAGGAATTTTCGTGGACGACGAGTTCCAGCCGATACCACTGCTGGTCGAGGTTGGCGAACGGTACGGAATGACTATCCACGCCGTCCGAGACCCAGATGTCCTGATACGATCCGCCACGGAGATTGGCGTGGATGTAGGAGGTTGCGTTCTTGAGGATGAGGTAGACGTCGGTTCCGACAGACCGGTAGACGTCGGCCGACACGCGGGTGACGTCCCAGTCGGGATCTCCGATGATCGCCTCGCCCCGCTCGGTACCCCGCAGGACTCCGTCGTGCTCGGACCACGTGCCGCCGGTAGTCTCCCAACGTTCGAAGATGTTGTCGGAAAAATCATCGGTGTAGAGAGTCGACTGAGCCCAGGCACCGGCGCCCAACACCAGGGATAGGACCAGGACGAAACCGCGCAGCCACGTCGCCCCGTTCCGACAGGAGCGCGACCGGGAATCGGCCAGGGACGCTTGTGCCTTCGCGGCGGCAGAGATAGCAGTTCTGGTGGGCATTTCATCGCTTCCTCTCGCTGGATACCGCGCGCCGGATACATGGATTCGCACCCGGGATGGGCCAACAGTCCGGCGTCTCAGCCTAGAGTGCTCGGGGCTCATAACGCCAACAAGAGCAAGCAGTTGAATCGTCTGGAAATCTCTTGAAACGTTCCATGGCGACCATTTAGGATGGCCGCAGCTACGATCGATGCGTTTTCATCGCCGGTGACGCAACTGCAGATCGGTCAACCCGCGTTCGTGGCAGGCACGAAGGATAATTCGGCTGACTATGTGTCCTCGTCCGCGCAATATCGATATCGATCCTGGCTTTGCTGGGCGCCTGATCGACCTTCGGGAGAAACGACGTCTTTCAAAGGCCGACCTCGCAGACCGTGCCGGCCTATCCTACCGGACCGTCCTCGACCTCGAGAGCGGGCAGCGCAGGCGAGCCCAGGAGCGAACTCTCATGCTCCTCGCGAAGGCTCTCGATGTCCCCTTCGACGCTGTGATTGGTCGAGATTCTCCGGCCGCTCTGAATGGAGGGACTTCGGAAGAGCCCGACCCAGGAGATGAGCCGGTTTCCCTCAAGGATTCGGAGCAGCCGCTCACCCGGCGATGGCCATGGCTGATCGCGGCGGGATTTCTTGCCGTTGTTGTTGGGATGTCTCTATGGCATTTCGGCAGTACCCACGCGGCATGGACCGTAGATCAAAGCGTCTTGACTATGCGGGATGGGCTATTCGGATTGAAGATTTGGTCGCTCGATTCCCGTCCAAACTTCTTGCGCTGCAGCGAGTCGCCGTGGTCTGACGAGATCCTGCTCGCGAGCACGAGCGCAACCACGACAGAAGGCGGCTGGTTCCGGGCGCTGGACAGAAAATCTGGTAGAGTCCTTTGGGAAGTGCGCCCCGACATCGACGCGGTCGCCAGGGCATTTGGGGAGGAGATCGCTCGCTCGGCCGGGTACTACTGTCTTGGCGGTACGCCGGTCGACTTCGATGGCGACGGGGATCCCGAGGTCGTCGTCCGGTTCTTCCATGGGATAGATTATCCAGTTTGCCTGTGCACAGTTGATCGAGACGGAAACCTGCTAGCCCAGTATACGCACAAAGGGCAGATTTATAGTATCCTGGCGTTCGATCTCGATGGCGATGGCAAGGAAGAAGCCATTGCCAGCGGCACTAACAATTCGAAAGCATATCAAGGCGCTACCGTTCTTCTCCTGGACGCGATCCACCGAAGTGGTGCTTCAGTCGATTCCCTAACGGATGCCTGGAGTCATGAGCCAGATGACGTCGTCGTCCGCATCGTCTTCCCGCATTTCCCGGAACCCTATCGGACTCTCCTAGGCGTCGAACGCCTCTGTGCAAGGAATCTCCAGATCTTCCACGGCCCCGACCACGACTTCCAACTTTCAGTAGACATCATGGCGGGAACGCAACCTGTCGTGATCGGCTGGCTGGACGCCAGGCTCCGCCCGCAGGGTTGCGAGATCCACGACGGGTTCCTCGAGACCATGCGAGCGTCCTGGCCCGACTCGCTGCGGGGAACGGGGCCGGCCGATTCTGCTTGGCGAGAACGCTGGCTGGCGTCCTGTTACCGGTTTGGCTCTAGTACGAACTGAGGCGGGTGCGCATTACCGTGGCCAGATCAGGTCGCTTCCCGTGGGCCCTTGGACGTCTCGTGCCTTCCTGAACCAACCTTGTCTCCAGGAAGCTCGGGTTGTAGAGAATCCGAAACCAGTTGGTAACGCATTCTCCATTCGGCATCTCGCTGCTGAAATCCGGGTTCCCATTGGAGGACCAATAATCGCCGCCAACCCCAGACGCATACTGGATCGCTGCGATCTGCCCGTGAAGAGTCCTCCACCTCCAGGAGGATCTCGTCGACGAGCACCGAATTGGCAGGCCCCGACCATGACCGGGGCCTGCATACCCTCCATGGATCCGTCTCTACCCATGCTTCCGCGCAACCTCATCGATGAACGTCGCCAGAGCCTCCGCCCCCGCCACGGGCATGGTGTTCTTTACACGCTCGCCCCGGCATCTGCCAACCGAATGGCGCCCCTGCAGGCCGTCCGAAAGCTCGGCCGTTGCCTCGGCGACGTACTGCTTCACTAGATCCTCCGAGGGAAGGCGCCACGTCACCTTCATCTAGCTGCGGCAGTGCCCGACCACCGAGCAGTGGCAGACGCCGCCATGCTCGTTGAAACCTACCAGCACGAGCTTGGACGCCCTGACGCGGAACAAGGGTGGCGTGTTGCCGAGTGAGTCCCGTGGCGAGTGGGTATTCTAGCCCAGGTAGGCCGGCCAGACGTCTGGGCACGACTGGAGCTGGTTGTCTCTCAGGAACAAGGACACGCTCGCCGGACGCGGGTTCTTCCGGGCGCCCGCGTAGGTCACGCCGGCCTACTCGAGTGGCAGTTCCCGCCCAAGGAAGTCGCTACTCATGCCGCAGCCGATGGGCACATCTACGTTGGGCCACTCCTGCCAATGCAGGCCGCCGATGGTCTCGTAGTTGGCGAGGGGCAGGAGAACTCCACAAACACGATCTTCGCGGTCAACTCGCTGCGGTTCATGGGGATCGTGGGTGAATCGGGTCCCAGGGCGAGGCGTGGAGGCTCGTGGCCGAGATGGCCAGGAGAACCAGCAGGAAACGCATGAATGTTGCGGAAATGGAGCAAGTCGGACGACGCACGACAGCCCTCCCCCAGGCTGAAGATCGTGTCAGGCCGGTAAGATGAGAGCGCCTGGCCTCAATGGAGCCAATCCTACCACTTTAAGATTAGGGGGGGGCAAGTAAAGAGTTCCGAAATTCCAGCGAAGCAGGCCGTGGCCCGAGGATTCGCGGCAGTTCCAGGCGGGTCGAGGGCGTCTCGCCGGAGTATGAGCCACCGGGCCGATCTCGGATCGCCCGACAACGACGAGACCGACCATCACGCTTTCGCGATGGCCGGTCTCGTTTCCTTCCTGCCAGTCTCCAGTGTCAGCCGCCGTACCGCGCCGCCATGTCCACCAGACTGATGGCCTTGATCTTGTCCGCCCACCCCGCCTGCCCGAAGGCGATCATCCGCGCCTCCACGACCGCGGCCATGGCCTCCCGCGCCGGCTTCATGTAGTCGCGCGGGTCGAACTTGGCCGGGGTCTCGGCGAACACCTTGCGGATGGCGCCGGTGATGGCCAGGCGGTTGTCGGTGTCGACGTTGATCTTGCGCACGCCGTGCTTGATGCCGCGCTGGATCTGGTCGACGGGCACGCCGTAGCTCTCCTTGAGGTCACCACCGTACTGGTTGATGATCTCCACGAGCTCCCGCGGCACCGAGCTCGAGCCGTGCATCACCAGGTGGCAGTTGGGCAGCTTGGCGTGGATCTTCTCGATGACGTCCATCTTCAGGACGTCGCCCGTGGGCTTCTTGGTGAACTTGTAGGCGCCGTGGCTGGTGCCGATGGCCACGGCCAGCGCATCGCACCCGGTGGCCTCGACGAACTCGCCGGCCTGGTCGGGGTCGGTCAGGTGCGCGAGGGCCTCGTCGCCCGACAGGCCCGCGCCGTGGCCGTCCTCGATGCCGCCCAGGCAGCCCAGCTCGGCCTCCACCGTCACGCCCAGCGTGTGGGCCACCTCGACCACCTTCCTGGTGACCTCGACGTTGTACTCATAGCTGGCCGGGGTCTTGCCGTCCTCCATGAGGGAGCCGTCCATCATCACCGAGGTGAAGCCCTGCTGGATGGCGCTGAAGCAGGTGGCCGGGCTGTTGCCGTGATCCTGGTGCATGGCGATGGGGATCTGCGGGTTCAGCTCGGCGGCGGCCAGCATGAGGTGGCGCAGGTAGTTGTCGTTGCTGAAGGCGCGCGCCCCGCGGCTGGCCTGGACGATGACCGGGCTGTTGGTCTTCGTGGCCGCCATCATGATGGCCTGGATCTGCTCCATGTTGTTGACGTTGAACGCGCCCACGCCGTAGTCGTGTTCGGCGGCGTGGTCGAGCAGCTGGCGCATGGGGACGAGAGGCATGGCGGTCTCCTCCGCGAAAGGGGAACAGGGGACGAAGCTGAGCGGGTTGAACCTACACCGACGGCCGCGGCCATTCCAGAGGATAAACCCGAAACCGGCGTGCGGCAGCCCTCAGGTCAGCGCCACCCGCAGCCAGCCCGCCACGCCGCT
This sequence comes from Candidatus Krumholzibacteriia bacterium, assembly GCA_041390065.1. GTDB lineage: Bacteria > Krumholzibacteriota > Krumholzibacteriia > LZORAL124-64-63 > LZORAL124-64-63 > Glo-17. Next base: position 64,681 of record JAWKQQ010000006.1, read on the forward strand.
CAGCAGGACCACGAGCCAGGGCGGCAACCTCCAGACCGCCAGGGCGAGGACGGCCACGAGCGCCAGCGAGAAGTCGACCGGGCCGGCCACGGTACTCGTCCAGATGGGATCGTAGAGCGCCGCGAGCAGCAGGCCGACGACGGCGGCGTTGACGCCGGCCAGGGCGCCCCTGACCCGCCGGCTGGCCCGCAATCGGGCCCAGAACGGCAGGGCGGCGAAGACCAAAAGGAACGAGGGCAGGAAGACGGCCACCAGGCAGAGCGCCCCGCCCGGCCAGCCGCCCGGCCCCGGCCGGGCCACGGTTCCCAGGAACGCGGCGAAGGTGAACAGCGGGCCCGGCATGGCCTGGGCCGCGCCGTAGCCGCCGAGGAAGACGTCGTCGCCCACCCACCCGCTCGGCACCAGCTCGGCCTGCAGCATGGGCAGTACCACGTGGCCGCCGCCGAAGACGAGGGAACCGACACGGTAGAAGGTGTCGGCCAGGTGCAGCGAGGCCGACGGCCAGGCGGCGGCGCCCACCGGCAGGGCCGCGAGCAGGCCGGCGAAGACGGCGAGCCAGACCAGGCCGGCGCGCCGCCGGATCGGCACCGCCAACGCCATGCCCGCCTCCGGATCGGACACCCGGACCAGCAGCAGGCCGGCCAGGGCGCCCACCACGATCACGCCCAGCTGGGTCGCGGCCGACGGCGCGAGCAGCACCGCCGCCGTCGCCGCCGCCATCATGGCCACCCGCCGGCCGTCGAGGGCACAGGTTGCGCGCCATGCCCCACACCGCGTGCGCCACCACCGCCACGGCGACCAGCTTGAGGCCGGCCAGGGCGCCGGGCATGACGTCGCCCACGCCGCGGGCAAGCCCCAGCGCGAAGAGGATCAGCAGCACCGCCGACGGCAGCGTGAAGCCCAGCCACGCCGCCAGCGCCCCGGCGTAGCCGCCGCGCAGCAGGCCGATCGCCAGGCCCACCTGGCTGCTGGCCGGCCCCGGCAGGAACTGGCAGAGGGCCACGAGGTCGGCGTAGCCGTGTTCGTCGAGCCAGCGCCGGCGGACGACGAACTCGTCGCGGAAGTAGCCGAGGTGGGCGATGGGGCCGCCGAACGAGGTCAGGCCCAGGCGCAGGAAGATGGGGAAGATGGACCAGGGGCTGCGATCGGCTGGTCGTGGGTCGGCCATGGGATCGCGCCCTTCGAGGTCCGGGGCTGGTGGTGGAGGCGGCGGGAATCGAACCCGCGTCCGTAACCGGTTCTCCGCCGGCGTCTACATGCGTAGTCGGCCATTCATCTCGTCCGTCAGCTGGTTGGCCAACGGACCAACCGACGAACCAGCCTCACCTAAATTTCGCCCTTAACCAGAGGCCTGCGCCGGGCTAGTCACCAGATTACGTCGCTCCGTTGGACCGAACTGATGACGATCCAGTCCAGGGAACGGGCGGCTAGTTAAGCCGCCAGCGCGAAGTTAGCTTCGTCACTTATTGGTTGTCCACCGTTTAACGGGGTATGTGGAATCCCGGCACGCAGCCAACGGTCCCCCGACCACGTCGAAACCATGTCGCCCCCACCTTGGAGCTCCCAGGGAACCGCAGGGCCACAAGATACGCCCGCGGAACACCTGCTGTCAACGTGACCCGGAAACGCGGCGGAGCGGTCCCGAGGGACCGCTCCGCGTTGGCCGACACGGCGTCGGCATGGTCGATCGAGCCGCTGGTCTACCAGTGGCCCTGATCCATCATGGCGTCGGCGACCTTGAGGAAGCCGCCGATGTTGGCGCCGTTGACGTAGTTGCCGGGGGTGCCGAACTCGGCGGAGGCCTCGACGCACGTCTTGTGGATCGACTTCATGATGCCGGCCAGGCGCTGGTCGACTTCCTCGCGGGTCCAGCTCAGGCGCAGGCTGTTCTGGCTCATCTCCAGGCCGGAGACGGCCACGCCGCCGGCGTTGGCAGCCTTGCCGGGGCCGTAGAGGATGCCGGCGTCCACGAACATGTTCACGCCGTCGGCGTGGGTCGGCATGTTCGCGCCCTCGGAGACCACCTTGACGCCGTTGGCCAGCAGGTGCTTGGCGTCCTTGGCGCTGATCTCGTTCTGGGTGGCCGAGGGGTAGGCGCAGTCGGCCTTGTGGTTCCACAGCGGGTTGTAGTCCAGGCTGGGGTCCACGGGGGTGAAGACGGCGCTCTTGAACTTGTCGGCGTACTCCTTGATGCGGCCGCGCTTGACGTTCTTCAGGTTCATGATGAACGCCAGCTTCTCGCGGTCGATGCCGGCCTCGTCGTAGATGTAGCCGCTGCTGTCCGAGCAGGTGACCGGCTTGGCGCCGAGGTCGAGCAGCTTCTCGATGGTGTACTGGCACACGTTGCCGGAGCCGGACACGAGGCAGGTCTTGCCCTCGAGGGTCTGGCCGCGGGTGGCGAGCATCTCGGCCGAGAAGTACACCGAGCCGTAGCCGGTGGCCTCGGGACGGATGAGGCTGCCGCCCCAGCCCAGGCCCTTGCCCGTGAGCACGCCCACGAACTCGTTGCGGATCTTCTTGTACTGGCCGAACAGGAAGCCGATCTCGCGGCCGCCCACGCCGATGTCGCCGGCGGGCACGTCGGTGAACTGCCCGATGTGGCGGCTGAGCTCGGTCATGAAGCTCTGGCAGAAGGCCATGACTTCACGGTCGCTCTTGCCCTTGGGGTCGAAGTCCGACCCGCCCTTGCCGCCGCCCATGGGCAGCGTGGTCAGGCTGTTCTTGAAGACCTGCTCGAAGGCCAGGAACTTGAGGATGCCCAGGTTCACGCTGGGGTGGAAGCGCAGGCCGCCCTTGTAGGGTCCGATGGCGCTGTTCATCTCGATGCGGAAGCCGCGATTGACCTGGATCTCGCCCTTGTCGTCGACCCAGGGCACACGGAACATGATCACGCGCTCGGGCTCGCAGATCCGCTCGAGGATCTTGGCGGAACGGTACTCCGGACGCTTCTCCAGGACCGGCCACAGCGACTCGACGACTTCCTCGACGGCCTGGTGGAACTCGGGCTGGGCCGGGTTCTTGGCCTTCAAACCTTCCATAAACTGGGCAACGTTCTGCGCCATTTCGAATCTCCTTGCTCATGGAGCACCCAGGGCGTGATCCCGATCGCGGATCGGAATTCCGTGCGTTGCCGCAAAAGTAGACAGCCGGACGGGCAAAGCAAAAAAAATCGGCGGGGAATCGGAATCCCGGCGGCGCGGCGGCCCGAGATCGGATACCGGATGGATTCGACCCTTTGGCGGCGACGGCCGACGGCCTCAGGCGGTGCGCACCACCCCGCGCCGCGAGCGCCCGTCGATGCGGATGTCCAGGGGCGCGTCGAGCCGGACGTGGCGCACGTAGGTCCCGGTCCAGTGGGCGGGCAGCGCGTCCAGGGCGTCCCAGCGGCAGATGTGCTGCGGATGATCGTGGTTGATCGTGAAATAACCCACCTGGAAGCTGGTGAGGTTCTGGAAGAAGTGGGTGCCCTCGCTCGGGGTGACCTTGAAGTCGGGCAGGTCGGTCTCGACGATCACCTGGGCGCCGGCGATCTGGTCCCAGCGCACGGGGATTCCCAGCCAGCGGTCGCTGCTGCCCCAGCGGCCGGGACCCAGCAGCAGATAGGGCCGTTCCTGCGCCCGCAGCCGCGTGTTGACCGCGGCCACCTCGGCGGCCGCCTGCACCGTCTCCCCCCGTTCGAAGAGCGACGGCGGCACGTACACGATGTCGCGGACGTCGTCGTAGACCCCGTTGCCCAGGGCCGTCTCGGTGGCCAGGAGCACCGCTTCGCCGACGAGGTCGGACGGCTCGAGGGTCACCGTGCCGGTGGTCGTGGCCAGGGGGCGGATCTGCAGGAACCCGAAGCGGTGGGGCTCGCCGGGCGTGTCGGACATGGTGACGGCCCACTCGATCTCCACCGGCGCGCTCATGCAGTTGTGCCCGAGCTCGAGCAGGAAGGCCATCACCTCGGCCAGCGGGAAGACGCCCGACTTGAGCACGTGGGCGAAGCTCACCAGGCGCGGTCCCGGTCGGCTGATGCCGTCGTAGATGGCGTGGTTCTCCGCCGAGTAGGTGCTGCCGATCGCCGCGAGGGTGCCGTGGCGCTCGGCGGCGTCGAGGTCGAGGCTCGCCACGTTGTAGGTCTCGCTGGCCTGGGGATAGACGTGGGCCTGCGAGAGGTCGACGGCCTTGAACTCGCGCTGGCTGCCCTTGAGCCAGTCCTCGATGGTGCCGAACTGCTGCAGCCGGCCGGGCTGGTGCGGATTGAAGCGGAGCGTCTTGCCGCCCTCGACGACCACGCGGCCGAGGCCGAGGGCGGCGCAGACCACGCCGTCCTCCGGCTTCACGCCGCTGGGCGGGTAGAAGTCGGTGGAGTGGCCCACGCCCGCGAAGTCCGGGTAGAAGTAATGCTCGTGCCGGCGGCCCACCACCTGCTGGATGATGACCGCCATCTTCTCCTCCTCCACCCGGCTGCCGGAGGCCTCGAGGTACGCCCGGGCCCCCTGATGGAAGACCGAGGCGTAGACGAGCTTGATGGCGTCGCAGAGTTGATCGAGGCGGACGTCGAGGTCGGCGTGGCTGTTGGGCAGCATGTAGGTGGCGTAGACGCCCGCGAACGGCTGGTACTGGCTGTCCTCGAGCAGGCTGGACGAGCGCACGGCGATCGGGTAGTCGACCGCGGCGAGGAACGCGCGCAGGTCGGCCACCACCTCGGCCGGCAGCGTGGCCGCGAGGAACAGATCGCAGAGCTCCTGGTCGTCGAGCCGGCCGCCGAAGGCCTGCTCGCGCAGCCCGTGGCTGTCGAGGAAGTCGTCGTAGATGTCGGTCGCGACCACGGCGGTCGGCGGCACGGCGATGGTGACGCCCTCGAAGCGGTCGGTCAGGTTGTACCGGTTCAGGATGGAGTTCATGAAGGCCAGCCCGCGGGCCTTGCCGCCGAGCGACCCGTCGCCGATGCGGCTGAAGTCGCTGCTGGCGTCGAAGCTGCGGCGGCGGAAGTCGGCCACCACGCCGCGCTGGTTCTCGGTGCGGAAGCGGTGCAGGCAGTCGACGAGCCAGGCGCGCATGTCGGCCACGGTGGCGAACTCGTCGGGCCGGCGCGGCCGGATCATGGCCGCCAGGCCGAACTCGGTGCGGGCGCGCAGCCAGGTGGAGAAGTGGTCGTTCGTGGCATGGTGCACGAGGCTCGCGTCGGGGATCTCCTGCAGGGCGCTCACCAGCTCGCGCAGGTCGTGCGCGCGGGCCACCTCCCGGCCGTCCGGCAGACGGAAGACGAAGTCGCCGAAGCCGAAGTTCTCGGCCATGAAGCGCCGCAGCTCCCGCAGCAGGCGGGGCGAGTTCTTGTGGATGAAGCCGGCGCCAGCGGCCTCGGCCTGCCGGCGCAGCGCCTGGTTGGTGGACTGCAGCACCGCCGGCATGTGCGGATCGACGGCCTTGACCTGCTGGATGAAGCTGACCCCCGCGTTCTCGACCGACTCGCCGGCCCAGGGGAAGCGGCCGTCGGAGATGACGCCGAGCAACGAATCCTTGTAGCGTTCGAACCAGCTCCAGGCCTCCTCGAAGGTCGTGGCCAGGAGGATCTTCGGGCGCGCGCGCATGCGCAGCAGGCGATGGCTGAGGTTGATGCCCTCGGCCATCAGGTTCTGGGTCTGCCTCACGATCTCCGTGTAGAGCAGGGGCAGGTACACGGAGTAGAAGCGCACCGAGTCCTCGATGAGCAGGATGGCGCGGACGTCGCCGTAGCGGGTGTCGTGGGCCAGGTTCCGCTGGTCCTCCCAGTTCTTGATCGTGGCCAGGAGCAGGCGCACGTCGCCGTTCCAGAGCAGCACGCGGTTGATCTCGCCGGCCTCGTACTGAGCCTGCACGTGCTGCAGCTCGCGCGGGTTGAGCACCAGGACGTAGACCGGCAGATCGGGCTGCCGGCCCTTGACCTTGGCGGCCAGCTCGCCGGCCTGCATGTCGCCCAGCCGCGACATCGACAGCACCATATCGAAGCGCCGCACCTCGAGCAGCTCCATTGCCTCGCGGCCGCTGCTGGCCTTGGTGATGCGCGGGGCGAAGCTGAGGTTCAGCTCGCGGTACTCGCCGAGCAACAGCTCGGTGAGGCGGCCGCCCTCCTCGAGGGTGAAGGCGTCGTACATGGACGCCACCAGGAGGATCTCCTGCACCCGGAAGGGCATGAGGTGTCCGAAACCGGAGAACCGTTCCTCGGCGCCGGTGCGCAGCTGGTTCCAGAAGATGTCGTTCATGAACCCGTTCCGGAGGCGGTGATGAGGGCCACGGCGTGGACGGTGATCGCCTCGCCCCGACCCTCGGGGCCCAGGCGCTCGCCGCGGGTGGCCTTGACGGACACGCGCCCGACATCGATGCCCAGGGCACCGGCCAGGTTGGCGCGCATGGCGTCGCGTGCGTCGGCCAGGTGGGGCCGTTCGGCCATCACGGTGACGTCGACGTTGCCCACCAGCCAGCCGGCGCCGCGGACGATGGCGACGGTCTGCCGCAGCAGCTCGACCGAGTCGGCCCCGGCGTAGCGGGGATCGGTGTCGGGGAAGTGGTGGCCGATGTCCTGCAGGGCGGCCGCGCCCAGGATGGCGTCGGCCACGGCATGGCAGACGGCGTCGCCGTCGGAGTGGCCGTGCGGCCCCACGGGACAGGCCGGGAACTCCACCCCGCCCAGCACGCACCGGAAGCCGGGCACGAGTTGATGGCGGTCGAGGCCGAAACCGATACGCATGGTCGGGGGTCCTTTCGCTGGAGCGACGCTGCCCAGGATAGTCACGTCGGCGGCGCCTGCACAGCCGCGATTTCGGGGTGCGCCGACACGGGACCGGCCCGCGGCGGGTTCGTCGCGGGCCGGCGGGATCGCCATCGACCGGGCTCAGTCGAGGTCGTCGAGCAACGGATCGTGAGCGTAGCCGAGCGCCTGCCAGTCGAGCCGACCGCCCTCGCGGTGGCAGTCCAGGCAGGTCAGGGCCTGGGCCGCCGGCGCCACCTCGTGATAGAGGCCCATGTAGCGCACCGTCTCCACCCACTCGACCTCGGGGTCGGCCAGGCCGTAGGTCGCCTCGGCGCCCTCGCGCACGGCCTTGGCCAGGTCGCCGTCGGCGAAGAACTCCTCCACCTTCAGGGGCACCAGCCAGCGCCGGTCCTTCAGCACGGGCAGCCGCCCCGTGTGCACCTTGAACGGATGGATCTTGGCGCCCTTGCCGCGCGGCTTGCAGGCCGGCTGCATGATGGCCACGCGGCCGTCGGCCAGCGGCTTGACGGGCTCGCCCAGGAACTGGGTCCGCGTGCGGCCGTCGAACCAGGCGTAGCCGGGCGTCACGTCCCTGCCGAAGGTGATGGTGGCCGAGTACTTGTCGCCATCCGGATGGTAGAGCGGGGTCGACCAGTCGCGCCGCAGATCCGTCGGATCGCCCTTGGCGTAGGTGGGGATGTGGCAGGTGGTGCAGTGGACGCGCGCGGTGTGGTGATCGAGCACGGCCACGCGATGGACCTCACCCGTGTGGCAGACCGTGCAGTCGAGGCCGTGGCCCGGGCTGTCGGTGGCCGACAGATCCGCGCCGCGTCCGAGCACCCGGTGATCCTCGCCGGCGTGGCAGTCGATGCACTGCAGATCGGCGCCGTCGGTGGCCATGTGCACGTCGAAGTCGACGCCGCAATCGGCCTGGGCGTACTCGATGTCGCCGCGCTTGAAGTTGGGCCCGCCGCCGGCGTTGGCGTGGCAGCGCAGGCACATGCCACGCTGGGGCAGCGTGATCCGGCCCGCGACCGAGTCGAGGCCGCGCTGGTTCTTGTAGAGGATGGGCCGCCACTCCCAGGTCCCGTCGTCACGCTGGTAGACGTCGCGGCGGTAGCCCTGGGCATGGCAGATCAGGCAGTCGATGTTCAGGAGCTGCTCCTCGCTCAGTTCGGGCGAGGGCAGCCGGCCGAGGCCGGCGTGGCAGGCGGAGCAGCCGCGGGCGAGCACCTTGCCCTCGACATTCGTGGTGCGGCCGATCCAGTTGGCGGCCGGGTTGGTGCAGAAATCGTTGACGGTGTTCAGCTTGCCGAGCTTGCGATCCTTCGCGCCCGCGATGGCCGGCGCCTCCCCTAGCCACTGGTAGTGCTGGCTGTGGAAGAAGGCCTCGGCGGCCTCCCGGTGGCACTCCAGGCAGGTGGCCGTGCCGGCGTAGTGTTCGAAGTACTCCTGGTGGCTGTAGGTGTCCGCCGCCGTCCCGGCCCCGCTCAAGAGCGGGACCAGGACGAGGCCGAGGAACATGGCGCGGGCTCGCATCTAGAACCTCGCCATCAGGCTGAGCGACAACGCCTGCGCCTTGTCGTAGGTCGCATAGCCGAGGACCGGCGTGTCGCTGAGCTTCTTCGGCGTGCCCAGCTGCCAGCCGGAGCCGGAGTAGTCATAGTCGTAGAGCTGGTAGCCGAGCTTGGCGATGAAGCGGCGCGCGATGCGATGGGTCAGGTAGGCCTCGATCACGCTGCCGCGGGTGTTGGTCTTCGGGTTGACGATGTCGTCCTGGGCCGGCGTGAAGTTGAACCAGTACTGCGAGCCGTGGTTGTACTCGACGCCGAGCTTGGTCCTGTCCTTGTTGAAGTTGTAGCGGGCGCCCAGGTAGATCATGGAGCCGTCCTGGTCGGCCGGCGTCTCGAACGGGTCGCAGAACAGACCGCCGAACGGCGTGGTCACGTCGTCGGCGTGGCTCTGCATGTAGTTGTAGCTGGCGAACCAGTCGAACGCGCCGTCGCGGCGCATGACCAGCAGGCCCATGAGGTCGACGTCGCCGACGTTGGTGCTGGGGCTGAAGCGCATGTTCACTGGCGCGCCGATGGGCTCGCCGGTGACCGGGTTGTTGGGCAGGGCAACGTTGCCGTTGAAGCCGTCGGTGATGTTGAAACCGCGGGCGACGGTGGTCTGGATGAGCATGTCGTCCTTGTCCCAGACGTCCCAGTTGAGGCCCAGGAAGTGGGCGTCCTTCAGGGGGTTCTCCGTGAGCAGGCCGTTGCCGTACTGCGACTCGTAGCCCAGGCCGTAGCACAGGCGCACGGTGCCCAGGTCGGGGATCGGGTAGCCGACCGTGATGCCGTCGAACTGCATGTCGATGAGGCTGCCCATCGGCGAGCCGCCGCGCGGTTCGTCGTTGCGCAGGTTCAGCGGCGGGCCGTCGGTGCTCGGACGGCGGCCGATGCTCAGGTACAGCGGCGAGTCGAAGAGGCCCGTCCAGGTGAAGTAGGCCCGCTCGACCCGCACGATGTCGCTGTTGGGCACGTTGGCGGTGTTGCCGTCGATGATGAAGCTGTTGCTCTGGCCGTTGAACATCTGGTAGCCGGTGGCGTCGCCCCACGTCTTGTACATGCTGAGGCGGCCGTGGAAGCTGACGTTGTCGGCCACGTCGGCCTCCATGTTCAGCCGCAGCCGGCTGGTGTAGAGGATGTCGTTGGTGACGTCGTAGGCCTCGCGGGCGGTCGCGGGCATGAGCAGGCCCATGAGCATCTGCTGGCTGGCCGCGTCGAAGTTGCCCAGGAAGGCCTTCAGCTGGTCGAAGGTGAGGTTGTCGGCGAAGTAGCGCCAATCGCCGTAGTTGCCGGCGATCTCGTTGTGGATGGCGTCGACCGTCGGCGGGAAACCGGTCATGGGATCCATGCCGTCGAAGTTGCGCTGGAAGTAGAACATGGTGCCCGCGGTGAGGGCCTGCAGCTGCATGCCGTCGAAGTGGGCGGGGAACTCGTAGTTCAGGTTGTGGGCCTCGAAGCGGTACTCGCCGGTGAACGCGAGACGCTCCTTGAGGCTCTTCTGCTCGAGCTTGCGGACGCGCTTGTCGAGGTCCTTCTCGGCCGCCTGGGCCAGACCCGCCACGAGCGACAGGACCAGCACGGTGACCACCAACAGGGAGAGCTTGCGCATGGCGGAGCCTTTCGGTCGCGGGTCTAGCCGCAGGTCATGGGTTCCTCGGAGTCGGCCGCGCCCTTGATGCAGAAGGCGCGCAGGCGGTCGAGGAGCTTGGGTCCGAGGAACTCGACGACGGGCTTGCCGTCGGAAGCGTCGAGGGTGGCCGTGGCGTGGGTCTCGGCGAGCTGGTCGAAGACCTCGTCCCACTGATCCATGATCAGGTCCATGGGCGAGTACTGACCGGCCTCGCTGTCCGCACCGTGGCAGCTCTTGCAGAAGGTGCGGTAGAGGGTGACGTCGTTCATCTGGTCTGGCGTGGCGGGCGCGGCGGGCGGGTCGCCGGCCAGGACGGGCAGGGCCGCGGCCACGAGGATGGCGAGGCAGACGAGGCGGAACATGGCGGAGCCTCCGGGTGGAGTTGCACGGTCTTTCTGCCGATCAATCTATCGGTCGATTGATCGCGATATTACGCAACTATGATCCCTGGCTCCGAAGCTGTCAAGAATCAAACAGGCTCGTCGCGACGGTAAATGCATGCTTGACAGCATTTTAAGACTATTGCAGTGCGATTTCATGTACGAGAAAGCCCCGCCAGGCATCGCCGACGGGGCTCTTGTCGTCTGGTCCGTACCGGTCTGCAGCCGCCTCAGACCTCGAACTTCACCCCCTGGGCCAGGTGCACCTCCCCGCCCCAGTTGATGGTGTTGGTCTGCCGGCGCATGTACGCCTTCCAGGCGTCGCTGCCGCTCTCCCGGCCGCCGCCCGTCTCCTTCTCCCCGCCGAAGGCGCCGCCGATCTCGGCGCCGGAGGTGCCGATGTTGATGTTGGCGATGCCGCAGTCCGAGCCCTTGTAGCTGAGGAAGGTCTCGCCCTCGGACACGCTGTCGGTGTAGATGGCCGAGCTGAGGCCCTGCGGCACGTCGTTGTGCAGCTTCAGCGCCTGCTCGAGCTTCCGGTACTTCATCACGTAGACGATGGGCGCGAACGTCTCGCTCTGCACGATGGGCGCCTTGTTGGCGATCTCGATGATGGTCGGCTCGACGAAGGTGCGCCGGCGATTCTTGCCCGCGCGCTTGACCTTGCCGCCGTACAGGATCTTGCCGCCCTGGGCGACGGCGGCCTTGATGGCGTTCTCGTAGTCCGTGACCGCGCCCTCGTCGATCAGCGGGCCCATGAGCGTCTTCGGGTCGAGGGGATCGCCGATGTTGACCTTCTCGTAGAGGCCGATGAGCTTCTTGAGGAACGTGCCGTAGATCTTCTCCTGGATGATCAGTCGGCGCGTCGAGGTGCAGCGCTGGCCGGCGGTGCCGACGGCGCCGAAGAAGGCGCTGGCGAGGGCGCCGGTGAGGTCGCACTTCTCGCTGATGATCAGGGCGTTGTTGCCGCCCAGCTCGAGGATCGTGCGGCCCAGGCGTCCGCCCACCACCTCGCCGATGCGCCTGCCCATGCGGGTCGAGCCGGTGGCCGAGACCAGGGGGATGCGCGGGTCGGCGATTAGGCGCTCGCCGATCGTGCTGCCGCGGCCGATCACCACCGACGACACGCCCTCCGGCAGGCCGTTGGCCGCGAACACCTCGTTGACCAGGTTCTGGCAGGCGATGGCGCAGAGGGGCGTCTTGCTCGACGGCTTCCAGACCGTGGTGTCGCCGCACACCCAGGCCAGGGCGGTGTTCCAGGCCCAGACGGCGACCGGGAAGTTGAAGGCGCTGATGACGCCCACCGGCCCGAGCGGGTGCCACTGCTCCATCATCCGGTGGCCGGGGCGCTCGCTCTGCAGGGTGGGCCCGGACAGGAACCGGCTCTGCCCCACGGCGAAGTCGCAGATGTCGATCATCTCCTGCACCTCGCCCAGGCCCTCGGTGAGGATCTTGCCCATCTCCAGGCTGACCAGCGCGCCCAGCGCGTCCTTCTTCTGACGCAGCTTCTCGCCGAACTGCCGGACGATCTCCCCGCGGCGCGGCGCCGGCAGGGACCGGAACTCGACGAACGCCTTCTCGCTGGCCTTCATCACCTTCTGGTAGTCGGCCGCCGTCGCCTGGTTGATCCGGCCCAGCAGCTCGCCGGTCGTCGGGCTGTGCGACTCGATCACGTCGCCGCCGCTCGCGAACCACGCGCCGCCGCAGTTGGCGCCGTCCATCCGGGCCTTCAGGCCCAGCTCGCGGAAGATTGTCGCCTTGGTCATGGTCGCCATGGATCGTCGCCTCCTAGTAGGTCTCGGTTTCCTCGACACACGCGATGTTCAGGGTGGCCAGTTCGGCCAGCACCGGCTCGTAGATCTCCGCGGTCACGGGCCGCAGCACGCCCGGCGTCGTGAGCCGGCCCTGCAGGATGAGGTCGGCGCCGATGGCCGCCGGCAGCGAGACCGTGCGGCTCATGGCGCTGTCGCCGCCGGGCTCGCCGAACGCGATGAGGCGCGACGTGATGTGCTCGCGGCGGCCGTCGGCGAAGACGGCCTCGAAGTCATGGCAGAGGACGATGAGGTCCTGCTCGCCCGGCGCGAACACGAGCTTCTCGAGCATGAGGTCGCCCAGCAGGTCGAGCCGCGTGGTGGCCTCTCTGGTCACCTTACGCTCGTCGAACAGCCCCAGCCACTGGAGATTCGCCGGCGGCAACGCGTCGGCCGGCAGACCGGCGCGGCGGGCGAACGCCGCGCGCAGGTCCTCGCCCGCGCCGGCGCCGAGGTGCTCGCGCATGATGTCGGCGTAGGTGCGTCCGGCGACGGTCACCGGGTCCAGGTCGAGCAGACCCAGACGACGGTAGTGGTAGAAGCAATCGCACCAGCCCATGTTGCGGAGCGTGCCGCGGTAGAGGGTCTCGATGCCGTCGAGGCCGTAGATCTCCCGGTAGGCGAGACTGTCGCGGTTGGGGTAGGCCTCGAAGTCGCCGAACCCGGGCACCTGCAGCACGTGCATGTCCCGGAAGAGGCGCTCGGGCGCGACGGTCACCGTGCGGCCGCCGGCGAGGTAGGAGGCGCCGTTGCGGCTGGCGAGCAGCACGCCGCGCGGCGCCCAGCTGAACTTGTAGCCGAACGGGTTGGTGTTGTGCTGCGGGGCCGGCAGGCCGCCGCAGTAGCTGCGGAAGGCCCGCACGCGGCCGCCGCGGGCCTTGACGTCGCCGATCACCCGCATGGCCGACATGTGGTCGAGGCCGGGATCGACGCCGATCTCGTTGAGGATCACCAGGCCCTTGCGGCGCGCCTCGGCGTCGAGGGCGGCCATCTCGGGCGACACGTAGCTGGCCGTGACCATGGGCCTGCCGGCGTCCAGGCAGTGTCGCGCCACCTGCGGGTGGAAGGCCGGCGGCGCGAGGCTCACCACGAGGTCGGCCGCCGCCACGTGGGCCGCGACGGTCGGCGCCTCGGCGAGGTCGATCGTGCCGGCGGAGCCGTGCGGATGGCCGGCGACGATGGCTGCGGCCCGGGCGGCGTCCTGGTCGAGGCAGGTGACGGCGTGGCCGCGGTCGAGCAGGTAGCGCACCAGCGGCCGGGCCACCAGGCCGGCGCCGAGCACGAGGACCTTCTGCATGATGTCGTCCTCCGGTCGGTCAGGCGTCCAGGAATTCCTGGAGGTAGCGGTAGTCGGGAGTCAGCACGCCGCGGTGGGCGATCACCGCCCCCTTGAGTTCCGGCGGCAGCGCGAGCCGGGCGAAGGACGCCGACCAGTCGCAGGCCGCCAGGGCGGGGACCATGCCGCGCAGCACGCGGCTGAAGTGCTCGCTGCTCTCGCGCGGCACCTCGCACGGCAGGTTGTCGACGGCCATCACCAGCGGCGCGCGGCCGTCCATCCCGGGCACCACGGTGTCGGTTTCGGGATCCCAGGTGTAGCACGGCTGGTCGGGCATGGTGGCCTTCAGCGTGATCTCGATCGAACCCTCGAGGTCGCAGCTGATGTCGCCGATCGCCTGCAGACGCGGGTCGGTCTGGCGGGCCACCCAGGCGCGGCTCACCAGGCGCGGGTAGCACGGCTCCCAGTAGATGGTGTTCATGAGCACGTCGAGGTGGTCGAGCTTCGGTTCGAAATCGCCGGCGTAGCGTTCGGGGTTGTCGAAGTAGTCCTGGCGGTCGAAGGCCTGGCCGCGGATCGGCCGCACCAGATGCTCCTCCCGGAACTCCACGCAACGGATCACGGGCGCGGACGGGTCGCGGCGGGCGAGGCGGACGAGATCGTCCGGGTCGATCCACTCGCAGGGCAGGCAGTCGAGCACCTCGCGGCAGCCGGCGGCCACGTTGCCGTAGCCCGCGATCCCGATCACCAGGGGCCGCAGCTCGGCTGGCAGGCGCTCGGCGAGCCGCTCGCCGACCGCCCGCAGCGCGGCCTTCGCCTCGTCGAAGCTCGCGTACGCACAGGTCTGCTCGAGGTCGGCCAGCGGCGTGGGGATGCCGCAGGCGAGCAGGCGCTTGCCGAGCGCCCAGAGCGTATCGAGCATGCCAGCGTAGCCCGCATGCAGCGAGAAGAAGATGAGCCGCCGCCCCTGCGCGTCGCAGATCCGCTCGTAGTCGAGGAGGGTCGCGCCGAGCTCGAGCACGCGCGCGAGCATCGGCATGTTGTACGGCTGCCCCTTGATCACGTGCGAGAAATAGAGGTACGCCTTGCCGCGCTCGAGCAGCGGGATCGGGATCTCCTTGACGGCGAGCACGAGCGCGCACGGTCCGAGGTCCTCGGCCACCTCCACGCCGGCCGCCTGGTATTCGCGGTCGAGGAAGATGCGGTTCGGCGAAGGCTGGATCCGGAAGTTCAGACCCTGCGTGCACAGATCCTGCAGGTCGGTCGGCGTCAGGGGCACCCGGCGTTCCCAGCGGTTCTTGTCCTCGCGGCGGATGCCGATGATCACGGGTGGCCCCTCTCGCAGCGGTGCAGTGAGAACGCGGCATCAGGCCGCAAAGCTAGGGCCGGCGTAAGTGCGAGTCAAGGCACCCCGTTAGAGGTACTTCTCCACCATCACGTACGCGATCGGCAGCACCAGTCCGAGGGCCATGAGAACGCCCCCGCGACCGCCGAGGCCCTTGCGGCCCTTCACCAGGAAGATCCCCGACAGGGCGAGGATCGCCAGGATCACGGCGTAGCCGTCGGCGATCCACGTCCAGGCTCCCTTGCCCTGGTTCAGATGCAGGAAGTTGACGTCCCGCAGCAAGGGACGCGGCACGAGCCGCTCCTCGCGCACCTCGCCGGTGAGCAGGTCGACGTCGATGGTCCCGCTGGGGATGATGACCCGCAGCTGCTGCTCGGTGGCCCGCCAGACGTTGAGCACGGGCTCGGCGAGGGCCAGCTGGTCGAGCACCAGAGGGGCGACGGCATCGGTGGTTCCGGTCCCGGGCGGGGTCAACGTCCGCGTCGTGCGCACCTGCTCGTAGCTGGGGTTCCAGCTGTCGGTGTGGTTGACGGCCACGCCGCTGATCGCGTAGGCCAGCGTCAGGCCGACGGCGAGGAATCCCAGCTCGCGGTGCAGGAACCGGCAGATCTTCCTGAAGCGGGTCACGTGAGGCCTCCGGTGCAGGCGCAAGGCGAGCCCGGCCACGGTGGTCGGGCTCGCGCGTCGATCGGCCGCGGCCTAGGAATCGGCCGAGGCCAGCACCACGGCGCCGGTGCCCTTGATGCGGTAGAACGTGATGCCGTCGGCGGGCACCGTCGACTTGTCGAACTGGCCGCCCTGGCAGCTGGACTCCTGCTCCAGGTACGCGCAGGCCTGCTCGTAGTTCAGGGGAATGCCCTCGAACACGCCCTCGACGATGGCCTTCTGACCCATGATCTCGGGCGGGAAGACGATCTCGCCGTCGTTGACCTTGAGCTGGATCTTCTGCATCTCGCGGTCGCCGGCCACCTCGATCCAGCAGCCGCGGTGCTTGCAGACACCGACCACGGGGCCCTGCACGCGCACGGTGTGGCCCAGGTACTGATCGGGCGCGGCGAGCAGCGCGCTGACGAGCACGGTCTGGCCGGACGAGACGCCCTGGCCGTAGACCTTGCCGGCGGGCGCGGGCACATCCGCTCCCGCGGTCTGGGCTTCGGCGCCGTGGGCGGCCTCGCCCCCGCAGGCGCCGGCGGCCGCCTTGGCGCAGGTGGCCGGATCGCAGGTGCCGGCGGCGACAGCCTGGGCCGCGACGTCGTCGGCGCTCTTGGCCTGGTCGGTGGTCTGGTCGTTGCCGCAGGCGGCCAGGGACAGGAGGGCCAGAAGACCCAGGAGAGCGATCACGGAACGCATGGAAACCTGCCTTGCTTCGGGATGGCGAGTGGAATTCCGACCACAACAATGGCGCTTGCCGCGCCGTTTTTCAAGCCCCCACGGGCAGGGCGAACCGGAACCCCTCGGCAAGGCCATTGCGCCAGGTGGTCCAGTTGTGCCCCGACGGGCGCTCAGCATACCGAACGTCGTAGCCCGCGATTTCCAGCGCTCGCGCCAGGTTCCGGTTGGGCTCGTGGAGCCACTCCAGGGTGCCGGTCTGCAGGTGCCAGCGCACCGGCCGCCACGCCTCCCGGCCCACCCGCTCCCGCCACCACGGCCGGCCGCCGTGCGGATCGTCCCCGATCCGCTGCCCCGGATGGAACAGGAACGCGCCCGACTGGCTGACCACGGTCTGGAAGCTGAGCGGATGCCGCCAGGCCAGCTCCGCGCTGCAGAAGCCGCCCATGCTGGCCCCCCAGGCCACCCGGCGGCCGTGCAGGCAGGGCGCCCGCTCCTCGACCGCGGGCAGGACCTCCTCGTGGACGAAGGCGAGGTAACGGTCGTTCAGGTGGTATTCGACGCTGCGCCGCACCGGCGGGATGAACACCAGATGGGCCGGTTCGCAGCGTCCGGCCTGCAGCAGGCGGTCGAAGATCTGCGGCGTCCGGCCCCAGCCGTAATAGGCCTTGCCGTCCTGGAAGACGACCTGTGGCAGGGGCCGGCCCGCCTGCCCGGCCGGGGTGTAGACCAGGACATGGCGCTGCTCCTGCAGATGCCGGCTATCGAGGCGCAACCGCCGCACCACGCCGGCGGGCGCCGTCTTGGCCGGCACCTCGGCCCAGGGATCGGGAACGTAGGCGGGCCCGGCCAGGTAACGCGCGTAGGGCCACCACTCGTTGCGCGGCGGGTTGGGGTTGTCGGGATCGGGCCGGGGCGTGCCGTCGCGGTCGAGCCAGGCGTACTCGAAGTAGGCGTCGTCGGGCACCTCGAAGGGCGCGACGTCGGCCACCGGACGCGGCGCGCGCAGCCAGTCGTCCAGGTCGCTGACCAGATGGGTGGCCCAGGGCGGCGGGGTGAGGTCGATCTTCATGGGGAGCGATGGTAGCCGGAGCGGGTCCGCCGCGCCAGCGCCAGACCGGCCTTACGTGCTGAGATCCCGCCCGGTCTTGGCCTTCACGGTGGCCACCTTGCTCTCGAGCCGGCCGGCGGCGCCCTCGCGGTAGTCGACCTTGAGGTTGACCGCGATCCGCCCGCAGTCCCGCTGCATGCGTTCGAAGCAACGCGTGACCACGGCCATGACCTCGTCCCATTCGCCCTCGAGGCAGGTGCCCATGGGGCCGAGCTTGTAGGGCAGGCCGCTGTCGTCGATGATCTCGAGCGAGCGCTTGACGTAATCGCTCACGCTCGCGCCCTTGTCCGTGGGGTACATGGAGAACTCGAGCAGCACCATGGGGGCACCTCCCGGCTAGTGCTCGGCGCGCCGCTTGGCCTCGCGCTTGCGCGCGTGCTCGTCGAGGATGAGCTTGCGCAGCCGCAGGCTCTTGGGCGTCACCTCCACGCACTCGTCCTGCGCGATGTACTCGAGCAGCTCCTCGAGCGACATCTTGATCGGCGGCGGCAGGTTGGCCTTCTTGTCGGTGCCCGAGGCGCGGATGTTGGTGAGCTGCTTGCTCTTCTGGCCGTTGACGATGAGGTCGTCGTCGCGCGTGTGCTCGCCGATCACCTGCCCGGCGTAGAGATGGTCGCCCGGCGCGACGAAGAAGCGTCCGCGGTCCTGCAGCGCGTCGAGGGCGTAGGCCACCGCCGGTCCGCTGCCCATGCTGATGAGGCTGCCGTTGATGCGCTGGGGCACCGAGCCCTTGAAGAACTCGTACTGGAAGAACCGGTGGTGCATGACGACCTCGCCCGCGGTCGCCTTGAGCAGGCGCGAGCGCAGGCCGATCAGCCCGCGGCTGGGGATGTGGAAGCGCAGCCGCGTGCGGCCCTCGCGCGGGCTCATCTCCAGGAGCTCGCCCTTGCGCTGGGCCGCCGCCTCGATCACCGTCCCGGTGTGGGCGTCGGGCACGTCGACGGTGAGTTCCTCCACGGGCTCGGCCTTCTTGCCGTCGATCTCGCGGTAGATCACCTGGGGCTGGCCCACCATGAACTCGAAGCCCTCGCGGCGCATGGTCTCCATGAGGATCGAGAGGTGCAGGATGCCGCGCCCGGAGACGCGGAAGGTGTCCGGCGACGTCGTGTCCTCCACGCGCAGCGCCACGTCCCGCTCGAGCTCGCGCAGCAGGCGGTCGCGGAGCTGGCGGTTGGTGGAGTAGCGTCCCTCGGTGCCGTAGCCCGGACTGTTGTTGGCCATGAAGCTCATCGACAGGGTGGGCTCGTCGACCGCGATCAACGGCAGCGGCTCGGGCGCGTTGACGTCGGCCACGGTATCGCCGATGTCCACGTCCTCGAGGCCCACGATCGCGCAGATGTCGCCACAGCCCACGCGCTCGGCCTCGGCCCGGCCGAGGTTCTCGAAGGTGTAGACCGTGGCGGCCTTCGTCTTGACGATGCGGCCGTCGCGCTTGACCAGGGCCACGGGTTGCTTGGCGCGCAGCTCGCCGCGGACGATGCGGCCGATGCCGATGCGGCCGACGTAGTCGCTGTGGTCCATGGCGGCGATCAGCATCTGCAAGGGACCGTCCTGCTGCTTCGGCGCCGGGATGTGCTTGACGATCATCTCGAGCAGCGGCGAGAGGTCGCGGCGCTCGTCCTCCAGCTCGCCCACGGCCCAGCCGTCGCGGCCGCTGGCGTAGACGCCGCGGAAATCGAGCTGCGCGTCGCTGGCGCCGAGGTCGACGAACAGGTCGAAGACCTCGTCGAGCACCTCGGCCGGCCGGGTGCCCGCGCGGTCGACCTTGTTGATGATCACCAGCGGCACCAGGTTCAGCTGCAGGGCCTTCTGCAGCACGAACCGGGTCTGGGGCATGGGGCCTTCGAACGCGTCGACCAGGAGCAGGACGCCGTCGGCCATCTTCAGCACCCGCTCCACCTCGCCGCCGAAATCGGCGTGGCCCGGGGTGTCGATCAGGTTGATCCGCGTGTCCTTGTAGGAGACCGCGAAGTTCTTGCTGGTGATGGTGATGCCGCGCTCGCGCTCGAGGTCGCCCGAGTCCATCACGCGTTCACGGACATGCTGGCCCACGCGGAAGACCGCGCACTGCTGGAGGATCTGGTCCACCAGCGTGGTCTTGCCGTGGTCGACGTGGGCGATGATGGCGACGTTTCTGATGTTCATGGTGCCGCCAAGATAGATCGCTTCGGTGGAAACACAATCGCCCAGATACCGAATCCGGGAGTTGACAGGCGCGGGACGCCGGCGCAAGCTAGTCATGTTGTCGTCAAACCACAAGGAGCGTCGACCATGGACCGCCAACTCGCCGCCGCGCTCAAGGACCTCGGCCTGACCGACACCGACGCCGCGATCTACGTCGCCCTGCTCGAGCACTGCGGCGACGGCCCGGTCACCGCCTACAAGCTCGCCCAGGACCTCGGCCGCGATCCCGCCAACCTGACCAAGGCCCTCGCGGCGATGGTCAAGCGGGGGGCCGCGGTGGCCAGCGGCAAGCGCCCCCGCGTCTACGCGCCGACCCCGCCGAGGGAGTTCATCGGAGGGCTCGTCTCTCACCTGCAGGCCCGCCAGGAGCAGGCCGTGGCCCTGCTCGAACAGATCGGCAAGCCGGCCGATGCCGGGCACCCGCATCCCCTCGAGACGCGCGACGACGCCCTCGCGGCGGCCCGCCGCCTGCTCGCCGAGGCCGAGCGGACGGTGCTCATCAGCGCCGCGCCGGAGTGGCGGGCCCAGCTCGCCGCCGAGCTCGCCCGCGCGGCCGACCCCCAGGGCGCGGTCGTGCTGGCCCGGTCGACGGCGACCGGGGCGGTCCCCGGTCCCTGGCTGCGGCTGGCGGTCGACGGTCGGGCCGCCCTGGTCGCGCTCGGGCGTGCGGACGGCGACGCGCTCGTCCACGGACACTGGAGCTACAACCCCGCCGAGGCCTACCTGCTGCACCACGACCTGGGCCACGCCGCGGTGCTCGAGGACGTGCTGGAGCTCCTGCACACCGGCACCGCCGCCGACACGGTGCGGCGGCGCGCGGAGGACCAGTGGGCATTGATCGCCCGCCAGGTGCCGTGGCAGAAACGCTGGCGGGAGCTGGACCTCGCGCCTTACACGGTGGTCGCACCGGAGGCGGCCGAGGACCTCGATCCCGGCGCGGTCGCGGCCGCCATGGCCGAGGTGGCCGCCGAGTTCACGCCGGGGTTGCCGGGCCGGGAGCTGGCGGCGGCGGCGGGCGAAGGCGCGGGAGGGGAGTCCGGAGAGGACACCGACGACGACGGCGGACCGCTGCGCTTCATCTTCCGGCGGAAGCGTCCCGGTTGACCCCCGATCGGTAGCGCGGCCCGACCACCAGCTTGACCGCGCGCGGCAGGATCCGCGCCTCCACCGGCGTGGTGCCCAGCACCTCCCCGTCGATCTGCACGGGCAGCGGCGGGTCGGCGTCGATCCGCACCTCGCGAGCCTTGAAGTGGGTCATGCGCCGGGCGCGCGGGCCGCGCCAGACCAGCATGCGGGCCAGGATCACCAGCACGTCCCACAGCGTGCGGCTGGAGATCAGGGTGATGTCCAGGAAACCGTCCTGCGGGTCGGTGTCCGGCGTCATCCGCAGCTTGAGGTCGGGCAGGCTGCCGATGTTGGTCAGGAAGACCGTGTTGGCGCGGCGGCGGCGGCGGTGCCCGTCGGCCACCACGGTGACCATGGCGCTCTGCCGCCGGAACAGGTTGCTGATGGCGGCCACCACGTAGGTGCCGAGGCCGAAGAAGTTCTTCAGCCGGCGCGGGCTGTCCTTGATGATGTTCGCGGGGTAGCCGACGGCCGTCATGAGGATGAAGTGGCGCTTGCGGTGCACGAGGTAGCCGACGTCGAACTCGAGCACGCGCCCCTGGAACACGGCGCTCACCGCGGGTCCGGGAAACCAGGGCAAGGCCAGGGTGAGCGGAATCACGTTGGCGGTGCCGGCGGCGATGTGGGCCAGGGGAACCTTCGTGGGCGCATCCACCTGACCGGCGACGGCCTCCTGCAGGCTGCCGTCGCCGCCGAGCACGCAGACCAGGTCGAAGCCCTCGGCCCCGGCGCGGCGGGACCAATCGGTGATGTCGCCCGGCTGGGCGGAGTTGCGCTGTTCGACGGAGAGGCCGCGCCGCTCGAGGTCGCGCACCAGCCGCCGGGCGTACCGCGAGGCGAACCCGGTTCCGGCCACGGGGTTGACGATCAGGAGGGCGTTGGTGAAGTCGGGCATCAGCTCACGGCACGTCGCGGTCGAAGGTTCCCTTCCAGGAGCGGATCCGCAGGATCACACCGTCCTCGGTCTCCTGTGCGGGGACTGTACCCCCGCTGACCCTGACCGTCCAGGCTCCAAGCCACTCGCCGTCCTCCCAGGCCGTGACCAGCACCACCGCCTCGTCCACGAAGGCCTGGATGAACTCGATGGCACGGCCCTGGAAGTCGTCCTCCTCCTGGCCGGCCACGACGCCGAACCGGGTGTGGAAATTCTCGCCGAACCCCACGGAGACTTCCCACTCGCTGGTGGTGATGAACAGGCCGTGGCGGCCGTCGCCGGCCGGGCGCGGCACCTCCACCAGGAGCGCTTCCTTCTCGAACTCCTCGTACGGGTCGAAGCGTGCGTAGCGCAGCCACTCGGGAAATTCACGGAACAGACGCTGGGCGAACGACCGGGAGTGGTCGTTGAGTCGGGACACGTCGAGCATGACAGCCTCGCAAGCGGGACGGGGACGACCGGTCAGCCTTTTACGGCCGACCGGTCGCGAGGTTCCGTCATGAAGTAATACACGAACGGGCGGACGGCCAGGTCAGTCGGCGTGTTCGATGGTCACCGCCACCGTCCCGTCCATCTCCGCCCGCAGGTCGGGCCGCTGGACGGCCTCGGTCTCGATCTGCTCGCGGGGCAGGATCATGCTGTCGGCGAGGTAGGCGGCCACGAGGTCGGCGCGGTCGGTCGCCAGCTTCGTGGTCTCCGCGGTGACCACCACCCGGACCGGCGAATAGGGATGGCGACGGATCTCGTCGGCCACTCGGCGCAGCCAGGCCTCGCCCGGCGCGGTCAGGCGGCTCTCGGTGCGCGGGAACAGCTCGCCGCCGGCGAGCTCGAGCACGCGGTGGTCGTCCCGCCGGTAGTCGAGGGCCGGCAGGCGGAAGCTCTCGCCGGGGTAGTTGTAGGTGTTGGTGCCCTTGTCCGTGGTGGTGAACACGTAGCTGTACGGGTAGCCCACCTTCAGCATGTCGCCCTGGTCGGTGCGGCCGTCCCACTGCACCGTGCGCGGCGGATCGCCCTTGCCGCGGTACGTGCGGCTCGGGCTGCCGCGGAAGTCGGTGATCGTCAGCGCCCAGGTGTGCGTGTGGTGACCCTCGGGCTTGTCGGTGAAGAAGGTCGCCACCGGCGTCGTCGGGATCTCCGGCAGCCAGAAATGCGGCGGCTGCTCGCTGCGCAGGGGCTCGAGGTTGTTCAGGTGGGGCTGCAGGCCGGACACCGGGCTGACCGCCAGGGCCAGCTCGTCCATGGCCGTGAAGAACGAGTCCACCGAGGTGGCGTCGAGCGCCAGGGTGAACGTGCTCTTCTCGATGGCCTGGCGCACCTGGTTCTGGGCCTCCACCACCATCTCGGGCAGCGCGGCGCCGCTCTGGCCGTCCTGGGTCCACTGCTCCTCCTGGGCGACGACGACCAGGGGCAGCAGGCACATGCAGATCAGACATTTCCAGCTCATGATCGACCTCGGTCAGTTCAACCGGAACACGATGGTGATGACGCCCCACTGCTCCACCGCGGACTGGGCCGCCGGCAGCGGCGCGAAGCGGAACTGCCGGATGGCCGCCATGGCGGCCTGGTTCAGATCGCGGTGGACGGAGGTCTGCTCGAAGAACACGTTGTCCTTCACGCGGCCGTCGGGCAGCACGGTGAAGTGCACCGCGACCACGCCCTCCCAGCCGTTGCGACGCGCCTGGTCGCTGTAGGCCGGCGCCACGCGCTCGAGGATCTTGCGGCCGGCGATCTGACCGGTGATGGTCATGCCGACGCCCTTCTCGTTGTCCAGCTTGGCCTCGGCCACCTTGGGCGCGGGGTCGGCCGCGGCGGACTCGGCCGTGGCCACGATGTCGTGCTTGGCGGCCGGCTCGGCCAGACGGCCGCGGCGGCCCACCAGGCTGCCGCCCCGCCCCCGCCGTTGCCTTCGCCATAGTCGAGGATGGTCTTGCGGCCGGCCTGGATGCCGCCGCCGGACGGCGGCGACGTCGGCCAGACCGCCGCCCGCACCGCCGGCGCTGCCGCGCGACAGCGCGGGCCGCTCCAGGCTGGGCGCCGAGGCCGCGGGCGCCGCACGCTGGCTCAGGCCACCGCCGGCCAGGGCCTCGTCGGCGCCCGCCACGGTGCCGCCGGTGCGGCTGGAGCTGACGGCGGCCGCCAGCACGGGCTCGGCGCTCGCCGGCGCCCTGCCGCCGCGGTTCTGCAGGCCGCTGTTCTGCGGCGCGAACTCGACCCGCGCCGCGGGCGCCG
The DNA here is from genome assembly GCA_041390065.1 of Candidatus Krumholzibacteriia bacterium. Classification (GTDB taxonomy): domain Bacteria; phylum Krumholzibacteriota; class Krumholzibacteriia; order LZORAL124-64-63; family LZORAL124-64-63; genus Glo-17. The sequence continues at coordinate 88,303 of JAWKQQ010000006.1, forward strand.
CCAGGCGCGGCAAGGCGTTCGGGGTGTCCTGACGTCGCCCGCCAGGCTCTTCTCGAGCTTGTCGGTGTCGATGACCCGTTTCTGGGGCGGCGGGGCCGTGCGCGCCTCCAGCTGGGTGGCCTGGGCCAGCTCCCGCTGGGGCGTGGTGGCGGGCGCCAGCTCCGGTACGGCCGCGGCGGCCAGCTCGGGCTTGGCGACCGGAACCGCCTTCGGTTCGAGCCGCGGCGGCGGCGCCAGCGGCTGACGGGGTTCGAGGGTCGGTTGGGGCTGGGGCGTGGGCGCCAGGTCGGGCGCCGGCGCCTCGGCCACCGCGGGCTCGGGCCGGGGCTTGACGGCCGACTCGGTGGTGAGGCCGGGCCCGCCGAGGCCCTCGGGCTTGAGCGCCTTGAGCTTCACCTTCTCGGCGACGTCCTCGCCGTACCGCGCCTCGATGTAGGCGATCTCGGTCAGCTCGTCGCCGGCCAGACGTTCGGCGACCTGGTGTCCCAGCGTCATGGCCAGCAGCAGCAGCAGCAGCAGGTGCAGGCCCGTGCTGGCCGCCAGGGACCCCCCGGTCTGCCGGGACCGGTCGATGGCATGCTGCATCATCGCTCGCCCTCCCGCGGTCGGGTGGCGATGGCGATGCGCGGCGCCCCGGCGTTCTCGACGGCGGCGATGAGCGCCTCCACTCGCCGTACGCCAGATTCTGGTCGGCCTTCACCACGGCCACGCCGTGGGCATGTTCAGGAATACCGGCCGGAGGATCTCCGCGACATCCTCCAGCAGCATCTCGTTCTCCTCGACGATGACGCGGCGGTCGCGGGTGTAGACGATCTCGATGTTGTCGGTGTCGTCGGCCTGGCTGGCCATCGCCTCCGGCAGGTCGACGTCGACCTCCTCGCCGGTCAGGAACGGTGCGATCATCATCAGCGTGAGCACCACGACGAGCGACACGTTGATGATCGGCACCACGTTCACGCGGGTATCCACGGTCAGTCGGGTCTTCGGCTTGCGCGCCACGTTCTAGCCCCCGATCTCGTTGAGCAAGGCCAGGCTCTCGGCCCCGCTGGCCTTGGCGATGTCCAGCGCCGTGACCACCCGTCCGAGCATCACGCGGTCGTCGGGCACGATGACCACGGTGCGGTCGGACCGCGTGGCGAGCTTGCGCCGGAGCTGGTCGGCCAGCGCGTCGTCGGCCAGCAGTTCCCCGTTGAGCTTGTAGCCCTCGGGCGTGACGGCGAGGGTCAGCAGACTCTCGTCGAGCTCCTCGGTGGGCTGCACCTCGGGGCTCTCGCCGCCGGTCTGGGCCTGGTTGACGTCGAAGCCGTTCCACATCAGGGCCGGCATGGTGATCAGGAACACCACGATCAGCGTCGTCGTGACGTCGGCCAGCGGCGTGATGTTGGCATCGGTGAGCCCGCTGCCGATGTTCGCGCGTTTCCGGACCGCCATGCTACACCCCGACCGGTTCGGGAGCGGACTTGCGTTCGGCCGCCGACGAGCTGGCCGGCGCGCGGCGCTGGCGCTGCAGCTGGGACACGAGGCCCAGCCAGTGCTCCCGCGCGTCCTCGAGCTGGGCCACCCGCGAGCGGATGCGCCGTACGAAGATGTTGAAGAACACGGTCGCGATGACGGCCACGATGATGCCCGCGGCGGTGGTGAGCAGGGCCTCGGACACGCCCATGGCCACGACGGCGCCGCCGCCCGACCCGGTGCGGGCGATGTCGGCGAACGCGCGGATGATGCCGACGACGGTGCCGAACAGGCCCAGCAACGGGGCGATGTTGGCCATCGTGCCGAGCACGCCGATGTTGCGCTCCATCTCCACCTGCTCGAGCTCGATGGCGGTATCGAGCCGCTGCGCCTGTTCCTCGTAGCTGCGGTTGAGGTTCACGCAGCCCTGGACCATGACGCGGGCGATGGGCTTGTTCTGCCGCTGGCAGTAGTCGAGCGCCGCGCGGGCGTTGCCGCTCTTGAGGTGGCCGGCGAGGTCGTTCATGAAACGTCGGGCGTTGATGCTCGACGACATGAAGTACAGCAGCCGCTCGACGGTGAACCCGACGGTGACGATCGAGCAGAGCAACAGCACCACCATCGTGGGCGAGGACTTGAACACCTGGATCAGTGACATATCGCCGAACATTGGCTCCACACCTTTCGCTTGCAGGTTGCCCCTGGCATTCCGCCCGGGATCACGCTGTTGCCCGTCGTTCCAGCAAGGACCGCGCCGCGGCTAGCCGCCCGCCGTCACTCCCGCTTCTCGGATGGCCGCGATGCGGCCCTCGGCCATGGCCTTCCATTCCGCCTTGCCGCCCGCCGCGATGATGCGCTCGTAGGCGCCGATCGCGACGTTCCAGTCGCCCCGTTCCTCGGCCAGCCGGCCGATCTCCGCCAACGCCGCGACCCGGAACGCGTCGGCGCCGCCGCCGGCCGCGGCCTGCTCGAAGCGGGCCAGGGCCCCGTCGGTGTCGCCGGCCTTCTCCAGGCACTCGCCCTGCCGGTAGCGCACCTCGGACAGCGGCGAGCCCGGCTGCGCCGCGGCGCGCTCGTAGGCGTCCACGGCCCGGGTCCAGTCGCCCAGTTCCTCCTGGTAGAGGGCGGCGATCTGCAGCCACACGCCCTTCGCGTTCTCGTTGTCGGGGTAGTCGGCGGCGAACCGCTCGAGGCTGCCGATCGCGGCGTGCCAGTCCTCCAGCTCCTGGTAGCAGATGGCGGCGTTGAAGGCCGCCAGCGGCGCGTACTCGCCCTTGGGGAACGTGTCCGTCAGCTGCTCGTACTGCGCCGCGGCCTCGGCCATGCGCTCGAGCTTGAACAGGCACGTGGCCGCCCGCAGGTAGGAGAGCTCGCAGAGCTCGTGGTCGGGATGCGTGGTGCTGAAGTTGCGGAAGCCGGCCAGGGCCTGCTCCAGCGACTCCGCGCGGTAGTAGCTCTCGGCCAGGTAGAAGAGGGCGCCGGGCGCCGACTCGCTCTCGGGATAGTCCAGCGTCACGCGCTCGAACGCCTCGGCGGACTCCCGGAACCGGCCGGCCGCGAACGCCTCCTGCCCCTTGTTCCAGTAGACGTCGGCCGCGAGCGCGCTCTCGGGATGCCGCTCGAGGTACTCGGTCATGTCCTTGCCGCTGCGGTAGTAGCAGCTCTGGATGCCGAGCTCCGCGTCCTCGGTGCGCGGGTCGTCGGGATAGCGGTCGACGAACTCGCCGAAGCGGGTGATCGCGAGGTCGTCCTGGCCCTGGTTGTAGGCGCAGTTGGCCAGGCCGAAGGCGGCGTCGGCGGCGTGGGTGCCGGCGGGCCACTGGGCGACGAGCCGGCTGTAGGCCGTGGCCGCCTGGTCGAAGCGCGCGAGACCGAACTGGGTGTCCGCCACGCGGTACATGGCCTCGGCCGCCTCGGGCGCCTGCGGGAAGCGCGTCAGCAGGCTGTGCCAGGTCTCGATCGCCTGGTCGTAGTACTGCAGGCGGTAGTAGCAGTCGGCCTGGTTGGCGAGCGCCGTCGGGGCGGCCGGATCGTCGGGGTTGCGCTCGAGGAACTCGCCGAATTCCTTCAGCGCCTCCTCGTACTTGTGCTGGTTGAAGTAGATCGAGCCGACGGCCAGGCTGTTGGTGCCGCTCTCGGACTCGGTGTTGGCGAGCACGAGCAGGAACCGCTCCTGCTCGGCCAGGGCGTCCTCGTACTGACCGACGCGGCTGAGGCTGGCCACCAGGCCCTGCAGCGACGGGGCGGCGACGTCGGCCCGCGGGTAGGCCGTGAGCACCAGGCGGTACATGCCGGCGGCCTCGCGGTAGAGGCCCTGCGCGAAGTAGGCCTCGCCGAGGTGGTAGTAGGTACGGCCGCGCCAGTAGCTCGGCGTGGGCAGGAGCTTGCTCGCGAGGTAGTTGTAGTTGGTGAGCACCCGGTCGGTCTGGCCCAGGCGCATGTAGGCCAGCGTCGACAGGAAGAGCGCGCGCTCGGCCACATCGGTGTTGACGTGCTTGTCGATCACGTTCTGGAAGGCGAGCAGGGCTTCCTTGTATTCCTCGATCTGGAAGTGGGCGAAGCCCATGAGCACCCGCACCCGCGGGGCCAGGGGGTCGCCGGGATAACGCTTGAGGAACTCCTCGGCCAGCACGATCGCCTGGCCGTAGTTGCCCTCCTGGCTGTACGCGTAGACGACCTTGTGCATGGCGGCCGAGGCCACGGTCGAGGTCGGGAAGCGCTTGATGACGTCGGTCCAGGCGAAGATCGCCTCGCTGGGCCGGCCGAGCTTGAGGCAGCAGTCGCCGATCAGGTACTGGGCGTAGGCGTGCACGTCGCTGTCGGGAAAGCCCTGCACGATCTGCTCGAGCTGGCGCATCGACTCGTCGTACTTCTGCTCGCGGAACGTCACGCAGGCGATCTTGTAGCGGGCGTTGGGCACGAACGGGCTCTCGGGGTAGCTGTCGAGGAAGTCGCGGTAGCTGCGCACGGCCACGTCGTTCTGGCCCGAGTGGTAGAAGGCCTCGGCGATGGAGAAGGCCACGTCGTCGGCCAACGGGCTGTCCGGGAACCGCCGTAGGACCGTCTTGTAGCGTTGGATGGCGAGGATGTACTGGCCCGTCTCCTCGAGGGTGCGGCCCAGGAAGTACAGGCCGCGGTCGCTGCTGACCTTGCCGAAGTGTTCGCGGGCCTCGTCGAAACGACCGTCATGGAAGGCGAAGAGGCCGAGCGCGAAGATGACCTCCTCGAGGTCGGCGTAGCCGGGACGCCGCTCCAGCAGCTCGCGGTAGGCCTCCTCCAGGCGCAGCCAGGTGCCCTGCACGATGTAGGCCTGGCCGAGCTCGTAGAGTCCCTCGGCCAGCAGGAAGGTGTCGTCGTACTTGTCGACCAGCGTGGTGTAGCGCGCCACCGCATCGTCGTAGCGCCCGAGGTTGAAGAGGCACTCGCCCTGGCGCAGGAGCACCGAGGCGGCCAGGTACCCGTCGCCGCCGTTGCGGCCGCCCACGTCGCCGTACTCGCGGAGCGCACCCTCCCAGTCGCCCATCGCGAGGTAGCACTCGCCGAGCATGAACTGGGCGGCGGCGGCGCGCGGGCTGCCGCCGTACGACTTGACGAACAGGCGGTACTGCTGCATGGCCGCCGACTTGTCGTCCGGGTCGGCGGCGTACGCCGCGCCGGCGGCGCGCCAGAGGGCGTCCTCGGGCGGGACCAGCGACGGTTCGGCGGCCGGCGCGGCGGCGCCTGTCACGCAGAGGAGCAGCAGCACGAGGATCAGGTTGCGCAGCGTCATCACTTACTCCCGTTGTCGGCGCCCGCGGCGCCACCGATCTCGAGCCTGATGGGAGTGCGGGTGCGCTCGCGGAAACCGAGCACCTCCACGTCGCTCTCGAAGTCCCAGATCTGCCCCAGCTCGTCGACGATGACGATGCTGGCCGTGTACACGCCGTCGCCCACCAGGCGGCCGTCCGAGTCCTCGCCGTTCCAGCTGACCTCCGCCGGCGGCTGGCCGGCGCCCTCGAGGCGGCGGACCTCCTGGCCCTGCTGGTCGCGGATCACGACCTGCCAGCGGTCGACCTCGCCGCGCACGGCGGTGCGCACGGCGAACGTGACCGAGCGGTCGCTGCCCGAGGGGCTGAAGAGGGCGCGATCGCGGTCGAGCTGCACGCCGTACGGCACGCCGAAGCGCAGCGTGGCCGACACGATGTTCTGGCTGCCGACGTCGGTGTTGACGAAGGCGTAGTCGAACTGCCAGTTCTCCAGGCGCATGCCGGCGCCGACGGCCCACTGCTCCTTCTCGCCGTCGTAGCCGGCGCGCAGCGCGATCGCCCGGCTCGGCCAGGCCTCCAGGCCGGCGCGGTAGCTGGTGTCCATCCACTCGGTGCGGACGCCGTCGGCGGTCATGTTCAGGCGGCCCTGGAAGAAGCTGAGGGCCAGACCGGCGCGCAGGCTGCGGTTCAGCTTCTCCTCGTCCTCGACGAGCGTGAGCCGCGGAGCCACGGCGTTCTGGACGGCCAGGCCCAGGCCCAGCGCGCGGTGGGGACGGTAGTAGGCGCCCAGGTCAACACCGGTGCCCGAGCCCGCAGCGCCGCCGATGTCCTGCCGGACGGACTTGAGGGCCATGCCGACGGAGAAGCGGCCCAGATCCCGGGCCCAGCCGAGCGAGAACACGCCCTCGGTCTCGCTGAACGTCTCGCCCAGGTCCTCGTACACGCTGGTGCGTTCGAAGTCGCCGCTGGTGGTGTAGGCTCCGCTCAGCGCGAACGTGCCCCAGCTGTCCGTCGGCATGCCGAGCGCCACGAATCCGTAACGGGTGTCGAAGCCGAGGTTCGCGCCCATGGCCGCCAGCTCCATGGTGCGCAGCTGGGCGTAGCCCGCGGGGTTCCAGTAGCTCACGGCCACGTCGTCGGCCAGGCCGGTGACGGCGTTGCCGAGGGCCAGGCTGCGGGCGCTGGCGCCGTACCGCAGGTAGCCGCCGGGCACGCCGCCGTCGTTGACGGCCAGGGCCGTGGCGGCGCACGCCAACAGGGCGAGGGTGATGACGAGCCTCTTCATGGTGCCTCCGCTCGGGGTGCGCATCACTTCACCACCGCGATCTTGCGCTGCAGGTCGAGGCCCGCGCCGTGGACCCGGCAGACGTAGCCGCCGTTACCCACCACGTGGCCCTTGCCGTTGCGGCCATCCCAGACGAACTCCTCGACGGCGCCGGCGGTGACCGCCTTCTGGGCCTGGAAGACCACGTCGCCGTAGAGGGTGTAGAAGACGACGTTCACCGTGCCGGACTCCCGCGCGCGGAAGATGACCACGGTCTGCTCGCGGCCGGCCGCGAAGGGATTCGGCCGGTTGGTGATCTCGCGATCGAGCGCGAGGTCGGCCGCGATGTAGAGCACGATGCTCCGGACGGCCTCGCTGACGCCGCCGGTCTCCTCGGCGTAGAACCGGAGCACGTGGCGGCCGGGCGCCACGGCGTCGTCGCCGAGGTCGAGCAGGCTGAAGGGCCCCTCGTAGAGGTTGCGGGGCCGCGGGTCGTCGGTGACGTCCACGTCGTACCAGACCCCCTGCACCGCCTCGGGCCCCTCGACGACGGACGCCAGGCTGATCTCCGTGGTCGGCAGCACGTAGAACCCGTCGCTGTAGGCCACGGCCTCGGGGAACAGGCCCAGCGAGGTGATCGGCGGGCCGAGGAGCTCGACCGCGACGGGGGCCGACAACGCGTCGCCGGCCGCGGCCTGCAGCACGAGGTCGACCGATCCGTGGGCGTCGGCGTAGAGGTCGCAGGTCGCCTCGCCGTTGACGTTGGCCACCAGCGGGACCGACGCGGCGCGCAACGAGCCGAGCGAGGCGTCGCCCTCGAGCAGCCAGATCGTGATCGGCGTGCCCGAGACCGCGTTGCCCGAGGCGTCGGTCGCGGTCACCCGCAGGAAGACCTGGTCGCCGGGACGCAGGGCGCGGTCGAGGGGCTGGCCGGGCAGGTCCTCGACCACCAGCTGGCAGATCGACACCGGCGCGGGCCGCACCACGATCGGCTCGGAGAAGAACTGCTCGCCGAGATCGTCGGAGACCTTGATGAAGATCGTCTCGGCCCGGTCGTAGCTCTGGAAGGGGAACTCCCGCACGCCGGCCACCGTGGTGCCGACCGTGTCGGCGAGCACGCCCGCGGGCGAGAGGTTGAAGTCGGGCCGCGGCGCGTTGCCGCTGTACGCGGTCAGCAGGAAGGTGCGGTCGTCGCTGGTGACGATCTCGCCGGTGACGATATCGACGCGGCGCACGCCCATCGTGAACGGCACGCCGGCGACGGCCTCGTCGGGCACGTCGAGCTCGTAGCGCACGCCCTCGGGGACGACGGTGAGCACGTCGCTGTAGCTCGTGCGGCCGCGGCTGTCGCGCACGCGGATGACGATGTCCTCGCTCGCCGGATAGTGCTGGCCGCTGACGACGGCCTCGCCCGCGACCAGGGTGCCCGACCCGATGCCCAGCGTGGCGCTGGCGGCGCTGCGGTCGGGGCGCAGCGCGGTCATCTCGAACGAGCCGCCCGCGTTGATCCGGCCGCCGGTCTCGGGATTCACGAGGCGCACGGTGACCGTGAAGGTGGCCGGCGGGCCGGCCGTGACGACGGCCGGGGTGGGCAGCACGATCCGGTACTCGGCCTCGTTCACGGGGATGTCCACGCGCCCGCTGGACACCGTCGGGTGGTCGGGGTCGTTGGCGAAGACGGCGATCAGGCCGGGGTTGCCCAGCACGATCTCGATGTCGCGGCTGCCGCCGATGAACGGGGCGTCGGCGTCGTCGGCGTCGACGAGATCGAGGGCGCCGCCGCTGCTGGCGAGCTGGATGGCGCCGTCGTCGATCGTCTCGACCAGGTTCCAGTACTGGTCCACCGCGCGGACGGTGACCGTGAACGGCACCTCGGCCTGCTGCGTGAGCACCTCGCCGCTCTTGCCGTTGCCGGTCAGCGCGCCGGGAGCCGGCAGCTCGCCGGGGGCCACGATCTGGATCCGCTTGAAGCCGTCGGCCAGCATGCGGCAGGTGTTGCTGATGCCGATCACGCCGGTGGTGTCGCTGACCTGGATGAAGATGTCCTCGGCCCGGCTGTAGGCCTGGGCGATCGAGCGGTGTCCCGCCTGCAGGATGCCCTGCACCACCTCGAGGTGGCCGGTGCCCGGCAGACCGGTCTGCGCGCTCATCACCTGGATGTCGAACAGGCGATCCTGGGTGGTGACACGCTCGCCGGTGTTGCTGTCGATGAGCTCGACGTCGAGGGTGAAGGTCTGCGGCGGGCCGACGCGCGCGCTGTCGGGCAGCGTGACGGCGTAGTAGAGGCCGCCCGAGTCCATCTCGATGACGGTGCTGAAGGCCTCGCGCTCGTAGTCGTCGTCGACGCGGATGATGATGTCCTCGACCGTGTCGTAGCTCTGCTGGTTGAGCACGCAGACGCCGCCGATCAGCTGGGCCTCGGTGATGCCCAACTCGCCGTTGGCCGCGCCCTGGTTGGGCTGCAAGGGCGTCATGCGGAAGCGGTTGTGCGCCGTCGGCACCACGTTGCCGGTCACCGGATCGATGAGCTTGACGGTGACCTGGAAGCCGGGCACCGGGCCGGTGGACGCGGTGGCGGGCACGGTGATCTCGTACTCGAACGGCGGATCGACGGGGATGTAGGTGGTCTGCGACGGCGTGGCGATGTCCTGCTCGTCGTAGACCGAGACCGAGACCGTGCCCTCGTCGGTGAGGAAGCCGTTGAACGTGCGCCGGCCGTTGACGAACGGCACGTAGTTCTGATCGGGGTTGCCGTCCTCGCTGAACGAACCGTCGCTGGCCACCAGGCGCAGGATGCCCACCGAGGTGGTGTCGGCGAGGTTCCAGTACTGGTCGACCGCGCGGACGGTCATCGGGAACGGCTCGCCCGAGCGCTGCACCACCGGAGCGCCGCTCTTGCCCGAGGCGTCGTACTCCGGACGACCGGCCTCCACGATCTCGCCGGGGGCGACGATCTGCAGGCGCTTGTAGCCGTCGGCGCCGAGGGAGAAGACCGGGCTCGAGCCCGACAGGCCGGTGCTGTCGGTGACGGTGACGTAGATGTTGCCGGCGCGGGTGTAGCTCTCCTGGAACGTGACCGTGCCGTGGTCCAGGCGCTGGTTCGGGACGCCGACCACGCCGAGGCCGAGGCCGGTGGCGGCCTCGTGGATGCTCACGTCGAAGCGGCGGTCGGAGTTGATGAGGGTCTGGGTGTCGACGTCACGCAGCCGCACGAGCACCGGGAAGGTGGCCGGCGGGCCCACCCGCAGCGGCTGGGCGGTGTTGACCGTCACCACGTATTCGAGGCCGTTGGCCTGCATGGCGATCGTCGAGCTGTAGCTCTGGCGACCGGAGATGTCGGTGATGCGGACGACGATGTCCTCGACCGTGTTGTAGGCCTGCGCGGCGAGGGTCACCGTGCCCGCGGACAGCTGGGCGCTGGTGATCTGCAGCGTGCTGCTGGCCGGCTCGAGGTTGCTCTTGAGGGCCTCGATGGTGACCCAGTTGTTGGCCGTCGGCAGCGGATCGCCGTTCTCGTCGACCAGGCTGATGGTCATGCTGAACGTCGACGGCGGGCCCACGAAGGCCGACGCCGGCACGTCGATCCGGTACTGCGCGCCCTGCTGGACCTCGACCGTCGCGGCCTGGCCCGTGATGTCGGTATGGTCGAGCGCCGAGGCGAGGAGGGTGACGTAGCCCGGCGTCGTCAGGTACAGGGGCATCACGAGCTCGCCGCCCACCAGCGGCTGGTTGTTGTTCAGCGGGTTGGTCGGCGTGAAGCTGCCGTCGTCGCTCGCGAGGTGGATGCGTTCGCTGGCCGAGTCGACCAGGTTCCAGAACTGGTCGGTGGCCCGCACGCGCACGTCGAACTCGAGGCTCGCGGTCTGCGGGGTGGGCGAGCCGGTCTTGCCGTCGGATTCCGGGCCGCCCGGCTGGGGCGTCTCGCCCGGCATGAGGAGCATCAGGCGATCGTAGTCGCCGGCCACGACGCCGACGGTCGACGTGTCGTTGACCGCCGGGTTGATCAGGTCGTTGATGGCCAGGGCATGGACCTGGGCCGCCTTGAAGAAGAAGTCGAACTCGCCGGTGCCGTCGATGTCGAGGGCCTGGTCGTTGGGCGAGATCATCTGGAAGAAGCCGCTGCTGGTGAAGTGGATCTGCGGCCGCGCCGCCACCGGGTTGTACCAGGCGTCGGTTGCCAGCACCGTGGCGGTGACCGGATCGCCGGCGCCCACGGGCACCGGGGTGCCCACCTTGCCCGGCAGGATGCCCGGGGTGTGGGTCTCGCCCGGCAACAGCACCAGCAGGTTGGCGTAGTCCGGCGCGTCGGCGAACACGTCGAAGGTGTTGGAGCTGTCGGTCAGCGCGTAGGTCTCCTCGCGCACGAACAGCCGCACGTCCTGGCCGGCGCGGGTGATCTGGATGGGACCGCGCCAGGCGCCCTGGTAGCCGCCGCTGCCGAGGCCATCGCTGAGGTCGGCCACCGTCGGGGTCAGGATGCCGGTGCCATGGCTGACGAACAGCGTCACCTCTTCGGCGTAGTCGTTGATGTGGTTGCCGAAGATGTCGCGCGCGATGATGGTCACGTTCGGCAGCGAGCTGCCGGCGCGGTGGTCGGGGATCGGGTCGAGCACGTCGGCCGGCGTCGGGTTGGACCGGCTGTTGATGCCGATGTCGAAGTGGTCGATGAGGCCGGCCCGCACCGGGATGGTGGCGTAGGCGGAGCGGCCGGTCACCCGGTCGGTGACCTCGATGGTCTGCCGGTTGGGGTCGGCCAGGGTCACCAGGGCCACCTGGAAGTCGCCCAGGTTATCGTTGAGCTGCTGGGGATTGCTGGGCAGCACGGCCGCGAGGTCGCTGCTGGAGAAGTCGATGCTCATCGGCAGCACCGGCGAGCTGTCGCTGACCGGGTTCCAGTACTGGTCGGTGGCGAACACGCGCACGTTGAAGCTCACGCCGGCGTCCTGGGTGCTGGGGTCGCCGAGCTTGCCGTCGTCCTCCAGGCTGTCGAAGATGCCCGGCGCCAGGGTCTCGCCCGGCGCCTGCACGGCCAGACGCTGCCACGGCGCCGGCGACACCGACACCTGGCTCGAGGTATTGGGGTCCAGGCCGCTGCTCTGGGCCCGCAGCACCTGGGTGTCCGACGCCGTCCGCAGGACGATCCGCACGTCGGTCGGGTTGCTGATCTGCACGATGTTCGACGGGTAGTCGGGCATCGAGAAATAGCCCGTGGGGCAGCTCAGGGTCACGTTGCGCGTGCCCGGCGCCAGGTTGTTGTAGCGGTCGACGGGACGCACGGTCACCGGGGTGATGATGTCGCCCGCGGTCACGGAGTTGGGCACGCCGAGGTTGCCGCTGAAGTCGGGGTCGTTGAGGCCGTTCACCCAGGTCTCGCCCGGGAACGTCATCAGGATCTTCTCGCAGGGACCGGCGTTGACCTGGAACGCGGGCGACGCGCCGACCACGCCGCTGTCGACGATGATGTAGGCGGAGAAGCCGCGCTTGGTCACCTGCACGAGGGCGTCGAGCTGGCCGTTCACGAAGTTGCTGTTGCTGGTGATGATGTAGTCGGCGGATTCGTCGGCCGCGCCGATGCGCGCGCGCAGGCTCACCTGGCCGTTCAGCGGGAAGACGTTGTCGTTGGAGTCGCGGGCGATGATGCGCAGGTTGAACGGGATCGTCGTCACCTGCGGGTCGGCGGGATCCCAGATGCCGGGGTCGAACTCGAAGTGGTCGAGCCCCTCGGGATTGATGATCACGTCGCTGCGGCTGGTGCCGGCGATGGCGCCGCTCGCCGTGGCGGTCACGCGGGTGGTGCCGGAACGGATGAGGGTGAGCGCGTAGCTGGTCTCGGGATTGCCGCCCATCACCGCGGGCGCCGGCAGCACCACGCCGGCGTCGGGGTCGTCGCTCGTCCAGGTGATCGTGGGATAGGGGCCCGCCTGTACGGGATTCCAGTGCTGGTCCGTGGCGTAGATCCGCTCGCCGCCGAAGCTGGCGCCCGAGGTCTGGCTGTTGGGCATGCCCGACTTGCCGGGGCTGACGCCCGGGGTCAGCGACTCGCCGGGCAGCAGCAGGACGATGGCGGCCGCCGCGCCCGGCAGCAGCGGCGCGACCGTGGCCTGGCCCGCGGCCGGCGTGCTGTAGCCGTCGTAGACCACCGAGCCGAGCGCGTAGAGGATGTTCTCGCGGGTCACCGGATCGGTGCCCCAGAACGTCACCTGCTGCTGCACGGTGCCGTCGGCGAACGACGTGCCGGGCACCAGGATGGTCGGGCCGGTGGAGAAATGGCCCACCTCGGCCCGCAGGAGCACGTTGTCGCGGAAGTTGAGCACCGTGGCGCCGAAGACGTCGAGCGCCGTGATGGTCGCCGTGATGGCCTGATCGACGTACTTGGTGCCCGCGGGCACGGACACGGCGAATCGGTCCACCGGGCGATAACAGTCGATCAACACCTCGGCCGTGGGCACCGACGGATCGTCGAGGTCGTTCACCTGTAGACGAACCGGTCGGCCGGCGGCAAGAAACTCCACACCGTCGAACTGCCGCTCGCCGTTCTGCAGGTAGTTCGCCGCCGGCAGGTTGGCCGCCACGTCCGGCGAGACCAGACGGGCGTTGATGAAGTCCGCGGCGGTGTCGGTGGAGCCGTCGCCGTTGACGGCGCGGATGTGGACGCTGAACGGCGTCTGCATGGTCACGGCCGGGCGTCCGGCCACGATGTGCGGGTTGACCACCGTGATCTCGAGGTGGTCGAACGCCGCCGCCGTCGTGGCCAGGGCCATGACGAGGGCGGTGGTCACGAGGAGGATCGCGCGCGGCTTCAGCGACACCTTCAAACCCCTCTGATAGTGCGTTCTGCAAGACATCCCGGGGTTCTCCTTCGCAATCTGCGAGCGGCGGGACACCGTTGTGGCGAATCGGGGTCGCGAGTCATCGAGCGCTCCACCCCGCCGGGAGCCGGGTACAAGACCCGTGCCATGGTCCGTTGTGCTGGATCCGGTCGTCTCGTTCGCCAGTTCAGGTCGGATAACCGATTTCAATTTCGACTGGTGACCGCGTCCCGGCTGCGTTGCGACAGGAGTCCCCGCTGCCGCGCCATCACGTACTGGCGGATCAGCTGGGTGGCATCGCGATCGGCCACGCTCGAGACCACGAACTCCAGGCCCACGTGGGTCTCCTGGCGACCGCGGCCGCAAGGCAGGCTCTGCACGCGCCGCACCATCCCGGTGACGCTCAGGGGCCGCGGCAGTTCGCTGCCGTCGAGGTCGACCCTGACCTTCGCACCGGCGGCCACCGCCGCGGGCACCGTCCCGGCGAAGGCGAGCCCCGCGCCCGAGAAGCTGAGATCGTCGACGGTGGCCTCGCACACGGCCAGGCCGTCGGCGTCGGCCGCCTCATCCTCGCCCTCGGATCCGGTGGCGAGCACGGTCAGGCGTGCGGCCAGCGCCTCGGCCGGCGGCACGCGGTAGTAGCGGCGCCGCTGGTCGAGGTGATAGCGGCGGGGTACGGCGAGGTCGAAGACCGGCAGCTGGCCGAGGCTGTCGAGTGAGAACTCGGCCGTGCCGAGGCATGCGGTGCGGAAGCGGAAGACCCGCCCGGCCGCGCCGAACGCACCCTCGATCTCGCAGCCCGGCTTCAGCTCGACGCCCGCTCGCCGGTCCAGATCCAGACTCAGCTGCAACGCCGGCTGTTCCTCGCGCTTGACCCGGCGCAGGACGACGCCGTTGACGCAGTGCACCTCGCCGTCGGGACCCGGCAGGAGCAGCTCCACGTCATGCTCGCAACGGGTCAGGAAGGTGGTCACGCGGTCGAGCATGACCTGGTTCTCGATGCAGTCGATCCGACCGAGGTCGTCGGGCAGGAGCTGGGCCGCGAGCTGCTCGAGCCACTCGGCATCGCGCATCGACTCGTACTCCTGCCGCGAGGCGAGGTCGGCCATGAGATAGAGATTGCCCGCCGCGGCGTGGTGCCGCAGGATGAAGCTGCGGACGCCGCGCAGGACCCAGGGCTCGGCGCTGGGCGCCAGGGTCTCCCAGCTGAGGATCGGACGCTTGGACGGCAGGGCGGCCAGCAGGTTGACCTTGAAGGTCTCCAGGAACTGTTCCATGACCTGCCGACGGCGGCCGTCGTCCGGGCCGAGCGCTTGCAGGAGGCTGCGGGACGGCCCGATGTAGATCTGGTGGACGGGGCTGTTGGCCACGGTCACCCGCGTCAGGTGCGGCATGGCGAACGACCATTCGCGCACGTGGGCGATCTGGGACGTCCAGTCTGCTCGCGGTAGCGTGGTTGCCGCCGCCCGGCGACTTGCCAGGCCGATGGCGGCCATGGTTTCCTTGATCATCGTGCTTCTCCCGCGGGGCGATATCGTTCGGGTCACCCCATGATCGGCCGCGACGGGAGCGACTTGACACCGAGTTGGAAGGACGGAAACCTCTGGTGACGGCCAAGATCCTGCCCGGCGCCGCCGCGCCCCTGGGGGCGACCCCCGGCGACGGCGGGGTGAACTTCTCGGTCTACTCCCGCCACGCCGACCGGGTGGACCTGGTGCTGTTCGACGATCCGCTCGCCGCCCGGCCGTCCCGGGTCCTGCCCCTGGTGCGCACCGCCGACTACTGGCACGGCTTCGTGCCCGGCTGCGGTCCGGGCCAGGTCTACGGCCTGCGGGCCCTGGGCCCCCGCCAGCCGGCGCAGGGGCACCGCTTCGATCCCGACAAGCTGCTGCTCGATCCGTACGCCAGGGCGGTGGTCGGCTACGAGATCTACGATCGACGGGCCGCCGCGCGCGCCGGCGACAACACCGCCCGGGCCCTACGCGCGGTGGTCGTCGGATCCGCGTCGCCCGGCCCGGCCTGCCTGCCGAAGCGGCCGGGACGGGAGTTCATCTACGAATTGCACGTGGGCGGCTTCACCCGGGATCCGGCGAGCGGCGTCGCGCCCGAACGCCGGGGCACCTACGCCGGCGTGATCGATCGGATCGACCACCTGCGGGACCTCGGCGTGACCGCGGTGGAGCTGCTGCCGATCCAGGCGTTCGACCCCCAGGACGCACCCCCGGGACTCACCAACTACTGGGGCTACAGCAGCCTCGCCTTCTTCGCCCCTCACCCGCTCTTCAGCAGCGACCGCTCGCCCGAGGGCCCGGTCCGCGAGTTCCGGGCCATGGTGGCCGCGCTGCACGCGGCCGGCATCCGCGTCTACCTCGACGTCGTCTACAACCACACCGCCGAGGGCGGCGACGGCGGCCCCACGCTCGGCTTCCGCGGCCTCGGCAACCGGTCGTACTACATCCTCGAGCGCGACCGCAGCCGCTTCGCCAACTATTCCGGCTGCGGCAACACGTTCAACGGCAACCATCCGGTGACCCTGCGCCTGATCATCGAGTCGCTGCGCTACTGGGTGCAGGAGATGGGGGTCGACGGTTTCCGCTTCGACCTCGCGAGCATCCTGACGCGCGATGGCCGCGGCCAGCCCATGCTCCGCCCGCCCCTGCTGCTGGGCATCGAGACCGATCCGGTGCTCGCCGGCACCGACCTCATCGCCGAGGCCTGGGACGCGGCCGGCCTGTACCAGGTGGGGGCGTTCCCCGGCCAGCGCTTCGCCGAGTGGAACGGCCCCTTCCGCGACGACCTGCGCCGCTTCCTGCGCGGCGACGAGGGCACCATCGAGGCCCTGATGGCGCGCGTGATCGGCAGTCCCGACCTCTTCAAGGGACCGCGCGACCGCCCGTCACGCAGCATCAACTTCCTCACCTGCCACGACGGGTTCACCCTCGCCGACCTCGTGGCCTACAACCGCAAGCACAACGAGGCCAACGGCGAGGAGAACCGCGACGGCAACGACCACAACCTGTCTTGGAACTGCGGCGTGGAGGGTCCGGCGACCGCGCCGGCCGTCCGCGAGGTGCGGCGGCGGCAGCAGCGCAACGCCCTGGCGCTGCTGTTCTTCAGCCATGGCCGCCCCATGCTCTGGATGGGCGACGAGGTCGGCCGCACCCAGCAGGGCAACAACAACGCCTACTGCCAGGACAACCCGCTCGGCTGGTTCGACTGGCGGCAGGTCGAGAGCCAGGCCGACCTGCTGCGCTTCACCCGTCGGCTCGCGGCGCTGGCCGCGTCGGTCCCGCAGCTCGGACGCGATCGCTTCTGGCGCGCGACCAGCCACCTCGAGAAGGGCGACGTCAGCTGGCACGGCGTCGTGGTCGGCAAGCCCGACTGGAGCCCGACCTCCCATAGCCTGGCCTGGACCCTCGAGGGAGAACGCTCCGAGCCGCAGGTGCACGTCATCGCCAACAGCTGGTGGCGGCCGTTGACCTTCGAGCTGCCGCCGCTGCCGGTCAACCTCGCCTGGCACAAGGTCGTCGACACCGCGGCCGCCGCGCCCCTGGATGTCGTCGAGCGGTCGGACGCCCCCGCGGTGGGATCCGACCGCCTCGAACTCTCCTGGCACTCGGTGGTGGTGCTGGTGGCCCGCTGACAGGCCGCCTCAGGTCTGCTTCAGCTTGCGCGCCCGGTCCAGCAGCCGCACCGCGAGGTCCGCCTGGTCCTCGAACTTGGCCGCCTTCACGAGGTTCTGGATGGCGGGCCCCCGGTTGCCCAGCTCGATGTTGCAGTAGCCGATCATCAACCAGGGCCGTCCGTTCTCCGGATCCAGTTCGGCCACGTGGGCGAAGGCGTCGGCGGCCGCGGCGAACTCCTTGCGCAGGTAGTGGATGTCGCCGAGGAGCGACCAGAGGCGCGGCGTGGGATCGTCGTCGAGCCCCCGCTCGAGGGCGTCCAGAGCGGCGTCGAGGTCGTGCGAGGCCACGTACGCCGACACCAGGCGTTCGTAGTCGTCGGCCGCGGGCGTCTGCCCGTCCATGGCCCTGCGGTACCGCGCGCATGCCAGGGCGGGCACCGCGGCCACGTTGTAGAGGTCGCCGAGGGTCCGTTGCTCCCGCGGGGTCAGCTCCCGCAGGTAGCCGACGACCGTGAGCGCGACCGCGGCCTCGCGGTAATGCTTCTGACCGACCTCGAACTGGTACTGGAGGAACCAGGCCTCGTGGTTGTCGGGCTGGGCCTGCAGATAGGCCGCGAGCCGCTCTTGGGCCAGGGCCGGCTGCTCGAGGTCCAGGGCACAAGCCGCCAGCTGGGCATACCACTCGTGGCGCGGGACGCCCCAGTTGCCGCTGCAGAGCTCGGTCAGCAGCGGCGCCGCCGCCGCCTGATCCTCGGCCAGCATGAACGCCGCGGCGGCGAAGTAGAGGGTCTCCGGACGCGGGTCCGACGAGGTCTTGAACGCGCGCAGGAAGGCCGCGCCGCTGCTCGCGTAGTGGCCGAGCGTGTACTCCACGTGACCGAGGCCGAACCAGGCGGCGGCCAGGCGCGGCTCCATGTCCACGGCCCGGCTGTATTGCGCCTTCGCCTCGCCGTACTCCTCGAGCGCGTCCTCGCTCACGGCCAGGTGGTACCGGACCAGCGGATGGTCCTGGTCGGGGTGCTCAGCCAGGTGCTCGCCGAGGATCGCGACCGCCTCGGCGTGCTCGCCCCGCTTGGCCTTCGTGATGGCCCGGAACAGCGTCTTGCGCACCAGGCGCGGCACCTGTGACATGTCGCTCGGGTCGACGTAGCGCTGGCCCGTGCCCCCCTCGTACCGGGTGGCTTCCACGCCACCCTCGGCCGCGACGGCCGCCACGGCCACCAGGACGAGCAGCGCGACGATGCATGCTTTCATCAGGGAACCCTCCTAGTTCAACCGGAAATGCAGCGTGGTGGTGACCCAGGCGGTGACCGGTTCGCCACCCACCTCGCCGGGCTGGAAACGCCAGCCGGGCAAGGCCTTGCGGACGGCGGTCTCGAACACGCCCGACGGCTTGGCCTTGAGGATGTTGAGCTGGCGGACGCTGCCGTCGGCGGCCACCAGGACCTTCACGGCCACGTAGCCCTCGATCCCGCGTTCGCGCGCCTGGTAGGGGTACTCGGGGTTCACCCGGGAGACCACCTCCGGCGCCCGGTCGAGGTCGGCGGAGTCGAAGATGAAGTCCGTGCGGGCCGCGTCGCGGCTGACCCCGCCGATGTTGATCGCGACCCCGATGCTGGGGCCGGCGAAATCTCCCAGCCCCGGCGCCACCAGGTCCGGCGCGAAGTCCGGCTTGTCCTGGGGCGGCGGCGGTTCGGGATCCTTCACCTCTTCCTGCTTCGGCGGTTCCGGCGCCTTCAGCGACACGAGGCTGACCCCGACGGGCTCGCTGATGTCCTGGGGCCGGTCGCGCTCCTGCGACAACACCGTGGTCACACCCAGCAGGCCCAGGTTCACGGCGCACGCCACCATCACGAGCAGCGCCGCGCGACCGAACCGGCGCACCATCACTCCTCGCCCTCGCGCTTGGCGGCCAGCGAAACGCTCCCGGCGCCGGCGAGCCGGCACTGGTCCATCACCTTGACCACGTCGCCGGTGGCCGAGTCCTTGTCCGCCACGACCACCACGCCCGCCTCCGGGTCCTCGGCGAGCGCCCGCTCGACCAGGCCGCGCACCGAGCGCACGTCCACCTGCTTGCCCTCCATGTAGACCTCGCCGTCGCCGGAGATGCCGATCATGATCGACGCCTTCTCCTTCACCTCGGCCGTCGACGCCGTCGACCGCGACACCTCGATGCCCGACTCCTTGACGAACGACGTGGTCACCACGAAGAAGATCAGCAGCAGGAAGACCATGTCGATGAGGGGCGACATGTTCACGTCGACGTTGTCGTTGCCCCCGCGGATCGTACCCCGGACGTTGATCATCGGCGTGCTCCTAGGCCCTGGCCTGCCGGGCCTGCAACTGGTGTTTGAGCGTGCGGTCCAGCAGGTGGCTGAACTCGTCGAGGCGGACTTCCAGGCGGCGGGCCCGCCGCACCAGCGCGCCGGACACGATCATGCCGGGGATCGCGACCAGCAGCCCCGCCTGCGTGGTCACCAGGGCGACGGAGATGCCGCCCGCCATGGCCTTGGCGTTGCCGGTGCCGAACAGGGCGATCACCTCGAAGGTCTCGATCATGCCCAGCACCGTGCCCAGCAGGCCCAGCAGCGGCGCGATGGCGGCCAGGATGGCGATCATGGCCAGGTGCTGCCGGATGCGCGGCCGGAGGTTCAGCATGAGCTGCTGCAGGATATTGCGGTCGAGGTCGGCGTCGCCGCTGCGCTCGGCGAGGAAGCGCACGAGCAGCGCACGGCGCAGGCCGCCGCCGCCCGCGGGTTCGTCCGCGGTGCCGTCGAGCACGGCCAGGGCCTCCCGCATGCCGATGTCGCCGTGGCTGAAGGCGGCGTATTCGGCCAGGCGGTCGAAGATGAGCACCCACATGGAGAGGGACGCGAGGCCGAGCGGGATCATCACCCAGCCGCCCTGCTGCAGGTACTCCCACGCCTCCCAGAACAGGTCGTTCATCCCGTGGCTCCGCGGGCGTTCAGCGCTTTGCCAAGGCGGTGCTTCTGGAAGATGTTGCAGAGCTGCACCGACTTCTCCTCCATCTCGCCGATGATGTGGGACACCCGGCGATTCAGGAAGGTATGCAGGAGCATGATCGGGATCGCGACGGCGAGGCCCAGCTCGGTGGTGACCAGGGCCTCGGAGATGCCGCCGGACATGAGCTTGGGGTCGCCCGTGCCGTAGAGGGTGATCACCCGGAACGTGTCGATCATGCCGGTCACGGTGCCCAGCAGTCCCAGCAGCGGCGCCACGGCGCCGAGCATGGCCAGCACCGCCATGCCGCGCTCCACCTTGGGCAGCTGGTTGAGGATGGCCTCCTGCAGCACGCTCTCCTGGGTCTGTCGGTCGGCCTGGCGCACCTCCAGGCCGGCCGAGAGCACATGGACGACCGGGGAACGCCTGCCGGACACCAGGTTCTCGCAGGCATCCCACTTGCCGTCCGCCGCCAGTTCGTTCATCCGACCCATCAGCCGGCTCGTGTTGCCGGCCACCAGGTTGAGGTAGACCAGCTTGTAGATGACGATGAACAGGGCCGCCACCGCCAGGCCGAGGATCGGCCAGACGATGGGGCCGCCGGCCTGGAACTGTTCCCAGAGCGTGGTCTGGTGGCTCACCTGGCGCAGGGCGCCGCCGGCGGAGATGTCCAGCGGCACCTTGTCGCTGGTCCCGGCCAGGTAGCCCCTGAGGTCGTGGGCGATGCCGCCCTTGGGCAGGGTCGAGAGCGCGACCAGCCGGTGCGACTCGGGCGAATAGCTCAGGAAGCCGGTCTCCTCGGGCGTCTGGTAGGCGGCGGTGAACTTGCCGAGGCTCAGCACGGTGCCCCGGGTCTCCTGGCCGTCACGGCCCACGAACTCCTCGGTGTCCAGGCGCACCTGACCCGAGAGGCGGATCTCGTCGAAGAGCACGGCCGCCAGGCCGCTGATGTCGTCGATATCCGGGAAATATCCGGGATCGAGCAGGGGCGACACCTTCGCGAGGCGATCGGGGTGGTTGGCCGTCAACGGCGACTGGTGCACCAGGGTCTCCACGTTCTTGGCCGCGAGCCGCACGTTGCCGGAGATCTCCTTGAAATCCAGCTCGCTGCCGGCCCAGCGGTCGGCCAGCTGCAACCGCGTGGCCTCCTGGGTCTCCATGTGCTTCTGCACCGCATCGAGTTCCTGCTCGAGCCGTTTCTGCTCGGCCTCCAGCCGCTCGACCTCGGACAGGAGGCGCGTCCGATCCTCGAGGATCTCGGCCTCGGCCTTCGCGGCCGCCTGCTCCTGCGCCGCCCGGGCTTCCGCCGCCTGGCGGGCCGCCTCGCGCACGTCCTGGGCCTGGGCCGCGGTCGCGAGCACGAGCGCGGCCAGGACGATGGTCAGCATTCGTTTCACGGCTGGATCCTCCCGAGGGGCAGGGACAGGAGCTGCACCGGACGCATGCGCGAGGCCATCTCCATGGCCTTCTGGATCGTCCGCGTTTCACCGTCAGGCAGCGGCTCGTAGCGGCCGCTGACCGGGTTCCAGGTCCCGACCTGCGTGCCGTCGGGCGTTCGCCAGAACATCGCCAGCCGACCGATGCGCAGCATGTCCACGAAGGTCTCCTGCCCCGCGAGCTCGATCTTCTCCTGGCTCACCTCCACCGACTCGCCGTACTGGGCCTCCACGAGCATGGCCTCCAGCAGACGGCGCAGCTTCTCGGCCGACGTCACCTCGGGCTTGGCCAGCTCGGCGCGCAACGCCGTGAGCCGCACCTGCCGCTCGACCGGCAGAAACGGCATGTCGGCCGCCACGACCCGGTCGAGGCGATGCAGCACGGCCACGAGCGAGTCCTGGATCACGGCCTGCAGCCGGCCCGACTCGTCCAGCCGCCGCCTGAGCTCGCCCACGCGGTCATCGAGGGCCGTGGCCCGCTGCCGCTCGACCGCGAGCCGCTCCTCGAGCCAGGCGACCGTGGCCTTGGCCGTCCGGTAGCGGTTCTCGAGCTCGGCCCGTTCGGTGGCCCAGGTGTCCTTCAGCTGCTGGGTATCCTTGGCGATGCCGATGGTCTGGTCCACCGTGTCCGACAGCTCCCCGGCCGTCTGGGCCGAGCCCGTGACCGCCAGGAGCAGGACGAAGGCCGCAACGGCGGCGAAGATTCGTGACATGAGCCGATCCCTTCTGGTGACGGTCGAGACAGCGCAAACCAAGCTATCGGAACTCCGTCAAGTCGGAGTCATGGCCGTGTTAATTCTCTGCAAGCTCCGCCAGCGGGAAGCTCAAGAAGCGGCCCCGCGGGGCAAGCCAGCGGGGCCGCTTCCAACCTCCTGCCCGTCGACCGCTCGACCTTGTGCGCGCCTGGCGCGTCAGCTCGCACGGTCGTCGGGCGTTGAGCTGCGGATGCCGGAAGCGCCCGTCAGCTCGAACGGTCGTCGGGCGTTGAGCTGCGGATGCCGGAAGCGCCCGTCAGCTCGAACGGTCGTCGAGCGTTGAGCTGCGGGCGCCGGAAGCGCCCGTCAGCTCGAACGGTCGTCACTTCACGAGCTGCATCTTCTGCACGGCTTCGAAGCCGTTGCCCTGCAGACGCGCGAAGTAGGTGCCACTGCTCAAGCTGGCACCGTCGAAATCCAGGGTGAACTGGCCGGCGGCCAGCGTGCCCTCGTGCAGATCGGCGACCACGCGGCCGGACACGTCGAAGACCTTGAGGCTGACGCGGCCGGTGCGGGGCACCGAGAACTTGAGGGTGGTCGCGGGGTTGAACGGGTTGGGGTAGTTGCTCACCGAGGCGCTGGCCAGGGGCAGCTCACCGGTGTTCTCCACGCCCACGAAATGGATCGTGTTCTGGGGATCGAAATCCGTCCAGCCGGCGGTCCACTGCTGGGACATGGGGATGCCGGGGATGAACGCGCCGCGGTAGTTGGCCGCGGTGTCGAAGCTGTAGCGGCCGGCGACATCGGCGAGGTAGGCGTCGCTGAAGTCGGCGGTTCCGTCGAGCTCGGAGAACTCGAGCGGCTGGGGCTGGGGATCGGTGAGGTCGTCCATGTTGGTCAGGCCGACCGTGCTGGGCATGCGCTGGGTGGCGCCGGCGTTGTTGTACAGGGGATTGCCGAACCAGGTCACGATGTCGGCCCAGCGGGGGGTGTCATGCGCGTCGCCGTTGTAACCGGTGTACATGGTCGACACGCTGGTGTTGCGGATCCGCATCTCGTCCGCGATGGCGCGGTCGATGGAGCCGTCGCGGATGGAGAAGCCGCGGACGAAACCGACGAGCGCCGAGTTGAAGATCGAGCTCTTGGTGTTCTCGCGCAGCACCGCCATGTTCTGGTGGTTGTTGCCCGCGGGCAGGTTGCCGACGAGGGCGTCGATGCGCTCGGGGCCCACCAGGGTGCAGTTGCTGATGATGGGGAAGGACAGGGGCAGCAGTTCGTTGCGGCTGTCGTGCTCGAAGCCCAGGCTGGTGCCCGTGGGATCATACACGTCGGGGTACTTCAGGCCGAAGAGGAACTGCCAGCGGCCGGTGTAGCCGTCGTCGACATCGTAGTCCTCGTCGATGGCGCCCAGGGCGACCATGTGATGGCAATCGACGGTGCCGCCGAAGAACTCGTAGGCGTCGTCGTTCGCGAAGCTGACCTGCACGTGGTGGATCTCGGTGCCGGCGCCGACGCCGCCGAGGGTCAAGCCGTTGATCTCGTTGCCCTCCTCGAAGCGGTAGCCGGCGTACTCGATGCGCACGTACTTGATCACGCCGCTGCTGTCGAACGGATCGTCGCCGCCGTAATGACCCTCGATGATGCCGCCCTCGATCTGGGTGGTCTCGGGGTCGAGGTTGATGGGCGCGCGGCCCAGGATCACGAGGCCACCCCAGTCGCCGGTGGCGCGCAGGCCGGGCTCCTGGGAGGAGGTCATGACGACGGGCTGCTCGAGGGTACCGTTGATGAAGATCTGGCCGCCCTGCTTGATGACCAGCGTGCCGGCGGGCTCGCCCACGATCAGCGTGCCGGCCGGAATGGTGATCGAGCCACCGTCCTCGACATAGACCTGGCCACGCAGGGTGTAGAGGGTGTCGGGATCGAGGACGCGATCACCGCTGATATAGTAAGGGTTGGGGAGATCGGGGCCGCCGACGGGGCCGATGATCTCCTCGCCGACGAAGAATCCGGCGTCACGGGCCGGACCAGCCTGGGCCACGCAGGCCAGCAGCATCAGGCTGAGGAACATGACCGTCGCCTTGTTCATGAGTTGAACTCCTCCTCATTCGAGTTCGGCAAGGATGGAGAGGCGTCGTCCCGGTTCGGACGTTCGCCACCGATGCCATTTCCTTGGTGAGACTTGCGAAAGCTGCGCTTCCCTGGTGTCAAGTGAGGGTACCCCGCAGGGTGGGAAGTCGGTCGACATGGCCGTGATCCGCGTCATCCGCCGGTCAGCCTCGGAATGGCGGGCCCCCGGTCGGCGGACGACCGCCGATCTGAGGCCTGCCGGCTGGTGTACACCAGCACGAACGAAGCGCAGTATAGGCGGGTGGTGTTACCTGCTCGCGAGGAGTGGGTCACGATTGAGTTAGACCCGGCGGATCGGGTCAGAATTTCCAGCTCAGCGACAGCTTGTACGATGCGCTGTCGGAGGCGTGGCCGTACGCCAGGGTCCGTGGATCGCGATACCCGGCGCTGCGGTCGACGTCGTGGCTCCAGCGCGTGTCCTCGCCCAGGATGTTCTTGACGGTGAACTTGAGCTTGCCGTCGCCGGGGATCGCCTGGGTGACCGCAGCATCGAGCTGGTTGCGGGGCTCCTCGTAGATGTTCTCCTCGGTCTGTTCGGAGAGCGAGTTGACCCGGCGGCCGATCTTGTTGAACAGCACGGCGATCGTGGTGCCCCAGTCGACCTCTTCCCACTGGAGGCTCACGTTGACCACCCACGGCGACTGCCCCTGCAGCTGGCGGGTGGCCGGCACGCTGCGGACCGACTCGTTGGGCGAGTCGGGGTTCTGCAGCCGGCGGTAGGCCACCTCCGACCAGATCCGCGAGTAGTTGCCCATGAGCGTGAGCTCGGAGAATCCGCCGCCGAGGACCTCGAGGCGCTTGCGGAATTCGAGCTCGAATCCGTAGTTCTTGCCGTCGCCGTTGAACCAGCTCAGCTGGTCCCAGTACGACGAGCTCTCGGTGAACTTGGCCTCGATGGCGTCCGTGAACTCCTTATAGAAGGCGCTCACGGCCAGCACCTCGCCGTACGCCGGGAAGTACTCCAGCCGCGAATCGTAGTTCTTCACCTTGGCCCGACGCAGCCCGGGGTTGCCGAGCACCGCGTAGTCGTTGACCAGGTCGACGGAGGTCACCCCGGCCACCTCGCGCATGTCCGGGTAGTTGACCGAGTTGAAGTAGGCCAGGCGAACGTTGGTCTTCTCGTCGTACTGGTAGGTGAGGTTCAGCGACGGCAACACGTCGGTGGAAACCGCGCTGGCGGGAATGGTCGCGTCGATGCCCTTGTCGTAGGCCTCGACGGCCAGCTGGTTGTTCTCCAGGCGGGCTCCCCCCGCGAGCCGGAACTCCTCCTGGAAGAGCTCGAACGGCACATCCACCATCGCGTAGTAGGCGTTCGAGACGTGGCTGCCCTCGTACGAGCCTTCGAACTGGTCCTGGTACCGGAGCGTGAACAGCCCCTCCTTGAAGTTTGAGGGGGCGAAGATCTGGTCGGGCGGCAGGAAGACCAGGCCGGCGGCGGTCCCGTCGGCGAGCGCCGTGTAGGGCGCGTTGGCGACGGCCCGGCGGCGGGTGCTGAGCACGAGCCCGGCCTTCAGGCGCGTCGGCCGGTCGGCGTCGCCGACGGTCCAGGTGAGGCTGGTTTCCAGGCCGCGCCGGTATTCGTCGGCGCGTAGCCAGTGGCGCCGGTTGGTGAACAGGCGCACCGGATCGGTCTCCATGTTGTACTCCAGCCAGCGGCGGTCCGGCTCCTTGGCCCGGTTCTCGTTGTAGAAGACCTGCCAGTCCCAGACGAGGTCGCGCGCGAGGGGCAGGGCGTGCGACCCGCCGAGGCTGCTCGTGAGCTGGTTCTTCTCCTCCCACTCGAGCACGTGCCAGTAGGTGAGGGCGTTGAGCAGCTTGTAGGCCGTGAGGTAGGACTCTTCCGCCGTGTGCCCGAGCAGGTTCTTGAAGCTCAGGATCTGACGTTCGGACACCTTCAGGTTCACGTTGCAGAGGGCGCCCACGCGGACATCGCCGACGTAGTTGGTCGACGCGAAGTACTCGCTGGTCGGATCGTACGACTTGTACGTCTCGGTCACGTCGCTGCCGGCGCTGTGGGTGACGGCAGCAACCAGGCCCACGTCCCGGCCGAACAGGGTGTATCGGTCGCCGTGGGAGATCGACAGCGACGACGGCAGCGGCGCCGCCGTCTTCTCCGTGCCCCAACGGTTGTCGAGCGCCCGGCCGACCGCGTCCGGATAGGCGGTGGCCTCGGTGGGCCGCGGCCCGGCGTCCGCCACCGCCTCGGGCAGGTCGCGGCCGCCGTCGTCCCAGCCGAGGGCATCCAGGCTGCCGCTGTAGGCGTCGCGGTAGAAGTCCTTGCCCGTCACCCCGGAGTTCCAGCCGGTGCCCATGGAGACCGACGTGGTCGGCTTGTCGGGAAACTCGATGGTCCGGATCTCGACGAGGCCGCCGGTGAAGTCGCCGGGCAGGTCGGGAGTCGGAGTCTTGACCACCTTCAGGCTGGCGAGCAGGCTGGCGGGGATCATCTCGAAGTTGAAGCTCTTGCGGTCGAGGTCGGGGTCCACCGAGGTGACCACGGCGCCGTCGACGATCGTGACGTTGTAGCGGTCGGGCATACCGCGCACGTTCACGTACTGGCCGCCGCGCACCGTCACGCCGGTGACCCGCTTCATCGCGTCGCCGGCCTGGCTGTCGGGCGACCGGGAGATCTGGGCGGCCGAGATGGCGTCGCCCACCACGGCGGCGTTCTTGCGGTCGGCCAGCACGGCGCTCTCGGTCGAGAGAACGCGGGTGGCGGTGACCATCACGTCGTCGATGGCATCGGCCCGGAAGCTCTCGATCTTCACGGTGATCTGCTTCTCGCCGTCGGCGGGCACGGCCACGTCGGCCAGCACCTTCGTGTTGTAGCCGAGGTAGGAGATCCGCAGGTTGTAGGCGCCGGCCGCGAGGTCGGTGAAGAAGAAGCGTCCGTCGAGGTCGGTCTGGGTGAAGAGGCCGGTGCCGATGAGCACCACGTCGACGGCGATGAGTTCCTCACCCGTATCCTGGTCCAGCACCGTGCCGACGAGGTCGCCGGCCGTGGCCGCCAGGCTCAGGCCCGTCAGCAGGCCCACAACCGCCGCCAGCGCTCGCAACCGACCCTGCATGCCTGAGCCTCCGTGTCACACGCCGCACGGCAGTCCGCCCCCTGCGGACCGCCCCTCCGGACCGCGTGCACGGTACTGGCGGCGTGTCACCGTCAGGCAAAAACCAGGTTCGCATCGCGTGAATCCCGCGGGCAGGCGCGGGATCAACCGCCGAAGACGAGGCCGGCCCGGATCGCGACGTAGCTCCAGTCGAAGGAGTCGTCGGTGCTCCCGGCGCCGCCGGGCAGCTGCCGGTTCTTGACCGGGTTATAGTTCCACACGGCGCTCAGCTCCACCGGTCCGGTGGCCACGCCCACACCGGCCGCCAGGCCGAGGTTGTTCGACGAGGTCGTGAACACACCCTCACCCTCGACCCAGTCCTCGTAGCGGTTGTGGTAGAGCGCGACGCCGGCGGTGAGGTAGGGCCGTAGGCGCGCGTCGGGCTGCCCGAAGAACTGCTGCAGGTCGAGGCCCACCCGCAGCACCGAGGTTCGGACGTAATACGGCACGAGGTCGACGCCGTCGTCGAACACGTCGTCCCAGTCGCCGAAGTCGGCCCAGTGGACGGCCGGCCCGACGGACGTCTGCGGGGTCACCCGGTAGCGCAGGCGACCGCCGAGTTCGAAGCCGGTGCCGGCGCCGAGGCCCTTGTCGGTGCCGATGAAATCATCGCCCAGATCGCCCTGCGGCAGGACGGCCGCACCCTCGACGACCAGCGAGAACGGCGACGGCTGACCGCCGTGCGAACCATGGGTGACGACCACCCGGCGGGCCCGCGGCTGGGCCAGGGCCGGCACGGTCGCCAGGATCAGGAGCGTGATGAGGATCAGCTTGCGCGCGCGCATGATGGACTCTCCTTCCGGGCCGACCACGGCATCCGCCGGCCACGGCGGTGCCGATGCACGCACGATGCCAGGCGCGGCGATCCGGTTAACCAGTTGACCTGAATGTACTTGAAAGGATGGCCGGAAGTCCAGCGTGCCGCGCCGGATCGGCGGATTGTCTCCCGCGGAAGACAGCCTGCCCCTCGCCGGACACGTCAGCGTCCGGCCGCTTGCCCCTGGTCGAGCACCTGCCTCACCCGCAGGAGCAGCTCGGCCACCCGGAACGGCTTGGCGAGCAGGGTGCCGCCGACGCGAAGCATGTACTCGGACTCCAGCAGGTCGGCCGAGTAGCTGCTGCAGAAGAGCACCGGAACGCCCGGTCGCAGCTCGCTGATGTTGTCGTAGAGCTGGCGGCCGTCCATCCGCGGCATCACGACGTCGATCACCAGGGCGGCCACCTCGGTGGCATGGGCCATGAACAGCTCCATGGCGTCCTCGCCGTCCCGCGCGCTGAGCACCTGGTAGCCGGCGCGTTCGAGCATCTGACGGGTCAGGTTGCGCACCATCTCGTCGTCGTCCACCACCAGCAGCAGTTCCCCCCGACCCGATGGCTCGGGCAGGCAGGGTTCCTCCCGGCGTCCGACCTCCGACGCCACCGCCGGCAGCGGCAGCAGCAGATGGAACGTGGTGCCCACGTCGAGCTCGCTCTCGAAGTCGAGGTAGCCGTGGTGCCGCTTGCAGATGGTGTAGGCGATCGCGAGCCCCAGGCCGGTGCCCTGACCGAAGCCCTTGGTGGTGTAGAACGGCTCGTAGATGTGGTCGCGCGCATCGGGCGGGATGCCGCAGCCGTCGTCGTGCACGGTCACCTGCACGTAACGGCCGGGACGGGCCCAGGGCCGCGTGCTGCAGAACTCGTGGCCGAGCTCGACCACGGCGGTGCGGAGCTGGATCACGCCTTCGCCCGGCAGGGCGTCGCGGGCGTTGGCCACCAGGTTCAGCAGCGCTTCCTCGATCTGCTGCGGATCGGCGTAGACGCGCGGCAGGTCCGGCGCCGGCTGGAACGCCACGCGCATGGCCTCGGGCAGCAGCGTCCGGCTCGACGCCACCAGCCGCTCGCCCAGCTGGTTGAGGTCCACCAGCTCGGGATTCACCGTGTCGTAGCGGCTGTAGTTGAGCAGGCGCTGGATGAGCTGCCGGGCGCGGGTGACGGCCGCCAGCACCAGCTCCACCTCGTCGCCGAAGGGCGGCTGGCGGTCGCGGCCGCGCTGCATGACCTCCGTGTAGCCTTGCACCACCTGCAGCACGTTGTTGAAGTCGTGGGCCACGGCCGCGGCCAACCGGCCGACGGCCTCCATGCGCCGCGACTGCTGCAAGGTCGCCTGCAGCTGCCGCTGCCGGGTGATGTTCTCGACGATCGTGAACACGCGGGCCACGCGGCCGTCGGCGTCGCGCACCGGCACCTTCACCGCGCGCAGGACCAGGTGCTCGTCGGCCCAGGGCAGGGAGATCTCGCCGAGGTCGACGGGCTCGCCCCGCGAGGCCGCGAGGCGATCCTGATCCTGCATCGCGAGCGCGAAGGCGCGGGGAAAGATCTCGACATCGCGGCGGCCGAGGACCACGTCCTTGCCGAGGCCCAGCTCCTCCTCCATGTAGCGGTTCCACACGACGTAGCGCAGGTCCTGGCCGAGGTCCTTGGCCACGATGCCCAGGGGCATGGTCTCGATCAGCGCCTCGAGGATGGCCTGCTGGGCCGCGATCTCCTCACCGGCCCGTCGCAGATGAGTGAGGTCCTTGACCACGGACAGCACGCGGCCCGCGGCCATGGGCAGGCTGGTGACCTGGGCCGGGAACGGCGACCCGTCGCGGCGCTGCAACCAGACTTCGCCGCCGGCCGGCGCCTCCGGCGACAGCAACGCGGGCGCGCCGGCCAGGACCGTGAGCTCGCAACCCACAAGTCCGGGCCCGCGGGCACCGAAGAGCCTGACGCAGGCGGGATTGGCCAGCACCACCTGCCGGCCGTCGTGCACCAGCACCGCGTCCGGCAGGAACTCCACGAGCCGCCGATAGCGTTCCTCGCTGCGGCGCAACTCGGCCTCGGCCCGCAGGCGTTCGGTCACGTCCTCGAGGATCGCGAGGATCTCCTGTCGGCCCGACTCGGGATTGGTCATCAGGCCGCAGGAGACGCGCATGGACACCTCGTATCCGTCGAGGCGCCGGACGGCGATGGTGCGCGACGCGCGGCCGCGCTCGTCCTCCTGCATGGCCTGGACGAAGCGGTCGCGCTCGGCCGGTTCCAGGAACACGCTGCGGATGCCATCGTGGCGGCGGGCGTGGGCGAGCAGGGCGGCCACGGATTCCGCGCCGTAGAGCTCGGCGGCCGCGGCGTTGGCGTACAGGAGCGTGCCCGCGAGGTCGGTGATCGTGATGCCGACGTGGGCGGCGTCGTAGAGCGCCCGGTAGCGGGCGGCCGGTGCTGCGCAGCGCGTCCTCGGCGCGGCGGCGCCCGGTGATGTCGGCCGCCACGCCGACGGCGATCGGGCGGCCCTCGGCGTCGCTCTCGACGTGCACGGTGCGCGCGTGCAGCCAGCGGACCTGGCCGTCGGCCCGTACGATCCGGAACTCCTCGTCCAGCGGCTCGTGGTGGTCGAGGGCCTGGTCCATCGCCAGGCGGATGCGTTCCCGATCGTCTGGATGCAGCCACGGCAGCCAGGCCCGCAGCCCACGCGGGCCCAGCTGGTCCTGCGGCACGCCGAACACGCGTTCGACGGCCGAGTTGATGTACTGCAGACGGTCGCCCACCCGCAGCCACAGGATCTCCTGCATGTTCTCGGTGATCAGACGCAGCCGATGCTCGCTGGCCGCCAGGGCGGCCTCCGTCTCGTGGCGGGCCGACACGTCCCGCGACACCACCACCACCTCGGCGGGCCCGCTGCCCATGATCCGGCGTCCCACCGACTCCAGCCACACCTCGCGGCCGTCGGCGTGCCGCAGGCGCCGCCGTCACCGCTTCGGGCTGGTCGCTGCCCGCCAGACGTTGCAGCCACGATTCGACCTCGGCCTGGTTGAGCACCGCCCAGCCCGGTACCTGCCGCTGGCCGAGCAGGCTGTCGGGCGCGACCCCGAGGAGCCGGTCGAACCCGGCCGACGCATACAGGAAGCGGCCCGTCTGGTCGTGGCGGGAGAACAGGTCGCCGGCGCTCTCGAGCTGGTGCAGGAGGCTGATCTCGCGGCGGTCGCGTCGCGCAGCAGCGCCACCGTCACCCCGGCCACCAGCAACATGGACGCGAGGAAGGTCACCCGGCCGGCGAGCGCATGGTGCGGCACCTCGGTGACCAGCGCGCCGAGCAGGGACGGTCCTGCTCGCCGGGGATGACCACCTCGCCGGCGCGGGAAGCTGGTGTAGAGATAGATGGCGTCGAGGGTCCAGTAGACCGTCGCCAGGACGATCACCAGGACCAGTGCGCGACGCACGAGCGAGGACATGGCGGCTCCGATCCGTGGTCGTGACGTACCCGTCAGAGATAGCCGCCTTTCGGGTCGGCGGCAACGCATGAAGCTCCGCCACGAAGGGATTGACAGGGCACCGCTTCTATCGTTTGATGAAGTCACGTTCAGAAAAAATACTGTTGTGAGACGTTATCGCGCTTAAGTGGGGAGGATCCACCTTGCCGAACACGAGCAACAGCCAGCGCCGACGCGAGTTGCGCCGGGCTCAGGAACGCGAGGCGGTGCTGCGCGCGGCGGCACGACTCTTCGCCGAGCACGGTTACAGCGAGACCGGCATGACCCAGATCGCCGACGCGGTCTCGTTCTCGGTCGGCAAGCTCTACAACCTCTTCGAGAACAAGGAAGATCTGTTCGTGTCGCTCGTGGACGAGCGCATGCGGCAGCTCGTGGAGGTGAGTGCCAGCGCGTGCGACCCCAACGCTCCGGCCATGGTCCGGCTGCGCCAGCGCGTACGGGCGGCGCTGATCTACTTCAGCGAGGATCCGCACTTCTCGAAGATCTTCCTCAACGAGTATCCCTCGACGGCCGACGGCCTGCTCCTGCGCGCCGCGCAGCACCACGTGCAGATCGTGCAGACCTGCCTGCAGGACGCCATGGACGCCGGCGAGATCCCGCGCGAGGACGCCGGCGTGCTGGCCTCGCTGATCTGCGCGCACGTCAACGGGCTCATCGACCAGGCCGTCGTGCGCGACCAGCGCCTGGACCCCGACTGGGTCATGGCGTACGTCGAACGGTTCATGTTCGGACCGCTCGAGGTCCGCAACGCGGCGAGCGCCACTTGACAGGACTCCAGCGGTTGTGTTTATTGCCGAGACCATGACGAACCTGCTGCAGCATCGCCATCATCATCATCCCTCCTCCGGGTGGGCTGGTCGATGATGTCCTGATCCAGGTTCGCGGACAGCATCACGACGCCGGCCCCCCGGGCCGGCGTCGTCGTGTCTGCCCCTGAGGGTGGAACGACGCCCCCGGCTCCGGCCGACGCCAGATCCGGTGGAGGTCTTCCATGCCCGCCCCCCCGCGTTCCCTGCGTCTGGCCCTGCCCAAGGGCCGTATGCAAGACGGTGTGTTCCAGCTCCTGGCCGAGGCCGGCCTGCCCGTGCGCGCCAGCGCCCGGGCCTACCGGCCCCGCCTCGACCTGCCGGCGCTCGACGTCAAGATCCTCAAGCCGCAGAACACGATCGAGATGCTCCAGGCCGGCACGCGCGATCTCGGATTCGCGGGCGCCGACTGGGTGGACGAGATGCACGCCGACGTCGACGAGCTGCTCGACACCGGCCTGGATCCGGTGCGCCTGGTGGCGGCCGCCCCGGCCGGTCTGGACCCCGCACGGCTCGCCCGCGAACGCCCCCTGGTCGTGGCCAGCGAGTACGAGCGCATCACGCGCCGCTGGCTCGAGGCGCGCGGCTGGCGCCACCGCTTCGTGCGGTCTTACGGCGCCACGGAGGTCTTCCCCCCCGAGGACGCCGACCTCATCGTCGACAACACGGCCACCGGCGCCACCCTGGCGGCCAACGGCCTGGTGATCGTCGACACCCTGCGGACGTCGTCGACCCGGCTCTACGCCTCGCCGACCCTGCGCCGCGAGCCGGACCTGCAGGAGCGCGCCGGCGAGTTCCGCATGCTGGCCGCTTCGGTGCTCGCCGCCCGCGAGCGCGTGATGCTGGAGGTGAACGTCGTCGCCGCCCGGCTCGACGAGGTGGTCGCCATGCTGCCGTGCATGCGCGAGCCCACCGTCAGCCCGTTGCACGGCAACGGCGCCTACGCGGTCAAGGCCGCCGTGCCGCGTCGGGAGCTGGCCGCGCTCATCCCGCGGTTGCGGGCCTGCGGCGGCACCGACCTCGTCGTCACCACCCCGAGCCAGATCGTCAGCTGAGGAGGCGACCATGAACCCGCTGCAGCCGCGCACCCTGCCCACGGTCTACCGGCCGTCGCCGACCGGACCGCCGTGCGACCTCTGGCTCGACGGCCGGGCCGGCCTCGCCTGGCCGCCCGAGACGGCCACCCCCCCGTCCGCCGAACGCTACCCCGACGCCGGACCGCTCGAGTCCGACCTGGCCCGTCGCTGGGGGCTTCCGACCGACCAGGTGCTGGTGACCGCCGGCGCCGACGAGGCCCTCGATCGGGCCTGTCGGGCGTTCCTGACGGCCGACCGCCGCGCCGTCCTCACCGATCCCACGTTCGTGATGCTGCCCCGCTACGTGGCGTTGTCCGGCGCCGAGCTCGTCCAGGTGCCGTGGCCCGACGGGTCGTTCCCCGCCGCGGCCATGGCCGAGGCGCTGGATGGCCGCCGCGGCCTGCTCGTGGCCGTCACCCCCAGCAATCCGACCGGCCTCGTGGCGACGTCCGCGCAGCTCCGCGAACTGGCCATGCGCTGTCCGCAGGCGCTGCTCGTGGTCGATCTGGCCTATGTGGAGTTCGCCGACCGGGATCCCACCGGCGATCTCCTCGGCCTGCCGAACGTGCTCGTGGTCCGCACCCTCAGCAAAGCCTGGGGCCTGGCCGGCGCGCGGATCGGCTACGCCATGGGGCCGGCCGACGTGGTGGCCGCCCTCCGACAGGCCGGCGGCCCCTACCCCACCGGCGCAGCCGGGCTCGCCGTCGCCCGCGAGCGCCTGCGCACCGGGGGAGCCGAGCTCGCCGGTCGGATCGCCCGCAGCGGCCGCGAACGGGCGCGGCTCGGCTGGCTGCTCGCCACGACCGGGCTCTCGCCGCTCCCGTCGCAGGCCAACTTCCTGCTCGCCCGTGGCCCCCGCGCCCCGTGGCTGGCCGACGCCCTCGGCGGCCTCGGGATCGCGGTGCGCCGGTTCGGCCCCGACGCGACCCGGATCAGCCTGCCGGCGGCGGCCGGTCCGTTCGCCCGCCTGTGGTCGGGCTGCCGGGCGGCCCTGCAGCCGCAGGCTCTGCTGCTGGACATCGACGGCGTGGTGGCCGACGTCCGGGACTCCTACCGACAGGCGATCCGCCTGACCGCGGCCGCCTTCGGCCACCCGGTGTCGGCCGCGGAGGTGGCCGCGGCCAAGGCCCAGCCCGACAGCAACAACGACTGGCACGTGACCCACCGGCTGCTCGAGGCCGCCGGCTGCCAGGTGCCGCTGGCGCGCGTGACCGCGCGGTTCGAACAGCTCGTCCAGGACGAGGAGCTCTGGCGGCGGGAGCGCCTCATCGGCGGCCGGGCCCGGCTCGCCGACCTCGCCGGCCGGTTGCCCCTGGTGGCGGTCACCGGCCGCCCCCGTCGCGACCTCGAGCGCTTCCTCGCCACCACCGACCTCGACGGTCTCTTCGCGGCCACCGTGTGCCTCGAGGACGCCCCGGCCAAGCCGTCGCCGGCGCCGGTCCGGCTGGCGCTCGCACGCGTCGGGGCGCGGCGCGCCTGGCTCGTGGGCGACACGCCCGACGACCTCGCCGCCGCGCGCGCGGCCGGCGTGGTTGCCCTGGGGATCGTCGCCCCCGGCGACCCTGTCGATACGACCCGCGAACGCTTGACCCAGGCCGGCGCCGCCCGCGTGCTCGCTAGCCTGGACGACCTCGAGGAGATCCTGCCATGACCCCACGCACGATCACCGTCACCCGCCGCACCGCCGAGACCGACATCACGCTCGACCTGACGCTCGACGGCGCCGGCCGCCGCGAGATCGCCACCGGCGTCGGTGCCCTCGACCATCTGCTGGACGGCCTCGCCTGCCACGCCGGTTGGGACCTGCAGCTCGCCTGCCGGGGCGACCTCCACGTCGACGACCACCACACCGTCGAGGACTGCGCCCTGGCCCTGGGCGAGGC
This sequence comes from Candidatus Krumholzibacteriia bacterium, assembly GCA_041390065.1. Lineage (GTDB taxonomy): Bacteria > Krumholzibacteriota > Krumholzibacteriia > LZORAL124-64-63 > LZORAL124-64-63 > Glo-17. The sequence continues at coordinate 123,576 of JAWKQQ010000006.1, forward strand.
CCTGGCCCGGGCCCTCGGCGAGCGCACGTCACTGGTGCGCTTCGGCCACGCCTACGCCCCGCTCGACGAGGCTCTCGCGCGCGCGGTGGTCGATCTGGTCCAACGCCCCCACGCCAGCGTGGACCTCGGCCTGCGGCGCGAGCGCCTGGGCGACCTCAGCTGCGAGAACATCGCGCACCTGTTCACGAGCCTGGCCATGGCCGGGCGGTTCTGCCTGCACCTGGACGTGCTGCGCGGCGAGAACGATCACCATCGCGCCGAGGCGGCCGTCAAGGCCCTCGCCCTGGCGCTGCGCCAGGCCGTCGCCCCCGGTGCGTCCGGCGTCCCCTCGACCAAGGGAGTCCTCTGATGAAGATCTGCATCGTGCCCACCGGCACGGCCAACCTGGCCTCGGTCCTCGGTGCCCTGGCCCGGGTCGGCGCCGGCGCCACGGTGGCCGGCTCGGCGGCCGACCTCGACGCCGCCGGGGCCCTCGTCCTGCCCGGGGTCGGCAGCTTCGCCGCCGGCCGCGCCGGGCTCGACACGGCCGGGTTCTCCGGCCCGGTGCGGGACTGGGTCCGCGACGGCCGCCCGATCCTCGCGATCTGCCTGGGCCTGCAGCTGTTGGCCGAGGCGAGCGAGGAGGCGCCCGGCATCGCCGGCCTCGGCCTGGTCGCGGGCACGGCCACGCGCTTGCCCGACACGGTGAGCGTTCCCCAGCTGGGCTGGAACCGGATCGCCGGCGGCGCGCTCGTGCGCGACGGCTTCGCCTACTTCGCCAACAGCTACCGCCTGACCGTCGAGCCCGACGGCTGGCAGGCCGCCTGGGCCGACCACGGCGGCCCGCTCGTGGCGTCCCTGGAACGCGGCCCCCAGCTGCTCTGCCAGTTCCACCCCGAGCTGTCCGGCGGCTGGGGCCACGAACTGCTCGCGCGCTGGCTCGCGCGCGCCCGTGACGCGCGTCGGGAGGCGGCCACATGCTGACCGATCGCCTCATCCCCTGCCTCGACATCCGCGACGGGCGCGTGGTCAAGGGCGTCCAGTTCCAGGGACTGCGCGACGTGGGCGATCCCGCCGAGCTGGCTGCGCGCTACGAGGATCAGGGCGCCGACGAGCTCGTGCTGCTGGACGTGGCGGCGACCCGGGAGAACCGCGACACCGCCCTGCAGACCGTGCAGGCGGTGCGCGCCCGCCTCGGCATCCCCTTGACCGTCGGCGGCGGCGTCCGCACCGCCGACGACGCCCGCCGATTGCTCGAAGCGGGGGCCGACAAGGTCAGCGTCAACAGCGCCGCCGTCGCGCGGCCGGAGCTGATCGACGAGATCGCCGGCCGCTTCGGTCGCCAGTGCTGCGTCCTGGCCGTGGACGCGCGCTGGCTGGGCCAGCGCTGGTGCGTGCTCACCCACGCCGGACGCCGGGTTGCCCTGCCCGACGCCGCGGCCTGGATCGCCGCGGGCACCGGCCGCGGCGCCGGCGAGGTGCTGCTCACCAGCTGGGACCGCGACGGCGTCGGCGACGGCTACGACCTCGACCTGCTCGCCGCCGCGCGGCGGGCGACCCGCGTGCCCATCATCGCCTCGGGCGGCGGCCGCACCGCCGGGCAACTCTCGGACGCCCTGCGCGCCGGCGCGAACGCCGTGCTGGTGGCCTCGGTGCTGCACGACGGCCACCGCACCGTGGGCGAGCTCAAGGCGTCCCTGGCCCTGAAAGGACACCCCATCCGACCATGATGATCCCCAGCATCGACATCCAGAACGGCGAGGTCGTGCAACTGGTGGGAGGGCGCGAGCGCGCCCTCGCCGCCGGCGCGCCCGCCCAGTGGGCCCGCCGCTTCGGGCGCGTGGGCCTGACCGCCGTGGTCGACCTCGACGCCGCCTGCGGCACCGGCGACAACGCCGCCCTCATCGAGCCCCTCCTGCGGCTGGCCCCCTGCACCGTCGGCGGCGGCATCCGCGACGTGGCCACGGCCCGGCGGTGGCTCGACCGCGGCGCCGAGCGCGTCGTGATCGGGACGGCCGCCACGCCCGAGCTGCTCGCCGAGCTGCCGTCCGAGCGCGTGATCGTCGCCCTGGACACCCGTGGCGACGAGGTCCTCAGCCACGGCTGGCGGCGCGGCACCGGCCGCGGGCTCCTCGAACGGGTGGCCGAGCTGCGCGACCTCGCCGGCGGCTTCCTCGTGACCACGGTCGAGCGCGAGGGCCGCCTCGCGGGCATCGACCGCGAACGGGCCCGGCAGCTCAAGGAGGCCGTCGGATCGGCGCACCTCATCGTGGCCGGCGGCGTGGCCGGCGCCCAGGACGTGGCCGACCTCGATCGCCTCGGCGTCGACGCCCAGGTGGGCATGGCCCTCTACACCGGCCGCTTCGACGAGGCCGACGCCCTGGCCGCCTGCCTCGTGAGCGATCGCCCCGACGGCCTCTGGCCCACGATCGTCTGCGACCCGGCGCACCGGGCCCTGGGCCTGGCCTGGTCGAACCTCGTGTCCCTGCGGCGGGCGCTCGCCACCGGCCGCGGGGTCTACCACTCGCGGCGGCGCGGCCTCTGGGAGAAGGGACGCACCAGCGGCGACGGTCAGGAGCTCCTGCGGGTGGAGGTCGACTGCGACCGCGACTGCCTGCGCTTCCTGGTCCGGCAGGCAGGCGTGGGATTCTGCCATCGCGGCACGCACGACTGCTTCGGTGCGGCCCGCGGGCTGGACGCCCTCGGCCGGCGCCTCGCCAGCCGCCTCAGCGGGGCCCCGGCCGGCAGCTACACCCGGCGGCTCCTGGACCAGCCCGACCTGCTGGCCACCAAGCTGCGCGAGGAGGCCGACGAGCTCGCCCGCGCCGTCACCCCGGACGACGTCGTCCACGAGGCCGCCGACGTCCTCTACTTCACCCTGGTCGCCCTGCTCCGCAGCGGCGCCGACCTGGAGGCCGTCGAGCGGTTGCTCGACCGCCGGGCGCTCGCGGTCACCCGCCGCCCCGGCGACGCCAAGCCTGCCCGCAAGGAGGACGCATGAACCCGCTCCTGCCCCGCCGCCAGCCCGCCGACCTGGACGCCCGCGACCGCCGCGCCGTCGACACCGCCACCCTCGCCGCCGCCGCCGAGATCGTGGCCGACGTCGATCGGGAGGGCGGGGCGGCCGTGCGCCGCTGGTCCGAAGCCCTGGGCGACCTCGCGCCCGGCGCGCCCCTGGTGATCGATGCGGCGGCCTGCCGGGCGGCCCTGGACGGCCTGCCGGACGACCGGCGCGGCTTGCTCGAACGGGTGGCGGCGCGGATCGGCGCCTTCGCCCGGGCCCAGCGGGCCACCCTGCACGACCTCGAGGCGCCGGTGCCGGCCGGCCGGGCCGGCCACGTGCTCGAGCCGGTGGCGGTGGCGGGGTGCTACGCGCCCGGTGGACGCTACCCCCTGCCGTCGTCGGTCCTCATGACGGCGGTCACGGCGCGCGCCGCCGGTGTCGAGACGGTCATCGTGGCGTCCCCGCGGCCGACCGCGGTCACCCTGGCGGCGGCCGCCGCCGCGGGCGCGGACGCCGTGCTCGCCGTCGGCGGCGCCCAGGCCGTGGCCGCCCTGGTGCGTGGCGTGGCCGGCCTGCCGGCGTGCGATCTGGTGGTGGGGCCGGGCAACCGCTGGGTCACCGCGGCCAAGCAGCTGGTGTCCGGGCGCGTGGGGATCGACATGCTGGCCGGTCCCTCCGAGCTCCTGATCATCGCCGACGCGACGGCCTCGCCGGCCTGGCTGGCCGCGGACCTCCTGGCCCAGGCCGAGCACGACCCCGACGCCGTGCCGCTCCTGGTGACCTGGTGCCCGGACCTGCCGGCCGCCGTCGCCGGCGAGCTGGACGTGCAGCTGCGCGCCCTGCCCACGGCGGCGGTGGCGCGCCAGGCGCTGACCCGCGGCGGCCACGTGCTGGTGGGCTCGGCGGACGAGGCCGTGGCGCTGGCCAACCGGGTCGCGCCGGAACATCTGCAGCTCTCGGTCGCGGCGCCTCGTGAGCTGCTCCGTACGTGCCGCCGCTACGGCGCAGCCTTCCTCGGCCACGGCAGCGCCGAGGTCATGGGCGACTACGGCGCCGGCCCCAACCACACCCTGCCCACGGGCGGGACCGCCCGTTGGCGGGGCGGGCTCTGGGTCGGCACGTTCCTGCAGGCCCGCACGTGGCTGGATCTGGATCCCCACGCGCCGGCCTACGCCGACCTGCTGGCCGACACCGAGCAACTGGCGAGCCTCGAGGGCCTGGCCGCCCATGCCCGCGCCGCCGCGCGCCGCCGCACGGGCGCCATGGAATCGCGATGACCGGCATGCTAGAATGGACAGATCGTGGTCGTCGCGAACCTGTCCGGAGGTCCTCATGTCCCGCATCCGCACCGTGCTGCCCTGCCTGCTCCTGCTCCTGATCCTGGCCGTCCCGGCCGCGGCCGCGCCCGAGCTGGTCTACCTGCGCGTCGAGCCCGAACAGGGTCCCGCCTTCACGGCCGCCGACCTCGACCTCGTGGCCGAGGTGCCCGGCGGCTTCCTGGCCCTCCTCGACGACGGCGACCTGGCCAGACTGCGGGCCTGGGGTCTGCCCCACGAGGTGCTGGCGACGGACGACCCGACGACCACCGTGCTCGTGCAGTACGACGCGCCGGGCGGTCACGAGCCCACCAGGTTGCCAGCCGACCACGCGGTGCTGTTCCGCGGCGAGGCCTTCACGGTGGTCCGGGTGCCGACGGCGGCCCTCGACGGTCTCATGTGCCTGCACGACATCCAGCGGGTGTTCCGGCGTCCGCTCCGCTTCGTCGACCGGCCCTGGCGAGGCCCGGTGGCGACGAGCCGCGAGGCCGATCCCGCCGTCGCCGAGATGGTCGACACCGTCGACGAGGCCTGGCTGCAGACCCAGGTCCTCACGCTCGAGGACTTCGGCACCCGCCACAGCAGCCGGCCCGAAGGCGCCCAGGCCGCCGCCTGGCTGCGCGACCAGTTCCTCGCCTACGGTTACCTCGACGTGACCTTCCAGGATTTCGACGGCAACAACGACAACGTGGTCTGCATCAAGCCGGGCGCCGTGCAGCCGGACCGCTACGTGGTGATCGGCGGCCACTTCGACTCCACCTCCGGCAACACGGCCGTCGCGCCCGGCGCCGACGACAACGCCACCGGCACCGTCGGCGTGCTCGCGGCCGCTCGCGCCATGGCCGGCCACGAGTTCGAGTATTCCGTCGTCTTCCTCTGCTTCAGCGGCGAGGAGCAGGGCCTGCTCGGCAGCCAGGCCTGGGCCAGCCAGGCGGCCGACCAGGGCCTGGACATCGTCGGCGCCATCATCATGGACATGCTCGCCTACCGCGCCGCCGGCGACGCGGCGGATATCGACATCGTCAGCAACGGCACGAGCCAGCCGCTGCGCGACCTCGTCGATGCGGCGGCCGCCGACTACGTGCCAGGCCAGGTCGTGGTCACGGGCTCGCTGCCCTTCGGCGCGAGCAGCGACCACGCCAGCTTCTGGAACAACGGTTACCGGGCGGTGCTCTTCTTCGAGGACTCCGGCAGCTACAGCCCGTACATCCACACGTCCAGCGACGTCGTCGGCCTCAGCGCCAACGACTTCGCGTTCATGAACCGCAACGTGCGCACCGCCGTGGCCAGCGTGGCCACCCTGGCCCGGCCGTTCCGCGTGGCCATCGCCCACACGCCCCTGCCCCATACGTCGGACCTCGGGCCCTTCCTGGTCGAGGCCACCATCCTGGCCGCCGGCGAGCTCGACCCCGCCAGCCTGCAGCTGCACTACCGCACCGGCGGCGCGTTCACCACCGTGGCCCTCGCCCCCACCGGCATCCCCGGCGGCTACGCGGCCTCGATCGCGGCCCAGGCGCCCGGCGTCGAGGTGGCCTACTACCTGTCGGCCGGCGACACCGAGGGGCACCTCGCCACCAGCCCCGACCTCGCGCCCGACCATCTGCACGGCTTCCGCACCGGCGTGGCGCCGGTGCTGGTGGACGACGTGGAGACCGACCTCGGCTGGACCCTCGGCCAGCCGGGCGACACGGCCACCACCGGCCAGTGGATCTGGGCCGACCCCGTGGGCACCACCTACCAGCCCGAGGACGACCACACGCCGGCGCCCGGCGTCCTCTGCTTCGTGACCGGCAACTCGTTCCCCGGCGACGCGCCCGGCGCGGCCGACGTCGATGGCGGCTTCACCACCCTGGTGTCGCCGGTCTTCGACCTCGCCGGCGCCGACTGGGCGCTGGTGAGCTACTGGCGCTACTACGTCCTGGAGACCACCCTGGACGACGTCTTCACCGTCGACATCTCGAGCGACGGCGGCGGCACGTGGTCCAGCCTGGAGACCGTGACCGCGACCGAGGGCTGGACGGAGGTCGGCCACGAGCTGGACCCGTCGCTGGTGCCGTTCACCGACCAGATGCGGCTGCGCTTCCGCGCCAGCGACACCGGCGGCGGCAGCCTCGTGGAGGCCCTCGTCGACGACGTCTTCATCGCCTCGACCACGGGCGACCTCACCGCCGCCGAGCCGCCCGCGGCCGACCTGAGCCTCGGCGCCTTCCCCAACCCGTTCAACCCCGCGACGACGCTCCGGTACGCCCTGCCCCGCGCCGGCTGGGCCGAGATCAGGGTGTTCGACGCCGCCGGTCGCCTGGTGGCCCGCCCCCTCGCGGGCCGCCGACCGGCCGGCCCGGGCACGGTCGCCTGGCAGGCCGACCAGCTCGCGAGCGGCGTCTACCTCGTGGTGCTGGGCCTCGACGGACAGGATCTGCGGAGCACCAAGTTGACCCTGGTTCGGTAGGCACCGCGTACGGAGGTCGCAGCGCCGGCCCGGGATCTCACGGTCCCGGGCCGTCCGCGCGTGGTGCAACCCGGCTGCGAACGCTGCGTCCAAACCTCCACGCCATCGCGGACGTCCAAGAGCCGACGCTACCTCCGATCGGGAGTTCACGCATGCCAGGCGCAGCGCTCAGGCACCCTCTCGAGGCCGAGCTGGTGCAGGCGGCCCAGACGGGTGACCGGACAGCCTTCGAGCAGCTGTACCGCACCCACGTGGGCCGCGTCTACGCCGTCTGCCTGCGTCTGTGCGCCGACGTGGAAACGGCCGAGCAGCTGACCCAGGACGCCTTCGTCCAGGCCTGGCGCAAGCGCGGCCAGTTCCGCGGCGAGAGCGCCTTCGGGACTTGGCTCCACCGGCTGGCCGTCAACCAGGCGCTCGACTGGCAACGCGCACGGCGACGGCGCCGGGACCGGGAAGCGCCGCTGGACCCCGACCAGCAGGAGACCGCGCTGCAGGCGACCGCGCCACCGGCGCGCGTGGTCGACCGGCTGGAGCTCGAGCGGGCGATCGCCGCCCTGCCCGAGGGCGCCCGGACGGTGTTCGTCCTGCAGGAGATCGAGGGTTATCCGGTGCGGGAGATCGCCCGGCGGCTGGGGCTCGCCGAGGGTACGGTGAAGGCCCAGGGCTTCCGCGCCCGCCGACTGCTCAGGGAGGCCTTGCGATGACAGCACGCGACCCCATCGGCGACGCCATCGGTGAACTCGACCGCGAGATCACTCCGCGGCGCGATCTCTGGCCCGGCATCGCCGGGCGCCTGGACACCGCGTCGCCGGCCAGCCGCCGGAGCCCGCACGTCAGCGGGTGGTGGCTGGCAGCCGCCGCCGTGCTCGTGTTGACGCTCTGGCCGCGCCTCCACGTGGACGCTCCGCCGAGCCCGACGGGCGGTCCCGAACTCACCCGCCTCGACGCCGCCTACGCCGACGTGCGCGCCGGCCTCGTCGCCCTCGTCGAGGATCGCTGCGAGCGTCTGCCCACGACCGCCTGCGTGCCGCTCCTCGACGGCCTGGCCGTGCTCGACCGCACGGTCAGCGGCCTCAGCACGGCGCTGGCCCACCTGCCGCCCGACGCCCCGCAGCGGCCGGCGCTGGTGGCCAGCTACGAGCAGACCCTCGCCCTGGCCCGCGACCTATCCGGCCGCGTGGCCCAGCTCTGATGGAGGCCAGGACCATGCGTCGTTGCCCGCACCTGCTCGCCTGCGGCCTGCTGCTGATCGCCCTCGCCGCGTCCGCCGCCCCGGCGGAGCGCCGACCGCTCGGCCCGGACGGCGAGGTGCGGGTCTCGGTCGGCCACGGCGACGTGGCCATCCTCGGCTGGGACCGGCCGGTGTGCGAGGTGCAGAGCGACGGCCGCGTCCCGCTGCGCGTGACCGGCGACCATCACCGCCTCGAGGTCGTCCCGGCCGACGCGCGCGACGTCCGCGCCAAGCTCGAGGTTCACGTTCCCCACGGCTGCTCGGTATCCGTGGTGACCGTCGCGGCCGACATCTGGATCGAGGGACTCACGGGCGACGTCACCATCGAGACCGTGAGCGGCGAGGTGGAGGTCCGCGGCCGGCTCCGGCGCCTGAACGCCAGCCGGGTCACCGGCGACCTGCATCTCGACGCGACGGTCGAGTCCGCGATCGCGACGACGGTCAACGGCGACATCGTGATCAGCCAGGTCACCCGCGAGCTGGTCTGCAACACCCTCGACGGCGACGTCGACGTGTTCGCAGCCCCCGGCCTGGACCGCCTCGAGGTCACCAGCCTCAACGGCGACGCGACCGTCGTCGGCCCCATCGGACCCCGAGCTCGCTGGCAGCTGAACCTGCAGAACGGCGACGCGATCCTGACCGTGACCCGCCCGGTGGACGCGACCTTCCGCCTGCAGGCGCTGCTCGGCGACATCGCGTGTGGATTCCCGCGCGCAACGCCCCGCGAGGACACGGCGGCCACGCGGCGCGGCGAGGTCTACCGGGTCGGCAACGGACGGGCCGCGGTGGCGGTGGAGGTGTTGCGGGGCGACATCACGATCGACGACCGTGCGCCATGACGCGGCCGCCAGAGCCCGCTCAGGACCCGCCCGGACGATCCTCGGACCGGCAGTGGATCCAGCCCTGCTCGACGGCCCTGAGGGCGGCCTCTTCGCCGAGGGCCTCGACGATCACCGGCCAGCCCACGAACGTCCGCGCGAACAACGGCAGCAGGGCCCGGTCGCAGCCGGACAGACCGAGGTTGCGCCCGACATCCTCAGCGGTGTTGAAGCAATCCGCGCGTTCGCCGGTCATCGCGCCTCCCCTGGTTGGTCGCCTGACCTCGGTGCCAGCAGAACAATCACCATCGGCGGGGATTTTTCAAGCCCGGAATTGACGGGTTTTCCGGGTGCAGGAAGAACGGGGGACGACATCTCGTGTCATCCCCCGTCCTGATCTGGTACGCCGCCAGGGACTCGAACCCCGAACCCGCTGATTAAGAGTCAGCTGCTCTACCAGTTGAGCTAGCGGCGCACCCAAGTTGTGCCCGGGCAAGAGCAAGGTTAGCTTCTCTCCAGCCCGGGCTGCGCATCTAGTATGCGAGCGGGACGCTGTCAAGAACCGGTCAAGGCCGCCATCGTGAGGATGCCGTCATGCTGAGCCTGCGCACCCGCAAGCAACGCGCCGTCAAGATCGTCGGCGCGCTGCGCCAGGAATATCCCGAGAGCCGTTGCAGCCTCGAGCACAGGGACGCCTGGCAACTCCTGGTGGCCACGATCCTCTCCGCCCAGTGCACCGACGCCCGCGTCAACCAGGTCACGCCCGACGTCTTCGCCGCCTTCCCCACGGTCAGGGACGTCGCCGAGGCGCCGCTCGGCGCCATCGAGGAGGCCATCCACAGCACCGGCTTCTACCGCAACAAGGCGAAGTCGCTCCAGGGGGCGGCCCGGGCCATCCTCGCGCACCACGGCGGCGAGGTGCCCGACACCATGGCGGCGCTCGTCGAGCTGCCGGGCGTCGGCCGCAAGACGGCCAACGTGGTGCTCGGCGAGGTCTGGAACCGACCTGACGGCGTGGTGGTCGACACCCACGTGGGCCGCATCGCGTTCAAGCTGGGCCTCACCGACACCAGGGACCCGGTCAAGGCCGAACGGCAACTCTGCGAGGCTCTGCCCCGGGCGGATTGGCGTGACTTCACGCACCTCGTCATCGACCACGGACGCCAGGTGTGCCGCGCACGGACGCCGCGTTGCGGCGTCTGCTGCCTCTACCGCTGGTGCGAGACCCGGGGCTGAGCGGGTGCATTCAAGCCTTGATCACCCTCCGCGGATGCCTATAACATGCTCCCGGATGGGGGGTGCAGCCCGCAGCCACGCGGCCACTCGTCGGCCGTGCAGAAAGGACGGGTGGCGCCATGAGTTCGGCCATGGATGCGCGCGGTGAGCGCGACGAATCCGGGCTCGGCCTGAATGATCCCGCCTTGCGCGCGGCCCTCGATGGCGCCGTGCATCTGGCTGCGGTCGCCTGCGGCGCCGATGGTTGCATCCGTTCCTGGAACCTCGGCGCCGAGCATCTGCTCGGCCATCGCGCCGAGACCATGATCGGCGCCCACCTCGGCGACCTCATGCGGACCGACGGCCAGCGCGTCTGGGCCAGGCGTGTGCTCGACCCCCGCCAGCCCCTGCTCGCCCACCGGGCCATACTCTCGCGGCGCGACGGATCCCCGATTTCCTGCCTGGTGATGGGCGACCGGATCGCCGGCGCCGACGGACTCCTGCAGACCTCCCTGCTGATCCTGCCCCTGCAGCCGCCGGCCGCCGGCGCCGCCGAGCGGTCCGCGGAGCGCCTGCCCGGTCGCGAGGATGCGGTCAGCGTGCTGGCCGGCGGCATCGCCCATGACTTCAACAACCTCCTGCTCGGCATCATGGGCAACGCGGACCTGCTGCTGATGGAGTTGCCGTCCGATCATGCCTCGCGCGACCACATCGAGCAGATCACCCAGGCCGGCCTACGGGCGGCCGACCTCTGCCGGCAGCTGATGGCGTTCAGCGGCGCCGCCGTCACGCTGAAGGACGATCTGGACGTCAACGCGCTGATCGGCAACCTGCTGCCCCTGGCGCGGATGAGCCTGGGGCCGGTGCCGCTGTCGTTGCACCTGTCCGACCCGCTGCCCCGGATCGAGGGTGACGCCGCCCAGCTCCGGCAGGTGCTCATCAACCTGGTGACCAATGCCGCCGAGGCCATCAGCGAACGGCCCGACGGGCGGATCGAGATCCGCACCTCGGCGCGGGCGGGCGCGTTGCCCGGTGGCGGCGAGGCTGTGGTCATCGAGGTCGTCGACAACGGCGTGGGCATGACCCCCGAGCAGATCGATCGCGCCTTCGACCCCTTCTACACCACGAAGTTCCTCGGACGCGGACTCGGGCTCGCGGCCGCCCAGGGCATCGCACGCGCCCATCTCGGCGGTATTCACCTCTGCTCCAGCCCCGGCGCCGGCACCACGGTCACCGTCGCATTGCCGTGCGGCCGTCGTTCGGCGGAAGACGGCCCGACGCCGACGAGCACCCAGCCCCCGCTCGCGACGAGATCCGCGGGCGCGCCGTCCCGGATCCTGGTCGTCGACGATGAGGCGCACGTCCGTCTCGTCGCCGACGGCATGCTGCGGCAAGCCCACTACGAGGTGGTGCTGGCCGAGCATGGCGGCGAGGCGCTCGCGATCCTGGCTGACGACCCCGGAGCGATCGACCTCGTGGTGCTCGACATGACCATGCCCGGCCTCACGGGCGGCGAGGTGCTCGAACGGATCCGTGAGCTACGCGCCGACCTGCCGGTGCTCCTGTCCAGCGGCTACGGACCGGAACTCTCAGCCCACCTGGTCGCCGATGATCCCCGCTGCGCGTTCCTGCCCAAGCCCTACCGGCGCCAGGACCTCCTCGCCGCGCTCGACGAGTTGCTGCCCGAAGACGCCCCGTGACGCGGCAAGGACCCGGAGCGTGCAGCTCCGGGTCCTTGCCGATCCGCGATCGCCGCCGGATCAGAACGGAAGGTCGTCGTCGTCGACGGGGCCGCCGCCGGACATGGGCGGCGGGTTGAAGCTGTCGCCGCCGCCGAAATCGCCACCGCCACCGCCGCCGCCGCCGCGGTTGCCCTCGGCCTCCTCGCGCCGGCCGAGGATCATGAGGTCGCGGGCGACGATCTCCGTGGTGTAGCGGTCGTTGCCGTCGCGGTCCTGCCACTTGCGGGTCTCGAGCTTGCCCTCGACGTACACCTGCTTGCCCTTGGTGAGGAAACGCTGGGCCCGCTCGGCCAGGTGGCGCCAGGCGGTGACCCGGTGCCACTCGGTCTTCTCCTGCCACTCGCCGGTGCTCTTGTCCTGCCAGCGCTCGGACGTGGCCACGCGCAGGCTCGCCACCGGGACGTTGCCGTTGCTCGTGTACTTCACCTCGGGATCGGCCCCGAGGTTGCCGATGATGATGACCTTGTTCACGCTAGCCATGGGATCCTCCTGAAATGCGAGGGCGGCCCGCACGACGCGCCGGCCAGGGTCGCCAGGTGGTGGGAGGGATCAAGCCGGTCCCGGCCCGGGTCGGGCGTTGCGGGAGATCATATGAAATCAAGATGGGGTGGATGATGGGATTCGAACCCACGACCACCTGGACCACAACCAGGGGCTCTGCCAGCTGAGCTACATCCACCACCATCGAATCGTACCGCCGGTGGCACGCCCGGCAGGACTCGAACCTGCGACCTGTGGATTAGAAGTCCACTGCTCTATCCAGCTGAGCTACGGGCGCACCGTCGAGACCCCGCGAGCGGAAGGCGAATAAGGGCCACGAACCCTCCGGGTGTCAAGACCCGGTGTGCGAACATCGAGGTGGTCGGGGCGACAGGATTCGAACCTGCGACCCACGGCTCCCAAAGCCGTTGCGCTACCGGACTGCGCCACGCCCCGACCGAGGCAGGGATCGTGCCCGCCGCCTCGGCGGCCGCGGACAGGTCGGAATTGATACGCGGCCGCCGGTGGTCTGTCAACGGCGGCGCACACCCCCGCGAGCGGGTCAACGCACGGCGACGCTCGCCGTGAGGTCGTAGACGCGGGCCACCACGCCCAGCAGGCGCCGCAGCGCGCGGCCCCGGTGGCTGATCGCGTTCTTCTCATCCGGGGCGAGCTCGGCGAGCGTGCGCACCTCGCCCTCGGGCACGACCACGGGGTCGTAGCCGAATCCGCTCTGCCCCAGGGGTTGCCGCCCGAGTCGTCCGAGGAGCCGGCCTTCCGTCGAGAGCTCCAGCCAGACCGGCGCCGTGCGTCCGCGCCCGGGCGCCTCGCCGGGCAGGGCGACGGCCAGCGGCGGCGGCGCCTGGTCGCCGGGCCCGTCGGCCGTGAACTCCCGCACGTCGGGCACCGACACCCCGCCAGCCGTCGGCGCCGGACCCTCGAGGTTGGCGGACACGAGCTCATACACCACCTGTTCGAGGCGTCGGGCATCCGCCCCCCAGCCCACCGGCAGGGTGCCGAACCAGGCCAGGTAATCCGCCCACACGCGCCGCCGCGCCGCGGCCACACGTGCCGCGGCGGCCGCCGACACGACCCGGCTCGCAAACGGGTCGTGCACCCAGCGGCTGCGGCCCGGCGTCAGCTCGGCGAGATGGGGCGCCACCGGCGGCTGCGGATCCACCCACACCATGCTGGTCTCGAAGCGCACGTCGCGGGCGTCGTCAGGCACGTCGCGCATGAGATCGAGCACCAGATCGACGTTGTCGCGGTACGTGGCGCGCGGCCCGGCGAACCGCGAAGCGAACACGTCCGGCATTCCGCCCAGGGTCCGGACCTGGAAGGTGGTGTCGTCGGCCACGGCGATCTCGCCGGTCCAGGCCGCGGTCACGAGCGCCTTGCGGGTCGCGTTGCCGAGCGCCGAGGTCCCGTCCTCGATGACCTCGGGCAGCCCGGGGTAATCGAGGCTCGAGCGCACCTCGAACGGCAGTCCGGCGCAGAGCTGGCCCAGCTCGCGCAGCTTGTCGGCATTGCGGCTGGCCAGCACGAGGATCCGCGAGCGGTTGGTCATGAGCTACCTCCTCGCAGGGGTCAGGCCTCGAGCACCTGACGCTGCAGCTGATTGATCCGCTTGATGGCGGCGTCGGCGACGTCGACCATGCGGTCGAGCTGGTCGCGCGTGAACGGGCGTTGCTCCGCCGTGCCTTGCACCTCGATGAGCCCGCCGCCCTCGGCCATGACGAGGTTCATGTCGGTCTCGGCGCTGGAGTCTTCCTGGTAGTCGAGATCGAGCAGGACGTTTCCGCCGACCACGCCGAGGCTCACCGCGCCCACCAGCGACGTCATCGGGTGCTTGCGCAGCCGGAGGCGGGAGAGGGCGTCGTACAGGGCCACCGCGGCGCCGTTGATCGAGGCGCAGCGGGTTCCGCCGTCGGCCCGGATCACATCGCAATCGAGGGTGACGGTGAGCTCGCCGAGGGCGTTCAGGTCGGTGACCGAACGCAGGGCGCGACCGACGAGCCGCTGGATCTCCATGGTACGGCCGCCCTGGCCGCCGCCCGCCGCCTCGCGGCGCATGCGTTCGCCCGTACTGCGCGGCAACATGCCGTACTCCGCGGTGACCCAGCCCTGGCCGGCGCTCTTGAGCCAGCGCGGAACGCCGTGGGCGATGGTGGCCGTGCAGACGACGTGGGTATTGCCCATCTCGATGAGGCACGAGCCCTCGGCGTGCGGCAGGTAGTCGCGGGTGATACGGGTAGGTCGCAGCTGCGAGGGGCCGCGGCCGCCGGCGCGTTCGGTCATGGTGGTCATCCTTCCGGGCAGGGCGTGAGGTGACCCTCGCCCTCCAGTTCGTCCAGGTTCACGGTGACGACCCGGTCGATCGGCCGACCGAGGTAACGTTCGCCTTCCTCGCGGAAGGTCCAGGGCAGGTCGCTCAGGTAGTAGGCGAGCTCGCCGGGCCGCTCTTGCAGCCGGCGCAGGCCGGCGGACTCCAGGCACGCCACCGCCGCCGTGGCCAGCGCCTCGGCCGAATCCACGAGCACCACCTCCGGCCCCATGAACCGGGCGATGGCGGGCTTGAGCATCGGGTAGTGGGTGCAGCCCAGGATCAGGGTGTCGACCCTCGCCTCGCGCAACGTCGTCAGGTACTCGGCGCAAGCCCGATGGGTGAGCGGATGGTCGAGCAGGCCTTCCTCCACCAGCGGCACGAACAACGGGCACGGCAAGGCCACGATGCGCTCGGCAGGCAGGCGGGCCGACAGTCCCTGCTGATAACGGCCCGAATTGATGGTGCCCCGCGTGCCGATCACGCCGACCGGTCCCCCGCGGGTCTGGGCCAGAGCGGCGTCCACCCCGGGCGCGATCACCCCGAGCACCGGGATCGGCAACCGCGCGGCCAGGAACTCGAGGGCGAACGCGCTGGCCGTGTTGCAGGCCACCACGAGGAGCTTGATGCCGTGGCTCATGAGGAAACCCGCGTCCTGCCAGGCGAAGGTCCGCACCGTGCGCGCTCCCTTGGTGCCGTAGGGCACGCGGGCGGTGTCGCCGAAGTAGACGATGTCCTCGGCCGGCAAACGGCGGTGCAGCGCGCGCAGGACGGTCAGGCCGCCCAGGCCCGAGTCGAACACCCCGATGGGGCGATCGGCGCCCGGCGCCACTAGAGCCACCTCCGCAGATCGAACTCGCCGTCGAGGATGAGATGGCCGCCCAGCGATTCGACCTCGGCGCCGTCGACGAGGATCCGGCAGGTCTGCAGGCCCGGGAAATTGAGCGCCACCGTGCGCAGGATCGAGGTCAGCGTGGCAGCCTCGGCGGCGCTGCCGCCCGGATGCAGCACCACCAGCTCCGAACTGAAATCGAGCACCGCGTGCTCGCCTTGCGGATCGAGGAACGCGCCCAGGATCGCGGTCCGGCGCGGCAGGGCACTGATCGCGCCGCTGCGGGCCGGCCCCTCGCAGAGCTGTTGCAGCAGGCTGAGCAGGTCCTCTTCGGCCCGACCGCGGCTGGAGATCCGCCTCCGCTCGGTCACGTACCCGGCACCGTCCCATTCCGGGAACACGAGCACGACGGCGCGGTCGCCGACCGGGACCTCTGCCTCGGCCGTTTCATCGGCGACCGTGAAGTCGTCGCGTCCCGGCCCGTTGCCCCGCCCCAGGTGGATCATGAACCAGGCGCTCGCGCCTGCGAGCAGGAGCAGGCCGAGCCAGAACGGCCAGCGCAGCGAACCGCTCCGCTGGCGACGCCTCCGGTGCGCGGCGTCGGTGGACGGCGGGCGACGCGGAGCGACGCTCACTGCTCACCCTCCCCGGCGACGGCCGCATGGTGCCCGACGCGATCGCGGTACACCACCACGGCCTCGGCGATGGCGGCGGCCAGCCGACGGCGGTATGCGTCACGCCCCAGCAACGACGATTCCTCCGGATGGGTCAGGAAGCCCATCTCCACCAGCACCGCGGGCATCCAGGCGCCGACCAGCACCCGGAATCCCGCCTGGCGGACGCCCCGATCGGACTGCCCGAGGCGGCGGGTCACCTCCGCCTGCACGACCTCCGCCAGGTCGCTGCTGGCGGAGATGAACCGGTTCTGCACCAGATCCCAGACGATGAAATCGACGTCGTCGGGTTCGTCGTGGCCGCGGTTCTCGACCGCCTCGACGCTCTGGCTCCAGTCGCTCTTGGCCGGCGAGAGGAAATAGGTCTCGAGGCCGCGCGCGCCCTCGTTGAACCAGCCGTTGCAGTGCAACGAGATGAAGAGGTCGCCGTTGGCGGCGTTGGCGATCTCCGCCCGCTCGGCCAGGCTCAGGTTGCGGTCCTGGTCCCGGGTGAGCACGACGGCGAATCCACGCCGGCGCAACTCGTCGCGCAGGGCCAGCGCCACGCCCAGGTTGACGTCCTTCTCGATCAGGCCCCCGAGGCCGGCCACGCCGGGATCGGCGCCGCCATGACCCGGATCGATGACCACGGTGCGCACCTCGAGGCTGCGCGTCACATCCACCGGTGCGTCCCGCAGCGCCATCTCGGCCTGCCCGCGCGGCACCGGCTCGGGCAGGGCGGCGATCTGTTCCTCCTCGACGGTGAGCACGATCTCGCGCCCTTCGTCCTCGGCCGTGGTGCGGTAGCGCGTCACCAGGTCGTCGACCCGGATCGTGAGGACGAGCGCGCCCTCGTACTGGCGCGCTTCCACCGCGTCCACCAGGCCCCGGCCGCTGCTCCGCAGACGGCCGGGATCGGCCTGGGCGCCGTAGATCTTCAGCTCGATGATCCCCGTCTCCGGGCTGGTGGCTCGATAGCTGAGCGGCTCGTCGCAGCGGACGCGAACGCTCGTGGCGCGGGTCATGGGCACCACGCGCAGGCTCGCCACGTTGGTCTCGCGCTCGCCGATATCGAGCCGCCGCGCCCCGGCGTCCCACGTCAGGCGCAGGGCCGACTCGGGCGCGAGGACGTCGGTGAAGAACACCATCGGCAACCACACGTCGCCGTCGGCCTCGAGCACCGGCACGGGCAGGAGGGCGTCGCGGCCGTCCAGGACCACCAGCCGGCTGCCGCCGGTGAAACGGTAATCGCGATCGCCCAGCCGCAAGGTCAGCCGACGGGTCATGGCCTGCCAGAGCCGGCCGGCCTGCAGCAGATCGGCCGCGGCGGCCGACGACACGTACACCTCCTGCGAGCCCTGCAGCAGTTGCCGACCGACCAGGCTGCGGCTGCGTCCAGCCGCGCGGTCGTCGACGGCGATGGTGACGTCGCGGGCATCGGGATCGACCGTCCGCCAGGCCAGCGGTTCGTCCGCGGGAACCTGCGCCGGGGCGAGGTGCGCCCACGACGCGAGCAGGGCCAGGGCGAGCCAGGTCACCAGATACGCGCCCAGCCCCGTGCGGCAGCCGCGCCGCCTCGAGCCTCCTGCCATCATCGTCCTCCGTGCCGCCGGGTGCGCATCAATCACGGCGTCCGACCACCTTGGCCATCGCCCGATCCGCATCACGCTTGGCCGTGTCGTGCCGCTTGTCGTAGAGTTTCTTGCCGCGAGCCAGCGCGATCTCCACCTTCACCCGTCCCGCCTTGAAATAGACCTTCAGGGGCACCAGCGTCCGGCCGCCCTCCTCGATCTTGGGCACCAGCTTGCGGATCTCGCGGCGGTTGAGCAGGAGCTTCCGCGGGCGGAACGGGTCGTGGTTCTCGCGGTTGCCCATATCATAGGGCCCGATGTGCATCTTGACGAGCCAGACCTCGCCACCCTTGATCTCGGCGTAGGCGTCGCCCAGGTTCGCGCGTCCGCCGCGCAACGCCTTGACCTCGGTCCCCTGCAGCACGATCCCGCACTCCAGGGTCTGCAGGATCTCGTACTCGTGTCGGGCTCGCCGGTTCTGGGCGATGATCTTGATGCCGTTCGGCGTGGACTTGGCGTTCATGGCTGCCTCGGCCGGGGTGATCGATCGGCCCAGAACCTAGCACGCGGCCGGTCGCCCCTCAAGAACGACCCGTACGCCGGCGGGGGGACCCGCGGCCGACGCATTCGTCGGTTGACAGGGGTCTGGCCCTGCACTACTTTACGGGACCGCCGCCAGACGGCGGGACATCGCGAATATGGTGCCCAGGTGGCGGAATTGGTAGACGCGCTGCGTTCAGGTCGCAGTGAGGGTAACCTCGTGGGAGTTCGAGTCTCTTCCTGGGCACCACCGCTCTTTCGGGCGGTTTTTTTTTGCCCGCCATCGGCCGCCGCACGGCCGGTTCTGGCGACGCCGCCGTTCCGGCACGCCTCCTGCATCCGGAGTCCCGGATGCCTCGTCGCCCCCCGTCGCATTCGGGCATCCTCGAGTGGATCGCGTGCCGTCTGGAGGCCTTCATGCGCTGGATCGATATCGTGCTGCCGTCCGTGGGAGCCTGCCCCGACACCGACCGCCTCCTGGCCGAAGCCCGCGCCTTGGTGGACGGCATCCCGGCCCTCCAGGAGCGCCATGGCCTGGACGCCCCGGCGGTGACGGCCCGCATCGAGCAGACCGGGCGCCTGCTGTTCGAGGCCGTGGTCGCGAACCAGCCCGACGCCTTCCGTGACGATCCGGGGCGCGACGGGGCCACCACACCCGGCAAAATCGACCGGGTCGGGTACCATATCGTCGCCGACGCGGACCGGGTGGGCCTGCCCTGGCACTGGCTGCACAACGGGGTCAACGCCATCCTCGACCAGTGGCCCGTCGCCAGCGCCTGCCACGGTTCCCATGTCGAGTCCATCACGCCCCAGCGGCTCTGGATGCAACGTCAGAGCGAATCCCTGTTCAACCTGCCGGCGGCCGACCTCCAGCGCGCCCGTCCGGAGATCCTCTTCGTGCCCGGCCACGGCAAGGACGAGATCCGCCGCCTCATGTTCCGCGAGGCCGAGGGCATCGACCTCGCGCTCGCCGGCCCGTCCGAACCCCCCGCCCGCCTGCGCATTCCTGGCGCGGTGACCCCCGGCCTGCTGGCCGCCCGCGCCATGCTCTATCAGGTGCTGCACTTCGCGGCCCCCACGAGCCAGCCGCCCGAGGTCTCCCAGGCGGGCGAACAGCGCTGGCTCGCGGGCTTGATGGCGGCGGCCGGGCAACCGGCGAGCGACGCCGAGACGGTCGACGAGCTCGTCGGCGCCGAGTTCGAGGTCCTGGGGGTCGACCCGGTGGAAGTGGCCCTCGACCAGGCCCTCGCGGCCTACACGCGACGCGGCGTGCCGGCGGCCATCGCGGCCGGTGGCGGGCACGCCGCCGACGACGGCTGGCTGCTCGACGACGGACCGATCGCCCCCGAGCATCTCGGCCGCGACGGCTGCCTGCCGCCGCTCGTGTTCTCCAACAGCTGGTGCAGCCTGCACTGGCTCGGCCATCGCTTCACCGTCGCGGGGGCGTCCACCTTCGTGGGCACCGCGATCCCCCTGTTCAGCCGACCGGCCCGCCTCTTCGCCGCGCAGTTCTACGAGGCCCTGGCGCGCGGCGGCTGCGTCGGCGAGGCGTCGCGCGAGGCTGCCCTCCGCCTGCGCGAACGCCTCGGGCCCGAGCATCCCGCCTGGCTCGCCTACGGCGTCCAGGGCTTCGGAACGCTGCGCCTCTGCGATCTCTGACCGATCCGCTCCGCAACGCAACCCTCGCCGGCCACCGTGCGTCTAACCTCTGCGACGCGCCGAGTGATGCGCTATGGCGTTGATCCTGACCGTGTCCGTCGCTACTCTGAACACCGACACGTTCCGCACCTGGCGGCGGCCCCGTAGACGTTCCCGAGTTCCCGATCGGACAGCCCATGCCACCGGTCCCGACCACCGTCAGCCCGCTCGAACGCACCCTGAGCCTGGTGTTCTCACGCCGGGTCGTGCTGGTCGTGGGCCTGCTGGCCGTGCTGTTCTGCGGGTTCGCGGCGGTGGATGCGACCAAGGTGCGGCCCAACGACGGCACGGTGTGGCTGCTCGGCCGCCCCACCCTCACGGTGCTCGACCTGACGCCGCGCGACGATGGCCCGCCCACGCCCCTGCGGCCGGGCGACACCATCCTCGGCATCGCCCACCAGCTCATCACCTCGCCCCACCACGCCGCCCGGATCCTGGGCGAGCAACGCCCGGGCGGCGCCGTCGGCTACCTCGTCGAGCGCGACGGACGCACCCTCCTGGTGCAGGTGCCCCTGACGGGCTTCCGCGTCGCCGACCGCACCTACGCGCTGAACATCCTGCTCGGCCTGGTCTACCTGGTGATCGGCTTCCTGGTCTACATCAAGAGCACGGGCGACCGCCCGTCGCGGCTGTTCTTCCTGCTGTGCCTGACGTTCGCCGTCTATTTCGCGACCAACCTGGAGCGGTCGAGCTATTTCTGGGGCGACATCATCACCCAGAACGGCGGCGCCCTGGCCCGCTTCCTCCTGCCGGCGTTCTTCCTGCAGTTCTTCCTGGTCTTCCCCGAGAAGAAGGATGCGCTCGCGCGCCATCTGTACCTGGCGCCCCTGCTCTATCTGCTGCCGTTCATGTTCTACGTGCGCTTCACCCTCGACCAGTTCTTCGGCGACGAGGGAGCCCGGATCGACGCCGTCACGTGGATGATCCTGGGCCTGTACTACGTGGGCGGCCTCGTGGCCCTCATGCACAGCTATTTCAGCTATCGCGATCCCCTGCTGCGCGACCGGGTGCGGATCCTGACCTGGGGCACCCTCGCGGGCGTGCTCCCGTTCCTGGTCTTCAAGATCGGGCTGGAGGAGATCACGTCGCGGTCGGGGCTCGCCCAGCTCGGCGTGCTGCCCCTGGTGGCCATCCCCGCGAGTTTCGGCTACTGCATCGCCCGTTACCAGGTGTTGCAGATCGACTTCCTGGTCAAGCGGAGCCTGCTGTACAGCGTCACGTCGGGGCTGCTGCTGCTGGGCTGGGGCGCCGCCGTCTTCTGGATCGGCAGCCGGCTCGTGGGACTCACCGGCTCCGCCAACACGCTGGTGGCGGTCGGCGTGACCCTCGGGGTGGCCGCGCTGCTGTGGCCGCTGCGCAACCGGCTGCAGCACGACCTCGAGACGCGGCTCTACCGCTCGCGCGCCAACCTGGCCGTGCTGATCGAGCAGTTCAGCCGCGAGATCCCCGGTCTCATCCAGCGCCACGCCCTGCTCGAACGCGTGGGCACCGGGCTGCGGGACGCCCTCGAGATCCCCGCCCTCTGGTTCTACGTCCCCGAGTCCGGGCCCGACGGCGTCCAGCTGCGTCGCGTCTGGCCGGAGCACGGCGTACCCGCCGCCGAGCCGCCATCCCGGCACCGCCCGGTGCCGCCGCAGCTGGCCCTGCCGGCCCTGCTGAAGCTGCTGGCCACGCGTCAGGAGCCCTACTGGATCGATCCGCGCGACGTGGCGGCTCCGCCCAGCCACCAGGCCATCACCCGCGAGCAGCTCGAGCTGGCAGAGCGGCGACGCGAACACGCCCAGCTGGCGGCCGCCGGCATCAACCTGGTCGTGCCGCTGTCGGTCTCCGGACGCGTGATCGGCCTGATCGCCGTGCCGGTGCGGCCGAGCGGCGAGCCTTACCAGCTGCACGAGATCCAGCTGCTGACCATCGTCGCCGGCCAGACCGCGATGCAGCTGGAGAACACCCGGCTCTACGAGGAAGAGGTGACCAAGCAGAAGCTCGAGGAGGAGATGCGGCTGGCGCGCGCCATCCAGAGCCGCCTGTTGCCGGAGGTGATCCCCCGCCGCGACGGCCTGCAGATCGAGGCGGTCAACCTCTCGAGCAAGGCCGTCTCCGGCGACTACTACGACGTGATCGCGCGCGAGGACGGCCAGCTGGCCCTCATCATCGCCGACGTCAGCGGCAAGGGCATGCCCGCCTCGCTGCTCGCCTCCAACCTCCAGGCCTCGCTGCGGGCGCAGTGCGAGCTGTGCGAATCTCCGGCCGATATCCTCGCACGCGTGAACCGCCAGCTGCACGCGGCGACCGACAGCATGCACTTCGCCACCGCGTTCCTGGCCTTCTTCGATCCCAGGACCCGCCGCCTGGTCTATAGCTCGGGCGGCCACGATTCCCCCGTCCTCATCACCGCCGAAGGCACGACCTCGTGCCTCGAAGAAGGCGGCCTGCCGCTCGGCGCCTTCGATTTCGGCACCTACACCGAGGGCAGCCTCGTTCTCGACGAGGGAGATCTGCTCCTGCTCTACACCGATGGGCTGACCGAGACCAAGAGCCCCGACGGCGAGGACGAGTACGGGACCGCCCGGCTCGACCAGTTCCTGCGCGAGCACCGGCACCTGGACCTCGCGAAGCTCCTGCCCCGCATCGACCAGGAGCTCCAGCTCTTCCGCGGCCGGCGCGAGGCCGAGGACGACATCACCCTGCTGGCGCTGAAGGTGGCGCCGGCCGTCCGGGCCGACCGTTCGGCCGCCGCCGCGGACGGTTACAGCGAAGCATCGCCCAAGGAGGCGTCGTGAAACGCATCATCCCGCTGGCCCTGTTGGCCGCCGCCGCCCTGGTCGCGGCCGGCCTTCTGCTCGCCGAGCGCAACCCGGCCGACCACTACACGGAGCATCCCAAGGCCTGGGCGGCCTTCACCGAGGGCGACCGACTCCTGCAGTCCTTCCGTTACGCCGAGGCGGAGGCCAAGCTCAAGGAAGCCCTGGCCGCCGACCCCGACCTCGCGCTCGCGCACGCAGCCCTGGCCGAGCTGCGGTTCCGCCAGGCCATGCGCGAGGACGGCAAGCGCGAGCTGGCCCTGGCCGACAGCCTGACCGCCCTCGTCGAGGATCCCCGCAGCCGCCTGCTCGTGCAGGTGAGGCTCAGCAACACCGGGCCGTCACGGTTCTTCGCCAGCCGCGACTCTCTGCTGGCCGAGGCCAAGAAGGTCGCACCTGACGACCTGATCGTCCTGGTCAGCGAGGCGGTGCAGGCCGCGGCCGGCGGCGACATGGCCCGCGCCGAGACGGTCTGGCAGCACGTCCTGGAGATCAACCCGAACTACGCCGGGGCGTACAACTTCCTGGGTTACCTCTACCTGGCCCAGGGGCGCTACGACGAGGCCGAGGCGGCCATGCGCCGCTACGCCTTCGTGGCGCCCGACCTCGCCAACCCGCACGATTCGCTCGGCGAGGTCCTGATGACCGTCGGCCGCTACGAGGAGGCCGAGGTCGAGTTCCGCACCGCCCTGGCCAAGCAGCCCGACTTCTTCCACTCCCTGGTGAACATCGGACGGATCTACATCCTGCGCGGCGAGGTCGACAAGGCCAACACGCTGTTCGACCGCGTCCGGACCGAGATGGCGGGCACCGCCTGGTCGAGCGAGATCGCCGTGCGCCGCCTGCACGACCTGTTCGATCACCGGATCGAGGACGACCTGGCGACCTACGCCGCGCAGTTCCTCGCCGAGGCGCCCGAGTCGGTCTACGCGCCGTATGTGCGCCTGTGGCGGGCGCTCGGCGCGGGCGAGGCCACGACCGCCGTGGCGCTGCTGGACTCCCTGCAGTCGGTCTACGAGAGCTCGGACTGGTACGCGAACGATACCATGAAGCGCAACGAGATCGCGAGGGAGCAGCTCCGGTACCGCGGCTTGATCTCG
This sequence comes from Candidatus Krumholzibacteriia bacterium, assembly GCA_041390065.1. Lineage (GTDB taxonomy): Bacteria > Krumholzibacteriota > Krumholzibacteriia > LZORAL124-64-63 > LZORAL124-64-63 > Glo-17. The sequence goes on from JAWKQQ010000006.1 coordinate 147,328, forward strand.
GAACTCCAGGGCGACCAGGCCGGCGCCGCCCAGGCCTTCCGGCAGGCTCTGGAGCTCATGTCAGACCTGCCGCCTCACGCCGCCCTCGTCGAGCGCGTCCACCTCGCCTGGAACCTGGTTCCGCTCGGTGGCTTCGACGAGGCCCGGCGAGAGATCCGTGCGGCGCTGAGCGTCAACCCTCGGCTGCCGGAAGCCGTGCTGGTGGCGGCGGCGGTGGAGGCGGGAGCCGGTGAGACCGGCGAGGCCCGGCGTCTGCTCGACACGCTCGAACGGATGCTCGAACGGGCGGACCCCGATTTCCCGCCCCTGAGGGATGCCCAGGCCCTGCGTGATCAGTTGCCGGACCCCGATCGGATCTAGCTCGGCACCGGGACCGGATCCGCAGCCTCGACGCCGGCGTAACCTGGAAACTGGGCGTGCAGCTTCAGGCGCCAGCTGGCGGCGTTGTCGTGGAAGCCCAGATCGTCGAGCAGATCGCCGCCCCTGAGCCAGGCCTGCACGCACCATTCGCTGGCGGTGATGGCCCGCAGGTAGAGGCGCAGAGCGCGCTTGCGGTCGCCGGCCACGCGGGCGCAGTCGGCCAGCCCCACCCAGGCGGCGGCGTAGTCCTGATCCTGGGCCAGGGCCTGTTCGTAGGCCTCGGCCGCATCGCTCACCCGATGCTGGAGAAACGCCAGATCGCCGCGCAGGCGCAGGCGGTTGAGCACGAGCACGCGGGCGTCGGCCGCACCGGCGACCGTGGCCGACTGATGCAGGACCTCGAGGTTCGCCTCGGCCAGACCCGCCAGCTCGTCCGCGGCGAGCCCGGCGCACCCCGGCCGCGCCAGCAGGGCCACGTCCACCCGGACCGCACAGAGCAACAGCTGCGGATCGTCAGCCCACCAGCGCCTCGCGTCGGAGATCACGGCCCGGGCTCGTAGGGGCTCACCGGCCGCGAGCAGCGTCTCGGCGAGGTCGACGGCGAGCTGCGGACCGAAGCTCACCAGGCTGCGCACGTCCGAGTGCAGCCCGGCCACCTGGCACCAGGCCGCCTCGAGGTGCCGCCGGGCGTCGTCGAGTCCGGCGACGGGCAGCACCTCGCCGTCGAGCCACTGCAGGGCCTCGCGTCCCAGCTGGTGCGCGAAGTAGGGCTCCTGAGGCTGCGCCTGCATCGCGTCACGCAGGAGGCGGAGGTTGCGGTCCCGCTTGCGCGACCGCTGGTCGGCGTGCCCGGGGTCGTGCAAGAGGAGCAGCGACGCATCGACGATGACCTGCCCCTGCATCCGGGCCACGGGCACGAGGCTCGGCTCCACCAGTTCCCGGACCGGATAGCGGTAGCGCACGTCGGGATGGTTGCGGAACAGGCGCAGCGCCGGCGCCGTCCGCAGCTGGTCGGGATCGTGCCCGTCGGCGACCTGGAGCCGGTAGCCGGCCACGCCCGGATCGGTGAGCAGACGCTGGAAATCCACGGGTCGGATGCTCTGCAACTGCTCATCGCAGTCCAGCACCAGGATCCAGTCGCACGCGGCGGCCGCCAGCGCGCTGTTGCGGGCGGCGGCGAAGTCGTCGTGCCACACCTCGTCCAGGATGCGGGCGCCGTATCCCTCGGCGATGATGCGGGTATTGTCACGCGAGCCGGTATCCACCACCACGATCTCGTCCACGAGCGCCAGCGCGGACTTGATGGCCCTGCCGATGCTGGCCTCCTCGTCGCGCGCGATCATGCAGAGACTGACGGTCTTGCGTTTCATATGGACGGTGGATTCCTTTGGGTGAAGTGACGGTCAGATCCGGTATCGGCCGCCTCGCGCGGCGGTTTAGCCCGGCGTGGCGCCGGCAGGAAGAAGGCCCCATGACCCGCGTATCTTGCCCCGTCTACGCGCTCCTGGACAACGTTCGCAGCGCCTGGAACGTGGGGTCCATGTTCCGGACCGCCGACGCCGCGGGGCTGGCCGGGCTCTACCTCTGCGGCATCACGGCCACCCCCCCGCGTGCCGACCTGGAAAAGACCGCCCTCGGCGCCCAGCGGACGGTGCCCTGGGACTACTGGGCCCAGACGCGGGACCTGCTGCGCCACCTCCGGGGCCGCGGCGTGGACCTGATCGCGCTCGAATGCGCCCCCGACGCCGTCCCGCTGGAGGACGCCCTGGTCCGCTTCCCCGCGTGCTTCGTGGTGGGCAACGAGGTGGATGGCGTGAGCGACGAGCTCCGGGCGCTCTGCGACCGGACCGCCATGATCCCGATGCACGGCGCGAAGGAATCGCTCAACGTGGCGGTGAGCTTCGGTCTGATGGCCTACGCGTCGAGGCGGAGCTGGGAGCTGTCGATCGCGCCGTCGAGCCGCCGGGAGTAGGCCCGCAGCATGTGGTTGCTGGCGGCGCAGACCTGGGCCGCCACCAGGGTCCGGTGCACGACGCTACGCCCGACCTTGACCCGCTGGCCAGCCGAGGGGTAACGGGGGTCCGCCAGCAGGGCCCGCAGGGTCCGCAGGGCCAGGAAGTAGGGGACGAGGCAGAACAGCCGCAGCTGATACTCGCCGTGCGGCAGGAGCTGGCAGTAGTCCCGGGCCGCGCGCAGGCGGAACCGGGCCCGCTCCGCCAGGGCCGTCAGCACGCGCCGGGTGGCCGGCCGCTGGGCCGCCGAGAGCAGATCCGCCCCGCCGATCCCGGCCTGCCGGCGCCACTGCTCCGGCACGTAGCAGACGCCGCGCTCATGGTCCCGCGCCACGTCGGCCAGGATGTTCACCAGCTGCAGACCGGTCCCGAAATCCTCGGCGCGCGACTCCAGCCCCCGGATCGTGGCCGGCGACAGCTGCGGACGTTCGGCGGCGAACAGGGCGGTGAGCAGACGGCCCACGGTTCCCGCCACGAAGTAGCAGTACCGGTCGAGGTCGGCCTCCGAACGCAGCCCCCGGAGCGGACGGCCGCCGACCCCGTCGCCGACCTCGGGCTCCCGGGCGGCGAACTCGGCCATGCCGCGGCACATCTCGGCCACCCACGGCGCCACCGCGTCGCGCACCCGCACCGGCTGGGCGTGGAAGACGGCCAGGACATCGGCGGCGCGGGCGGTCAGGTGCGCATCGGCATCGGTGCGGGCGGCGAAGACGGCGTGCAACGGTTCGAGGGAGATCGTCGGATCGTCCAGGGCCCCGACCAGGCGCGCCAGCAGGGCGGCCTTGTCCGCGGAGGCGAGCTCGGGAGCGTCCTCGACGGTATCGGCCACGCGGCAGAGCAGGTAGCTCAACGTCACCGATCGCCGCAGATCCTCGGGCAGGAAGCGGATGCAGAGCGCGAACGTGCGCGACACCGCCGGCAACATCGCCTCGCACCAGGTCCAATCGGCCCGCAGGGTGGGCATCGCCCCCGTCCTTTCGACCTCAGACCAGCAGGCGCCGCCGCCGGCGGATCTCCCCGGAGAACCGGGCCCCCAGGGCGTCGAACTCGGCCAGCACCTGCTCGATGAGGCGCCGCTTGTCCGCCAGCGGCAAGAACGCCGCCTTGAAGCCATTGAGCACCAGTCCGAGCACGTCGTCCAGGTCGAGGTCGAAGGCCTCGACCGCCAGGGCGTACTCGTTGGTGACGGTGGTGTCGCTCACCAGCCGGTTGTCGGTGTTCAGGGTCACCCGCAGGCCCGCTTCCAGATAGCGGCCGATCGGGTGGTCCTGCAGCGTCGAGACGGCGCGGGTCTGCACGTTGCTGGCGAGGCAGAGCTCCACCGGGATCCGGAAGTCGTTGACCCAGGCCATGAGGTCGGGGTCTTCGATGAGGCGGGTGCCGTGCCCGAGACGGCTGGCGCCGGCGAAGTGCAGCGCCTGGTGGATCGAGGCCGGGCCGAAGGCCTCGCCCGCGTGCACGGTCACCGAGAGGTTGGCGGCCCGCACGATCTCGAAGGCCTCGAGGTGTTCGCGGGCGGGATTGCCGAGCTCGGCGCCGGCCAGGTCGAAGCCGATCACCCCGCGTCGGTGCCAGCGGGTGGCCAGCCGCGCCAGCTCCACGCTCGAGGCCGGCGTCAGGTGTCGGATCCCGCAGATGATCTGGCCGCAGCGGATCCCGTAACGGCGACGGGCGCGTCCCAGGCCCCGGGCCACCGCGGCGACGACCTGGTCGAGATCGAGCCCGTCGCGCTGATGCAGGACCGGCGCGTAGCGGACCTCGAGCAGACGCACGTTCTCGTGGTGGGCGTCCTCGGCCAGCTCGAAGGCGATGCGCTCGAGGGCGGTCTCGGTCTGCATGAGGGCCAAGGTCACGTCGAAGACCTTGAGGTAGTCCTCGAGGCTGGAGCACTCGGCCGGCGCCCGGCAGGCGGCCATCACGTCGGCCTCCGTCCGCAGCGGTACGGGCGCAGGCACGGCGCGGGCCAGGTCGAGCACCGTGGCCGGCCGCAACGAGCCGTCGAGATGGACGTGCAGATCGGTCTTCGGCAGGGCGTGCAGCAGGTCCCGGGAAGGAGCTGTCATGCGAATCCTTTCGCCAAGCGGGCGGCATCCGGGGCCGCACGCCCCGGACCGCCCGTAAAAAATATCGATGCGGGCGAAGCCGGCCTGGATCAGGCAGGTGCGACTCAATCCCACCCTACCAGGCACGTCCTCGATACTCCCCCGAGCATCTAGCCAGGATACCGGGAGAACCCGCATCGAAATGACCACGTCGATCCAAGGAAGAGCGCCGTGGTTGGATCAGTATACAGATATTCGAGGGATTATTCAACCGGCGCCCTGCGGCGGCTCGACGTTCGCGGCACAGCGCCAAACATTGGACAAGGTGTTGGCCAAACCATATATTCCAATCAGGTTCCCGGCCCGCCCCGGCCGGCCGACCGCGGCGGATCCCCCACGATCCGACGGCTGGAAACGTGGGGTCCCGGAGGTCCGGGGCCCGGTTTTCTCCTGGACGACAGATGAGGAGAACGGGAATGAACGTGGGTATGCGCCCTGGGCTCAGGACCACCCTGCTCGTGTCCGCGTTGACCCTGACGATGATCGGCGGCGCCGCTGCGGACGACGGGATCGCCGGCAAGTGGCGCAGCGAGGTCGTCGGCCCGCAGGGCAAGATCCAGCAGATCGTGCAGTTCCAGCAGGACAACACGGGCCGCTGGATCGGGACGACCAAGTCGAGCGTCGACAAGGACAAGGTGCACGACCTCGACCAGGTGACGGTCGACGGCAACCGCGTGACGTTCCGCCGGAACGAGGAGCTGCCCGGCGGAGGCACCGCCAAGCTGGCCTTCGATCTGCGCCTGCGCCCGCTGGAGAACAAGCTCGGCGGCACGATGACCGTGACCTTCCCCGGCGGCGAGCGCGAGATGCCCGTGGAGTTCACGCGCGTGATCGAGCGCGCCGACGCCGAGGGCGTCAGCTTCGATGCGGCGCGGCCGGTCATGGGTTCCTGGGCGGCTCATCCCGACGACAAGGACAAGGAGCGGGTGATCCAGCTCGACGTGCTGCCGGACGCCGAGAACTACCAGGGCACGATTACCGACACGGGCGTGGACGCGACCGTGGCCATGCGCGACCTCGAGGTCAAGGACGGCAACGTCGTGTCGTTCAACTTCCGCTTCGAGGGCGCCCCCTTCATGAGTTCCTTCTGGGGCCGCTACGACGAGGTCCGCGACGAGCTGCGCGGCACCCTCTCGGTGGGCGGCCGGAGCCAGCCCCTGCGCTTCGAGCGCACGAGCCAGGGTCCGGACGACGTGCAGGACGAGTTCACCACCCGCAAGGCGCCCCTGCCGATCAAGCACCCGAGCCGGCTGGCGGCGACCGCGCGCCTGAGCTGGTGGCAGCCGCTGTACGTGCTGAAGGAGAAGGTCCGGAACATCAACGACATCACCACGGGCGACCTGGCCTACGACGGCGGCGCGCGGTTCTACATCGTCGACTACCTGGCCGTCCAGGCGCGCTACGCTCGGGGCGGCGTCGGCTTCGACACCAACGAGACGAACCTCGGCCTCTTCGACCCGGTCACCGGCTCGCAGGGCAACGGCCTCTCCGCGCCCCTGACCCGGGACAGCTACCTCTCGCTGGACGGTTTCGAGTTCTCGTTCGTGGGCTACCTTGGCCAGAACATCCTGCCGGGCAGCAAGTTCAATCCGTACCTCATCGGCCTGGTCGGCAAGACGAAGTGGGAGCTCACCGAGAGCGGCCGCGGCAGCGACGTGATCCAGATCTTCGAGACGCCGGTGGAGGGCTCGAGCTGGACCTTCGGCGGCGGCCTCGGCACCGAGTACGCGATGAGCGACCGGTTCGGCCTCGAGCTGGAGTGGCTCTGGGCCTACACCACCACCGGCGACGAGACCAAGTGGAACGACACCACCTACCAGTGGACCAACCAGCACGTCTATCGGCTCAGCCTCGGCGGCATCGTCTGGTTCTAGTGTCCGCCGACCGGCAACGACACAGCGGCCACCCCCGAAGGGGTGGCCGCTGTCGTTGCCGCCTGGCTGCCGGCATCGTTCCGGGCTACGTCCCGGCCGCGTAGTCCGAGGTGTAGGCCACCTGCTCGGGCGTGAGTTCGTCGATCCGGTACCCCATGGCGTCGAGCTTGATGCGCGCGATGTCCTGGTCCTGAGATTCGGGGATGTCGTGCACGCCGACCGGCAGGTCCTTGCCCTCGCGGGCGAGCCGGACCATGCTCAGGAACTGGTTCGCGAAGCTCATGTCCATCACCTCGCTGGGGTGCCCCTCGGCCGCGGCCAGGTTCACCAGCCGGCCCTGCGCCAGCACGTAGATGCGGCGGCCGTCGGCCAGGGTGTACTCCTCGCAGTTGGCGCGGATCTCGCGCTTGCTCGCGGCCATGGCCTCGAGCTCGACCAGATTGATCTCGCAGTCGTAGTGACCGGTGTTGCAGACGATGGCGCCGTCCTTCATGACCTCGAAGTGACGGCGGACGATCACGTCCTTGCAGCCGGTCGCGGTGATGAAGACGTCGCCGACGCGGGCCGCCTCGTCCATGGGCATCACCCGATAGCCGTGCAGCGTGGCCTTGAGCGCGGCGGTCGGCTTGATCTCCGTCGCGATCACGCTCGCACCGAGGCCCTCGGCGCGCATGGCGCAGCCGCTGCCGCAGTGCCCGAAGCCGGCCACCACGAAGTTCTTGCCCGCCAGCAACACGCTGGTGGCCCGCAGGATGCCGTCGATGCTGCTCTGGCCGGTGCCGAAGACGTTGTCGAAGTCCCACTTGGTCTCCGCGTCGTTGACGGCGATGACGGGGTACTTGAGCGCACCGGCGGCGGCCATCGCCCGCAGGCGGTGCACGCCCGTGGTCGTCTCTTCGGTGCCGCCGTGCAGGCCGGCGATGAGGCCCTGGTGCTTGTCGTGGACCCGGAAGATGAGGTCGGCACCGTCGTCGAGGGTCAGGGTGGGCTTGAAGTCGACGGTGCGGTCGATGCACCAGTAGAACTCCTCGACGTTCATGCCATGCCAGGCGTAGATGCTCACGCCGGCCGAGGCCAGGGCGGCCGCCACGTCATCCTGCGTGCTCAGGGGGTTGCAGCCCGACCAGCTGATCTCCGCGCCCGCGGCCTTCAGCGTCTCGATGAGCACCGCCGTCTCCTTGGTCACGTGCAGACAGCCGGCGATGCGCATGCCCTTGAGGCTCTGCAAGCGGCCGTGCTCCTCGCGCAGGGCCATCATCACGGGCATGCGGGATTCGGCCCAGTCGATCTTCATGCGCCCGGCGGCGGCGAGGTCGAGGTCGCGCACCTTGAAGCCGTCGCCCGTGCTGTACTTGTCGCTCATCGGCATCTCCTTGGGGGTTGGCCCGCGAGGGGGCCGGGTCTGGCGGCCGCGCCGCCGTCCTACTGGGGTTTTTCGGCCACGGCCAGCACCACGTCGGGCCAGTTGAAGCCCTCGCGTCCGGAGGTGGCGATACCTGTCGTGTCGTCTCCGACGGTGCGGCGGCGGCGGAGCCAGCGCTGCGGAACCAGCTGCGCCGCCTGCAGCCAGCCCTCGAGGTCCTCGCGATCGAAGCCGAGCCACCGATGGGCCAGCTCGTCGCGCATCCAGCCGAGGTTGTGGCGGGTGAACTCGACGATCACGACGCGGCCGCCGGGCCGCACCACCCGGGCGAGCTCGACGACGGCGGCCGCCGGCTCCGGCAGGTGGTGCAGGACCATCGACGTGTAGGCCGCGTCGAAGGTCGCGTCGGCGAACGGCAGGGTGCGCACGTCGGCCTGCTGGAAGGTGATCCCGCCGAGGCCCGCGTCCCTGATCCGGCGCCGCGCGCGCGCCAGCAGCGCCGCGCTGTGGTCGACGGCCACCACCTCGGCGCCGCTCATCGCCAGCAGCGGCAGGAGCGCGCCCGACCCCGTGCCCACGTCCACGACGCGCCGGCCGGTGGGCACCAGCGCCGCCACCATGCCGGCCTGCAGGTCGGGGTGCTCGTACTGCCGACGGATGCGGTCCCAGTGGTCGGCCACGCCGGCGAAGAGCTCGCGGCCCCGCGCCTCGCGCTCGGCGATCACGGCGGCCAGCCGGGCCTGGTCCTCGTCGGCCTCGGCGAGGCCGGCGGCCAGGCGGGCGACGGCGGCGCGCAGGTCGGCCGCCGGCGCTTCGGGCCCGCCGACCACCGCGCGGTACCAGCTGAAGGTGCCCTCGCGACGCTGCTCCACCCAGCCGGCGTCGCGCAGGACGGCGAGGTGGCGCGAGACGCTCGGCTGGCGCAGCTGCACCACGCCGACGAGTTCCTGCACGTTCAGCTCCTCGCGAAGCAACAGGCGCAGGAGGCGCAGGCGGGTCGGATCACTGACCGCCTGGAGCGTCTGGACAGGGTCGCGCAGCTCAATATTCATGGATCGGAATATAAGCATCAATGTCGCAACGTCAACCCCGTGGTCACGGCGTCCGCGCGACCCGGAAGCCCAGGTCGCTGCAGCGGAAACCGGGATCGATGCGACGAAGTTGGTCGTCCGGCATTCGAGCGCCCCGTGTACCAGCTGCCGCCGCGGATGGTGCGGTCCGGACCCACGCCCGGCGACTCGACGTTGTCGGCGCTGAGGTCAGGCAGCGTGGCGTAGAGGTCCTCCAGCCACTCCCAGACGTTGCCGTGCAGGTCGTAGAACCCCCAGGCGTTCGGCTCGCGGGTCGCCACCCGGTGGGTCTGGCCGCCGGCGTTGTCGGCGAACCAGGCGACCCGGGCGAGGTCGCGCGGCCTGGCGCCGCTGGCGAACATGGTGGTCGCGCCGGCCCGGCACGCATACTCCCATTCGGCGTCGCTGGGCAGACGGTAGCCATCGGCGCCCTCGCGACGGCTGGCGGCGCCCGGTTCGAGCACGTAGGCGGGGGTGAGCCCCTCGCGCTCGCTGAGCCGGTTGCAGAACTCGACGGCCTCGGAGCCACGTCACCTGTTCCACCGGGCGGCGGGAGTCCGGGAAGGCCGCCGGGGCCGTTCCCATCACCGTCTGCCACTGGGCCTGGGTGACCTCGGTGGCCGCGAGCAGGTAGGCTCGATGAGGCGACGGCAACGGCCTGGCCTGCACGTACTGCTGTCCGGCGGGAGGCTCGCGGAACGGGCGACCGGGTTCGACGAGGAGCAGGTCCATGCCCACGCTGTTGACGCCGGCGGCCGCCGCCAGGGCCTGCCGCCGCGCCGCGGCGCGGCGGGCCTCCCGGCCGGATCGGTGATGACCGCCTGATGCAGCCCGGGCGCCTGGCCCATGAGGGCGGCGGACAGCGCGGCGGCCGTGCGTCCAGCCAGATCGACGAGGCCGGCGGCGGACGCGGATTCCGCCTGGCGTCGCGCCAGCGTCGCGCCGGCAGGCGCGGCGTAGACCGTCAGCTCGAGCTCCCGGGGGTCCGCCTGCAGGTCCACGCGCACGGCCAGGGCCAGGGTGGCGCCGTACTCCGCCGCCATCCTCACCGCACAGCGTCCGGTGCAACCGGGCGCCGCCTGGTCCGCCATGAGTGTCACGAAGGCCTCGGGGTCGAGCCCGAGCACCAGTTCGCGGCGCACCGCGGCATCGATCTCGGCGAGCACCGCCGGATCCGGGGCGCCCGGACCGGCGGCCGCGAACACGGCGAGCCGCTGCTGGGCTGCAGCCGCACCGGCCAGGACGACGGTCAAGAGCAGGATCGACAGCGAGCGGGTCACGGAAGCTCCTTCGGGCGCGGGGGTGCGGCGACACCTCTACCACAGGGGACCCGGACCGGGCAAGATCGGGTTCGACGCGGCCGCGCAGCAAAGCGGCCGCGGGATCCGGGACGATTTGACTCCTATCAGCGGCCAGCGTAACCTCATCGGGGTCCGTCGCCACCCAACCGCCCCGCCACCCGCCGCCGTTCCGTGGTATCATCGTCCGGTCACGCCACCCGAGCCCTGGAGGCGCCCGCTCATGCTGACCCGTCTGCTCGTCTTCCTCCTCGTCGGAATGATGCCGGGCCTCGTCCTGGCCGCCGATCTCGACCGCGCCCAGCTCGACGCCATCCGTATGCGGGCCGAGGCCCGCCTCTCCGTGGCCCAGGGCGCAGAATTCCAGCGCCTCCGGGCGGTCCAGACCGGCCCCATGGGGCGCCTCAACCGCGACCCACGCCTGTCGCTCATGGCCGTCCTGCCGACGGGCCGTCCGATGTTCTACACGATCGACAACCTCGACGCCGCGATCAGCATCGGGACCGACCGCACCTGGCCCGGCGGATCGACGGGGCTGAACCTCGTGGGCGCCAACACGGCCGGCGAGCTCGCGATCTGGGACGGCGGCGTGGTCCGCACCACCCATCAGGAATTCGGCGGCCGGGTGACCGTCGCCGATGGGAGCACGAACCTCGGGGATCACGCCACCCACGTGGCCGGCACGCTGGTGGCGGCCGGCGTCGATCCCCAGGCCCACGGCATGTCGCCGGCGGCCTTCCTGCAGAGCTACTACTGGGACGATGACGAGGCCGAGATGGCCGCCGCGGCCGCGGCCGGCCTGCGGGTCAGCAACCACAGCTACGGGTGGGTCGTCGGCTGGCTCTACGGCTTCAATGGCGACGCGAACTGGTACTGGTTCGGCGATCCCACCGTCTCCCAGGTCGAGGACCCCGGCTTCGGCTTCTACGCCGACGGCACGGCGCTCTGGGACGAGATCGCCCACGCGGCGCCCGGCTACCTGATCGTCAAGAGCGCGGGCAACGACCGCGACGACTTCGGTCCCGGCCCCGGCGGCGGCCACTACGCCTGGGATGCCGGCGCCAACGACTGGGCCTGGTCCACCACGACCCGCAACGCCGACGGCGGCCCGGACGGTTACGACAGCATCGGCTACCGCGGGAACGCCAAGAACATCCTGACCGTGGGCGCGGTCGAGGACGTCCCGGGCGGCTGGTCCAGCCCCGACGAGGTGACGGCCAGCGCGTTCACGAGCTGGGGTCCGACCGACGACGGCCGCATCAAGCCCGACCTGGTGACCAACGGCGTGGCCCTCTACAGCTCCCTCGCCGGCTCGAACACCAGCTACGGCTGGTACTCCGGCACCAGCATGGCGGCGCCCGCGGCCGCCGGCTCCCTGAACCTCCTGCTGCAGCACTACGAGGCGGCCGTGGGTGCGACCCCGCTGGCCAGCACCCTGAAGGCCATCGTCCTGCACACCGCCGACGAGGCCGGCGTGGCCGCGGGTCCGGACTACAGCTTCGGCTGGGGCCTGATGAACACCGCCCGGGCGGCCGAGCTGGTGGCCGACCATGCGGCCGGCGGCCGCCGCGTCCACGAGGGTGTACTCACCGCCGGCCAGATCGACCGGCTGCGGTTTCACCACGACGGCTCCGGCACGCTCGTGTTCACCCTCGTGTGGACCGACGTGCCCGGCACTCCGGCGCCCTGGTCGGTCGATCCGCCGGACCCGATGCTCGTCAACGACCTCGACCTGCGCGTGATCCGCGAGAGCGACGGTGCGGTGCTCGAGCCGTGGATCCTCGATCCCGCCAATCCCGCGGCGCCGGCCACCACCGGCCCCAACCACCGCGACAACGTCGAGACCGTCGACGCCTCGGGCGCCGGTGCAGGCACCTACCTCGTCGAGATCGGGCATACCGGAGCGCTCACCGGCGACCAGGCCTACTCGCTGGTGCAGACCGGTGGGCGGGCCATCTCGGTCACCGCGGTCGACGATCGTCTGCCCGCGCGCGGCGCGCGCCTGCTCGGGGCCGCGCCCAACCCGTTCAACCCGCGCACGGAGATCCGCCTCGCCATGGCCGCGGCGGGCCAGGCTACGGTGACGGTGTTCGACGCCCGCGGCCGTCGGGTGGCCGACCTCTTCGCCGGCCGGCTGGACCAGGGTGAGCATCGCCTCGGCTGGGATGGTCGCGACCGCGACGGGCGCGCGTTGCCCGCCGGCCTCTACCTCGTGCGCCTGCGTACGGCCACCGGATTCGACAGCCTGCGCGTCTCGCTGGTCAAGTGACCGCCGGGCCGGCGCTCCGGGGTCCGCAGGTCCGAAATTGACGCCCCCGGCCGCGCCGCCTATCATGACCGACCGAGCGTTCGTGCGGCGCCCCCCACGGGGCGCCGCCCCCATCAGAGAGGGACCGCGCGCCCGCCTCGCGCGATGCCCGCCGGTTTAAGGAGGAGCCATGAAGATCGCGGTCTGCGTCAAGCAGGTCCCGGATTCCGAGACCCGGATCAACCTGTCGGGGCCCGCCGCGGCCCTCGATTCGTCGTCCTTCACCATGATCATCAACCCGTACGACCAGTTCGCGGTCGAGGAGGCGGTCAAGATCAAGGAGGCGCGGGGCGCCGGCGAGGTGACGGCCGTGACGGTGGGCGCGCAGGCCCGCGTGCGCGAGATGCTCAAGAAGGACTGCCTGGCCGTCGGCTGCGACAAGGCCGTGGTGGTCGACGATCCGGCCCTCGCGAACGCCGACCCGCTGGCCGTGGCCAAGGTCCTGGCCGCCGTGCTGCGGCGCGATCAGTACGACCTCGTGCTCTTCGGCATCAAGGCCATCGACGATGACGCGAGCCAGGTCGGCGTGATGACCGCCGAGCTGCTCGGACTGCCCCACGTGGGCTACATCGGCGCCCTGGAGCTGGGCCAGACCACGCTCACCGCCCGGCGCGAGGTCGAGGGCGGCGTCGAGGTCGTCACCAGCCCGTTGCCCTGCGTGCTCACCTGCGGCAAGGGCCTGAACGAGCCCCGGCTGCCGAGCCTGCCCAACATCATGAAGGCGGGCATGAAGCCCGTCGAGGTGGTCGACTGCGCCGCCCTGGGCGTGGCCGTTCCCGCCTCGCACACAGCCGTCAAGCAGTACACGCCGCCGCCGCCGCGCGGCGCCTGCACCATGATCACCGCCGACACGCCCGCCGAGGCCGCCCGCGCGCTGGCCCGCAAGCTGCGTGACGAGGCCAAGGTCATCTGACCGGTCCGCAAGGAGGACGACATGCCGAACATTGCCGTATTCATCGAGCAGCGGGCCGGCCAGATCAAGACCGTGTCCTGGCAGATGCTGAGCGCCGCCCGCGCGCTGGTCGACCAGCAGGGCGGCGAGGTCTGGGGCGTGCACCTGCACGCCGCGGGCTGCCAGGTCCAGGACCAGGCCGGCCAGCACGGCGCCCACAAGGTGTTCACCGCCGAGGCGCCCGCCTTCGCCACCTACGACAGCGAGCTCTGGACGCAGGCGCTCGCGGCCTTCACCCGCGAGCACAAGCCCGACGTGCTGCTCATCGGCTCGACCGCCATGGGCAAGGACCTCGCCCCCCGTCTGGCGGCGCGCCTGGACTGCGCCTGCGTCAGCGACGCGGTGGGCCTGAGCTGGGACGGCGGCCTGGTCGTCAAACGGCCCGTGTTCGCGGGCAAGTGCTTCGCCGAGGTCACGTCGACCGCGCCGCTCACCGTGGTCGGCATCCGCCCCAACGCGTTCGCCCAGGAGGCGGTCGGGGGAACCGCCGAGGCCCTGGCCCTCACCCCGGCGCTGGACGCTGCGGCCGCCCGGGCCCGGGTCACGTCCGAGGAGACCGGGTCGGCGGGCAAGGTGTCGCTCACCGAGGCCGAGGTCGTGGTGTCGGGAGGCCGGGGCATCAAGGGCCCGGAGAACTACGTGCTCATCGAGCAGCTCGCCGAGGCGTTCGGCGCCGCGGCCGGCGCCAGCCGCGCCATCGTGGATGCCGGCTGGGTCGACTACAGCCACCAGGTGGGACAGACGGGCAAGACCGTGGCGCCCAACCTGTACGTGGCGTGCGGCATCTCGGGCGCCATCCAGCACCTGGCGGGCATGAGCTCGAGCAAGTGCATCGTGGCCATCAACAAGGATGAGAACGCGCCCATCTTCAAGGTGGCCGACTACGGCATCGCCGGCGACCTCTTCCAGATCGTCCCGGCGTTGACCGAGGCGGTGAAGGAGCTGCGGGGCTAGCACACGATCCGGCGCGGAACCGAGCGAGGGCCGCCCCTGAACGGGCGGCCCTCGCTCGTTCGGATCATCCGGTTCGCGGCGCGGACTAGTGGCCGCCCTGCAAGAGCGCCCAGACCTCGGACATGTCGACGCCGGCCTGCTCGGCCTTCACGGCATGGCCGTAGGCGCCGAGGTAGTCCGCGCTCGCGGCGCAGGCACGGCTCAGGCACGCATGGGCCCGCGCCAGCTGCGGCGCGGCGGCGAGCGCGGCCCGCGCGGCGGCGGACGCCTCGTCGGTCTTGCCCTGGGCCAGCAGGACCTCGGCCTGGCCGCAATGGGCGCCGGGGCAGCGCGGGTCGGTGTCGAGCGCTTGGGCATAGGCCTGGGCCGCGCCCGCGAGGTCGCCCTGCGCCTGCAGGACGTCGCCGAGCGCGGTCTGCAGCCACGCCGACGGGTCGTCCACCAGGAACGCGCGGCACGTGCTGGCCGCGGCCGCCGGCTGGCCCGCGAGCAGCAACGTGCGGACCAGGCGTTCCTTGGCCGCCACCGCGTGCGGATCGACCGCCAGGGCCTGCCGATAGCACTGGCCGGCCGAGTCGAACCAGCCGAGGTCCTGGTAGACGTCGCCCAGCTGGAGGTGGGCCGGCGCGTAGTCGGGCTGCATGGTGAGGGCTTCCTCGGCCATGTTCGCCGCCCGTTCCAGCTTGCCCTGCCGCTGGTAGACCTGGGCCAGCAGCGTCAGCAGTTCGGGCGTGGCCACCGACCTCTGGAGCGCCACCTCGAGCACCTCGGCGGCCGCGTCCGTGTCGTCATTCTGCAAGTGTGCGGCAGCGGCATGGAGGTAGTTGGTGGCGGCGTCCTCGGCCAGGGTCGTGGGCTGGGCCAGGGCCGCGAGCGGCAGCGTGGCGACCGCCAGCAAGGCCAACAGACCTGCGGCGCGCACCGGGACATGGTGAGACATCGTGAGCCTCCCGCTGGGTGAGGCCGGGCGAAATGCACGGCGGATGGAACTCCCGGCAGGAAGGATCAAGAAGCGGACCGGCGGCGGGGATCAGTCGAACATGCCCTTGACGGCGCTCCAGCTGCGGGTCTCGGTGGTCACGCCGCCCATGTTCGTGTAGAGGACGTAGTAGAACTCGTAGCCGATGAAGCGGTTGGGCGCCTCGAACGTCGTCGGCCCGACCCAGAGCCAGGCGGTCGAACCGGCCGCGCCAGGGATGAACAGGGACCCCTCCTGGCAAGGACCGATGGTCACGTTCTGGATGACGGCGACCGAACCGCAGTCGTGCGGACCGAGTTCGAACAGGTAGCAGGCGTACTCGGCGTCCCCGATGACCTCGAGGCCGCCGTAGTACGGGATGGTCACCTCGAACCAATCGGTATCCCGCACGCTCCCGCCGCCCGCGGCGTAGTACCAGCCCGTGCGCCCGATGAAGATGTAGCTGGTGATCGAGCCGAACGGGTCGCCGAACTCGGGCGAGTTGCAGCCACCGTTGTGGGCATCCTGGTACCCGTCGGTCAGCGGCGGCTCCCGCTCGTCCTGGGCGGCGGTGATGTAGGACAGCTCGCAGGGCTCGAACTCGCTGATGTTCAGGACGTAGCTGCCGAAGTCGCCGCCGTAGCCGTCGATCACCAGGTAGTACTCCACCCCGCCGACGAGCGGCACGTTCTCCAGCTTCGAGACGTAGTCGGGATAGAAGTCGTCGTTGCAGGCGACGAGGCCGAGGCCCTCGTCGTAGACGTAGATCTTGGTGTCGTAGGTGGAGCCGAGCATGTCGATGTCGACGCTGACCGACGTGGGCGGCGCCAGGCGGTAGACGGCGTCCGGCGAGGTGCTCAGGGTGTACGGACAGGCCTCGTCGTAGTCGTCGTTGTAGCCGGCGGTGGTGCCGGTCTCGTGCACGACCGGCAGGCTGAGGGTCACCGCGTCGAGCACCGTGTCGCCGCCCTGGCGCACCGGCGGCGGACCCGCCTTGTGACGGCTCGGGCCCTTGGCCGCGGCCTGGTTCGCCGTCGACCACGCACTCGTCTGGGCGGCGGCCGCCGCGGCGAGGCCGACCACCACGAACACCACGACACGGAACAAGACGCGCATGGATCATTCACCCCCATGGATCGATCCGTCCTGCGATGATACCACAAACCCGCGTGAGTTGACCTGGAATTTTCAACGTGGGATAATGCAAGGGTCCGGCCCGCCACTCGTCGCATCCTCCCGGGGGGAGATCCGTCATGTCCAGCCGCCGCATCCTCATCGCCCTGGTGATCCTGGGGACGCTCGCCGCGTCCGCCGCCGCGGAGACGCTGGGCCTCTACTTCGACCAGTCGACCTGGGAGACCGACGTCGACACCACCGTGCCCGTCGACGTCTGGCTGGTGCTGCGGGACATCACCTCGCCGCTGCTGGTGGCGGCCTGGGAATGCTCGATCGAGACGACCGCCGACGGTCCCCCGCCCGTCATCGCCTGGGAACTGCTGGGGTACGGACCCTACAACTACTCGTCGCCGCCCCAGTTCATCGTGGGCCTGCACACGCCGATGCCGGTGGGGCAGGACGTCCCCCTGGCGCGCGGGACGGTCTTCGTCAGCGGATCGCTGGCGGTCGACCTGCGCGTCCAGCCGTACCTCGATCCCTCGATCACCGACGCCGACGGCCTGAGCGTCTGGCGGCCGGCCCTGGCGCGCGGGCCGTCGGGCGACGTCCTGCAGGTGGTCGATCCCGCCGGCGGCGGCAGCTGGGTGCCCGAGGCGCGGCTCAATCCGGTCGGCGCGGTCCCCCTCAGCGGCCTGACCCTCGACGGCGACCTCGCGTTCGGTTCGGTGCCCCCCGGCAGCCAGTCGGTCACGACCGTCACGTTGCACAATCCGGGGCCCGCCGCGCTCTACGGGCGGCTCGGCGCCGAGGGCGACGGCTTCTCGCTCCGCCTCGACGACGACCCCTGGGCCCCCGCGCGCTGGGTCCACCTGCCGCCGGCCGCCGACGTCGACATCGAGGTCCGGTTCGCGCCGGCGTTCGCCGGCCCGGCCTACGGCGCCCTGGTCTTCGACGACGGCGGCGCCCTCGCGATCGGTCCCCTTTCCGGCGGCGGCAACGCGGTCCCGCCGGCGAGCCTGACGCCGGCGTGGCTCGATTTCGGCGTCGTCCCGCCGGGCGCCCAGTCGCTGCGGACGGTGATCGTGCGCAACACCTCGGCCGCGGCGATCACCGTGGTGCCGGGGCTGCCGGCCTCGCCGTTCGCGCTGATCGACCCGCCCGCGAGCGCGGTCCTCGCGCCCGGCGAGGAGCTGACCCTGACGGTGGCCATGGTGGCCGCCCTGCCCGGACTGCAGCGCCTCGATCTCGATCTCGGGGTCGGCCTGCCGCCGGTCCTGGGCCGGGGCTACACCCCGCTCGATGCCGGCTGCAGCGTGAACGTCGACGACCCGCTCGCCGGCGACTTCGGCACCGTCGTCACCGGCGAGGCCGTCGTGCGCACGGTCGAGTTCCTGAACGACGGCCAGTGGGAGCTGTCCGGCGACGTGACACTCGCCGGCGACACGGACGTCTTCAGCCTGATCAGCGGGGACGGCTTCGTCACCCTGCCGCCCGGGGCCAGCCATCTCGTCGAGGTCCGCTGCGCGCCGACCGACGCCGGCGCCTGGCAGGCCCTGCTCACCGGCCCCCTGCTCTGCCAGGACCTGCCGCTGGCCTGCGTGGCGGAGTGGCCGACGCCGGCCTGCCGGGTCCACCCCGAGGCCGTCGATTTCGGCGAGGTGCTGGTGGGGTTGACCGGCAGCAACCTGGTGTGGCTGGTCAACACCGGCAACGTCACCCTCGACGGCCAGCCGTCCATCGCCGGCGGCGCGCAGTTCTCCCTCGCCACCGGCGATCCGTTCGCCGTGGCCCCCGGCGACAGCATCAACCGCGAGGTGATCTTCGCGCCGGCCGACGCCGGCCCCGCCACGGCGAGCCTCGACTTCGGCGTCGACACCTGCGGCCCGGTGCCGCTGACCGGCGCCGGCCGGCTGCCGGTCGTGGGCTGCGAGGTGCCGGCGACGCTGGACTTCGGAACCGTCTCGGTCGGCATCGAGACCCTCCGGAACGTGACCGTCACCAATCCTGGCGAGTTGCCGCTGACGATCGTCCCGCAGGTGAGCGGCGCAGGGTTCTCCCTGCCCGATCCATCCACGGTCGTGGTGCCGGCGGGCGAGGCGGCCGCGATCGCGGTGCGGATCCGGCCCGAGGCGGCCGGACCCTACGACGGGCTGCTCTCGCTCGGCCATCCTGTCTGCGACGACGTGGTGCTGCTCGCGGTCGTGCAGTACTCCCAGATCGGCGGGCCCTGCACCCTCCGGCCCACGAGCATCGAGTTCCCCGAGACGGCGGTGCTCGCCACGGCCGAGCACGACGTCGCGGTGATCAACGGAACGCTCGCGGCGTTCGACGTGACGCTGATCGTCGACGACAGCGTCCACTTCGGTTCGGGTCAGACCGGGCCGGTGACCGTCCCGTCCCACCAGGCGCGCTGGCTGCAGGCCGCGTTCCGTCCCCTGGCGCCGGCCTGCAAGTCGGCCACCTCGGCCGCCGGCCTCGGCGCCAACTACGTCACCGTCTCCGGCAGGGCGGTGAGCAACGGCTGCGACGTCGACCCCGTGGTGCGCACGTTTCCGACGCTCGTGTTCGGCGCGCCGCTCAGCCGAACCGTCGCGGTCACCAACACCGGCGATCAGGACCTGGCGATCGCCACCGCCTGCGACGATCCGGCCTTCGTCGCCGCGCCGGCGCTGGCCGACGTGGGCCCCGGCACCACCCTCACGATCACGGTGACCTTCACCGCGCCCGCACCGGGCCACTACGAGGCCGTCCTCAGCCTGGGCGACGCCATCTGCACCGACGTCAGGCTCGTGGCCGACGCCCTCGATGAGGACGAGACGTGCGTCGTCGACCCCGTCCAGTGGTCGGTGCCCGAGGCCTATGCGGGCATTCCCGAGACCACCAGCATCTCCATCCGGAACAACGGCAACGAGAACCTGCCGCTCGCGGCGACCATCCTGCCCGCCACCGAAGGCTTCTCGGTGCTGAGCGCACCGGCGGCCGTTGGCCCGGGCGCGGTCGGGACGGTGGCGCTGCAGTTCCTCAGCGCGACGCCCGGCCTGCATTCCGCCACCCTGAGCCTGGGCCCCGACGCATGCCAGGACGTGGCCCTGAGCGCCACCGTCGGCGACCTCCCTCCCGGCGACTGCATCCTCAACCCTGCGTCCGTCATCCTGCCGGAGATGCCCGTCGGCATGAGCATGATCCTGGACTACGGCATCGCGAACGGCGGCCAGACGCCCCTGGTGGTCGACCTCGCCGATGAGGAGGGGTTCGTCCGCTGGCTCGAGGGCGGCGGCACCCACGTGATCGGGCCGGGCTCCAGCATCGCCGGCCGTGTGCGCTTCTTCGCGCCCAGCCAGGGCGAATTCAGCTACGTCGTCGAGGTCAGTCCCGGCGTCTGCGGCATCCAGGTCTCGGGTTACGGCACATCGCCGCTCTATCCGTGCGAGCTGGATCCCTTCGTCGTCGATTTCGGCGGCGTGGTGGTCGGGCAGGCCCGCAACGAATACCTGACCCTGCGCAACATCGGCGACGTCGCCATCGCGATCGACCCGGTCGACCAGGTGGGCCCCTTCCAGATCATCCCCGCCGGGCCGCGGACGGTCTACGTCCTGCAGGTCTTCCGGCCGACCGTACGCTTCGCCCCGACCACGGCCGGCGAGTACTACCTCGCCATCGGACTCGGACTCGAAGGCTGCGGTCCGATCCTCGCCCGCGGCACCGCCGTGCCCACCGCAAGTGGCGTGGTGGCCGTCGATCCGCGCCTCGACTTCGGCGTCCTGGGCGCCGGCCGGACCGCCGGCCTGCCGCTCGTGATCCGGAACCTCGGCGAGCAGGCGGCCAGCTTCCAGCCCTCGATCTCGGGCGACGGATACGCCCTCGTGGACGCCGCGGCGAGCTATACGCTGGCGCCGGGCGCCGAGGTGCGGCTCGACGTCACGTGCACCGCGGCCGCGGACGGTCAGGCGAGCCAGGGCCAGCTGCAACTCGGCCTCCCCGACCACCCCGCTGTGGTCCTGACGTACACGGACCTCGACGCGGCCGCGTCCCTGCCGCTGCTGCGGATCCTCTGGGACGACGGCCTGGTGGCCGACGCCGACGGTACCACCCGCCTCGTCGGCGGCCAGTCCAGCGCCCGCGGCCGCCTGCAGGTCGCCGGCCTCGCGCCCGGCGACGAGGTGGTGCGCTGGCGGGGCGCGATGACCTGCAGCGGCGGCGATCTGCTCGCCTGGCAGCCCGCCGGCGTCACCGAACGGGTCACCCTGGCGGGCGAGGTTCCCCTGACGCTGCTGCCGGCCGCTCCGCTGACCGTCGCGGCCGACGGCACCCTGGACCTCGCGACCTTCACCGTGGTCGTGGCCGGCGATGGCCCCACCAGCCTCCGGGCCGACGGCGGTGCCGGCGCCGACTGGCCGCAGCTCGGGTTCGCCACCGGGGATCGGACGCTCGCGGCCGTGACCGCCGCGGCCGACCACACGCTGGCCCGTCTGGTGGTCTCGCACGAGCCCGACGCGCCGCGCGTCACGCGCATCCATCCGGTGTATCCGAATCCGTTCAACCCGACCACCACCATCCCGCTCGACCTCGCGCGCGGCGGACGAGTCCGGCTGGCGGTGTTCGACGTCGCCGGCAAGAAGATCCGCATCATCGTGGACGAGTCGCGGGCGGCCGGCTCCTACGTCGAGCAGTGGGACGGCCGGGACGCCACCGGTCGGCGCGCGGCCAGCGGCGCCTACTACCTGCGGCTCGAGGCCGGCGGCGAGGTCCAGCTGCAGAAGATGACCATGCTCAAGTAGTCCGACGCCGCGCCGGACGCGACGAGGCCCGGGGCGGCCGTGCACCCCGGGCCTCGTCGTGTCCGCCACCCACGCCGTCGCCAGGGGCGATCCGCGGCCGGCCTCAGGCCGTGGCCCGCCGTCCCGCCAGGCGCGCCTCGGCCTCGCCGAGCGCCGCGTCGGCGCCGTCGACGAGTTCCTGCAGGATCTCCCGCAACGGCTGGATCTTGTTCACCAGGCCGACCGACTGGCCGGCCATCAGCGAGCCCTTCTCCACGTTGCCCTCGACGGCGCCCTCGCGCAGGCTGCCCACCCAGTAGTGCTCCACCTCGTACTGGGCGTCCTGGCGGCTGAGCTCGCCGGCGTCGAGCTTCTTCAGCAGCTTGAGCTGCAGCGCGCCGAAGTCGTCCATCGCGGGATTGTTGAGCGCCCTGACGGCCACGACCGGCAGCTTGTTGGAGTACTGGGGCGTGGCGATGGCCTCGCGCGAGCGGGCCTTGATGAAGGTCTCCTTGAAGCGCGGGTGGGCCAGGCACTCCTCGGCCACCACGAAGCGGGTTCCGAGCTGCGCGCCCGCCGCGCCCATCAGGCCGAGGTGCCCGATCATGCGTCCGGTGGCGATGCCGCCGGCGATGAAGATCGGCACCTGCTCGCCGAACTCGAAGAGCACGTCCTGCAGCAGCACCGCGGTGGACACGTGGCCGATGTGGCCGCCGGCCTCGCTGCCCTCGAGGATCAGGGCGTCGGCGCCGTAGTCGATCATGCGCCGGGCGATGCTGGGGTTCGAGGCGAAGCAGAGCACCTTGGCCCCGCTCTGCTTGGCCATCTCCACCTCGGTGCGGCGCGGGATGCTGCCGGCGAACGTGATGTGGCTGAGCTTGGCGCCGCAGAGGATCTCCAGGTGGGCCAGGTAGTTCGGCGCGATGGTGATGAGGTTGGCGGCGAACGGCTTGTCGGTCAGGCTCTGGGTCTTCCTGACCTCGGCCTCGAACAGCTCGGGCGGCATGTTGCCGGCCGCCAGACACCCGAATCCGCCGAGGTTGCTCATGAGCGACACCAGACCCGACTCGCTGATCCAGGTCATGGCGCCGCACATGATGGGCACCTCGACGCCGAGGAACTCCTGGCCGCGGGCGAACACGCGGGCCAGGCGCGCGGTGAGTTTGACCGGTTGGTGGCTGGTCATGGCGGCTCCTTCGCGAGGATGTTGGTGGACGGATCTGCGGGCACAATCAAGCAGATGGCCGGGACGACGGCAAGCGGCGGTCAGCCGGCCGCCTCGCCCAGAGACGGGGTCGCAGGGTAGAACTCGCTGACCGCGGGGAGGTCGGCCAGGCGTCGTTGAAGCGCCGCCTCGAGGAAGTGATCGACCCACCAGAAGACATCCTGGCGGGAGACGCCCCGCTTCAGCAACCGCAGGCGCTGCTCCCGCTGCTGCCGGGGCATGATTAGGGCCTGCTTCATCGTGGCGGCCATGCCCACGATGTCGTGCGGATTGAACATGAGGGCGTGACGGTGCATCTGGGCTGCCGCGCCGGCGAATTCGCTGAGGAGCAGGACACCTGGCTCGTCGACCTTGCAGGCACAGAACTCCTTGGCCACCAGGTTCATGCCGTCCTTCCAGGGCGAGGCCACCAGCACCTCGGAGGTCCGGTAGTAGGCCAGCAGTTCCCGGCGATCGAGAGCGCGGTAATAGTAGTGGACCGGCACCCATCCCGGCCGCGTGAACTCGCCGTTGATCTCCCCGACGAGGCGCTCGATCTCCTGCTTCAATTGGTCGTAGTGGGGAATCTCCCAGCGGCTCGGCACGACCACCTGCACCAGCGTCACCTTCTCGCACAACTCGACTGACGTGCGCAGCAGGTGGCGATAGGCCTGGAGCTTCTCGGGAATTCCCTTGGTGTAGTCGAGGCGGTCCACGCCCAGGATGATCTGCCGGTCCGGGTAGTTCTCGTGCAGGTACCAGGCCCGCTCCGCGACGGTCTGGTCGGACGCGTCGCGCGAGAAGCCTTCGGCATCGATCCCGATGGGGAACGCGCCGACCAGCACCCGCCTGCCGCCGCAGTTCACCGCGGTCCGCTGTCCAGAGGTCCGCACGGTGGCCAGGTCGGGCAGGAGCGCGCTCACCGCCCGGGCGAAGTTGCGGCGGTCGCGCTGAGCCTGGAATCCGATGAGGTCGAACTGCAGCAGATCCAGCAACACGTCCCGTCGCCAGGGCAGCTTCATGAACACGTCGATGGGGGGGAAGGGGATGTGCAGGAAGAACCCCAGCCGATGCTCGTGGCCGTCCCGTCGCAGCATTCCGGCGACCCGCATGAGATGGTAGTCGTGGATCCACACGAAATCGTTGGGCCGCAACAAGGCCGCGGTGGTCCGCGCGAAACGCGCATTGACCGCGGAGTAGACAGCCCAGGCTTCGGGTAGGAAGCGGCAGCGCGAGGTCATGTCGTGAAACAGGGGCCAGATCACCTCGTTGCTGAAGACCCGGTAGAAGAGGTGCTTCTCGCGTTCATCCATGAACACGGGGACGAGATCGTAGCCGGTATCCTCGACGGCATCCGCCACGGCGCGGCGCAGGCCGTCGGTGGCCGGGTCGGTGGTGCCGGGCCAGCCGATCCAGACTCCGCCACGGTCGCGCAGCACCGGCGCCATCGCGGTCACCAGACCGCCGGCTCCGGGGGTCGCCGTCCAGGCGCCGTCTCGACGCGTCATCATCACGGGCAACCGGTTCGATACGATGACCAGTCGCTGCCGGCTGTTCATACACACCTCCTAGCTGCCGCCCGGCGCCAGTCCGCAAGGAACCGTTCCAGATCCGCCGGGGGTTCGAGGCGCACCCGGGCCGCGGTCGCGCGCGGATCGCCGCCGATCAGGATCGGCAGGCTCCGGGGTCGCCCGGCGAGCACCCGGAAGGCGTCCTCGTCGGTGCGATCGTCTCCCAGGTAGGCGGCGGGGGCGTCGTCGGGCTCGTCGGCCAGCACGCTGGCCAGGGCACGCCCCTTGTCCCAGGCCGGGCACCGCAACTCCAGACCGGCGGCGAAATCAAGCAGCTCCAGTTCACGGGTCGCCAGGGGCGCGAGCAGGGCGCGAGCGGCCGCTGCCGCACAGGCCCGGTCGCTCTCGGCGCGCCAGTGCACCGCGACACTGGCGTGCTTGCGCTCGCTGCGCGCAGCCCAGCCAGCGGCCGCAACGGCAGCCGCGGCCCGATCCAGCGCCGCCGACGCCCCCGGCGGCAACGGATGGCGGGTCAACCGTCCCGCCGCCGACCGCACCTCCCAGCCATGGCAACCCCAGATCTCCGGCGCGCGGTCAAGGCCGAGCAGCGTCTGGACCTCGGCTACGGGTCGGCCCGAAACGAGCACCAGGCGGGTGTCGGTACCGTCGACGATGCCACGCAGGAGCGCCGGAACCGCGGCATAGGGATAGGCCGTCTGCCGGTCCTCGCGGAAAGGCGCCAGGGTCCCGTCATAGTCCAGGGCCAGGACCGCTCGAGGCGGGTGGCTCAGCAGCGCCAGGAATCGCTCCACCACGTCCATCACGCCACGTCCACCCGCTCGGCCCGGCCCTCCAGCAGGGTGTGGAAGAGCGCCAGGTATTCGGTCGTGTGCCGCGTGAGCAAGAAGTTCTCGCGGACGAACTCGCGGGCCCGCGCGCCCATCCGTTCGCGCACGCCCGCGTGGGATAGCAGGTAACGCATGCGGACCGCGGCGCCTTCAGGCGTATCGACGAGGAACCCCGTATGGTGATCATGGACCTGTAACCGGATCCCACCGACGTTGCCGCCGATCACCGGCTTGCCCTTCCAAAGCCCCTCGGTGACGGTCAGCCCGAAGCCCTCGCGGGTGCTCTTCTGGATCACCAGATCGCTCGCCCGCTGCAAGGCGTTGATGGTGACGTTGGCGTCGGCCGGCAGGAGCAGGATGCGCACGTCCGGATGCTGACCGGCGGCCTCCTGGACCTCCCGCAGGACCTCGGCACCCTCGGGATCGTCGGTCGCCGTGCCACCGGCGAGCACGAGCTGCAGGCCCGGCACGTACCGGCGCGCCATCTCCCAGGCCTGGATCACGCCCACGGGATCCTTGAATCGATCGAATCGGCTCACCTGGGTGACCAGGTAGCGGTCTGGATCGAGGTTGAACTGCTGCCGGACCGCCGCCACCTCGCGGTCGGTGAGGTCCCGGTTCTTGTCGGCCAGCGGATCGATGCTCGGCGGGATCAGATAACAGGGATGGGGCAGGCGACGGGCGAAGCTCGACAGGGAGAAGATGCTTCCGTCGTACCCCGCGACGTGAGGCAGCAGGTACTTCCAAACCGGCCGGTGGGGCTGGCTGAGGTCGATGTGGCAGCGCCAGACCCAGCGGCCCTTGCGTTCGGGGACATGGCCGAGCAGCGGCGCCGGCTGCGGATCATGGATGACGACGATCTCGGCTCCGCTCAAAACGCCGCGGAGTCGCTCGGCGTTGCGCAGGTTGGTGTCCTCGTAGGCCTTGAGCTGGGTCACGGTGGGGTTGACCTGGTTGCCCTGCAGGGCGTTGTGGAAGGTCTTGGTGCACGAGTAGAAGAGGTCGTCACCGGTGATCACTTCCCAGCGGACCTCGAGTCCCAGCTCCCGCATGAGGGGCACCATCTTCGTGAGGATCTCGGCGACACCGCCTCCGACGCGGGTGGAATTGACATGGACCACTCGCAGTCCGGTCAGAGGTCGTGCGAGCGCTCGCAATTGCTCGACGACCGCATCGCCGACCACCTCCGCATACTGGGTCAACAGCGCGCTCATTCCGGCACCTCCGCGAGACCGCGGTTCACGGCGTCCAGGACCTGGTCGCGAAGGCGGGACAGCGACCCCTGGAACGGGTCGACCCCCGCGAGCCGGGCCGACAGCGGAGCGTAGCGTGTCCGGTCGAAGCCGCCGAGCCACGCCCGCAGGTCGTCCAGGCTCTCGTCATGGCGACGGCGCGCGTCGATGAAGTGGTAGAACAGCGATCCCCGGCTGAAGCGCCGCAGTCCGCCGGGCAAGTCCTCGGGCGTCACGATGGTGTCCCGGGTCGGGATCACCGTCACCCGGGCGGCCAGGAAGTCGAACTGACCGTCTCGGTCGACCCAGAGCGGACGTTCGAGACCGTCGAGATGCGACTCGATGACCTCGAGCAACTCCTCACGCAGTTCCTCGATGGTGGCGTGGGCGGCGGGGTCGACCATGGCCAGTCGCTCGGCGAGGGCACGGTCGCGAAGTTCGCGCCACGCCCAGACGGCGAAGTCATTGATGAACTCCGGATCGTCGAAGGTCGGCCGCAGCAGCCCGCCCCAGAAGTGGTAGTAGATGCTCTCTGGCTCCGCCTTGAGCAGGGCGTCGCGCAGCTCGCGCAGACTCTGCACGGCCAGACCCGTCGTGCGAGCGAGGATGGCGCAGTCCATGACGGTGAATGCGGTAGGCATGGAACTCCTTCCTGGTGGTTCCGGGAAGGACGCGCCGTGATCTCGAGACAGCGGGGAGACAAGACGGGAGCAACGGGAGCGACAGCGGTCTGCGGTAAGCTCGCCAGGATGCTGCAGCACGCCCTTCCTGGTATTCACAACCTACAGCAACAAAATGACTTGGCAAATAGATGCGGCCGACCCGGACGGGACGGCCGCAGGACCAGGATCCTTCTGACCAGGTCAGGTCTGCGGATCGGCGGGATCCGGGGCGGGAGCGACGGCCGGTGCCGACTCCCCTGCGGGAGCGGGCTCCCGGGTAGCCGGGAGACCGTCCGCGAGCACCAAGTTGGCCGCGATCACCTCGGCGATGTCGCGCACGGTGAGCGACTCCTGCCGGTCGGTCTCCTTCACCGCATCTTCCAGCATGGTGAGGCAGAACGGGCAGCTGGCGCAGACCTCGCTGGCGCCCGTGGCGGCCGCTTCCGCGATCCGGTGGTGGTTGATGCGGGTGCCGAGGTCCTCCTCCATGAACATGCGGGCGCCGCCCGCGCCGCAGCAAAGCCCTCGCGCCGCGAACGCGGCATCTCCACCTGCGTGAGCCCGCCCACCGCGGTCAGCACGTCGCGCGGAGCCTCGTATTCGCCGTTGTGGCGGCCGAGGTAGCATGAGTCGTGGAACGTGATCTGGTGCGCCGCCTCCGCCCCCACCCGCAGGCGTCCCTCCTGGAGCAGCCGCTGCAGGAGCTGGCTATGGTGCCAGACCTCGACGTCCGCCAGGCCCAGGTCGGGGTACTCGTTCTTGATGGTGTTGAACCCGTGCGGGCAGGCGGTGACCACCTTGCGCACGCCGTACTTCTGCAGGGCCTGGATGTTCTGCTGCGCCTGCATCTGGAACAGGTACTCGTTGCCCGCGCGCCGGGTGGCGTCGCCGCAGCAGCCCTCCTCGTTGCCCAGGATGGCGAAGTCCACCCCCGCGGCGTCGAGGCAGGCCACCAGCGCGCGCTGGACCCGCTGGTTGCGGCTGTCGAAGCTGCCCGCGCAGCCCACGAACAGGAGCCACTCGGCGTCCGGCTTGTCGCGCAGCCTGGCGACCTGCAGGTCCGCGCACCAGTCCTCGCGGGCCTGGGCGCTCTGGTTCCAGGGGTTGCTGTTGGTCTCCATGCCGCGCATGGCGTTCTGGAGCGCCGCCGGCATCTTGGCCTCGGTCATGGCCAGGTAGCGGCGCTGGTCGACGATGTGGGGGATGTGATCGATCTGCACCGGGCAATGGGCCATGCAGTAGCCGCAGGTGGTGCAGGCCCAGAGCACGTCCTCGTCGATGACGCCGCCGGGCAGGATCGGCCGCGCGATGGACGCGGAGATCGCCTTGGCCTCGGCGAGGTTGCCCTTGCTCTTGAGGCGGCCCATGGCCGCGAGCTGGTCGCCGATGCCATAGACGTGGTCGCGTTCGTCGCAGATGAGCTGGCGCGGGTGCAGCGGCTTGTCCGTGGTGTAGGTGGGGCAGCCGGTGTTGCAGCGTCCGCACTCGGTGCAGGTGTACATGTCGAGCAGACGCCGCCAGCTGAAGTCCTCCACCTTGCCCACGCCGAAGCTCTCGGCGCCCTCGGCCATGAGCTTCTCGAGGTCGAGGGTCTCCAGCTTGCCCGACGGGGTCAGACGCTCGGTGAATACGGCCGGCAGGGCGGTCAGCACGTGGAAATGCTTGCCGAACGGCAGGTAGTTCAGGAAGCCCAGCACGAGCGTCACGTGCAGCCAGAAGTTCACGTGATGCCAGACGTGCAGCGCGCCCTCGGAGAGGCCGCCGAACAGCGGCATCAGCGCCGTCGCGACCCAGGCCCAGCCCTGCTCGACATGCTCGCCGGGCAGCTGGAACTTCGCGGCGTCGCCCAGCAGATCGGTCAGCATCAAGAGACCGATCCAGCAGAGGATCGCGACGGCCTCGCCGCTGAACTTCAGGCGGGCCGGGCGGGTCACCAGCCGCCGCACCAGGCCGTAGACCACGGCCGCGAGCACCACGACCTCGAACAGGTTCTGCACCACCAGGTAGCCCTCGTTCAGCCCGGGAACCCGCCAGTCGGCGTCGAAGCCCCGGATGATGAGGGTCAGCGTACGGAACGCGACGACCAGGAAGCCCGCGAAGATGGCCGCATGCATCCAGCCCGGACCGGCCTCGTAGAGGAGCTTGCGCTGTCCGAAGCCGATCGCCAGAAGCGCCCGCAGCCGCTGCGGGACGTGGTCGAGGCGGTTGTCGGGCTGCGCCGCGCGGAGGATGTCGAGGCGGCGGGTCATGGTGGCGGTGAAGAACGCGAGGGCCGCCACGAGCAGGATGAGCATGGCCAGGGGTCCCATGGTGCCTCCCGGGGCAAAGGGGGGTGCGGTCGCGTCGGGGCGACCCCCCAATCATGGTGTCCGCGAGGTCGGGAGCAAAGGCTGAATTTCGGCGATCAGGCTCCGGCCGTCTGGCCCGCCGGCTCGGCCAGCAGCGCCCGGCAGACCGCCAGGCCACTCGGCGAATCGGCCATCACGGCCTCCTCCGGCTCGATCTCGAGCGGCGCGATGCGGCCGGCGTGGCGGTGACCGTCCCGCCGGAACGCGGCGACCGAGAGCAGGTAGAAGCCACCGTCTTCCTTGAGCCAGGGCAGGACACCGTCACCGTCGGCGACGCCCGGACGCCGGGTCGGGTCGAAGTACGGCACCAGCCCCATGGGCGACCGCTGCCAGAGCAGCGCCGATTCCCGGTGGCACGAGAAGACGCAATCAGCCCCCTCGCGGACCGCCAGGCGCAAGGCTGCCGCGAGCCGGCCCGGCCGGCGCAGGGGCAGCAGGGGATCGACGGCCAGGACGTGGCTGAAGCCATGGCCGACCAGGCCGAGGGCATGGTCGACCCCCTCCTCGAGCGAATCCGCGCCGGCCGGACGCACGAGCGGCTCGACGCCGGCAGCCAGGGCCTGCCCGCGCAGCGATGCCGTCGGCAGGCTCGCCACCACGCATTCGGGCGCCACCTCCACCAGCATCCGCACCGCGCGGGCCAGCAGGGTCTCGCCCGCGAGCACCGTCCGCGTCGCCGGCGCCGATCGTCCATCGCACCCCACGGTGATCACGGCCAGCAACTTGCCCACCTCGCGCTCCCTTCGCCGGGCCTGCGGCCCCGTGGCGCCCCGCCGGCATCGATCTGGACAATCGTTGCCGGGGTCGGTACATTGGCCCCTTCGGCCGCCCAGGCGGCAGAATCTGCCCCTGCGGGCCCCTCATGACCGCCGCGCCGCCGCGCGCCGATCCTGTCGATACCGTCGCCGAGCGCCCAGCCGGGACCGCGGACGGCCGTCGGCGTCGGCGTCGCCCGCGACGCTGCCGGACGAGGAAGCAAGTTCGGGCCCAGTTTCACCAGAGGAGCCCCCGATGGATGACGCGGCGATCAAGCGAATGCTCTCGACCATGTCCCGGGTGGCGGTCGTCGGACTCTCGCCCGACCCCGAGCGGGCCAGCCATGGCATCACCCGCTGGCTCAAGGGCCTGGGTGTCGACGTGGTCGGCGTCAATCCCGGCCACCGCACCATCCTCGACCTGCCGGTGTATCCGGACCTCGCGAGCGTGCCCGGACCGGTCGACATCGTCGACATCTTCCGCCGCAGCGACGCGGTGCCGCCCATCGTCGAGGCCGCGCTCGCGCGTGGCGACCGTGCCATCTGGATGCAGGAGGGCGTGCAGCACGCCGCCGCCGCCGAGGCGGCCGCCGCGCGCGGCGTCCCCGTGGTCATGGACCGCTGCATCTACAAGGAATGGCTGCGGCTGCTCAATGGCTGACCCTCGCCACGCCCGGGTCACCGGCCCCCTGCTGATCACCGGCGCGACAGGCTTCGTCGGCCGGCACCTCACCGCCCGGCTCGACGCCGACGGCATCGCGTGGTCCGGGCTCGACCGGCCGGCCCAGGTCCAGGCCGCGGATCGCCCGGACCGCCTGACGAGCTGGGAGCTCGGCGGCCCCGATTCGGACGCGCCGCAGCGCCTGGCCAGGTTGATCGGCGATGGGGCCGTCGGGGGCGTGGTCCATCTGGCGGGGCAGAGCTCCGCCGGCGCCAGCTTCGGCGATCCCGCCGGCACCATGCGCGCCAACCTGGGCGGAACCCTGGAGCTGCTCGAGGCCCTTCGCGCGCTGCAGGCGGCGGGACGTCCCGTCCCGGTCACCCTGGTCGTGGGCTCAGCCGAGGAGTACGGCGCCGCCGCCCCCCGCGCCGACCGCTGCCGAGAGGACCAGGCCATCCTGCCGATCTCCCCGTACGGGACGAGCAAGGCGGCGGCCACCCTGCTCTGCGGCCATTACCGACGCGCCTTCGGCCTGCCGGTCATCGCCGCCCGGGCGTTCTCCCACACCGGTCCGGGCCAGGACGAGCGCTTCGTCTTCCCGTCGTTCGCGGCGCAGATCGCGGCCATCGAGGCCGGCCGGGCCGACCCGGTCATCCGCGTGGGCGACCTCTCCCCCGACCGCGACTACCTCGACGTCCGCGACGTCGTGCACGCCTATCTGGCCCTCCTCGCAAGCGGCGAGCCGGGCCGCATTTACAATGTGTGCTCCGGGTCGTCATTGACGATCCGGCAGGGACTGGAGATACTTCTGGGGCTGTCCAGCGTCGCGGTCCGGATCGAGAGCGATCCGGCCCGGTTGCGTCCGGTGGACATCCCCCGGCTGGTGGGGGATCCTTCGCGCCTCGAGCAGGCGACGGGTTGGACTCCCCGGGTCGATTTCGCCGACACGCTCCGCGACCTCCTGGAGGCCGCGAGGAGGAACCTGATATGACCCGCATCTGCATGATCGGCACCGGCTACGTCGGGCTCGTCTCCGGCGCGTGCATGGCTGACTTCGGCCACCGCGTCACCTGCGTCGACATCCTGCCCGAACGCATCGCCGCGATCGAGGCCGGGGAGATGCCGTTCTACGAGCCCGGTCTGGACACGCTCGTGGCCAAGAACATCCGCGAGGAGCGCCTCTTCTTCACCACCGACCTGGCCACGGGCATGGCCGACGCCGAGGTCGTGTTCATCGCCGTGCAGACCCCCCAGTCCGAGGGCAGCGGCGAGGCCGACCTCCAGTACGTCTGGGAGGTCGGCAAGCAGATCGGCGCGTGCCTGGACAGCTACAAGGTCATCGTCACCAAGAGCACCGTTCCGGTGGGGACCGCGCGCCGGCTCAAGGCCATCATCAGGGACTCCCTCCGCCAGGACGTTGAGTTCGACATGGCCAGCAACCCCGAGTTCCTGCGCGAGGGTTCGAGCATCGACGACTTCATGCGCCCCGATCGGGTGGTGATCGGCACCGAGAGTCCGCGCGCCGAGCAGCTCATGCGCGACATCTACCGTCCGCTCTACCTGCTCGACACCCCCATCGTGAACTGTCCGCGCATCGAGACGGCCGAGCTCATCAAGTATGCCAGCAACAGCTTCCTGGCCGTGAAGATCAGCTTCATCAACGAGATCGCGACCCTGGCCGACAAGGTGGGCGCCGACGTCTCCCAGGTGGCCAAGGCCATGGGCCTGGACAAGCGCATCGGCAACAAGTTCCTCCACGCCGGCCTCGGCTACGGCGGGAGCTGCTTCCCCAAGGACACCCACGCGATCTGCCACATCGCCGAATCGCATCAGGAACGCATGTCCATCGTCGAGGCCGCGATCGCCGTGAACGCGGGCCTGCCGGCCCGTGCGGTGGCCAAGGCCCGCGAGATGCTGCCCGATTTCCAGGGCAAGACGGTGGCCATCCTGGGCCTCAGCTTCAAACCCAACACCGACGACATCCGCTGCGCCGGCAGCCGCCAGATCGTCCAGATGCTCGAGGACGCCGGCGCCCGCCTACGGGTGCACGACCCCGTCGCGATGGACAACTTCCGGCGGGAGTATCCCGACCTCACCTACTGCAAGAACGCCTATGAGGCCTGCCAGGGCGCCGACCTGGCGATCCTGGTGACCGAGTGGAACCAGTACCGCCAGCTCGATTTCAACCACCTGCGGGAGATCATGGTCGGCCACCGTTTCCTGGACTGCCGGAACGTCTACGCCCACGACCGCGTGGCTGGATTCGGCTTCCAATACCGCAGCTTCGGCCGCCCGCAGCTGGACCCGGGGAGTTGCGCATGATCGACGGCGCCCACGTCAAGCCGCTCAAGCTGATCCCCGACGAGCGCGGATTCCTCTACGAGATGCTGCGAGCCGATGATCCGTTCTTCCAGCAATTCGGTCAGTGCTACCTCACGGCCGTCTATCCCGGCGTCGTCAAGGGCTGGCACTGGCACGAGTTGCAGACCGACCACTTCGTCTGCGTCAAGGGCATGGCCAAGGTCGTGCTCTACGACCGCCGCGAGGATTCGCCCACCCACGGCGAGGTGAACGAGTTCTTCATGGGCGAGCGCAATCCGATCCTGCTGGTCATTCCGCGCGGCGTGCTGCACGGCATGAAGGGCATCGGCACCGAGACGGCCATGATCATCAATCTGCCGACCCATCCCTACAACCACCGAGACCCCGACGAGTATCGTGTCGACCCCCACGATAACGACATCCCCTACCGCTGGGAACAGAAGGACTTCTGAACCGCGGCAGGTCGAAAGGACCCCATGGCCGAGCAGAACAAGCAGCGCGTCCCGCGTTACGACCTCGTGACGCCGATGCTGCCGCTCCGCGACCAGATCATGGCCGATTTCGAGCAGATCCTCCTTTCCGGCCACTACATCCTGGGCGACCACTGCCGCCATCTCGAACACGAGATGGCCGCGCAGTGCGGCGTGGCGGACGCCGTCGGCGTGGCCAGCGGTTCGGAGGCGCTCTACCTCGCGCTCGCGATGGCGGGCGTCCGTCCCGGCACCGAGGTGATCACCACGCCGTACACGTTCGAGGCCACCATCGAGGCCGTGATCATGCTCCACGCCCGGCCGGTGTTCGTGGACATCAAGCCCGACGACCTGAACATCGACCCGGCCGCCATCGAGGCCGCGATCACGCCACGGACGCGGGCCATCCTGCCGGTGCACATCTTCGGCGCGCCGGCCGACATGGACCCGATCATGGCGATCGCCCGCAAGCACGACCTGCAGGTCGTGGTGGACATGGCCCAGGCCTGGGGCACGCTCTACAAGGGCCAGCCCTGCGGCAGCATCGGCCGCATGAGCACCCTGAGCTTCTACCCGACCAAGAACCTGCCGGGCATCGGCGATGGCGGCCTGATCTTCTGCCGCGAGCAGGAGGACGCCGACCGCATCCGTCAGCTGCGTGGCCACAAGGCGCTCTGGATCAACAAGAACCTGTACTGCGGCTGGAACAGCCGGCTCGACGAGGTGCAGGCCATGGTCATCCGGCACCGCCTCGCCCGCTTCCCCGATGAGCAGGCCGACCGCAACCGGGTGGCCGAGATCTACGACGCGGCCATCCCCAAGAAGAACCGCCTGGCCGTCGAGGACATGCCGAAGGGCACCCGGGTCACCTACCACCAGTACTGGGTCCGCTGCAAGGCCCGCGACCGCCTGCAGCACCGCCTCGACAGCGAGGGCATCGACACCGGCGTCTACTACGACCCGCCCTTGCACCATCACCCGCTCATGGAGTACTGTCGCGAGGCCAGCGAATTGAAGGTGGCCGAGATGGCCGGGCGGGAAATCCTGACCCTGCCCATCCACGCGGCCCTGCCCTTCGACACGGCCGAGCGGATCGGCGCGCTGGTGGGCGAGTTCCTCCTGCGTCAGGACGACGCGGCCAGCTGAGGCCGCGTCCGGATCGAGCGGCTCGCCCACACCTTGCTGCCTGGGCGAGCCGCCTCGCTTGTCGGAGGGCCACCGTGAACCCCAAGGTCGTCAGCTTCGGCTGCCTCAACGCGCAACTGGCCAAGGATCAGACCAAGGCGGTGCTGGACCAGTTGCAGGCCGTCAACCCGCGGTTGGCCTGCCGCCTGCAGGTGGTGCCGTCCCCGGTGAGCGAGAAGGACCGCGCCGGCGAATCCTTCCTGGCGGCCAGCGCCGCCGAGGTCGAGTTCCTGGAGGATCAGTTGCTTGCGGGCGAGTTCCGGCTCGCGGTCGTGCGGGCGCTCGATCTCGTACTGCCCCTCCGGCCCGGCCTTCGCTACGCCGCGGTCATGCCGCGGTCCACGCCCTACGACGCGTTCCTCACCCGCCAGAACGCCATCATCGACGACATGCCCGACGGTTCGGTCATCGGCGTGCTCAACCTGCGTTCACGGACGCAGATGTCGTCGCTCTGGCCCAACCTCGAGTTCCGCACGCTCCGTGGCGGCGTCGCGGCGGCCCTGGAATCGCTCCTGCGCAAGTGCGATCTCGACGGCCTGGTCGCGCCGGCCGCCGTGGCCGAGCACCTCGGCCTGCAGAGCATCGTGGCCGAGATCTTCAACCCCGATTTGATGCTCCCCAGCGGCGGACAGGGCATCGTCGTGGTGCTCGGCCGCGCCGACGACGCCGAGGCCGTCGACCTGCTCGCTCCCCTGCACTGCGAGGCGACCCTGCGGGAGATGGAAGCCGAGCACGCGTTCCTGCAGCGTTTCGCCAGCGATCTGGAACTGCCGGTCGGGGTGCTGGCCCGCTGCGAGGGCGGACGGTTGCGGATCGCCGGCGCCGTCGGTTCCTCGGAGAGCGACAACCACGCCGTGGTCACCCGCGAGGGCGCGGCCGACGCCGCCGCGAGCCTCGGCGTCGCGCTGGCCGAGGCTCTGCTCTCCAGCGACACGGCGCTCATCAGCCTCATCGAAGCCGACTTCCCGGAAGGCATCCCCGACGACGAGGACGACGTGGTCGACCCGGACGTCGAGGTCCTGCGCGAGGTGATCGGCAGCGACGACCACCGGCGCAAACACATCGACGACGACGACGACTTCTAGCCGCGCCCGGGCCGGAGCGCGGCCGCCGTCCGCGCGGCGGCGAAGGGGTCGCGCATCTGGGCCGTCCCCACCTGCACCGCCACGCAGCCGAGGGCGAAGAACCCGAGCGCATCGGCCGCGGTCTCGATCCCGCCGATCCCCACCACCGGCGCCCCCACCGTGCGGATGATCTCGTCGACCTTGGCCAGCGCGATGGGCCGGATGGCGGGGCCGGAATAGCCGCCGAACCGCCGCGGCAGCACGGGGCGGCCGGTGGCGAGGTCGACCTCCAGGCCCAGCACCGTGTTGATGGCGGCGATGGCGTCACACCCGGCGTCCACGGCCGCCGCCGCGAGCGGCGCCAGCCGGGCCACGTTCGGGGTGAGCTTGGCCAGCAGGACGCGATCGGGGAGGTTGGGCCGCGCGGCGGCCACGCACGCGGCCACGGTGTCCGGGTCGCTGCCGAAGTCATGGCCGCCCTCGGCCACGTTGGGACAGCTGAGGTTCAGCTCCACCCCGTGCCAGTGACGAAAGCCGCTGCCGACCTCGGCCAGCCTGGCGGTCATCGGACCGAATTCCTCGGGTCGGGAGGCGGCCAGGCTCACCACGGTGGGCACCCCGCGGGCCTCGAGGTCAGGCAACACGTCGCTGAGGAAGGACTCGAACCCCACGTTCTCCAGGCCGATGCTGTTGATCGCTCCGTGCGGCAGTTCCACCAGCCGCGGCATCGGGTTGCCCGCCCGCGGCATCGGCGTCACGGTCTTGGTGACCACCGCGCCGACCCCGACGTACGGCGAAGCCAGGTCCTCGGCAGCGATGTCGTGGCCGGTCAGACCGTAAGCGAAGCACCCGGACGCCGTCCAGACGCGGCCCGGAAGCCGTCTCGGCCCCAGCGTGAACGGTTCGGTCGGGTCGACGGTCCACCACGCAGGCAAGCTCACGGCCGGACCTCCGTGTCGTGGCCGCCATACCGGGGCCAATCCAGGGTCGCGGCGTCGAAGACCGGTCCCTCGACGCAGCTGGTCGCGTTGCGCCAGCCGGGATCTGCATCGGCGAGCACCGGGACCACGCAGCCCTTGCACACCCCGTAACCGCAACCCATGTGCTCCTCGAGCGACACGAAGCAGGGCCAGCCGCGTCCCTGCGCCAGCCCCGCCGCCGCCCGCAGCAGCGGGGTGGGGCCGCAAGCCAGGACCAGCCGTGGACCGGGCCGGTCGCCCAGCAGACCGAGCGCGAGTTCGGTCACCAGTCCCGCGTGGGCCACCCGCTCCCGGGGCACGCCCTCGTGGCGGTCGACGCTCACGTGCCAGCGCGCGTCCAGCAACCCCCAGGGCACATCGGCGCCGTCGCGGGTGCCGAAGCAAGCGAGGTCGTCCGGGCGGCCATGGGCCTGCACCCAGGCATGCAGCGGCGGCAGCCCCACCCCGCCCGCCAGGATCAGCGCGGGTGGTGTGGCCGCTCCGGGTGCCGGAAACGCCCGGCCGAGCGGGGCGAGGCAATCGACCCGCTCACCTGGACGCAGGGCCTCCAGCCGCGCGGTCCCGCGCCCGACGACCCGGTAGAGGAAGCTCAGGCGTCTGCCGTCGGCCGCGAGGATGCTGAACGGCCGCCGGAACACCAGCTGCCCGGCTCCGGTCAGGTTCAGCATCGCGAACTGGCCGGGCAGGAAGCCCACCGGCCGTGGCAGCTCGAGGTCGAGCCGGTAGAGGCCGGCCGACACCGCCGCGTTGCCGCTCACCTCGCCGGTCAGGTCCCAGGTTGCGGGCGTCACAGATCCCACGAGCGCTTCTTCTCCTTCTTGCCGGTCTCGGCCTTGGCGGGCGGTTGCGCGGCCGCGCCCACGGAATCCGCGGGCACGGTGACCAGGCTCGTGTCACCCGGCGCCGCGACCGTCGGCGCCGTCTCGACCTTCGGCCGCAAGCTCTCCGGCAACAGATCGAACGCCGGACGCTCGGCCGGCGTCCCGATCGCGGCCGCCGCCGCGGCTGCGGCGACCGAGTCGGCCGCCGCCTCGCGACCGGCGCGCGCCTGGGTCAGCGCCAGCAACGCGGCCTCTGGCGGCGGGTAAACCAGGTTCGCGCGACGTTGCAGATAGACCGTCTGCCGACGCAATCCGGTCCCGCGCCGCGCGGCCGAGCCTTCGCCTCCACCGAGGCTGGCGAGATCCAGGCCGGTGGAATCGGCTCGCAGGGCGGCCAGATGCTGCTCCTCTCGCTCGAGCAGGTAGCCGAGCAGATCGGCCGACGGGCCGGCGTCCGCCTGGTACGACTGGGCCGACAGGGGAAAGCGCCGTCGCAACTCGTCGCGGAAGACCGCGGCCGAATCGGGGGCGTCGATCCAGTTCTCGTACACGAGCATCGCGCCGTAGAGCGCGCGTGGCGCCACGGTCGTGTCGGCCGCGGTGTCCGCCGCCACTCCGGCATACAGATCGAGCGCCTGGCGGGGGCGATCGAAGCCGAAGAGCATGGCATTGGCCTTGATGAGCCGCAGCCGGGCGGCCCGCGGCGGGTCGGCGTCGGGCAGCTGGCCCTCGGCGGCTAGGTAGTCCTTGATGGTGTCGAACAGGAGCCGGGTCCCGTCGGGGTCGTCGAGACGGTCGCCGCCGCCGACCGCCTGCTGAAACATCTCGCGGGCCTTCTCGAGCTCGCCCTGCTTGAGGTAGGCCCGCGCCAGGAGGTCGGCCCGGACCGGCTTGACGTCCGCGTTCTGCTGCTCCTGCGGCATGCCCTCGAGCATGGCCATGCCTCCGGCAAGATCGCCGGCGGCCAGGAGGTTCTCCGCCTCGACGAGGGTGACATCGCCCTGCTTCTGGTAGAACTCGGCCTCGTTCTTCAGCTTCGAGATGAGCTCATCGGCCCGCGCGTTCTCGCCCAGGCGGGCCCGGCAGCGCGCTTCGAGCAGGCCGGCCAGGAACACCCGGTCGGCGTGGGTCGAGCGGTCGGCGATCCCGTCCAGCACGGTGGCGGCCTCGGCATAGCGATCCAGTTCCCAGAGGGCCTCCGCCAGACGCAGGCTGCTCTGGTCCCAGTCGTCGGCGTCGGGATAGCGTTCGAGGAACCGGGAATACGCCGTCACCGCCGCCTCCCAGTCCTTGAGGGCAAAGGCGTTGTCGCCGCTCGAGCGCAGGGCCTCGGGACGGAAACGGCTCTCGGGGAACTGGGTCTCCAGACGGTCGAGATACTCCTGGCTGCGGGCCGCGTTGCCCAGCATGAGGTAGTTCACGGCCTGCAGGAAGATGGCTTCTTCCATGTAGTCGGTGGCCGGGAAGTTGATGAAGAGCTGATCGAGCCGGCGGATCGATTCGCGGTAGCTCGCCAGACGTTGATACGACTTGCCCATGAGGAAGAGCGCATCGTCGGTGAGGCTGTGGCCGGGATAATCGCGCAGCAGCTTCTTGGCCTTGTCCACGGCCAACAGGTACTTCTGACGCTGGCCGCGCGAGGCCGTCTCGACGTCGGTGCCGGCCTTGATGGACTCCTCGCGCAGCCGTTCCGCCTCGTCGAAGGATCGCTTGGCGTTGTAGTAGGTGTTGTACTTGGCGCAGCCTGCGGCCAGCAGGAGCACCACGCTGATCGCCAGCACCATCAACGTCGCCCAGGAGCGGAACGGCCGCCTGGGCGGGCCCACCGGTCCTCCGCACTGCTGCTTGTTCGTTCGCACGCTACGCTGCCTTTCCGCCCACAGGATTCAGGGGGTTCCTGCAGCGTCGAATCCCCGGATCTGGAACCACGCGCCGGCGGCCCGGTTCCCGCCTCAATCCAGGCTAGGGTCCGGATCGCGCCAGGTCAACCGGCCCCTCAGGAACGTGGCCAGCACGCGTCCGCGCAGGCGCTCCCCCAGGAAGCTGGAGTTGCGGCTACGGCCGTGCAGGGTGGCGTCCGTCACCAGCCACTCGCGCTCGGGGTCCAGGAGCACAAAATCCGCCTCGGCGCCCTCCTCGAGCTGCCCCAGCGGCAGGCCCAGGACCCGCGCCGGTTGCTCGCTGAAGCACTGGATGAGGCGACCCAGATCGAGCCGCTTCTCCTCCACGAGGTAGGTGACCCCCACGGCGAACGCCGTTTCCAGACCGACCACGCCGAACGGCGCCTGGTCGAACTGCAGTTCCTTCTCCGTCGCCGTGTGGGGCGCATGGTCGGTGGCGATGCAGTCGATGGTGCCGTCGGCCAGGCCGTCGGCGATGGCCGCCACGTCGTCGGGCTCGCGCAGGGGCGGGTTCATCTTGAAGCACGGCGAGTAGTTGCGACACCGGCTGTGGTCGAGGCTGAAGTGGTGCGGCGTGGCCTCGGCGGTCACGGTCACGCCCTCGGCCTTGGCCCGCCGGATGATCTCGACCGCGCCCTTGGTCGACACGTGGCAGACGTGCAGACGCCCGCCCGTGGCGCGGGCGAGTTCGACGTCGCGGAAGATGGCCGCATCCTCGGCCACGCGCGGCATGCCCGACAGGCCCAGGCGCGTGGACCAGTACCCGGCGTGCATGCAGCCGCCGCCCGAGAGGGTGAGGTCCTCGGCGTGGGTCATGATGGGCACGCCCAGCAGCTTGCCGTACTTCAGCGCCGCGGACATGAGCTTGCCGTTGCGGACCGGCGACCCGTCGTCGGTGAAGGCCCGCGCTCCGGCCTGCACCATGGCGCCCATCTCGGCCAGGCCCTCGCCCTTGCGCCCCGGCGAGATCGCGCCGGCCGGCAGCACGCGGCACAGCCCGGCCTCGTTGCCGCGGTCGATGACGTAGCGCACCATGCCGGGGTTGTCGACCGGCGGATCGGTGTTGGGCATGGTGACGACGGCGGTGAAGCCGCCGGCCGCGGCCGCCCGGCTGCCCGAGGCGACCGTCTCCTTCTCCTCCTCGCCGGGCTCGCGGACGTGCACGTGGGTGTCGATGAAGCCGGGCGCGAGGACCCAGCCGTCGGCCTCGAGCGACGGCAGGCCTTCGGCCGTGGGCTTGCCCACGCCGAGGGCCTCGATCCGACCCTTCTTCACGTGGATGAACCCCTTACGCGAGGCGACCTTGCCGCCGCGCGCCAGCTTGACGCCGGTCACCAGGTACTCCGCGGGAATCCGCTGCCAGCTCCAGTCCATGTCGTCTCCTCGTTAAGCAGCCTCGCCGGACGCCAGGGCGCCGGGGTCACCGCCGGACAGCAGGTAGATGAGGGCCATGCGCACGGCCACGCCGTTGGCCACCTGGTCGAGGATCACCTGGCGGGGGCCGTCGGCCACCTCGCTGGCGATCTCCACGTTCCGGTTCATCGGCCCGGGGTGCATGATGAACGCGGTCGGCTTGAGGCCACGCACCACGTCCTCGGTGACGCCGTACATCCGGTGGTATTCGCGGTTGCTGGGGAAATCGGCGCCGGCGCCGCGTTCGAGCTGGATGCGCAGCACGTTGAGCACGTCGGCCTGGGCGACGGCCTTCAGCAGGTCGTACTCCACCTTGACCCCGAGCCGCGCGATGTTGCCGGGCACCATGGTGGGCGGCCCGCAGACGGTGACCTCGGCGCCCAGCTTGTTCAGCCCCCAGATGTTCGAGCGGGCGACGCGGCTGTGGGCGATGTCGCCGATGATGGTGACCTTCTTGCCGCGCATGTCGCCGAGCCGCTGGCGCATGGTCATGATGTCGAGCAGGCCCTGGGTGGGATGTTCGTGGCAGCCGTCGCCGGCGTTGATCACCGGGCAGGCGAGCACCCGCGCCAGGTAGTCGGCCGCGCCGCTGGAGCCGTGGCGGACGACGAGCATGTCGATCTTCATGGCCGCCAGGTTCTCGGCCGTGTCGCGCAGGGTCTCGCCCTTGGAGAAGCTGCTGGTGGCCACCGAGAAGTTGACGATGTCGGCCGACAGGCGCTTCTCGGCCAGCTCGAAGCTGATCCGCGTGCGCGTGCTCGGCTCGTGGAAGAAGTTCACGACCGTGCGGCCGCGCATGATCGGCACCGACCGCACCGGGCGGTCGAAGACGGCCCGGAAGCGCGACGCGATGTCGATGACCATGAGGATCTCCTCGGCCGACATCTCCTCGAGGCCGAGCACGTCCTTGCGTTGCAGGCTCATCAGTCGTCCACCTCCCCCACCACCACCTCGGCCTTGCCGTCGAATTCCCGGACCTTCACCTTGATGATCTCGCGGTGGGAGGTGGGAACGTTCTTGCCGACGTAATCCGGACGGATGGGCAGTTCGCGGTGGCCACGGTCGACGAGCACGGCCAGCTGGATGGCCCGCGGCCGGCCCCAATCGATGATCACGTCCAGGGCCGCGCGAACGGTGCGGCCGGTGTAAGCCGTCGTCCACGAGGATCACCAGCTTGTCGGTCACGTCGAAGGGCATCTCGGTGGTCGCGACCCGCGGCGACGGCCCCAGCTTGGACAGGGTCGTCCCGGTAGAAGGTGATGTCGATCGAGCCCATGGGCACGTCGGCTCCCTCGACGGTGCGGATCGCGTCCTGCAGCAAGGCGGCCAGCGGCACCCCGCGACGCTGCACGCCCAGGATCACGAGATCGCCGACGCCGCCGTTGGCCTCGAGCACCTCGTGGGCCATGCGCTTGATGGCGCGCATCATCTCGTCCTCGTTCATGATCACGGCTTTTTCGGTGAAGCTCATGGCTCTCCTCGCCTGGTTCGCGGCCATCGGCACCGGCACCCATGAAAAAGCGACCCGCGCGCTGCCGTGGCGTCGAGGTCGCTGGTTGCCGCTGTCGCCTCCTCTTCGGGCCTCGCGGGACCGCGTTAAAAGGACCTGGACCCGGCGAAGATAGCAGGCGCGGGGCGGCGTTGCAAGACGGGCGACCGGGCGGGCTCAGCCCGCCAGTCAGGCCGTCCGGCCCGAGGCCGTACACGCGGCAACCACAGGCCGCGAGGAAGGCCGCGTCGTGCGACGCCACCACCAGGGCCGACCGTCGTGACAGCCGGCCGACCAGGGCGGCCACGGCCTCGCGTCCGTCCGCATCCAGGGCGGCGGTGGGCTCGTCCAGCAGCACCAGCGGCCGTCCGGCGGCCACCGTGAGCGCCAGCGCGAGGCGGCGTCGCTCCCCGCCGGAACACTCGTGAGGCGAGCCGTGGGCCCGGTCCGCCGCGAGCCCGGCCAGCGCCAGGACCGGTTCCAGATCGACGCCGGCGAGGCGGGCCTCGGCCGCCAGGCTCGAAGCGACGAACAGCGATTCGGGGAACTGCGGCGCGAGGGCGACCTGTCCGTGGTCCAGGTCGCGGCGTCCGCGTCGGTAGAGCTGGCGCCCGCCGAGGTGGACCTGCCCACGGTCGGGCGCGCGCAGCCCGGCCAGCACGGCCAGGAGCGTGCTCTTGCCGCAACCGTTGGGCCCGGTGATCCCGACGCGGTCGCCGGCGTGCAGTTCGAGCGTCACCCCCGCCATCCCGCCCCGATGGAACCGGCAGGCCACGTCGGCGACCGCAGCCAGCGGCGCGGTCCCCGCCGCGGACCGCTCCGACGCGCGGGGCGCCGGCTCGCGCCAGAGCCAGCGGACATCCGGGTGCTCGACCACCTCGGCGGCGGCACCCGCGAGCGGAGCCCCCCCGCGACCGAGGTAGAGCGCGCGCTGGCACGCGAGCGCCTCGACACGGCTCTGGGTGGCCCAGATCACCGCACCCGGAAACGCCGCCAACCGGTCGATCAGCCAGGCCGCCTGCGCGCCATCCTGCAGGCTGCCCGGTTCGTCGAGCAGGAGCAGGTCGGGCGCCTGCGCCAGCGCGACGGCGAGTTGCAGACGTTGCTTCTGACCCGCCGACAGCAGACGCGGATCCGCCTCGCCGAGGTCAGCCAACCCCACGTCGAGCAGCACCTGCCGCGGATCGAGGTCGGGGCGCCCGAGGATCACCTCGCCGTCGACCGTGCGGGCGACCAGTTGCTCGTCGGGATCCTGGCAAAGGTAGCCCACCCGCACGCCGCCGACCGTGCCGGGTTCGGCCAGATGACGCAGCAAGGTCGATTTTCCCGCCCCGTTGGCCCCGAGCAGGGCCAGCCGCTCGCCGGCGGCCAGGTCCAGATCGAGGTCGCGGACGACGGTGACCCGCGCGCCGCCGAGGTCACGGGCCAGGCCGAGGCCGCGCAGGCGCAGCATGTCAGCCGTCCTGGAGGGCTCGGCGCAGGCGTCGCGCCTCGTCGGCCCACGGGCTGGATGGGTCGAGTTGGAGGTAGCTCGACCAGGCCGCGAGGGCCGCGT
Source organism: Candidatus Krumholzibacteriia bacterium (assembly GCA_041390065.1). GTDB lineage: Bacteria > Krumholzibacteriota > Krumholzibacteriia > LZORAL124-64-63 > LZORAL124-64-63 > Glo-17. The sequence goes on from JAWKQQ010000006.1 coordinate 190,873, forward strand.
CGCGCTCGCCCGCCTCCTGGAGCGACCGCGCGTACCCGAAGGCGGCCCGCCGGTGGTCGGGGTGCACGGCGAGCACCGCGGCGAACGCGGCCGCAGCCTCCGGATACCGGGTCTGGTAGAACAGGGCGTTGCCGAGGGCGAAGCCGTAGTCGGCCTCGGACGGGCGGGCGGCGACGAGCGGGGTCAGCAGCGCGACCGCGTCCTCGTGGCGACCGCGCTTGATGAGCACGAGAGCGAGGTTGTAGTCGGCCACGAGCAGACCGGGATCGGTGCGTCGGGCCAGGCGGAACTGACGCTCCGCCTCGGTGAGGTCGCCCTGGTCGAGGGCCGCGACGCCGCGGTTGTAGGGAAGCAGCGCCGCCTCGCGCACCCGCGCGGCAGCCATCTCCGCATCGCCGAAGCGCAGGTGCACCACCGAACCCGGCGCCAGTTGGCTGTCGACCGCCACGCCGTTGGCGGCCGCGATGTCGGCCGCTCGCCCGGGGTCGCCGTAGTAGAGGTCGGCGATCCGGCTGAGCGTCTCGCCCTCGCGGACGGGATGTTCGACGACATCGCCCGCCGCCACCGGCGGCGCCGGCGATTCCGTCTCGACGGGCGGCGGTCCGCCGCACGAGGCCAGGAGGATCAAGGCGATGGGCCCGAGGCGGCGAGCAAGGGATCGCAAGGTCACGGCAGGAACTCCTCCGACGGCTGGCACGGCGCGGTGCGGCACGGGTCGTCCTGCCGCGCCACCTCCTCGAGGATCGTGATCATAGCGTCACTCGTCTGTTCGGCATAGAGGCGCTTGCGGAGGGCGGCCGCCCCGGGATAGCCGCGGAAACAGCGGGCGACGTGCTTGCGGACCACCAGGCAACCGGTGCGTTCGCCGCGCTGGGCCACCTCGAGCCGGATGTGACGGATGATCACCTCGCACATCCGGGACAGGGAGGGCGGGACCCAGGCGCGGCCGGCGTCCGCCGCGGCCATCTCCTCGAAGAGCCAGGGGTTGCCGATGGCGCCACGGGCCACCATCACGCCGTGGCAGCGGGTCTGGCGGACGAGGTCGCCGTAGCTCGCACCGTCGGTCACGTCGCCGTTGCCGACGACCGGGATGTCGAGCGTGTCCACCAGCCTGGCGATCGTGCTCCAGTCCGCCCGGCCGCCGTACTTCTGGTTGCGGGTCCGGCCGTGCAAGGTGACCCAGACGCAGCCCAGGTCCTGCAGCAACCGGCCCACCTCCGCGTAATTGAGGGAGTCGTGGTCCCAGCCGGTCCGGAACTTCGCGCTCACCGGCACCGGTCCCGCCGCGTCGATCACCGCCCGGACGATCGCCTCGAGCCGTGGCACGTCGGCGAGCAGCGCCGAGCCGCCGCACTTCTTGACCACCTTCTTGGCGGGACAGCCGAAATTGAGGTCGAGCACATCCATCCGCTTGCCGCGCGCGCGCAGCTTCTCCGTGGCCCGGGCCATGTCGTCGGGATCCTGCCCGAAGATCTGGATGCCCACCCGACCCGTCTCGCCATCGGTGTCGATGAGGCGCCAGGTCTGCTCGTTGTCGTGGTAGAGGCCGCTGGCCGACGTGAACTCGCAGAACCCGAGCTGGGCGCCGTGGTCGCGACAGATGGTCCGGAACGGGCGGTCGGTGACCCCGGACATCGGCGAGAGCAGGTGGCGCACGTCGGCGAACCAGCCGACGCGGGGATCGAGACGGACGGGTTTGCGTTCGTGCACTCCGGGCCTCCTGGGTCCGGCTCTCGCGGAGCGCCGGACCGGTCGCTGGGAACGGGAATTCGCCCGACCAGGTCGCGGTCGTGCTCCCGCATGGATCGTCCACGTCATCAAACGAAGATTCGATACGTCAATTTCCTGCGACAACCGCTCTCGTCAAGCGACGGTCTGGTCGCATGCTCCCGCAATCGGCACGGTCCCCTCTTGTGGCGTAGCCACCGAGTCTGATACCATCGTCGACATGACCCGCGATGCTCGCCAGTCGCGGCGCCATACCACCACTACCAAGGAGCACCGGAATGAGAATGCTATCGCTCCTCCTCGCCATGGTCCTGCTCGCCTCGCTCAGCCTGGCCGCCGATGAGGGCATCGTCGGCAAGAAGGGCCAGACCCTGCCCATCGTCAACCAGCCCGCCGCGCCGGCCGGCCCGCAGATGCGCGCCGACGTCGAATACAGCACGACGGGCGCCCTCGACACCCCGGCTGCCCTCGGCGGCTCGGCCACCGGCTGGGGCTCTCACTTCATCGCCTCCTGGGCCAACCTGACGGGCCAGGACGTCTTCCTCGCCGAGTTCGGCTGGCCGTGCGGCGGCCAGGGCCCCGTCGACTGGGTCGTCTGGCTGACCGCTGGCTCGCTCCCCGGCGCGCCCGGCACCCAGACCTTCAGCGGCACCTTCACGCCGGCCAGCAGCGACGACGTGACCCTGCCGCCGGCGGTCTACTCGTACATCGACGTCAGCGGCGCCGGCATCGTCGTCCCGCCGGACATGGTGATGTACTTCGGCTACGAGAACCCCGGCCTCGGCGGCCAGATCAGCTACAACGGCGTCGACACCTGGGCCTGGTACGACAACCTGTGGGATCCCGACAGCGGCTGGGGCCGGACCGCGGTCCTGCAGTTCAAGGGCAACTTCGGCGGCGTGGCCACCGAGCCCACGAGCCTGAGCCGCATCAAGGCCATCTTCGACTGAGTCGAGATCATCGCCCCGACGACGCGGGCCCGGTCCCCAGGGACCGGGCCCGCGCTCTTGTGATCCCTGCGGCCCCGAGGGCTACTTGAACTTGTCGAACAACCCGCCGATGGACTCGTAGTGGCCGGAGCGCGTCTCGAGCTCGTCGAGCCGCTCGTGGATCGTCGGACGCTCCTCCTTGTACACGATGCCCGTGTAGAAGGTTGCGGTGTCCATGGCGATCTCCATGCCCTTGAGCCGGTTGCTGGTGTCCCAGTCGTCGGGCAGGGGCTGCACGATGTCGTTCATGGTCTTGAACGTGATCTGCTTGTTCATCGAGACGCACGGCGAGAAGATGTGCAGCACCGAGAAGCCCTTGTGGGTGAGCGCCTGCACGAACATGTCCTTCAGCGTCTTGGGCTTGCCGCTGTAGCCGCGGGCAACGAAGCTGGCGTTGTACGCCAGGAACATCAGCAGCGGGTTCAGAGGATCCTCGATGTAGGCGTACGGCGCCGTCTTCGACGTCATGTCCAGCGGCGAGGTGGGGCTCGACTGCCCCTTCGTCAGGCCGTAGATGCTGTTGTCGATGAGGATGTACGTCATGTCGATGTTCTTGCGGCAGACGTGGGCCACGTGGCCGCCGCCGATCCCGAGGCCGTCGCCGTCGCCGCCGACGGCGACCACGGTGAGGTTCGGGCTCGAGATCTTCACGCCGGCCGCCGTCGGCAGCGCGCGGCCGTGGACGCCATGGAACCCGTACGTGTTGCAGAAGTACGGGAAGCGGCCCGAGCAGCCGATGCCCGACACGATGACCGTGTCCTTGGGCTGGGCCTGGATCTCGGCCAGCGCCTGATAGAACGGCGTGATCACGCCGAAGTCGCCGCAACCCGCGCACCAGATGGGCTTGAGGTCCGATTTGTAGTCGGCAACCTTCAGAGCAGTGTCGCTCATCACAGCTCCTTCCTGATCGCGGTGTAGAGCTCCTCGGCCGAGAACGGGATGCCGTGGGCCTTGTGGATCTCCACCGGCTTGATCCCGAACTTGCCCTTGAGGAAGTGGGCATACTGGCCGGTGAAGTTCTCCTCCGGCACGATGAGCTTCTTCAGGGGCCCGAGGAACTGGCGGATGCGCCACTCGGGCAGCGGCGAGAGGATCCGCGGATGCAGGTGCGCGACCCGCACGCCGGTGTCCTTCTCGATCTGCTCGAGGGCTTCGGCGATGGCGCCGTAAGTGCTGCCCCAGCCGATGACGCCCACCTCGACGCCCTCGGGCTCGTCCTCCTCGACGGCGGACTGCTGGACCACGCGGCGGCCGAGGGTCGCCAGCTTGCGGAACCGCTTCTCGGTCATCAGCTCGTGGTTGAGCGGCGTGTAGTTGGGCGCGCCCTTGGGCGTGTGCTCGAGGCCCGTGCTCATGTACATCAGCTCGTGCACGCCCGGGATCGGCATCGGGCTGATGCCGGTGTCGGTGATCGCGTAGCGCTCGAAGGTGGCCGGGTCGACATCGTCGCCAGGCACGAGCCGCTCGCCGAGCTCGACGCCGGTCATATCGGGCGTGTCGATGTTCTGGCTCGTGTAGGCCAGCGCCTGGTCGGTCAGGACGATCACCGGGATCTGGTACTTCTCGGCGATCCGCACGGCCCGGACGGTCTGCCAGAAGCAGTCGTAGATGTCCATCGGCGCCATGATGCACCGGGGCGACTCGCCGCTGGTGCCGTAGATGGCGAACTTGAGGTCCGACTGCTCGGTCTTCGTCGGCAGGCCGGTGCTCGGCCCGCCGCGCATCACGTTGATGATCGTGATCGGGCACTCGGTCATGGCCGCGAGGTTCAGGGTCTCGCTCATGAGCGACAGGCCCGGGCCGCTGGTCGCCGTGAGCACCCGTTTGCCCGCGAAGCTCGCGCCGATGCCGGCGGCGAGGCTGGCGATCTCGTCCTCGAACTGGATGGCCTGGCCGCCGAAGCGCGGCAGTTCGCGGCAGAGGAACTCGAAGATCGGCGTCGCGGGCGTGATCGGATAGCCCGGCACGAAGTTCACGCCGGCGGCGATGGCGCCCATCGCGCAGGCCTCGTTGCCGTTGACCAGGATCTGGTCGCGGTCGGGCATGCGGTTGAAGGTCCGGCAGATTTCCTTCAGGTGCTCGCGGGCGAAGGTGTGCCCCGCCTCGACGGCGCCCTGATTCATGCGGACGACGTCGTCGCCCTTCTTGCGGAAGTGGTCGCCCACCAGCTTGACGCCGTACTCGACGGGCACGTCGAAGACGGCCAGCAGGGCGCCCATGGCGACCATGTTCTTGCCGCGGTTCGAGCCGGTCGTCTCCTGGGAGATCTGGTCGAGCGGAAGCTCGATGCGGCGGCGGCCACCGAGGCGGTCGTCGATCTTCACGAAGGCGGGGTCGTAGAGCAGCACCCCGTCGGCCTTGATGTTCTCCACATACGCATGGTAGGCGTTGTGATTGATGGCGCAGAGGACGTCAACCGACTGGCTCAGGGACCGAGCCGGGCCATCGCTGCCTCGCAGCTGGAACATGGCCAACCCGCCGCGAATCTCCGCCGGGAACGTCCGGAACGCGTGGATGTTCAGACCACCGCGCGCCACGGCCTTCGACAGGATCTCACCACAGGAGATGACGCCTTCGCCACCCTCGCCGCCAATCCGGACGACCAGATCGTGGGTAGCCACCATGAACCTCCATGGTTCCTTGGTTCGGCGGGGAACTCGTCGATCGCGCACAATCGGCGACGGCACGGCTTTTCCCCGCGGCACAATTCGGCTAAAGTAAGCACCCGATTCCCATCGAATCAATGAAAACGCTGACCGGGTGAACGTTTTTTGGCGAACAACCACCACGTCTGCTTCGTGAACTCGCTGCGGGACCTCGGCGGGGCGGAGCTGTGGTTCCTCGACGCGGCCCGCGGCCTGCGCGACCGCGGGATCGCCACGAGCCTGATCGCCCAGCCCGGAACTCCGCTGCTCGAACGGGCCCGGGCGCTGGCCTTGCCCACCGCCGCGATCCCCATCCGCTTCGACGGCGCCCCGTGGACCCTGGCGAAGCTGGGGTCCCACTTTCGGCGATCCGGAGTGACCGCCCTGGTCTGCAACCTCACCAAGGATCTGAAGGCGGCGGGGCTGGCCGGCATGCTCGCCGGCGTGCCCGTGCGCCTGGCGAGCCGCGAGAGCGACTTCCCCCTGAAGGATAAGCGGTACTACCGCTGGTATTTCCAGCGGGTCGCCACCGGCGTCCTGGTCAACAGCGTGGCCACCCGGCAGACGGTCCTCGGCAGCGTGCCGTGGCTGGATCCCGCCCGGGTCCACCTGCTGTACAAGGGTATCGATGTCGAGCGCTTCCGGCCGCGCGGCGACGACCTCGCCGGCCGCGCGCCGGTCGTCGGCTTCGTGGGCCAGCTCATCGCCCGCAAGGGCCTGGACTGCTTGATGGCCGCGTGGGAGCGGCTGGACCGGCAAGGCGGGCCCATCCGGCCGACCCTGCGGCTGGCCGGCGAGGGTCCCCTGCGCCCGCAACTGGAAGCCTGGCGCGCCAGCCTCGCGCATCCGGCTCGCGTCGAGCTGCTGGGATTCGTCGAGGACGTGCCCGGCTTCTGGCACGGCTGCCGCTGCGCGGTCCTGCCGTCGCTGGCCGAGGGCTTCGGACTGGCCGCCGCCGAGGCCGCCGCCTGCGGTGTGCCGGTGGTGGCCACGCAGACCAGCAGCCTGCCCGAGCTGGTGCATCACGGCGCAACGGGCCTGCTCGTCCCCGTCGATCGGCCGGCAGCGCTGGCCGCGGCTTTGAGCGAGCTCTTGCAGGACCCCGTTCGCTGCCGCACGCTGGGCGCCGCCGGTCGCGACCTGGTGGCCTCGCGATTCGACCATCGACGTACCCTGGATCAGCTCCAGCGGCTGGTCTGTCCGGAGGTCCCCGCATGACCGTCCTGCGCGCCGCCGTCGTCCAGACCGCGCCCGAATTCGGCGCCGTCGCCGCCAACGTGGCCGCAGCCCTGTCCCTGGTGCCGGCGGCCTGCGACCTGGCGGTCCTGCCCGAGCTCGGCAACACCGGCTACCAGTTCCGGGACCGGGCCGAGCTGGCTGAGCTGGCCGAGCCGGTTCCTGACGGCCCCACCTGCACGGCGCTACGGCGCCATGCGGCGGCCAGCGGCACCACCCTGGCGGCGGGCCTGGCCGAGGTCGACGGCGAGAGGCTCTTCAACACCGCGGTCCTCGTGCATCCCGACGGCCGCGTCGACCGCTACCGCAAGGTTCACCTGTTCTGGAACGAGAAGCTGATCTTCGACCCCGGCGACCTCGGCTTCCCCGTCTTCGCGGCGTGCGGCACCACCGTGGGCCTCATGATCTGCTTCGACTGGCTCTTCCCGGAGGCCGCCGGCACCCTCGCCCGGCGCGGCGCCCGGATCCTCTGCCACCCGTCCAATCTGGTGCTCCCCCACTGCCCGCGGGTCATGCCGCTGCGGGCCCTGGAGAACCGGATCTTCACCCTCACCGCCAACCGCGTCGGCCACGAGCACCGCGGGCCCGAACCGCTGCGCTTCATCGGCCGGAGCGTCATCGCCTCACCGCGGGGCGAGGTCTGCGCCAGCTGCGGTCCCGACCGCGTCGACGTGGCCGGCGCCGACCTCGACCTCGACCTCTGCGACCCCTGGCTCACCCCCCGCAACCACGTGGTCCGGGACCGGCGCCCGGAGTTCTACGACGTCTGAGGTGTAAACGACAGGGAGCCAGGTCGCGTCGTGTCAGGTAGACCCCGGAGGAGGTGACGGCGATGACGACCTCGGACCATCGGCAAGACCTTGACCTCGCCAGAGACGCCGCCCGTGGCGACGAACGCGCGTGGCGCGTCATCTACGAGGCCACCTGCCAGCCCCTGTTCAACACCCTCTGCTTCCAGACCGGCAACCGCGAGACGGCGCGGGATCTGCTGCAGGAGACCTACCTGAAGGCCCTGCGGCACCTCGACCAGTACCGCGGTCAAGGCACCCTCCTGGCCTGGCTGCGCGGCATCGCCGTGCGGCTGGCCCTGGACTGGCGACGGGGACTGGGCCGCAAGCTCCGGTCCCTGGTGAGCCTGCAGCACGAAGGACGCGACCTGGACCTGTCCGCACCCATCGCCGAAGGCGCCCACGAGGCGCGCCTGTCGGTGGCGAGCCGGTCGTTCCAGGCAGCCCTCGGACAGCTCTCACCGCACCAGCGCGCGTGCCTCGTCCTCCATGAGCTGGAGGAATTGCCGTTCGCGGAGGTCGCCCGGGAGGTCGGCTGCTCCGAGGCCACCGCCCGCGTACACCACCACCGCGCCACGCAGAGGATGAACCGGCTCCTGGCAAGCCCGGCCGATGAGATGGGAGGGCAGCAGGCATGACGAACAAGGACTACCGCGAGGCCTACCGGCTTACCGAGCGCGAGAAGGCCCAGACCTGGCAAGCGATCAGCGAACCCTTCACCCGAGCCGGCCGCCGCACCTGGCGCTGGCTGCCGTGGACCGGCGGCCTGGCCGCCGCGGCCTGCCTCCTGGCCGTGGCCATGCTGCTGACCACTGATCATGGTCGGGGGACCGCCCCGGATCACGTGGACGTCGCCGTCCACTCCTCCGATGCTCCGGCGGCGGCGCCCCCGGCCGATCCACCCCGCGAACGGTTCGCCGAGAAGGCGCCCGGCACGCTCGGCGACGCCGAGCGTCCGACGGCGGCGGCCCCGGCCGCGCCGGCCGCGCAGATTGCGGCGGACGCCAACGTCGACGTCCGGCGCGGCCAGCAACCGGTTGCCGCACCTCAGGTCGACGCGACCGGGGCGACGGACACCTTCGACGAGATCGCCCCACTGGACGCCAAGGAGGTGGCGGCCGCCGGCGCCAGGTCCGCCGAACGGGAAGGCCGGCGCCGGATGCTGACCGCGACGGCGGCAGGCGTGCTGGCCGGGCGGGTCACCGACGCCGAGACCGGCGAGGCCCTCGCCAGCGCCACGGTGGTCGCGGTCGACGTCGGCCGCGCCACCATCACCGGACCGGACGGCAGCTTCATCTTCCGCGGCCTGCCGCCGGGCGAACACATCGTCGAGGTCCAGTACCTCGGCTACGCGGCGAGCACCCAGACGGTGGCCGTGGCGACGGCGGACAGCGTCCAGCTGGCCTATGCGCTCGCGCCGATCGTGACGAAGACGCTCGAGGCCATCGACATCGGACCGACCAGGTCCATGGTCGAGATCAAGAAAGCCGCGAGCGACCAGGCAGTCCGTCCTGACGAGTTCGAGCGCCACGCCATCGAGAGCGTCGACGACGCGCTCGCGCAGGGTGCCGGGGTCGCGATGCGCGACGGGCAGCTCAAGGTCCGCGGCGGTCGCGGCGGCGAGGCGGCCACGTCCGTCGACGGGATGCGCCATGACCCCGCCGCCCCCCGGCCCGAGTCCGGCGGCACCCGCAACCCCAACGACCGCCCCTACGACCTGGTCTACTACCAGAGCTACGGGGTCAACCCCTTCGTGGCGACCGAGGAGGACGCCCTGTCGACCTTCGCCATCGAGGTGGACGACGCCTCGTGGGGCATCGCCCGACGCTACCTCGAGGACGGCAACTTGCCGCCCCCGGAGGCCATCCGTCTCGAGGAGATGGTCAACCATCTGCCCGCCGGCCTCGCGCACGGCAGCGACGAGGATTTCGCGCTGCACGTCGACGGCCTGCCCAGCCGCTTCGGCCCGGGTTACGAGCTGGTGCGCGTGGGCGTGACGGCCCGACCGGTCCCGGCCGCCGAGCGGCATCCCGCTCATCTGGTGTTCGTGATCGACGTCTCCGGCAGCATGGGCCGCGAGGATCGCCTGGAGCTGGTCAAGCGCTCGTTGCGGGTGCTGGTCGGCCAGCTGCAGGAGGGCGACCGCGTGGGCATCGTCACCTACGGCAGCGAGGCGGCCGTGGCCCTCGCCCCCACGGGCGCCGAACAGCGCGAGGCCATCCTGGCGGCCATCGACCGGCTGCACACCGACGGCGCGACCAACGCCGAGGCCGGCCTGCGCCTCGCCTACCGGATGGCGCGCGGACTCGAGCGGGCCGGCGCCACGACCCGGCTGATCCTCTGCAGCGACGGCGTGGCCAACGTCGGCCGCACCGGTCCCGACAGCATCCTCGAGGCCGTCCGCCGCGAGGCCGACGAGGGCATCACCTTGACCACCGTCGGGTTCGGCATGGGCAACTACAACGACGTGCTCATGGAGCAGCTGGCCGACCACGGCGACGGAACCTACCACTACGTCCAGCGCCTGAGCGACGCCGAACGCATCTTCCGCGAGAACCTCAGCGGCACCCTCGAGGCCATGGGCCGGGAGGTCAAGACGCAGGTGGAGTTCGATCCCCGCTTCGTCAGCCGCTGGCGTCTTCTGGGCTACGAGAACCGCGACGTGGCCGACGAGGACTTCCGCAACGACCGCATCGACGCCGGCGACGTCGGGGCCGGCCACACCGCGGTGGCTCTCTACGAGATCAAGCTCACCGACGAGGCGGTGCGCAGCCAGCGGCGTGGCTGGTCGTTGCCCCTGGGCGAGGTCCGCCTGCGCTGGGCCCGTCCCGAGCACCACCGGGAGGCCGGTCAGGTCGCCGAGATCCGGCGGGGCCTGATGTCCGGCGACCTGGCGCCCAGCTGGGACCGTGCGCCCCTCCCGTTGCGCATGGCCGCGGTCACGGCCGAGTTCGCCGAACTCCTGCGGCGGAGCTACTGGGCCAAGGACGGCAGCTTCGCGGATCTCGAGGGGCCGGCCGCCGAGCTCGCGCACGAGCTGGGTTGGGTCGAGGCCGGCGAACTGCACCAGATGGTCCGGGCCGCGGCCCGGATCGCGCAGCCGTCCGCAACCGACGACTGACCGTCAGACCGCCGACGGCCGGTCGGCTCGACGTCCGGGTCGTTCCGCCGCGAGGCGCGGAGCGGCCCGGTCCACGTAGCCGGGGATCGCGACTCAGTGCATGGTAGGCGGGGTCTCGTCGGCGTCCACGCCATCGGCGCCCTGGCCCTCGCCGCGGAACTCCGGGAAGGGTTCGGACTCCGGGTCGAGCTCGAGGCAGTGCTCCCAGATCTTCAGCAGCTGGTCGAACGCCAGGCGCTGCGCCATGCCGACGATCTCGTCCTCGACGAACACGGTGAGGTACTCGGTGCGGCGGTCGCGGTCGCGCAACTGCTCCACCAGAGGCAGATCGCGCCGCCGCTGGTCGTCGGTCACCCGCGGCCCCTGCAGGTAGTCGAGGTACATGTCCCAGTCGCCGCGGAAGTAGCGCAGGCAGATGAGGCTGACCTCGACCTCGGCATCGCTGAGATCTCCCGGCTCGTCGGGCACGGCATCGCGGTCGCGCAGTTTCTTGGGGTCGGTCATGGCAACTCCCGGAACAGCCGGCGGGGACCAGAACGGGGCCGCCGCTCGCACGGCCCTCCGACGCTCAATGTGGTGGCGGGCCCGCCCGACGTCAACCGGCCGACGCTTGCCCCAGCTTCATCTCCTTGGGGATCACCACGATACCGTTCTGGGTCACGGTGAACAGCTCCCGGTCCTTGGCGAGGTCGAACCCGATCTTGAGGCCCTCGGGGATGACCACGTTCTTGTCGCAGATCACGTTCTTGAGCTCGGCGTAGCGACCGACCTGCACCCCGTCCATGAGGATGCAGCCCGCCAGCTTGGCATACGAGTTCACCTTCACGCCGCGGTGGAGGATCGAACGCTCGACGTGCGCGCCGGAGACGATCGAGCCGCCGCCGATGATGCTGTTGGCCAGGATGCCGGGCTGGGGCTCGGCCTCGTTGAACGAATGCACCGTCTTGGCCGGCGGCACCGGCGGCTGCCAGGCGCGGAACGGCCACTCACGGTCGTAGAGATCCAGCGGCGGCCGACGCGACAGCAGGTCCATCGCGGCGGCGTAGAAGCTGTCCAGGGTCCCGATGTCGCGCCAGTAGCGCGGCGTCAGCGTCTCGGGGTCGCGGAAGGGATAGGCGTAGACCTCGCCCTGCTCCACCAGCCGCGGGATGATGTCCTTGCCGAAGTCGTGGTGGCTGTCGCCTCGCCGGGAGTCGTAGCAGAGCTCCTTGACGAGGCACTGGGTGTCGACGAGGTAGATGCCCATGTTGACCAGGCAATGCTCCGGGTCGCCGGGGATGGTCCGCGGCTGCGGCGGCTTCTCCTCGAAGCCCACGACCTTCCAGGACTCATCCACCTCGAGGATGCCGAACTGGTGGGCGCCCTCGCGCGGCACCACCGCGGCCGCCAGCGTGAACGCTCCGCCGGAATCGAGGTGGAACTCCATCAGGTCGCCGTAATCCATCTTGTAGACGTGGTCGCCCGAAAGCAGGAGCACGTGTTCGGGCTTCTCCTTCTCCAAGAGGTAGACGTTGTGGAAGACGGCATCGGCCGTGCCCTCGTACCACTTGGTGCCCACGCGGTGCTGCGGCGGAATGCGGTAGAGGAACTCGTCCGCTTCGTAGTTGAAGATGTTCCAGCCACGCTGCAGGTGCTTGTCCAGCGAGTAGCTCTTGTACTGGGTGAGCACGTAGATGCGGCGCAGGCCGCTGTTGAAGCAGTTCGACAGCGTGAAGTCGATGATGCGGTAGTTGCCGCCGAACGGCACCGAGGGCTTGGAGCGGTCCTTGGTCAGGGGATAGAGCCGTTCACCCTGCCCACCGGCCAGGACGATGGTTAGAGTCCGCCGCATGAACTCGAGCGTGTCCACCGATTCCGGCTCCCTGCGCCCCCCGGGTCAGACGGTCGACGCAGCGAGAGCGGGGCTCAGCTCTCGATCATCTTGGCGTCGAGCAGTTCCTTGACCTTCCCGAGCAGTTCCGTGGTGTCCGACGACTTGGTGATGTAGGCGTCGGCCGACCAGGTGAGGTAGTTCTCTCGATAGCTCGAGTAGGCCGTGTTCAGGATCACTGGTATGGTATTATCCATATCCAGGATCCGCTGCAAAGCTTCGATTCCATCCATGCCCGCCATGCGCACGTCGAGGATCACGAGATCCGGATGCATGGTCTGGACGTACTCCAGCCCCTGCTCGGCGTTGCACGCCGTCATGGTCTGGTAGCCTGCCCGGCGGAGTTCCGTCTCGTAGAGCAAGCGCAGATGCGGTTCGTCGTCGACGATCAGGACCTTGGCCATGATTGCGACCTCCCTTTCGTGTCTCCCTCTCCGCCGGCAGCGTAGCAGACGGCGTGACGGAATTCCAGGAAATCCCTAGTCTCCATTCTCGCCCTCGGGCTTGGGGCGCGGCAGGATGAAGCTGAAGCACGCGCCGCCTTCCGAGAGGTTCTCGCCCCGCAGGACGCCTCCGTGGGCCTTGATGATCTGGGCGCAGATGGTCAGGCCCAGACCGCTGCCGGCCGGTTTGGTCGTGTAGAACGGTGAGAACATCTTTTCAGCCACGTCGGTTGCAATTCCCGGGCCTTCGTCGGCGACCTGGATGAGGACTCCGCCCGCCAGCGCCCGGCTGCCGATGCGAACCCTCCCGCCTCCGGGCTGGGCCTGGATCGCGTTGAGAACCAGATTCTGCAGCACCTGCTGGATCTCCCCGGGATGCGCATGGACCTCGGCGGCCTCGGCACGCAGGTCGAGGTCGAGGGCGACATGGTGGTTCTCGAGGGTCGGCCGCATCTTTCGTGCCACTTCTTGCACGATGGTGTCGGGTGCAACGTTCCTGCGCATCATCTTCTGCGGGCGGATGAAATCCAGCAGGTCGTGGATGATCCGCTCCAGGCGTGCGGTCTCCTCCGTGATGATCTGGGCGTACTGCCGGTTGGGGTCGGTGTCCGCCAGGTTGCGGAGCAAGGCCCGCGCGAACCCGCCGATGGCGACGAGCGGGTTGCGGAGCTCGTGGGCCACGATCGCCGACGTCTCGCCCATCACCGACAGCCGCTCCATGCGCAGCAAGGTCTGCTGATCCTCCTTCTGCTTCTGCTGCGCCTTGCGCAGGTCGAGCACCTTGCGCGCCAGTTCCTCGGTGAGCCGCGACGACTCGATCGCGTTGGCCGAGTGGTTGGCGAAGAGCTGCAGGAACTCGAGGTCGAGCTCGGTGATCGCCAGGCCGCTGATCGCGTTGTCGGCGATGATGACGCCGATGGCGCCCCGGCGGGTCGCGAGCGGCGCGACGGCGAACCGCGTGACGCCGAGCCAGCGCCGCACGGCATCGAGGCCAGGTGCCTGGTCCGCCTCGGCCACGTGCACCACCCGGCGCGAGTGCATCGCGCGGATGAGCACGTGGTCCTCCTCGGCCAGCGGCACCTCGAGCTGGCGCACGATATCGTTGACCGACACGTCGGTCTGGCGCAGCGACAGATCGTAGCTGGTCATCATCTCGTAGAGGTCGGTCGGCTGCTCGGCGAGGTTCTTCCAGATGCGGTCGGCCTCCTCGCGGCTGCTGGGGCCGATGGCGATCTCGCCGCGCAGGCTGCGGGTCCGCTCGTCCACCAGCAGCAGGAACGCTCGGTTGAACCGCAGGCCCTGGCCCGCCGTCATCGCGATGAGCACCGACTCGAGCACCTGCGGCAGGCTCAGCTGGGCTCCGTAGAGCGCCTCGGAGACCTGGTTGAGCAGGTTCAGCTTGGCCAGCCGCGCGGTGCGCATCGCGTCGCGCGCTTCGAGCTGGCTCGCGTCGTGCAGCACGAGGTTGAAATACGCGACCCCGTCCGGACCGGGAATCGCCTCGCACTGGAGCTCGGCGGCAAGGATCGAATCGCCCACCTTGAGGTCGACCTGCCGGATGCAGCCGTCCGCGGGGCAATCGCGCTGGCCACAGCCGGCGAGCACGTCGAGGGAGGTGACGAGATCCTCCAGGCTCGCGCCTTCGAGCTCCTCGCGCCGCCGCCGGAACAGGCGGCAGGCGCCATCGCTGGCCAGGATCACCGTCCACGACGGCGTGACGATGAGCTGCGGCAGACGGCTGTGCCGGTGGCCCAGGTAGGCCAGCTCGTAACAGTCGCGCTCGGAGGGTCGGATGGCATCAGTCATGAGGTTCCTCATCGCGGAGCGGGGCATCGGCCACCAGCGACCGGTAGCAGTCCTCGTAACGCTCGGCCGCGGCGTCCCAGGAGAAATCGCAGTCCATGCCGCGTCGCTGAAGATCCCGCCAGGCCCGGGCGTCGGCAAACAGAGCCCGCGCCCGGGTCAGGGCAGCCCAGAAGGCCTCCGGGGCGTCCTGGTTGAACATGAAGCCCGTACCCTGTGTTCCCGAGGCGTCGCGGACGGTGTCGGCCAGGCCGCCCGTGGCCCGGACCACCGGCGGCGTGCCGTACCGCAGCGCGTAGAGCTGCGAGAGGCCGCAGGGCTCGAATCGGCTGGGCACGAGGAAGAGGTCGCTGCCGGCGTAGATGCGGTGGGCCAGCTCCTCGCTGAAGCCGGCCCGGAAGGCGACCCGTCCCGGATGGCGCGCGGTCGCCGCGTCGAGCAGCTCGTGGTAGCGAGGGTCGCCGGTGCCCAGGACCGCAAGCGAGCAGCCGATCTCCAGGAGCCGGTCCAGGACGTCCGTCACCAGGTCCAGGCCCTTCTGCGGTACCAGCCGGCCGACGAGCCCGAGCAGCGGGCCGTCGCCCTCGACCAGGCCGAGTTCCTCCTGCAGCGCACGGCGGCAGATCTGCTTGCCGGCCAGATCGTCGCGGTCGAAACGGGCGGGCAGGTGGGGATCGGTGGCGGGATTCCAGGTCTCCTGATCCACGCCGTTGAGGATCCCGAGGAAGCGGTCGCCCAGGCTGGCCAGGACGCCCTCGAGGCCGCATCCGTAGACCGGATCGGCCTTGACCTCCCGCGCATACGTCGGGCTCACCGTGGTCACCAGATCGCTGGCCAGCAGTGCGCCCTTGAGCAGATTGGCCCGGCCGAAGAACTCGAGCGGTCCCGGATAGACCGCCAGGGCGTGGGGAAGGTCGATGCGCGCGAGGTCCGACGCGGCGACGATGTCCTGGTGGGCGAGGTTGTGGATGGTGAACACCGTCCGGCCCGGACCAGGCAGCCCGCGCTCGCCGTACCACTGCCGGCGGAGGATCGGCGTCAGCGCCGCCTGGACGTCATGCGCGTGCACGACGTCGACGGGCCAGTCGGCCAGCTCGGGGATCATCAGGGCCGCCTGGGCCAGGACCGCCGAGCGCTCCAGGGTATCCGAGAACGGCACGCCGTCGGGATGGGCATAGATGCCCGGCCTGTCGAACCACTCGGGCGCATCGACGAGCACGACCCGGACCGCCGTCGGCGCTTGGGGCCAGGTCAGGTAGCGGACCCGCGTCATGTGGTGTCCGAGCCTCAGCGGCACCGCCCGGCAACCAGGCCAGGGCGCGAGGTCGGCGACAGCGAGGTCGCCGTAGCGGGGCAGGACCACCGTGACCGCGTGCCCCCGGCGCACCAGTGCCGAGGGCAGGGCGCCCACGACGTCGGCCAGGCCGCCGACCTTGACGAGGGGCGCCATCTCCGCCGCCACCATCAGGATGTTCATGCCGTTCGCCTCTCCGGGTTGGTCAGGCCGGCCCGCCGCAGCTGCGCCGCGGCGTGCTCGGGCGATAGCGAATTGATGAAGCAGCCGGAACCGACCTCGAAGCCCGCCAGGGGCGAGAAACGGGGCGTGAGTTCGAGATGCCAGTGGAAATCATCGGCGGCGGCCGGCGCGGAATGCAAGACGAGGTTGTAGGCCGGGTCGCCAGCCGCCGTCCGCAGGGCGCCGAGGACCGACACGAGCAACGTCGCGAGGTCGTCGAGCAGGTCCGACGATGCCGCCTCGAAGCGCTCGTGATGGTCCCGAGGGGCCAGGCGCAGTTCCCAGGCGTAGCGGCTGGCGGCCGGCGCGATGGCCACCACGCGGGCGTTGCCGGCCACGGATCGCTCGCCCGCCGCGGCCGACTCATCGCAGACCAGGCACGTCCCTCGTTCGGCGCGCCAGCGACGCATGGCCGCCAGTTCGGATCGCAGCAGCGGCGGCACGATGGGCAAGGCCAGGACCTGCGCGTGCGCATGGCGCAGACTCGCGCCCGCGGCCGCGCCGACGTTCGCGAAGAACTGCACCGCTGCCACCGCAGGCGCCTCGGCCAGGGCCACGAGGCGCGCGCGCGCCACGGTCAGCAGCTCCGCCATCTCGCCGGCGGTCAGGTCCGCGAGGGCGCGGGCGTGCTCCGCGGTGGCGATGATGACCTCGTGGCCGCCGGCCGGCGCCATGACGGCCGGGTAGCGGTTGGGGACCACCCGTACGCGCCACGGCGGCCGGTCGGGCGCGACGTCCGGCGGCCGTCCGAGGGCGAGCACCTCGGGCGGAGTTTCGGACTCGTGGCCGGGACAGAAGGGGCAGGGGCCCGCGTCGTGGTCCCGCGTCGACACCCGGATATCACGCGGGCGACCGGCCCGGTCGGGTGCGATGATCACCCAGGTGTGATGCATGTGGTCGCGCACGATCTCGGGCATGCCGGTCCTTCGGGATCAAAAAAACGGGAACCATCGGTCCGTTGCGTCGTAGCATAGCAAGGATCCGAGAGAGTGCGAGCGCGAACCCCCCCGAGAGATCACCTCCAGGATTCCGGCGAACGAGCAGACCCCCAGAAGGCCCCGGCGACGGGGCCTTCTGGTGTTTGGCCCCGACCGCGTCGCAGCGAGGTGAAGACGGCGACCGGGCCGCCTCAGGTTGAAGCCGGTGTTCACCGTCAACATTGTTTACCACATAACCGGCTGTATCTCTTCGGGTTATCCGTGCTGCCGGCAAGGTGTCAACAAACTTGACAGAGGCGGTCGACCCGGCCGGCGGCGATCGAAGATCAAACCCGTAAGCCACTGTTTTGTAATAATTTGCGACACACAGGATCGCGTGTTCGGCGGCATCCTGATTGCATTGACGTGGGTGGCGAACAATCAGAGCAGAACAGATCGCTCATGCAACCGGGTTCCGCGCCTCGGAGGTCAGGCGAGCCATCGCGGCCACGATGACCCCGCCCCCTCCGGGCGCAGACCTGGCACGCTCGGCCACCACGTCCGTGGTGGTGTTTTTCTGCGCGTCCCGGGCGCACGCAGAGGACGGGCCCCGGAGCGGTGCTCCGGGGCCCGGTTGCAGGCCAGGGATCGGCGACGCTACTTGACCATCGCCATGCGCTTGACGCGCATCTCGCCCAGCGTGCGGACCTCGGCGAAGTAGACGCCGGACGCCGCACGGGCGCCGGTGCCGTCGCGTCCGTCCCAGGTCAACTCGTGGCGGCCGGCGGTCAGCTCGCCGTCGAACACCGTGTGCACGAGTTCACCACGCACGTTGAAGATCTTCAGGCTGGCCTTCCCGGCCCGCGGCATGGAGAGCGCCAGCGTGGCCGTGGGGTTGAAGGGGTTGGGATAAACGGCGAGGTCGAGCGGACGTGCGTCCGGCAGGTCCACGCCGATCGGCGCCTCGAGCGGCATGCCGAAGGCCGACAGCAGGTCGCGCAGGATCAGCGACCGGGCCGCCAGACCCTCGTAGCCGGCCGGCGGGATGTATCCCGGGGCGTTGTAGATGTACATGAAGTCGTAGGGCATCATCACGATCTCGGCCCCGTTGCTGTCGATGTGGTTGTAGACGGCCGCCGCATAGGGATAGACGCCGGCCTGGCCCTGGGGATTGGTGAACTCGGCCAGGCGCGTGGACCCGCCGATGGTCTCGATCGCGTCGAACGTGTTGATGAGCAGGCAGCCGCCGAACGCGACCCACCGATCCACCGTTTCGATGAAGCCGTTGTTGTTGGCGGCCTGCACCATCGGCGCCACCTGGTTGTTGACCAGGCTGTTGATCTGGCGGTTGATCAGTTGCACGCTGAGGACGTTGGACAGGAACGCCTGCCCCTCGGATCCCTTCTGCGTGAGGTCGAACGCCAGGTCGTCGCCGGTGAGGAACGCTTTCTTGCCGCCGTGATCGAACCAGGCGTTGAGCAGCTGCAGGTCGCGGGACGGGTCGCTGCGCACGTCGCCGTTGCCCAGCGTGTAGGCGAGCGAGTTGCCGCAGGTATAGAGCAGGATGTCATAGCCGCTCATCACCACGCTGGTGGCCCGACCGCCGAGGCCGTTGCCTTCGCCGGCGTCGGGCGCGTTGGTGTAGTAGACATCGTAGTCCAGGCCCTCGCTCAGCCCGGCTCCGTTGAGGGCGTAGAGCCACTCGTTCTCGCCGCCGCGGTCGGCGAAGTCGTTCCAGAACAGGACGTGCGGCTGATCGCCGGGCGTGGTCGAGCGCAGGCTCGGCAGGCCGCGGCAGATGAAGTCGCTGGGGTAGTTGAGGTCGTGGTGGAAGCTGGCGAAGCCGGTGGTGTCGCCCGGCAACATGGTGTGGCCGATGTCGCCGGCGAGGTTGTCCCAGGCTTCGAAGTAGTAGTGGATGACGTCGCCGGGATAGAAGAAGCCGGTGTCCGGCAGGTCGAAGTGGTAGCGGTCGCCCACCAGGGTTCCCTGAGCCGTGTAGGTGGAATCTCCCGTGACCGCGCCGGTGATGATGTCGCCGGTGCGCGTGAAGCCCGGCGGCAGCTGGCGCACGCCGTGGAAGACGGGATTGCCCTTCATGCGCACGACCATCCGCGGCAGATCGCCGAGCACCGAACCCGCCCGCACCGGCACCACGTCGACGAACAGCGAGTCGCCGGGGTCGTTGCGCAGATGCGCGGTGGGGCTGATGTTGCGCGCCATGTCGAAGCGGATGCTGTTGTTCACCAGGTTGGTGAAGTCGAGGGCGCCCAGTTCGGGGAAGTTGTCCTGGGCGATGAACAGCGGATCGTAGTTGATGGCCGGACCGCCGTACGGATAGGACAGCACCCGCACGTTGTCGAAGTAGGGGTGCGGCGTGGCGTCGCTGCCGGTCACGCCGAACAGCCAGCCCGCCTCCCAGACCTCCAGCCGGATCTGGAACCATTTGCGACCGGGCTCGAGGTAGCTGCTGAGGTCGATCCGGTGGTTGTTGTAGACCGGCGGGCCGTACCAGACCGTCAGGTCGTTGGTCCAGCTCTCGAACTCCAGCATGGCCGGATCGTCGCTCGTCGTGCTGCGCACCCACCACAGGTACATGGTGCCGCCCGACTGCTGGCTCATCGGTTCGTGCATGTAGACGCCGAACACCAGATCGGCGGCGTCATGGCCGTCGATCCACTGCAGGGGCTGGCTGACGACGCCGTTCTCGATGTAGTAGTCGGGGCCGAGCAGACCGCCGTTGGTGTTGACGACGTAGCCGCCCGGTCCGTAGCGCCAGGTCTGGCCGGGCGAGCCGCCGGTGCCGGGCACCACCAGGCCGTCGTCGACGAACGCGACCTGCACGCTGTGGTTGCTGCGGCAGGGGTCGAGATCCTGGAGGTTGGTGTAGAGCTGGGCGAAGTCGCCCACGCCGACGATGACCTCCTGATTCCAGTGCTGGGACTGGCCGTCCTCGAAGTCCTCGAAATCGGCCAGGGCGCCGGCCACCTCGACGCGGAGGTCGTCGAGCCAGACCGGGCCATCCGAGTTGAAGAAGCCGTCCTCATCGGACCAGCCGCCGTCGCTCTCGAAGTAGAAGCGGAGCTGGATCTCGTTCAGGCCAGGTCCGTAGTAGTCGGCCGACGTGATGGTGGTGGTGAAATCGAGGTTGTAGACGCCGGTGCCGTCCCAGACCGCGCTATCGTCGATGGTCGTCCAGCCGTTGGCTCGGTGCACCTCGAGGTAGACGTAGTCGTAGCCGGGTTCGGCGTCGACCCGCATGGTGCCCGTGAAGTGGACCACGCTGGCGACCGAGGGATCGGTGACGGCATGGGTGAAGACGAGGGCCGTCTTCCAGTCGTTGCCGTAGCCGAATTCAAGGCCGCCCGCGGTCAGCACATCCTCGCCGCACACCATGGAGTAGGCGCCGTCGAGGACCCGCTCGGACGAGACGTGCCAGGGGGTGACGTCGGCCTCGGTGGTGAAGTCTTCGTGGCTCCAGCCCTGCCACGACGGGGTACCGGCGGCCGTCTCGAACCGACCATCCAGCCGACCGGGGCCACCGATGAGGTAGATGGTGTCACCGGACGCTTTGGACATCCCGGTGACGGCTGCGGGGACCTGGTGTCTGGCCTCCAGCGTCCGGGCGCTGAAGAGCTGGTTCGTCGCGTCGTCTTTGTTGTCGGCAATCGCCGCACCGGCCAGAGCGAGGCTTGCCAGGACCATGATCGTCGTGAGTTTGCGCGCCATGATACCCTCCTGACGGGATCAGGGAGTTCACGGTCAACGCGGGGGGTACCTGATGATACGGAACGCAGGGGAAAGGTTGCAACTGATGTGAAGAAAATCTCGGCGGGCTAGAGCGGCAGGCTGCGGGTCGGCAAGCCCGCGGCGAGCAACCGGTCGACGTGGTCGCCCAGGGTGGTGAACTGTCCGCGGACCAGCAGGGCCTCGAGCTTGCCGGGAATGCTCTCGAGGCCGGCCTGGCTGCGCCAGCGCAGCAGGCGTCCCTGGCCGGTGTGGGGTCGGTAGTCGTCGAATTCCCAGGGGTGCAGGTAGATCAGGCACGGCTGGCCCTGGCGGCGAGCCAGCAGCCGCAGACGCCGGTACGCCCAGCCGGGCAGCAGGCGCATGTAGCCCCCGCCGCTGAACGGGACGTTGCGCCCGGCGACCCGCCACGTGGGCATCGGCATCACCACGAAGGGCCGGCCCCCGTCCGGCACCAGGCGGAACGGTTCGCGCGGCGAGTGCGGCTGGCCATAGCGAGGATGGGCCACCGGGAACAGCGAGCAGTCGTAGGCGAAGCCGCGCTCGCGCAGGATGTGCAGGTAGTCGTGCACCGGTACGGTGATGGTGAAGCTCGGCGCGCGGTAGCCGCGGGCGGTGACGCCGCAGGCCGCGAGAGCCTCGCCGGCCCGGTCGAGGTCGTCGGCGAACTGTTGCGCGGACAGTTCGAACACCACCGGATGGGCGTAGGAGTGGCAACCGATCTCGTGACCGGCCGCGGCGATCCGACGGACGAGGTCCGGGTGGCGTGCGGCCGTCCAGCCGAGCACGAAGAACGTGGCCCGCACTCGGTGACGTTCCAGCAGCGCGAGCACCCGATCGGTGTTGGCCTCGACCCGGCTCGCCTGCCGCTCCCAGGTCGCGGGCGGCACCTGCTGCAGGTAGTTGTGGCCGTGGAACCACTCCTCCACGTCGATGGTCAGGATGTCGGGCGCCGGGGTCATGGCCCCTCCTCGCGCCTGGGCTCGGCCAGGCAGGCGAACTGCAGGTAGCGCATGTCGCGGGCCCGGCCGAGGGTGAGCGCATCGAACATCCGCCATCCGAGCGAACCGGTGGGGTTGATGCCCTCCTGGCGCACGACCCGGAACCCGCACCGCTCCAGGAGGTGGCGCAGGGACCGGCGGGTGTAGAAGCGCAGGTGGGTGCGGTCGAGGATCCCCTCGTCACGGTACTCCCAGTCGCCGTGGACCACCAGGTTCCAGACGTGCGGGAAGTGGCGTACGTTCGGCACGCTGGCCACGAGGCAGCCGCCGGCCGCGAGCAACCGGTGCAGGCCGCGCAGCAGCGGTTCGGGCCAGGCGATGTGCTCGATCACGTCGTTGAGGACCACGCAGTCGAAGTACCCGGCGGGCAGCTCGTCGATCACCTCGCCGGCGTCGCCGCAGCGGACCTCGGACAGGTGCGAGAGAGCCCGCGCGGCGGCGTCGGGATCCTGCTCGATCCCCCACGCCTCGAGGTCCAGGCCCTGGGCCAGGCGCTCGGCGCGCAGACCGGCCGCGAACGCGCCGTCGCCGCAGCCGATGTCGAGGATCCGGCGGGCTGACGCGGGCACGAACGCGCGCATCTGGGGGCGCGGGTGGCTGTAGTAGGACGATTGACTCACGCTGTCCCTCGCTGATCCGGGCGGGCTCCATGCCCGACCGGTCTGGCGGCGGGCAATGTAACATGGTTGCGGCAGCCGCGCCCGGCCGGGTCAGGCCCCGGCAGCGATGAGCCGGAGGCCCGGCGGCAGTCGTCGAGCAGGCGGTCGAGCTGGTCGGCGTGGCCGACGATGACCAACCGGTCGCCGGGTTCGAGCGCCAGGTCGGGCTCCGGCAGTTCGTTCTGGCCGGCGCCGAACTGCTGCTGGTGCTTCACCGCCAGCACCGAGATCTGGTAGTTCTGCCGCAGGCCCAGGTCGCGCAGCGTCCGGCCCAGCCAAGCGGCCGGCGGATAGAGCACCTGCACCTTGTAGGCCTCCGGCAGGTCGACGCAGTCGCGCATGCGCGCCTGGCCGTGCACCAGCTTGATGCCCTTGTCTTCCTGGTTCAGCACCTCGCGGTTGTAGACCTCGAAGATGGCCTTGCGGGTGACCACGCCGACCAGGTGCGGCTTCTCGCGGGAATTCAGCACCGGCAGGTCGGTCACGTCCTCCACGCCCAGCATCAGCAGGCAATCCTCGAGGCTGTCCGCGCGGTAGACCACGCCGGCGGGCTGGGTCATGAGGTCGGCGGCGAGGATCACGCTGTTGAGCTTGCGCTCGTGCAGGATGTCCTTGACGTCATGGATCGAGATCCGGCCCGCCAGCCGGCCGTCGGGTTCCGTGATGTAGAAGTGCTCGCGGTCGGACTCCAGGAAGCACTGGATCACGAGGTTCAGCGGGGCATCGAGCGGGATGGTCTCGGGGATGACATCCATGATGTCCTCGGCATGGTACTGGCGCAGGATCGCGCTCTCGCGCCCCATGTCGAGACGCTGGCCCTGCCGGGTGAACTTCAACGTGAAGATGCTGTCGTCGAGCAGCGAGCGGTGGACGAGGGCCGCGGCCACGCTCGTGAGCATGAGCGGCAGGATGACCCGGTACTCGCCGGTCATCTCGAACAGGATGAGGATCGCGGTCAGGGGCCCGCCGGTGGCGGCGCCCACCATGGCGGCCATGCCGACCATCGCGAACGCGCCCACGGGCAAGCCGAGATCGGGCCAGACCAGGTTGGCCATGGCGCCGAAGGCGCCGCCGGTCATGCCGCCGAGGAACAGCGCCGGCGCGAACACGCCGCCCGAGTATCCCGCGCCGAGCGTCAGGCATACGGCCACCAGCTTGATCCCGATGAGCCCCGCCATCAAGGCGAGGTCCATGTTGCCGTCGAGCGCCTCGACCATCGACGGGTACCCGACGCCATAGACCTGGGGAAACCAGAGGAACATGACGCCCAGCGGCAGGGCCGCGAGCAGCGGTTTCAGGTACGGGGGGATGGGGATCGCGTCGAACTTCTCCTCGGCGAAGTAGAGCGAGCGGACGTAGATCACGGACATCAGACCGACCACCAGGCCGAGCAGCAGGTAGAACGGGAGCTCCAGCGGTCCGTGCATCTGGAAGCCGGGCACCGGGAAGGCGGGGGTATCGCCCAGGTAGTGGCGGCTGACGGCCGTCGCGATCACGCTCGAGACGACGATCGGCGCGAACGTGCCGACGGCGAAATCGCGCAACAGGATCTCGAGGGCGAAGAACGCCCCGGCGATGGGCGCGTTGAACGTGGCGGCGATGCCCGCGGCGGCGCCGCAGCCGATCATCGTCCGCAGGCGCTGCGGCGAGAAGTGCATGAGCTGGCCGATCGTGCTGGCCATCGACGCGCCGATCTGGACGATCGGCCCCTCGCGGCCGACCGAACCGCCGCAGGCGATGGTGATCGCGCTGGCCACGATCTTGACGGCCGCCACGATGGGCCGGATCACTCCGCCCCGGAAGACGATGGCGCCGATCACCTCGGGCACGCCGTGCCCACGGGCTTCGCGGGCCAGGAAGTGGATCATCGGCCCGACGATCACCGCGCCGATCACCGGCAGGAGCAGCGTATGCCACCAGCTGATCTGCCCCAACAGGGCGACCGTGTGATCGCCGTGCCCGAGTACCAGCCCCTGGCCCAGAGACACCAGCCAGCGGAACAGGATAGCGCCGAAACCGCCGATCACGCCCACCAATGATGCCATGATCATCATGAGGGTGGTCTCGTCGGGCGACAGCCGCAGCTGCCACGCGTAGACGGCGTGGCGCAGCCGGCGGAGGAAGCGGGCGCGTGGCGTCATGAAATCAGCATCCGACGGAGTTCCTGGTGTCCGGGTCGGTGCGTAAACTGGCGCAAATGGGCCGGCCCGTCAACATCCTGCTCACGAACGCGGGGCCGACCCTGCGGCCGGCCCCGACTCCTGATCCCGGACCGACGACTCCCGTCAGCTCCGGATCTGGAAGCGCTGCGGGTCGTCGGACATGTCGACGAGCACCGTGCGCTTGCTGAACACCGTGCGATGGGCCACACCTTCGGGGACGTGGTAGTGGTCGCCCGCCTGGTAGAGGTTGGTGCGACCGGCGACCTCGAGGATCATCTCGCCGGAGATCACGGTTCCCCGCTGCGCACAATGCGAATGATCGGGAAACGAGACACCCTCCTCGAAGACGAAGAACACGACCTGCTTCTCGTCGTCCGCGAGGGCGAACCCGGTGGCACCGTCGATGGGGATCT
This sequence comes from Candidatus Krumholzibacteriia bacterium, assembly GCA_041390065.1. Classification (GTDB taxonomy): domain Bacteria; phylum Krumholzibacteriota; class Krumholzibacteriia; order LZORAL124-64-63; family LZORAL124-64-63; genus Glo-17. Next base: position 215,911 of record JAWKQQ010000006.1, read on the forward strand.
CGACGATGGGCAACGCGAGGACCTCGGCGGGCAGAAGCCCCTCGAAACGAGCCGTGCGCGTGGACTCCATCGGCGCCCTCCTTGGTTTCGGGATGACTGCAACTCGCCGGGCGAGCCGTGTGTCAAGACATTGTAACGGATGCAGGACGAGATGCAACCCTCCCGCGGGTCCGTTCAGCTGGCCAGCTTGAAGGCGGCCAGCACCGGATCGTGGTCGGATGGCTGCATGCTCTGATCGTCCAGATACTCGGCGTAATCCACGCGCTCGATGCTGTGGATCTCGAGTTCCGGCCGGAAGAACACGTAATCGATGCGCCGGTGGCCCAGCAGCCAGTTGCCGACGCGATCGCGGAGGTCCAGGCCCCGGAACGTGGCCGCGTCCCGGCTTTCGTCCTGACCGGCGGCCCGCCAGGCGTCCTGCAGGCCAGGTCCCAGGACCGACGGATTCTGCAAGCGCTGGATCTCCACCGTGTGCGCCGCGGCATTGAAATCGCCGGTCAGGAAGACCGGGACATCCTCACCCAACTCGCGCAGCTTGGCGCCGATGTACTCCTGCAAGAGGCGCACGCCCTCACGGCGATGCCCGGGCAGGAAGGCCTCCAGGTGGGTGGTGCCGAAGAGGAAGTGGCGCCCGGTCTGGAGGTGCTCGAACATCGACCAGACCGCCACGCGAGGTCGCGAGGCGAGCGCGAACCGGCTCGCCGGCTGTTCGGGTCGGGGCGAGAGCCAGAAGCGGTCGCCCGGGCCGGGCAGGCGCCGCACGCGGTCCTTGCGATAGAAGATGGCGCTGTACCAGCTGTCGTCCTGCCTGGCGCCCGCCGGCCCGAGGTTGCCCTCGCCGTAGACGCCGTAGCCGGGCAGCCGGTCCTGCAGATCCTCGATCTGGCGACGGTTGGCTTCCTGGGTACCGACCACGTCGGGCGCCAGGCGTTCGAAGATCTCGACGATGCCGTCGCGGCGGTCCTCCCAGGGGAAGCGACGCTTCTTCTCGGCGGACAGGAGGTTATACGTCATCACACGCAGAACGTCGTGATTCAAGATGCAGCGCTCCAAAGGGGGCGAGGAGTCCGGGCGGGGTTCGCGATCCGGTTGACCGTCTTGCAATTCGCCACGCCGGTGAAAGTTCCAGGCCGGGGATGCAAAACCGGGACCCGAACGTCTGCGCGACAATATGGAAGCATCGGACGGCGAAGGCAACGTCCAGTCTTGAAACCCGAACTCCGGGAGTCAGAACAGGTCGAGCTGGGGTGCGCGCGGGGGCAACCGCAAGGCTTGCAGCACGGCCGGCACCCAGGCGGAGCGGTCGGCGGCGGGCAGCCGCAGGATCGGCAGCGCGAACTCCGCCAGGAGGCTGTCCAGCAGGCGATCGACCGACTGCTGGAACGCGACGGAGACGTCCCGGGTGCCATCGAAGCGCGGCGGGGCGACGATCGGGACCTTGACCAGCACCTGGTAGGTGTCCATCCAGGCACGGATGAGCGGCTCGAGGTCTTGCTGGCGGCCGGAGGCGTTCACCAGGTAGGCATAGTTGTCAAGCACCGCCCGATCGCAGACGATAACGTCGTAGAGCGGCTCGAGTTCGATCTCGTCGGCGATCTGCGTGTGCAGGATCCAGCGCTGGGCCCGATCGGTGGTGTCACGGTTGATGGGCAACGGGCAACGGCGCGCAACCTCCTTGACCAGGTCGACGCTGAGGTCGAGGCGCTTGAGGGCCGCCGCGAGTTCGTAACAGAGGGTGGTCTTGCCCACGCCGTGGGTGCCGATGAATGCGATCTTCATGCCGGCAGGGTAACCTGCTGGCCGAGCGGCGTCCAGGGGCAGAGCGGAGGTCGCAGTGGTGAACGACGGGAACGGACGCGCCTGGGGCGAGGTGAAGGCCGGTCTGCGACCCAGCACGGTCGTGGCCACGGGGGCGCTGGCGATGGCCCTGGGGCCGGTGCTCGACCGGATCGTGGCCGGCGGGATGCTCTCCTGGGACGCGTGGCTGGCGGGCCTGCTCCTGGTGGGGATCGGCCTGGTCATGTGCACACCGCACGCCTGGGCCAGTCCGATGGTCACGCTCGCGGGCCTCGTGTTCATGGCGCAGGCCGCCACGCTCGCCGTCGCGCTGCTCGGGGTGGCGACCGCCGCCCGCGGATACCAGATGCTGGCCGTTCCGAAGGTGCTGGCCCTGGGCCTGCTGGCGGTCACGGAGCGTCGCCAGCATGGCCGCCATCGGCAACGCTGGCTCGTGGCGGCCGGATTACTCGCCGCCGTGAAGATCGTCTGGCGGGTGCTCGACCCCGACCTGCCGTGGTTGGACGCGGCGGATCTGGTGGTCAACCTCACGGTGGCCACCGCCCTCTGGATCTTCGCCCGCGGTCTGCGGCGACGCGAAGACGAGTGGGCCCGGCGACGGCTCGCCGAGGTCAGCGCCAGCTTCGAGGACTTCGACCCCGACCGGGCCCGACGGGCCGGGTGACGCGGACCGAGCTTGCATCTCGGCGACCTGATTCCCAGATTTCAGCCATGGTCGTGGACCGCCACCCTGCGGCCTGCCGCTCGATCATGCGCACGCTCTTCGTCATCCTCGTCTTGCTGATGACCGGCCCGGACGCCCCGGCCGCGGCGTCCGGCGCGGCGTCCCGCCAGTGGTGCTTCACGGTCGGCGATCCGTCGCGACCTGGCCGCTCGATCGAGGCGCTGGCCGTCGGCCCGTCGTGCCCCCAGGCGTCCTGCCCGCTCCTGGTATTCGGCCACGCCACCATGACCCCCTGCGACCACTACGCCTACCTCGTGGACGCCCTGGTGACGGCCGGCTGGCTGGTGATCCTGCCCGAGACCGAGCCCGACCTGGTGGCCGACCAAGCCGCGCTGGCCGCCGACATGGTCCTGCTCGCCGACCTGGCCCGATCCGGCTCGCCCGAGTTGCCTTCGGACCTGCCCCCCCTCGCCGCCGGCTGGGCCCTCGGAGGCCACAGCCTCGGCGGCGGAGCGGCCGTGCTGGCGGCCGCCATGAGCGCCGAGACGCCACCGGCGCTGCTCCTGCTCGCGCCCCAGGACCGCGGACGTCCGTCGGTGATCGGCTGCGCCAGCGAGGTGTCGTCTCCCACCCTCCTGATCTCGGGCGACCAGGACTGCCTGACGCCACCCGATCTGCACCACCGCCCGCTCTTCGCGGCTCTCGGCGCCAGCCCCAGGGCCTACGCGTCGCTGCTGGGTGGCGGCCACTGCTTCTTCGCCGCCCCGTGCGAGCCCTGCATGGGCGGCGAGGAGGACTGCGGCCAGAACATGACCGCCGTCGCGCAACAGGCGCTCACGCTGGCGCTGGCCGTTCCCTGGCTCGCCTGGCAGGGCCGAGGCGACCCGACGGCGCGCGGCGCTGTCCTCGCCGCCCTCGACGGCCCTGGCGTGGCCGGCGAACTGGTCGAGGATGCGGTCGGCGCGCTCCTGCTGCCTCCCCCACGCCTGCGCCTGGCCGGCAGCAACCTGGGCGCCGCGAGCGTGGGCTGGCGGCTGGACGCAGCCGGCCCGCGGGGGCCGACCACCGCACACCTGTTCGACGTGAGGGGGCGGCGCTGCCGCCGCCTCGAGCCGGCGCCCGCCGGCGACGGCTGGAGGCTCGACTGGGATGGTCGCGACGAGGCGGGCCGGCCCGCGCCGGCCGGGATCTACCTGCTGCGCGTCATCGTCGGCGGCGCCGTGCTCACGTCCCGCGCGGTGAAGGTCGACTGAACCGGCGCGAGCGCGATCACCCGCGACCCGTACGCCGTCAGGTAGCCCGTCGGCGACCAGGCGCTGAAGCCGCCGTCGTCGCCGACGGTCACCGCGGCGAGGTCGTCACCGGTGAGCAGGTCCGTGGCCGTATAGACGCCGGCCGGCAGGAGGCTGCGCTCGACCGAGAGGCTCCAGCCCGCAACGGTTCCGGCGCCGAGGTTGTGGACGGCCACGACGGTCTCGGCGGCGGTCGAGCGCAGGAACGCCAGGACCTGCGACGAGCCCGTCGCGACCGGCTGGTAGGTGCCGCGTCGCAGGGGCGCCGACTGCGTGCGCGCGGTCACCAGACGGCGGTAGTGGTGCCAGAGCGAGCCCTCGTCGGCCTGCATGACGGCCAGGTTGTTGGTGGCTAGGTTGCCGGCCGGCGCCTCCCACGGCACGCCGGTCGTGAAGCCGGCCCCTGCGGCGCCCGTCCAGTGCATCGGGCGACGGATGTCCTCGTGTACCCCGCTGCTGATCATGCCCACCTCCTCGCCGTAGAAGAGGAACGGCACACCGGGCAGGGTGAGCAGCAGGGCGGCGGCCACCCGGTTGCGGCCCTCGTTGCCGCTCAGCCGGGACAGGACCCGTTGCTGGTCGTGGTTGGTGAGGAACGTGCTGTATTGCAGGTAGGGATAGCTGGCCGTCACCTGGCCCAGCTTGCCGGGCAGCGTCCCGGCCTGGCCGATGCCGGCGGTGTTGAGCATGGCCTCGGCGAGGTCGAACTCGAAGCACGTGTGCAGTCCGGCGTCGATGTACCGGAGCACGACCGACGTCTGATCCCAGGCCTCGCCCACCAGGAAGGCGTCGGGCGCCGCGAGATCGAGGTGCTGGCGGAAGCGGGTCCAGAACTCGAAGGTGGACGGGGCGTTGTCGATGACGTTGCCGTCCTCCATGAGATACTTGACGGCGTCGAGGCGGAAGCCGTCGGCCCCCATGTCCTGGAGCCAGTAGTCCGCCGTCGCGAACATCTCGTCCTCGACGGCCTGGTGCTATGTAGTTGAGGTCGGGCATGCCGCTCCAGAACACGCCGTAGTAGTAGCCGCGGGCGCCGTTGTGCCAGACCTGGCCGCCGCCCCAGGGCTGCGGCCAGCCGGGATTGTCGCCGCGCCAGGTGAACCAGTCGGCGTAGGTCGGGTCGCCGGCCGCCGAGGCGGTGAACCAGGGGTGCTGGTTGCTGCAGTGGTTCATGACGAGATCGATGATGACCTTGATGCCGCGGGCGTGGGCCTCGGTCACGAGCTGCTGGAAATCGGCGTTGGTTCCGTAGTCGGGCTCGACGGTGCGGTAGTCCGTCGCGTCGTAGCCGTGGTAGCTGGGCGACGCCATGATGGGCATGAGCCAGAGCGCGGTCACGCCGAGGTCGGTGTCGGTCTGCGGGTCGCCGTCGTTGAGGTAGTCGAGGCGCTGGATGAGACCCTGCAGGTCGCCGTTGCCGTCGCCGTCGGAGTCCTGGAAGCTGCGCACGAACACCTCGTAGAACACCTGATCGTTCCACCAGGAGGTGGCGCCGGGCGTGGGCGGTTCGCCGCCGCCGGAGCCGCCGGGGTTGTCGGGGATGACGGGGTCGTCGGGACTGCAGGCGCCCAGCACGAGGCCGAGGAGAACGGCGGACAGGCTGACGAGGGTGCGCGGCATGATCGGTCCTCCAGCTGGGGCGATGGCCAGGGTGTGGGCGGGCGGCGGCGGGCTGGTCGATCTGCCCGCCGCCGCCGGGCGCCTAGCCCAGCAGTTGTTCGATGCGGGCCGCCAGCTCCGCGCGACCCTCGACGGTCTCGACGTCGGCGAGGAACCCCGGATCGAGCTGCTGCACGGCGGACAGGCTCTCGGCGAACTCGCCGAGGGCGTAATGGGCGACCGCGAGCGTGAGCACCACGTCGTCGTGGTCGATCTCCGGATCGCGGGCGAAGACCCAGCCTGACGAGACGGCGGCGGCCGCCGTGACGGCGTCCGCGTACTCGCCCAGGGCGTTGAGCGCGAACGCGTGGCCGGCGTGGGTCTGGTCGGCGATGTCCAGGCCGTCGGCACCGCCGGCGAGCGCCGCGGCGTAATGGACGACGGCGGAATCGGGCTCGCTCTGCCGGGCGAACGTCCAGCCGAGGCCGTCGTGCGCCTGAGCCACGAGCGCACCGCGGCCGAGCAGGATGCGGAACTGGGTCTCGGCCTCCGGGTAATCGGCGGCGTCGAAGGCCGCCCAGCCGGCCGTCAGGACCTGCTGGTCGCTGGGCCGCTGCGGCTCCTGGGCCCGCCGTCGTCGCTGCCGCAGCCGGCCGCCAGGACCAGCGATCCGACGAGCGCGAGGATGATGAGCTTGTTCATGTCGTCCTCCTACTTCAGCAGCAGCATGCGGCCGTTGAGGGCCTGCTGGCGGGTTTCGAGGCGGTAGATGTAGACGCCCGAGGCGGCCGGACGTCCGGTGCGGTCGCGGCCGTCCCAGACGGCGCTGCGGGCGCCGGCGGTGAGCAGGCCGTCGACCAGCATGCGCACGAGCTTGCCGCGCACGTCGTAGACCGCGAGGGTGACCGGCCAGGCGGCGTCGGCCGCCGACAGCTCGGCGGATCTCCGTGGCGGGGTTGAAGGGGTTGGGCGCGTTGCCCAGCAGCCGGGTGGCCTCGGGCACCTGGCGACCCGGAGCCAGACGGATCCGCCCCAGCATCTCGGTGCTGGCTTCAAGCTTTCCGTCCGCGGTCTGGACGGTCGGCAGGGTGCGCCACTGGCCGTCCACGAGCACCTCGAAGACCTGGTCACGGTCGGCGACCTCGGCGCGCAGGACCGCCGGGCGATCGAGGCGCGCGCCCTCGGCGCCCAGCAGCCACGGGCCGCTGCCGCTGATCACGAGCCAGCCGCCCGGTCGCGCGCCGTCGGGCACGGACACCGTGAGGCGCCCGTCCACCGAGCGGCCCTCCGCCCCGCCGTCCAGCGCCCAGGCCGTGACCCGATGGGTGAGCTGGGCGGTGACGGCGTCGACGGTGATCACCAGCTCGCCCGAGGCGTCGAGCACGTGGCTGCCGAAGTAGCTGCCGCCGCCCTGGTCGGCGAGCGCGACGGCGGCGCCGTTGATGGTCACCAGCACGCCGTCCACGCCGTCGCGGACGTTGACCGCGAGGTGCAGATAGCGGTCGAGCACCGGGTTCTGGAAGAGGTTCAGCTGGATGGGCGGCGCCACCTGCTGGTAGAGAACCGCGGTGCTGCGAGCCGGCACCTCGAGCGAGGCCGGCGACACCGACGGGCTGAGGTACGTGGTGATGGTGGCGGTGCCGGCATGATCGGCGTCGACCACCTGGGCCCACTGGCCGGCGGGCAGGGTGATGCTCGTGGCCAGGTGGCTCGGGTTGTGGACCACGAGCAGCTCGCCCCAGTCGTCGCGCGGGGTGTTGTCGGCGAGCCGGTAGGCGATCGCCGAACCGGTGTCGGTCAGGAAGTCGAGCGAGGCCTGGATGTCCGCCTTGGTGGTCAGGCGCAGCTCCGGCCGCGCCAGGCGCAGGGCGATGAGGCCCTTGTAGTACTCGACCACCTGGTCGTACTCGGCGCGGCGGGCCCAATCGAGCTGGTTGACGTCGTCGCCCGCGTTGTAGCTGTTGCGGATGGATTCCTCGTCGTTCGACGGATGCTCGGGATCGCCGACGCGCTTGGTGCGCAGGAACTCACTGCCGGCGTGGAGGAACGGGATGCCCTGGGCGGTGAGGACCATGCTGATGCCGAACCGGTCCATGCGGATGAGGGCGTCCTCGCTGTAGCCCGGCGGCGGGTTGGTGGGGTTCCAGCGCCAGTCGAGCTTGTCCCACCAGGTGTAGTTGTCGTGGGCGGAGATGTAGTTGATGGTCTCCGTGGGCCCGTCGGTGAAGTCGTTGATCGACCCCTCGATGCCGCGGACCACGGCGTTGCGGTCGTTGACGTCGTTCATGGCGTAGCCGGGGTCGGTGCCGTCGGTCGAACCGCGGATGCCGTTGCGGATGTTGTCGTTGAAGCAGCCGAAGCCCAGGCCGCGCTGGTCGCCCTTGCCGGTGAGGATCTGGCCTCCGTAGCCGCCCCAGGGCTCGCCGTAGATGATGGCGGCGGGGTTGATGGCCTTCACCTCGTCGGTGATCTCGGCCATGATGTCGGTGTCCATGAGGCCCATGAGGTCGAAGCGGAAGCCGTCGATGTGGAACTCCTCGACCCAGTAGCGGCAGCTCTGCTTGATGAAGCGGCGGGCCATGAGCTTCTCGGTGGCCACCTCGTTGCCCACGCCAGAGCCGTTGCTGTAGCTGCCGTCGGCGAGCAGGCGGTAGTAGTACTTGGGCACCATGGCGTCGTAGAGCGAGCCTGCGGGGCCGGTGTTGTGGGTGTGGTTGTAGACCACGTCCATGACGACCTTGATGCCGGCGGTGTGGAAGGCCTGGATCATCTCCTTCATCTCGCGGATGCGCACCTTGCCGTCGTCGGGATCGGTGGAATAGCTGCCCTCAGGCGTGTTGTGGCGTGCAGGTGCGCTTCAGTTGCGGCTGTTCAGGTTGTTCTCGTCGACCGACGTGAAATCGTACAGCAGGGCAGGATCTGCACCGTGTTGACGCCGAGGTCGACGATGGCAGTCGAAGCCGTGGGCCGGCCCTGATAGCTGGTGCCGGGCTCGACCACGCGCCCAGACAGTGCTTGTTGGCGGGAGTGCCGTTCCAGTCCGGGCTCGCGGTGACGTCGCGCACGTGCAGCTCGTAGATGACGCTCTGGCTGGGCGGGAAGGTGGGCCAGGTGTCGGCGTCCCAGCCGGCGGGATCGGTGTCGGCGAGGTCGATGATCTGTGCGCTGGCTGTTGCTCGACAGGGCGACCGAGTAGAGGTCCGGCGTGAGGGTAGGTCTCGCCGTAGACCGTCATCTCGTAGAGGTAGTAGCGGTCCTTCTGGTCGCCGGGCGCGATCACCGTGCGGACGCCGGGATACTGCGGATCGGGTCCATCGCGTAGGAATCGACGGAGCTCGTCGCCGACCAGGTAGGGGATTGTCCGTGAATGTGCGGTGGCGGCGGCCATGCGCCGGACTCCGGAAGCTTGAGAACGTGATGGTCGCGCTCGGCGTGTAGGTGAAGCCGAGGTCGTCGCCGTCGTATGCGAAGCCGGCGTCCGCCGTCGACTCGTGGCGGACCACGACCTCGCGTTGCCGCCGACCTCGTCGGTGACGAAGTAGAGGCGGGAGATGTCGATGGGGTCGGCCATGCTCAGAACCACGACGCGCGGCGTGGTCGCCGTCCGGCTGTCGACGGCCAGTCCAGCTCGACGTCGTCGAGCATGACGTGGAAGGCGGCGAGCTGGTCGGCGTCGCGGGCCAGGCGCAAGGTGATGGTGTCCTCGCCGTCGCTCACCGCCGACATCCAGCCGCACGTCCGGATCGGCTCCTCGGTGAAGATCTGCGTGAAGCCGGGGATCCAGATCTCGGGTAGGTCTCGTAGTGCTCCAGTGCATGTCCGGTCCGGGTCCATGATGTCGCCGCTGTGGATCAGGAAGCCGAGCTCGGACTGCGGAGCGGAGATGAGCGCATCCCCGTGAACGCCGAAATCATCGGTGGCGCTCAGGGCGGCAGGTTCCGCCAGCTGTAGCTGTTGCCGTTGATGATGAAGGTGCCGCCGTCCTCCTGGACGGCGCCCCACAGATGCAGGCCCCACCCCGAATAGGCGTTGTCGAAGCGGTGGTAGTGGATCCGCAGCGTGACCTCGCTCTGGGCGAACGCGGGCAACGCCACGAGGATGATGAGCAGGAGCAAGCAAAGCCTGCGCATGGGTCGACCTCCACGAGGCAGGTAACGGGAAACGGACACGGGTGGCGGCGTATGCGGCGATCCTAGTACATCCGGACGGACATGGGAAGGGACAGCCCCCACGGAGGCTGTCCCCTGTTCCATCCGAGTCTCTCAGCCTAGAGTGACGGGCAGGCGCCAGGAGCAGGGCCGTGTAGGACGCGTCCTCGGTGCCGACGGTGGTCGAGCGGTTGTAGCCGCCGAAGCCGTCGTCAGCGCCACATTCCGAGGGCACGCTCTCGTACGTCGAGCCGTCGAGCAGGAACTTGAAGATGACCGCGCTGCCCTCCTCCACCTCCACGGTGACCGAGTAGATGCCGTCCTCGTCGGTGTCGGACATGAGGTCAGGTTGGTGTCCCAACCGTTGAATGTGCCGCCGCCACCTGGACGTTGGTGTACGAACCCTCGTACGCGTTCATGTCGCAGTTGAAGGTCAGGTTCACGACGGGCTGCGGCGGGCGATCTCGAAGAGGTGAGGTGCTTCGGTGACCACGCCCTCGGCGTCCACGTCGAAGCTCAGGTTGGGCGAACCGAGGGCAGCAGCCAGATGCCGAACTCCGAACCGTCGTCCTCGATGACGCCCCACTCCGTCGCTCCCGGCGTCCAGGCCGGCGGGCGTGCAGGAAGAAGGTGACGCCGTCAGCCGAGGAACCGGTGACATCCGCCGTCCATTCGTTCATGGGCCGCTGATCTTGATGTTGGTGTAGCATCGTTGTGGTTGGTGACCACGAGATTGAAGCGGTGCCCGCAGCCAGCGCCACGGCCGAAGCTCAGGGTGTCGCCGCTGACCGCGCCGGTCTCGCTGACGGTGATGGTCTGGTCCTCCAGGACCAGCTGCATAGCCTTCAGACCATCGTCATGCCGCAGAACGCCGAAGCCGTAGGAGCCCGGGAGCGAGGTCGGCGACGGTGGCGGACCAGACGTTGCCGTCGGCGCTCGCCAGCCACCAGCGTGCCGCCGGTGGTACCGTCGAGGTAAAGGCGCGTCCCCGGTCGCCGCGGGTGTCGGCGACCGGGATGGTCACGTCGGCTGTCCGTCGCCCTGGGCGGGCCGGGTCGGGGTCGCCGGCGTCGGTGCAGGCGTAGACCAGCGCCAGCACGGAGATCGCCAGGGTGAGCAGTGCGAGCTTCTTCATCTGACCACTCCTTCGCAAGAGGTTGGTACACCGCCACAGGCGAGTGCACGGCATGGTGGCGAGTCTCAACGATGGCAAGGTAGACCATGGTAAGCTGGCGCGTCAAGCGGAGTTCGGCCTAGATACGACGCCGTTGCGCGTGGCTTTCCCGCCACCATGCCGGCAAGCTGAGGCTGGCCGCGGCCACGGCCAGCAGGCCCAGACGCATCGGCGCGCCGTGGCGAGCCGCGAGGTCGACGTACGCGGGCCTGAGGAACAGCTGCAGCCCCACGTGCCAGACGAACACCGACAGGGATTGGCGGCCGAGAAGCTCCAGCCACGGCTGGCGCAGGAGGCGCGGCCGCGCCCGATGTAGGCGGAGCAGCAGCCAGGCCAGCAAGCCGACGTCGACGAGGCGCAGCCAGCCAAGGTTGGGCCGCCCCGTGGCCAGGAGCGTCTCCGGCAGTTGGGGCAGCCCGACGCCATGGCGCAGGGCCCCCAGCGCGGCCGCTAGCCCCAGGGCCGCCAGGAGCCAGAGCCGGCCGCGCGGTCCGACTGGCGCCCTTCTGCCCGTGGCCACCCGCCAGCCGGCGTAGATCCCAAGGACGAAGAGGAACTGCCAGGCCAGTAGGTGGAAGTGGTTCGGGGGCCATATCACCGGCACGCCGGCCACCCGGAAGTTGATCGTGATCGGGTACCAGGACCGGGTACTGAGGACCTGGTCGACGAGCCAGACGGCGACGCTGACGGCGATCACCGCTCCGGCGCGACCGGAACGGCACGCCCTCAGCACGAGCGGCAAGACTGCCACCAGGATCAGGTAGAGGGCCAGGATGTCGAGCGGGGGTTCCTGGTTCAGCAGGATCACGCCACCGACCGCCGCCGCCAGCGAGGCGGCCAGCGAGCCGGCCGGCCGCTCGTCGGGGCGCCACCAGCGCAGCAGGAGCAGGCCCGCCACCACCACCAGGTGGTGATGCCAGAGGGTCAGGAGCCGCCGTGTCACCTTGGGCGCGAGCCGGCCTTCCTCCAGATACCGCGTGTAGGCCAGCCCCGCCACCACCCCCGACAGCAGCACGAAGCCCTCGGCCGCGCTGGCGAACCCGAAGGTCTCGTAGGTGAAGCGGTAGACCGGCCCGAAGAGGTCGAGGTGATCGATGGTCATGATGACCAGCATGAGTCCGCGCAGGAGGTCGAGCGAGCGGTGTCGTTGCGGGGTCACGGCGCGTCCGGGGCTGGGGTCGAGCTGGGCGACTGCGTGGGGATCAGGGAATCACAGCGACGCGCGCTGGGCCAGCACAATCCTCACGGCCGGGGTCGATGATCGAATCGATCGGCTAGACAGCTGGATAGTCACTCTGGAGAACAGGGGCCGTCGCCTGGGGGACGATTCCTCCATATCTTATTTGAATACAACATTTTAATAGTTTTTAGGTTCTGGCACCGACATTGCTTCATGCCGCGCAACCGTCCTCGAGGTCCGCAACCCCCCGGAGGAACCCATGACCGTCCGCATCACCATCATCGTGGCCACGCTGTGCCTGCTGCTGGCCCCCCTGGCCCCCGCCATGACCGACCACAGCGAGTTCGACGAGCTCAAGGTCGCCTTCCAGAGCGGCCCCGAGGTGACCCGCGCCTGCCTCGGCTGCCACGAGGCCGAGGCCAGGGAAGTCCACGCCACCATGCACTGGACCTGGCGCCAGCCCGGCGACGAGACCGGCCTGGTGGGCAAGGCCGCCCACACCGTGAACAACTTCTGCATCAACGTGAACAGCAACTGGCCCCGCTGCACGTCGTGCCATGTGGGTTACGGCTTCAAGGACGCCAGCTTCGACTTCACGGCCGAGGACAAGGTGGACTGCCTGGTCTGCCACGAGCACGCCGGCACGTACAAGAAGTTCCCCAGCGGCGCCGGCAACCCGGTCACCGAGCCGACGATGTTCAGCGGCAAGCTGTTCAACCCGCCCGACTACGCCGAGGTGGCCCAGTCGGTCGGCGCGCCCGGCCTGAAGAACTGCGGCGTCTGCCACTTCTACGGCGGCGGCGGCGACGCCGTCAAGCACGGCGACCTCGATTCCACCCTGCTGACCGCGAGCCGCGATCTGGACGTCCACATGAGCAAGGACGGCGCGGGCCTCACCTGCCAGGCCTGCCATACCACCGTCGATCATCAGATGGCCGGCCGGCAGTACACCCTGCCTGCCAGCCACAAGGACGATATGTTCGCCAGGGCGGGCGTCGAGTCGCAGATGGCGTGCGACGCCTGCCACACCGCGGCGCCCCACGAGAAGTCGCTGCTGAACAAGCACACGGCCAGGGTCAGCTGCCAGGCCTGCCACATCCCCATCTACGCCCGAGGCCAGAGCACCAAGGTGTGGTGGGACTGGTCGCAGGCCGGCAAGCTCGACCAGGCCGGCAAGCCCATCGTGGTCCAGGGGGCCGACGGCAAGCCCACCTACGACGGCAAGAAGGGCGCCTTCCGCTGGGAGAAGAACCTGACGCCGGAGTTCGCCTGGTACGACGGGACGATGAGCTACGTGGCCATCGAGGACAAGGTCGACCCCTCGGCCGTGGTGTGGCTGCAGAAGCCCAACGGCGGCCAGGGCGATCCCGCCTCCAAGCTCTATCCCTTCAAGATCCACCGCGGCAAGACGCCTTACGACAAGGGGCTGAACAACATGGTGGTGCCCAAGCTGCTCGGCAAACCCGGCAGCGGGGCCTACTGGGGCGACTTCGACTGGGACCAGGCCATCCGCCTGGGCATGGCCAGCGTGGATGTGCCCTACAGCGGCGAGTACGGATTCGTGGAGACGGCCTACGCCTACCCGGTGACCCACCAGGTGGCGCCCAAGGAATTCACGACCGACTGCACTGCCTGCCATGTCGCCAAGGGCAAGAAGGAACTGAAGCCGGGCCTGGGCGCGCTCTAGGTCGGCAGGACCATCCGTGGTTGGCGTACGATCCTCCGGGATCGGCGCCATCGGGGGGCTCGAGTCATGCGGACGCTCGGGCCCCCATCTGCATGCCCTGGCGGCGCCCGTCAAGGCCTCCGCAGCCGGATGCGGTTCTGGTGGTGGTCGCGCGGCACGCTGGCGACCACGGAGCGCCTTGGCGTATCCTGGCGATCGAACCGGGTTTGCAGGCCACGGTCGCGCCAGCTACCGGATCCATCCGGCCAGGATCGCGGCCAGCGTGGCGCCGCCGACGACCAGCCAGAGCAGCACGCCCTGGATGAGCGGCCGCGCCGACCCGCCGCAGCACCTCACGGCCGAGCCCGGCCCCGATCAGGAGCAGCGTGACCGTGAGCCCCTGCCGAGCGACCTCGTGCAGGTCGTGCCAGAGGATCGAGCGCGGGCGCCAGGGTCCGCAGACCGGCCGCCGCCACGAAGCCCACGATGAACAGCGGAAACTTGACCTTGCCGCCGGCGTGGGTGCGGGCCGATGCGAAGAGCGCGCACGGCATGATCCACAGCGCGCGCGCGAGCTTGGTGGTGGTCGCGATGGCGAGCGCGCCGCCGCCGAAGGCCGCCGCCGCGCCGACCACGCTGCTCGTGTCGTGGATCGCGAGCGCGGCCCAGAGGCCGAAGGCGTGGGGCGAGAGCCCGGCGAGGTGTCCGAGCGGCGGAAAGAGCAGCAGGGCGATCGCGTTGAGCGTGAAGACCGTGGCCAGGGCGACGGCCGTCTCGTCGTCCTCGGCGCCGATCACCGGCGCCATCGCCGCGATGGCGCTGCCGCCGCAGATCGCGGTCCCGAAGGCGATCAGGGTCGACGTGCGGCGCGGAGTGCGGAGCCGGTCGCCGAGCCAGCGCCCGACCACGATCGTCAGCACGATCCCGATCAGCGTGAAGAAGACCGCGCCACGCGCCGCGGCCCAGACCTGGTCGAGCCCGAGCCCGAACCCGAGGCCGACCACGGACAGCTGCAGCAGCCGCTTGCTCCAGACGCCCGACTGCCGGGGCCACGGATTGCCGGCGGTCAGGCTGAACAGCACCCCGGCCGCGAGCGCGAGCGGCGGTCCGACCCGCGGCCAGCAGCTCAACCCCAGCAGGGTCAGGAACATTCCCCGTCGTCCTCGTTCCAGCATCGACGCGCCGGCTCCCGCTGCGGATCCTCCACGGTCGGGGCCGGGAGGCATGATGGTGGTCAGGCCGCCGGAACGCCAACCGCACCGGGGCCGGCGGTCAAGGCCACGGGGCCTCGGCACCTAGAACGCGATCACCGTCCCGGTCGGCAGCTCCGCGATCGCCACGATCTCGTAGTGCCCGTGCGGCTGCCATTGCATCGTGAAGGTGAACTCCACGGGGTCGCCGACGGCGAGGCCGTCGAGCGAGACGCCGTCCGCCACCGGAAACGGCATGACCATCGACATCATGCCGACCACCTCGCCGGCTTCGTTGCGATAGTCGGGTATCGCGGCGTGGTGGATGTAGATGGCGTGGTCGGGCCCGTCAACGGCCGGGAGCTTCTCGATCACGCCCCGTACGGTGTAACGGACGGCGTTGGCCTGCCCGTCGCCGCCGCCGCCGCCACACCCGCCGACGAGGATCGCGGCGAGGGTCAGCCAGGTGATCCAGAGCCACCGACGGCCCGGCGGGGTGGTGGTCATCTCACATCTCTGCATCGGTTTACCTCCAGGGGTGCGGGGGCGGAACGGACGCCTCGGCGGACGCGCGCCTGCGGCCTCGCGGCCGCATTCCGTTGTGACGCATGGGCGGGAGGATGTCAACGGATTGGTGGCGGGACGAGACAGGCCGGCATCCACCTGCGCTACGCCACGAGGGCGGGACCCCATCGGCCCCGCCCTCGTCTGCATCGAAGCCGACCCTCGCCTAGGCGTTGGTCATCTCCTCCAGCCGCAACAACTCCGCCCACTGCTTGTTCACCCACTGCTGCGAGTGCTCGAGCAGGCCCTCGTTGCCGGGCTTGAAGCAGTGCCGGAAGCGAGCCTGGCCCTTCATCCACTCGGCGATGGGCTTCTGCTCCTTGGGCTTCTTGTTGATCGTGTAGACGCCGCGCTCCACCTCGAACAGCGGCCAGAAGTTGGTCTCCACCGCGTCCTTGGCCACCTGCATGCCCAGTTCCATGGGGAAGCCCCAGCCCACGGTGCAGGGCATGAGGATGTTCAGGAACGCGGGGCCGTCGCAGCTGAGCGCCTTCTCCACCTTGGTGGCCAGGTCCTTCCAGTGGAAGGGCGTGGTCTGCGCCACGTAGGGGATGTTGTGGGCCACGAGGATCTTGGTGAGGTCCTTGCGGTCCTGCTCCTTGCCCTGCTTGACCTTGCCCGCGGGCGCGGTCGAGGTATGGGCGCCGAACGGGGTGGCCGACGATCGCTGGATGCCGGTGTTCATGTACGCGCCGTTGTCGTAGCACACGTACACCATCTTGTGGCCGCGCTCCATGGCGCCCGACAGCGACTGCAGGCCGATGTCGTAGGTGCCGCCGTCGCCGCCGAAGGCGATGAAGTTCATGCGCTCGGCCTTGGCGGCCGCCGCGGGCAGCTCACCATGCTTCTTGAGCGAGCGGTAGGCCGTCTCGGCGCCCGAGATCGTGGCGGCCACGTTCTCGAACGCGCTGTGGATGAAACTGGTCTTCCAGGCGGTGTACGGGTAGATGGTGGTGACCACCTCCATGCAGCCCGTGGCGCCGCCCATGACCGTGTTCGGGCCCGCGGTCAGCATGATCTGCCGCAGGATGTTCGCACCGGTGCAGCCGGCGCAGGCACGATGACCACCGGTGAGGAGGTCGTCGTGCGTGACCAGTTCCTTGAGGTTCGTCGCCATGACTGGTCCTCCTCTCTACGCCCGGCAGCCGAGCAGGTTCAGGGTGGGCACGTCTCCGCCGACGGCGATCTTCTGCATGGCCTCGATCACCTCGGCCGCATGGCCGAGCTCGAAGTCGCGGCCGCCGAGGCCGTACAGCCAGTTGTGCATGGGAGACGGGTTCTTGACGCCGTAGAGCGCGCTGCGGATCTCGGTGAACACCGGGCCGCCGAAGCCGCCGAAGCTGGCCGAGCGGTCCAGGATGGCCACCGACTTGCGGCCGGACAGCGCCGGGATCAGCTGCTGGGCCGGGAAGGGCCGGAACATGCGCAGCTTCAGGAGGCCGACCTTGACGCCCTTCTCGCGGTACTCGTCGACCACGTCCTTGGCGGTGCCGGCGCTGGAGCCGAGGACCACCATGACCAGGTCGGCGTCGTCCATCTTGTACTCCTCCCACAGGCCGTACTTGCGGCCGGTGAGCTGGGCGTATTCGTCGAACACGGTCGCGGCCACGTCGAACACCCGGGGGTAGGCCTCGAGCTGGCTGTGCTTGTGCTCGAAGTAGTAGTCGGTGAGGTCGAGGGGACCCACGGTGACCGGGTTGGCCGGGTCGAGCAGCGTGTACTTGTGCTTGTAGGGACCGACGAAGTCGTAGGCGGCGGCGTCGTCCAGCATGTACAGGGCGTCTTCCTTGTGGCTGACGATGAACCCGTCGTAGTTCACCATGGCCGGCAGGCGGACGTCCATGTGCTCGCTGATGCGGAAGTTGATCAGGCCGGCGTCGTAGGCCTCCTGCGCGTTCTCGCAGAAGTGGTGGATCCAGCCCGCGTCGCGGCCGCCCATGGAGTCGGAGTGGTCGCAGTGGATGTTGATGTTGCCCGACAGCGCCCGGTTCACCAGGGCCATCTGGATGGGCAGGCGCAGGCTCGCGGCGATGTAGACGATCTCCCACATCAGGGCGAACCCGGCCGAGCTGGTGGCCGTGATGGTGCGGGCGCCGGCGGCGGCCGAACCCACGGCGGCGGACATGGCCGAGTGCTCGCTCTCGACGAGGATCATCTCGGCGGTGCTCTCACCGTTGGCCACGAACTCCGCGAACTTGTGCATCATCTCGGTCTGGGGCGTGATCGGGAAGGCGGAGGCGACGTGGGGTCGGGCCTGCTTGAACGCGAAGGCCACGGCCTCGTTGCCGCTCAGCGCCACCAGTTCCTGATTGACGGTCTTGGTCATCTGAGGCGCCTCCTACTTCTCTTCACGCACCATCACGAGCGCGGCCTTGCCCTTGGCGGCAGGCGGACACTCGGTGGCGCAGATGCCACAACCCTTGCAATGCTCGAGGTCGATGCCCTGCATCAGGGGCTTGTCGCCGCTGGTGTCGACCACGATCGACGAATCGGGGCAGTAGACCCAGCAGAACATGCAGTGGATGCAGTTCTCCTCGATGAACTGGGGCACGAAGGTGCGCCAGTCGCCGGTCTTGAATTCCACCGCGTTGCCGGCCTCGGGAATGATGCCGGCCTCGGGCAGATCCTGGGCTCGCTTCAGGCTCATTCCGATACCACCTCGTTGTAGGCCTTCTCCACTGCGCGCAGGTTGCCCTCGACCACGGCCTGGGAGAACTTCTTGCTGAACTTGAGCTTCATGGCGTCCATCATCTCGCTCAGCTCCATGATCGGGGCCGCCGCGAGCAGCGCGCCGGTCATGGGCATGTTGGGAATGGGCTTGCCGAAGGTGTCGAGGGCGATCTGCGTGGCGTCCACCGTATAGACCTTCGCGCCCGGCATGTTGAGTTTCTTCTTGATCTCGGCCGGGGTGAGCGACGTGTTGATGATGAACACGGTGTCCTTGTCGGTGCCGGCCGTGACGCCGGCAGCGGGCGACTCGAGCAGGGTGGGATCGAGCACGATCACGATGCTCGGATTCTCCACGCCGCAATGCCGGCGGATGGGCACATCGGCGATGCGGGTGAAACCGCGCATCGGAGCGCCGCGGCGCTCGGGGCCGTACTCGGGGAAGCCCTGACCGTACTTGCCCTTGGCCAGCACGGCCTGGGCCACGAACATCGCTGCGGTCTTGGCGCCCTGGCCACCGCGCGCATGCCAGCGGATCTCGACCATCGGAGCAGCCATCTTACACCTTCCTTCAAGGGGCTGGTTATCGGCGCAGATTGCGTCTCGGCAGAAGTGCGGATGCTTTTGCTCCAGACCAAGGTAGCCAGTCGGTGTGGCAGAAACAAGTAAAAGGGGCGCCGTAAATTACGACGCCCCCGGTATGAATTGGCAGGTTCGTTACTTGGCCAGGACCGCCTTGCGCGTGGACACGGCGCGGCCATCCTCCAGGCGCATCAGATAGACACCCGTGGCCACCGGACGGCCTCCGCGGTCGGTGCCGCTCCAACTGACCGAGTGGCGGCCCTCCGCCAGGTCACCGTCCACCAGCGAAGACACCAGGCGGCCGCGCATGTCGAAGACACGCAGGCGCACGTGGGCCGCCTGCGGGACGGTGAACTGCACCACGGTCCGCGGGTTGAACGGGTTCGGCGAGACGCCGGTCACCGCCAGGGCCGCGGGCAGCAGGTCCGGTTCGACCGGCGTACCGGTACCGCCGGCGGTCTCGTAGCGGCCGCTGAAACCGCCCATGTGGCCAGCGGCGTCGGTGGCGGCGACCAGGTAGTACCAGTCGCCCGGCGGCGGGCTGTCCTGGCAGGCGAGGGCGCCGCCGGTGACCGTCGCGCACACGTTGTCCGCCGACGGCTCGAACACGGCCGCCGAGTCGCGGTACACCGTATAGGCCACCGCGCCCTCCACCGCGTTCCAGCCGAGGCTGGCCGTGCCGGTGGCGAACGTGCCCACCAGGCCGGTCACCCGCGCCGGGCCGCCGGGCGCGGCCAGCGATCCGCCGTGCAGGCCGCGGTCGGCCGCGCCGCCGTCCCAGTCGTTCCCGGCCGATCCGGAGCCCGAGTCGACCAGCGGCGAGTGCAGGGTCGGCGCGAAATCGCCGCCGGCCGGATCGCAGAACAGGGGATCGGCCACCCGGTCGTGATCCCCCATGGCGGCCATGAAATCGCCGCCGAGGTTGCCGTGGGCCAGGTTGTAGTCGGCCATGAGCGCGGCGCCGGCGGTCATCAGTCCGCCGCCGCCGTTGCCCACGAACACGTTGTCGGTGACGGCGTACGGTCCGGCCGACACCAGGAAGGCTCCCCCGCCGGTGCCGGCCGAGTTGCCCGAGAGGACGCAGTTGCGGACCGCGCCACCGGTCAGGCCCTGCGCATAGAGGCCGCCGCCGACACCGACGGCGACGTTCTCGACCACCAGGACGTTGCCGAGGTCGAGGTGGCCGTCGGTGGCGTAGAGGCCGCCCCCGCCGCCGGTCCAGCTGCGGTTGCCCGCGACTTCGCTGCAGATCAGCGAGAGGTCGGCGCCGGTGACGCGGATGCCCGCGCCGTTGCTCACCACGCGGTTGTCCGCGACCACCAGCTCGGAGGCGGTGACCACGGCGCCGCCGGCGACCGCGAGGCCGCCGCCCTCGCCCGCGCCGCCGCCCCGCAGCTCGCAGTCCGTGAGCGTGGCCGAGCCGCCGCTGACGTAGATCGCAGCGCCCTGATAGGCCGCGGTGCTGTCGCTGGTCGCGTTGGCCAGGAAGTCGCAGCGCGCGACGACCGCGCCCGTGCACTGCGACAGGGCGAGCGCACCGCCGCGGCTGGCGACGTTGCCGACGAAGATGCAGTCCCGCACGACCGGAGCGCCGAGGTGGGCCATGATGGCGCCGCCCCAGCCCGGATCGGCGGTCGGGTGGGCGCGGTTGTCCTCGAACACGCAGTGCTCGATCACCGGCGATGAGCCCATCACCACGATGGCCGCTCCGTGCCGTCCGGCGACGGGATCGGCCATGCTCCAGCCCTGGCAATCGTGGAACGTGACGTAGCTGACGCCGCAGTAGTCGCGGGCGTTGGCGTTGAAGCTGAGCGTGCCGCTGACGCCGCGCAGGCGGGTCGGGTAGGCCGCCGGGTCATGCATGGTGAAGTCCGGGCTCCAGCCGCCCATCAGGTGGGCCTGGCTGCCGATCGCGACGCGATCTTCGAGGTACTCGCCGCCGGCCACATACACCGTGTCCCGGCCCGCGCCGGCCAGCACCGCCGCCTGCAGCGAGTGCGCCGCGCGCGCAGGGGTGTCGTAGGGCGGCGTGTTGCTCCCCGCCGACGAGACGTATCGGGTCTGGTGCCCGATCACCGAGAACTCGCCCTCGCAGAAGCCGAAGCCGCGCTGCGTGCCCTCGCTGGGGAAGATGAGGACCGTGCCGCGATCGGTGGTCAGGTTGGGGATCTGCCAGAGGTAGCTGCCGGTGTTGGGAACGTTCTCGGCGATGACCTCGTCCTGGCAGGCGCCGACGGTGCCGTAGTAGATATCGACCGCGGCGACGGACTCGTTGCTCGTCTGCCAGGTGATCTCGAGGGTGTCGTCGCCGTAGTATTCCTCGGTGCCCGATGGGCTGGCCACCGTGACCTCGACCGGCGGCGGCGAGTACGTCAGCGAGGTCACGCCGACCCCGATGTTGCAAGCGCCGTACGCCACGTAGCAATAGCCGGCGTCGCCCCAGCCCGCGCCCCAGGAGTTCTTCACGATCCAGGCGCCGCCGTCGCCCATGCGGTCGTCCCAGCCCACGATGAGCACGAGGTGGTTGGTGCCGTTGCCGGGAACGTCGATGATGCCGCCGCTGTAGCCCTCCCAGGCCTGGTTGGCATCGACCGACGTGCACACCGGGCCGTTCTCCATGACCGCCGTCTTGATCTGATCGAGGTTGTTGCTGATGCTCACCCAGGTGTCCATGTCGGTGAACTTGAGGTACTGGTCCTGGCGGCAGGCCACGTTGTCGGACGCCTGGTAGGGCATGCAGTTCTCGAGCACGCCGCCGTAGTGCATGAACACGTAATACGCCGCGCCGGCCCAGCCGCCGTCGCACCCCGCGCCGTACGGGTTGCAGGAGACGACCTGCTGCTCGGACAGGTTCAACGACACGCCGTAGTAGATCTTGATCTTGGCTTCCATCTCCCCGGTGGCCGCGAACGCCCAGCAGGACCCGCAGTCGGCCTGGTCCTTGGGCGGAGTGACGCCGCCGAAATCGCGCCAGTCGTAGAACGAGGGCAACGGGACCTTGTCCATGGGTAGGACCACGCGGTGGGCGGCCAGCTGCTCCTCCCAGTCGTCCGGCGGGACGAATCCGCGCTGGTGGGTCTGCGCCGACGACGACGCGTAGGTCGCGGCCAGCGCCAGCACGACAAGCACGGCCAGTCGGGCGAAGCGGGAATGGGACTGGGTGCGGGGTCGGGACATGGGGACCTGCCTCCTGGCACGGGACGGAACGACGCGCGCGAATACGGGCAACCTGCACGTGGCCTGACGCCGGGGTCCGGCGTCGGGCACGATCCAGGCTACCATGTAAACATCACGAAACGGTCGATCAAAATCCATTCCTAAACGCAACTTGATGAATTCATCGAATCAATAAAGCCCCACCGGGTCCACGTCCACCACCACGTCCAGTCCCCGGTGAGCGTCCCGCAATGCCTGGCAGCACTGGGCCAGCCAGGCCTTCTCGGCCCGGCCGAGGTCGCCCTTGAGCAGCAGTTGATGGCGGTAGCGATTCTGCAGCCGCGCGAAGACCGCAGGCGCCGGACCGAGCACCTCGCAGCGTCCGTCGAGTTCGCGCGCGACGGCCTGGGCCAGCTGGGCGGCCGCGCGCGCGGTGTCGCCCTGGCGGGCGCCGCTGATCCCCAGGCGGACCAGGCGGCGGAACGGCGGGTAGCCGGCGGACCGGCGATGGGCGGCCTCGAGCCGGGCGAAGCCGCGGAAATCGTGATCGGCCGCGGCGAGGATGACGGGGTCCTGCGGGCGCCAGGTCTGCAGCAGGACGCGGCCGGGCGCGGTGCGGCCCGCCCGACCGGAGACCTGGGTGAGCAGCTGGAACGCGCGTTCGGCCGCCCGGTAGTCGGGCAACGACAGGCCGTCGTCGGCGGCCAGCACGCCCACCAGCTCGACGCCCGGGAAGTGGTGCCCCTTGGCCACCATCTGGGTGCCCACGAGCACGTCGGCCTCGCCGGCGGCGAACGCCGAGAGGATGCGGGCATGGCTGCCGCGGGTCCGCGTGCTGTCGTGATCCAGTCGCAGGACCCGGGCCTCGGGCAGGCTGGCGCGCAGCACCAGCTCGGTGCGCTCGGTGCCGCCGCCGGCCGGCAGGAAGGCCACCGAGCCGCAGGCCGGGCAGGCGTCGGGGGCCTGCCGCTGGAAGCCGCAGTAGTGGCAGAGCAGACGCCGCGGCCTCAGGTGCATCGTCAGGCCGATGTCGCAGTGCGGGCACATGAGCACCTCGCCGCAGTCCCGGCACTGCAGCTGGCGCGCGAAGCCGCGCCGGTTGTGGTAGAGGATGACCTGGCGACCGGCGCCGACGGTGTCGGCCACGGCCGTGAGCAGCTCCTCGCTGAAGCCGTCCTGCACCACCTGGCCGCGGAGGTCGATCAGCTCGACGGTGGGCAGATCGCCGCCGAGGCGATCGGGCAGGTCGAAGCGCCGGTGCAGGCCGTCCTCGGCCCGCTGCCAGCTCGCCAGGTCCGGCGTGGCCGACCCGAGCAGGACCACCGCCCCGGCCTCCCGGCCGCGCACCAATGCCACGTCGCGCGCATGGTAGCGGGGCTTCTCGTCCTGCTTGTAGCTGGTCTCGTGCTCCTCGTCGACCACGACCACGCCGAGGTCGCGGACCGGCACGAAGAGGGCCGAGCGGGGTCCCACCACCACGCCGAGGCGGCCGTCCGCCGCCTCCTCGTGCACCCGGCAGCGCTCGCCGGCCGACAGGCCGCTGTGGATGGCGGCGGCGCGGTCGCCGAACCGCTCGGTGATGCGGGCCAGGGTCTGCGGCGTGAGCGCGATCTCGGGCAGCAGGTAGATCGCCCCGCGCCCGCGCGCGAGGGCGGCCTCGATCACGCGCAGGAAGACCTCGGTCTTGCCGCTGCCGGTCACGCCGTTGAGCAGCACCGACCCGAACGTGCGGCCGCCCAGCAGGCCGGTGGCGTGATCGACGACGGCCTGTTGGTGGTCGGTCAGGGTGACGTCCCGCGGATCGCTCAAGGGATAGGCGGGCCGCAGCGCGCGCGGCTTGCGCCCCCGCGTGCCGGGCTTCGGCGGATGGAAGAGCGGCACCACCTCCCCCAGGGAGAGCGCGTAGTAGCCTGCCAGCCACGCGGCGAGGCGCATGCGGTCGGGCGCGAGGCTGTAGGCGGGCGGCAGCAACGTGGTCACGTCGCGCAGCGGGTAGCCGTCGATCGCGTCGAGCGCGTCGGGATCAGGCCGGACGTCGGTCACCAGCCCCACCAGGCCGCGGCGGCGACCGAACGGGACGGTCACCAGATCGCCTGACACGGGCACGCGGTCCGGGTCCCGGCCGGCCGGCCAGCGGTAGGTGAACGTGCCGGGCAAGGGCACGGGCACGGCGACGTCGACGAGGAGCTGGGTCAAGGACGACCTCGGCGGTGGGGGCGGCCGGTGATGCTGTCCGCATGGTAGCGGCTCCGGCCGGGGCGGGCAAGCGGACGCGGCCGGACCGAGGTCCGGCGCGGCCGGGGGCCCGGGGCGCTAGGACCGCGCCCCGAGCATCTCGTTCACCTTGTCGACGAGCCGCTGCGGGCTGAAGGGCTTGGTGATGTAGCCGTTGGCGCCGGCGGCGAGGCCGGCCTCGCGGTCGTCCTTGCCCGCCCGCGCGGTCAGCAGCAGCACCGGGATGTGGCGGGTGGCGGGATTCTCCTTGAGGTGGCGGCAGACCGTCAGGCCGTCGTTGCCGGGCATCATGATGTCCAGCAGGACGAGGTCCGGCGCGGCCGTAACGGCCAGGCGCAGGGCCTCGTCGCCGTCGGCGGCCTCGATCACCTCGAAGCCCTCCGCTTCCAGGCTGAAGTCCATGATGTGGCGGATGTTGGCCTCGTCGTCGCAAACCAGGATCGTCTGCACTGTCTCGCCTCCGTGGTGGTCGTTCGTCCAGGCCTAGGGCCGCTGCAGCTGCACCGGGTGCAGCGGCGCCGGCCGCTTGAGATCCTCGCCGTCGTCGGCGCGTTGCCTCAGTTCGTCGATCAGCTTGCGGCGCGCGACGGCCTCCTCCAGGAACACCGCCGTCACCCGCGGGCAGTACCGCGTGCCGGCGAAGGCCTGGATCTCGGCCATGGCGTCGGCCAGCGGGACGGCGGGTCGCCAGGGCCGCCGCTGCAGCAGGGCGCGCAGGCTGTCGGTGAGGGTCACCAGGCGCGACCCCAGCGGGATCGCCTCGCCGCTGAGACCCTTGGGATAGCCGCTGCCGTCGTAGTTCTCGTGGTGATGCAGGATGATCTCGCGCACCTTCGGCGGCGGTTTCAGCGGCGCGAGCGTCACCAGGCCCGCCTGGACGTGGCGCTCGAGGTGGACCCGCTCGGCGTCGGTCAGGGCCTCGACCTTCTGCAGCAGGTAGGGCGGGACCTGTCCGAGGCCCACGTCGTAGTAGCGCAGCGCGAACGCCAGGTGGCGGATCTCGGGTTCGGGCAGGCCCAGCCGGCGTGCCGTCGCCAGGCAGATCTCCTGGCAGACGCCGGCCACGTCGGCGTGCGGCAGGGTGCCCACGCAGGTGGTCGCCCGCAGGGACGACTGGATGGCGGCGAAGTCGCGCAGCAGATCGGCATGGCTGTCGAACCGGGACAGCAGGTGCACGACGCGCGGGGCCATGGCCTCGAGCAGCACGCGGTCGTCTTCGGTGAACGGCCTGCCGTCCAGGCGCTGGCGCACCGCGACCACGCCGATGACCTCGCCTTCCTGAGGCAGGGGCACGCACAGGACCGGGCCGTCGTCGGCGAGCAGGACATCGGCGGCGGTCGGCTGGCCGATGCGCGCGACGCCCTCGGACCACGTGCGGCCGAGCAGCCCCACCCCGCGAGCCAAGCGCAGCCCCTGCAGGTCGCCCGCCGGCACGCCGGCCGCCGCGAGCACCTCGAGATGCTGACGCGCGGCGTCGGCCTGCAGGATGACGGCGCTGCGGACGCCGAGGTTCTCGCTCACCCAGTGCACCAGGCGCTGCAGGAACAGCCGGGCGTCGTGGAAGACCGGGTTCAGCGGCGCCGGCGGCTCGGGCACGACGACGTGCGGACGGCGCGGCAGCAGCACGGTGAAGCGGGCGCCGCCACCCGGCACGTTCTCGGCCCAGATCCGGCCGTCGTGCCAGCTGACGATGTCGCGGCAGATGCTCAGCCCGACGCCCTGGCCGCCCACCTCGCGGGTGCTCGAGCCGTCGACCTGGTAGAACTGCTCGAAGATGGTGTGCAGCTTGTCCTCGGGGATGCCGATGCCGCTGTCCTGCACCTCCAGCCGCACGGCGGTCCCCTGCTCGCTGACCCGCACGCTGACGGCGCCGTCGTCGCGGGTGAACTTGATCGCATTGTCGACCAGGTGTCCGAGCAGCTGCTGGCAGAGCACGGGGTCGGCCTCGAGCACCAGGGCGCCGGCCGGGCACGTCAACTCGAAGGTCAGACCGGCGGCCTCCGCGCGCTGGCGCCAGTCCTCGGCCAGGCGGCGGGTGAGGGCCGCGAGGTCGGATTCCGCACGGTCGAGCCGCGCGCTCTGGTCCTCCATACGATCGAGGTCGAGCAGGTCGTTGATGATGTCCTTGAGCTGCTGGCCCTGGTCGTGGATGACCTCCAGGAACTCCCGCCGCATGGACTCGGACATGTCCGCGCCGCGGTCGCGCAGCATCTCGCTGTAGCCGATGATCGAGGTCAGCGGGGTGCGCAGCTCGTGGCTGACGTTGGCGACGAAGTTGTTGCGCAGCTCGCCGAGCGACTGCAGGCGCTCGTCGGCCAGGGCCAGCTCGGCGCGACAGGAGGCCAGCTGGTCGCGCAGCTCGCTGCCCGCGAGCACGGCCGCCACCTGGCGGGCCAGCAGCTCGAGGTAGCGGATGCGGAGCAGGTCGGGGGCGCGCTTGCCTGCGGGCGCGCTGAGGGCGAAGAACCCGTGCACGGCGCCGGCGGAATCGGTCAGCGGCACGAGCAGGCGCTGGCCGTCGGGCCAGTCGACCTCATCGGCCGCCAGCCGGGTGGGCCAGGCGGCGGTCGGCGGCGGCACGAGGTAGCTGTCCGACACCCGGAACCGCGGATGCACGAGCTGGTCGTACTCGGCCCGGTCGATGTGCTGGCCGATGCCGGCCTCCGCCGCGTCATCGGACCGGTGCACGACCTGGGCGGCGAAGGCGGCCAGGCTGTCCGACCACTGGTAGAGCACCACGAGGCCGAAGCCGAAGAGCTGGCTCACCAGCTCGGACGCCTGGTTGATGAGGTCGAGCTGCCCGCGTCGGCCCTGCAGCTCCACCAACGAGGCGATCAGGTGTTCGAGCAGACGGGCCCGACGGCCGGCGTCGCGCGCCAGGGCCAGCGCATGGTCGGCGCGCGTGGCGGCCTCGACGTGCTCGTCGGTCAGGTGGGCCACCTCGTCGCGGAGCGACTGCGCTCCAGGACCAGTGCGGCGGCCCGCGCCTCGGCCGCGTCGCGCCGTCGCCTGAGCCCGTGCACGAGCTCCTCGATGATCATGATCGCGAGCACCAGGTACGCGGCGAGGTGGCACCAGGCCGCCGCCGCGTTGCGCACCAGGAGCGGCTGCGTGACGTCGCCCCCGAGCAGCCCCAGGAACACGGCCGCCCCCATGGGCGCGAGGGCCACCAGCCGGCAGAGCCGGCGACGCGGCGAGTCGAGCAGCCGCGCGCACGCCAGGGTGGCCAGGGCCAGCAGCATCAGATCGAGCAGCGAGTAGGCGGCCGACAGCACCGGGCGCGGATGGTCCAGCCAGCCCTGGGTCACGACCCGCAGGAAGGCCATGGGCGCGAGCGCCAGGCCGAGGTTGCGCAGGAGGCGCCAGGCCTCGCGGCCTCCGTCGCGGTAGCCCTGGTGGGCGACGGCGGCGATCACGGCCCCCAGCACGCCGAGCGCCGCCAGCGACACCGCCGCCTCGCGCGGCCCCAGCAGGGGCAGCGTGGCGGAGGTGAGCACCGGGACGGCGGCGGCCAGGGTCATGGTCCCTACCTCGCGGCGGCCCGCTGGTCCAGGAGCGCGCGGACGTGCTCGACCAGTCGGGCCACGGTGAACGGTTTACGCATGTAGAGGTCGGCGCCGGCGTCGCGCATGGCGTCGCGGGCGGCCTGGTCGGTGCGCGCCGACAGGGCGATGACCACCGTGTCGGCGTAGCTGCGGTTGCGGCGCAGCAGCCGCGTGGTCTGCACGCCGTCCAGCCGCGGCATCATGATGTCCATGATCACGACGTCGGGCCGGAACGCGTGCAGCCGGTTCATGGCATCCATCCCGTCGGTGGCCAGGGAGACCTCGTAGCCCTCGTCGCGCAGCGCGTGTTCGAGCAGGGCGGCCACCGGCGCCTCGTCGTCGACGATGAGGATGCGTTCGTTCACGCCAGCTACCTCCCGCTGCGGGTGACCACGGGCCCTTCGGCCACGGGTTCGTTGAGGAGCCCTTGCTCCTGCAGGACGGCGAAGAAGGCCGCCACCACGGCCGCGTCGAACTGGCTGCCGGCGTGCGCCTGCAGCTCCTGCACGGCCGCGGCCACCGGCAAGCCCTCGCGCCAGGGACGCGAGTGGATCATGGCGAAGAAGGCGTCCACCACGGCCATGATGCGTGCGCCGAGCGGGATGGCGTCGCCGCGCCGTCCCTCGGGATAGCCGCGGCCGTCGACCCGCTCGTGGTGGTGCCGGATGATGAGCTGCAGGTCGGGAAGCTCCGCCAGCGGGCCGAGCACGTCCAGGCCGCGTTGCGGATGGCGGCCCACGTGGTCGCGCTCGTCGACGTCGAGGTCCTCGGGCTTCTGCACCACGTCGGCGTCGAGGACCACCATGCCGGTGTCGTGCAGGGCGCCCGCGTACTGCAGGAGGCGGATCTCGTAGGTGGACAGCCCGAGCCGGCGGCCGGTGCGCGACAGCAGACGCATGGCCAGCGGATCGACGGTCGGCACCCCGCCGCGGCGCAGGCCCGTGACGGCCGCCAGGGCCTCGACGATCCGGTCGAGCTGGTGGCGCTCGGTGCCGGGCGCGAGCACGGCGTTCCAGGCGTGGCCGACCACGTCGGCGAGCACCTGCAGCAAGGCCAGGTCGTCCTCGCCGAACAGGCCACCGCCCTGGCGTCGGGTGGCGAGGATGAGGCCACGCACGGGCGCCCCGCACAGGGCGACGGGCGCCACCATGGCCGCGCCGCACTCGGCGGACCGACCCTCGACCACCGCCTGCAGGGCGCTCGGGACCCGGATCAGCCGACCCTCGCCGGAGTGGGCCAAGCCGTGCAGGTCGTCACCCGGATGCGGCCGCAGGTCCAGGGCCACCGCCCCGAGCCCCATGGCGGCGGCGGCGACGAGCTGCGTCCCCGCCGCGTCGGGCAAGAGGAGCATGACGCCGCGAGCCAGCGCCAGCTCGGCGACCAGCCGCAGCGAGAGCTCGTTCACGCGCCGCTGGCGGGCGGGGTCGAAACCGGCCGCCGTCAGCATGGTCGTCGCCGCGGTGTGATGCTGCACCTTGGGCAGCAGCACGCTGAACGTGGTTCCGCGACCGAGTCGGCTCTGCACGTCGAGGTGGCCGCCGTGCAGGTTGGTGATCTCGCGGACGATGCTCAGCCCGAGGCCGACGCCGTCGGTCTTGCGGGCCGAGCGGGTGCGGTAGAAGCTCTGGAAGATGGCCCGCAGCTCCCGGGGCGCGATGCCGGGGCCGTTGTCGGAGACCGACACGCGCACCATGGCCGTGTCCTCGCGGACGGCGAGCACGACCCGGCCGCCGGCCGGAGTGAACTTCAGGGCATTGCCCAGCAAGTTGAACAGGACCTGCTTGATGAGGTCGTCGTCACCGGCGATGTCGGGGAGGTCGGCGGGCACCCGGCCCACGAGCTGCAGGTCGCGGGCGCCGGCCTGCGGCGCCATGGTGCGCAGGACGTCGTCCACCAGGGCGTCGACCGCCACTGGCAGCGGCTCGGTCAGGGCCTGGGACCGGCCGCGCCGGGAGGAATCGAGCAGCCGGTCGACCAGGCGCAGCAACCGGTCGGCTTCGCTGCGGATCACCCGCAGGAAGTCGGGGCCGTAGGCGAAGTCGGGGTCGCCGGCCTGCTGTTCGAGCACCTCGGCGTACGCGGTGATCGAGGTCAACGGGGTCTTCAGCTCGTGGGCCGTGACGGCGGCCAGATGCGATCGCAGATCGCCGAGGCGCGACAGGGTCTCGCATTCGGCGCGGACGGTGGTGGCGTCGGCCGCCAGGTTCACCAGCCGCCGGCGCAGGCCGAGCATCGGCGCGAGGTAGAACGCGCAGTCCAGCAGACCGGCCGCCGCCGCGTCGCCGGCCGGCACGTCGGCCACCGGCCGGGCCAGGCCCAGCATCATCAGCAACCCGGAATTCTGAGCACAGGACTCGCCGACGGCGAGCCAGCCCTCGGCGGTCCCGTCGCGGTCCGCCGCCCAGGGACCGCCCGCCAGGGGCGGCGGGCCGTTGCCGGCGAGCAGGTGCCTGGGCGCGCTGGCCAGCCCGTGCCAGAGCTCGGCGCCGCAGGGATCATCGAGCCAGTCGGGCGCGCCCGCAGCCGCGGTCCACACGACGGCCTCGTCGCGTGCGGACTCGCCGGCGCTCACGTCGCCAAGCGCGCCGCGCGACGCCAGCAGCGCCCAACGGACCTCCGGATCGCAGCACCAGGCCGCGACGGTCTCCTCGCAGAGCGTCCGCCACGCGCCCGGCTCGTCCCAGCGGCCCTCCAGGCGGCTGCCGGCCGCGGTGAGGATGCGTCGGGGAAGCTGGCAACGCTCTGGCGGGTGATCCGGACGGTCGTTCATGGTGCTCCCGTGTTCACGCGTCATGGTCCTGGGGTTGCTCGCCGAGACAGAGCAACTCGGGGGCGGCGCCCGGAGAGCGCCGTTCCTTCACCACCACCGAACCCGGCTGCCGCTTGCCGTGGCGCTTGAGCTCGGCCAGGGCGTCGCTGAGCGCGGCGGGATGATGGTACCGCTGATGGACGTCGCCGATCAGGGCGATGGTCAGGGTGATCAGGGCCGCCTGCTGGGGCTCGCCGGTGCGCGTGGTGGTCTCGAGGTAGCCGCGCTGCCAGTCCGCCGCGTCGTGCAGGTGCTCGACGCCGACCTCGAAGGTCTGGATCACCTGCGTGGCCAGCTGGTCCGCGCACGCGCTGGCACACAGGAGCACGAAGTCGTCGCCCCCGATGTGGCCGACGAACCCGGACTCGCGATCGACCGCGTCGGTCACCTGGCACAGCACCTGGCCCAGCAGGTCGATGGCGCGGTCGCCGCGCGTGTAGCCGTAGTGGTCGTTGAAGCTCTTGAAGCGGTCGATGTCGATGTACATGGCCGCGAACGGCACGCCGGAGGCCAGGCGCCGCGTCACCTCGCGCTCGATGGCGTGGTTGCCGGGCAGGCCGGTGAGCGGGTTGGCCTCGCGCTGGGCCTGGAACGCACTCAGGAGGTTGGACACGCGCGCCAGCAGCTCCTCCTGGTCGAAGGGCTTGGCGACGTAGTCGTTGGCGCCCACCTTCAGACCCCGGACCCGCGCCTCGCTCTCGTCGCGCGCGGTCAGCATGATCACCGGCAGCCGCTGGCTGTCACGTTCTTTGCGCAGCTGCTCGAGGACGGCAAAACCATCCAGCTGTGGCATCATCACGTCCAGGAGCGCCAGGTCGGGCCGTTCCCGGGCCACCACCTCCAGCGCCTGCCGGCCGTCGGCGGCCAGCACCACCTGGTAGCCGGCCTGCTCCAGCAGGAACTGCAGGATCCGGCGGATATGGGGCTCATCGTCGGCGATCAGGATTTTTGCCGGGTCATGCATCGTCACCGCCTCGTCCCGGATTGCAGAATGGCACGCAAGGGCCGCTGGCGGCGGCCTGGACCGCGATGTCGCAAGGGACGTGCCATCATCGGGTACGCGAGGATGTCCTGAGGGCCGGCGGGGTACGCCGGGGCGGGCGGCGGAACCTAGCGCCAGGAGGCGAGCGGCGCCCGGGCGAAGCTGTCCAGGGAGAGCGGATCGCGCCGGCCGGCCTGCAGGTGACAGAAGCCCGCGTAGGCGATCATGGCTGCGTTGTCGGTGCAGTAGACCGGCCGCGGCGGGATGAAGTGCAGGCCGCGCCGGGCCGCGCCCGCAGCCACGGCGTCGCGAAGGCCGCCGTTGGCGGCCACGCCGCCGGCCAGGTAGACCGCCGCCACCCGTTGCTGCTCGGCCGCCTCGAAGAGCCGCTGGCAGAGGATGTCGACGATCGCGTCCTGGACCCCGCGCGCGAGGTCGGCGATGTCCTGCTCGGCGTAGGGCCGCGGCAGCTTCTCGGCCTCCAGCCGGACCGCCGTCTTCAGGCCGCTGAAGCTGAACACCAGGCGCGGATCGCGGCTGAGGGGCCGCGGGAGCTGGAAGCGCCGCGGGTCGCCGCCCCGGGCCAGGCGGTCGATGTGGGGCCCGCCGGGGTAGGGCAGACCGAGCAGCTTGGCGGTCTTGTCGAAGGCCTCGCCGGCCGCGTCGTCGAGGGTGGCGCCGAGCCGCTGGTAGCGGCCGACCTCGCGGATGAGCACCAGCTCGGTGTGGCCTCCCGACACCACCAGGCAGACCGCCGGCAACACCAGCGGGGCGGACAGCGCGTTGGCCAGGATGTGCCCCTCGAGGTGGTGCACGCCCACCAGCGGCAGGTCGCAGGCCCGCGCCAGGGCCTTGGCCGTGCTCAGCCCCACGAGCAGCGCGCCGATCAGCCCCGGTCCCGCGGTGACGGCCACGCCGTCGAGGTCGCGCGGATCCAGGTCCTGGCGGCGCAGGAGATGATCGAGCAACGGCAGCAGGTTGACCAGATGGGCCCGGCTGGCGAGTTCCGGCACGACCCCGCCGAACTGGTCATGGAGGTCGACCTGGCTCGACAGGAGGTTCTCGGCCACTCCCCGCTCGCTGTCGTAGAGGGCGACCGACGTGTCGTCGCAGCTGGTTTCCAGGCCGAGGATCTTCATGGGCTGCAAGGTAGCCGGTGACCGGTCGGCGGGCAACGCCGGGTGTCCGACCCGGGTGACAGGGTGTTCCTGCAGGGACACCCACGAGGGTCGAGACGGTGCGCCATCGAAACTGCAAAACTCTGATTTTATTACACTTGCGTCATGCATGCCTCCAGGGTCTGGATCCTGCATCCGCCCCACGATCGATCCGACCCGCCCAGCCGCTCTTCCCGCGAAAGCGAGGCCCGACATGAGGACCGTCACCGTCGCCCTGATCCTGATCGCCCTGACCTTCAGCACGGCATCCGCCCAGAAGGTGGACGACCGCCTGCGCAACGCCGCCGAACGCGCCCGGGACCATCGCGAGCTCGACCGCGACCGCCAGCAGCTCCGCGACGATCTCCATGATCTCGCCGGCCTCGACCGGATCCTCGTCCGCCACGAGCGCGCCGTCAAGGCCGGCGACCGCGCCGAGCTGCAGGCGATCGACCGGCAGGTCGCCGCCATGCTGGCCGCCGAGGTGGACGAGTCGGGGGACGAGGCGCGGGCGGCGCGCCAGGAGGTGCGCCAGAGCAAGCGCGAGGTGCGCTCGGACCGCCGCGAGCTGCGCGAGGATCGCCGCACCGACGCGGGTCCCCGCCAGACGGCCGACGATCGCCGCGACCGCCGCGACGACCGCCGGGACGTCCGCGATGACCGCGGGGACGCCGCCCGCGAGCAGTGCCGGCACCGGCGCTACGTGGCCATCGCCAGGCAATGGAACGCGCTCGGCGCCGACGACCAGGAGCAGCGGACACTGCTGCTGAAGCAGTTGCGGACGCTCGCCCAGGCCGAGGTCGCCGACGACCGCGACGAGCAGTCCGAGGACCGGCGCGAGCTGCGCGAGGACCGGCGGGAGTCACGTGAGGACCGGCGGGAGCGCTGAGCTTCCCCACCGGCGAGCCGTCGCCTGCGCGGCGGGGGCTCGCCGGTCTGATCAGCCGTCGAGCGCGGCCAGCACCGTGGCCACCCCGTCGGCGATCTCCCTGACCAGGGCGCCCCGTCGCCCCCGCTCGGCCGCCGCCGCCTCGCCGGCCAGGCCATGGACCAGGGTCCCGAGGAGGGCCGCGTCGACCGCCGGACAGCCCTGGGCCAGCAAGGCGCCGACGATCCCGGTCAGCAGGTCGCCGGTGCCGCCGCGGGCCAGCGTGTCGTCGCCGCTGGGATTGACGAAGACCCGGCCGTCGGGCGCACCGACCACGGTCGGCGACCCCTTCAGCACCATCACCGCCTGCCAGCGCGCGGCGAGGTCGGCCGCCAGCGCGAACCGCCGGGCCATCACCTCGTCGGCCGTGATCCCCAGCAGCCGCGCCAGTTCGCCCGCGTGAGGCGTCAGCACGACCTCGCGGGCGGCGAACCGCGGCGTGCGGCCCTGGCGGGCGAAGGCTCCGAGGCCATCGGCGTCGAGCACCAGCGGCAGTTCGCAGCGCTCGGTGAGCCGACATACCCAGCCGTCGGTCTGCCGGTCGGTGCCGAGGCCCGGGCCGACGGCGAGGGCCGACTTCTTCCACAGCAGGTCGTCCTCGTCCTGCACCATGAGCGGCGCCAACGAGCCGGACGGGGTGGCCGGCAGGGCCCGCAGGATCGCCTCGGGCAGCGCCACCCGCAGGGCGGTCTCGAGGCCCTCGGGCACCAGCATGGTCAGCAGCCCGACCCCGGCGCGCAGGGCGCCCAGACCGCAGAGGATGGCCGCACCGCTGTAGGCCTGCGAACCCGCGACGGCCAGCAGGCACCCGACGTCGTACTTGTGCACGTCGCTCGGCCGCACGGGCAGCAGGTCGCGGTACTCGGGCAGGCTCAACACGTGCCAGTCGGGTGCGTGGGCGGCCACCACCGCGGGGTCGAATCCGATGTCCACGACGTGGAGCTCGCCCACGTGGTCGCGGCCCGGCGGCAGGAGCAGCCCCAGCTTGGGCAGACCGACGGTGACGGTCACGTCGGCCACGATGGCGTCGGGATCGGCCGCGCCGTCGTCGCCGGACACGCCCGAGGGGATGTCGACGGCGGCCAGCGGGACCTCGAGGCCGTTGAGGGCCCGGAACAGCTCCGCATGGGGCCCGCGCAGGCCCGGCGAGATCCCGGTGCCGAAGACGGCGTCGACCACGAGCGTGCAGCCGACGGCGAGTTCGGCCACCTGCGCCGACCACGCCCCCGGCCGGGCCTCGTGCAGCGTCACCGCGCGCGGCAGGCGGTCGAGGTTGGCGCGAGCGTCCTCGCTCAGCTCGTCGCGCGCAGCGAGCAGCATCACCCGGCAGGCCAGCCCCGCGTCGGCCAGGACGCGGGCCATGACCAGCCCGTCGCCGCCGTTGTTGCCCTTGCCGCAGACCAGCAGCACCGGGCCGGCGGCGTCGAGCCAGCCGGCCGCGTCGAGGGTGTCGCAGATCGCCCGTCCGGCACGCTCCATGAGCTCGCGGCCCGGGGTGCCGGCGGCGATGGTCTCGCGGTCGATGACCGCCATCTCACGGGCCGTGACGATGCGCATGGTCAGTCCTGTCGTCGGTCGAGAAGGGTGAGCACGTCGAGCAGCTGCGCGAGGTCGTCGACGACGAAATCGGCGGCGGCCGCGTGCGGGATCTCGGCGGCCACGGCGGCGGGGTCCTTGTACGGCGGCGAGACGTCGCCGTAGCGGGCCCAGACGGTGTGGATGCCCAGGTCGCCGGCGCCGGTGACGTCGCGCGACGGCCAGTCGCCGATCATCACCGCCTCCTGGGGCCGCACCCCGAGCTCGTCGAGGGCCATCCGGAACGGCAACGGATCGGGCTTGCGCACGCCGGTGTCCTCGTAGGTCACCACGTGGTCGAAATGGTGCTGCAGGCCGAGCTGGCAGAGGCGGAGCCAGGCCTCGAAGCGCGGCGCGTCGCTGACCACGGCCAGGCCGTAGCCGTCGCGTAGGAGCTGGTTCAACACCCGCTTGGCGTGCGGATACAGCACGAGGCTCCCGTCGCGCGCATGCCGGTAGGCCACCACCGCGGCCGCGAGCATGCGCCAGTCGACCCGGCCGTGCTCCTGCTGCAGGAAGCGGTCGAAGACGCGCTGGTACTCGATGCCCTCGTCCTGGTAGATGGCGTAGATGCGACGGTGGGCCGTGGCCTGGTCGAGGGCGAGGCCGCAGTCGATCATGGCGCCGATGGCTGCCTGGATGGCCTCGTCCTTGGCGCGCATGAAATCGGTGAGGGTGTTGTCGAGGTCGAAGACGACGGCCTTGATGGCGCGGTCGCGCATGGGGGCTCCTTCTTGCCGGGTTGCTCGTGATGGGATACTAATGGACACCCGCCCGTCACGTACAGGAGGAAGCCTTGCCGCCGCCGCCGTTGCCGCCTCACCGTCCGACCCTCTGGGAAGCCTGGAGCCCGGGGCAGCTCACCCTCTATGCCTTGCTCCTGCTCGGCGCCAACGTGTTCTGGCAGGTGGTGGTCTACGACCTCACCGGCTCCGCGTTCGCGCCCGTGGCGGCCGCCGGCCTGCTGGCCGTGGTGCTGCCCTGCGCCGGGGTGGCCTGGTGGCACGGCCAGAGCCTGGCGGCGACGTTCGACCTACGCTCGACCCGGACCTGGTTGACCCTTGGCCTCGGGGCCGGCCTGCTGGCCTGGCTGCCGGCCAGCGTGCTCGCGGACGTGTCGTCACGCCTGCGGCCGGCGGGGCCGGAGTACCTGGAGTTCCTGCAGCAGCACCTGCCGACCACGTTGTTCGGCACGGCGCTGGCCTTCCTGGCGGCCGGCGTGATCGCACCGCTCGCCGAGGAGCTGGTGTTCCGGGGCCTGCTGTACCGCGCGGCGCGGCAGCGCTGGGGCCCCCTGGAGGCCGCGGCGCTGACATCGCTGTTCTTCGCGATCGCGCACTGGGAGCCGTGGAGCCTGTTCGGGCTGGTCGGCCTCGGCGTTCTGCTCTGCTGGCTGTACGAACGCACGGGCTCGCTCCTGGTGCCGATGCTGGCCCACGGCGCCCACAACGTGCTGTCCCTGGCTCTGATGCTCCGCTGGCGCGACCAGCTGGGCGACGATACCGCGGCCGGTCCGGCGGCCTGGCTCGGAGCGGCCGCCTGCGCAGGGCTGCTGATCCTCTGGATCCGGCGCGCCACGGCCGCGCCGCGCTAGCGGCGCGGTCGGGATTTCAACCCTGGAGCTGGTCGGTGCTGATGTCGCCGTTGTCGATGCGGATCGTGTGCCCGCAGGCCGGATTGTGGCAGACCCAGGCCTTGTAGCGGATGGCGGCGCCGTCACGTCCATAGTCGCTCAGCGGCAACATGAGGCCCTTGCCGCACTTGAGGCAGGGTGGGTACTCCATCGTCGATCCCTCTCCGGGCGGACCGGCCGCCCCGCCGGCTCACGCCGGCCGCACAGGTCACCCTCGACCCGGGTGGACGCGCCCAACCGGGGCTGTCGCCGTCCGGCGACAGCCTTCACAGAGTAGATCGATCCCCTATTTCCCTCAAGCTGGCCGTCCGGTCCGGTCAGCCGGCCTTGCGCGCGCCCTTGACCATGGCCAGCAGCTCGTCCTGCATGACCTTGGCGGTGGCCACCGGTCCGGTGAGCTTGAAGAACAGGCTTCCCTGGGGCCCCTCCAGCACCACGCCCACCAGACGATAGCCCGCCTTGGCCTCGCCGGCGCCGCCCATCGGACGCATGCCGCCGGAGTTGTAGGTGCCGTCGAGCTCGACCAGATGCCCGTTCATGCCGTCGGCCGAGAAGGTGCTGCGGGTCGGCTGCACCCCGTCGGCGACGGTCATCTGGCCGATCCAGCGCTGGAGATTGGCCTCCACGCCGCCGCCCGAGGCCGGGCCGAAGTAGAACACGTTGACCTCGGCCGCGTCGGCGTCGCCGGCCACGGCCGGCAAGCGGAACTGGGCCTGACGCATGCCGTTTGGGCCGAGGTCCTGCCAGGCGGCCGGCGGCGTGACGACGACTCCGGCAAGGACGACGTCGCCGGCGGCTGCCGGGTGGTCGTGCCCGGCGTGAGGATCATGGGGAGCGGGACGGGCGGCGTCAGCCGTGGTCTGACCGGCGGCCGGCGTGCTGTCCTGCTTGCCGCCGCACGCGGCAACCAGGCCCAGACACACGAGCAGCGCGGGCAGGGCCAGCGACCTCGCGGGATGGTGGAAGGTCTTCATGGCGCCACAGGCTAGGGCAGGCCGGCCCGCGCGGCAACCAGCTGGCGCGGGAGGCTCCTTCGCGCGGTCATCTCCCGCCCCGTCGCGACGGTCGACGGGCCGTGGCCTCTTCCGGCGGGCGTCGGCCCCCGCGATCACCTATGCTGACCGGGATGCGGCCGCCAGGGATCTCCGCCTCGCGGACGCCGGCCGATCCGCCCCGACGCTGGAGCCGACACCGATGCCGATTCCGATCATGACCCTCGAAGGCCTGGCGCCCGTCTGCCGCGGAAGGTTCGGCGATTCCCCGCAGACGCTCGCGGACCTGGACCTGGCGACGCGGGTGGCCGACCTCGTCGCCGCGGGCCAGGACACGCTCATCGTCGACCTCGACCAGCTCGTGACGGCCGCGGTCGACGAGGTCAAGATCCTCACGGCCTTCCTCTGGTCCCTGCGGACCGAGGGTGCGGAACCGGCGGTGGTGTGTTCGGTGGTCGCCGTGGTCGATGCCTGCCGCGCCCGGAAGCTCGACCAGGCCTTCGTCCTGGCGGCCACCCGCGACCTGGCGGTCGCCCGCCTGGCGGCGGACCGCTGACCGCCTACTCCGACCGCAGCGCCTCCACCGGATCGAGGCTCGCCGCCCGGTTGGCCGGATAGACGCCGCAGATGACGCCGATCCCCGCCGAGAAGACCACCGCCACGGCCGTGGCCACGAGGTCGATCCGGAACGGGAATACGAGCACCGAGGTCATGCCCCAGGAGAGCAGGTACCCCAGGACGATCCCGACGATGCCGCCGACCAGGGTGAGCGATCCGGCCTCCAGCAGCACCTGCAGCAGGACGTCGCGGCGGCGGGCGCCCATGGCCATGCGCACGCCGATCTCCCGGGTGCGCTCGGTCACCGAGATGAGCATGATGTTCATCACGCCGATGCCCCCCACCAGCAACCCGATCGAGGCCAGGACCGTGAGCACGATGGCGATCGCGCCGGTGATGCCGTCGACCATGTTGCCGTAGGTCTCGCTGGTGTTGATGTCGAAATCGTCAGGCTGGCTGGGTCGCAGGCGGCGGCCCGCGCGCAAGGCGCCGGTGAGGCTCTCGCGCACCTCGTCGAGCGTGTGCCCGGGGGCGACGGTGGCCGCGATCGAGCGGTCCTCGAAGCCGCGGTCGAGGAAGTCCTTCTCGTAGGTGGTCCACGGCACCACCACGTAGTTCTCGCCGAGCGCGCCCATGATGCTCCGGCGCTCGGCCATGGTGCCGACCACGCGGTAGGGGCGGCCGCGGATGTTCAGGGTGCGGCCGACGGGGTCGAGGCTGGGGAACAGGTCGCGGGCCGGGCCGTACCCCAGCACGCAGACCCGCTCGCGCGCCAGCAGCTCCGAGCGGTTGAAGAAGCGCCCCTCGCCCACCTGGTAGCTGTACATGTAGGCGAAGTCCTCGCTGGCCCCGAAGACCTGCACCGCGCCCGTGCGCTCCTCGCCGTACTTGATCACCGTGGCGGAGTGGTTCTGCACCATGTAGTCGACCTTGTCGACGCCCTCGACGGCGGCCACGATCGGCAGGAGTTCGGGCTCGAGCTGGCGCCGCCGGAGCTTCTCGTCGACATCCTCGCCGCCGAGTCCCGTGTAGCGGGCCACGTACAGGTAGGGGCGGCTGGCCGAGACGATGTCCTGGCGGATGCGCTCGCTGAGGCCCGACACGATGGTCACGATACCCAGCAGGGTGGCCACGCCGATGGCCACGCCGAGGATCAGCAGGCCGCTGCGCATGCGGTGGCCGCGCACGGTGAGCATGGCCTGCGCCAAAGCCTCGCGGACCGGCAGATGCCGCGGGTCGCTACTCATAGCGCAGCGCCTCCACCGGATCGAGCCCCGCCGCCTTCCAGGCCGGCCAGCCGCCGAAGAAGGCGCCGATGAGGAAGGTCGAGCCCAGCCCCAGCGCCACGCTCCACAGGGGGATGGCGAAGTTGAGGTCGCTCACCTGGCAGATCACGTACGTGATGAGCATCCCCAGCAGCACGCCGAGGATGCCGCCCACCAGCGAGAGCGTGATGGCCTCCACCAGGAACTGGCCGGCGATGTTGCCGCGCGTGGCGCCGAGCGCCTTGCGGACTCCTACCTCGCGGGTGCGCTCGGTCACCGACACGAGCATGACGTTCATCAGGACGATGCCCCCGATCACCAGGCTGATCGCCACCAGCGGCACCATGGCCGCGTAGATCGCGCCCGCGATCCCCTTCCAGATCTGCAGCAGCTGCTCGGAGGTGGCGATGCCGAAATCGTTGCGTTCCAGCGGCCGCAGGCGGTGACGGATCCGCATCTGGAAGGTGGCCTCGTCCATCGCCTCGTCGAACCGCGTGAGGTCGCTGACGGCGACCTTGATCTCCACCGACTGCCGGGAACCGAACACCTTCTGGTATGCCGTCACCGGCACGATCGCGAACAGGTTGCGGTTGCTGCCCAGCACGGTGCCCAGGTCCTCGACCACGCCGACGACGGTGAAATGCCGTCCCTGCAGCCGGAACTCCTTGCCCACCGGATCGAGCGAGCGGGGGAACAGCTGCTGAGCCACGTCCCAGCCGAGCACCGCGACGGCCCGGCTGGCCGTCACATCGGCCTCGGTGAGGTGCCGGCCCAGGGCGAGCGGCAGGTCCTCGATCAGCGGATACTCCGCGGTCTTGCCGCGCACCTCGCAGCCGCGGTAGCTGGCGCTGCCGGCGCGCAGGTCGGCGGTGCTGGCCACGTTGACGCCCACGGCCCGCGCCAGGGTCAACCGCCGCGCGAGCCAGTCGCGGTCGTCCAGGGTGAGGTCCGGGTTGTTGAGCGACTCGAGGAACAGATCGAAGTCGGTGAGGATCTCCCACTGGTTGACCCGCATGACGGTGAAGACGTCGGTGCCCTCGTCGAGCACCTTCTGGCGGGCGTAGCGGTCGGCCCCGTAGATGAGGCTGACCACGGCGATCACACTCATGGTGCCGACGATGTTGCCCAGCAGCGTGAGGAACGTGCGCAGCTTGTGGCTCCACAGGTTCTCGAAGGCGATCCGCACGCCGTTGAGCTGCGGGCTGGTCATGACTCGGCCGGATCCTTGTCCCGCCCGCGGGCGTTCTTGTCGCGATTCTTGCGGACCTTGGCGCCGTCCTTGAGTTCGCGCAGCACGCGGAAGGGACCGCTGACGACCTCGCCGCCGGCCTGCAGGCCGCTGATGATCTCGAAATGCTCGTCGCCGGCGATGCCCAGCTCGACGGGCACGAACTTCACGAACCCGTCGCGCAGCAGGAACACCCCTTCCTGCTCCTTGCGCTCGACGTCGTCGTCCTGCGCCTCGTCGCTGAAATCGAGACCCGCCAGGGCGTGTTCGCGCGCGGTCTTGTCGCCGCCCTTCAGACGCGCGATGTTCTCCTGCCGGAGCGGCCAGTCGCGGGCCGTGACCGCCCCCAGGGGCACGGCCACGGCCTGCTTGCGCTCGGCGACGGTGATGCGCGCCTTGGCCGTCAGCCCTGGCCGGATGGCCTCCGGCGCCCGGTCGAGCACGACCTTGACCTCGAAGTCGACCGCCTGCTGGCCGCCGCCGCGGATCGGGCTGTTGCCGATCTCGGAGACGTGACCGGGAAACTCCTCGTCCGGGAACGCGTCGATCGACACCATCGCGGGCTGACCCAGGCGCACCTGCACCACCTCGGTCTCGTCGACCTCGACGACGGCCTCGAGGGTGCCCATGTCCGCGATCGTCAGGAGCACGGTGCCGGGATTGTTGAGGGTGCCCATGATGGCGTTCTCGCCCTCCTCGACGGTCAGGCGGGTGATCAGGCCGGACATGGGCGCGGCGATGGTCACCTTGGCCAGGTCGTAACGGGCCTTGTCGAGGTTGGCCTGGGTCTGGGCCAGCCGGTGGCGCGCGGCGTCCACCCGGGCTTCCTCCACCTGGAGGTTGGTGCGGGCGGCGACCAGCTGCTCCTCGCTGCTGAGTCCCTCGCGGAAGAGCTCCGCCTGGCGCTTATGGTCCTGCTGCGCCTTGTCCAGCGAGGCCTCGGCCAGCTTGAGGTCGGCGCGGCCGGTGAGCACGCCGGCCTCCAGGGCGTCCACCGCCGAGCGGTACTCGGTGGGGTCGATCTCGAGCAGGAGGTCGCCCTGCCGGACGAGCTGCCCTTCCTTGACCTGCAGCCGGGTGATGGTGCCCATCACGTTGGCCGACACGTCGACGGACTTCTGGGGCTCGACGGTGCCAGAGGCCGAGACGATGGCCGTGAGGTCGCGGAGGCTCACCTCGGCGACCTCGACGCGCACGCGCGTGTCGCGCCGGCCGAGGCTCAGCCCCACGAGGCCGACCACGACGACCACCAGGATGACGATCGGCAGCCACTTCTTCACGACGAACCTCCCGCGCCGCTAGGCGCCCGACACGAACTGCTGGATCAGGGTGAGCCCCACCATGACGGCTCCCAGGAGCAGGTAGGTGGCCACGATGACGACGGCCGCACGCGAGACCTGGAGGCGGTGGCACACCGCCATGCCCAGGGCGATCACCGCGAGCATCCACCAGGCGAAGGGATCGCCCAGAAGGTTGGCCACCACGACGCCGACCGACTGCTGGTTGGCGTCGGGCAACAGGGCGGCCGCCGTCAGACCGGTCGCGCGGACCGAGCCGGTCGCCACCAGCACGATCCAGCCGAGGATGGTCTTCAAGCCGTAGGCGATGAGCCCGGCCCAGAAGACGACGCCCACGCTCTGCCCCAGCCGGCCCTGCCCCTCGGACAGCCGCAGGAACAGGTGGCAGACCAGGGCGAAGATCAATCCGCTGACGACGACGCCCAGGCCGGCGCCGACCGCGGTGAGCACTCGCAACCAGACCGGCGGATCGGCGAACATCTCGAGCTGCTGCTCGATCGCGGCGGCCTGCTGCGAGGTGGCGGTCTCCAGCCGGGCCTCCATCTGGGCCGTCATCAGCTGCTGGACGTTGGCCAGGGTGAAGAGGCCCACGACCAGGAAGGCGAGCAGGGCGGGCAGCCACCAGGCCGGCCGCACGGCCACCGCCCGCATGGCCCGGACGGGAGCGACGAAGACATCGGACACGCGCTCGCCCAGGGACGGAGAGCCCGGGTCGAGATCGGACTGATCGGGGCTCGCGAGGCTGGGTTCGGTCATCGGGGTTCTCCTTGATCGGTGGACACGGTCGGCTCGAGCGCCGCCAGACGCGGTTGCAGCCTGCGTCCGGTACCCGCCAGGCGGGTGGTTGATTCGCGGGACGCCAGGGCCCGGGTCCCCGCGACAGGGTCGGCCTCGCGGGCCAGGAACTCGGCGGCGAACCGTCCCTCCTCGATCTCGTCGAGGATGACGGCCAGCCGTCGCCGCACCTCTCGGTCGATCACCCGCGGCCCTCGCGTCAGCCCGCCGTAGGCCGCCGTCGGACTGATCCGCCGCCGGAAGCCCTCGAGGCCGTGGCGGTGCAAGAGGTCGGTGATGAGCTTCAGCTCGTGGACGCATTCGAAGTAGGCGTTGGCCGCATCGTAGCCCCGGTCGACCAGCGTGTCGAACGCGGCTTGCAGGAGCTCGATCACCCCGCCGCAGAGGACCGCCTGCTCGCCGAACTGATCGGCCACGCACTCGGCGGCGAAGGTGGTGACCCAGCCGCCGCCGCGCAGGCAGCCCACGGCCCGCGCGTACGCGGCGCACAGGCCCCAGGTTGCGTCGGGCGAGGCCGGGGTCACGGCCAGGAGGCCGGGGACGCCGCCCCCGCGCCGGTACGCTTCGCGCAGCATGTCGCCCTGGGCCTTGGGCGCGACGAGGAAGCAGGCGCGGACGCCCGGGTCGACGCCGCCGAACGCGACGGCGAATCCGTGGGCGAATCCGATGGCCGCCGCGGGGCGCAGGTTGGGCGCCACCACGTCGCGGTAGACCTCGGCCATGGCCTCGTCCGGCAGCATGAGCATCACGACGTCGGCCGCCGCGACGGCAGACGCCACCGGCTGCACGGACAGGCCATCCTGCCGGGCCAGGTCGCCGCGCGGCGAGCCGGACCGTGCGCCCACGAGCACGGCGATGCCCGAAT
Organism: Candidatus Krumholzibacteriia bacterium; assembly: GCA_041390065.1. Lineage (GTDB taxonomy): Bacteria > Krumholzibacteriota > Krumholzibacteriia > LZORAL124-64-63 > LZORAL124-64-63 > Glo-17. The sequence continues at coordinate 259,455 of JAWKQQ010000006.1, forward strand.
CGCGCAGGTTCAGGGCCTGGGCCCGGCCCATGGTTCCGTACCCGATGACCGCGACGGTCCGGTCGGCCAGCGCTTCCAGGCCGATGTCGGACTCCTCCACGGGCCGGTCGTTCGGGGCAGCCAGGGCGCTTGCACGGGGACCTCCGGGACGGGTCGGCAGGGCGGCGCATCCGCCCCGCTCTGCGCACCTTAGGCCTCCCGAGCCCGCTTGACAAGAACCGTACGAGCGCCTAAATTCCCGCCCTGCCCTGCTGGAGGGCGGCGGGCCCGGCCCGTCGGCTGTGATCTCGGGTGGCGCCTTAGCTCAGCTGGTTAGAGCAGCGGAATCATAATCCGCGTGTCCGGGGTTCGAATCCCTGAGGCGCCACCACCCGCCCCTCGCCAAGCCGCCACCGCGGCTTTTTTCGTGCCGGCTCATGGCGGGGCCTGGGTTCAGGGAAAGGGCGCTCTCGATGTCCGGCCGCTTCATCCACACCGTTCGCGAGCAACTGACGCTGTTGGTGGCCGAAGCCGCCGTGGCCGCCGGCCGTGATCCGGCGACGGCCGGCCTGCTGGTGGCGCTGTCCGGCGGCGCCGACTCCGTCGCCCTGCTCGACGTCGCCCACCACTGGTGCCGCGACACCGGCCGGCCGCTGGTCGCGGTCCACTACAACCATCGCCTGCGGGGCCAGGCGAGCCAGCGCGACGAGGATTTCTGCCGTCAGCTCTGCCGGTCGCTCGGCACCGTCCAGGTGGTCGGCGCCGGCGACGTCCGCGGCCTCGCGCGGGCGCGCGGCCGCGGCTTCGAGGACGCCGCCCGGGTGCTCCGACTGGCCTATCTGGAGACCATCCGCGGCGAGCACGACCTCGCCGCCATCGCCACCGGTCACCACCGCGACGACCAGACCGAGACCGTCATCCTGCGGCTCTTCCGCGGGACGGGCCTGGACGGCCTCGTCGGCATGGCGCCGCGGCACGGCGCCGTGATCCATCCGCTGCTGGGCTGCCGCCGCGCCGAGATCCTCGCGCACCTCGCAGGCGCCGGCCTCAGCTGGCGCGAGGACGCCACCAACCTCGACGGCAGCAACCGCCGCAGCCGGGTCCGGCACGAACTGCTGCCCCTGGTCCGCGACATCTTCGGCCCCGGCGCCGACGAGCCGCCGGCCCGTCTGGCCGATCTGGCCGCAGCCGACCTCGCATACCTCCGCGCGCAGACCGCCGACGCCTGGGACCGCCTCCTGGTCGCGACTCCCGAGGGCCACGAAGGCCCGGCGCTGTCGGCGGCCGGTCTGGCCGCGTTGCCGACGGCGATCGGCCGCCGGGTGGTGCGTCGCTGGCTGCTGCACCACCTGCCGCAGGACCTGGCCTTGGCGCACGTCGACGACGTGCATCGCTGGGCGGCCCACGGCCGATCCGGCGGCGGCCTCGACCTTCCCGGCGGCCTGCGCGTGGTCCGCATCTTCGACGCCCTGGCCGTGTCCGGCACGTTGCCGCCGACGACGGCGGTCGACCTCTGGCGGCTCCGGGTCGAAGCCCTGGACCGAGCGCCGGACCCCGTGACGCCCCCGGAGGGCGATCGCGACGACGGCTGGCGCCTGATCTGCGCGGCTGACGCGCTGCGGGGAAACCTGCGTTTGCGGCACCCCCGTGAGGGGGATCGCCTGGAACCGTTCGGGCTCGGAGGCAGTAAAAAGTTGAGTGACCTGGCCCGGGAGCAACGGATTCCCGCCACCCTGCGTCCTCATCTCCTGGTGGTCGAGGATGATGAGGGCCCGCTGTGGGTGGTGGGCGTGGCCCAGGCCGAGCGGACCCGGCTGTTGCCGACAACCCGACAGGCCGTTACCATCTGGGTGACCCGGCGGCGCCACGAGCGGCGCCGCTGAGTTCGTGTCAGGCCCGGTTCCGCGCGGCGGAGCCTCGAAAGGACTTCGATGTCGCAAGATCCCAAGCGTGACAACCGTCCTCCCGCGGGTCCCGGTGGTCCGCGGCCCGGCTTCACCGGCCGTGGAGTCGCGTTCTGGCTGCTGTTGATGCTCCTGCTCGTGGTCGTGTTCCAGTGGTACTCGGGCAAGCACACGAGCAGCAACATGATCAGCTTCAGCGCCTTCGCCGAGCAGGTCGAGAGCGGAAACGTGGCCGAGCTGACCATCGTCGAGGGCAAGGGCGTGGGCCGGCTCACCGAGCAGGTGCCGATGACGGTCGTCGACGGGACCACCCGTGTCGTCCGCGAGTTCACCGTGGTCCTGCAGCGTAAGGACGACTACTACGAGTGGCTGCGGGAGTTCAACCCGTCGGTGCGCTTCGAGGTGGAAGAGCCGCGCGATCCCTGGCTGACTCAGATCCTGACGGCCTACATGCTGCCCATCCTGCTGCTCGTGGCGGTCTGGATCTTCTTCTTCCGCCAGATGCAGAGCGGCAGCAACCGCGCCTTCAGCTTCGGCAAGAGCAAGGCCAAGCTGGTGAACATGGACCGGCCCGAGGTCACCTTCGACGACGTCGCCGGCTGCGACGAGGCCAAGGTGGAGTTGCAGGAGGTCATCGACTTCCTGCGGTCGCCCAAGAAGTTCCAGCGCCTCGGCGGCCGCATCCCCAAGGGCGCGCTCCTGGTGGGTCCCCCGGGCACCGGCAAGACCCTCCTCGGCCGCGCGGTGGCCGGCGAGGCCGGCGTGCCCTTCTTCAGCATGAGCGGCTCGGATTTCGTGGAGATGTTCGTGGGCGTGGGCGCCAGCCGCGTGCGCGACCTCTTCGAGCAGGGCAAGAAGAACGCCCCCTGCATCATCTTCATCGACGAGATCGACGCCGTGGGCCGCCATCGCGGCGCCGGCCTCGGCGGCGGCCACGACGAGCGCGAGCAGACGCTCAACCAGCTGCTCGTGGAGATGGACGGCTTCGAGAGCAACGACGGCGTGATCCTGCTCGCGGCCACCAACCGCGCCGACGTGCTCGACCCCGCGTTGCTGCGTCCCGGCCGCTTCGACCGCCAGGTCGTCGTCGACCTGCCCGACCTCGTTGGCCGTGAGGCGATCCTCAAGGTGCACATGAAGAAGGTGCGCTTCGCCGAGGACGTGTCGGTCAAGCGCCTGGCCGCGGGAACGCCCGGGCTCGCGGGCGCGGACCTGGAGAACCTGGTCAACGAGGCGGCCCTGCTCGCCGCTCGCCGCAACCACGACGAGGTGCTCATGGAGGACTTCATCGAGGCGCGCGAGAAGGTGATGATGGGACCGGAGCGACGCAGCCGCGTGCTCACCGAGGAGACCAAGAAGGTCGTGGCCTACCACGAGGCCGGCCACACCATCGTGGCCGAGTACTGCGAGTTCGCCGACCCCGCCCAGAAGGTGACGATCATCCCGCGCGGACAGGCCCTGGGCGTGACCTTCACCCCGCCGGCCGAGGACGTGTTCCTGCGGTCGCGCGAGAAGTTCCTCGACCAGATCTGCGTCTCCCTCGGCGGCCGCGTGGCCGAGGAGATCTTCCTCGGCTCGATCACCGACGGCGCCTACAGCGACATCCGTTCGGTCACCGGGATCGCCCGCACCATGGTCACCCGGATCGGCATGAGCGAGGAGATGGGCCCGATCGCCTACGAGGAGGCCGCCGAGCCGGTGTTCCTGGGCCGCGACTACTCGCGACGGCAATCCCACAGCGAGAAGACCATGCAGGCCATCGACGACGAGGTGACCCGCATCGTCAGCGAGCAGTACAAGAAGGCCCGGCAGATCCTCGAGGAGCACCGGGACAAGGTGGAGGTGATCGCGCAGGCCCTGCTGGAGCGGGAGACCCTCGAGCGGGCCGAGGTGGACCTCATCTGCGCCGGCAAGCCGTTGCCCGACCGGCCGGTCCCCACCGCGACCGCGCCCGCCGCGGAGGACGACCCCGAAGCCATGCCTCTGGACCTTGCCGAACTCGCCGAGAGCGTCCGGCGCCAGCGGGAAGCCGAACGGGCCGGCAAGCCCGATCCGACGCCGCCGGACGGCGACGGCGGCCCGCCGCGCTCATGATGCCGCCGCAGGGTCCCGGGCCTACACCCGCCACACGGGCCGCGGCCTGGGACCTCGGCCGCCTCAAGCTGCACGCCGTGCGGCGGCCGCTGGTCATGGGCATCGTCAACCTCACTCCCGACAGCTTCTACCCGGCGTCGCGGCGTCCGGACCCCCGGACCGCCGTCGACGCCGCGCTGAGCATGCTGCAGCAGGGTGCGGATCTGCTGGACCTCGGCGCCGAGAGCACGCGCCCCGGCGCCGAACCGGTGTCCGCGGCCGAGGAGCAGGATCGCCTGCTGCCGGTGATCGCCGAGCTGCGCAGCCTCACCGCAGCGCCGCTTTCCGTCGACACCCGGCGGACGGCGACCGCACGCCTCGCGCTCGAAGCCGGCGCCGATGCGGTCAACGACGTGAGCGGCGGACGCGACCCCGAGATGCTGCGCCTGGTGGCCGAACGGAAGGTCGGCCTGGTGCTGATGCACATGCAGGGCGACCCTCGCACCATGCAGACGGCGCCGAGCTACCGCGACCCGGTGGCCGAGGTGGGCGACTGGCTGGCCGCCGCCGCCGCCGCCGCCGAGACGGCGGGGGTCGCGCCGCAGCGGGTGATGGTCGACCCTGGGCTCGGCTTCGGCAAGCTGCTCGACCACAACCTGGCCTTGCTCGCCGGTCTGCGCGCGCTGGCCCGAGGTCGGCCCCTCCTGCTGGGGGCCTCTCGCAAGAGCTTCATCGGCGCCATCACCGGCGCTCCCGTCGAGGACCGCCTCGGCGGCAGCCTGGCGGCCCTGGCGGCCGGCCACGCCGGCGGCGCCACCGTGGTGCGCGTGCACGACGTGGCGGCGTCGGTGCAGTTCCTCGACGTGCTGGCGGCGATCGCGGAGGCGCGGCCGGGTTCGCAGTGAGGCGTTGAGCCGCCTGCGCTTGCGTGATATCGTGCCGGCACCGTCGCCGCCCGGGCGGTCGGTCTTCCTCCAACCCGTCGGGATCCGCCCATGTGGGAAGCGATCAGCAAGAGCCCGCTCATCGACGTCCTCGACATCGTCATCGTGGCGTGGCTGCTGTACAGGCTGCTCCGGCTGGTGCGCAAGACCCGGGCCGTGCAGATGGTGGCCGGCCTGGGCATCCTGCTGGTGCTGAGCTTCCTGGCCAGCAGCCTCGGGATGATCGTCGTCGGCCGCATCATCTCCTCGCTGCAGACCGTGTGGGTGGTGGCGTTCATCATCCTGTTCCAGCCCGAGCTGCGCTCGGCCCTCGCCAACCTGGGCATGCAGCGGCGGCTGCACCTGCTGCAGGGCAAGACGGACGAGTTGCCGGCCGAATCGGAGATCATGCGCGCCGTCGAGCGGCTGAGCCGGCGCGGTCTCGGCGCGCTCATCGTGCTGGAGCGCGAGGTCAGCCTCGACCGCTGGTTGAAGACCGGTACCCGGCTCGACGCCGAGATCAACGCGGCGGTGCTCGAGACCATCTTCACCGTGCCCGCGCCTCTGCACGACGGCGCGGTGATCATTCGCGACGGCCGTATCGCCGCCGCCGGATGCACCCTGCCGCCGACCGAGAGCGAGCGCATCGGCTACGTCCTGGGCCTGCGCCATCGGGCCGCGATCGGCCTGAGCGAGGTCAGCGACGCGATGGTCATCGTGGTCAGCGAGGAGACCCGCGCCATCTCGCTGGTCTACGAGGGCGAGATCCGGCGTGGCCTGAGCATCGAGGATCTGCAGACCGAGATCGGGCGCATCCTGGTGGCCGGCGAGCGGCGCAAGCCCGAGCCGGAAGCTGCCGGCACCTGACCGTCCAGGCGGCAGGGAGGGCCGCCGGCCGGCGTCGGCGCCCGCCCGAACCGGCGACCCTTCCAGGTTCGTCACCGCGGCCTCCCATTCCCCGGCCACGAACCATGCAGGGCCTTGCAAGGCGGCGGCCACCACCCGCCCACGGCTGCGATCTGGCGCCAGGAGCCCGGAAACGGCGTCGACGGACCTTTCCCGCCGTTGGGTCCGACCGCGGTCGGGTGTCTCGCGCACGGGAACGGCGCACGGTCGCCTGCGACACGTGGCGGCACACGCCCGATCGAGCCCGGAGATTCATGGTTCAGGTGGACGCAGGGCTGAGACACCTGAGACACCGACGCGCGGCTCAGACGGCGATCACGTCCTCGGCCTCCCTCGGCTGGTCGCCTCGCCGGAGCGACTTCAGGAAGATCTCGGTCAGATCGGGGTCGAGGGCCCTGCCGGCCTCCGCGCGCAGGGTGTTGGTGGCGATGGTCCGTCCCTCGCGCACCAGCACCAGGGCATAGAGCTGGGCCAGCGCGACCAGTCGCGCCATCAGCGGGATGTCACGTCCAGCCAGCCCCAACGGGAACCCACGGCCGTCGAAACGCTCATGGTGGTGCCGGATGGCGTTGCGCACGGCCGCCGGGGCGTCCAGCGCCGCCATGTGCCGGTCGCCGGCCTCGGGATGGGCCCGGAATCGCTCCCACTCGTCGCCGGTCAGGTGGTCGGCGTCGAGGTCGTCCGCCGTCCCCGGTTCCTGGGCGACATTGCGGAGCAACGCGCCAAGCACGAGGTCGCGCTCCTGATCCGGCGGCAGACCCAGTTCGCGGGCCAGTCGCCGCACCGCCGTCGCCGTCTCCCGGGTGATCCGATCGGGGGCGCCGTGGTCATCGCCGACGAGCAGGGATTCGAGCAACCCCAGGTTCATGTTCGCCCGACGCTGGCCGTCGCGCAGGCGCTGGAGCGCCTCGGCCGCGATCTCCATGATGCCGTGGATCTCGTCGGTCGGTTCGAGGGACCGGCAGGACCAGTCCAGGCTCAGCGCGACCATGCCGAGGCACTCGTCCTCCACCCGGAGCGAGACCAGCCACTGCAGGCCGCGCGCGAGCAGCTGGTCGCGGACGGCGGCGAAGCTGGCCGGCATGTTCTCGATCTCGACCGGCCGCTCGAGGGTTCGGAAGAAGAGGCGCAACCGTTCATTGCCGAGGTCGAACGCCTCCTCGTGACGACGAGCCTCGCCGGCGGCGAAGAGCGCGTTCGACCCGTCGGCGGTGTCGACGTAGAGAAGGCTGGAAACGCTCGCCGCCAGCCGCAGGCGGGCGATGAAGACCTGCCAGAAATGGGGCACGTCCTGCGCGTCCTGGAGGCCGCGAGCCAGGTCGAGCTTGACCCCGAGCAGGACCTCCCGATCGTTCGACGCGGGCAGCGCGACCATCCGACCAGCCGGCGCCGTCGGGGTCTCCGACGATGCGGACGCGGCCGGAGCGGGGTCGCCGGCGGCCTGCGCCAGCAGGCGCTGCAGCATCTCGAGCGCAAAGACCTCGGCGAGGTTGTAGTCGCGCTCCTCGCCCGAGCGCCGCAGGCACGCCACCCCCATGAGGTCATCGCCGCGCAGCAACGGCAGGATCAGGTCGGGCCGCAGGTCCTCGAGGAACTGGCTCTCCTCGTCCCAGAGGTCGCCGTCCTGGACGTCGATCATGGTCAAGGGTCGCCGGACCCGCAGAACGGTCTCGGTGATGCCGCCGGCCACCGGGAGCCGCCAGACTCCGTCGGAGGATTCGAGATGATCGCCTTGCCGGACGCAGACCACGGCCTCGGCCGCGAGGTCGTGGGCGTCGAGCAGGATGCTGAGGGCCTCGGCCAGGACGGTGGGGTTCTCGCCCGACCCCGCCGCGCCCAGCACGTCGTCGAGCGACACGTAGGCCGCCGTCACCAGATCGGCGGTCCGCCGCTCATCGGCGCTCGGGCCGCCTGGTCGGATTCGTAGCCGTCCAGCAGCTGGTCGAGGTCCTTGCCCCGGGCCGGCGGCGGCGCCGGCTCGACCTCGTCACGCGAGAGCAGCTGCAATCCGGTGCCGAGACCCGACAGGGCCGCCTCGACGGTCTCGAAGCAGCGCAGCGGCAGACCCTGGAACTTCTGGTTGAGGAATCGCTGGATCACCGGACCGGCGGCCGCGAACACCACCTCGCCGCCCCTCGCCTGCAGTTGCTGCTGCAACTCGGCGAGCACCCCGGCCCCGCTGCCACCGAGGCTGTCGAGGTCGGCGCAGTCGAGCAGAAGCTTCAGCTTGCCGCGCTCGAGGCACCGCTTGCCGAGATCGAGCAGGCGCTGGCGATCACCGCGGCCGAACGCGCCGTGGACGCGCACGCCGAACACCGCGGGATCGGGCAGCTTGAGGGGTGAGAAGCGCGTCGCCATGAGCCGGCCCCGGCCTACACCAGGGTCTCGGCCAGCCAGCCGTCGAGCACGCTCTTCAGGAAACGCCATTCGCTGCCGACCTTCTTGGCCGGGATCTTCCCTTCCTTGGCCAGCCGGCAGACGGTCTTGACATGCATCTTCAGGTAATCGGCCGCCTCGCCGGAGGTCAGCACCTGATTTGAGGTGTCCTCGGCCCCGATGAGGATGGACGGACGGTCCTTCTGGTCGAGCATGACCTGTTCTCCCTGGGTCGTGCTTGCAAAGCAGCCACAGTGCCACCTGTGTGAACCGGGAGTCAGCAACTCCCGTGCCCCGGCGTGGATGAGGTCTCCGGTCGCCGGGAATCACCGCCCAGCGGGAAACGACGCGCCACCGCGCGCTCTGGTGAGGCCAACGGGGCACCCCGAGGCATTGCAATCCGCAAGCAGGTGCGGACGGGAACCGGGCGAGATGGTGGGAATCGGCGGGGCTTCAATCGCCCAGGCAAGCCAGGAGGTCACCCGGCCGGTAGGGCGGCGACCAGACCAGCGGGGCAGGGCCGTGGCCGTCGGCTCGGCCGCGCACCATCACCAGGGGCGGGGCGCCGGCGCCGAGCCGCGCGCGCAGTCGCTGGTGGTAGCGGGTCGGCGCCGCGTCATCGCAGACCAGCAGATCGGGTTGGCGCTGCTGCGCGAGGTCGGCGAGGACGGCGTCGAGATCCGTCGGGCAGGCCACCCGCACGCCGGACTGCGCCAGCCGCCGCACCAGGGTCTCCCGCCGTACGCGTCCGGCCACCAGGAGCCAGACCTCGGTGATGGCCAGCGGCTCGGCCACCGCAGGCGGCGGGGCCGGCGCCGGGGTCGGCGGGGCGGCCTGCGACGGTTCCGCAGGCGCCCCTGCGTCATCCGCCAGCGGCGGCCACAGCTGACGCCCGGCCAGACAGACCCGCTGCCACAGCAGGGCCATGTCGACCTGGTGCCGACGGTCCCAGGCACACGCCAGGTCCTCGAACACCTGGACGAGTTCCTCGAGATCCGCGGCCAGGTGGCTGCCGCTCAGAGGTGTGGGCAGGTGTTCGACGGCGTCGGCCAGGTCCTGGAACGCCTGGTGGGCCGTGGCCGCAGGCTCGCCCGCGCGGTCGGCCAGTTCGGCCGCCAGGAGCCGCGCCGCCAGCGCCAGGCGCTCGGCAGGACCGAGGGCGCCGCGGGGGCGGGCGGCGGCGGCGGCACCGGACGGCTTCTGCGCGAACTGGCGGAGCCGCTCCCGCAGCTCCGCCAGCAGATCGACCAGATGACGTTCGGTCGGTTCCATGGGTCCGGTCAGCTGATCTTCACGGCATCGAACTCACTCAGGTCGTAGACCTGCTCTTCCGCAGCGGCGCTCGCCTCGGCCGGCAGCCGCTGCGCAGCGAACTCGCTCAGATCATAGATCTTTTCGGCCTCCGCAGGAACCCCCGTGACCGCGGCGCCCGGGGCGGCGGTCGCGGCCGGCTCGGGGACTGCGGCCGGCGCCAGATCCGGCGTGGCCGTGGCGCTCGCGTGGGCGTCGTCCTGCCCGGGCAGCACGACCTGCGAGAACTCCCCGCCGAATCCCGCCTGCGTGGCGGCATCGAAGATCGAGCCTCCGGAACTGGCGAACGGATCGGCCACCAGGCCGGTCTCGGGCAGACGCTCGGAGCCGAAGGGATCGAACTGGTCGACGGCCAGGCCGGCGCCCGGTCCGGCCTCCGGATCGCCTTCGCCACCGGTATCGAGGCCGGTGAGATCGCCGGCGACGTTGAGCAGCTGCGAGAGCCGCGCCGTCTGCACGTTGAAGCCGCGCGCCAGCTGGCTCAGCGAGGCCGCCGTCTGCCCGGCCAGCGGGGCCGCCTGCTGGACCACCGACGCCATGGACGAAGCGCCGAGATCGGCGAGCACCGACGGATCGAGTTCGGCCAACCGTCCGCGCACGGCGTCGAGGGCGCGTTCGCGCGGATCGTCCTGACCATCCTTGCCGGGGGTATCGGCGCCGCGACGCAGTTCGGTGGTGAGTTCCTCGAGATCCTGGGTCAAGGGAAGCAACCGCTCGCCCTTGGCCCCCAGCCGCGCGACCTCCATCGCGATCTGGAACGCCAGCCGGCTCGCCCGTTCCACGAGGGTGGTCAACGGCGCCCCGGGGTCACGGCGGCGCTCGGCGCCACGCGCGGGCAGGTTCGCGAGCTCGTCCTGCACCGCTTGCAAGGCCTGGCGCAGACGGTCGAGCTGGCGGTTGCGCTGGTCGTCGGCCGGGGCCTGCTCGACGAGCTTGCCGAGGTGGCGGGCCAGCCGATCGGCAGACGCGAGCTGGTGGTTGAGCTGGTCGAGGGTGGCGGCGTTCCAGCTGCGGGCGTCCCGCAGACCGGTCACCAGATCGGGCCCTTCCTGCTCGAGGGTCTTGAGCCGCTGGCCGGATTGCAAGCCGGCCTCCTGGCTCGCGCTGAGCACCCGCACGATCTGGTCGGCCAGGCTGCCCGCGGCGGGGTTCTCCCAGTTGCCGGAGAGCTGGCCCAGGCTCGCGTCCGCCACGGCCTTCTCCAGGCGATGCAGCTCGCCCTCGAGATCGACGTACCGCATGAGCTTGGCCTGCTGCAGGTTGTAGTGCCCGAACAGGTTGCTGACCACGCTGGCCAGCTCGGGATCATCCTGCAGTTCTTCCTGCTGGAAGGTCTCGGGCTGATCGGGATCCAGCCTCATCACGGCCGCGAGCTTGAGCGCATCGGCCTCGGCTGAACCGGCCAGGCCCTTGACCCGCCGTTCGACGGCCACGGCCGCGAGCGTCGCCGCCACCAGCGTGACGGCCGCCGCGAGCCAGAAGGCGTTGATCGGATGGCTGCGGAAGTCGCCGATGGTCAGCGGGTCGGTGAAGCCCGAGAAGTCGAGCAACGATTCCGGTGTGGCGCCCGTGGCCGTGAGCAGCCCCGTCCCCAGGGTCAGCCCGGCCAGCAGGACGAGCAGGAAGCACAGCGCGCCGCCGCCGCCCGCGCGCCTGCGTGCGGAGCGGGGCCGTCGCGGCGCCTTGGCCGCCTTCGCCGCGGCTGGTTCCGGGCTGGCCTTGTGCGCGGGCGCGGCCACTGGAACGGTCGTATCCTCGGCCGCCGGGTCGTCGTCGGGGAAGTCCCCCAGCAGATCGGCGTCCCAGTCGCCACCGCGGTCGGATGCGCCCGAATCGAGCAGGTCGTCATCCAGATTCATGAAGTCCCGATCGCTCATGCCGGCAAACCTCTCCGAGCAGGGATGGGTATGGCTGCGTCCGTCCGGATATCGGCCGCGGATCTCGGGACCAAAGCAGAAAATGTCGGGCCGCCGGCGACCGGCCGGATGCTGGCCAGACCTCGCCGCCCCCGGATCGGTCCTGCTCAGGCCTCCGCGCTCGGGCGGCGCCCGTCGATCGGCGCAATCCTATGCTTCACATGCACTTAGGTCCTGGGCACGCGGCGTGCACCAACGGACGAGGACCGCCCATCAACGGAGGATCTCGATGCCGACCCCGACCGCGCTGAGCCCATCTCGACCGCGCTACCTGTCGCTGTTCCCGGACTGGGAAGGGCGGCGTCCGCTGGGCTGGTTCTTCGCCGAGCCGTTGCTCGAGGCTCGCGCCGAGGCCGGGTTCGCGACCAACTGCCGGGGCACCGACGAGGATGTCAACATGTACATCCTCGGGCTTCTCGTCGACTGGGTGACCTCGGATCCGGCCGTCGGGGTCGCCCCGGCCGTCGATCCGCTGTTCATGCCGCCGTCGCGCCGGCTGGGCCATCGAGCGCGGGCCGCGATCCATCGTCGCCAGGCCGACCATCGCCTGCTGGCGCTCGGGCTCTTCGATCGCGGGGACCTCGTGCGACGTCGGCGGACGGGCTGGCGCATGACCGGGGCGGAAACCCGCGCCCGCGACCTCACGGTCATGCAGCGAGGCTACGCCGCCGCGGCCGACCTCACGGCCGGCTGTCCGGATCTCCGTGGACCGCGGGAGGTCTGGCGCAAGCTGGCCACCCACGGCGAGGATTACGTCCACGTGCTGCAGACCCTGGCTCGCCGCCGGCTCGGCCTCGGAGCCCGGCTCGGCGAGGCCGACCTCGCCCATCTGCTGGGCTCGGCCTGACTCCGCGCGCGGCTACTGATCGATGAACGCGATGATGTCGGCGTCGAGGCTCGCCGTCCCGTGGGCGTCGAGCACGTCGTGCCCGCCCGTCGGGAAGGCCCGGAACCGACAGCTCCGGTGGTGGGCCTTGCGCTGAAGCAGACGCAGAGCCTCGGGCGAGACCACGTCGTCGTCGTCGCACATGGCGCCGAAGATGGGCAGATCGAGGCGGCCGACCAGGTCGCGCGCCTCTTGCATGCCCTCGAGGACGTCGACCCGCAGACCCAGCCGCCGCCTCACCTGCGGCAGCTTGAGCAACCCGAACGTCTTCAACAGGCGGAGGCCGAGGTCCACCCGGGGGGCCAGCGCCGGGGACAGCAGCACCAGGCCGGACACCTTCTCGCGGTGCGCCAGGTGCACGGCCAGCGCCGCGCCGAAACCGACGCCGAGGACGTAGACCTGCGAGCACGAGTTCGCCAGCAGGCGGTATCCATGCCGGACCTGCTGCAGGGTGGCGCGCCAGCGGGCCTCCGGCCGGCTCGTGACGCCATGGCCCTCGTCGGCGAGCAGGAGACCATGGACGGTCAAGCCCGCCGCGTGCAACGCCCTGGCGACCGGCACCAGATGGGCGGGAGTCTGCTCGGTATCGTGGATCAGCAGAACGCCGGGTCGGCCTTCCTCGCCGACCTTGAGGAAGCTGCGCTTGTGTTTGGGCACGCCGAGTTCGGCCTCCGACATCATGCGCAGGCGCTCGTGCGTCCGGAGCATCATCACGCGGGCACGCGGATCACGACGCTCGGTGCCACCGTCGCGCGACAGGTCCCAGGCGGTCAGGGACATGGCCTGGAGGCGCTCGCGGCGCTGTTCGTTGCGGGGATCCTCGACGGGCGCGTTGGTGTTCAAGCGTGGTCCTGACTGAGCTGATCGGCGCGCTGGAGGACCAGATCGGGGCGCTGGTCCCTCGGCAACTCGTCGAGCACATCGGCGCTCTGGTACTTGCCGCTGAGCACGAAGACCGTGGCGATGCCCAGCTGGCGGGCTCCTACCAGATCGGTGAACGGATCGTCGCTGATAAATAGCGCGTCCGCGGGCTTTCCGCCAAGGGATTTGAGGGCGTCCTGGTAGACGGCGGGTTCAGGCTTGCCGGCCGTCAGACAGCGCGCGCCCGGCACCGCGGCCAGCAGCGCGGCCGCGAGCGCCCCCGGCCCGAGGCGCGGACGTCCCCCCCGGTCGAGCCAGAAGCGGTTGCGGTGCAAGCACATCAGCACCGCGCCCTCCCTGAGCTGGGTCATCGCCCGATCGAGCTGGCCCAGCGTCAGTTCGGGGCTGACCCCCAGGACCACGGCATCGCAGGCGCCGGTCGACTCGTCGGTCAGGCTGAATCCCTGCTCACGGAGCCACCCGCGCAGACGATGGGCCCCCAGCCAGTTCAACCGCCGCCAACCTTCCCGCTGGAGCTGGGCCAGGCCGGTGGTGAGCGCACCCGAGAGATGGTCGCTTGGCACCACGAAGCCCGCGTCGTTGAGCGCCGCCACCAGCTCGTCCGGGCGGTGAGTGGTGTTGTTGCTGACCAGGCGCCAGCGGATGCCCCGGTCCCCGAGCCCGTTGAGCCAGGCCACCGAGCCCGCCACCGGTCGGTAGCTCTTGTCCACGACCAGCACGCCCTCGACATCGATCAGGTACAACGGACGGTTCACGGTGCGGCCTTTCCTCCGGCCCGCGCGATCGCGGCCAGGAGATCATCATAGTGCGGGACGAGGCGCGGCCAGCGGAACGCATCCACGTCGCCGGCCAGGGAGCACATGTGTCCGGCCGCGTCCCCGGCCACGAGGTCGGCCAGCAGGTCGACGAGCTGGGCGTCGTCGTCATAGAGGTGACGCCCCCGGCACCGCGAGCCATACAGGCTGGGGTACACCTGGCGACGCGGCAGGACCGGGTAGCAGCCCGCGTGTACGGCCTCGGCCACCGCGATGCCGAAGTACTCTTGCTCCGCGCAGCTCACGACGATGTCCGCGGCCGCCAGCCAGGCGTCGTATCGCCGACGGTCGTCGAGGAAGCCGGCATGCAGGCAATGGTCGCCGAGGCGGGCGACCAGCGGTGCGAAGACCTCGGCATGATGGCGATCATCGCCCAGCAGGACGACGTCGAAATCGAGGCCCGCGTCCAGCAGCTGCCCGACGGCCGCGGCGAAGACGTCGGGCCGCTTATCGAACTCCCAGCGATGATTCCAGAGCACCAGGGGCCGCTCGCCTCGGGGCCAGGCGGGGCCGGCCGACCTCGCACAAGGACCGCCCCGCCACTCGGCCACTCCAGGCTCGGCCCGCGGTTCACGATCCAGCCCCACCGGCAGGACATGGCATTTGGGTGCCAGCCGCTCACGGACCCCCGGAAGCACCGCCTCCGGCATGCGGCCGAGGTAGCTGGGCAACGAATCGAGGAACAGGTCCCGGTGGAACGCGGAGTTGAAGACCACGCAGTCGGCCGCCAGGCAGCTGACGATGTTCGTGTAGCCGAAGTGGAAGTCGAACTCCTCGTGAGGCGACAGCGGGTAGGTGAGCTGATTCTCGTGCATGTACAGGACGAGCGGCTTGCGGTCCAGCGGCGGCGGCAACAGTCCGCGCAGGTCGGCGAGGTCGAGCAGGCTGGTCGCCAGGATCAGGTCGCACGGCGCAGGATCGCGAGCGAGCTGGTCGGCGAACCAGGCCGCACCGCCACGCATACGCCATTTCCAGAAGCGGGGCGGCAAGGTGAGCGAGCGGATCCGGTGGCGGGAGTGGCGGCTGAGGCCCTCGCGGAACGCGCGGTGGGAGCCGCCGTCGAAGGATTCTATGAAAACAATATTCAATCCGCCCATGGGGCCCCCTGATCGTGCCACGGACATTGTTGCTCTGGCTGATTCAAGCTCTCTGCCCCTCAACGGCGCCTGAAATCCGGCATTCTCCGGTCACGTGCAGGAGCGTCAGACCTCCGGTTCCGCCTCGTCAACAATCTCCGCGGCACAACCAACGAATTGATATCTTGGCAGTTTTCCTGTATCATCATGGGTCAATTCGACCCATCCCGGGCACCAGCGCGCACCCGCTGCTCAGGTCCTCGAACGCGCTCGTCCATACGTTCCAAAGGGGAACTCGATGAACAGGATCTTGCCGATCTTCGCCTTGGTGCTCTGCGCGAGCATCGTCGCCGGCCTTTCTTCGTCCGCCGTCGCCGCCAGCGCGCCGGAGGTCCCCGGCCGGGTGGTGGTGTCCTTCGCTCCCGGCGTCAAGCTGGCCGTGGACAAGAGCGGCGGCGTTCCGCACACCGGCCTCACCGACCTCGACGCGGTCCTGGACCGCCACGGGGCGCAGACCCTCGAGCCGCTCTTCGGGACCATGGCGGACGCCTTCGCGGATCCCGCGGTGAGGGCCGACCTGGCCCGGCACTACATCCTCACCCACGCCGACAAGTCGGGCAATGATGCACTGAACTCCGAGCTCCGGCAACTCCGCATGGTGGAGACCTCGGAGTCCGACCGCGTCTTGCCGACCCACGGCACCGCGTACCTGCCCAACGACCTCGCCGGGCCCCAATGGCACCTGCGCAACGTCTCGCTGGGCGGCGCCGACGTGCGCGCCCTCGGCGGCTGGGCCGAATCGCTGGGTGATTCCAACGTGGTGGTGGCCGTGCTCGACACCGGCGTCGACTGGCACCATCCGGACCTCGGCGGCCCGCATCCCGACAAGGTCAACGGTGCGATCTGGACCAACTGGACCGAATACTACGGTACGGCCGGCGTCGACGACGACGGCAACGGATTCATCGACGATGTCCGCGGCTGGGACTTCGTGAACGTGTCCGCCGCGCAGGTCTGGCCTGGCGAGGACTACGGCCCGCCCGACGCCGACCCCATGGACTTCGACGGCCACGGCACCCTGGTGTCCGGCTGCATCGCTCCCATCACGGGCAACGGGATCGGCGTCGCTGCCCTCGCGCCGGGCTGCAAGATCATGGCCGTGCGCATCGGCTGGCATACGACCGACGGCAACGGCGTGGCCTATGCGTCCTACATGGCGCAGGCCTTCGTGTACGCCACGGCCAACGGCGCCGACATCATCAACCTCTCCTACGGCACGAGCTACCTGGCGTCCTTCGCCAGCGCCATCAACGCCGCGCTCAACGCCGGCCTGGTGATCTGCGTCTCGGCCGGCAACGACAACAACGACGAGGCCGGCTACCTGCAGAGCTACCCCGACGACCGCGTGCTCACGGTCGCCGCGTCCAACAGCAACGACGGCAAGGCCGACTTCTCGAGCTTCGGCACCTGGGTCGACGTGACCGCGCCGGGCAAGAACATCTACACCACCGCCTACAGCTTCCAGTCCGGTCAGAGCACCTACTCGTCCACGCAGGGCACGAGCTTCTCCAGCCCCATCACCGCCGGAGCCTGCGCCCTGGTGTGGTCGGCGCTCCCGCAGCTGACGTCGTCCCAGCTGGCGGCGCTCATCCAGGACACGTGCGACCCTATCGACCAGCTCAATCCGGGCTACGAGGGCCTGCTGGGTCACGGACGGATCAACGTGCTGCGCGCACTCGGCGATAGCGTTCAGCTGGTGCCGCAGGAGTTCGCCAGCATCGCCGACGCGATCAACGAGGCCACCCCCGGCGACGTGATCAAGGTCCTGGCGAGCCAGGTCTTGGCCCCGTTCAGCGTGGTGGGCAAGGGCCTGACCATCGAGGGCGGGCATGCGGCCGGATACACGAGCCGCGACCCCATCGGCAGCCCGACCCTGATCCAGGCCTCGGCGGTCTCGCCGGCGCTAGAGTTCTTCGGCACGGTGACCAACGCGACCGTGGTCGACGGGTTCCGCCTCCAGGGCGGCGGCGGCCGGACCTTCAGCGACATCCCCTATCCCGGCCGCTACGGCGGGGCGGTCGTGGTCACCAACCAGTCTCCCACGCTGCGCAACCTGATCATCACCGGCAGTTCGGTGGGCTCGGCGAGCCAGCTCGGCTGCGGGGGCGGCGTCCTGCTGTACAACAGCCAGGCCGTCCTCGAGGACATCACGATCAGCGGCAACACCGCGGCCCTCGGGGCCGGCGCCTTCATCTACCAGGGCAGCCCGACGCTGACGCGCGTCGTCATCGACGCCAACCTGCCGTTCGCCGGCAACCTGGCCAACCCTCCCCGTGGTGGCGGCCTCTGCATCCTCGATGCCGACGTCACGCTCAATGACGTCGCCGTCAGCGGGCACGTGGGTCTCGATCAGGGCGGCGGCCTCTACGTCGGCCAGGTCAACGGGGAGTCCTCGCTGACGATGACGGGTGGGGCGATCTCCGGCAATACGGCCAAGACCTCGGGCGGCGGCCTCTGTGCGACCGGCACCGGCACCATCGACCTCATGGACGTGGTGATCGAGAACAACGGCCCCACCCCGGCCGCGACGTTCATGTCCGGCGGCGCGATCTACGCGAGCGGCGTGGGCGTCACCCTCGACGGCTGCACGGTGACCGACAACAGCGCGCAGGGCGCCGGCGGCATCCAGCTGGTCGGCGCGCCCACGGTCGACCTATCGAGCAGCCTGTTCACGGGCAACACGTCGCTGATCTTCGGCGGCACCGTCTACCTGGTCGATGCCGCGGCGGCCGATCTCGCCGGCCTGACCATCGCCGGCAACAGCAGCGTCACCGGTGGCGCCGGCATCAACGCGACGAACTCGGCGCTCACGGTGAGCAACACCATCAGCGCGTTCAACACCGGCGGCGCCACGGCCAACGGGATCAACGTGGCCGGGGGCTCGGCCGCGCTCTCCTGCAACGACATCTTCGGTAACGCCGGGGCGAACTACGGCGGAGTGACCGATCCCACCGGGACCGCCGGCAACGTGTCGCTCGACCCCCTGTTCTGCGATGCCGCGGGCGGCGATTACCGGGTAAGTGCCGACGGCCCCTGCGCTCCGGCGCAGAGCGGTTGCGGCCTCATCGGCGCGCGCGAGGCGTCATGCGGCACGGCCACCGGGGTCGAGAGTGCCGATGTGCCGGTCGCCTTCGCGGTGGAGCCGTGCTTCCCCAACCCGTTCAATCCGGTGACCACGATCCGCTTCGCCATCCCGACCGCGGCCCGCACCACGGTCACCGTCTTCGACGTGCTGGGACGGCGGGTCACAACCTGCTGGATGCTGACCTCGCACCGTCCGTGCACACGGTGCAATGGCGGGGACAGGATGCGGCCGGCCGACCGGCGGCCGCCGGCGTCTATTTCTACGAGGTGCGGAGCGCCGACCACCGGGCCGTCGGGCGGATGGCCCTCATCAAGTAGAGGCCTGTGGTCCCGCAGTACGCCGGCCCCGGAATGACCGATCGCGGACATTCCGGGGCCGGTGTGCGTGAAGGCTCCCGGCGTCGGGTTGCGGGCGGCCATGCGATCGCGACCGAGCGGGGACGTTGCCTTGAGGAGGATAGAGGAGTATCATCTTTTGGTGAGGTTATTTTGCTGTCGGGCCGATGAAACGCCCCTTCCGCCACCCGCCGGAGGCTGTCTGATGAACCGCTCGTTTCCCCTGATCCTCGTCGCTCTGCTGGCCACCGCGGCCGCGGGCGTGCCCTTCGAGAACTCCAGCGTCGTGGGGCACGTGCCCGACCGCATCCTCGTGACCGTCGAGCCCGGCCTGCAACTGCGGGTGGACAAGACCGCCGGCGTGCCGCAGACCGGCCGCGCCGACCTCGACGCCCTCGCCGGCCGGTTCGGCGTCCGGGACATCACCCCGCTCTATGGCCCCTTCCTCCAGAGCTTCGACAAGGCCAGCACACGGGCCGAGATGCAGCGCTACTGGGCCGTCGACTTCGCCGGCCCCGTGGACCTCGACCAGGTGATCGCCGCCTACCGCGCCGCGGCCGGAGTGAGCGAGGCGCGCGCCGTGGACATCTGCAAGCAGTACGGCACCGCCTTCCTGCCCAACGACCTCAACAACCAGTACTACCTACGCAACACCTCGCTCGGCGGCGGCGACATCCGCGCCCTCGGCGGCTGGGCCGAGACCCTGGGCGACAGCACGGTCATCGTGGCGATCGCCGACTCGGGCGTCGACTGGCGTCATCCCGACCTCGGCGGCCCCCACCCCGACAAGGTCAACGGCGCGATCTGGACCAACTGGACCGAGTATTACGGCACGCCGGGAGTGGACGACGACGGCAACGGCTTCGTCGACGACATCCGCGGCTGGGACTGGGTCAATGGCGTCAACGGTTATCCCGACGAGGACAACAACATCGCCGACAACGACCCCAGCGACTACGAGAGCCACGGCACCAACTGCGCCGGCGTGGTCGCCCCGCTGACCAACAACGGCATCGGCATCGCGGGCACGGCTCCCGGCTGCAAGATCATGGCCCTGCGCGTGGGCTACCTGCCCAACGGCGAGACCACCGGCGTGGTGCGCATGGACTGGGCGTCGCAGGCGCTCTTCTACGCCGCGGCCAAGGGCGCCCGCATCTTCAACGCCTCGTGGGGCAGCTCCAGCATCCTGAGCTTCGGCGTCTCGGAATTCCTCAACGCGGGCGGCCTCATCTTCACCGCCGCCGGCAACGACGACAACCAGGACGCGTCCTACCTCTGCGGTTACCCCGACGGCACGGGCTCGGAAACCCGGGTGCTGGCCGTCGCCGCCACCCAGCAGGACGACGGCCGCGCGTCGTTCTCGAACTACGGCACCTGGATCGACATCTGCGCCCCCGGCGTCGGCATCTACACCACGGCCTATTCGCGGGCCACCGGCGAGAGCACCTACGGCACGACCCAGGGCACGAGCTTCTCGTCGCCGCTGGCCGCGGGCGCCGCGGCCCTCATCTGGTCGGCGAACCCCGGCTACTCGGCCGCCACCGTGTCGAGCATCATCCGCAACTCCTGCGACGACATCGACGACGCGAACCCTGGCTACGAGGGCCTGCTCGGCCATGGCCGGGTCAACCTCACCGCGGCTCTCGGCGACAACCAGCAGCGCGTGCCGCAGGAGTACGCCGCGATCCGCGACGCGATGAATTGCGCGTCCGCCGGCGATGAGATCCGCGTCCTGGCCTCCCAGGTGCTCCCTCGCTTCTCGGTCATCGATCGCGATCTGCAGGTGCTCGGCGGCTACGGCGCCGACTACGAGACCCGGGACCCCATGGGCACGCCGACCGTGATCCAGGCCGACGGCGCCAACCCGGCGCTCGAGTTCTTCGGGCCGGTGACGGCGGCGACCGTCGTCGACGGATTCGTGCTGCAGAACGGCGGCGGCCGTACGTTCAGCGACATCCCCTACCCTGGTCGGTACGGCGGCGGCCTCTTGATCAGCAACCAGTCGCCCACCCTGCGCCACCTGACCATCACCGGCAACTCGGTGGGCTCCAGCACCCAGCTCGGCTGCGGCGGTGGCGTGCTGCTGCACAACAGCCAGGCGACGCTCGAGGACGTGGTTGTGTCGAACAACCAGGCTACCCTCGGCGGCGGCATCTTCATCTACCAGGGCGCCCCCACGCTCTCGCGCGTGACCGTGGATGCGAACACCCTCATCACCGACGACTTCGCGAACCTGCCCAAGGGCGGCGGCCTCTGCATCCTCGACGCCGACGTGACCCTCGTCGACGTCACGGTGACCGACCACCTCGACGCCGACCAAGGCGGCGGCATCTACCTCGGCCAGGTCAACGGACCGGCATTCCTCTCGATGACCGGCGGCGAGGTAGCCGGCAATTCGGCCAAGACCCTCGGCGGCGGCATCCATGCGGCCGGCACCGGCAGCATCGACCTCATGGATGTGGTGCTCGACGGCAACGGCCCCACCCCCACCGCCACCTTCATGTCCGGCGGTGGCCTCTCGACCAACGGGGTGACCGTCACGCTCGACGGCTGCACCGTGAGCGCCAACAGCGCCCAGGGCGGCGGCGGCATCCAGCTCGTCGCTAGCCCCACCATCGACCTCACGGGGTCGGTGTTCGTTGGCAACCAGTCGCTGATCTTCGGCGGTACCGTGTACGCCACCGGGGCGGGGACGGCTACCCTGTCGAACCTGACCGTGGCCGACAACGCCAGCGTCACCGGCGGTGCGGGAGTCAATCTCCAGGGCGCGACGATCGCGATCAGCAACACGATCTCCGCCTTCAACACCGGCGGCGCCGGCACGGCCAACGGCATGAATCTGACTTCGCCCTCGGTCACCCTGACCTGCAACGACGTCTTCGGCAACGCCGGCAACAACTACGGCGGCGTCGGCGACCCCACCGGGACCAATGGCAACGTCTCGTTCGACCCCCAGTTCTGCGATGCGGCGGGCGGCGACTATCGCGTGAGCGCGGGCGGCCCCTGCGCGCCCGCACAGAGCGGCTGTGGCCTGATCGGCGCGCTCGCGGCCTCCTGCGGCACGGTCTCCGTCGACCCGGCTGACGTGCCGGTGGCCTTCAGCGTCGAGCCCAACTTCCCCAATCCCTTCAATCCCGTGACGACGATCCGCTTCGCCATCCCGACCGCGGCCCGCACCACGATCACCGTCTTCGACCTGCGGGGCCGACGCGTCAAGACCCTGCTGGATGCCGACCTCGCACCTTCCGTGCACTCCGTCCAGTGGCGTGGCGAGGACGCGGCCGGCCGGCCCGCCGCCGCCGGCATCTACTTCTACGAGGTTCGCTCCGCCGACCACCGAGCGGTCGGACGGATGGCCCTCATCAAGTGATATGGAGCGGCTAGTCAAGTAGAGGCAAGCCCATCCCTTGGCCCCGGCCGGCAACGGCCGGGGCCTTCTTCTTGCCTCCGATGATCGGAGGGAAGAGGCGTGGTCGACGGTCGATCAGACTGATATCCGCGCGGTCGTCCGCGCACATGATGCTGTCCGTCCGGGGCGATCTCCCTCG
Organism: Candidatus Krumholzibacteriia bacterium; assembly: GCA_041390065.1. Classification (GTDB taxonomy): domain Bacteria; phylum Krumholzibacteriota; class Krumholzibacteriia; order LZORAL124-64-63; family LZORAL124-64-63; genus Glo-17. The sequence goes on from JAWKQQ010000006.1 coordinate 281,530, forward strand.
AACAGCGCGAGTCGAGCCGAGGCTCGTCGCATACTTGAGACGAGGATTCCCCTGGCCTTCCTCTTCCCTCACGCTCTGTTGACCGCGTCAGTGGCGGTCGATCTCCCATAGCATGGACCAGATGAAGCCAACGAGCTCCCTGGCCACCGCGGTGATCGCCTTATTGGTGTGCTTGGTCCTTGCGAGATGGAGGTAACGACGACGGAGTCGGTGCTGGGCCTTGGTGGCGATGCCGACGATCGCGGGGTCTTGTCCCATGCGTCGTCTCTCGAGCACCAGCGTCGAACTGGCTTGCTTGCTGTCGTGCCAGGCGCTCTCGATGAGCACGCGCCTCAGGAATCGGTTGCCGGCTCTGGTGATCGGTCCACGTCGCTGCTTGTCCCCGCTGCTGCGCTCGCTGGGAACCAGACCCGTATAGCCCATGAGCTGCCGCGGCGAGCGGAAGCGCTTGATGTCACCGATCTCGCTCAGAATCGTCATGGCGGTCAGGGTCTTGATGCCCCGGAAACAGCACAGAGCCTCGACCGGCTCGAACTGGCGGGGGGCACCCTGTCCTGACACCCGGGCCCGGCCTGGGATCGCTCGGCCCGGCTCGCTGAACGCGAGCCGGGCCGTTGCAATGCTGCGCATGGATCCCTGCCCGAGCCCGGTTGTCAGGACGGGGTGCGCACCGCCCTTGAGGTGAGCTAAAGCTCGGTCATCGTGGGGCTTAGGCCGTATTGAGGTCGGGTGTCAGACTCGTTTACAGTCGAATCAGGCAAGAGGCGCATAAAACAACAACAAAGATTCTTTTTTCAAAACACGCTTTATCACGAACCTTCGTTCTGATATTCTTGTATCGACGCAGGGTCCCGCCCCGGCCGGGGCGTATGTCGATCAACCCGTGAAAGAAGGTCTCCGCATGCGGCTCGTTCACGTCATGTTCGTGCTGGCGGTCCTGTCCCTGGTGACGGGCGCCGCCGTGGCCAAGAGCACCCTCGACCTCGGCACGCAGCCCAGCCTGGAGGTCACCGCCGACCGCGCCGGCGACCTCACCGTGCGCATCGCGGTCGGCCAGCTCGAGTTCGTCGACGTCGATACCAAGGCCGGAACCTTCACCCGGGCCATGATCCCGGGCTTCCACAACTCGCAGGTGGTGGGCCAGCCCGCCCTGCCGATGATGAACCGCCTGATCGCCGTGCCCCAGGGCGGCGTCGCCTCGGTGGAGGTCCTGAACCGGCAGACCCGCCGCGTGAGCCTCGCCGACGCGGGCGTGCAGCACCTGCTCATGCCGGCGCAGGCCAGCCTCAGCAAGAGCGACGACCCGGCGACCGCCGTCTTCGCCTTCGACCAGGCCGCCTACCAGGCGGCGGGCCTCAAGGCATTGGCGCCGGTGGCCTCCGTCGTGCCCCAGGGCCGCCTGCGCGCGGTCGACTACGCCCGCCTCGAGGTCGCGCCCGTGCGCTACGACCCCGTGGCCGGCGAGCTGGAGATCACCGAGAGCCTCGAGCTGCGCGTGCACTTCGAGGGTGGCAGCAAGGCCGCCTCGCAGGCGCTGTGGGCCAGCACCTACAGCCCGTTCTTCGAGGGGCTGTACCGGGAGATCGACGGCGTCCGGGGCCTGCACGACAGCTTCCCCGACCACGTCCGCGACGAGGTGACGTACGTCATCGTCACGCCGTCCATGTTCACGGCCCAGCTGCAGGACTTCATCGCCTGGAAGACCGAACGCGGCTTCCGCGTCGTGGTCGGCGAGATCGGTTCGCCCGAGGTCGGCACCACCACCACCAGCATCCAGACGTACATCCGCAACCTGTACAACGACGCCACGCCGGATCAGCCGGCGCCGAGCTTCGTGCTGTTCGTGGGCGACGTGGCCCAGTGCCCCACCTGGCAGGTGAACGGCGACGCCACCGATCGCCCCTACTGCACGATCGACGGCGACTACGTGCCGGACATCTACTACGGGCGCTTCTCGGCCACCAACAGCAGCCAGCTGCAGGCCATCCTCGACAAGACGATGATGTACGACCAGTTCACCATGCCCGACCCCAGCTACCTCGACGAGGTCGTGCTGATCGCCGGCTACGACACCGGCTACGGCAGCACCCACGGCAACGGCACCATCAACTACGGCACGGTGAACTACTTCAACGCCGCCCACGGCATCGACGCCGACGTCCACCTGTACCCGCAGTCGGGCAGCGACGACGCGCTCATCGTGAGCGAGGTCTCCCAGGGCCGTGCGTTCGTCAACTACACCGCCCACGGCAGCCAGACCTCGTGGTCGGATCCCACGTTCACCCAGGCCAACATCAACAGCCTGCAGAACGTCGGGAAGTACGGCCTCGCGATCGGCAACTGCTGCCTCACCAGCACCTACGACTACGGCGAGTGCTTCGCCGAGACGTTCCTGCGCGCGCCCAACAAGGGCATGATCGGCTACATCGGCGCCTCCAACAGCACCTACTGGGACGAGGACGTGTGGTGGGCCACCGGCTACACCGCCAACATCAGCGCCAACATCCCCTACGAAAGCACCGATCTCGGCGTGTACGACGCGCTGTTCCACGAGCACGGCGAGTCCGAGGACCAGTGGTATGTCACCCAGGACGCCATCGTGTTCTGCGGCAACCTCGCGGTGCAGGAGTCGGGCTCGACGCGCACCCAGTACTACTGGAACATCTACAACCTCATGGGCGACCCCAGCATCGCGCCCTACATCGGCATCCCGACGGCCAACGATGTGAGCCACGCGCCCAACCTGGTCGCCAACATGACGGACATGACCGTGGGCGCCGACCCGGGCAGCTACGTCGGCCTGTCGCAGAACGGCGTGCTCATCGGCGCCGGCACCGTGCACGCGGACGGCAATCCGGTGACGCTCACGTTCCGCGCGGCGCTCACGGCCGGCGCCCCGGCCAAGCTGGTCGTCATGGCGCAGAACCGCGAGCCCTACATCGTGGAGCTGCCGGTGGCGGCGCCGAGCGTGGTCACCATCTCGCCCCTGACTCTGCCGGCGGGCGTGCCGACCGCGGTCACGGTGACCGTGATGGAGAACGACGGCGTGACCCCGATCCCGCACGTGACCGTGCAGGTGAACGACGACATGGAGTACGGCCTGATGGCCATGACCGACGCCTTCGGCCAGGCGCAGCTCACGGTGGACTACCCGTACGGCTGCCCGCTGACCATCGTGGGCACGCATCCGACCGAGGGCTTCATGTTCGGTGAGCAGCTCATCGTCACCGGCGCCCCGCTCGCGTCGCCCGACATCTCGGTCGCGACCCAGTACGGCCTCGTCGACGTCTTCGGCATGAACCTCGAGAGCACCATCACCGCGACCACCGGCACGCCGGGCGCGACCCTCGTGGCCTACGTGCCGGATCTCGGCCGCCTGGTGTCGGCGACCGGCACGATCGTCACCACCCCGACCGCCGGCGGTGAAGTGACCGCGTACATCCTGCGCGCGGGCTACGACCTCTACCGTGAGACCTTCGCGGTGCTCACCCAGGGCAGCGTGCGCGGCACCGTGCACCTCGAGGGCGAGAGCGATTTCAGCGGCGTCACCATCACGGCGACGCCCGGCAGCCAGACCACCACGACGGCCGCCGACGGCACCTACCTGCTGACCAGCCTGGACGCCGGCAGCTACACCATCACCGCCCAGCGCGACGGTTTCGCCGTGGGGACGGCGGTGGTGTCCCTGGACGACGGCGAGCACCTGGGCGACGTGAACTTCGACCTCGGCATCGTCTACGAGGTCACCGAGTGCGTCGAGCCGGCGCTGGCGATCCCCGACAACAACGCGACCGGCGTCACCAGCACCCTGCAGGTGACCATGTCCGGCGAGATCACGTCGGTGCGCGTGTTCGTCGACATCACCCACACCTACCAGGGCGACCTGCGGGTGCGGCTGACCTCGCCCGCGGGCACGAGCGTCTACCTGCACGACCGCAGCGGCGGCTCGGCCGACGACATCCTCGGCTGGTATCCGGACGACCTCGCGCCCGCCGGCAACCTCGACGCGTTCCTGGGGCAGGAGATGCAGGGCACGTGGTCGCTCACCGTGGTCGACCTCGCGAACATCGACGTCGGCACGCTCAACGAGTGGTGCGTGAACCTCGGCTACAGCGGCGGCACCACCACCGGCGCCCCGGACGTGCCGGCGGTGCTGACCCTGGATCGCAACTTCCCCAACCCGTTCAACCCGCAGACGAAGATCGGTTTCGCGCTGCCGCAAGCCGGCCGGGTCGAGCTCGCGGCGGTGCCCTGACGTGCGCGCGCTGCCGCGTCGCCGAGCTCGTCAGCGGCGACCTGGCAGCCGGCCGCCACGAGGTGACGTGGCGGGGGCAGGACGACGCGGGGCGTCACGTGGCCAGCGGGACGTACTTCTATCGGCTGACGGCCGATGGGGCGACGCGGACCGGGGAAGATGCTCTTGTGAAGTGACGCACCGGGGTCAACGGGTGGCTCGATTGACAGCGGACGCTCGCATTCGCGAGCTGGGCCTTTGCTGGTGGTGAATCCCGTGCCAACCCACAGACGACCCCGGTGCGCGCGTCGAGGGCCGGGACGGATCGGGACGGAATCGGTACCGGGACGTGATCTCCGAGCGGGAATGCAAGGTCAAAATCGCCGGTAAGCGCCTTCGATTCTGGATTTTACGCCTGGTGATGTGATATCATTGATGGTGCGAAATCGCCGTCCGTTCCGCCTCGCAAATCCGGGAGTGTTCACCATGCTCAGGACCTTGCTCCGCGCCGCCGTCATGCTGGCCGTGCTCGCTCCGCTGGCCGGTCAGGCAGCCGACCAGCCCGTCATCCCCCTGGATTCCGACGGCCTGCCCGCCTGGTCCATCGCGCAGTGGAACGACTTCCCCGTACGCCTCGAGCTGCGCGACCGCGCGGCCCTGGAGACCCTGCTGCGCACCGTGCCCATCGCCGATTTCCAGCGCGAGCAGGTGGGCCTGGTGCGGCCGACCCCCAAGACCCTGCGCATCGTCCTGGAGACCCGCGTCACCGAGGCCGAGTACGCCGCCCTCGAGCGCGCCGGTTACCGCCCCGAGCGCCTGCGCGATGTCGAGCGCGAGAACCGCACGGCCTCCGAGCGGCTCTGGGCGGACATGGCCGCCGGCAAGGCCGCCGACCTGCGCACCGATCCGTTGAACTACGTGCCCACCAACGACCAGCTCGGCACCATGCTGCAGGGCATCGCCAACGCTTACCCGAGCATCGCCCGCTACTTCAGCTGGGGGCAGAGCGTGCAGGGCCGTACCATCCACGGCCTGGTGATCAGCGACAACGTGCAGACCGAGGAAGCCGAGCCCGAGGTGCGCTACTCGTCGAGCATGCACGGCGACGAGATCACCGGCATGGTGCTCACCGTCAACCTGGCCTACTACCTGGTGGAACACTACGGACAGGCGGGCTACGAGGACGTGACCGACATCGTCGACAACTTCGAGCTGCACCTCGTGCCGGCCTACAACCCCGACGGCACGGCCGCCCACCAGCGCTACAACGCCAACGGCGTGGACCTCAACCGGAACTTCCCGTTGCCCGCCGGCACCGATCCGCTCCAGGAGCGCGAGAACTCGCAGTTCATGAACTACATGAACCAGCAGCACTTCGTCGTCAGCATCAACTACCACGGCGGCGCGCTCGTGATGAACTACGTCTGGGACTACACCTACACCCTGGCGCCCGACGACCTCGCCTGCATCCAGATGAGCCTGGCCTACTCGACCACGAACCTGCCCATGTACAACGGCGCCTTCGATCAGGGCATCACCAACGGCGCCGAGTGGTACGTGGCCAACGGCACGCTGCAGGACTGGACCTACGACCAGACCGACTGCATCGACATCACCTGCGAGGTGTCCAACACGAAGTGGCCGAGCAACAGCACGTTGGTCGGCTACTGGAACGACAACCGCGAATCGATGCTGAACTACATCCGGACCAGCCGCGACGGCTCGATCCACGGCCTGGTCACCGCCGCCGACACCGGCGAACCGCTCGCCGCCACCATCACCCTCGTCGGCAATTCGAAGGTCACCCACACCGACCCGGCGGTGGGCGACTACTACAAGATGGCCGACACCGGCACCTACAGCCTCTCGGTCGCGGCCACCGGCTACGTCACCCAGACCATCACGGGCATCGACCATGTCTGGGGCACCGGCACCACGGTCGACGTCGCGCTGCAGCCCCTGGCCAGCGGACAGATCAGCGGCGTGGTCACCGACCTGGCGGGCAACGGCCTGGACGCCCTCGTCGAGGTGCGCACCTGGCCCGCCGGCGAACTGGTGGACTCCGTCAACGCCGACGGCGGCAACGGCGGCGCCTTCGCGCTCTCCATCTTCTACGGCGACTACACCCTGACCGCGAGCGCGCCCGACCACTTCACCGAGACGCAGCAGGTCACCGTCTCGGCCACCCCGGTCGACGTGGTGTTCGAGCTCGGCGGCATGGTCACCAGCTACCCGATCGACGAGGACTTCGAGGCCGGCCCCGGCGTGTTCACGGGCGCCTGGGTGACCGCGACGCCGGGCCACCTGAGCGACGGCTGCCTGGTCGACAGCGCCGGCAACTACCCGGCCAACGCCAACCTGATCACCACGGCCTCGGTGCCGGTGAACCTCGAGGGCGTGATGGACCCGCAGGTGACGTTCAGCACCAAGTGGAACATCGAGAGCAGCTGGGACGCCGTGTTCTTCGAGGTCAGCACCAACGGCGGCGGCAACTGGACCGCTCTCGCGGTGCCCGGCCAGACCAACGCCGCCAGCGGCCAGGGCGTGCAGGTGCCCGCCGGCACCCCGCTGTTCGACGGCAGCCAGGCCAACTGGGTCAACTGCGTCGTCGATCTCTCGAGCTACATCGGCCAGTCCGACGTACGCTTCCGCTTCCGCCTCGGCAGCGACACGAGCATCCAGTACGACGGCTTCTACCTCGACAACTTCAAGGTCCGCGTCGTGACCGAGGACAACGGGTCGACCGCGGCCGAGGTGCCCGCGCTCACGGCCAGCCTGCAGGCCTACCCCAACCCGTTCAACCCGCAGACCACGCTGCATCTGGTCAACCCGCGCGCGGGCGCGGTCAGGGTCGCGGTCTACGACGTCCAGGGTCGCCTCGTGCGGACGTTGCTGAGCCGTGAATTGCCGGCCGGTCCGTACCAGATCGCCTGGGACGGCACCGACGAGCAGGGCCGCCGCAGCGGCAGTGGCGTCTACGTGGCGCGCATGGTCGCGGGGCAGACGGCCACGGGCGCCAAGCTGGTGCTCGTCAAGTAACGGGTCGGGTCGACCGCCTCACAGCCCGGTTGCCGCCACCTGCGTGGCCGCAGCCGGGCTGTTCCATGTCCGGGAAAGAGGACGGAGGGGACGGCGTGACCGTGGGAATCCGCGGCGTGCTGATCGTCGGGAGGGATGGTTCGCCGTCCGGAGTGAGGGTTCGGGCACGTCGCCGCCGGACACGAAATCGGAGCAGGCGGCAAGACCTGCTCCGGGTTGATTCGCGGGCGCGCTCGACCAGGCGGCCTAGTGGACGGACATCGCCTTGCGCAGACGGCGCTTCAGGGCGTGGATCTTGCGGCGCTCGGTCTTGAGGGCGGAGTGGTCGCCGGCGGCGAGGGCCTGCGCACGCTTCTCCTTGTGGGCCTTGATCTTGGCCTTGACCGTGGTCTTGTCGATACCCTCGACCACCTTGTGCGGCTGCTCGATCCCGAGGACCGCGGCCAGCTCGGTGACCAGCGTCTCCTTCTTCATCGACATGATGCCCTGGGCGGCGGGGAAGTGCTCCTTCATCATGTCGCGCAGGTCGGCCACGCGCTTCTTGTTCAACTCATGCCAGTCCACGGTGTTCCTCCAGCACTTACGCGAAACGGGCCCCGGCGCGGTGGGCCGGGGCGGATACGGCTCACCATGATCGTCAAAGTCGAGGCGAAAGTCAACCCCGCCGGTCTCGAGGGCCTTTGCAAAGAACTAACTTCGCATTCCCGGCGCGACCACGGACATTGTCAGTTCCGCCGCCGTTCCGGAACCTCAGCGAAGGAAGCCGTCCGTGCCGTTGCGCCATGCCCTGGTCCTGCCCGTGCTGTTGCTGGTCGTCGGCCTCGCATCGGCCGCCGGGTATCACGTCACTGTCGGCGCTGCCGTCTGTGACCAGATGTCCGGCTTCGACAAGGATGTCATCTACTACGGCGACCAGTACCGCAACGCGATCGACGTCCACCACGGCGGCCTGTCGTACCGGCTGGCCGCCGGCTCGCGGGTGGCGACCTGGCTCGATCTCGGCCTGGCGGTCGAGGCGCTGCGGTCCCGCGCGACCGCCGACGCCGGACTCGGCGGCACCTACGACCTCGACGGGATGGCTGTCTACGGCATCGCCGATCTGGTGGTCGCGAGGCTGGGGCGTCGGGAGATCATCGTCGGCCTGGGCCTCGGGCGCTTCTCGATGAGCGGCGACATCGAGGCCTACGGCGAGCCGTTCGATCCCGAGGAGCCGGCCGGTTTCGAATACACGCCGGCCACGGTCGATGGGACAGGCACGCTGCTGGACGTGCACGCGGCGGTGGCCCTCGACCTCGGCCGAAGTTTCACCCTGCGCCCGGGGCTCGCCGCCCGGCTGCTGAGGGTCAGCAAGCCCGAGGTCAGCATCGACGACGGCCGCCGTCCCGCGGGCGTCGATCCACGGCCCGCCGACGTGCCGCCGGCCGGTGACGATTTCACGCTCGATTACAGCGGCATGGTGTTCCGGCTGGAACTGGGATACCGCTTCTAGTCGCCCGAGCCGGCGACGGCGCCGCCCGCGATCCAGCCGCCGGTCCACGCCGCCTGCAGGTTGAACCCGCCGGTCACGCCGTCGATGTCCAGCACCTCGCCGGCGAAGTGCAGCCCGGGGACCTGGCGGCTCTCCATGCGGCGCAGGTCGACCTCGCGCAGGGGCACTCCGCCGCAGGTGACGAACTCGTCCTTGTTCAGCGACTTGCCGTGGACCGCGAACCGGCCCGCCACCAGCTGGCCCACGAGCGCGGTGGCCTCGTCGCGTCTGAGCTCGGTCCAGATGCGGGAGTCGGGAATGCCGGCCGCCGCGACCAGGCGCTCCCAGAGGCGGCGCGGCAGCGCGACCACCGCCGACGCGGCCACGTGCTTGCGCGGTTGATCCTCGCGTGCCTGGCGCAGGACGGCGGCCAGCGAGTCGGCCGTCTCGTCGGGCAGCCAGCTGACGTGCAACTCGAAGGCGTAGTCGCACCCGGCGAGGGCGCGCGCGCCGAGGGCCGACAGCTTGAGCACGCCCGGCCCGCTCAGTCCCCAGTGGGTGACGAGCACCGGTCCGCGGTTCACGAGGGCCTTCTGGCCCACGACCCGCACCTCGGCCGCGGGCACGCTCAGGCCCGCGAGGTCCGCCAGGCGGGGATCGTCGATGTGGAAGGTGAAGAGCGACGGCACCGGCTCGACGACGCCGTGGCCGAAGCCCTCGACCAGCTCGCGGCCCCCGCCGCCGCGCATGCCGCCGGTGGTGATGAGCAGGCGGTCGGCCGCGAGCGTGTCGCCGCCATCGAGGCGAACCTCGAAGCGGTCGCCGGCGCGCTCGGCGCCGCGCACCTGGCGCCGGGTCTGGATCTGGACGCCCGCCGCGCGCGCGGCCCGGACCATGGCGTCGATGACGGTCGCCGAATCGTCGCTGACCGGGAACATGCGGCCGTCGGCCTCGGTCTTCAGGGCGATGCCGCGGCCGGTGAACCAGTCGATCGTGTCCTGGGCGGCGAACCGGGCGAACATGCCGCGCAGCTCGCGCTCGCCGCGCGGGTAGAACCGCACCAGCAACCGCGGGTCGCGGCAGTCGTGGGTGACGTTGCAACGGCCGCCGCCCGAGATGCCCACCTTCTGCAACACGTCCCGACCCTTCTCGAGCACGATGACCTCGAGGTCGCGGTCGAGTTCGGCGGCGCGGATGGCGGCGAACACGCCCGCCGCGCCCCCACCGACGACCACCAGGCGGCGGCCCATCTCAGACGCCTCCGGGTAGCCGGCGCCGCACCGCGGGACGGTCGACGGCCAGGGCCAGCAGGTAGATCAGGACCGCCACCAGGACGTCGACGGCGCCCGTCGGCAGGTCCCAGCGATAGCTCAGCGCCAGGCCGCCGGTGGTGATGAGCGCGCTGAGCACCACGGCGCCGATCATCAGGCTGAACATCCGCGTGGTGAACCGGCTCGCCGTGGCGGCCGGCAGGGTCAACAGGGCGATCACCATCACGATGCCCACGACGTACACCAGGCTCACCACGGTCACGGCCACCAGCACCAGGATCACGGCCTCCCACAAGCCGACGTCGAGGCCGCGCAGGCGGGCGAACTCGGGATCGAAGCTCGTGGCGATGATCTGGTCGTGGAACAGCCAGAGGACCACGACCGTGGCCAGATCCAGACCCAGCAGCCAGCGCAGCGCCACCGGGTCGACGAGCAGGATGTTGCCCAGCAGGTAGCCCATGAGGTCGCTGCGGTAGCCCGGCGTCCGGGCGAGGAAGAGCACGCCGACGGCCATGCCCAGGGCCCACAGGACGCTGATCGTGGTGTCGTCGCGCTCCTTGCCCTGGGCCCGGCTGCGCGCCAGGACGAGGGCGCAGATCACGGCCGCGACGAGTGCGCCGTGCATCGGGTGCACGCCGCTCACGCCGCGGGCGGTGCTCAGCCAGTAGGCGATGCCCATGCCGCCGAGGACGGCGTGCGCGAGGCCGCCGGCGGCGGTCGCCATGCGGCGGGTGACGACGAGGCTGCCGATCACCCCGGCGGTGACCGAGGTCGCCAGGCCGGCGAGCAGGGCCTGGCGCAGGAACGGCAGGTCGGCGAGCGCGCGCAGGAACTCACCCATGCCGGTGCTCCGGCGCGGGGCAGTCGTGGTGGGCGTGGCGCACGAGCACCATGTTGACCGTGTCGGGAAAGAAGTCCTGCAGGTCGGGGCTGATCTCCGCCGTGGTGGGCAGGTGCAGGTGGCCGTCGTGCAGGCAGACCACCTGCTGCACGTGGCGCGACACCAGGCTCACGTGGTGGCTGACCACCAGCACCGTGATCCGCTCCGACAGCCTCGACAGCAGGTCGTACAGCTCCACCTGGCTCTGGGGATCGAGGCTGGCGGCGGGTTCGTCGAGCACCAGCATCTCCGGCTCGGTGGCCAGGGCCCGGGCGATGAGCACGCGCTGGCGCTGACCGCCGGAGAGCCGGGACAGCGGGCGGTCGGCGACGTCGGCTCCGCCCACGTCCGCCAGGACCGCGCGCACGATCTCGCGGTCGCGTCGCCCCAGAGGTCCGGCTCTCCAGCCGGCGCCCAGACGGCCGTGGCCCACCACCTGCGCCGCGGTGACCGGGAACCGGGGATCGAGGCTCGCGGCCTGGGGCAGGTACCCGACGCGGCGGCAGGCCCGGGCCGGCGCCTCGCCCAGGAGGCGGACCTCGCCCCGCAACGGCTGAAGCTGGCCGAGCGCGAGCTTGAGGAGCGTCGACTTGCCGCCGCCGTTGGGTCCGATCACGGCCGAGAAACTGCCGAGCGGCACGGTCAGGTTGACGTGCGAGAGCACCGGTCGGCGTTCGTACGCGTAGTCGACGTTGTGAAGCTCCAGGGCCGGGGCGGTGCGCGGGGGCGGGCTGGCGCTCGAGAAGGCCGGGTCCATGGGATCCTCATCGGGTGGGGGTGCAGGGCGATATCTACCCCAAACCGACCGCCGGTGCAACCCGGGCTTGGCGGCGGACGCCCCGTGTGGGTACCTTCGTCCGCATGATCCGAGCGCGCGATGCCCTCCTCATCCTGCTCGCCTTCGTGGCGCTGGGCCTGATCCTCAACGCCGCGGTGCGGCTGGCCCTGCCTGGGCTCTGGCGGCGGCGCGGGGTGCGTGCCTCGGTGCTCGCCCTCCTCCTGCTCGACGCCCTGGTGCCGGGCGCCTGGTTCCTGCTCAAACGCCTCGGCCGGTCCGACGCGGCCGACGGGCTGGTCACCGTCCAACTCGCGCTGTGCGGCGGCCAGCTGGCGGTGCTCGCGGCCGTCGCCATGATGTGGCTCTGGCGAGGGTCGCGGCAACCGATCCGTCCGTCCCGACGTCGCCTGTTGATCGGTGCGGCCGTGGCCCTGCCCATGGTGGCGGCCGGCACCGGGGCGGCCGGGGTGGCCGAATCGGCGAGCCCGGCCCGACTGCGCCGCCGCCGCCTCACGTTGCCGCGCTGCCCCGCGCCGCTCGAGGGCCTGCGCATCCTCCACCTGTCGGACGTACATCTGTGGCATCTGGTCACGGTCGACGACCTGGGCCGCGCCCTGGCCCGCGTTCCGCGTGGCGAGTACGATCTGGTCTGCGTGACCGGCGATCTGGCCGACGACCTGGCGCAGCTGCCCGAAGCCCTGCGCATGATCGCCGCCCTCGACGCTCCCCTCGGGCACTTCGCCTGCCTCGGCAACCACGAGCATGCGCGCGGCCTCCAGGCTGCGTTGCGGGCCTTCGCCGCCGGTCCGGTCACCCTGCTGCGAGGCAGCGGCCAGGTGCTCACCCACCGCGGTCAGCGGTTCGTGCTGGCGGGGATCGACGATCTGCGCGCCCAGCCGCGGGCGACCCAGGCCGCCTTCTATCCCGAGCAGTTGCGCCACGCCCTCGGCCCGACGTCACCGGACGCCTTCTCCGTGGTGCTCAGCCATCGCCCCAGCGTGCTGCCGCATGCGGCGGCGGCCGGCGTGGACCTCGTCCTGGCCGGGCATACCCACGGCGGTCAGGTGGCGATCGGCGGCACATCGCTCCTGGAGATCAACGGCGCCGCGCCCTGGGCGTGGGGGGTGTACCGGCGCGAGGAAACGGTCATGCACGTCACCTGTGGGCTGGGGCAGTGGTTCCCGTTCCGGCTGGGGTGCCCGCCGGAGATGGTGCTGCTCGAACTGGCTGCCTTGCCCTCGCCCCCTCCCGTTCGGTAACCTGAAGGTCGTGCCACCGAAATTGTTGCTGGCCTCGTCATCGCCGAACGCGCGGGAGGATTTTGATACCATGATCGAACAATTGAGCCTGCGTTCTGCGATCAAGGGCCGCGCGGGTGCAGCAACAATGTCCATGGCACAAGCGAAATGGTTCCTGGGGCTCGCTCTGTTGGCGTCGGTTGCTGCGGCGAGCGCCGAACTCCAGCTGACCGGCGAGGTCGTCACCGCCCCGTCGCTCCTTTCTCGTCCCTGGCGCGGTGTGACCCTGGCGCTCACGGCCAACCAGGCGCGGACCGTCGACTGGACGCTGGGACCGGCCACCCGCACTGGCGATCTGCTCGCGTTGCCCGGCCTGCCGCGTGGCCTGGAGACCCGGGGCGACACCGCCCTCGTGCACCTGGAAGTGGGGGATAGCTGGCGGGTGTATCCGTTCGGCAACCTGCTGCGGGTCGACACCGTCGCGCCGAACTGGCACCTGCCGAACACCTCGATCGGTGGCGTGCCCTACCGGATCGTCGTCGAACCTGACTTCTACCTCGCCATCCTCACCGCGCCGGGACCGGGCACCATCCTCAGCCTGCTCGACTTCGGCAGCGTGGTGGGCCCGGCCGACGCCTGGGGCTTCGGCGGCGACCGTGCCGTGCTCGGCAATGCCCTCGGCCTGCACGTGGCCGATCTCTCGCAGACGGTCTACCCGGTGCTCACGGCCGCCGTCGAACCGCCGGAGCCCGGCTGGCGGCCCACCGGGATCGTGGTGGCCGACCGGCTCGTCCATGCGGTCTGGGGCGGCCGGCTGCAAGCCTACGACCTGACCGATGCGGTGAGCCCGTCTTTCGTCGGAGATGCGCCGTGCGCCCGCTCGCAGCTGGCGGGCGCCGGCCGCTGGCTCGTGGCGTACGACGAGGGTCAGACCGGCGTGTCCGTCTTCGAGGTCGACGCGGCCGCCGGTCCTCGTCTCGTGGGCTCGTGGGACCTGGCGTTCCCGGTGGCCGGGCCGGTCCAGATCCACGGCGACGTCCTCGTGGTGCAGGACCCCACCGGCCTGCACGGGTACGCGATCGCACCCGACGAGGTGACCGACCGGGGCCTGGCCTGGACCGTGATCGCCGCCGACGCCATGGCCGCCGGCGCCGGCCGCGCCTGGCTCTTGGCCGACGGCCGCCGGTACGGTGTGAGCTACGTGGGCACGCCGCGGTTGCTGTCCGACGAGGTGCCCGGCGAGGTCACGGGCCTGGTCCTGGTCGGCGATCTCCTCTTCACCGCCCTCGTGCACACCGGCGTCCGGATCGACGAGGTGGTGTCCGGCGGCGTTCCCGGCCTGCGCGCCGTGGTCGCGGCGCCGGCCGCGCTCGCGGCGCTCGACGTGCGCGGCGACCTTCTGGCCATGGCCCACGTGGGTGGTGCGTCGCTGGTCGACGTGTCCGACCCTTCGGCGCCGGGCGCGCCGGCGACCCTGGCGCTGGTCGGCCAACCCGTGGCGGTGAGCCTGCTGGGGTCGGTGGCCGTGGTGTCGGCCAACCAGACCGCGGGTCCGGGCCTCGTACACGTGCTGGATCTCGTCGATCCGGCGGCGCCGCGTCTGGCGGCCAGCGTTCCGGCCGACTGGCAGGGGTACCAGGACTGGCGGGTGGGGGTCGGCGTGCCCGAAGGGACCGTGGTGCGGATCCTGTGTGTCCGGGACACCGGATCGGGGTTCGAGACCCGTTTCCTGGCCGTCGATACCGCCGATCCCGATCTTCCCGAGATCACCTGGAGCGGTGCCGATCCCGGGTTCTGGTGTTACCGGGACGACGGCACGCCGGTGGCGCACCTGCGGCCGGTCGCGCTCGGCCCGCACCACGTGGCGTTCCGCGGCCTGGAGGTGACCGTCGCCAGCGGGCCGGCCGGACTGCTGGTGCCCCTGGCCACCTGGTCGGCGCCTGGGGAGATCACCGCCCTCGCGGCGGTCGGCAACCAGTTGCTGGTGGCCTCGGCCGGCCGGCTGTCGGCCCTCACGTTCAGCGACGCCTCCGTGGTGGCGGCGCCCGTCCTCGATCCGGCGACCGGGGTTTGCGCGGCGCCGAATCCGTTCAATCCGCGGGCCGAGATCGCCTTCGAACTGGCCCGGGCCGGTCAGGCCGAGGTCCGGATCTTCGATGTTCGCGGACGTCAGGTGCGGTGCCTGGACGGCCGGTTCCCGGGCGGGCCCGTTCGCCTGACCTGGGACGGAACCGACCAGGCCGGACGAGATCTCCCCAGCGGCCAGTACCTGTTGCGGGTCCGCACGGCGGCCGGAGTCAGGAGCGGCCGCTGCACCCTGGTCCGCTGACCGGTCAGGTCCGCATTTTCGGTGTCGCGCCGTACGTTTCCCGACCTTGCCCCGTTCGCTTCGCGAGACCACCTTACCGACAGCGGCGGCGACCGTCCGCCCGTAATGCTGCAGATGATCGGACCCGGCCGGGCCCGACGATCGGGTGAGGTGTCCGTTGAGAGAGCAAGACCGCAACGAGGCCGACGCGTCCCTGGGTCTGCGCGAGGATTTCCCCGTCCCCACGCTCGACCATTGGTACCAGGAGTGCATCAAGCTGCTGAAGGGGGCGCCCTTCGACAGGAAGATGCTGACGCCGACCTATGAGGGCATCACGCTGCAACCCATGTACACGCAGGTCGACGTCGACCAGCTGACGCACGTCGGAGGGCAGCCGGGACGCGCGCCCTTCGTGCGCGGAACCGCGGCCCTCGGCTACCGTCAGCGCCCCTGGCAGGTGGCGCAGGAGCTGCCGTACCCGGCCTCGGAGGAGTACAACGCCGCGCTGCGCGCCGACCTCGCGCGCGGGCAGACGGCGGCCGTGCTGGTGATCGACCGCGCCGGCCAGGCGGGACTCGATCCCGACGAGGCGCCGACCGCGTTCGTGGGCAAGGACGGGACGTCGATCGCCTCGCTGGCGGGCCTGCGACGGGCGCTCGCAGGCGTCGACCTGGCGCAGGTGCCGGTGCATATCGAATCGGGCTCGGCGGCGTTGACCTACGCCGCCCTGCTGGTGGCTCTGGCCCGCGAACAGGGGGTCGATCCGGCGGCTCTGCGCGGCAGCGTGGGACTCGATCCGGTGGCCGGCCTGGCCGAGCACGGCCACCTGCCGGTGTCTCTGGGGCAGGCGTACGACGAGCTCGCGGCGGTCACCGGCTGGGCCGTCGAGCACGCGCCAGCACTGCACACCGTCGCGGCCGCGGGACACGTGTACCACGACGGCGGCGCGAGCGCGGTGCAGGAGCTGGGGATCACCCTGGCCGTGGCCGTGCATCACCTGCGGGAGCTCGAGCAGCGCGGCCTGGACGTCGCGGTCACGGCGCCGCGCATCCGCTTCGGGTTCTCCGTCGGCACCCATTTCTTCCTGGAGATCGCGCGCCTGCGGGCGGCCCGGTTGCTGTGGTCGCGGATCGTGGAGGCCACCGGCGCGGATGCCGCCGCCGGTCGCATGGCCATCCACGCGCGCACGAGCCGGTTCACCAAGACCGCCCTCGACCCCCACGTCAACCTGCTGCGCGCCACGACCGAGGCCATGGCCGCCATCTTCGGCCAGGTGGACAGCCTGCACATCGCACCCTTCGACGAGCCGCTGGGCCTGCCCGATGCGTTCAGCCGTCGCATCGCCCGCAACACGCACGCGATGCTGCGCGAGGAGAGTCACTTCGACCTGGTGGCCGACCCGGCCGGCGGCAGCTGGTGCATCGAGACCTTGACCCACCAGGTGGCCGAGGCCGCCTGGGACGTCTTCCAGGAGATCGAGGCGGCCGGCGGCGTGGTGAACGCGCTGGTCGGCGGACTGGTGCAGCGGATGGTGGCCGAGACGGCCGACCTCCGTCGCCAGGCGCTGGCCCACCGCACGGAGGTCCTGGTGGGCGCCAACCAGTACCCGAACGCCGACGAACCCGCGCACGTCGGCCGCCGCGTCGATCACGCCGCGTTCCAGGCCGAACGTGCGGCCGCCCTGGAGCGCAAGCGAACCGAGGTCGATCCCGCGGACCGCGAGCGGGTCATGACCAGGCTCGCCGGCCTGCTCGAATCCGAGGAGCAAGGCGTGTTCGAGGCCATCGTGGAAGCGGCCACCGTCGGCGCCACCCTGGGCGAGCTGAGCCGGACCTTCCGGCTCGACGACGAGCCGCGACTCGCCGTCGAGGCGATCGTGGCCTGGCGTGCCGGGGAGATGTTCGAGCAGCTGCGGTCGGCGGTTCGCGACCACGCCGACCCGCGCGCCGTCACCGTGTTCTGCGCCAACCTCGGCAATGTCGCGCGCTACATGCCGCGCCTGGATTTCACCCGCGGCTTCTTCCAGACCGGTGGCTTCCGGGTCGTGGCCGATCGCTACTTCGCGAGCGTCGACGAGGCGGCCGCGGCCGCCCGGCTCAGCGGCGCCGGCAGCGCCGTGATCGTGGGCCTCGACGACACGTATCTCGAGCAGGCCGCCGCCGCTGCGCAGGCCCTCAAGGCCGCGGGTGTGGGCACGGTGCTGCTGGCCGGTGCGCCGGGCGATCACGCCGACGAGTGGCGCCAGGCAGGCGTCGACGAATTCATCAACGTCAGGAGCGACGCCCACGCGGTGCTCCGCTCCCTCGCCTCCAGCAAGGGGGTGGCCCTGTGAGCCGCATTCCGGATTACACCCAAGTCGAGCTCGACCTGCACGCCGCCGCCGAGGATCAGGCGACCTGGGCCGCGCGCGCGCGGGCCGAGGGCCTCGATCCCGGCGTCGCCTGGCGCACCAACGAGCAGATCACGGTCAGGCCGCTCTACACCCACGAGGCCTACGCCCCCCTCGAGCACCTGGGCTACCTGGCGGGCATCCCGCCGTTCCTGCGCGGGCCCTACGCCACCATGTATGTGCTGCGGCCGTGGACCGTGCGGCAGTACGCCGGCTTCTCCACCGCCGAGGAATCCAACGCGTTCTACCGCCGCAACCTCGCCGCCGGCCAGAAGGGCCTGTCGGTGGCCTTCGATCTGGCGACCCATCGCGGTTACGACAGCGATCACCCGCGCGTGGTCGGCGATGTCGGCAAGGCCGGCGTGGCCATCGACTCCATCCTGGACATGAAGACCCTGTTCGACGGCATCCCGCTCGACCAGATGTCGGTCTCCATGACCATGAACGGCGCGGTGTTGCCGGTGATGGCGTTCTACATCGTGGCGGCGCCTGAGCAGGCCACCCTCGCACCAGCCAGGGCACCATCCAGAACGACATCCTCAAGGAGTACATGGTCCGGCAACACGTACATCTGCCACCCGCCCGACTTCTCCATGCGGATCATCGGCGACATTCGAGTACACCGCAGCACATGCCGAAGTTCAACAGCATCTCGATCAGCGGCTACCATGATGCAGGAGGCTGCGCCACGGCCGATCTGGAGCTGGCCTACACCCTGGCCGACGGCGTGGAGTATGTCCGGCGCGGCGGCGGCGGCCTGGACATCGATGCGTTCGCCCCACGGCTCAGCTTCTTCTGGGCCGAGGGCATGAACTACTTCATGATGGCCAAGCTGCGGGGCCGGCCGTAAAAGCTGCGGGCGAAGCTGCCTGCCGTTCAACCCGCAGAACCCCAAGTCGCTGGCCCTGCGTTGACCCACAGCCAGACCTCCGGCTGGTCGCTGGCCGAGCAGGACCCCTTCAACAACAGTCAGGCACCTGCGTGGAGGCTATGGCCGCGCGGCCCTGGGGGCTGACACACGCAGAGCCTGCACACCAAACGCGCTCGACGAGGCCATCGCGCTGCCGACCGATTTCGGCCCGGATCGCACGCAACACCCAGCTCTACCTCCAGGACGACGGAAGATCTGCCGGGTGGTCGATCCCTGGGGCGGCAGCTACTATTCGAGCCTCACCCACGAGCTCATGCACAAGGCGGGGCCACATCCAGTGGAAGTGGAGCGATGGGCGGCATGGCCCGGGCCATCGCCGCCGGCGGTTTACTCCAAGCTGCGGATCGAGGAGGCGGCGGCCAGCGCCAGGCCCTCATCGACAGGCGGCCAGGAGACCATCGTCGTCAACAAGTACCGCCTCGCCGAGGAGGATCCTGGGACGCTCGAGGGACAACGCCGATGCGTTCGGCAGGTGGCGCGGCCGGCGCGCCTGAAGGCCGAGAGCGCGATCCGCCGCGGTCGAGGCCGCCGCGCTCGGCCCTGACGGCTGCGCGGAGACCGGGCGAGGGCAACGGTCGCGCTGGCGTCGAGGCGGCCAGGGCGCGGGCCACCCTGGGCGCAGATCAGCGATGCCTGCGGAGAAGGGCCTGCGCGGCCGCCACAAGGCCGAGATCAGGACGACTGGGAAGCGGCGTACAGCGCCGAGTTCGGTGAGGATGCCCAGGTGAGCGAGGTCCGACAGCTCATTGCCCAGTTTGCAGAGCGCGAGGCCGACGTCCGCGCATCATGATCGCCAAGCGTAGCCAGGACGGTCACGACCGCGGCGCCAAGGTGGTGGCCACGGCCTACGCCGACCTGGGCTTCGACGTGGACGTGGGCCCGCTGTTCCAGACGCCCGAGGAGACCGCGCGGCAGGCCGTGGAGAACGACGTGCACATCGTCGGCATGTCGTCGCTGGCCGCCGGTCACAAGACCCTGTTGCCGCAGCTGGTGGCGGAGCTGAAGAAGCTGGGCCGCGAGGACATCATGGTGATCGTGGGCGGGGTGATCCCGCACCAGGATTACGATTTCCTGCGGGAGCACGGGGCGGCCGCGATCTTCGGGCCGGGCACCGTGATTCCCGAGGCGGCGCGGATCATGATCGAGGAGCTCAACCGGCGGCTGGGGTACGAGGGGTAGCTCCCGCCGGGTCGACCGCCGCGACGGAGTGAGGGCCGCCCCGTGAAGGGCGGCCCTCGTTTCGCCTGCTCGGCGGCGAGTCGGTCAGTCGTCCAGCTCGCCGTCGCCCAGCCGCAGGCGGTACACGTTGCCGTTCATCACCAGCTCGCCCTCGCCGCCACCGAAGACGATCGTGAATTCGCGGTCGATGTGGTCCTCGACGTAGTCGTCGCCGCGCTCGAGCGTGATGTCGGCCGAGAAGGTTCCGTTGATGGTGCCCGACACGGCGTCCTGGTGGTTCAGACGCCAGTGGCGGGGCGCCACGACGTCGACCAGCTCGAGGTCGAGGACGCCCTCGAGGGTGCGAGAGAAGTTGGGGGTCTCGAGGTGGTTGCCGGCTTCGCGGTGGTAGGTGCCGTTGATGGTGACGAAGTCGGTGTTGACGCCCGTGGCCACGAACGCGCCGCTGAGCGCGGTCAGGTGCTGCTCGAGGCGACGGGTGCGGTGCTCGCCGGTGCCCGAGACGATGGCGAACTCGGCGGCGCGGGCGGTGTCGCCGTCGACCACGCGGAACTGCATGGGCTCGCCGACGGCGTCCAGGAAGCGCAGGGTGTACACGCGCTGCATGAAGGCATACGGCACGCCCTCCGGGTTGCCGCGCTCGCGCTCGATGGTGATGGTCCAGGTGCCGGTGGCGTCGTCGTAGACGCGCTCGATCGAGCCGTGCGGGCGGTTGGGGTCGGCTTCGAAGCCGTTCTTGGCGGCGTCCACCTCGTCCATGGCGAACGCGAAGTCGGCGATCTGGTCGGCGAGTCCGCCGCCCTCGGCGCCGAGGTCCTCGGCGACAGCCGTGGCGGCGTCCTTGTCGGCGGTGGCCGGGGTGGTGACGTCGGGGCTGGTGGCGCTGGATTCGCTGTCGCTGCAGCCGGCCAGCATCAGGGCCAGGGCCAGGGTCGCGAGCAGGACGAGCAGGGTGCTGGTCGGTCGGTTCATGGCGGTCTCCTCGGTTTCGGGGGCGGGGTCATCGATCCGCGGAGCCCATTGCAAGGGTGGGGCCGTCGGAGGCGTGGCGCCGCAACTTGCGCGATCATGGCCATTTAAGGAAACGCCGCCGAGCGTGAGCGTGCTCGCGGCTGTACCGTGGCGTACGCCGGTGAGCGGAGGGGGACACGGCACGGAGACAGGCCCGCGAGCGGGACCGGGCGGAGTGGGCCGCCCAGGGAGGGCGGCCCCGGAGTCGTTCGGTCGGCCGGATTCAGTCGGCCAACGGTTCGAGGGTCAAAGGATCCCGTAGCGGCAACCGGGTCGGCTCGCCGCCGGCGAGGCCGGAGACCCGGACGTCGTACTTGGGGTCGCCGAGCATGACCTCGTCCACGTTGCCGACAACCAGGAAGGTCAGGCGATCGGGGACCAGCAGGCGCCGGGCGACGCGCTGAACGTCGGCCGCGGAGACCGCCTCGATCCGCCGACGGTACTCCCGGAAGTACTCGGGATCACGGGCATGGCGGCCGGTGAGTTCCTCGACCGCCAGTGCGCCGGCGATGGCGCCGGCGGTCTCGAAGCCCGTCGGCAGGGACTCCACGAAGCTGGCCTTGGCCAGCGCCAGCTCGTCCGGACTCACCGGCTCGTCGCGGATGCGGGCCACCTCGGCGAGCGCGATGTCCACGGCATGGGCCGTCGAACGCACCTTGGTCTGGAAGGTGACGCGCCAGTCGTCCGGATAGTAGGTGCCGCTGCCCAGGCTCGAGCGCACCGAGTAGGCCAGGCCCTCGTCCGAGCGGATGCGGTTGACCAGGCGGGAGCTGAAGCCGCCGCCGCCGAGGATGTCGTTCATCACCAGGGCGGCGTACCAGTCGGGATCGTAGCGGTCGAGGGCGACGAGGCCGAAGGAGACCCGCGCCTGGTTGACGTCCTTGTCCACCACGAACCAGCCCGCGGGCGGCTCGTGGTCGGGCGCGGGGGGCGGGCCGGGGCGGGCGGCGCGATAGGGCCAGCCCTTGAACGCCCGCTCCAGCGCCTTCTGCATGGCCTTCGGCGCGAAGTCGCCGCTGACGGCGAGCACGAAGTTCTCCGGGCCCACGTAACGGGAGTGCTGGGCCATGAGGTCCTCGCGGGTGATGCTCGCCAGGGACGCCTGCACCGGCCAGCGCGTCGACCAGTGCCCCTCGCCGTCAAGGAGGTAGCCCCACTCGCGGCGCTCGATGCCGGCGGTCTCGTCGTTGCGTTCCTTCATGCGTTGCAGGGCCTGCTCGCGGGCGAGCTGCAGGCGGTCGGCCTCGAAGGCCGGCGCGCGTAGGCAGCTGACCAGCAGGGCGAGGCCTGCGTCGAGGTCCTTGGCCAGGAGGTTGAGCGAGACCCAGGACTCGGCGGGGCCGGTGCGGACGCCGCCCATGCCCATCATGCCGCGGCGGCCGCCACCCATGCCGGAGCCGAGCTGGGCGCCGAGGGCGGCCACGCGGTCCTCGAGCTCGGCGGCGCCGAGGTCGGCGGTGCCGCTGCGGGTGAGCAGGTCCATCATCAGGCTGCCGAGGCCTTCCTTGCCCACGGGGTCGAGGTCGGGTCCGAGCCGCAACAGCACCGAGACCGTCACCAGGGGCGACGCCTGGTCGGGCACCAGGTAGGCGACCATGCCGCCGTCGAGCGTGTGCCGGTAGTCCGCAGCCCGCGGCGGGTCGTACGTCAGCGCGGGGAAGACCAGTTCCTCGGGGCGGTCGGGGATGGCGGCCTGGCCGGCGCGTCCGGGGGTCGCCGAGCAGAGGATCGCGGCCAGGAGCAACGATCCGCACACGAGGGGCGTCACGCGGACGCCGGCGACGTCATGGAGCGTGCGCATCACTGGACCTCCTTCTGGAGCTCGGCGAGGCGGTCCTGGGCCTTGCCGCGGATGTAGTCGAGGCCGGGCTTCATCTCCGCCGGCATCCGACCGCCCATCATCTCGAGCCGGCCGAGCATCTCCTGGACCTCCGCGGGCTCGGTCAAGCCTTCGAGCCGCGACAGCGAGCGTGCGACCATCTGCCGGGCCTCGGGCGGCAGGCCGGCCAGGACGGGGTCCTCGGGCGCGGCCGACGCGAGGCGGGTCCAGAGCGCGACGGCGCGGTTCTCGCGGGTGAAGTACTCGCGAGCCACGCGTTGCACGTCCGCGGCGGTGACGGTCTGCACGTCCTGGTCGATGCGGTCGGCATCGCGCCACGAGCCCAGCGCCTCGGCCGAGCCGTAGCGGATCATCTGGAAGAAGTTGCCGTCGAGCTGCCGCCAGGTGCGGGTCAGGTAGCGGTTCTTGACGCTCTGCAGTTCCTCGTCGCTGACGGGCTGGTCCTGCAGGCGGGCGATCTCGGCATGCAGGGCCTGCTCAAGGTCCTCGGGCGTGTGGCCGTCCTTGCACTCGGCCTCGATCTCGAACAGGCCCTCGTACTTGCGCGAGTCCTCGTACGCCCGGGCGCTGGTGGCCACGCCCTGACCCAGCACCAGGTTGCGCTGCAGGCGGCCGGTGGTGCCATTGAGCAGTTCGGCCAGCACGGTCAGGGCCGGCGTGTCGCGGTGGACGGCGGCCACGGTGTGCCAGCGGATGGTGACGGCGGGGTTGGTCTCGGCCTCGCCATGGAAGCGTTTCTCGGCGTACTGCCGCGGTTCCATGGTGATCATCGGCGGCGGCGGCGCCTGGCCGCGCGGGATGCGCCCGAAGTAGCGGTCGGCCAGGGCGATCGCCTGATCCGGATCGAAGTCGCCCACGAGCACGGCGCAGACGTTGTTCGGGGCGTAATAGGTGGCATAGTAGTGGTCGGCGTCCTGCTTGCTGATGAACGGCAGGTCGCTGGCGTAGCCGATCACCGGCCAGGTGTAGGGGCTGGCGTCCCAGAACATGGCGTCGAACGATTCCTGGAACTTGCCCAGCGGCGTCGACTCCACACGCAGGCGTCGCTCCTCGTAAACCACGTCGCGCTCGGAGTAGAACTCGCGGAATACGGGATTCATCAGCCGGTCGGACTCCATCCAGAACCAGAGCTCCAGCTTGTTGGCCGGGACGGTCATGATGTAGAAGGTCATGTCCTCGGTGGTGAACGCGTTGATGCGCGACGCGCCCTGGCGCGAGAGCACCTGGTCGAACTCGTTCTTCACCATGTTGTCGCGCTGCAGAACGACCAGCGAATCGAACTTCGCCTCGAGCAGACGGAAACGCGGCGTCAGCGCCTCGGGGCTGGTGACGTCGCTGATCTCGCCGCGCCGCAGGCGCTCGCGCTGGAGCGCCATCTCGGCGCGCATCTGTTCCTGCACGGCTTCCTGCTCGGCGATCAGACGCTGGTCGAGCGCGTCGTCGCGGGTGCCGATGGTGTGGGTGCCCTTGAACATCATGTGCTCGAACAGGTGGGAGATGCCGGTGATCCCGGGGCGCTCGTTGGCCGAGCCCACGCGGGCCACCCAGCCGGCCGCCACGGTCGGCGAGAGGTGGCGGGGCACCAGCAGCAGCTTCATGCCGTTGTCCAGGACATGCTCGCGAACCGCGGCCGCGGGCGGCGGATCCTGGGTCTTGGCGGGCGCCGGGCCGGCGAGGAACGTGATGGCAGCCGCCGCCAGGGCGAGTGTGGACGCGAGCCGCCGGGCGGTCGCGGAGGAACGAGGCAGGCTCATGGAACCCTCCAGCGTGAGGGGAACATGCGGACCGGGATGACGGGCGATCATAGGCGATCGGCGGCTGGCGGCGCGAGGGAATTCCTGACCGAGATCGAAGGGGCGCGGGCGACCCTCGACAGCCCGCGGGGCGGCTCCGTATGGTATGCTCAGTAGGGTCGGGGGAATCGGGACCGCGTCACGTCGGCGCCCCGCGATCGTGTCAGAGGAGGGCCATGCATGATCTCCACCCACATCCTGAAGCGCAACGGCGGCGCCGCTGCGGCGTGCCTGCTGTTCGTTGTCGGTCTGGCCGTTCCGGCCGCCGCCCAGCTCCCGGTCCTGACCGTCCAGGAACCGGAACTCGGGCAGTGGACGTTCGAGGGCGTCGACGCGGCGCTCGTCGCCGTCGAGGTCGGCGAGGGCGAGGCGCTGGACTTCAGCTGGCTGGCGGTTCCGGGCGACGGCGGCGCGGCCATCAGCGGCTACCGCTACGGCTGGGATCTGGTCGACCCGAGCGACCCCTTCGACCCCGGCTGGGCGACGGATCTGCAGCCGGACCTGCTCGCGGCGCCGACCCAGGTCTTCTCGACCGGCGTCCACACCCTTCACGTCGAGGTGCGCGACGACGCGGACGGCGTCACCAGGGGCGGCGTCGAGATCACGGTGATCCCGCCGGTTCCGGTGCGGTCGCGGTCGTGGAGCGAGGTGCGGGCGCTGGTCGGCCGCTGACGCCGGCGGCGGGCGGGCCTACAGCCCGAGCAGCAACGATTCCGAGCAGAAGCCCGGTCCGAGCGCCGAGACCAGCCCCTGGCCGCCGCGGCCGGATCCGTGCGCGGCCAGGTACCGCTCGATCACGAACAGGACGGTCGTCGAGGACATGTTGCCGTAGTCGCGCAGCACGCCGCGCGTCCAGTCCAGATCCGTCGGTGCAAGGCCGAGGGCCGCCTCGTAGGCCTCGATCACCTTGGCGCCGCCGGGGTGGAAGAGGAACGCATCCACATCGGCCAGGGCGAGCCCGTGGCGGGCCAGGAATCCGCCGAGATCGGTGGCGGCGTGGTCCCGTACGATGTCGGGGATCCGGCGCTGGAACACCACCTGCAGTCCCTTCTGGAGCACCGTCCAGCCCATCACGTCGAGCGAATCGGGGTAGAAGCGGCTCTGCGTGCCGAGGATCTCGAGCCCGCCGCCGGGCACGGTATCGCCGGTCACCACGGCGGCGGCCGCGCCGTCGGCGAAGAGAGCCGTGGCCACCAGGTTGGACTTGGTGGGATCGTCGGCCATGAACGTCAGCCCGCACAGCTCGGTCGCGATCACCAGGATCCGCGCCGACGGGTCGCCGAGCGCGAGGTGATGGGCGTGGCTGAGGCCCGCCGCCCCGCCCGCGCATCCCAGGCCCCAGAGCGGCAACCGCCGCACGTCGGCGCGCAGGCCGAGCGCATTGACGAGCCGCGCGTCGATCGACGGCGTGGCCAGGCCAGTGGTGTTGACGTAGAGGATGACGTCGACGTCGGCGGGCGTGAGTCCGGCGCGCGCGAGGGCATGGCCGGCGGCGCGGGCGGAGAGCTCGGTGGCGGCCGTCACGTACAGGGCGCTGCGCTCGGCCAGATCGTGATCGGTGCGGTACCACCCGGGCGGCGCCACGAAGTAGCGGGTGTCGATGCCGGCGTTGGCGAAGAGCGGCAGCAGGCGCCGAGGCCGGCCAGGCGACCGGCGAACACCTGCGCGCGAAGTCGCGGGCGACGTCCTGGTCGACCCGGTGCTCGGGCACGGCGGTGGCGAGGCTCTGGATGCGGGGCATCGGTCTTCCTGGTCGGCTCGAGGACGACGGGGTGGACAGTCGGTAAGTATACTAAAATAGTGAAAAATACGCGCCCAGCGCCTCGCATCACCCTGGCGTCCGCGCCGGCAGGAGGCTTCCCGCATGCCCGACCACCGCTCCCAGGCCCACCAGGACCGCGAGGCCGCCGCCGTCGGCCTCGCCGGCATCAAGCACATCATCGCCGTGGGCAGCGGCAAGGGCGGCGTGGGCAAGTCCACGGTCACGGTCAACCTCGCGGCCGCCTTGCAGGAGCGGGGCCTGAGCGTGGGTGTTCTCGACGCCGACATCTACGGACCCAGCCAGCCCGGCATGCTCGGCGCGGTCGGCGATCAGGTGCAGGGTCGCGGCGATTCCATCCTGCCCAACGCGAGCCATGGTCTGCGGTTCGTCTCCCTCGGCCTCATGCTCGACTCCCCCGATGAGCCGGTGATCTGGCGGGCCCCGATCGCCATGAAGGTGCTCAACCAATTCCTCGGGCGCGTGGAGTGGGGCGAGCTCGACTACCTGCTCATCGATCTGCCGCCCGGCACCGGCGACGTGCAGCTCACGCTCGCCCAGCAGGCGCGCCTCACCGGCGCCGTGGTGGTGACCACCCCGCAGCACGTGGCCCTGGGCGTGGCCCGCCGCGGCCTCAGGATGTTCGAGACGGTCAAGGTGCCCACCCTGGGGATCGTCGAGAACATGAGCGGGTTCACCTGCAGCCATTGCCGCGAGACCACCCACATCTTCGCGCACGGTGGCGGCGAGGCGCTCGCCCGCGAACTGGGACTCGCGTTCCTGGGTGCCCTGCCGCTGGATCCGGAGATCGTGCAGAGCGGCGAGGACGGGGTGCCGGTGGTGCTCCGGGCGCCCGACTCGCCGGCCGCCGCCGCGTTCCGCGCGCTCGCCGCCGGCCTCGTGGACGAGGTGGCGCGCGAGGTCGCGAGCCAGGGCGACCACCCCACCGAGGTGCTCGTGGACGAGGACGGCACGGTGCACGTCGCCTGGAGCGACGGCCATCAGGGGCGCCATACGGCCTACGACCTGCGCATCAACTGCCCCTGCGCCGGCTGCGTCGACGAGAACACCGGCCGCCGCACCCTCGACCCGGGCACCGTCCCCCTGGACGTGCGCGTGGAGAGCGTGCAGGAGGTGGGGCGCTACGCCCTGGCCTTCGCCTACTCCGACGGCCACGACACCGGGATCTACCGGTTCCAGACGTTGCGCGAGCGCTGCGAGTGCCCGGATTGCGCCGGGGCTCGCGGTCAGGAAGCCCAGGCCTTCTCGGTCTAGGAGAACGATCATGAGCCAGCCGACGCACGACATCGCCATCACCGCGCAGCCCACCGCCAACCCGCAGGTCTGCACCTTCCGCGTGGACCGCACCCTGCACGAGGGGCGCGCGGTCCGCTGCCGCAACGCCGAGGAGGCGGCCGGCTCGCCGTTGCTCGAGGCCCTGTTCGGGATCGCCGAGGTCCGCGAGGTGGTGGTCATGGGCTCGGTGCTGAGCGTGGCCAAGGACGGCGAGCGCGGCTGGCGCGAGCTGGGCCCGGACCTGGGCCGGGCCATCCGCGGCGCCGTGGCATCCGGCGGCCCCCTCATCGCCGCGGAGTTCGCCGACCGCACCCCGGCCGAGGACGAGATCCGCGCCGAGGTGGAGAAGGTCCTGGCCGCGCACGTCAACCCGCAGATCGCGTCGCACGGCGGCCACGTGGAGGTGACCGACGTGCAGGGCACCACGGTCTACCTGGTCATGGGCGGCGGCTGCCAGGGCTGTGCGTCGGCCTCGCAGACCCTGCGGCATGGCGTCGAAAAGGCGATCCGGCAGTACGTGTCGGCGGTCACCGAGATCGTCGACGTCACCGACCACGCATCGGGCACCAATCCGTACTACCGCTAGGCCGGCCAGAACGGATTGGGCCCGAGGAATTCCAGGTTGAAGTCGGCGGCGATGGCGGCGATGCGCGGCATGTCGTCCGGCAACCGCAGCTTCTCGGCGGCCACCCGCGCGAAGAAGCCCTCGAAGCCGCCCGGCGTCAGGCCCATGAAGAGCCGTCCGGGCGTGTCGCCCACGTTGATGAAGCAATGGGGCGTGCCGCGCGGGACGAGGAGCGAGTCGCCGGGGCCGGCCTCGACGTCCTCATCGCCCGCCCGGAACCGATAACGACCCTCGATCACGCGGAAGAACTCGTCCTCCTGGTGGTGACGATGCAGCGGCGGACCGACCTGCGGCGGGGTGATCTCCTCGAACAGGCCGAGGGAGCCGTCGGTGTGGGCGGCGGGCACGATGACGCGGACCTCGACACCGAAGGCATCGAAGGTCGGGGTGGAGCCGTCGCGGATATGGAGCGGGCGCATCTCGATCGGTCTCCTGGTCGCGGGTTGCACGCCGTGTGCGTCGGCAGGTCGGAGCATAGCATCCAAGTATAGTCGCGAATCGTGGTCCCGGCGGCCACCTCGCGTGCGGCAGGCCCGACCTTCGGTTAGCATGGACAGACCCCTCCGACCGCACCCCAGCCCTGCAGGGAGCCCGCGAGCCCATGACCAAAGGCCATCCCAGGGGACTCTACGTCCTTTTCTACACCGAGATGTGGGAGCGCTTCAGCTATTACGGCATGCGCGCCATCCTCGTGCTGTACATGACCCGCGCCTTGATGTTCGACGTGGCCAAGGCCAGCACCGTCTACGGCAATTTCACGGGCCTGGCGTACCTCATGCCGCTGGCGGGCGGCTACATCGCCGACCGCTGGTGGGGCAATCGGCGCTCCATCCTCTGGGGCGGGCTCATCATGGCTCTGGGCCAGTTCGTCCTCTTCCTCAGCGCCACCTTCTACGCCAACCCGGCGCTGGCGCATCCGCTGCTCTGGGGCGGCCTGGGCCTCCTGATCGCCGGCACGGGTCTGTTCAAGGCCAACATCGCCAGCATGGTGGGGTCGCTCTACGCGCCGGACGACCGCCGCAAGGACTCGGCCTTCACCATCTTCTACATGGGCATCAACATCGGCGCCTTCCTGGCTCCCCTGGTGGCCGGCGGCCTCGGTGACACCGGCAACCCGGCCGACTTCCGCTGGGGCTTCCTGTCGGCCGCGGTCGGCATGGTGCTGGGCACGATCATCTTCCAGCTGTTCAAGGATCGCCACGTGGTGGATGCCGAAGGCAAGCCCCTGGGACTGCAGCCCGGCGACGCCCGCGGGGGCGGCCGCCTGGCCAATCACGACGACCCTCTGGTCCGCGAGGACTGGGAGCGGGTGGCGGTCATCTTCGTGCTGTCCTTCTTCGTGATCTTCTTCTGGGCGGCCTTCGAGCAGGCCGGCGCCTCGCTCACCGTGTTCGCCGATCGCCAGACCGACCGCGGCCTGTTCGGGTGGACGGTGCCGGCGAGCTGGTTCCAGTCCGTCAACGCCGTGGCGATCGTGATCTTCGCGCCCGTGTTCGCCGCGCTCTGGGGATTCCTGGGCAGGCGCAAGCTCGACCCCAGCACGCCGGTCAAGATGGCGCTCGGTCTGTTCCTCCTGAGCCTCGGCTACCTGGTGATCGCCTTCGGTGTCGAGGGGGTCGACGCGGCCACCAAGGTGAGCATGCTCTGGCTCGTGAGCCTCTACCTGCTGCACACGTTCGGCGAGCTGTGCCTGTCGCCCATCGGGCTGTCGGCGGTGAGCAAGCTGTCGCCGCCGCGCTTCGCGTCGCTGATGATGGGGGTCTGGTACCTGGCCTCGTCGCTGGCCAACAAGCTGGCCGGCGTGCTCAGCAGCTTCTACCCCGAGGAGGGCAAGGCGGCGCCTGTGCTGCTGGGCTACGAGGTCGCCGACCTCCACGATTTCTTCGTGATCTTCGTGGTCATGGCGGCTGTCGCGGGCGTGGTCATGCTGCTGATCGCGCGGCCGCTGGTGCGCTGGGGGCACGGGCGGATCTAGCTCGGGGCGCCGCACGACCTCCGGCGCGGCCGGTGGCTCGACGGAATACTGGACAGAACGAGTCCGCCGGGGGCATGCTCGACGGGTCGCCCGCCGTGACGTTCGATCCCCGGAGGTGCCCCGTGGCCCGTATCTACTTCGCCACCAACCGTGACCCCGAACCGCCGGATGCTCCGCGCACGTTCGGCGGCCACTTCAACCCCGCGGCCTTCGACAACCTGCGCTTCGGTCGGGCCACCGTGGTCGGCAAGCAGGTGCGCGAGGTCACCGTGGCCGACGAGACGTTGAGCGCCGACCACGCCCGCGCCCGCCTGGGTAGCCAGGAGATCTTCGGCGAGCTGCTGGCGGCCATGCGGCGGGGCGCCGACACGCTCGTGTACGTGCACGGCTACAACGTGTCGTTCACCGACGCGTTGCGTGGTGGCGGCGCGATCCGGCGCGCATTGCGCACCTCGCGCGGCCTCAATGTGGTGGTCTTCAGCTGGCCGTCGGACGGCAGCATGCTGCCGTTCCTGGCCTACAAGCACGACCGGTCGGACGCCCGCGCCTCCGCCGCCGCCTTCGCCCGGGCCTTGCTCAAGCTGGAGGCCTTCCTGGTCAAGGTGCGGCGCGGCGCGGAGTGCGGGGCCCGGCTGCACCTGCTCTGCCACAGCATGGGCAACTACGTGCTGCGGTACGGGATCCAGGAAGTGCGGCGGCAGACGGGGGGGCTGCCGCGCCTGTTCGACACCATCCTGCTCATGGCCGCCGACGAGGATTACGACGCCTTCGAGCTCGACTTCAAGCTCGCGCCGCTGCCCGAGATGGGCGAGTCGGTGAACGTCTACTTCAACAGCGGCGACACCGCCCTGGTGATCAGCGACCGCACGAAGGCCAACCCGGCGCGCCTGGGCTCGCGCGGCCCGCGCAGCCCGTTGACGGTGCCGGGCAACGTGACCCTCGTGGACGCCTCCGAGGTGGTGGGCGGCCTGGTGGAGCACAGCTACTTCGTGGACGAGCCGGTGGTGGTACGGGACCTGCGCGCCGTCCTGGCGGGCAAGGCCGCCGATCGGATCGCGCACCGGCGCTACGTCGCGGCGCAGAACCGCTACGTCCTGTCGAAATAGCGCGCGGGGGTTCTGTCGGACGCGCCGGTGCCGTATCATCATCCTGGTCGTCTTTGCCAACCACCAGGAGCGCCACCATGTCCCCTTGCCAACGCGTGCTGATTCCCGTCGTCCTCACCTGTCTGCTCGTGGCCACCGCCGAGGCGGCCGCGGTGCTCGAGCCGCTCGATCCCGCCCGGCCCGCGGCGCCCGCCCTGGCGGCCAGCGTCGTCGATCAACGGCCGGACGGACTGACCCTCCGCCTGGAGGTGGGGCAGCTGTCCCTGGACACGGTCCGGCTGGCGGGGCGCGAGTGGACGGCGCTCGCGCTGCAGGACGGCGCGCTCGAGGGCGCGCCCGGCGAGCCGGCGCTGCCGGTCTGGACCACGTTACTGGCCGTGCCCGAGGGGGCGGCGCTCACCGTCGGCGGCGCCGCGGGGCGGCTCTGGTCGCAGCCCGGGCTCGATCTGGCGCCGCTGCCGAACGCGGACGGCACCCTGGCGGCCGCCGACCTGCGGGAACCGTCCGCCCGGCTCGCCGCGCCCGACCTGGTGAGCGTGGGCCGGCCCGCCCGGATGGCGGGCGTGACGGTGGTGCCGTTGGTGGTGCGCCCGGTGGCCTGGAATCCCGCGACACGCACCGCGACGGTGGCCGACCGGGTGGACGTGCAGCTCGCCTGGCAGGGCGGCACCCCGCCGGCGCGCGCGCTGCCGGCGTCGATGCAGGCGGTGCTGGCCGGGACGGTGCTCAACTGGCCGGATCAGGCCACGCGGTTGGGCGACCCCGCCGGCACGCCGGGCACCTGGGTGGCCGTGCTGCCCAGCTCGGCGTACGCGGGACTCGTGCAGCCGCTGGTTGACTGGCGCCGGCGCCAGGGCTACCACGTCGTGGTCACCGACCTGAACACCACCGGGCCCAGCGCGGCGAACGTTCGAAGCTACCTGCAGCAGCTCTACCAGACGGTCGAGCCGCCGCTCGAGTTCGTCACCCTCGTGGGCGACGGCAGCGGCAGCGTGGCGGTGCCGACCTGGCGGGAGGACGCCTCGGGCCTGCACGGCGAGGGCGACCATCCCTACACCCTGCTCGACGGCGACGACCAGCTGCCCGACGTCCACGTGGGACGCCTGAGTTGCCTGACGCCGTCGCAGCTGTCGACCATCGTGGCCAAGATCGTGGCCTACGAGACGAACCCGCCGCGCGACGATCCCGCCTGGTTCCGTCGCGGCGTGGTGGTGGGCGACCCCACGGACAGCGGCATCACCACCGTGTTCGCGGCGCGCTGGGTGGCCGAGCGGCTCTACGGCATCGGTTTCGAGCGGGTCGATCAGATCTACGCCGGCGACTTCGCGACCTCGATGTTCAACTCGCTCAACGACGGCCGCAGCGTGTTCGCCTACCGCGGCTTCTACGGCGTGAGCGGCTTCACGAGCGGGCACGCCTCGGTGCTCACCAACGGCGGCCGGCTCCCGTTCGCCCTGTTCCCGACCTGCGACTCGTCGAGCTGGCTGCTCGACCCGACCGCCCGCAGCGAGGCCTTCCTGCGCAACGCCAACGGCGGCGCCATCGGCGCCATCGGCACGGCCACCTCGGGCACCCACACGCGCTACAACAACTGCCTCTTCTACGGCACCATGGAGGGCCTCCTCAACTCGGACGAGCACCGCCAGGGCGCGGCGCTGAGCCGCGGCAAGCTGGAGCTGTACCGCAACTACATCGTCAACGAGCCGGACGTGGTGGAGATCTGGTCGACCTGGAACACCCTCATGGGCGACCCGGCCACCGACATCTGGCTCGCCGAACCGGCCGAACTCACCGTCACCCATCCGGCGGCCGTGCCCGCCGAGGCGACGGCGATCGCCGTCGAGGTGGCCGACGGCGACGGTCCGCTCGCGGGGGCCCTGGTGGCCGCGACCTCCGGCACCGCCTGGCGGGCGGTGGCCCGGACCGACGCCGAGGGCCGGGTGCTCCTGCCCCTGGACGCGGGCCTGACGGGCGCGATCCGGCTGACCGTCAGCGGTCACGATCTGCTGCCGTACCTCGGCACCGTCGACCTCGCGGCCCAGGATCACTGGGTGGCGTTCGACGGTCTGGTGATCGACGGCGACGGCGTGGCCAACCCGGCCGAGGACCTGGCGCTCGCCGTGGACCTCCGCAACGTCGGGCAGCAGCCGGTGAGCGGCCTGCAGCTGACGGTCACGAGCGAGAGTCCATGGCTGAGCGTCCTGGACGGTCCGCAGGTCCTCGGCAACCTGGCCGTCGGGGCGGCGGTCACCGCCCCGGCGCCCGTGCACGTGGCGGTGTCGGCGCTGGCGCCCGACGGGGCGGCCTGCAGCCTGCGGATCACCGCGACCAGCAACGAGGGCAGCTGGGACTCGCAGGCCGTCGTGCCGTTGGTGGCGCCCGAACTGGATGCGGTCGGCCTGGCGTTCACGCCCGGCCCGCCCGTGCCCGGCCTGTCCACCGAACTGGTGGTGACCCTGGCCAACACGGGCAGCCTACCGCTGGCCGGCGGCCAGGCGGTGCTGCGCTCGCGCAGCCTCTGGGTCACCATCGAGGACTCGACGGCCAGCTTCGGTGCGATCGCCGTCGGCGGTCAGGGCGATCACGCCGCCGATCCGTTCGCGCTCAGCTTCGCCGCCGACATGGTGGCTGGGGCCAGCGTTCCCTTGAGCGTGGTCGTCGAGCAGGCCGACGGGCTGCGCCGCCGCGTGGATCTGCTCGTGCAGGTGGGCGAGCGCACGCTCGTCGACCCGGTCGGTCCGGATACCTACGGCTACTACGCCTTCGATAACGGCGACGTCGGCTACGCCGAGGCACGGCCGTTCGACTGGGTCGAGATCGACCCCTCCCGCGGCGGCCCGGGCGCCGACGTCGGCCTCACCGACACGTACTACGAGCGGGACGACACCGAGACCGTGCCGTTGCCGTTCCCGTTCCGGTACTACGGCGAGTCGTTCGGCTCGGTGTCGATCTGCTCCAACGGCTGGATCGCCTTCGGCGAGACCACCCACACGTTCTGGCGCAACTGGATCATCCCGTCGGCCGGCAGCCCGGACGCCATGGTGGCCGTCTTCTGGGACGACCTCGTCCAGCAGCTGGCCAACAAGGTCTACCACTGGTACGACGCCGCCGAGCACCGCTACATCGTGCAGTGGAGCCGCATGCGCAACCAGCAGTACGGCCTGCAGACCTGCCAGGTGATCCTGCTCGATCCGGCGTTCCATCCGACGCGCAGCGGCGACGGCATCATCGTCTGCCAGTACCTCGATCTGGACGACAACGACGACGAACGCAGCTACGCCACGCTGGGCATCCAGAGTCCCGACGGCACCGACGGCGTGTGCTATGCGTACTACCACGGGACCGCGCCGGGCGCGCCGCCGCTGGCGCCGGGCCTGGCGATCACCTACCTGCCGGTGGGCCGCCGCGAGCCGGTGACCTGCGAGGTGTCGCCGGAAACGCTCTCCGTCTCGCTGCCCGTCGGCGGCGCAGCGACCCACACCCTGCACGTGGCCAACGCCGGCGAGGAGGGCCCGCCGCTGGCCTTCGCCATCCTGCAGCGCGATCCCACCGTCCTCGGCCAGCCGGCCAGGAGCATGCTCGGCTGCACCGCGAGCCTCGCCGAGTCGACCTACGAGCCGGGCGCGCCGACGACCCTCCACCTGGCGCTCTACAACGGCAGCCCGGACAACGAGTGGATCGCCGGCTTCACCCTGGATCTTCCGGCGGGGGTCAGCCTCATCGGGGGGACCGATCTGCTGGGCGACGACGGCCACCGGCTCTTCTGGCAGGGCGGCAGCGGCGAGGGCGTGTCGGGGAACTGGCTCGGCCAGGGCGCCGATATGATCAACCAGTTCGCCACCGCCACCGGCACGGTGACCATCGTGGTGGACTACGGTCTGGGCGACGTGGAACTGCCGTGGTTGCTCACGGGCGACAACTACGGTGGCGATCCCCACGCGATCGCAGGCAGCTTCGCGCTGGCGGCGTCGGGCAACCTGCTCAACCTGCTGAGCCCGGACGGCGGCGAGGCGTGGTCGCTGGGCGAGGTGCGGGCGTTCACCTGGGAGCACAGCCCGGATGTGGCCGCCATCTCCCTCGACCTCTCGCGGGACGGAGGCGCGACCTGGGAGGTGATCGCGACCGACGTGCCGGCGGCGACCGGCGCCTTCGACTGGCTGGTGGGCGGGCCGGTGAGCGGCCTGGTCCGCGCGCGCATCACCTCGCTGGCCAACCCCCTGGTCACCGATTCGAGCACGGATCCGTTCATCATCCAGAACGACCTCTCCTGGCTCACGGTGAACCCGGCCGCGGGCGAGGTGCCCGGGGGAGATACGGTCGATGTGGCGCTCGTCTTCTCGGCGGCCGGCCTCGCGGCAGGAACCTACGAACAGGTCCTGGTGATCGACAACAGCCTGGACCTGGCGATCTCGGTGCCGATCAGCCTGATCGTGGGAGAGGCGACCCCGGCCACCGACCTGCCCGCCGTGACGTCGCTTGCCCAGAACGTGCCCAATCCGTTCAACCCCCGCACCACCATCGCGTTCACCCTGGCCGAACGGGGACCGGCGGACCTCGCGGTGTTCGACCTGAGCGGCCGGCGGGTGGCGCAGCTGGTTCGTGGCGAGCAGCCCGCCGGCGCGCACACGGTGCTCTGGGACGGGCACGCCGACGGCGGGCGGCCGCTGGCGTCGGGCACGTACGTCTACCGCCTGGTGACCGCGCGCGGGAGCGAGAGCCGGAAGCTGGTTCTCGTGAAATGATCGTCACGGTGGACGGGTCCTCGTCCGGGATCAGCCTAATCCGGAGGAGGACCCATGATCATGCCACGCTCGAACGACCGACTCGCCCCGGGGCCCGTCGCCGGCCTGCTCTCCGTCGCATCGGTCGGTACGGCGACCTCGGCGGCGCTTGTCCGTGCCAGGTCGTGCCGACCGAATCGGTCGCGTGGAGCGACCTCGCGGCGAGGTTCCGCCGGCCGCTCGGCACCGCTCGATGAGGATCGCCGGCGCGCGTACAGCGGGACGCGCGCGCCGGACATGGGTCGGCCCAGGACCGCCAAGGTCCCAGTTCTCCGTCAAGCCAGCTCCTCGACCTGCCGATCCCTTCCGGGAACGCCCGAAACCCGGAACCAGGCGAGGTCTGGACCACCGTGAGGCATCGCTGGCAGCAGTCCTGCTGGTTCGCCGCCATCCTGGCGGTGGCCGCGCCGTGCCTGGCGGGGGCCGAGCCCGGACGGCACCAGGCCGGCCTCGGCCGCGCGTCAGGTGGTCGTCTTCGGGGCGGCGAGAGCTACAAGCCCTTTCCACTTCATGGCGGGCGGTGCGCCCACCGGCTTCGACGTGGACCTCGTGCGCGCCATCGGCCGGGTCATGGACCTCGACATCCGGATCCGCCTGGCCTACTGGCAGGAGATCCGCGACGGCCTCGAGGACGGCAGCGTGCAGGTCCACATCGGCATGACCCATTCGCCTGAGCGTGGGTCCCAGTTCGACTTCACGACGCCCTACCTCAACCAGCACTACAAGATCTTCGTCACCGACAAGACCCGCGGCATCAACGGCGAGGACGATCTGCAGGGCAAGCGGATCATCGTGCAGGAAGCCGGCGTGATGGCCGACTACCTCGAGGCGCGTGGGTACGTCAAGCAGCTGCTGCCGGCGCCGAGCGCGGCCGAGGCCCTGCGCATGCTCCAGCTCGGCGAGGGCGATTGCTGCCTGATGGGCGAGTTCCGCGGCATCACCGTGGCCGAGGACCTCGGCTTCGAGAACATCCGGCGGGTCGGCAAGCCCATCTACCTGACGCGCTATGGGTTCGCGGTGGCCAAGGGCCACGACGACCTGGTGCTGACCCTGAACCAGGGCCTGGCCCTGCTCAAGCGCAGCGGCGAGTACGACCGCATCTACGAGAAGTGGTTCGGGGTCCTGGCCGACCCCGGCTTCACCACCTGGGACTACCTGCGCATGGCTGGCTGGATCATCCTGCCGCTGGCGGTCGCGTTCCTGATGGCGGCGCTCTGGTCGTGGTCGCTCCGGCGCCAGGTGGTGCGCCAGACCACCGAGCTGCGCCTGGCCCGCGACCAGGCCGAGGCGGCGTCGGAGGCGAAGTCCCGCTTCCTGACGGCCGTCAGCCACGAGGTGCGCACGCCGCTCAACGGGGTCCTCGGCATGGCCCAGCTGCTGGGCGCCTCGACCCTGGACGCCGACCAGCAGGACCACCTGGGGGCCATCAAGCGGTCGGCCACCAAGCTGCAGGACATCATCAACGACATCCTCGAGTTCTCGCGGATCGACGCCGGTTCCCGCGAGCTGGACTGCCTGTCGTTCTCCCTGCGCGAACTGGTCAAGGAGGTGCTCGACGGGGTCAGCCCCGACGCCTGGGGCAAGGGCCTGGTGATCGACGCGGAGCTGGCCGAGGATCTGCCGGATCGGGTGCTGGGCGATCCGTCGGCGGTGCGCCACGTGCTGATCAGCCTGCTGAGCAACGCCATCAAGTTCACCGCGTCCGGTTCGGTGGCGCTCGTGCTGCGTTCGGTGCGGCTGGATGCTCGGCGGGTCCGGCTCGAGGGCGCGGTCCTCGATTCGGGCATCGGCGTGCCGGAAGCTCAGCGCGAGGGCCTCTTCGACGCCTTCACCCAGGTCGACACATCGTCCACCCGTCGCTTCGGCGGCACCGGGCTGGGGCTGGCCATCTGCAAGCACCTCACCGGGCTGATGGGAGGCTGGGTGCGTCACGAGCCTCGCGAGGGCGGCGGTTCCTGCTTCCGCTTCGCGCTGGTGCTCGATGCCACCCAGGCGATCGCGCCCGCCGCGGCGCCGGCGCCGCTGGCCGCGCCGTCGCCGGCGACCGTCGCGCCGATCCTCGTCGTCGAGGACAACGTCACCAACCAGCGGGTCGTCTGCCTGCTCCTGAAGAAGTGGGGGTACCGCTCGGAGGTGGCGGAAAACGGTCAGGAGGCCGTGGACGCCTGCCGCCGGCGGTCCTTCGGCGCCATCATCATGGACTGCCAGATGCCGGTCATGGACGGCCTGGAGGCCACGCGGGCGATCCGGAGCCTGGACGGCGATACGGCCGCGGCGCCGATCATCGCGCTGACCGCCGGCGCCGACCTGAGCAGCCGACAGCGCTGCCTGGCCGTCGGCATGGACGACTACCTCACCAAGCCGATCGACGCCGGCAAGCTCCGGCAGGCCCTCGAGACCCAGCTCGCGCAGAAGGCTCTGCGCGCGTCGTTGATCAGGTCTTGATCGCTTCGATTCTGGCTCAATAATTCACGAAATGCAGTTGATGGTCGTACAGAATGCGACCATCTGGCCGTTTGGCCGAACTTGCGGCTGGACTTTCGCTCCTCGCGATGGCATCATGGTCGCCAGCCAGGGAGGCCCTCGCCATGGATGCCATCGACCGCCGGATCCTCACCACGCTGCAGGCCAGCGGACGGACCACCAACGTCGAGCTGGCGCGCCAGAACGAGCTCGCGCCATCGTCCATGCTCGACCGGGTGCGTCGTCTGGAGGAGCGCGGCGTGATCCGCGGCTACCGGGCGGAGCTCGATCCCGAGCAGCTCGGCTACCACGTCGCCGCCATGGTGATGATCAACCTCGACCGTCACCAGACCCGCGGCATCGACACCTTCGAGGCCGGCGTGGCGGCGATCCCCGAGGTGAAGGCCTGCTTCCACGTCACCGGCCGCTACGATTACATCCTGCACCTGGCGGCCCGGGACATCGACCACCTCAGCGAGCTCGTCAAGCACCGGCTCGGCGCCCTCGGGGGCGTCGAGAAGCAGGAGACGTTCCTGGTGCTGTCGACCGTCAAGGAAGACCACGGCTACTCGCTCGAACCGCTGGATCCGGACCACCAGGCCCGGTAACCGAGGAGA
This sequence comes from Candidatus Krumholzibacteriia bacterium, assembly GCA_041390065.1. Lineage (GTDB taxonomy): Bacteria > Krumholzibacteriota > Krumholzibacteriia > LZORAL124-64-63 > LZORAL124-64-63 > Glo-17. The sequence goes on from JAWKQQ010000006.1 coordinate 320,511, forward strand.
TGCACGTCATGAGTCAAGGTGTGGAACGGTACGTGGCCCTGGCCCGGCAGGCGGCGGCGCGACGGGCGGCGGACCTGGCGGCCATCAAGAAGTGCAGGTTCGACACCATCGCGGTGCACGGCATGTACTCGATGAACGAGGCCCTCAACTTCAACCAGGGCTCCATCATCGAACCCATGTACATGGCCTCGAGCCAGGCCTACCGCGATTCCGACGAGATGGAGGCGGCCCTCGGCTACCAGATCCCCACCTGGTGCTACAGCCGCATCGGCAACCCCAGCATGTACTACTTCGAGCAGACCCTGGCGTTGCTCGAGGGCTACGGCGGTGACATCGAGACGGCCTGCTGCGCCACGAGCAGCGGCATGGCCGCGATCGCCAGCGCCACCGATCCGTTCCTGGCCGTCGACCCGGCCAACCCGAAGCAACCGATCAACTTCGTCTCCACCTGCCAGGTCTACGGCGGCACGTTCCAGCAGTTCGCCGAGCGCAAGATGAAGGAGCGGGGGATCGAGTGCCGCTGGATCGTCAACAGCAACGATCCGGCCGAGTGGGAAGAGAAGATCGACGCCAACACGCGCTTCGTGTACGGCGAGCTGCCGTCGAACCCGGGCCAGGCGTTCTTCGACCTCGACTGGGTGATCAAGCTCGCGCATTCGCGCGGCGTGCCGGTCATCGTCGACAACACCGTCGCCAGCCCGGCCCTCATGCGGCCCCTCGTGCGCGGGGCCGACATCGTGGTGCAGTCGGTCACCAAGACGCTCACCTCGTCGGGCTTCGGCATCGCGGGCGCGGTGATCTCCCGGGCGGACATCACCAGCAAGTTCGGCTGCCCGGAGCTGAAGGCGAACTTCGCCATGTACCTCAAGACGCTGCCCAACCGCGACAACGGCCAGAACCTGTCGCCGATGAACTGCATCCTCTCGCTCAACGACATGCGAACGCTGCGCTCGAAGGTCGACCTCTTCAGCCGGAACACCCTGGCGGTGGCGCGTTTCCTCTCCGGTCACCGGAAGATCGAGGCCGTCAACTACCTGGGCCTCGAGGATCACCCGCTGCACGCGCTGGCCAGCAGGTACCTCAGGCTCGTGGACAGCGAGGAGAATCGCTTCGGCCACCTGATGAGCTTCAACGTCAGCGGCGGCGCCCCGGCCGCCCGGCGGATGTTCGACGGCCTGCAGCGCATCTGGCGCGCCACCGATCTGGGCCGCGTCAAGTCGGTGGCCACGATCCCCGCGATCAGCACCCACAGCCAGCAGGGCGAGGAGGGTCGGGCCATGGCCGCGATCCCGCCCAACATGGTGCGCCTGTGCGTGGGCGGCGAGCATCCCGACGACGTGATCGCGGATCTCGACCAGGCTCTCGCCGCGATCGACGGCAAGATCACCGTCCAGGTGCCGTACGAGTTCTCCACCGGCGGCGCGTCGGGCGCCACGGCCGCGGGGCTGGAGTAGCAGGCATGCGCTACTACAGCACCAACCACCAGGTGCCCAACGTCGATCTGGCCCAGGCGCTGCTTCAGGCCAGGCCGGCGACCGCGGTCTGTATCTGCCCGCCGAGGTGCCGCGCATCGACGTCGGCCTGCTCCAGCGGGCGCGAGATCTGCCGTATCCGGAGCTGGCCGCCGAGCTGCTGGTGCCCTATGCGAAGGGCGTGTTCACCCGCGACGAACTGGCCGCCATCTGTCATGACGCCTATGACTTCGATGTCCCCCTGGAACAGGTGACGGCCCGGCGACACGTCATGCGCCTGGACCGGGGCCCGACGGCCAGCTTCAAGGACTTCGCGGCGCGCTTCATGGGCCGCGCCCTCGGCAGGCTCGTGCGCGACCGCGGCCAGGACCTGCTCATCCTCACCGCCACCTCCGGCGACACCGGCTCGGCCGTGGCCCACGCCTTCCTCGGCGTGGACGGGATCCGGTGCTGGTCCTCTCCCGCGGGACGAGGTGTCCGACCGGCAGCGCAAGCAGATGACCACGCTCGGCGACAACGTGGCCACCATCGCCGTCGACGGGAAGTTCGACGACTGCCAGGCCCTGGTGAAGCGCGCCTTCGCCGACCCGGACCTGACCGACCTCAACCTCTCCTCGGCCAACAGCATCAACATCGGCCGCCTCTTGCCCCAGTCCGTGTACTACGTGCACGCCGCGGCGCGCCTGGCCGACGTGGCCGGCGGCGAGCAGGTGGTGTTCGCCGTGCCGTCGGGCAACTTCGGCGACCTCATGGGCGGCGTGCTGGCCTTCCGCGGCGGGCTGCCCGTGGCGCGGTTCGTGGTGGCCACCAACGCCAACGACGAGGTGCCGCGCTTCCTGGAGACCGGCGAGTACCGGAAGATCGAGCCGTCGCGGGTCTGCATCTCCAACGCCATGAACGTCGGCCACCCCAGCAACCTGGCCCGGCTCGTCGACCTCTACGGGGGGCGTATGGACGAGACCGGCGCCATCAGCCGCCGGCCCGACCTCGCGCGCCTGCGCGGCGACGTCTTCGCCACCAGCGTCAGCGACGACGCGACCCGCGACACCATCGGCCGCGTGCACCGCGATCACGGCGTGATCCTGGAGCCCCACGGCGCCGTGGGCTGGACCGGCCTCGAGCGCTGCCTCGCCGCGCACCCCGACCACGCCGACCTGGCGGCCATCTGCCTGGAGACGGCGCATCCGGCCAAGTTCCCCGACGCGGTGCAGGCCGTCACCGGGGTCGATCCCGACCTGCCGCCCAGCCTGGCCGGCCTCGAGGACCTCGCCGAGCATTTCGGCGCCATGGACGTGGACTACGACGCGTTCAAGGCCCACCTCACGGAGGCGTACCGCTAGATGAAGTCCCTGATCATCCTGGGCGACGGCATGAGCGACCACCCCGTCGCCGCCCTCGGCGGCAAGACCCCGCTCCAGGTGGCCCGCAAGCCCCATATCGACCGCATCGCCCGCGAGGGCGTGACCGGCCGCTTCGCCACCATCCCGCCCGGCCAGCCCAACGGCTCGGCCGTCGCCAACCTGAGCGTCCTGGGCTACGACCCGGCCGCGTGCTTCTCCGGACGCGGCACGCTCGAGGCCGCGAGCATCGGCGTCGACCTCGCGCCGCACGACGTGGCCATGCGCTGCAACCTGCTGTGCCTGAACCCCGATGGCACCATCAAGAACCACTCGGCCGGCCACATCTCGACGGCGGAGTCGCGCCAGCTCATCGCCGACCTGCAGCGCGAGCTGGGCGGCGCGGGCCTCCGCCCGGCGAACTTCCATGCCGGCGTGAGCTTCCGGCACCTGCTGGTGCTGCCGGGCGGCTGGGCGTCGGCGGCGTTCGACTGCGCGCCGCCCCACGACCACGTGGGGGAGGTGGCGGAGGACCTGCTGCCGCGGGCCCGCGGCCCCGAAGCCGCGGAGACCGTGGCCCGGCTGAACGAGCTGTACCGGGCGGCCCGGGAACTGCTGGCCGATCATCCGGTCAACCGGGCCCGCCGCGACCGGGGCCAGGACCCGGCCAACGCGATGTGGGTGTGGTCGCCGGGCAAGCGGCCTACCATGCAGACGTTCGCCGAGCTCTACGGCAAGACCGGCGCCGTGATCTCGGCCGTCGACCTCATCCAGGGCCTCGGGATCTACGCCGGCCTCGAGAAGATCGTCGTCCCGGGCGCCACCGGCCTGCACGACACCAACTACGAGGGCAAGGCCGCGGCCGCGCTCGCGGCCCTCGAGCGCCACGACTTCGTCTACGTGCACGTCGAGGCCACCGACGAGGCCGGCCACGCCCGCGATCTCGACCTCAAGATCCGCTGCATCGAGTACCTCGACGAGCGCCTCACCCGGCCGATCCTCGAAGGGATCGCGGCGCGGGGGCTCCCGGTGACCGTGGCCGTATTGCCCGATCACCCGACGCCGGTGGAGACCGGCGCCCACGCCAGCGACCCCGTCCCGGTGGCGATCTGGCGACCGGGGACCGCGCCGGATGCCGTCGACCGCTACGACGAGGACGCCGTGGTAAGCGGCAGCCTCGGCTTGCTGAGCGGGGACCAGTTCATCCGTCGGGTGCTCGGCGACTGAGCGCCGAGGCAACTCCGACGATCGTTCCTGCGTCTTCGCTCGTGGACCTCACCCTCCCCGGCGAAAGGCGCCAGGCATGGCATCTCGCGGGAAACGCTGGCTCACGGGTTGCGGCCTCGGCTGTGGCGGCACCCTCGTTCTCGGACTCATCGTTCTGCTGGTGGGATCCGTCGTCATGACGGGGCCCCTGCGACAGGCCGTCGCGGCCCGGGAAGAGCTGGAGGCCCGCCACGGCGACCAGGCGAGCTACACGCCGCCGGCCGACGGCGCCATCGCTCCCGATCGCCTTGCCCGCTTCCTCGACGTGCGCGAGGCCGTGATGGGAACCTGCGAGAGCTTCGCGGCGACTGGCCGCCAGTTCGCGCGCATGGACGCCCTCGACGAGGACGCCCCCAAGCGCGAGGTGCTGACGGAGGTGGGTCGCCTGACCAGAGAGGTCTTCGGCATGGTTCCGCACCTGGGGGCCTTCTTCGAGGCTCGCAACCAGGCGCTCCTGGCGGCCGACATGGGGCTGGGCGAGTACACCTACATCTACATCATGGCGTACCATCGTGAGCTGAGGACGACGCCTACGGGCGACGCGGTCTTCGGCGATCCCGAGCTGAACGCGCGGGTGCACGCGGCCTTGCAGCAGATGCTCCGCAACCAGCTCGCGGCGCTGCCTCCGGACGCGCCTGCACGAACGGCGCTCATGGCCGAGCTGGATCTGCTGCGGGACGCTCCGCAACGCCTGCCCTGGCAGGACGGTCTGCCCGCGGCCGTCGTCGCCTCGCTCGCCCCGCAGCGTCAGCGGCTCGACGACCTCTTCTGCGCGGCCACCGTGGGCCTGGAGTTCAACACGAACCGGACGCGCGGGCTGAGCGTCGTCAGCGAGTGATCAGGGGCATTCCTCGCCCAGCGTGGCGACGAAGATCGAGATGTCGACCAGGTTGACGGTGCCGTCGGCGTTGAAGTCGAAGCGCCAGTCGTACCCGCTCTGCAGCGCCTGGACGAACGGCGCGATGTCGGCGAGGTTCACCCGCAGGTCGCCGTTGACGTCCGGGCTGTTGATCGTCAGGGGCAGCGGCGCGTCGCCGATCGGCGAACCGGCCACGTAGACCCGCGCCTCGCCGTCCGGCATGATCTGGCCGCCGGCCCGGAAGGGACCCGAGATCGTGGTGCGGCCGTCGAGGTCGGTGTCGTGGTCGGCGATGTTGGCCGCCGCGCAGAAGACGAAGTCGCCCTGCACGTCGGCCAGCCAGATGTCCTCGCGCGGATAGCCGACGATGGGGTCCAGGTTGTCGTCCAGCAGCTGCACCTCGATGGTGCCGTCGACCTGGCCGCCCCAGCCGGGGCCGTAGGCATGCTGCAGGTCGTGCCCGTGGCCGTCCGGCGAGACCCAGAGGTGGGCCGGCTGCGGCATGGTGGCGGTGAACTCGTCCAGCGGAGGGAGGTCGGCGGCCAGGACGGTGCCGGCCGCGGCGAGCCACAGGATCAGCGTGAGCGAGCGCATGGTCATTCCCCTCGGTTCGGGAGCGGTGAGGAGGCCTGCGGCCTCCGTCGGTCCGATGATGATACGAAATCCGGGCCGCGCATGTCGACCACCTCCCGGCAACGGCTCAATCCAGGGCCGCGGGCTCGCCCCACGCGTCGCCGAACACGAACTCCGCCTGCGGCCGGCGCCGCCGCGGCGCCGTGTCCCGGGCGCGCAGCTCGTCGGGCAGGGTCGCCGGGTCGGCCGGGTAGCCGATCGCCAGGCCCGTCACCGCCTCGAAGCCCGCCGGGATGCCGTACAGCTCGCGGGCACGGTCGGGCAGGATGCCACCCATCTGGTGCACCGCCAGGCCGCGGCCGGTGGCCTCGACCGTGAGCTGGGCCGACGCCAGGCCCACGTCGTGCCGCGCCATGGTGTTGGGCTGGCCGGTGCGGCTGAAGGTGAGGCTGGCCACGGTCAGCAGCAGGGCCGACGCCTGCCGCGCCCAGACCTGGTTGGGCTCGACCAGGCAGGAGAGCAGCTTCGTGAACGCGTCGGTGTGCTGACGCATCGCCGCGAGGTAGCGCCAGGGCTGCTCGTTGAAGCTCGAGGGAGCCCAGCGGGCCGCCTCCAGCAGGCTGCGCAGATCGGCCGGATTCAGCGGACGCGGGTCGAAGGCGTAGGGGCTCCAGCGGGCCGCGATGGCGTCGTTGATGGGGTGGTCGGGTCGGGCGCTACGGTCGATCATGGCGGCTCCCTGCTGGTGTGGGCGACGGTCGGTCTCGACAGTCTAGCCGGATCGGCGATTGCTGCCACGGCGGGGGTTGCGGGCCGGGCCCGGTCGCCGCGCAGACGCGGGGCCGGAGCATGGCCCCGGCCCCGCCTGGTCGCGTCGAACCCGCGGTCTACAGCATCGGCCGCTCTTCCGGCGGGGTGTCCACCCCGATGCGGGCCTCGGTGAGCTGATCGGAGTGCCTCTGCTCCTCGTCGGCGAGGTCCTGGCACAGGGTCTTCAGCGCGGCGCCCCGGACGTCGTTCTTCAGCGAGAGGTAGGTGTCCCGGGCCTTCTTCTCCATGCCGATGGCGAAGTCGATCACCGGCCGCAGCTCCGCGTCCTCGAGCAGCTTGACCTGGGCCGTCTCGAGGGTCTTCTCCACGTCGGCCGTGAGGGTCTCCAGGAAGGCCTCGCCGTCCACGCCGGCGTCGGCGAGCACCGCGCCGAATCCGTCGACGAGGCGGCGGGCATGCTGGTCTTCCATCTCGATGAGCTCGATGAACACCATCTGGGCCTCGCCGTCCTGGGCGATGTCGGCGGCCCGCGCGTAGAAGGTCTTGGCGCGGACCTCGTTGGTGATGGCGGTCTTGATGATCTCGACGACGCTGTCCATGGCGGGCTCCTTGGCTGGATCACGATCCCTCGGGTGGGGCCGCCTGGACCGAGACGCCGGCGGCGGGCCTATGCCCGGCCAAGATAGTACGATCCGGTCCGATCCAACAAGCGCGAGGCGCCACTATGCCGGCGGCGCCGGATGCGATAGTCTCCTCGGGCGCGACCACGGATCCCGTCAGCGCCCCCCGGAGGTGGCCGTGAACCAGAAGAACGAGCGGCGGATGGGCTGGGAGATCGCCCGCGACCTGGAGCGGGAGAAGGCCACGATCTGGCAACGCATCGTGCCGGAGTGGCGGCAGATCAAGGCGGCCTTGGGTGGCGTGGCCATGTTCTTCGTGGTCTTCCTGCTCGGCTGCTGGCTCGCCGGCCACTCCGTGCGCATGGCCGACAACCCGGTCATGCTCCGGCTGGGCTGGGCCGGGACCAGCGAGTGGGGGCTCATCTGGAGCGTGCTCCTGCTGGCCCTGGTGTTCGAGTTCATGGACGCCTCGGCGGGGATGGGCTTTGGAACGGCGCTCACCCCGGTGCTGCTGGTGATGGGCTTCGATCCGCTGCAGATCGTGCCCGTGGTGCTCATCCAGCAGTCGGTGGCCGGCCTGGTGGGGGCCTTCCTGCACCGGGAGTTCCAGAACGTGGAGTGGCGGTTCCGGCCCCTGAGCGAGACCGTGCGGCTCTGCCTGATCATCGCCGCGTCGGGGACCGCGCTGGTGCTGCTGGCGACGTTCGGCGTCTACGCCGTCTTCGACGTGCCGACGCTCTGGATCAAGCTCTACGTGGCGTTGCTGCTGCTCGGGATGGGCGTGATCTCGCTTGTCCAGTCGCGGCGCGAGCGCCCCTACCGGCCGCGGCAGCTGATCGTCTTCGGCGCCCTGGCCGGTTTCAACAAGGGCGTCGGCGGGGGCGGCTACGGGCCCGTCGTCACGATCGGCGGTCTGCTGGCGGGCGTGCCCGTCAAGAGCATGCTCGCGGTGACGGCGCTGTCCGAGGGCATCGTCTGCCTCGCGGCCGTGGTGGCCTGGTTCGTGCTGACCGCCGGCGGCGTTGCGGTCGACTACGTTCTGCTGCCCAGCGTGATGCTCGCATCGATGGTGTCGGCCGTGATCGCGCCGTATCTGACCCGGGTGTTTCCCGAGCGGCTCTGGCGCGTGGTGGTGCCGTCGTACTGCCTGGTGGTCGTCGTGCTCACGTTCTGGAAGCTGTGGCCGGAGCTGTCGACGGTCTTCGGCTAGCGACGGGCCGCCGCGCGGGCGTCGAGGCCCGCCCGCGCGCTTGGCGTCGGCCGCGCTCAGTAGTCCACCGGCTCCGTCACCGCATCCGGGTCGGTCGGCAGGCGGAACTGATCCGGCCGCTCCTTGACCACGTGCCGCAGCCAGGCGTCCGGATAGCCGACCTCCCGGGCCTGCCCCCCGGCATCCTTGACGTAGCCGTCGTTGTAGCGGGTCAGCAGGTGCTCGCCCAGTTCCCGCCACTGCCGCACCACATCCTCGGCGTGGGTGATGCTGTAGTCGGTCAGGTAGCGGACGGCCAGCGCCGGATCCCGCTCGCAGAGCGACGCCGCGGTCTCCTCCACCGCCGGCTGCAGATCGCGCAGGTAAGCCTCGATCTGCTGCTGCGTCGCGCGGATGTCGCCGATCATCGCGTCGTAGCGCAGACCGGCGTAGTTGGAGACGAAGTTGAAGACCCACCAGGCCGAGTCCCAGCCGAAGCGGCTCAGGCTGCCCGTCGCATAGCTCGGCGGCACGTCCGTCAGGCAGCAGTACAGGGGCACGTAGCAGGTGAAGTTGGTGTCGTCGAGGCCGTACCAGGTGACGCCGCCGACGGCGTCGGGCAACCAGGCCCGGGACTGGGTGACCATCGAGAACCCGGTCTGCTGGGTGGAGATCGGGCGTTCCCAGGTGTACGGATCCCCGTCGACGGCGAAGCCCATGGGCCGCTGGCGCATGGGGTTGCCGAAGGGACCGGCGTCCAGGCCGGCGGTCATGTCGTACTCGGTGCCTTCGTAATGGTCGCGCATCAGCGCGAACACGTCGGCGAGCGAGAGCTTGTGATCGGGCTTGATGAACAGGGGATACGGCTCGGCGTCCGGCACGCCCCGGTGGTAGTCGGGACTGAACTCCTGCGAGGGGGCCGCGCGGCGGAAGAGGCTCCACACCCGCGTGGCGGTGTAGCGCAGCTGCTGCGCCGTCGCGGGGTGGAACGCCTCGCGCCAGTTGAACGGGCCCGCCGCGGGATCGTACCAGCCCCGGGCTTCGGCGAACTCGGCCAGGCCAGGCGAGAACAGGCAGTTGTCGGGGTCGTCGGTCGGGAAGGTGCCGATGCGTCCGCCGTTGGCGAAGGCCGAGATGCAGCCGTCGGGTACGCGGAGGGCGACCCAGTAGGCGCCGTGGCCGCCGGGACCGGGGCCGACCATCTCCATGATCCAGGCCTCGTGCGGGTCGCCGATGCAGTACGACTCGCCGGTGCTCCGGTAGCCGTAGGCGGCCACCAGCTCACCCATCACCTCGACCAGCTCGCGGGCCGTACGGGCGCGCTGCAGGGCCAGCCGTTGCAGCTGCCAGTAGTGCAGCATGCCGTCGGGATCGACGAGCTCGGGGCGGCCGCCGGTGGTGGTCTCGGCGATGGTCACCTGGTGGTCGTTCATGAGGTTGACCACGGCGTAGGTCCGGGCCGGGTAGGCGATCTCGCCGAGCACCTCGCCCGTCCAGTGGCGGATCTCCTGCATCGCGCCAGGCTCGTGGGCGCCGGCCTCGACGCGTTGCAGGATCGGATGGAATTCGCCGTCGCAGGTGTAGGTGACCACGGTCGAGCCGTCGACGGTGGCGCCGGGGCTGCAGACCAGGTTGGTGCAGGCCAGCGCGGCCGTGGGCAGCAGGAGGCTGCAGATCACGAGCAGGGCACGCATGCGGGGATCCTTCGCGGCTGGAGGTGTCTGGTCGGGGTGGCCGAAGTGTAGCACCGGCGCCGGTCGTGAGCCAGATCGGGATGCGACGGGGCTATTGGGAGCGGACTGCTCCCGGAACGGAGCCAACCCCATCGGAGGTCACCCTCATGCTGAATCGAGAGCGGATACGCCAGAGCCTGGCTGTCGGCGTGCTGCTGCTGATCCTGGCGGCCGCGATCACCACCGGTTGTGGCGACGACGACGGCGGTCCCGCCGCACCCGGCAACCAGGCCACCCTGTCGACGGACGAGATGGTGGCGTTCGTCACCGCCCAGGCCGCCCTGCCGCTGCGCCTGGCCGACGCGGCTGCGCGTGCGGCCACGGCCATGGCCGGCGGCAGCCAGGACGGCGTGTCCATCACCACCACCGACGACGTCACCTACACCGGCACCGTGGACGTGGACCTCGACGGCGACGGCTCGCGGGAGACCCGCCTCGGCGGCTCCGCGACCCTGACCCAGCTGTTCGACAAGGAGGGCCTCCTCGCGCCAGCGGCCACGGTGGGCTTCGACTCGGCGTCGGGCCCGTACGTGAACTCGGTCGCCGGCGGCGTCATGGTCGAGGTGATCGGCGGCGGAGACGACAACAACCCCATCCTGTACGTGCACTCGGCCGCCGCCAGCCTGGGCACCACCGACGGGATCGGCGTCGGCTGCGACGACATGCACATGACCGTCGACCTGACGTTTCCGCAGGCGCCCCAGTACGCGGGGTACTTCGCCTTCACGGCCGGCGGACTCGACCTCGAGTGCAGCTTCGAGGAGAACGGCCAGGGCGGCTGGCAGATGCACCTCACGGGCGATGGACTGGACGAGGTGATCCAGCCCTGATGAGGCCCGAAGGGTCTTCTCCGGAACCAACCGCGGGCGCCCCTCGGGCGCCCGCTGCTCGATCCTGACGAGGAGTCGCGGGCGCCCGCCGGCGCCCGTCAGCTCGCGCGTGGGATCACTTGACCATGACCATGCGGCGGACCTGGACCTGACCGTTCGCGGTCAACCGGTAGAAGTAGGTGCCCGAGGCCACGCGCTGGCCGCGGTCGTCCCGGCCGTGCCAGGTGACCTCGTGCTGGCCCGCGGCCAGGTCCTGCCGCAGCAGGGTGGTCACGCGCCGGCCGTCCACGGTGTAGACGGCCAGCTCCACCGCCGCCGCCTCCGACAGCGCGAACGCGATCGTGGTGGCCGGGTTGAAGGGGTTGGGATGGTTCTGGCGCAGCTGCACGAGGTCGCCGGTGGTCGGCAACTCGTCGACCGCGGTCAGGTCGCCGAGGAAGGTGGCGAGCTCGAGGTCGTCGATGGCCACCTCGACGAGTCCGCCGATGCCCGTGTCGCAGGCCAGGAACCGCAGCTGCACCTGGTCGGTGAGGGCGAACTGGCCGCCGTCGAGGCTGCCGAGCTCCACCGACACCCGCTGCCAGGAGTTGGCGTTGTTGACCACGCGCTCCAGCTCGACCCAGGTCGCCCCGCCGTCGTTGCTGGCCTCGACGACGAAGTCGTCGTCGGTGCTGTTGCCGCCCTCGCCGTACCAGCGCCAGTAGCTCACGAAGGCCCGGTCGACCGCGCTGAGGTCGAAGGCCGGGGTGACGAGCGTGGTGCAGCCGCCGTCGACGTCCGCCTCGCCGGCCGCGCCGCCCACCGGCCCGTTGCCGGTGACGTAGCAGGCGACGCCGGGATCGGCGGTGTGGTCGTCCTCGGGCTGCACGTTGAGGCCGTTGTAGTCGGTGCCGATGGGATCGGCGCGGACCCACTGGCCGCTGGTGGCGTCGTCGCCGGCCACGCCCAGCTGCCAGCCCGGATCGCCCGGATCCTCGGCCTCGGTGAGGTAGAAGGCCTCGCCGACGGCCAGCGTGAACGTGCCGGTCGCGGACGCCAGACCGGCGCCGTCGTCGGCCGACAGGCGGTAGCTGAGCAGGCTGCTGACGGGGTGGCCCGGGATCGTGGCGGTGTAGAGGTCGCCGCCGGCCGCCGCCATGGCCACGCCGGTCCAGGCGCCGTTCCCCAGCCGCCACTCGAGGGTGGCCGAGGCGACCGTGCTCGCGTCGACGATGCGGGCGGTGACGGTATAGGGACCGGCGGTGTCGGTGGTGAAGACGAGATCGTCGACGTCCGTGATGGTCGGACCGGCGATGTCGGTCAGCGCGAAGTCCTCGACCGTGACGCCGTCCTCGGTGACCACGACGGTCGCCTGCGCCGGCGCGAAGCCGTCGAGGCTGCACGTGACGTCATGGGTGCCGGGAGCTGTCAGGCCGCTGTACCGGCCCGACGCGTCGGCCGTGAAGAACTGGGCCGAGGCGTCGAAATCGATCCGGGCGCCGGGCAGGGGGGCGCCGCCGTAGGACGCGTTGGCGACGGTCCCCTCGAGGGTCCCGAAGCCGTTCATCGCGGCGGAGACCGCGGCGAACGCGTCGACGAAGCCCCAGCCGTAGGTGTTGTCCTCGCCGGTGGCGCCGAGGTCGACGGCCGTGTCCATGAGGATCTGCTTGACCAGGTTGACCTCGAGGTCCGGGTTGGCCGCGCGCATGAGCGCGACCACGCCGGCCACGTGGGGACCGGCCATGCTGGTGCCGCTCTTGTAGCCGTAGCCGCCGCCGGGCACCGAGCTGTAGATGTCGCTGCCGGGCGCGGAGATCTCGGGCTTGGTGAGGTAGGCGGGGTCGAACACGCCGATGCAGGTGCTGGGGCCGCGGCTGGAGAAGCTGCTGATGGTGTACGGCGCGGAGTTGAGCGTCGAGCCCACGGAGAAGCAGTTGTAGAAGCTGGCGGCGCGGTCGGCAGGCGAGCGCAGGGTGCCCGCGCTCGGGCCCTCGTTGCCGGCCGACCAGGTCACCACGACGCCGGCGGCCTCGCAGTTGTCGATGACCGCCCACCAGCGGCTGTCGCAATCGTTGTAGCCGGTGAAGCCCTCGTTGACGCCCCAGGAGTTCTGGACCACGTCGGGCACGTCGTCGACGGTCTGGGGATCGAGGTCGGGATCGGCGAACCACTGGAAAGCCTCGATGATGTCGTTGTCGAAGCCGCCGCTGGCGCCCTGGTCGATGGCGTTGCAGGAGATCCAGCGGGCGCCCGGAGCCACGCCGATGGTGTCGTCGGGCGCGAGGCCGCACATGGTGCCGATGGTGTGGGTGCCGTGGCTGTTGTTGTCCGTGGGGAAGCTCGCGCCGCTGCCGATCACGTCGAGCCAGCATTCGGACACGGGCTCGGTCAGGCCGCGCCAGCGGGCGCCGATGGCGGGGTGGTTGCCGTCGGCGCCGGTGTCGAGGGAGCCGATGAGGGCGCCGGCGCCGTTGACGCCGAGCTGCTCCCAGACCTCGCGGGCCCGCACGGCCTCGATGCCGGGGGCGGTGCCGATGCCGCGGGTGTCGAGCTCGCCGCTCGGCTCGCGGGCCGGGTAGTCGGCCACCGGTTCGATGAGCGACACGGTGAAGTTGGGCTCGACGTAGGCCACGTCGTCGCGGTCGGCGATCTCGGCGATGGCCGCGGCCGTGGCCTGGACGACCACGACGTTGGCGATCCAGTACCGCGTGAAGCCCGCGACCTCGCCGACGGCGCGGGACGCCTCGAGGCTCGCGAGCAGCGGCGTCTGGGCTTCGGCGGCGTCCTTCAACGCACGCACGACCTCCTCGTGACGCTGCTTGCGGGTGGCCTTGCGGCTGCTGAGATCGCTGGAGATGGCGGCCACCGGCGCCTGCTCCTGCAGGTGCACGATGACGCTGATCAGGTCGCCGTCGACCGCCCGGTTCAGCTGCTGCTGCAGGGCGGGGGCGAGGGTACCGGCGCTGGCCAGACCGCTGGCCGTGAGCGCGGCCAGGGCGAGGGCGATGACGAGAACCTTGCGCACGGGAATCTCCTTCCGGACAGGGACACGGGCTCGTAGCAGGCCGATCGCCGCCGGTGGTGCAGGACCTCGAAAAGGCAGGCGAACCGGCAACATCCAGGGACGACTGGAAGTTTTGAGGTTCGATCATACCACAGGACGACCCGGCCGGCGTCGGAAGATTGACGCCCAGGTGAAATCGCGGATTCGGCGCCCTGCCGGAGTCACCGCGCCAGAGTCAGCTTCACCGTCGACTCGACACGACCCGCCGTCAGCCGCGCGAGGTAGACCCCGCTGGGCACCTCGCGCCCGGACTCGTCCCGGCCCTCCCAGCGCGCCTCGTGCACACCGGCGGGCAGGTCTGCGTCCAGGGGATGGGCCACCCGCCGCCCCCGTACGTCCAGGATCTCCAGGCTCACCCGCTCGCTCGCCGAGAGCTCGAAACGCAGGATGGTCAAGGGGTTGAACGGGTTGGGCGCCGCCGTGACGCCGGCCGCGAGCGCTCCGGGCACCGGCTCGACCGCCGTCACCGGGTCCGGCATGGTGATGGTGAAGATGCTGCGTCCGTAGGTGCCGGCGGCGATGAGCCGCGTGGCCGGGTGGAGGTCGAGGTCGAACACCGGCACGCGGGGCAGTCCCAGCCCCAACACCTGCCAGCTCTGGCCGCCGTTCGGCGACCAGTACACGCCCACGTCGTTCGCCACGACCAGGCTGGACGGATCGGCCGGGTCGATGAGCAGGCTCTGCACCGGCGCCTCGGGCAGGTCGCCGCTCACGTCGACCCACGTGCTGCCGCCGTCGGTGGTGCGGTAGACGTGGCTGATCGGCTCCTGCCAGCGCAGCCCGCTGAAGGTCACGTACACGGTCGCGGGCTGCGTCGGGTGCACGCGGATATCGGTGACCCAGCGCACGGGCAGGCCGGCCGAGATGTCCACCCACTGGCCGCTGAACGGGCGGTAGGCCCACACGCGCCCGTCGTCGGTGCCGGCGTAGAGCTGGGCGGGCGACGACGGCGCGACCGCGAGCGTCGTGATGGTGCCGAAGCCGGCGCCCTGGTCGCCGTTGGTGAGGTCGCCGGAGATCGGGCTCCAGCTCTCGGCCCCGTCGGTGGTCTTGTAGACGCGTTGGGAACCGTAGTAGAGCACGTTCGGATCGACCGGATCCATGATCACCGGCGTGTGCCAGTTCATGCGGTCGCCGGAATCGATGCCGTCCATGACCCAGCTGAACCAGGCGCCGCCGTTGGTGCTCTTGTAGAGGTTGCCGTACTGGTACTCGACGTAGATGACGTCGCTGTCGGTGTGGTCGACGATCACCGTGAAGCCGTCGCCGCCGAAGATCCGTTCCCAGGTGTCGAGCCCCCCGTCGGGCGTGCGCAGGGTGCCGTTGTCCTGGGTGCCGCCGTAGAGGCGGGTGGGGTTGGCCGGGTCGATCTCCACGGCGTAGAACTGGTTGGCCGGCTGGTCGGCGAGCTGGGTCCAGGTGGCGCCGGCGTCGCCGGACCGGTAGAGGCCCCCGTCGTTGCCGGCATAGAGGCGGCCGGGCAGGCTGGTGCAGAACTCCAGGGCGTGGTGGTCGACGTGCATGTTGCCGCCCGCCTCGGACCAGCTGAGGCCGCCGTTGGTCGTGCGGTAGGCCGGCACGCCGAGGGCGAACACGTGGTCCGGGTTGGCGGGGTCGACCCGCACCTGCCCGAAGTACCAGCCGAAGTTGCTGTACATGCCGCCGAGGTTGCCGTCGCTCGTGGCCGACCACGTGAGGCCGCCGTCGTTCGAGCGGTAGACGTGCAGGAATTCGGCATTGGCGTCGGCGTAGATGGCGTACATGCGGTCGGGCTGGCCGGCGCAGATCGTCACCCCGATGCGGCCCACGTTGCTGCCGGTGGGCAGGCCGCCGGTCACCTCGCTCCAGGTGTCGCCGCCGTCGTCGCTGCGCCAGAGGCCGCTCGAGGGCCCGCCGCTGCGCCGGTAGGTGAGGCCGCGTGAGCGCTCCCACATCGCCGCGAAGATGACGTCCGGATCGTCCGGGCGCATGGCGAGGTCGGTGCAGGCGGTGGAATCGGTGAGCGCGAAGGCGCGGTCCCAGGTCCGGCCGCCGTCCAGCGAGCGGTAGACGCCGCGGTTCTGATCGGTGCCGAAGAGGCGGCCGGTGGCCGCGACGTAGAGACGCTGGCTGTCGGCGGGGTGGACCAGCACCCGGGCGATGTAGACCGATTCCTCGAGGCCCAGGTGCTCCCAGGTCTGGCCGCCGTCCGGCGAGCGGTAGAGGCCGGTTCCGAAGAAGCTGAGGCTCGCGGCGTTGGCCTCGCCGGTGCCGACGTAGAGGACCTCGGGGTCCTGGGGATCGAGCGCCAGGTCGCCGATGGTGATCACGTCGAGGTCCTGGAGGATCGGCGTCCAGGACAGGCCGCCGTCGGTGGTCTTGAGCACCCCGCCGGAGGCCAGGCCGGCGTAGCAGATGTCCGGGTTGGTGGGGTGGATGGCCAGGTCGGTGACGCGACCGCCGATGTTGGTGGGGCCGGCCTGGATCCAGGGCGTGTCGAGGGCCGCGGATTTTTCGCCCCGCGCGCGGGCCAGGCGGGCCTCCAGCTCCTTGGCGGCGGCCTGGTCGAGCATCAGGCGGTAGCCGGCGGGGTTGATGGCGCCGTGCGGGTAGGCCCGCTGCCGCCACTGCCACTCGCTGGGCACGCCGTTGGGGCCCTTGTTCGATCCGGGCGGCCGGGCGCCGGGCAGCAGCAGGCAGGTGAAGACGGCCAGAGCGGCGAACGTCGGCAACGAGGCGAACAGGCGTCGGGTCATGGGCAGGCGCTTTCACTGGCCGGCGGGTGGCCGGCGGACATCGGCAGGTTCTGATCAAGGGTCATTATAACAGTCGACGGCTCAAACGTACATGGGCCATGCCCCGCGTGGCCGGACCGGGCCGCTTGCCGTCAGGGCTGCGCCGGCATCACGAAACGCTCGAGGGCGCGGAACAACGGTCGCACCCGGCTGCGGTCGCCCTGGGCGTTGAGGAACAGGTACGCCTCGGAGCCCGCGGGATCGTAGGCGCTGAACAGCTCGAAGCCGCGGTCGCTGCCGTCGGCGCTCACCGCCGGCTGCAGGAACGGGCGCGCGTGCTCAGGATCGAGCGCCCTGCCCGAGCGCACGAACTCGTAGAAGCGGCGCAGGTCGCCCAGGGTGGAGTACATGCCGCCGCTGCCCTTGATGAGCCAGGACACCGGCCCCCAGTTCGGCGGGATGTTGGGCAGGCCGACCATCATGGGGCCGCCGCCCACCGCGAAATCGGCCAACGCGAGGCCGCGCGTCTCCCCGTACTCGCCGGTGCGGGCCATCCCCGCCGGATCCAGGAGATGCTCGCGGATGAACTCGTAGTACGGCTGTCCCGAGACGCGCTCGATCACGGCGGCGAGCAGGACGAACGCGCCGTGGGAGTGCTCCCGGCCCTCTCCGGGGGCGAAGCGCAACGGGCTGGCGAGCAGGCGGCGCTCGGCCGTCCGGCGGTCGATCCAGGCGAGATCCGGATCCCAGTCCGCCGCGGTGTGGAAGAAGTCGGGCAGCCCGGAGCGGCCGTCGAGCAGGTGCGCGATGGTGATGGCGCGCTTGTCGGCCGGCACGTCGGGGATGATGGCGTCGATGGTCTGGTCGCGTGTGAGGCGGCCCTGCTGCTCGAGCAGCAGGATGGCCGCGACCGTGTAGTCGATCGGTCGCGAGCCGGTGCCGAAGATGGTCGAGAGCGTGTTGGCCGCGCCGGTGGCCGGGTCGGCCGGACCGAATGCCGCCTCGTACACGAACCCGTCGGCGAGGCGGATGGACACGACGCCCGCCAGCTGGGCCTGCGCCAGCTCGGCGAAGGTCGCCGCGAGGTTGCCGCGCGTCAGCTCCAGCGGCGCGGGGGCTTCGGCCTCGCTGAGGTCCCGGATCCCCTCCGGCCCCAGGACGATCCGCAGCTGCGCTTCGCCCCGCTCGCCGGCCAGGATCAGGCGCACGCCGTCCGCCTCGCCCTCGACGGACACGTCGTCGCGCAGGCCCCGCAGCCGCTCGCGGAGGTCGGCGAGCCGGGCCAGGAGCGCGGCGCGTTCGGGGCCGTCGGGAACCCGCATGGATCGATCGACGAACGCCGTGAGCGGCGCCTCGCCGTCGCTGTCGAGCATGGTGAGGACGGCGTCGACGGCCTGCCGGGCATCCGGCCCCGGGCCGTCCTGGGCGGCGACGAGCACCGCACCGCCGAGCACCGCCAGCGCCACGGCGCAGAGGGGGAACCAACGCGTCGTCATCATCCCGGGAACCTCCTGGAGGAAAAAGGTCAGGATCCTCATACGGGAGCCGGACCACGAGGTGACAGACTTTTTTTGCGGAGCCCGGGGTGACGGATGCAACACGGTGGCGTATGCTGCGTCGGTGTCCGGTGTGTCGATCGTCCGCCAAACCCCAGCCAGGAGCCGTCCCATGCCGCGTCTGCGCCTCGTTGGCCCGGCCCCCCTCGTGGCCATCGTCCTGGTCCTGTTCGTCGGCTGCGCGGGTTCGCCGCGTTCGACGGACCCGGCCGCCGCTTCGGCCGCCGCCCGCGTCAAGGTGACCTCGCTCGACCAGCTGCCGCAGCACACCTATCCGGTGTCCGGCACCGCCCTCGAGCTCTTCGAGGACGACGCGGCGTTCGCCGCCTTCGCCGCGCAGGTCCGGCAGGACCTCGAGGCCGACCTGGCCCGCTACGAGCTGGACGACGCGGCCACCCTCAAGGGCTGGTACGACGCCCTGGCCAACCTGGCCCTGCTCGACCACCGCTGGGACGACGCGCTGGGCTACTTCGCGCGGTCGCGCGACCTCGAGGTCAAGGAGGCCGCGCGCCTGACCTCGGGCCAGGTGGGCGAGGCCGTGATCGCGGCCTTCCGGCAGACGGGCGAGCAGAGCCTCACGCCGGCCGTGCGGCAGGCCTTCGCCGCGGATCTCGCCCGCCGGGTCGAGGCCTGGCCCTGGGATGTGGTGCAGGACGTCGTCGAGCGTCGCAAGGGGCAGGCGGAGTACATGGCGCCGAATCTGCTGATCGGCGCGGTGCAGATGCAGTTCGAGCCGGTGGTCCAGCAGAGCGGCGAGCTGGGCAGCGACCTGGCGCGGGGGCTGGTGGCCCTGAAGGTGGCCCAGCAGCTGGTGCTGCCCCTGAAGGCCGAGCTGGCCGCGGTCTACACCGATTACATCGCCGCCAACGCGGTGGAGAAGCGCAACATCTGGCCCGACCGCGACGAGGCCCTGCCGGTGGGCCTGGACCTCGCGCCCGTGGTGATCGGCATCTGGGATTCGGGGGTGGACGCCGACGTGTTCGGCGAGGCCATGGTCACCAATGAGGGCGAGGCCCCCGACGGCCTCGACAACGACGGCAACGGTTTCGTGGACGACATCCACGGCATCGCCTTCGACCGCGAGGGCCGCGACACCGTCGACCTCCTGCACCCCGAGGAGGAGCAGGCGGGACGGGTGGCCGAACTGCGTCTGAACGCCCGCGGCCTGAGCGACCTGCAGTCCAACCGCGACACCGCGGCCGCCGTGCGCGTTCGCGACCTCATGGCCTCCCTGGCGCCCGAGGACATGCACGATTTCATGCAGGGGATGAGCTTCTTCGGCCTGCAGGCCCACGGCACCCACGTGACGGGCATCGCGCTGGCCGGCAATCCCTACGCGCGGGCTCTCGCCGCGCGCATCTCCTTCGACTACCACAACCCGCCGCAGCCGATGACCCTGGAGATCGCGCGGCGTCACGCCGACAGCTACCGGCGCACCGCCCGCTACTTCACCGACCACCAGGTCCGTGTCGTCAACATGAGCTGGGGCTGGACGTTCAAGGAGATCGAGTCGTCGCTGGAATCAGGTGGCGTGGGCGCCAGCGCCGAGGAGAGGGCCGCGCTGGCCCGCGGGATGCTCGACGTGCTCGCCGACGGTCTGCGCGAGGCGATGGCCACGACCCCCGGGATCCTCTACTGCGTGGCGGCCGGCAACAGCGATAGCGACGTGGAGTTCGACGTCTCGATCCCGGCCAGCTTCGGCCTGCCGAACATGATCGTCGTGGGCGCCGTCGACCAGGCTGGCGATCCCACGGACTTCACCAGCGGCGGCGAGGACGTGGTCGTGTACGCCAACGGTTTCGAGGTGGAGAGCACGGTGCCCGGGGGCGAGCGCATGCCCATGAGCGGGACATCGATGGCGTCGCCCCAGGTCTGCAATCTGGCCGGGAAGCTGGTGGCCATCCGCCCCGAGCTCCAGCCCGCGCAGATCATCGATCTCATCGAGCGCGGCGCCGATCCGCATCCCGATCATCCGGAGATCCTGCTGCTCAACCCCCGGCGGTCGCTGGCCCTGGCGCGCGCCGAGGGTTGACGCCGAACTCGCCGGCCGGCGCGCCGATCAGTACTCGCGCCGGCCGGACCAGCGGGCCCAGGTGGCGAACGGCAGCCCGCTGTCGGGGAGGGGGAGGTGCTTCGTCGAGAGCCGCCGCTGCGCGGGCGGTCGGGGGACCTCGTCGTAGATGAACGCGTCGTCGAAGCCGGCGGCGGCCGCCATGGCGCGGTCGGCGGCGAAGACCAGCTGCCGCGGGCGCGCCCAGTAGATGGCGCCCAGACACATGGGACACGGCTCGCAGCTGGCGTAGATGACGCAGCCGTCGAGCTGGTGGGTGCCCAGCCTCCGGCAGGCTGCGCGGATCGCCTCGACCTCGGCGTGCGCCGTCGGGTCGCAACCCTCGGTCACGCGGTTGACGCCCTCGGCGATCACCGTGCCTTCCTTCACCACCACGGCGCCGAACGGTCCGCCGCCCCGCCGGACGTTGGCCTCGGCCAGGGCGATGGCCTGCTGCAGGTATCGACCGTGTTCCTCGTTCAAGCGGCACCTCCTCGGGTCCATCATCAGGATACGCGCGATGGGCCCGCGAGGGCAATCCCGGGTGCGGGAGATGAGGATAATATTCAAGACCAATTAAGTCGCATAAAATCAATCCAATAAAACAGTTATGCAATTGACTGGTGCTTCGTGGGTGTTATGTTTGGCGCGTCCGCCAACCTGCGCACCACGCCGAGGTGAACACGATGACGAGCTGGTTCCTTCCCCGACATGGCCTCCTGGTCCTCCTGTGCAGCGCCGTCCTCGCCGCCGCCGCGCTCGCGGCCAACGACGAATGCCTGTCCTGCCACGAAGATCCGGGCTTGAAGGCGGAGGACGGACGTTCCGTGGGTGTGCATCCGCGTTTCGCCGAGAGCGTCCACGCCGGACTCGAGTGCCGCGACTGCCACTCCCAGGCCGGCGACTATGAGGATATCCCGCACTTCGCACGCTACCAGCCCGTGGACTGCGCGGCCTGCCACGAGGACGCCGTGGCCTCTCATCGCGAGAATTTCCACTTCAAGGCCCGCCAGGACGGCAACACCAAGGCGCCCGACTGCATCGCCTGCCACGCCACCGGCCGCGACCCGCACCGGCTGCACGCGCTCGGCAACGCGGTGGTGGAGGAGTCGTGCCGGCAGTGTCACAAGACGGAGACGGCCGCCTATGATTCCGGCGTCCATGCCGCCCGTCCCGGCGCCCGCAGCGACCGCCCCGGCTGCGTCACCTGCCACCAGTCCCACGGCCCCGGCCTGCCGCCGTCCGCCGGCGCGGTCAACGGCCTGTGCGAGTCCTGCCACAAGGGCGCGATGGCCGACGTGCAGCGCGGCGGCCACGTCAACCTCGGTCAGCAGGGCAACGGCGCGCTCAACTGCGCCTCCTGCCACGACGTCCACGGCACCCACAAGCCTCGCATGTCCGACCGCGTGGTCGAGGCTTGCACCTCCTGCCACGCGGCCGAGAAGGCCGCGTTCACGGGATCGGTCCACGCCGACCTCCTCGATGGCGGCGGCATGAACTGCCTCTCCTGCCACAGCACCCACAAGGACGAGGAGGCGGTCGGCCGCTTCGACGGCGGTTGCGGCAGCTGCCACAGCGACGTGGAGGAGACCTACCGCAGCAGCGTCCACCGCTTCGGCCGCCTGCACGGCAACGAGGGCGCCGCCACCTGCGCCGACTGCCACGGCGGGCATCACGTCCTGGCGGCCAACGACCCGGCCGCGCCCATCAACCCGGTGAACATCCCGCAGATGTGCGGCCACTGCCACGGCGGCGAGTCGGTCATCACCAACAACTTCGTGCGGCTGCCGATCACGCTGTCGCAGTATGAGCAGTCGGTCCATGGCAAGGCGGACAAGACCAAGATCCACGCCGCGACCTGCACCGATTGCCACGGCGTGCACGACCTCAAGCATGCCCAGGATCCGGAATCCAGCATCAACCACTTCAACCTCGTGGACACCTGCGGCAAGTGCCACGAGGGCGAGGCCGGCGAGTACCGCGACTCGATCCACGGGCACGCGGTGGCCATCGGCCTCAACGATGCGCCGACCTGCAACACGTGCCACGACGAGCACCTGATCCGCAGCCCGCTGGATCCGGAGGCGACCACGAGCCCGCAGCATGTCGCCCGCGAGCTCTGCGGCGATTGCCACACGGACCCCGAGATGAACGCCAAGTACGGCCTGACCGCCGGCGTGGTCGAGAGCTTCCTCGACAGCTACCACGGCTGGGCGATCGATCACGGCGGGACCCTGGTGGCCACCTGCATCGACTGCCACACCACGCACTCGATCCGCAGCCCGCTGGATCCGGCCTCGTCGATCAGCCCCGCCAACGTGGTGAACACCTGCCGCCAGTGCCACGCGCGGTCGAACGAGGCGTTCGCCCTCAGCTACACGCATGCCAGCGCGCTGGCGGCACGGGCGCCGCACGACTGGGCCAAGCTCATCTACGTCGGGCTGATCACCTTCGTGCTCGGCGGCATGGTGCTGCACAACCTGATCGTGGCCCGCTACGAGATCATCCGGCACCGTCAGCACCGCAAGGGCGAGGACTACGTGATCCGCTGGAACCGGGTGGAGCGGGTCCAGCATCTGGTGCTCATGCTCTCGTTCATCGGTCTGGCGATCACCGGTTTCGCACTCCGGGCGCCCGATTCGTGGTGGGTGCAGCTGATCGGGCTCGGCGGCCGCGAGGCGGTGCGCGCCTACGTGCACCGCGGTCTGGCGATCATCCTGACCGTGGCCAGCTTCTACCACATCGCCTGGCTCGCGGCCACCCGCCGCGGCCGCACCAGCCTGGCGGCGATCGTGCCCAAGCTGCGCGACCTGCGGGAGTTCCCGCAGAACATGGCGTTCCATCTCGGCATGCGCGCCGAGCGGCCCCGGCATCATCGCTACGACTATACCCGAAGGCGGAATACTGGGCCCTGATCTGGGGACCATCGTCATGGCGGCGGTCACCGGCACGATCTCTGGTTCCCCGACCTCTTCACCACGTGGATGCCGGCCTGGACGGTGCGCGTGGCCGAGGTCGTGCACTACTACGAGGCCATCCTCGCCGTGGCGGCCATCATCATCTGGCACCTGTTCTACGTCATCTTCATGCCGTCGGAGTACCCGATGAGCACCATCTGGCTCGACGGCCGGATGCCGGTCCATGAGTGGAAGACCATGCATGCGGACGAGTACGCCGAGCTGGGCGACGGGGAGATCAAGCGACCGGTCGCCGACGGTCCGGCTGGAACTAATCCATGACACGACGGGTTCGTTAGGCTAGACTGCGCCGAACGCGTCAACACCCACGGTCACTCGGAGGAGAGATCACCATGTTGCGAGTTTTCCTGATCCTGACCGCCGCCCTGATGCTGCTGAGCCTGGCCAGTGCGGCCTTCGCCGAGGATTTCCAGTACATCGGCTCGGGCAAGTGCTTCATGTGCCACAAGAAGGACGCGACGGGCAACCAGATGCAGAAGTGGCTCGACAGCGCCCATTCCAAGGCCTACGCGACCCTCGCCACCGACGAGGCCAAGGCCGTGGCCACGGCCAAGGGCCTGGGTGACCCGCAGCAGGAGGGTGCCTGCCTGAAGTGCCACGTCACGGGCTACGGCAAGCCGGCCGAGGCCTTCGACGCCGCCTACAAGGCCGCCGACAAGACCGACAGCCACCTGACCGACGGCGTGGGCTGCGAGGCCTGCCACGGCCCGGGCTCGGCGTACAAGTCCAACGCCGTGATGAAGGCCATCACGGCCGGCGAGACCGACGGCGCCACGGTGGGCTTGATCACGCCTGACGAGGCCCTGTGCCGCACCTGCCACAACGAGGAGAGCCCGACGTTCAAGGGCTTCGACTTCGCCGAGTACTCCGCGAAGATCGCGCACCCGAACCCCGAGAAGAACTAGCCCGACGCGCGGTCCGCCGCGCGCCGCCGGGACGTCGAGGGCCGGATCCGCGAGGATCCGGCCCTTGTCGCACGGGCCCAGGGCGATCCCGATCGCGGCTCAGGGATCGGCCGGCCAGCGGGCCAGGATCCGCTCGGCCAATCGCTGCGCGGCCGCGGTCGCGAACGTGCGGTTCTCGTAGGCCTGCCGGATCTGCTGGAGACGCCGGTTGCCGGTGGTCTCGCGGTAGACCCAGGCCTGCAGCAGGAACTCCAGGCGATCGGCGTCACGCACCAGCCGGGCCTCGGGGGTGGCCTCGCGCTTGTACGCCTCCATGAGCTCGGTCCAGCGGCCGGCCACCGGCAGGCCGTCGAGCATCTCGGCCAGGGCGCCGGCCTCGGCCGCGGCCTTGGCGCCCTCGGGCAGGAACCGCACCGCCAGGCGGGGGATGTCCGAGACCTCGGCCTCGGCGAGGTCGTGCAGGATGGCCAGGCTCAGGAGCTGCCCATGGTCGTAGGGCTCGTCCGACATCTCGGCCAGGGTCAGCGCCACCATGGCGGTGCCCCAGCTGTGGGCGGCCACGTCCTCGGGCGAGGGCACGCCGCGCAGGTGCCAGCCGGTGCGGGGCGTGGTCTTGAGGATGTTGGCCTCAAGCAGCAGGTCGAGCCAGCGGTCTGGGGCGGCGGGCATGGTGACCTCCGGAGATGGTGGTGACGACGGGCGCCCCTGCACGATAATGCGGGGCGCCCGCCTGTCCAGTCTCCGGAGCTATTTCACCAGGGTCGGGCGCGCCTCCTGACGTGTCGGGGGCGACGGGGAGGGAGCGGATCCCGTGGTCTCGTGACGAGGCGGCCAGCGACAGCGCGGGATCGAGTCCGCCGGGCTTGGTCTCCGGGTCGGGGTCGGTTAATCTGGAGATACCGAGCGAGGAGCGTGGAGCGTGCCCGCAGACCTGGCCCATGGCGGCCGAACCTACGACCTGGACCGCTGGCCGGTCCGGCAGTCGGATCCCTGGCGCGCCTGGGACACCGCCGACCAGTACCTGCTGGACGCGGTGGGAGCGCCGACCGCGTCGCGGCTGCTGGTGGTCAACGACCGGTTCGGCGCGCTGTCGGTGCCGCTGGCCGGCCACCGGCCGGTGCTGTGGAGCGACTCGTACCTGACCCGCCTCGCGGTCGACCACAACCTCGGCGCCAACGGCTGCGATCCGTCCCTGGTGACCTTCGTGCCGGCCGACGTGCAGCCCGCCGGGACGTTCGGCCTGGTGCTGGCTCGCTTCCCCAAGTCGCTGACGTTCTGGGAGGACAGCTTGCGCCGGCTCCGGCCGCACCTGGCGCCCGGCGCCCGCGTGCTCGCCGGCGGGATGATCAAGCACACCCCGCGCCGCGCGTACGAGCTGCTCGAGCGACTGATCGGTCCGACACGCACGAGCCTGGGCTGGAAGAAGGCCCGGCTGGCCGAGGCCGAATTCGCCCCGGAGCGCGACCCGCCGCCGGCCGCGCCCGAGGTGGCGTACGAGCTGGCCGGGTGCGGGATCACCCTGGTGGGCGGTCCCAACGTGTTCGCGCGCGAGCACCTGGATCCGGGTACCCGGGCGCTCCTGCCGTGGCTTCCCGAGGGCCGCGTCGGCCAGTTCGCGGACCTCGGTTGCGGCAACGGTGCGCTGGCCCTGGCCCTGGCCCTCCGCAATCCCGCCGCCGCGGTGCTGGCGGTGGACGAGTCGTACCAGGCGGTGGCCGCCGCCCGGGCCAACGCCGCGCGCGCCGGGCTCGGCGCGGCCAGGGTGCGCTGCGAGGTGGCCGACGGCCTGGCGAAGGTGCCGCCGGGCACGCTGGACCTGGTGGCCTGCAACCCGCCCTTCCACCAGGACCGCGCGGTCGGCGACGCCCTGGCCTGGCGCATGTTCACGCAGGCCCACCGGGCGCTCGTGGTGGGCGGCCGCCTGCTCGTCGTCGGCAACCGCCACCTGGCCCACGGCGGTCGCCTGACGCGCATCTTCGGCAACGCGCGACGGCTCGCGCAGACCGACAGGTTCGAGGTCCTGGAGGCGGCGCGGACCTGACTGCCGTTCAACCCGCGCGTCCCGGCGCCGATAGCAGAGGGGACCGGAACCCTGTCCTGCGACCCGGGAGCCCTGTGCCATGCGCCGCCTCGCCACCGTCCTGATCGCCGCCGGCCTGGTGCTGGCGTTCCTGGGCTCGCTGTCCGTGCCGCGGATCGCCCCGCGGGGGCTCGACGGCAACCGACGCCACGAGCCCGCCCGACGCCTGGCCACGACGCCTGCCGGCCGCCGCACGCCGGACGATCCCCGGCGGGACGCCTGGCACGACGTGACCCTCGCCGCCTCGCCCGGCACGGCCGCGCTCGCGTCCGCGGCGCCGGCGTTGCCGCCGCTGCGGACAACGTCGCGAGGCGGCGTGGACCTGGCCGACCCGGCCGGCCGCGCGGGTCCGTGGAGCCCGGACCGCCTGCTCGCCGACCCCACGCACATGAACGACCAGCACGTGTCCGTGGTGGCCAATCCGGCGACCGGACACCTGTTCGCCGTCTTCGAGGCCCGCGACCTCGGCGGCACCGACCGCGACATCCACGTGGCCTGGAGCACCGACGCCGGTCAGACCTGGCAGCAGCGCGAGCTGCATCCGTCGAGCCTCGACGAGTTCCAGCCCGACCTGGCCCTCGACCATGCCGGCTACCTGCACGTCGTCTGGGCCCGGGCCGACGGCGCGCTGGTGCGCACCCGCTCGGCCGGCCCCGAGGACGTGGACAACTGGGCCTTCGTGCGCGTGTTCGAGGTGGGCGAGCCCGTGGCCGTGCCCAGCATCGCGGTCTCCGGGAGCGGCGACTTCGCGCGCGTGTTCATCGCCTGCTGCTGGTACACCGCCAACTGGGACTGGTACCAGTACGAGTACACCCTGCTGTGGCTGCACAGCACCAACGGCGGCCAGACCGTGGCCTACGACTACCTCTATCCCGACGGCTACCAGGACCTCTGGCCCGACGTGGCCCTGGACGGCGCCGTGGCCTACCTGGTCAACGGCGAGCAGGATCCCTACAGCGGGCGCATCCGCATCCTGGCCGCGGCCGACGCCACCAGCGGCAGCTTCGTCGACTACGTCGACCTGAGCCAGTCGACGCCCATGTCGGCCGGCTATCCGTGCGTCGCCGCCGACGGCGACAAGGTGCACCTGGCCTGGCAGCTCGACTGGGACGACGGCCTCGGCAACATCGACGGCGACATCATGTACGCCTTCTCCTGGGACGGCCTGGCCACGGTCTATGGCCCGTACGAGATCCAGGCCACGCTCACCGAGAGCGTGGGGCCGGCGATCGCCACGGCCGACGGGGCGGTGGCCTGCTGGTGGCTGGAGGCGCCGGCCGGCGGCGACGAGGTCCACCTCGCCGCCCGCGCCGCCTCGCTCAACGGGCATCCCGACGGCTGGGGCCGCACCGAGTTCGTCACCGACCAGCCCATGGTGGTGCCGCAGTTCCGGGCCGCGGCCGGTTGCATCGGCCCCGCGGGCCTGGTGGCCACCTGGATCGACCGGCGCGACTACGCCACCGAGGGCTACAACGTCTACGTGAGCGACCGACCGCTGGTCTGCGATCTCGCGCCCTACACGCCGCTCGGGTGGGCCGAACCGCTGGTCGTCAACCTGGTGGCCGGCGTGCGCGAGGACGGCGAGCTGGCCGCGGGCGTGCCGGCGTACGTGAGCCTGGCGGTGGCCAACCTGGGACTGGCCGATGCGCCCGGCCCGGTGGAGTTCGAGCTGCGGCTCGACGACGTCCCGCTCGCCGCCTGGCAGGTGGACGACGGCCTGCCCGTGGCGACGGCGGTCGCGGTCGAGGACCATGTGGTCACGCTGACGCCCGGCGCGCATCGGCTCGCCCTGGTCGTCGATCCGCGCGATCTGGTGATCGAGGCCGACGAGGCCGACAACACGCTCGGCAAGGACCTCTGGGTGCCCAGCGGCGAGCCGACCCTGGAGCTGGACCCGCCCGGCCTGGTGATCCACGCCGACCCGCCGGCCTCGGCGCCGGCGACCCTCGCCGCCGCCGGTGGCGTTCCCCTGGTGGATCCGCGGCTGGCCGCGGCGCTGGCCCGCAGTGCGGCCGGCGACCGGTTGCGGGTGGTGATCACGCCCGCCGCGCGGCTCCGGCCCGCGGACCTGGCGAAGCTGCCGCGACCGGCCGCCCGGCAGGCCCTGCGTGGCCACGCGGCCGCCTTCGCGGCGACGCTGGCCGGACGCGCCACGGCGCCCCTGCGGTCGCTCTGGCTCTCCGGCGAGCTCGTGGGCGCGCTCACCTCGGCCGACGTGGCCGTCCTCGCGGCGGCGCCGGGCGTCGGCCGCCTCTGGCTGGATGACCGCCGGAGCGAGTTCCGCGGCGTTCCGGCGCCGGCGGTGACGGTCACCGCGATGGCGGGGCCGAACCGCGCGCCCTGGCCCCTGGAGGCCCTGCATGTGCCCGAGGCCTGGGCCCAGGGCCTCGACGGCGCGGGCATCCTCGTCGGGCACACCGACAGCGGCGTGGCCTGGGATCACCCGGACCTCGCAGGGCACCTCTGGGACGGCGGCCCGGCGTATCCGCATCACGGCTACGATTTCCTCGACGAGGACGACGACCCATACGATCCCGGCGAGGGCGACTTCTGGCACGGCACCCACACCGCGGGGCTGGTGGTGAGCGGGTCGTACGGAGCGGCGCCCGGAGCCCGCCTGCTCGTCGCGCGCTGCGTGCCCGGCTACTACGAGGACATGGTGCAGGCCCTGCAGTTCTGCCTCGATCAGGATTGCCGCGTCATCACCACGAGCGCCGGCTGGACCAACGCCGGCGACGCCCTGCGCTCGGCCAACCGGATCAACGCCGAGGTGCTCGCCGCGGTCGGCATCGTCTGGGTGGTGGCGGCCGGCAACGGCGACAACGCCGGCGGCCACGTCGCGCTGCCGCACGACATCTCGTCGCCCGGCGACAGCCCGCATCCGTGGTACGGCGCCGGCGGCCACTCGGCGGTGATCACCGTGGGCGCGCTCACCCAGGCGGGTGGCGTGTGGTCGAGCTCGAGCCGCGGACCCACGGTCTGGGACGTCGCCGGCGATGCGGGCCACGACGACTACCCGTACCCGCCCGGCCTCGGCAAACCCGACCTGGCCGCACCCGGGGCCGACGTGGTCTCCACGATCGGCCACGCCGGCTACGCGGCCTACAGCGGCACGAGCATGGCCACGCCCCTGGTGGCCGGGTGCGCGGCCGTGCTGCTGCAGCGCAATCCGGCCCTGACGCCCGCCGAACTGGCCGCCGCCCTCGAGGCCGGCTGCGACGATCTGGGTGCCGCCGGGCGCGATCTCGACACCGGAGCCGGTCGGCTGAACCTGCCGGCGAGCCTCGTCCTGCTGCCGGCGAGCCAGGCCGAGATCGTGGTGGTCCGCAACCGTGGTACGGCGCCCCTGGTGCTCGGCTCGGTGAGCGCGGATGTTCCCTGGCTGACCGTGTCCCCGGGCTCGGGTGTCGTCGCCGTGGGCGACTCGCTGCGGTTGACGGTGGCCTGGGATGCGGCGGGCCTCACCGCCGGCGGGCACCATGGCGTGGTCGCGCTCGTGGGCAACCAGCCGGGCGGACCGGCGCTTCTGCCGGTCGTGCTGGTGCTGGGTGAGGCCACCGCCGTGTCCGGACCGCCGCCCGCGGCCCTCGGCCTCGTGGCCTATCCCAACCCGTTCAATCCCCGGACCACCCTGCGCTTCGACCTCGCGTCCGCCGGTCCGGTTCAGCTCGCGGTGTTCGATCCGCGGGGCCGGCTGGTGCGCCGACTCGTGGACGGCCCGCTGGGGTCCGGTGGCCACGAGGTCGGCTGGGACGGCCGGGACAACGCGGGACGCGATTGCGCGGCCGGCGTCTACCTGTTGCGGCTGCAGGCCGGCGGCCGCCGGCAGACCGGGCGCGTGGTGCTCGTTCGCTGACCTCCGGGCGCGGGCGGGCCGGCTATCGCGATGGAACTTGTCTATTTTGTCGCGGTTCAAGCGAACCGGCGCGACGCCGTCGGCGACGCGCGTGGACCCCGATCCGACGTCCAGGAGGTGACCCCATGCGTGGCACCCTGATCCTGTTGATCATCTGCGGGGCGGTCTCGCTGGCCGCGGCCGGCGACGCGCCCACCAAGGAGCCGTCCGTGAAGTACAACGACCTGAGTCCGGACGAGGCGTACGTCATCCTCCACAAGGGGACCGAGCGACCCTGGACCGGCGAATACGACCACCATTTCGCGGCCGGGACCTACATCTGCAAGCGTTGCAACGCCCCGCTGTACACCTCGTCGAGCAAGTTCGACTCCGGCTGCGGCTGGCCGGCGTTCGATGACGAGATCGACGGCGCCGTGCGCCGCGAGACCGACGCCGACGGTCGCCGGACGGAGATCCTCTGCCGGAACTGCGGGGCGCACCTCGGCCACGTGTTCCTCGGCGAGAAGCTGACGCCCACCAACACGCGGCACTGCGTGAATTCGATCTCGCTGCAGTTCATCCCGGTCGACGAGCCGTTGCCGCCGCTCATCACCGCGCGCTGAAGGGTCGCCATTCTGGACTCAATTCCGGGCCCTGGCGGCCGATAACGTCCCGGACAGTCACGCTCGCCGTAACGCCGGGATGGAGTCATGCTGCGTGCCGCTCTCCGCGCCCTCCTGGGGTGCACTCTGGTCGTCTGGGCCGTGGCCGTGGCGGCCCTGCCGCTCGATCGTCGTACGTCCCAGTATGTCCACGACCAGTGGACCAAGGACGATGGATTGCCGCTGGACATGGTCAGCGGGGTGGCCCAGACGCCCGACGGGTACCTCTGGCTCGCGACCCAGCAGGGGATCGCGCGCTTCGACGGCCGCGAGTTCCGCACCTTCGACGCCCTCAGCGACCCCGCCTATCCGCAGAAGCAGGCGGCGACGCTCGTGGCCCATGGCGACAGCCTGTGGATCGGCGGCAGCAACGGCGTCGCGCTGCTCCACGCGGGCCGGATCGTGACCTGGGACCGCGGCGTCGCGGCGCCCAACGGCACGGTCCAGACCCTGTTCGTGGACGGACGCGGACGAGCCTACGCGGGCACCACCAGCGGACTGGCCGAACTGGCCGATGGGCGTTTCTCGCTCATCAACGCGGACAACCCGGTGCTCGGGGACGAGGTGCGCGCGATCGCGACGGATGGTCAGGAGCGCCTGTGGGTGGCCACCCGCGGCGGGCTCGCCGTGCGCGACGGTGACGTCTGGCGGATCGACGCCGAGGGTCCGTGGCTCAGTCCCGAGGGCGTGCTCGGCCTGGCCCGCGACCCGGACGGCAGCATGTGGATCGCCACCGCGGTGGGCCTCTACCGCACCCGCGGCGAGACCCTCGAGCCGGCCGAACTTCGCGGAGCTCCCTACCCGACCGGCCGCATCTGGGCCATCGCCTGCGATCCCCAAGGCGTCGTCTGGATCTCGGCGGAGAACCGCGGGCTGTACCGGCTGCACGCCGGCCTGCTCGAGCGGATCGACCGCAACGGCAAGCTGATCGACGCCATCACCACGTTCGAGGATGCCGGCGGCTCGCTCTGGATCGGGACGTTCGGCTCGGGCCTGCGGCGCCTGCGGGCCGGTCCGTTCGAGTGTTGGGGCGCCGAGGAGGGCATTGCGAGCGATGCGGTGCGGGTGGTCGCGCCGGCGGCCGACGGCGGCGTCTGGATCTCCACCTACTCCGAAGGCATCGACCACCTGCTCGACGGACGCGTCCGGCACTACGGCTGCGAGGATGGCGTGCCCCCCGGCTATGTGGGCGCCCTGTACGAGGACGGGCGCGGTCGGCTGTGGGTGGGGGCGAGCGAGGGCCTGGGCGTGCTCGACGGATCCGGGTTCGCGGCCGTCCCGGTGCCCGATATCCTGAGCCACGGCGGGGTGCGCTGCATCCTCGAGGCCACCGACCACGCCATGTGGTTCGGCACCCGTCAGCGGGGTGTCTTCCGGCTCGCGCCCGACGGGCGGCTGGACAACTTCGACACGGCCAGCGGCCTGCTGACCAACGTCGTCCGCGGCGGGCTCATCGAGCTTGCCGACGGCACCGTGCTGGTCGGTACCGACGGCGGGCTGAACGCCATCCGTGGCGACGAGATCCTGGACATCGGTCCGGAACTTGGGGTGCCGCACGGCCTGATCCTCTGCATGACCCGCGATTCGCGGGGCGCGGTGTGGATCGGCGGGGTGGGCATGGGTCTGGTCCGCTTGCAGAACGGTCGCGGCACGGTGTACAGCCTGGCCGACGGCCTGCCCGACGACGCGGTCTTCGGCATCCTCGAGGACGAGTGGGGTCGGATCTGGGTGGCGAGCAACAGCGGCGTGTTCAGCTTCCACCGCGACGAGTTCGATGCGTTCGCGGCCGGCGAACGGCCCACGCTCGCCAGCCAGCTCTACGGCCGCTCGGACGGTCTGCGCAACAGCGAGTGCAACGGCGGCTGCAGCCCGGCGGTGGCGGCCGACAGCCGCGGCCGGTTCTGGTTCGCGACCAACGGCGGCGTGGCGATGGTCGACCCCGGCGAGGTCACCGACGTGCCCCCGAGCCCGCCCGTGGTCATCGAACGCGTCCAGCTTTCCGGCGACGTCTTCGCCGTCGACCAGCCGGCCAGGGTGCCGCCCGGCAGCGGCGACCTCGTGTTCGAGTTCACGGCGATCGCGCTCGACGAGCCCGAGAACATCCGCTACCGCTATCGGCTCGAGGGTTACGACCGCGACTGGGTCCGGGCCGGCACGCAGCGCCTGGTGACGTACACCAACATCCCGCCCGGACGCTACCGGTTCCGGGTCCAGGTCACGGATTCGGCAGCGCAGGTGGCCCTCTCCGAGGCCGCGATGGCGTTCGAGCTGCGGCCCCACTTCTACCAGACCGCGTGGTTCTGGGGGCTGGTGATCGCGGGCGCGGCCATGCTCGTGCTTTCGCTGGTGAGCCAGCGGGAGCGGTCGCAGCGCCGCCGCCAGCAGGAGCTGGCCGACGAGGTGCAGATCCGGACCCGCGAGCTCCGCGAGGCCAAGGAGCAGGCCGAGGCCGCCAACCGGGCCCGGGGCGAGTTCCTGGCCAACATGAGCCACGAGATCCGCACGCCCATGAACGCCGTCCTGGGCATGACCGAGCTGGTGCTCGAGACGTCCCTGGACACCGACCAGCGCCAGTGCCTGGACACCGTGCACGATTCGGCGCGGTCGCTGCTCGCGCTCATCAACGACATCCTCGACTTCTCGAAGATCGACGCCGGTCGCCTGGAGCTCGAGCGGTCGCCGTTCGATCTGCGCGGATGCCTGGAACGGACGGTGGCGCTGCTCAAGGTCAAGGCGGAGGCCAAGGGCCTCGCGCTTCAGCTGGACCTCGACCCGCAGGCGTCGCCGCGGGTGCGCGGCGACGAGATGCGGTTGCAGCAGATCCTGGTCAACCTGCTGGGCAACGCCATCAAGTTCACCGAAACGGGGTCGGTGACGCTCCGGGTCGCGGTCGCCGCGGAGGGGCGCCTGCGGTTCGCCGTCGTCGACACCGGCATCGGGATCGCACCCGCCAAGCAGCGGGTCATCTTCGAGGCGTTCCGCCAGGCCGACGGCTCGACCACCCGTCAGTACGGCGGCACGGGCCTCGGCCTGTCGATCTCCGCCAGCCTCGTGCGGTTGATGGGCGGCGAGCTGGCCGTGCGCAGCGACGTCGATCGGGGCAGCGAGTTCTTCTTCAACGTGCCGCTTGAACAGGTGGTCGAGGGGGCGCCCGAGGCCGCTGCCGCGGCGGCCCGGGACCACGCGTTGCCCGTCGGCCTGCGGGTGCTGGTGGCCGAGGACAACCCGGTCAACCAGAAGGTCATCCAGCTGCAGCTCGACCGTCTGGGCCACCGCGTGGAGCTGGTGGCGGACGGACGACAGGCCGTCGAGCGCACCGGCCGGGGTGATCTGGACATCGTGCTGATGGACGTGCAGATGCCGGTCATGGATGGATTGCAGGCCACCCGCGCGATCCGCCAGCGCGAGCAGGTGCTGCGCAGCGGCCGTCTGCCGATCGTTGCGCTCACCGCGCGCGCGATGCGCGAGGACGCCCAGGCCTGCCTCGACGCCGGCATGGATGCGTTCGTGAGCAAGCCGGTGGATCGGCGGCAGCTCGTCGAAGCCATGGGCGCGGCGCTTGCGGGAATCCCGCAGCCCGTCCTGCCCGATGGGGAAACTTGTCGGTAGATTGCCTACCGGATCGCCGGACGATCCGAGCCGGTCGCGGTCGACGACCATCGCCCGCCGGAGCGGATTCCGGCCGTTGGCAGCCGATTGGCCGTGTTCTGAGGCATTTGCGCCAGAGAAATAATTTTCCACAACGAGCATTGCTCATCGTGGTGGGGCTATGTTATAATCTCACCAAGCCTCAAGCAGTGGACCCGTTCCTGGATCCACGGCACTCGATCCGAAGTGATTCGTTCCCTATAGGTGGAGGTCGTCATGACTCGTTGCGCTTGCCTCGTTTTCGCCCTCGTGCTGGCTGCTATCCCGGCGCTGGCGAACATCCCTGCTCCTGATCTGTGCGTCCTCGACAACGCGGCCGGCAGCGACGGCGCCGTGGTCTTCGTTCTGCCCAGCGGTGCGGGCAACGCCCTCAGCGATGGCCGCCTCGGCGGCGTCGCGACCGACGCGACCCTGACGCTGACCGTGGTCAACAGCCTCGGTGACCCGATCGCCAACTACCCGGCCGAGGACATCTGGCTGGTTTCCACCGGCGGCGGTCTCGTGACCTGTGGCCAGGCCCATCCCGACGGCGCGACCGACGCCAACGGCCAGACCTCGTGGGTGCAGTCCCTGTTCGCCGGCAGCAACAGCCGCGGCGAGGATGCCCAGGCGTACATCGCCGGCGATCCCGTGCCCACCACCGCCACGGTGTACTTCGTGAGCGCGGACCTCAACGGCGACCTGACGGTCGGCCTGTCCGACATCGCGGTGTTCACCCAGGCGCTGGGTACCTACAACGCCGACGCCGACTTCAATGACGACGGCAACGTGAACCTCTCCGACATCTCCCTGATGACCCAGGGTATCGGCGCGGTCTGCCCGTAAGTCGTTTCGCGGCGCGGCGGGTCGAGCGCGACTCGCGGTGCGGCTTCCGACGCCCGTCCCGGCTTGCCGGGGCGGGCGTTCGTTCGTGGGGTCGTGGACGGCCGGAAATCCGCGTCGACCAGCAGGGCCGGGGTTGGAAAAGCGTGATCCGTTGGCTATCGTTGCGGGGCCGCCGCCGGCCACGGTCGGCGTGGACCAGCCATCCCGTCCGGAGGTACGACCCTTGTCCGATATCCGTCCCTTCCGGGGCCTGCGACCCCGCGCCGACCTGGTCGAGAAGGTGGCCAGCCCGCCGTACGACGTGCTCAGCAGCGCCGAAGCGCGGGTGATGGCCGCCGGCAACCCCTACAGCTTCCTGCACGTCAACAAGGCCGAGATCGATCTGCCCGAGGACGTTGACGTGCACGGCGACGCCGTCTACGACAAGAGCGCCGAGAACTTCCGGCGGATGATCGACGAGGGCATCCTCGTGCGCGACCAGGCCGAGTGCTTCTACGTCTACCGCCTGCGCATGGGCGACCACGTCCAGCACGGCATCGTGGCGGGCTTCAGCGTGCAGGAGTACGAGGACGACCTCATCAAGAAGCACGAGCTGACGCGACGCGAGAAGGAGGACGACCGCGCCCGCCACGTCGAACGCATCATGGCCAACGCGGGACCCGTCCTCCTGACCCACCGCAACACGCCCGTGCTCCAGGACATCGTGGCCGGCATCTCGCAGACCGACCCCCACGTGGATTTCACGGCCGCCGACGGCATCGGCCACACCGTCTGGGTGGTGGACGACGCCGGGCAGGTCGCCGCGATCCGCGAGGCGTTCGCCGCCGTGCCCGCCACCTACGTGGCCGACGGCCACCACCGTTCGGCCTCGGCGTTCCGGGTGCGCAACAACCTGCGCGCGAAGAACCCGCGCCACACCGGCCGCGAGGCGTACAACCACTTCCTCGCCGTCAGCTTCCCCGACGACGAACTCCTGATCATGGGCTACCACCGCGTAGTCAAGAGCCTGAACGGGCGGAGCCGGAGCAGTTCCTGGCCGCGGTGGCGGGGTCGTTCGACATCGCGAAGACCGACGTCGCCGAGCCGCAGGCGCCGCGCACCTTCTCGATGTTCCTCGACGGCCAGTGGTACACGCTGACGGCGAAGGCCGGCAACTTCCCGGCCGACCACCCGGTCAAGAGCCTCGATTGCGCCATCCTGCAGGACAACCTGCTGGCGCCGCTGCTGGGCATCAGGACCCCCGCACCAGCAACGACATCGATTTCGTGGGTGGCATCCGCGGCACCAGGAGCTCGAGCGCCGCTGCGGCCTGGACATGAAGGTCGCGTTCGCCCTGTATCCCGTCTCTTGCGAACAGCTGATGGCCATCGCCGACGCCGGCGAGATCATGCCGCCCAAGAGCACCTGGTTCGAGCCCAAGCTGCGTTCGGGTGTCATCGTGCGCACCCTCGACGACTGAGTCCGAAAGGAGACCGTGATGCTGATCCTGATCTGTGATGCGTTCGATCCCGGACTTCCCGCGAAGCTCGCCCGCTTCGGCGAAGTGACCGACGACATGGCCCGCCTCGGCGAGGCCGACGTCGCCCTGATCCGTTCGAAGACCAAGGCCACGGCCGAGTGGTTCGCGGGCGCGCCCAAGCTCAAGCTGATCATCCGCGGGGGCGTGGGCACCGACAACATCGACAAGGTGGCCGCCAAGGAGCGCGGCGTCCGCGTCCACAACACGCCCAAGGCCAGCGGCATCGCCGTGGCGGAGCTCGCGTTCGCCATGATGATCGCCGTGCCCAACCACCTCGTGAAGGCGCATACCTCCATGGTGGCCGGCGAGTTCCTCAAGAAGGAGCTCAAGCGCACCGAGCTGTTCGGCAAGACGCTGGGCACCGTGGGCATCGGCAACATCGCCCAGGAACTGGCGAAACGTGCGGCGGCCTTCGGCATGAACGTCTGCTTCTACGACCCCTACGTGGATGCCTGCGGCGGCTACACCAAGGTCGACGACCTCAAGGACCTGTTCGCGCGCTGCGACTACGTCAGCATGCACCTGCCCTTGACGCCCGAGACCGAGAACACGGTGAACGCCGACGTGCTCGCCGGCGCCAGGAACGGCCTGGTGGTCGTCAACACGGGCCGCGGCAAGACCGTCGACCCGAAGGCCATGGTGGCCGCGCTGCAGTCGGGCAAGGTGGCCTGCTACGCGACCGACGTTTGGCAGAAGCGACCCGCCGCCGGCCGACGACCCGTTGCTGAAGGCGCCCAGCATGCTCATGGCGCCGCATATCGGCGCGAGCACCAAGGAGAACCTCCTGCGCATCGGCCAGGAAGTGGAGCAGATCATCGACGCGTTCGTGAAGGAGGCCTGACCATGGCGCGCATCTTCAACTTCTCGGCCGGCCCGTCCACGTTGCCGCTGCCGGTGCTCGAGCAGATCCAGCGGGACATGGTGGACTACAAGGGCACCGGCATGTCGCTCATCGAGGCCAGCCACCGCGGCCCCGCGTACAGCGAGGTGCGCAGGCCGCCGGCGCGGGCATGCGCAAGCTGCTCGGCCTGCCCGACAACTACCGGGTCATGTGGCTGCAGGGCGGCGCCACGATGCAGTTCGGGATGATCCCCATGAACCTGCTCGCCGGCGGCAAGAAGGCCGACTACACGCTCACCGGCGTATGGGCCAAGAAGGCCATCGCGGACGCCAAGAAGCTCGGCGACATCGCCCTGGCCTACGACGGCACCGCCGACAAGTTCACCACCTTGCCGGCCGCGGCCGACGTCAAGGTGCGCCCCGGCACCACCTACCTGCACCTGACCAGCAACGAGACCATCGGCGGCGTGCAGTGGCAGGAGTGGCCCGACGTGGACGTGCCCATCGTCTGCGACATGAGCAGCGACTTCCTCAGCCGTAAGCTGCCGCTCGAGAAGTTCGGCGTGATCTACGCGGGCGCCCAGAAGAACCTGGGCCCGGCGGGCATGACCGTCGTGATCATGCGCGACGACGTGCTCGCGCAGTGCGCGGACGACCTGCCGGCCTACCTGGGTTACAAGACCCACGCGCCCGAGGACTCGCTCTACAACACGCCGCCGGTGTTCCCGATCTGGGTGTCGCGCCTGGTGCTCGACTACCTCAACGAGCAGGGCGGCCTCGACTGGGTGGCCGGCCTGGCGGACAAGC
Source organism: Candidatus Krumholzibacteriia bacterium (assembly GCA_041390065.1). GTDB lineage: Bacteria > Krumholzibacteriota > Krumholzibacteriia > LZORAL124-64-63 > LZORAL124-64-63 > Glo-17. The sequence goes on from JAWKQQ010000006.1 coordinate 358,623, forward strand.
GCAGCGGCCTGCTGTACGGCATGATGGACAAGCACGCCGGCTTCTACAAGTGCCCCGTGGCGGCCCATTGCCGCAGCAAGATGAACGTGGTGTGGCGCCTGCCGACGGAGGACCTGGAGAAGCAGTTCATCGCCGAGGCCAAGGCCGAGGGGATGGACGGGCTGAAGGGGCACCGGTCGGTGGGCGGCTGCCGGGCGAGCATCTACAACGCCATGCCGGTGGCAGGGGCGGAGGCGCTCGCGTCGTTCATGGACGAGTTCGCCCGCAAGCACGGATAGGTCCCGGCTACGGGTGGATCTGGAATGGCGAGCCCCGGCGGTGGTGCCGGGGCTCGCGCTGTTAGGTTGTGCCCACGAGATTGTTTCCAGTAGCTGGCGACAGCGGAGGTCTGTCCTCTCAAGCGGCCCGCTTCAGTTCATGCCGCCGGTTGACTCCCAGCGCCGGCGTCTCGACCTCCCCCCAGTAGTACTGACGCCACCGCCCCTTCAACCCGGCCTTCGAGATGAAGAGCCGCTGTCCCAGCACCTCCTGCACCGTCAGAGCTCGGGCCAGCAGCCCGATCTGCATCGCCGGCGTCTCCCGGCACCCCTTCTTCCACCGGTACCTGACGTAGTTCCGCCACACCAGCAGCACCGCCAGCCGCAACGCCGCGGCCTGCCGTCGCTTCGACCACGCGATCGTCTCCCGCTTGTGGTTCGCGCTCGCGTGACGGATCAGCAGGTCCAGCAGGTTGATCTCCCAGAGCGGGTTGTTCACGTCCCGATGATCCTGCGAATTCGTCACCTCATGGCGGATGATCGCCTGGATCTGCCGGATCGCCGGCGGATACGACTTGTGCTCGTCGCTGCGCAGCGTCACCGTCGAGCCGTCGCGGATCACCTCCGCGAGCAACTCCTGCATGTCCTTGCGCACGGCCTGGGGGTCGGGGCGGCCGAACAAGGCCTCGAGTTCTGCCCGTCGCGCCTTCTGGGCCGCTGTCATCCGGCCTTTACGCCGTAGCGGGCTGTCGGTGAAGTGCAGGAAGAAGCCGGTGTCGCAGTCGACGGCGTTGTGGAAGTGGAACGGGTGGTACTGGCTCAGTTCGAAGCTCTCGAAGCCGTCGGTGACGACCCGCTCGGGGGTGGGCAGGTCTCGGGTCAGACGCTTGTGGAACAGCAGGCAGTGCCGGCCGAGGCGGTTGAGTTGGTTGTCGATGGTGGTGGGCGAGACCTTGAGGTGGTCGGCGATCTGTCGGTTGGCCATGCAGCCGGTGGTCAGGGTCATGAGTTTGGGCAGGATGTCGGGTCGTTTGAGGTAGTAGGTGACCGAGAAGGACTGTGAACCGAAGGAGACACCGCAGTGCTTGCAGAGGTACCGCTGGATACGTCTTGGTTGGGCCTGGCGCCAGTAGTAGCCGGCGCGCTTGTAGCGCCAGCCTTGTTGCAAGTCGTTGTGGTACTTGCAGTCCTGGTTGGGGCAGAAGGGCGGCTGCCAGTTCGGATGGCGGATGTTGTAGGTTTCCATGCTCGGGAGGTTGCAAGCCCGAGACCGGATGCAATCTCGTGGGCACAACGCTTGCCTTCCGGCGATGTCTGGGCGAGGTCGGCGAGTCCGGTCTGGCGAACCGAGAGACGTCCCGTCAACCGCCCGCCCAGGCCCGCGCCCATGACGGTGCGCCCGCCGTCCGAGCCGGCGGGACCGTCGTTGATATCTCCGAGCCGAACCCGGGGGAGACACGGCTTCTGTCTGGAAACGGTCTTGCCTGCCCATCAGATCCCGGGAGTCGATATGAACCGCCTGAACATTCCGATCATCGCCCTGGCCTTCGTCCTGTTGGCCCGTCCTACACCGGCCGCCACCCACACCACACGTGGTGCCATTGCCAGCGTCGCCGTGCCCCGGGGCTTCGTGGCCCAGCATGACCCGGCCTCCGACGTGACGCTGCTCACCCGCGACGCGGGCGACCAGATCATGCTCCTGGCGGGGCCCGCCGTGGATCCACGCCGGACGATGGTGCAGCTGCTGCAGCTCTTCGGGGCGCCACATCTGATCCCAGCCATCGAGGGCGCGAACCTGTCCGGCCACCCGGGCGTGCGGGTGCAGGCCCGGGTGCAGGTCTTCGAGCGCTGGTACGTGGTCGCCGTCGGTGATGGGTCCGTGGTGGTGCGACTGGCGAGCAGCACCTCCTTCGACCACCTGGAGCCCGAGGCTGCCGCCGTGGTCGAGAGCCTGCGCCTGGCCCCGGCCACGCATCCGGCCCAGGTGGCCGGTGCCTTCGACACCGGCAGCTACTACAGCGGAGTGGACCGCGGCGGTGGCGGCACCGGCGTCGCCGCCGACAGCAGCGTGCATCTGCGGGCCGACGGCAGCCTGGTCACCGGGGGTCAGGTGGGCGCGTCGGGCGGCTGGGGTACGGTGATGGGACAGGCGGCGGAAGCGGGGCGCTGGGAGGTGCGTGGCGACCGGTTGCACCTCGTGTATGCCGATGGCAGCCTGGGCAACTTTCGCCTGGCGGTTTTCAACAACGGGCTGGAACTGTTCGACGCGGGCGGGCGGAAGCTGGTCTGGGCGCGGCGGTGAGCCGAGATGGCCGAGGACCAGGCGCACCACGCCCGCGGGATTCTGGTGGAATCGCACACTTGTTTGATGGTACATTGGGGCGCTCTCGACCCTCTCGCGCCACCACTATCAACGACCGGGCCTTTCGTGGTATAATTTGGCGGCTCGTATCCTGCGGGATTCCCCGCTTCATCATGCCTCGGCCGGAGCGCGGCCCCGATCATGGGCCTGAACCCCTGAGCGCTCCGGCCGGTCGGCCCCGTTTGCAGGCAGGAGACTCATCATGCGCTTGTTCAGGATCGCTCCCCGGACCGTGCTCGGCCTCGGCGCCCTTCTGGCGCTCCTAGTGGCCGTCCCCGCCACGGCCTTCCAGACCCCCGACAACTTCCTCGACCGCTACGAGGTCCGGCTGCCCATCATCGACCAGCAGGCCGCACCCGGGTTCGCCGGGCTGACCGCCAGCCGGAACGTCGAGACCACGCTTGCCCAGCGATACGGCGGTGCGTGGCATGTCCAGACCTGGAACGCCCACACGGGCACCCCGCGCTGGGTCTACGGCACCCCCGTGGCCAAGGCCGCCGGGATCCGCAACGTCGACCAGCTCGCGGCCGCCGCCAAGCAGGTCGTGCGCGAGAACATGGACGTGTTGCGGGCCGACCCGGACGAGCTGGTGCTGGTCCACACGCCGCATGCGGGCGACAAGTGGGCCGCCCACCTGCAGCAGACGTGGCATGGCTACGATGTCTACGCGGGCAAGGTCCGCCTCGTGTTCCACGAGAGCGGCAACCTCATGCTCATGGGTTCGGACGTCTATCCGGCCATCGAGCTGGATCCGCATCCGACCCTGAGCGCCGGCGCCGCGGCCGATATCGCCCGCGCCGACCTGCCTTTCCAGCCCGAGCTGGGCGACAGCTACCAGGTGGCGCCCGAGCTGATGGTGCTGCCCGTGCGCCTGACCGAGAACACCGTGGAGTACCACCTGGTGTACCGCGTCGTGGTCGAGACCGCCGAGCCGCTCGGCAGCTGGATCACCCACGTCGACGCCCACAGCGGCGAAGTCGTCTGGCGCTACAACAACATCCACTTCGACTTCCTCGGCGACGCGGCCAGCGAGATCCAGGAGCACACCCTTTGCAATCCGGACGCGGTCTTCCCGGCCGGCTACCTGAACCTGAACGTGTCGGGCGTGGGTGCGACGACCACCGACGCCGACGGCGCCTGGAGCGTGGCCGGCGGTGGCGCCACGGCCTCGATCACCGCGACCCTGCAGGGCCCCTACGTGCGGGTCTACAACCAGAACGGCAGCAGCGCCCAGTTCGCCGGCACCGCGACCGCGAACGTGCCCTACACGCTTAGCTGGGACGACCTCAACGCCCGCCAGGACGAGCGCGACACCTTCGACGCCATCAACCGCGTCCACGAGTTCTTCCAGCTCTTCGACCCTGACTTCTATTACGTCAACCAGCCGATCAACGCCTACATCAACCGCACCGACGGCTACTGTCCGGGCAACGCCTGGTGGAACGGCACCATCAACTTCTGCGCCGCCGGCGGCAGCTACAACAACACCGGCGAGTTGCAGCAGGTGGTGGAGCACGAGTTCGGCCACGGCATCCAGGACGCGCTCCTGGGCGGCACGCAGGGCAACGAGGGCCTCGGCGAGGGCAACTCGGACGTGATGGGCGTCCTGCTGACGCAGGAGAGCGTCATCGGCCGCGGCTTCTACGTCGGCAACTGCGTGTCCGGCATCCGCGACGCCGACAACACGCTGCAGTATCCCCAGGATCTCCAGGGCGAGGTGCACTGGGACGGCCAGATCATCCTGGGCTTCCACTGGGACGCCATGCAGCTGCTCCAGGCCGCCTACGGCCGCGACGAGGGCACCCTCATCACCGCGCGCACCTGGCACGAGGGCCGCATGCTGCTGCAGCCGACCAACCAGCCCGATCAGGTCTTCGCCACCTTCGTGGCCGACGACGACAACGGCAACCTCGACGACGGCACGCCTCACCACGCCATGTTCGCCGAGGCGGCCGCCAACCATAACTACACGGCACCGGAGATCCTGGTCGGCCTGTTCGTCTATCATCGCGGCGCTCCCTACCAGACCGCGTCCGTCGGCAGCACCGAGATCCGCTGCACCGCGCAGTCCCTGGGCGGTGGCGAGGTGGACGCCAGCAGCTTCGTGGTGGACTACCGGATCGACGGCGGCGCCTTCCAGCAGACGGCCATGACCGACGACGGCGACGGGTTCGTGGCCACCATCCCGAACCAGCCCTACGGCACGGTGGTGGAGTACTACATCTCCGGCCGCAACACCCTCGGCGACGTGGGCACCAGCCCGCGCAACGCCCCCGACGCGCTGCACTACTACGAGACCAACGACAGCTTCGAGGACCAGATGGAGACCGCCACGGGCTGGACCGCCGGTGCGCCCGACGACAACGCCAGCACCGGCCTCTGGGCGCGCGGGATTCCGCAGGCCACCAATTCCGGCGGCACGCCCGTGCAGCTGGGCGCCGACCACACGCCCGCGCCCGGCGTCGCCTGCTGGGTGACCGACCCGCTGGCCGGCGCGAGCGTCGGCGCCGGCGATGTCGACGGCGGCAAGACCACGCTCTTCAGCCCGGTCTTCGACCTCACCGGCGGCAGCGACATCTCCATCCGCTACTGGCGCTACTACACCAACGACGTGGGCAACGCCCCCAACCAGGACTACTGGGACGTCGACATCTCCAACGACGGCGGCCAGACCTGGACCTCGGTGGAGCACACGCTGCTGTCCGATGCCACGTGGCAGCTGGTGACCTTCGACCTCGACCAGTATTTCGCCACCCCGGGTCTGGTGCAGCTGCGCTTCGTGGCCGACGACTCGGGCGACGGCTCGCTGGTGGAGGCGATGGTGGACGACTTCTCGCTCGTGGGCTCGTTCCTCGATCCCACCGGCGTCGACGATCTGCCGGGGATCGAGCTGAGCTTCGACCTCGCGCAGAATCACCCCAACCCGTTCAACCCGATCACCACCGTGGCCTTCAGCCTCGAACGCGCCGGCCTGGCGTCCCTGCGGGTGTTCGACACCCGCGGCCGGCTCGTGCGCACCCTGGTCCACGAGGATCTGGGCGCGGGCCAGCATGAGGTGACCTGGCGCGGCGACGATCAGCAGGGTCGCCCCGTGGCCTCGGGCGTGTACTTCTACCGCCTGGAGGCCGGCGATCAGCGGGCGAGCAAGCGGATGCTGCTCGTCAAGTGATCTAGCGGCCTGGCGAACAAGGCCCGGTTGTCGCCTCGTGGAGGCGGCAGCCGGGCCGCTCGCTTGTCCTCCGTCGAAGGCGAGCGGTGGCCGCGCGAGGACCATGCCGCGTCACCGATCTTGACCGCCTCCGCGAGCCATGGGAAAGTCGACGGACGAACCGCGGACCTTACCGAGGGGCAGTCCCATGCAGGATGTCGAACGCAAGCCGTCGGCGACCACGCTCAAGGTGATCCACCTCGCATTCATGGCGGCGACCGTGGTCTACGTGGCGGTGGGCTACGTCGCCGTGCCGACGGTCGTGCCGCCGGCCGCGTCGCACCTGATCACGGTGGCCCTGTCCGTCGCGGCGGTGGCGGCGATCGCGGCCGGGTACCTGGTGCCGCGGGCGTACTGGAGGCAGGTCGCCGACGGCCGCGTGCCGGGAACCGAGCCGGGAACCCTGGCCGCGTACCAGACCGGGATGATCATCACCTGGGCCAGCTTCGAGTCGGTGGCCGTCATCGGGCTCGTGCTGGCGATGATCACCGGCACGTGGTTGACGGCGCTCGCGGGCTCGGTGGTGGCCCTGGCGTTCCTGGCCTCGGCGCGGCCGCAGCCGCCCCGCTAGCGCCAAACGATCCGTGCGCGGGCGGCCTCGCGTCCGTCGCTGGCGCGGACCAGGCTGTGATGCCAGGTGTTGGCGAGCTCGGGATCGGCGACGCGCCGGCACCGCATGGTGTCGGGATAGGCGGTCTCCGCCAGGAAATTCAGTTCCAGCTCCGCGATCGCCCGCTTGCGCAGCCAGCTCTCCGGATAGCTCTCCAGCAGCAGGTCCTGGTACCGGGTGTTGGTGACGTGGCCGTTGAGGTCGAGGTCGCTCCAGCGGATGGGGGCCTCGACCTCGCCGATCGGCTCGTCGCCCGTCCCCGGCAGGCGGCCGGGGTCGCGGTCGGTGGCGCGGTCGTCCGCGAGCCAGTCGACGGTGCGCCAGCGGTCGGCCCGCACGGGGCGGCGGCTCGCGAGGTCGAGGCAGTACCAGGCGGTGGTGGCGGTGGCGAAGACCTCGCCCGCGGCGTCACGGAAGCGGACGTCGCGCAGCGCCTGGCGGTTGACCAGGTCGCGGGGCCAGGTCTCCAGCGTGATCCGGTCGGTGAAGCGGGGGTAGCGGGCCACCTGCAACAGCAGACCGGAGAGGATCCAGGTCTGCCCCTCGGCCAGCAGGTCGGCGAAGCCGGCGCCGAGGCCGGCCGCGTTCACCTCGGCGGCCTCCTGCATGTAGCGTCCCAGGGCGCTGGTGGTGACGCGGTTGTGGGCGTCGACATCCCAACTCGCGATGGTGAACGGGACGCTCGAGATCAATGCGGAACGGTCGGCCATGGGATCCTCCTCGCTCCGAAATGAACGACCGTTCGGAGTCGACGTCAAGGACTCGATCCGCCGCGGGGCCGGGCCGTTGCCCGGCCGCCATGGGGTCCGACCCTTCCGGAGCGGATCGCCGCCGACCCAGGATTTCGTTGATTCGACGGCCGGGCTCTGATTTGCTCGTCGGCATGCGAACCACGGTCCTGCTCTGTTGCCTCGTGCTGGTCGCGGCCTGCACCTCCGAGGTGGTCCCGCCGCCGGTGACCGTCACGCCCGCGCCCGCGCCGGTGCCCGCCGCGACGACCGCCGAGGTCCCGGAGGTGCCGGTCGCCTCGCCGGTCGACTCCCTGCTCGCCTCGCTCGACGCGCGCGCCCTCGTCGGCCAGATGATCGTCGTCTACCGGGCCGACAACGCGTTCCTGCTCGACCACGGCTTCGGCGGCGTGCTGCTGTTCAAGACCATGCTGCGCGACCCGGTTTCCCTGCGGCGAGACCTCGACGCCTTGCAGGCGGCCGCGCCCGTGCCCTATCTGGTGGCCCTGGACCAGGAGGGGGGGGCCGTCAGCCGGCTCGACGCACTGCCGGGCTGGGAGCAAGGGACCCCGGGAGCCGTCGCGATGGGGGGGTGGCCCCAGGACGCGGTGCGCGCCGAGGGGCGCCGCATCGGTCTCGTCCTGGCCGGCCTGGGTGTGAACCTCAACCTGGCGCCCGTGCTGGACAGCGCGGTGGCGTGGGACGGCGCGACCGGCTGGATGGGCCGACGCGGGCGCGCGTTCGGCGCCGGCGCCGCGGAGATCGTGCCGGCTGCGCGCGCATTCGCGGCGGGATGCCGGGACGCGGGCGTCGGCTGCCTCGCGAAGCATTTTCCCGGTTACGACGTGGCCGCGAACAGCGACCTCGAACCCGCGCGCAGCGGCGCCGACCTGCCGGCCATCGAGGCGGGCGCGGCTCGGTTCGCGGCCCTGGGCGACGTCGCCACCGGCCTGATGATGTCCAGCATCATCTACCCGCCGGTGGACGAGGCGCCCGCCGTCCTGTCGCCGGCCGTGGTCCGGCTGGCGCGGCGAGCGTCGCCTGCGGGCCTGATCATGACCGACGACCTCTGGGGCACCGCCCTGCGCGGCTGGCAGCGCCCCGACCTGCAGATCCTGCCCGCCGAGTATCCCGACGCCGACTGGCTGGCCCTGGGCGAGCGAGCCGTCCGTGCCGGCAACGACCTGCTGCTCGTCACCTACCCGGCCAAGGCCGCCCTGCTGCAGCGGCTGCTCGCCGAGCGGTTGCCGGCGGACGCGGAGCTGCGCGGACTGGTGGAGGCGGCGGTGCGGCGGGTGCTGGCGGCGAAGGTGGAGCTGGGACTCGTCCCTCGGGGGACGAGTGCGCCGTGAGCCGATCGATTCCAGAATTCACCGTCGATCTCCGTTCTTGCCGGAACCCGGCGGTTGGCGGACGTATGCTGAGCTTGACAAAAAGTACGTCAAAACGTACATCTTGACGCATGGAACTCAAGAACCACCTGAAGCAGCACCGCGCCCGCCTCGACCTCACGCAGGACGACCTGGCCGGCCGCGTGGGGGTGCGGCGCCAGACCATCCTGATGATCGAGAAGGGGCGCTATGCACCCTCGGCCCTGCTGGCGTTCAGGTTGGCGCGGGCGCTCGGGATGCGGGTGGACGACCTGTTCGAGTTGGAGGAATAGGCCATGCGGATCGATGCCACCGTCCTCATGCTCACCGGCCTTGCGGCCGCCTACCTCCTCGGCGTCTTCTTTCTGCCGCCGGCCCTGATCCTGGCGGTCGCCACCCTGAGCGTCGCCGTGCCGGTCGGCCTGCGGGAGGCCGGCTGGCTGCGCGACCACGATGAGCTCCTGCGGCGCGGCCAGCGGCGCGGGGGACTCTGGGCGTTCGTCCTGCTGCTGGCGATGGCGCCGCTCTACGTGCTCAGCGAGTCGGCCCGCGACGCGTTCGCCGGACGCAGCCTCGAGGCGGCCCTGGCCCTGTTCGCGCTCGTCTGCCTCCGCGAGTCGCGGGGTCCGCGGACGGCGGTCCGCGTGCTGCTGAACGTCGCCGCGCTCCTGGCCGCAGCCTACGGTCTGAGCCACGTGCCGGACCTCGACAAGCTCGCCGCGATGCTCGCGGTCGCCGCCGGCCTCGCCGCCACGGCCTACCTGGCCGGCCGCGTGCCGGCGCTGGCGGCCACGATCCTCGCGGCCGCGACCGTGGCCCAGCTCGTGCAAGCGGCGAGGGCGAGCGCCGCCGCCCTGGTGACCGCCGTTCCCACGACGATCGTCTGGACGGCCATGGCCGTCCTGCTCTACGGTGCCGTCAGGATCGAGGCCGACGAAGACTGACGATCGAACCGGAGGACTTCGGGAGGAACCCATGGACGACAAGACGCCCGAGCCCGGCGAACTGGCCGACATCCGCGAGCACATCGACGTGGAGCAGCCGGCGGTGACCACGCGGCCGGGAGTGCCGCAGCCGCAGAACTACGTGCGCCTGGACCTCCGCAAGAAGCGGCGCATCCTCTCCACCGAGGAGTACGTGGCCGGCGTCCGGTCGGGCGACCGCACGCTGCTCGCCCGGGCCATCACCCTGGTCGAGAGCAACGCGCCGGCCCACTTCGATCAGGCGCAGGAGGTGGTGCAGGCGCTGCTGCCGCACCGCGGCAAGGCCGTGCGGGTGGGCGTCACCGGTGTGCCGGGCGCGGGCAAGAGCACGCTGATCGAGTCGCTGGGCACGCTGCTCACCGGGCGCGGCCTGAAGGTGGCCGTGACCGCCGTCGACCCCAGCAGCTCGGTCTCCGGCGGCAGCGTCCTCGGCGACAAGACGCGCATGGAGACGCTGGCCAACGACCCGCTGGCGTTCATCCGGCCGTCCCCCTCGGGCGGTACCCTGGGCGGCGTCACCCGCAAGACCCGCGAGGCCATCGTGCTGCTCGAGGCGGCCGGCTACGACGTGGTGCTCGTCGAGACCGTGGGCGTGGGGCAGAGCGAGACCGTGGTGCGCGACATGGTCGACTTCTTCCTGCTCGTGCTCATCGCCGGTGGCGGCGACGAGCTGCAGGGCATCAAGAAGGGCGTGATCGAGCTGGCCGACGCGATCGTCATCAACAAGGCCGACGGCGACAACGTACAGGCGGCCGAGCTGGCCCGGGCGGAGTACGAGCGCGCGCTGCACTACCTGCGGCCGGCCACCGAGGGCTGGCAATCACGGGCGTTCACCTGCTCGGCGACCGCCAACCGGGGCATCGCCGAGCTGTGGCGGGTGGTCGAGGCGTTCGTGGCGCGCGCGCGGACGAGCGGCGTGCTCGACGCGCGTCGGCGGCGGCAGGAGCGGCGCTGGGTGCGGCAGCTGGTGCGCGAACAGCTCGAGGAGCGGTTCCTGCGGGATCCTGCGGTCAGCGCCCTGATGCCGGAGCTGGAGGCGGCCGTCGAACGGGGCGAGGTGCCCGCCGCGACGGCCGCCAGGCGTCTGCTCGACGCGTTCGAATCCGGCTAGGCTAGGCCGGGCTCGTGGTCGTCGCCCCGGCCGAACGCACCAGCACCTCGGCGAGGGCCTGCTTGCGCACGGGCTTGCTGATGAAGTCGTCCATGCCCGCGGCGAGGCAGGCCGCACGGTCCTCGGCGGTCACGCTCGCGGTCATGGCCACGATCCGCGGCTGCCGGTCCCGGGGGACCTCGTCGCGGATCCGGCGCGTCGCCTCGATGCCGTCGAGGCCGGGCATCTTGCGGTCCATGAGCACGAGGTCGTAGTGGCGGGCCTTCACCCTGGCCACGCCCTCCTCGCCGCCCTCGGCCAGGTCGCAGGTCTGGCCCAGGCTGCGCAGCATGCCGACCGCCACCCGCAGGTTCACCGCGTTGTCGTCGACCACGAGGATGCGCAGGTCGTCCGGCGTCTCGATCACGAGCGGCGCCGGGGCGGGCGGCAACTCGCCGGCCGCGCGGCGCCCGCCGGCGTCGGCCGACTGGTCGGTCTGGCCCACCCGGATGGTGAAGCGGAACGTGCTGCCGTGCCCGGGCATGCTCTCGACCTCGATGCGTCCGCCCATGAGCTCGACAAGCTGGCGGCTGATGGCCAGGCCCAGCCCGGTGCCGCCGAAGCGGTGGCTGATGCTGCTGTCGGCCTGGGTGAAGGGGCGGAACAGACGGGCCTGCACCTCGTGCGGGATGCCGATGCCGCTGTCCTTGACCGCGATCTGCAGCTCGAGGTCGTCGGCGTCGACCGGACGGCTCCGGACGGACACGGCCACCTCGCCGCGCTCGGTGAACTTCAGCGCGTTGGAGACGAGGTTGACCAGCACCTGGCGCAGGCGGAGCTGGTCGCCGCTCACCAGACGTGGCACGTGGCCGGCCACGCGGACGTCCAGGGCCAGCCCCTTGCCCCGGGCCGTGGGCTGCAGCACCTGCATGGCCTCGTGCAGGCAGACGTGCAGGTCGAAGCGCTCGCGGATCACCTCGAGCTCGCCGGCCTCGATCTTCGAGAGGTCGAGGATGTCGTTGATCAGCGCGAGGAGGCTGTTGCCGCAGCCGGCGATGGTCTCGGCGTGCTGGCGCTGCTCGTCCGCGAGGTCGGTCTCGAGCAGCAGGTTGGCCATGCCGAGGACGCCGTTCATGGGCGTGCGGATCTCGTGGCTGACGTTGGCCAGGAAGTCGCTCTTGGCGCGGTTGGCGCGCTCGGCCTCGTCGCGGGCGGCGGCCAGCTCGGCGGTGCGGCGCTGGACCTCGGCCTCGAGGGAGCGGATGCGGATGCGGTTGATCGCGGTCACGGCCAGCGAGACCAGCAACACGCCCAGGAGCACGGCCGCGCCGCGGACCCACGCGGTCTCGTACCAGAGGGCGGGCACCTGGAAATCCAGGGCGCCGATCTCGCTGAGCGTGCCGTGGGCGTCGCGGGCCTGCACCTCGAACCGATAGCGGCCGGGGTCGAGGTTGGTGTAGTCCTTGCGGGTGTCGTCGGACCAGCCCGACCACTCGTCGTCCATGCCCACCAGGCGGGTGCGAAAGGCCTGGTGCCGGGAGTGTCAGACGATGGGTTGGCATAGGCCACGCGCACGTTCTTCAGACCCTTGGCCAGGGACCAGGCCGCCGCGGGCGCCCCGGCGGCGAACAGCAGCGAGTCGCTGTCGGCCGTGCGGAGCTCGCGGGCCAGTGCGGGCAGCGCCGCGGGGCGGGGCGCGCCGGCGCCGGGGTCCCAGCGGACCACGCCATGGGCCTCCCCGGTCCAGACGACGCCGTCGGGGTCGAGGTAGACCACGGGCGCCTGCAGCGGGGTTGCCCGGTCCAGCGGCACGGCTTCCCAGGCGTAGCGCCCGGTGGCCAGGCGCAGGCCGAGTCGCACGTCGCGGCCGCCGCGTATCCAGGCGGCGCCGTCCAGGCTGCTGGCCAGGCCGTCGACCTCCGGATCGAAGCCGACGAGGTCTAGACCGAGGCTCGGGTCGGGCACGAAGCGGGGCTCGCTGCCCGGAGGCAGGGGTCGCAGCAGGCGGTTGTCGGCGGTGATCAGGGCGACGTGGGGGCCCACGTTCATGGCCCAGCAGTTCTCGCCCAGATCGCTGTCGGGGCCGAACTCCTCGTGGCGGGTCGGGGGCAGGTCCCAGCCGGCCCCGAACTCGAAGCGATGGACGCCGCCGAACCCGGTGGCGGCCCAGAGGCTGCCGTCCTGGTCGAGGGCGAGGCCGCGCACGTCGCCCTTGAAATCGGGCACCTGCACGGGGTCTGTCCAGCGCTGGTCGCGGTGGCGCAGGCACACGATGCCTTCGCTCAGGCCCACGATCAGGAGGTCGGGTTGGCGGGGATCGGTGAGCAGGCTGTAGGCCGCGTCCTTGGTCAGGATCGGCTCGCTCTCGAGGCCGTCGATGCGTGAGACGCCTTCGACCGTGCCGCAGAGCAGGACCTCGCCCAGCGGCCGCAGCGAGAACACCTGGGGCGGCAGGCCCCGGACGCGCGCGAAGCGGTGCGGCACCGCGCCGGACTCGTCGAGGCGGAAGACGCCGTACGTGGTGCAGGCATAGAGCGCACCGCGGTGCCGGAGGATCTCCATCAGGCCGCCGGTCAGGCCGCGGCGCTCGTCGAAGACGGTGAGCTCGCCGGACGCCTCGATGCGGGCGATGCCCTGGCTCATGGCGAGCCACAGGCCGCCGTCGCGGTCCAGGCCCATGCCCAGGACGCGGTCGTCGGGCAGCCCGTCGGCCTTGGTGACGATGGTCGCCAGGCGGCCATCGGCCTCCAGGATCGCCACGCCGCCCGAGAGGGTGCCGAGCGCGAGGCGGCCCGACGGCAGGACGAGGCCGCAGTACGGAGGATTGGCCGCGCAGAACGCGGCGGCGTCCGTGACGAACGGCGCGAGACGGCGGCCGTCCCAGGTCTGCAACGTGCCGTCGGAGAAGCTGCTGGTGAGGAAGCGGCCATCGGCGAGCGGCAACCACAGCGTGCGCGGGTCGCCGGTGGTGTCGGCCAGGCCGGGCACCGCGACCAGGCCGCTGTCCGGTCGGCAGGTCTGCAGGCCGACCTCGTAGTCCCAGATCCACATGACCGATCCGGTGTCCCAGGCGAACTGCAGCACGTGCTGGGCCGGCAGGTAGGTGCGCAGAGTATCGTCCGCGACCACGATCACGCCCGAGTTGCAAACCACGAACAGGCCTTCGGGACGGACGAACATGCGGCTGACCCCGCCGAACTCGGCGAGCGAGTCGGGCAGCAGGCTCTCCATCGGCACGTAGGTCTGCAGGCCGAGGGAATCGGGCTCGAGGCGGCCGAACGTGTTCTGGCCGCCCGCGTAGACGCGGCCGTCGCGGTGGTCGACGGCCACGGCGAAGGCCGAATCGCCGGTGAGCGGGATCTTGCGCCAGCGCACGCCGTCGTACTCGAGCAGACCGGCCATGTTGGCCACGTAGACCAGACCGCGGTCGTCCTGGGCCACCGCCCAGCTCTGCGAGACGCCTGCCAGTTCGGTTGGGCTGAGGTCTTGGAGCAGGGGAACGCCCGCCTCGCGCAGGGGGGCGGCGTCGGCGCAGGCGGCGACCAGGACCAGGACCAGGACCTGGAACGTGATGCTGGACAGCGGGATGCGGCGCAAGATCAAGCCTTTCGTGACGGGACCGGAGGACGTCGGTACCGTGATCGGCCTGGCTTGCGTCGTTCTTTAGGTCAAGATGAACGGCTCGGCGGATCGATTCTGTCGCCGAATTCGCCGTGCAGGTACGGTTGCGTGCTCGCCCGCTGCAGGAACTCGTGGGGAAAGCCGAGATCGATGGCGCTCGCGGCTTCCAGGCGCTGCCGCTGGGCCTCGCCGAAGGTGATCTGCAGGCAGCCCAGGTTCTCGCGCAGCTGGGCCGCCGTCCGGGCGCCGATGATCGGGATCATCACCGGCTTCTCCCGCTGCCGCACCCAGGCCAGGGCCGCCTGGCCGGCGGTGCAGCCGAGCTCGCCGGCCACCTGCTGCAACTCGGCGGTGATGCGCTCGCTGCGCGCGTCGACCTGTCCGGAGATGCCGGTGCGTCGGGTGTCGACCGAGCCGGACTCGGCGCCGAGGTACTTGCCGGTGAGCTGGCCGCCGCCCAGGCTGCCCCAGGTGGTGACGGCCAGATCCATGTAGTCGGCCATGGGCAGCAGCTCGCGGTCGGCGGTGCGCTCGAGCAGGCTGTACTTGAGCTGCACGCCCGTGAACGGGCTCCAGCCCCGGCACAGGGCCATGGTGTTGGCCCGGGCGATCAGCCAGGCCGGCGCGTCGCTCACCGCGATGTAGAGCACCTTGCCGAGGCGGATCTGGTCGTCGAGCGCTCGCATCACCTCGTGCACCGGTGCGAGGCCGTCCCAGGCGTGGACGTAGAGGATGTCGACGTAGTCGGTGCCCAGACGCTCGAGGCTCGCCTCCAGCGACTGGACCAGGTTCTTGCGGTGCATGCCGGCGGCGTTGGGATCGTCGGGCCGGGTGCTGAGGGTGTACTTGGTGGCCACCACGAAGCGCTCTCGCTCGGCGGCGATGAACCGGCCGAGGTAGCGCTCGCTGGTGCCGCCGGTGTAGAGGTTGGCCGTGTCCAGGAAGTTGCCGCCGGCCTCGGCGAAGGCGTCGAAGATCCGCCGGCTCTCGGCCTCGTCCGCGCCATAGCCCCATTCCTCGCCGAAGGTCATGCAGCCCAGACACACCTCGGAGACCCGCAGCCCGCTCGCACCGAATAGCTTGTATCGCATGCGTTTTCCCTCTAGATTTGGCCGTTCGCAGCCCTGCCGGACCAGCCCGTGAGGATCGAAGTCATGACCCAGTCCGACCACAGTCTACCCGTGATCCACCTGACCGACACCCTCAGCGGCCAGAAATTGCCGCTGCAGACCCTCGAGCCGGGCAAGGTGGGGATCTACTGCTGCGGGCCCACGGTCTACGACATGAGCCACATCGGCCACGCGCGCGCGGCCCTCGCCCCGGACATCATGGTGCGGTTCCTGCGGCAGCAGGGCTACCAGGTCAAGTACGTGCGCAACGTCACCGACATCGACGACAAGATCATCGCCCGCGCCGCCGAGGAAGGGCGGTCGGCCGATGCGGTGGCGAGCCAGTACACCGCGGAGTACCTCCAGGACCTCGCGAGCCTGCACATGCTCACGCCCGACGTCCAGCCCCGCGTCAGCGAGCACCTGAACGAGATCGTCGCCCTGGTGCAGCAGCTGGTGGACAAGGGCCTGGCCTACGCGGCCGACGGTTCGGTGTACTACCGCGTGCGCGAGTTCGGACCCTACGGCAAGCTGAGCGGACGCAGCCGCGAGGAGATGCTCGAGGGCGCGGGCGCGCGCATCGACGTCGACGAGCGCAAGGAGTCGCCCCTGGACTTCGCCCTCTGGAAGGCCGCCAAGCCCGGCGAGCCCGCGTGGGAGAGCCCCTGGGGCCAGGGGCGGCCGGGCTGGCACATCGAGTGCTCGGCCATGAGCTCGACCCACCTCGGCGATTCCTTCGACATCCACGCCGGCGGTCGCGACCTCATCTTCCCCCACCACGAGAACGAGATCGCCCAGAGCCAGGGCGCCCACGGCGAGCAGACCTTCGCCCGGTACTGGGTCCACAACGGGTTCATCAACTTCGCCGGCGAGAAGATGTCCAAGAGCCTGGGCAACTTCTGGACGATCCGCGAGATCCTCGGGCTCTACACGCCCGAGGCCCTGCGCTACTTCCTGATGAGCGTGCACTACCGCAGTGGCCTCAACTTCGAGGTCGACCTGCCCCCCGGCGAGGCCGACGCCGCCACCTTGCGGCGCCAGGCCAGGTTCCCGGGACTGGAGGAGGCCGACGAGCGGGTGGCCTACGTCTACCGCACCCTCGCCGGCGTCCGGCAGGCCCTGGCTGCGGGCCAGGACGTGCCGGCCGACGGCGAGGTGACCGAGGCCGTCGGCGGCATGCTCGACGCCTTCGTCGCCGCCATGCGCAACGATTTCAACACCCCGGCTGCGCTCGGCGAGCTGAGCAAGCCTCTCAACGAGGTCAACGGCCTGCTCGCCGGCGGCAAGGGGACGCCCAAGGATGTCCGCCGCCGTACGCTGCTCCGTTTCCAGGCCGACCTGGCCGTGGTGGCCGGGATCCTCGGCTGCTTCGGCGATGATCCGGCGGCCTACCTCGCCGCCCGGCGCGACCTCAAGGCCGCCCGGCTGGGCCTGGACCTCGATCGCGTGCAGGCGCTGATCGAGGCCCGCGCGACGGCCCGCCAGGCCCGAGACTGGGCGGCGGCCGACCGCGTCCGAGACGAGCTCGCCGCCCTCGGCGTCACCGTGCAGGACGGTCCGGACGGGACGGTCTGGGACCTGTGAGCCTCGCCTGAGCATCGTTCAGTTTTCTCGAAAGTCCCGCCTCGCCCGGCCGAACTAGGGTTCAGGTAGCCTGGCCCGGTCCGCACCGTGGTCGAGGGTGAGCCGTGAACCTGCGAGCTGAGGGACGAGGCGAGGATGAAGCACCGATTGCTCCGGGCCTGTTGCTGGATCCTGCTGCTGGCGAGCGCCGCTCCAGCGCTCGCCGCCCCGGGCGACCTGCCGTTGCAGGTCCGCCACCGCTTCCGCCATCTCTCCATCGAGGATGGCCTGTCGCAGAGCTCCGTGCATTGCCTGCTGCAGGACCACGCGGGATTCATCTGGCTGGGCACGCAGGACGGTCTGAACCGCTTCGACGGCCGGGAGTTCAGGGTCTGGAAGACCGACGCCGACGCGGCGGTCACCTTCGCCGACCCCTATGTGACGGCCATGGTCGAGGCTCCCGACGGCAACCTCTGGGTGGGGTCGGAGTCGTCGGGCTTCGGCCACTTCGACACGCGCATCTGGGCCTTCGACGTGCTCTACGCCGCACCGGACGTCACCGATGACGCCACCGCCTCGGGCTACGAGGTCAAGGACCTCCTCCTCGACCCCGACGGCATCCTCTGGGTGGCGACCGTCAGCCACGGCCTTCTGCGCCATGATCCGCGCACCGGCGGCGTGCTGCACTGGGGGCGCCAGGAGGGCCTCGGGTCGGACGAGGTATCGGCGCTCCTGCTCGACGGCGACCGCGACCTGCTCGTGGCGACGTCGGCCGGCCTGACCCGCTTCGACCGCCGCTCGTTCGCCATGGCGCCGGTGACCGTGGCCGTGGCCGGGGCCGACGCCGACGCGGCGCCGGTGGCTGTCCACGCCCTTCACCGGGGCCGGGGCGGGGTCGTCTGGGCAGGGACCGATCGCGGCCTCGGCCATCTCGACCGGGACGGCCGCCTCGTGGGCTACGACCTCACCGCCGCCATGCCGGGCGGCGGACCCTTGCGGCGCGCCGGCGTCACCCACATCTCCAGCGACGCGGCCGGCGGCCTCTGGCTCGCCGGTGCGGGGCTGGTGCGCTACGATCCGGCCGACGGCTCCTGCCTCGACCTCGTGGCCAACCTGCACGACGTCGAGGATCTGCAGACCGACAAGATCCAGGCCCTGCTCGTCGATGCGTCCGGCGTGGTCTGGGCCGGGCACGACCTCGGCGTCAGCCTGCTCGACACCCACACCAAGCAGTTCTACCACCTCAAGCACGAGGTCGGCCGCGAGAACACCCTGAGCCACAACACCGTGTGGGGCATCCAGGAGGCGCGCGACGGGAGAGTCTGGCTGGCGACGGAGAACGGGCTCTGCATCTGGGATCCCGCGACCGACACGTACGACGTCCGGCATGGCAGCCTCACCCGCGACGATGGCCCGACCCTCGACCGCAACGTGATGGTGCGGGAGGACTCGCGAGGCTGCATCTGGGTGGGCAGCTCGTCCGGCGGTCTGGATGTCTACGACCCGGCCAGCGACCGCTTCCGCCACTTCGTCGAGGACAGCACCGGCCGCCAGGGGGCGCCCAGCCTACGGGTCTACGATCAGGCCGAGGCGCCCGACGGGCGCATCTGGCAGGCCACCTACCACGGACTGCAGAGCTACGATCCGCAGACGGACCGTTTCACCGCCCACTTCCGCGAGGAAGGCACCATCACCTACACCTCCGGCCTGGCCTGCAAGACCATCGAGGTGGGACCCGACGGCTGCCTGTGGGTCGGGACCTCGGGCAACGGGCTCTGGCGCATCGACCCCCGGACCCAGACGCGCCGCGTCTACCGCCACCGCAACCAGGACCCGACGTCGCTATGCTCGGACGTGGTGCTGTCGCTGCTGTGCGGCCGCGACGGCGCGGTCTGGGTGGGCTCGGGCGCCGGCCTGAACCGGATCGATCCCGGGAGCGGCACGATGCTGCGCCTGACGGAGAAGGATGGCCTGCCGAACAACACCATCTACGGCATCGCCGAGGACGCTTCGGGCGACATCTGGCTCAGCGGCAACCTGGGTCTGATCCGCCTGCATCCCGGGTCCCTGGCCATGGACCACTTCCAGGTGCGCGACGGATGCCAGAGCAACGAGTTCAACATGGGCGCCGCCAGCTTCGGACGCAGCGGCCGCATGTACTTCGGCGGCATCAACGGCTTCAACGTGTTCGATCCGGCCCGCATCGTCGCCAACCCCTACCAGCCGCCGGTGCTGGTGACCGAGTTCCGGATCAACAACGAGCGCGTCGTGCCGGGGATCGCCAACCACGGACGCGACCTGCTGGCCCGGCCCATCGAGGAGACCGACCGCCTCGAGCTCAACTACCGTGACCACGTGCTGTCGTTCGGCTTCGCCGCGCTGCACTACGCCGCGCCGGAGAAGATCCGCTACCAGTACATGCTCGACGGCTTCGACACCGACTGGATCGACGCCGGCGACCGCAACCACGCCACCTACACCAACCTGCCGGCCGGCGACTACGAGTTCAAGGTTCGCGGCACCAACAGCGACGGCGTCTGGAGCGACACGCCCGCCCGCCTGGCCATCGTCATGCGGCCGCCCTTCTGGAAGACTCCGTGGTTCCTGAGCCTCTTGGCGGTCCTCGCCCTGGCGGCCGTCAACGGCGTCATCCGGTATCGGACCCGCCTGATGAAGGTGCGCACGGCCGAGCTGGAGAAGCGCGTGGCCCGACGCACCGCCGACCTCACCCGCGCCAACCATTTCCTGCAGCAGGAGATCACCGAGCGCCGGCGGGTGGAGGAGGCCTTGCGGCTGGCCAAGACCGACGCCGAGGAAGCCACCCGGGCCAAGAGCGAGTTCCTGGCCAACATGAGCCACGAGATCCGCACCCCGATGAACGGCGTGCTGGGCATGACCTCGGTGCTGCTGTCCGGCGAACTCAGCGACGAGCAGCGCGAGCACCTCGAGGTCGTGTACGGCAGCGCGCGCAACCTGCTCGGCGTGATCAACGATATCCTCGACTTCTCGAAGATCGAGGCGGGCAAGCTCGAGCTCGAGAGCATCGACTTCGACCTGCGCACGGTGGTCGAGGAGGTCGGGAGATGATCGGCCCGCGCGCCCGCGACAAGGCGCTCCGCTTCATCATGCGGGTCGACCACGCGGTGCCGCGGATGTTGCGCGGCGATCCGGTCCGCATCCGGCAGGTCCTCGTCAACCTGGTCAACAACGCGGTGAAGTTCACCGAATCCGGCGACGTGTTCGTGCGCGTGGCCGCCGATCGCGAGCTCGGCGATCATGGCGTGCGGCTGGAGGTGGAGGATACCGGCGTGGGCATCCCCGCCGACCGCGTCGACAGCCTGTGGGACTCCTTCAGCCAGGTGGACACCTCCACGACCCGCAAGTACGGCGGCACCGGCCTGGGCCTGACCATCTGCAAGCAGCTGGTGGAGCTGATGGGCGGCGAGATCGGCGTCCGCAGCGAGCTCGGGCGGGGGTCGTGCTTCTGGGTGCGGATTCCCTTCACCGCGGCCGACGATCAGGGCGACGCTCCCGAACCGCTCCGGGGCAAGGTGCTGCTGGCCCTGGCCTGTCCCGAACTGAACGACGCGACGGCCGAGACCCTGCGCTTCCTCGGACTCGAGCCGGTGGTCTGCGCGCCGGGGCCGGACCTCGCCCTGCAGGCGACCCTGGCGATGGCCGAGCACCCGGACTGCCAGGCTGTCATCACCGGCCCCACCGTCCAGAACCCCACCAGCCGCGGCGTGGCCCGCAAGCTGCAGGCCGTCCTGGGCTCGGGCGCTCCACCGTGCGCGGTGGTGGTGGGTGCGGGCGAGGTTGTCGAGGGCGAGATCTTGCGTCGCGACGGCTACGCGGCGTGGTTGTCCTCGCCGCTGCGCACCCACAAGCTGCGGGAGGTGGTGGCGAACCTGCTGGCCCCGGCGGCCGCGCGACCGCGGCCGGCGACGGCCGCGACGGCCGCCCCGGCCGCGCACTCGGTGGCTCCGGCCCCGGTCGCCGAACGCGACGAGCTGCCCCTGCTGCTGGCGGAGGACAATCCGGTCAACCAGAAGGTCGCCAGCATCCTGCTCCGCAAGCTCGGCTACGCCGTCGAGGTGGTGGACAACGGCGCGGCGGCCCTCGCGGCCCTCGCCCGCCGACGCTACCGCCTGGTGCTCATGGACGTGCAGATGCCGGTGATGGACGGCTACGAGGCGGTGCGCCGCATCCGGCTCGGCGAGGATCAGGTGCTCGACCGCCACGTGCCGATCATCGCGCTGACGGCCCACGCGATGAAGGGCGATCGTCAGCGTTGCCTCGATGCGGGCATGGACGACTACCTGGCCAAGCCGATCGACGCCTCGGCCCTGGCCGACCTCCTGGACCAGTTCCTGGGCGGACGGCAGACGACGCCCGCCTGATCCCGGCCCGCCTCTGGCCGCCCGACCCGATCGAGCCTAGCTTGGTCGGGTCGTTCCCTTTTCCCCGAACCCTGGAGCCGCCACCGTGAAGACGATCACGTTGTTCGCCCTGTTGGCCCTCGCGGTCGCCGTCACCGGTTGCGGCCGGAAGACGTCCACCCCCCAGGCGACCCTCAAGTTCACCGCCATCCCCGACCAGAACACCACCGAGCTCCTGCAGCGCTTCCAGCCGATGGCCGCGTACCTCGGCGAGAAGCTCGGCGTGCCCGTGGAATATGTACCCGCTCGCGACTACCAGGCCTCGGTGGAGATGTTCCGCAACGGCGACGTCCAGCTCGCCTGGTTCGGCGGACTGACGGGCGTGCAGGCCCGCCTCGCGGTGCCTGGCGCGCGTGCGATCGCCCAGGGCCAGGAGGACCCGGAGTACTACAGCGACTTCATCGTCAACCGCAGCACCGGTCTGGAGCCCAGCGACCAGTTCCCCATGGGCATCAAGGACCTCACGTTCACGTTCGGCTCGGAGAGCAGCACCAGCGGCCGCCTCATGCCCGAGTACTACATCCGGACGCTCGGCGGCGCCGCGCCGGCCGAGTTCTTCAGCCAGCCGTTCGGCTTCTCCGGCAGTCACGACAAGACCGTCGAGCTGGTGGAGTCGGGCCGCTACCAGGCCGGCGTGGTCAACTACAAGGTCTACGACAAGCGCGTCGAGAACGGCGACACCGATCCCGAGGTGGTCCGCGTGATCTGGCAGACCCCGCCCTACGCGGACTACAATTTCACCGCCCATCCGGCCCTGGAGACGATGTACGGCGCCGGCTTCACCGACCGCCTGCAGCAGGTCCTGATCGCGATGGACGACCCGCAGCTGCTGGCCGCGTTGCCGCGCGAACGCCTCATCCCCGCGCGCAATGAGGAGTTCGACGGGATCGAGGCCGTGGCCCGCGAGCTGGGCATGGTCCGGTAGCGCATGGCCGTCGACGTCGTCCTGGCCGATGTGAGCGTGAGCTTCGACGACACCGTCGCCCTTGCGGATGCGTCGCTGGCGGTCGCGGCCGGCGAGCACGTGGCCCTGATCGGGCCCAGCGGCGCCGGCAAGACCACGCTCCTGCGCCTGCTCAACGGCAGCGCGTTGCCCAGCCGCGGCACCGTCACGGTCGGCGGAGCCCGACTCGCCGACCTCGCCCCCCGTGCGTTGCGGACGCTGCGCAGCCGGGTGGCGGTGGTGCATCAGGATCTGCGCCTGGTGCCCAACCTGCGGGTGAGCCAGAACGTG
The DNA here is from genome assembly GCA_041390065.1 of Candidatus Krumholzibacteriia bacterium. Taxonomy (GTDB): domain Bacteria; phylum Krumholzibacteriota; class Krumholzibacteriia; order LZORAL124-64-63; family LZORAL124-64-63; genus Glo-17. Next base: position 381,197 of record JAWKQQ010000006.1, read on the forward strand.
CTCGCCGGCGGTCTCGGCCGTCAGGGATTCTGGGCCTCGGTGCGCACGCTCGTGCGCCCGCGGCGCTCCGAGCTCGAGTCGGTGGCCGAGCTCCTCGTGCGGGTCGGGATCGCCGACCGGCTGTTCGAACGGGTCGACCGTCTGTCGGGCGGGCAGCAGCAGCGCGTGGCCATCGCCCGGGCGCTCTTCCAGCACCCGGACCTGCTCCTCGCCGACGAGCCGGTGGCGAGCGTCGACCCCGCCCGGGCCCGCGACGTGGTCGGTCTGCTCGTGCGCCTGGCCCGCGAGGACGGCATGACGCTGGTCATGAGCCTGCACAACCTGGAGCTGGCCCGGGAGTTCTTCCCGCGGGTGGTCGGCCTGCGTGGCGGCCGGGTTTGCTGGGACGGCGATCCGCGCGACCTGGCGGCCGCCGACCTCGACGGGCTCTACCGCCTGTCCTCCGGAGGTGCCGACGATGGCGGCACCTGACCCGGGTCGCGCGGTCCGCGGTCGCGGACCGATCGGCGCCCGCGGCGGGGTCTTCCTGCTGCTCGCGGGGGCCGGAGCTTGGGCCGCCTGGGCGTTGCGCTTGGATCCGCGCGCGCTCTGGCCGGGCCCTGACGGCTGGCAGCTGGCCGGCGAGTTCTTCGGGCGGGCGTGGCGTCCCGCGCTCACCCATCAGGCGGCCGATCTGCCACCGGCGACGCCCGCGCTCCTCGTGCTCGCCGGACGGGCCGCCGTCAAGACCGTGGTGTTCGCGGCGGCGGCCATGCCGCCGTCGATCCTGCTGGGCCTCGGGCTGGGCATGGGCGCGTCCACGTCCTGGTGGTCGAGCGACCGCGACCGTGGCGGCGCCCGCCGCTGGCGCCCGGCACGCCTGGCGGGGCCGGTCGTCAGTTCCGCCTGCCGGCTGGTGGCCGCCGCCCTGCGCTCGGTGCACGAGCTGCTCTGGGCCGTGCTCCTGCTCGCCGCCTTCGGCCTGACGCCCCTGGCGGCCGTCGTGGCCCTGGCTCTGCCGTACGGCGGCACGCTGGCCAAGGTCTTCGGCGAGATGCTCGACGAGGCGCCACGGGACGCGGCCGAGGCCCTCGGTGCGGCCGGCGCCACCGGAGCGCAGGTCTTCCTCTGGGGCCGCCTGCCCCGCGCGTTCGGCGACCTCCTGGCCTATACCCTCTACCGCTTCGAATGTGCGCTGCGGACGGCCGCGGTGCTCGGCTTCTTCGGCTTGCCGACGCTCGGCTACCACCTCGCGGCGAGCTTCGAGAACCTCTACTACGGCGAGGTCTGGACCTACCTCTACACGCTGCTCGGGCTCGTGCTGGCGGTGGACTGGTGGAGCGGCGCCGTGCGGCGGAGGCTGGTGGCATGACCGACATCGGCGCGCTCTACCGCCGGCGTCCGCGCAGCCGCTTCCTGCGCGTCAGCGCGTTCGTGGCCGCCGCCGTGATCCTCGGCAGCTGGGTGGCCGGCGGCCTCTTCGCCGGCGAGCCCTGGAGCGCGCGCCGCCTGGACAACCTGCGGCGGTTCCTGGGCGAGGTCGTCCCGTATCCCCTGCAGGGCGAGTCCTGGTCGTGGTCGACGGCGGCCGCCTGGGCGGACGGCCTGTGGCGCGACCACCTCGCCGCCGCGACGGCGGCCACCCTGGCGATCAGCATCGTGGCGATCCTGCTGGCCGGCCTCCTCGGCGCCGTGCTCGCGCCCTGGGCCACGCGCAGCTTCGCGCGCCCGGATCCCTTCCTGCCCGCGACCCGACCCGTGGCGCGCTGGCGTCGGCATGCCTGGCGTCTCCTCGTCGGGATCACCCGCGCCGCCCTGGCCGGGCTGCGCGCCATCCCGGAGTACGTGTGGGCGTTCCTGATGCTCGGCCTGCTGGGCCCGTCGGCCTGGCCGCTGGTGCTCGCCCTGGCCCTGCACAACGCGGGCATCCTGGGCAAGCTGTCGGCCGACACGGTGGAGAACCTGGAAGGGCCGACCCTGGCGGCCCTGCGCGGCGTCGGCGCCGGACGCTGGCAGGTGGCCCTGGCCGGCATCGCGCCGCTGTCGCTGGGCCGTTATCTGCTCTATCTGTTCTACCGCTGGGAGACCTGCGTGCGCGAGGCCACGGTGCTCGGCATGCTGGGCATGGTGTCGCTCGGCTACTGGATCCAGGATGCGCGGGCGCGGAACCGCTACGACGAGATGCTGCTGGCCATGGCCTGCGGCGCCGTGCTCGTGGTGGTGGGAGACCTGGTGTCGGCCGCCGTCCGCGAGGTGGTCAGACGCGCCTGAGGCCGTTACCATGGGCACGCCACCAGCGAGAGGGTTCCCATGAGCGACTCCGGCCGAGTCCAGCCCGAACGGGTGCGCGCCCTGCGCAAGGGGCCGCCGTCCGCCGGACCGGTGATCTACTGGATGCGGCGCGACCAGCGGGTGCGCGACAACTGGGCCCTGGTGCATGCCCAGGACCTGGCGCGGCACCTCGCGCAGCCGCTGCTCGTGGTGTTCAACCTGGTGCCCGAGTTCCTGGGCGCCGCACGGCGCCAGTTCGCCTTCATGCTGGCCGGCCTCGGCGCGGTGCACGAGGACCTCGCCCGGCTCGGGATCCCGTTCTTCCTGGTCTCCGGCGAGCCCGAGCAGACGGTCGTCGCCCTCGCCGGTCAGGTGGGCGCCGGCGCGGTGGTCACCGACTTCAACCCCTTGCGCATCAGCCGCCAGTGGGAGCAGGCGGTGGCGGCGCGGTTGACCGTGCCGCTGCACATCGTCGACGCGCACAACGTCGTGCCGGTCTGGCGGGTGAGCGACAAGCAGGAGTACGCCGCGCGCACGATCCGGCCGAAGCTGCAGCGCCTGCTGCCGACCTTCCTGACGGAGATCCCGGCGGTGGTCGAGCATCCCCACCGCTGGACCGGCACGGCGCCCCGGCCGGACGTGCGCGCGGCCCTCGCCGACCACGCCGCCGCGGCCGCCGGCCCTGACATCGGCTGGTGCGAGCCGGGGGAGGCGGCGGCCCACGCGGCGCTGGCGCGCTTCGTCGGACGGCGTCTCGGCGCCTACGACACCGCCCGCAACGACCCCACCGTGGACGGCCAGTCCGACCTCTCGCCCTACTTCCATTTCGGGCAGCTGGCGCCCCAGCGGGCGGCGCTCGTGGTGTCCAGGCAGGGCGGCGACGGCCCGGCCGCCTACCTCGAGGAACTGGTGGTGCGCCGCGAGCTGTCGGACAACTTCTGCCACCACAACCGGGACTACGATCGTTACGAGGGTCTGCCGGCCTGGGCCCGGCGCACCCTGGAGGATCACCTGGACGACCCGCGCGAGCACCTCTACGAGCTCGAGGCGTTCGCCGCCGGCGCGACCCACGACCCGCTCTGGAACGCCGCCCAGACCGAGCTGGTGGTCCGCGGCAAGCTGCACGGCTACCTGCGCATGTACTGGGCGAAGAAGATCCTCGAGTGGACCCGTGACCCGGGCGAGGCCCTCGATGTGGCCATCACCCTGAACGACCGCTACAGCCTCGACGGCCGCGACCCCAACGGCTACGTGGGGTGCGCGTGGTCGGTCGGCGGGCTGCACGACCGGCCGTGGACCGAGCGGCCCGTCTTCGGCAAGGTGCGCTACATGAACTTCAACGGCTGCAAGCGCAAGTTCAAGGTCGACCGCTACATCGACGCGATGGCGCGCCTGCGGCGGGAGGTGCAGGGGTGAAGGTCCACGTGCTCGAGCGCGTCCAGCGGGTGCCCGCGCCCCTGGACGAGGTGTTCGGGTTCTTCGCCCGGCCGGAGAACCTCGCGGAGATCACGCCGCCCAACCTGGGCTTCCAGATCCTCACGCCCTCGCCCATCGCGATGAAGGAAGGCGCGGTGATCGACTACGTGGTCAGCCTCGGCGGGCTGCCGCTGCGCTGGCGCACCCTGATCACCTGCCACGAGCCGCCCCACAAGTTCGTCGACGAGCAGCTCTCCGGGCCGTACTCTTTCTGGCATCACACCCACACCTTCAGGGCCCTGCCCGACGGCGGCACCGAGCTGGGCGACGTGGTGCGCTACGCCCTCCCGTTCGGCCCGCTCGGCGACCTCGCGCACGCGCTCGTGGTGGGCCGGCAGGTGGCGGGGATCTTCAGTCATCGGCGGCGGGTGATCGCCGACCGCTTCGGCCGAACCGAGGACACGCCATGAACGACGAGCGACGCATCCTGGTCGGGGTCAGCACCTGCCTGCTGGGCGAGAAGGTGCGCTGGGACGGCGGGCACAAGCACGACCGCTACCTCACCGGCATCCTGGGCGCCTACTTCGACTTCCTGCCCGTCTGTCCGGAGGCGGAGGTGGGCATGGGCATCCCGCGCGAGCCCATCAGCCTGCACGGCGATCCGGCGGCGCCGCGTCTGCTCGGCAGCAAGAGCGGCGACGACTGGACCGAGCGCATGACCCGGTGGTCGCGCCGCAAGCTCAAGGACCTCGTGTCCGCGGGACTCTCGGGCTACATCCTCAAGCGCGCCTCGCCGAGCTGCGGCATGGAGCGGGTGCCGGTCAAGCGTCCGGGCGGCGGTCCGCCCAGCAAGACGGGCGTGGGCCTGTTCGCGGCCGAGCTGATGCGCCGCCTGCCGCTGTTGCCGGTCGAGGAGGAGGGACGGCTCAACGACCCCGGCCTGCGCGAGAACTTCATCGTGCGCGTCTTCGCCTACCATCGGGTCCAGCGGCTCCTCGGCTCGGGCCGCTTCCGGCGCGGCGACGTCGTGGCCTTCCACGCGCGGGAGAAATACCTCCTGATGGCCCACAGCCCGAAGCTCTACAAGGAGCTGGGCCAGCTCGTGGCCCAGGTGAAGGACTACACGCCGGCCGAGTTCCGCGAGCGCTACCTCACGCTCTACATGCAGGCGCTGAGCGCCCACGCGACGGTGCCGCGCAACGTGAACGTCCTGCAGCACCTGCTGGGGTACCTGCGCGACCGCATCGGCGAGGCCGAGCGGGCGGACATCGCCCGCGTGATCGAGGTCTACCGCCGCGGGCTGGTGCCCTTGATCGTGCCGCTGACGCTGCTCAATCACCACCTCAAGGTACACCAGGTGGAGTACCTGCTCGACCAGGTGTACCTGCAGCCCGCGCCCGAGGAGCTCGCGCTGCGCAACCACGCCTGAGCCCCGGAGCGTCTCCGTGGCACTCGGCGCTGGCCACGCGGGTGGTCGAGAGGGTACATTTCCGCAGAACCCCTGGTCCACACGAACCGGAGAGTCATCATGCTGCGTCTGCCCCTCGCGCTCGTGTGCCTCGGCCTCCTCCTGGCCGGTTCGGCGGCCGCGAGCGAGTCCCTGGTCCTGCCGGCCATCGACCGTGACGCCCTCGTGGCTGCGGACAAGGAGCTCGACCCGGGCGGCCCGCTCCGCTACAGCGACCCCTGGATCCTGAGCCTCTCGCCCGCGGACGGACCGGGCTGGGAGCGGCTGGCCGACGGCTCACATCGCTGGCGCCTGGAGGTGCTGGCGCCTGGGGCCCTGAGCCTGGGCTTCGGTTTCGACCGGTTCCGTCTACCCTGGGGCGGCGAGCTGCGGATCACGGGCGAACGCGGACCCGACCGGGTGTTCACCGCGGCCGACATGCAGGACCACGGCCAGCTCTGGACGCCGGTCGTGCTGGGCGAGGCGGCCACCGTGAGCCTCACGTTGCCGGCCGGACACCGCGACGACTTCGCGCTCGAGCTGGTGAGCGTGGGACGGGGGTTCCGGTTCTTCGGCGAGCCGCCCGCGGACAAGCAGGGCAGTTGCAACGTCGACGTGGTCTGCCCCGAGGGCGATCCCTGGCGCCACGAGATCCCCAGCGTGGCGGTCTACCAGATCGGCAACTCGTGGGTCTGCACGGGCGCGATGATCAACAACACCGCCCGCGACGGCACGCCGTACTTCCTGACCGCCCACCACTGCAACGTCCACGAGGCCAACGCGGCGTCGGTGGTGGTGTACTGGAACTTCGAGAGTCCGGTCTGCGGCGACCTGAGCGGCGGCAGCCTCGCCGACACGCAGTCCGGCGCGGTCTGGCGGGCCTCGTTCAGCGACAGCGACATGACGCTCATCGAGCTCTCCGCCCTGCCCGACACGAGCTGGCACGTCACCTACGCCGGCTGGGACCGCTCGGGCGCGGTGCCGGCGAGCGCGGTCTGCATCCATCATCCCAGCACGGACGAGAAGGCCATCAGCTTCGAGGACGCCCCGCTGCAGAAGACGGCCTACCTCGGCACCGCGACCAACCCGGCCGGCGCCCACTGGCGCGTGGTCGACTGGGACCTCGGGACCACCGAGCCCGGATCCAGCGGCAGCCCCCTGTTCAATCCCGGCCACCAGATCGTCGGCCAGCTGCATGGTGGTTACGCGGCGTGCGGCAACGACGAGAGCGACTGGTACGGGCGCTTCGACATCTCCTGGCTCGGCGGCGGCACGAACGACACCCAGCTCGCCCACTGGCTCGATCCGGCGGGCAGCGGCGCGGTCACCCTGGCGACGTACGACCCGCGTGATCCGGACGATCCCGAGGAGCCGGAGGATCCGGACCGGCTGGTCAGCTTCGCGACCCGCGGCAACCCGGTGCGGGTGGGGGAGGCGGCCGTGCTGACCTACGAGCTCGCGCGCGCGGGCCACGTCCAGCTTACCATCCACGATCTGCGTGGCCGACGCCTGGCGGTGCTGGTCGACGCGGACCAGGCGGCCGGCGTGCACACCGTCCTCTGGCCGGGCGTCGGGTCGGCGGCCGGTGCGTACTTCGCCCGCGTCGAGGCGCTCGGGGAGGAGCACACGCAGGCCTTCACGCGATTGCGGTAGGCGCCGGCGCGGAGCCTGGCAGACGACGCCGGCGGGTGCCCAGGCACCCGCCGGCGTCGCCGCGGCCGGACCGGAGCCGGACGGTCAGCCCTGGATCCAGCCCATCGCCTGCCAAAGCCGCATGGCGGTCTCCTGGAGCAGGCTGGGCGCCACGGGCGGTCCGTCGCCGTTGGCGTAGACGCGGCGCCCGCCCACCCACACCGAGCCGATGTCCCAGGGATGGAAATCGTACAGCAAGTGGCTGAGCCAGGTCTGGGTGGTGAGCGGCGTCTTCTGGAAGTTGTCGAGCACGATGAAGTCGGCGGGGGCGCCTGGCCGCAGGCTGCCGAAGGGCTCGCCGAAGTGCAGTCGGGCGAGCCGATAGTTGCCGAACCAGAGCTTGGCGGCGCCGGTGAGGTCGAGGTCCGGCGGCGACGACTCGCGGCCGCGGAAGTACGTCGTCCTCAGCTCGCCCCACATGTTCTGGTCGAGGGCGTTGGTGCCGAGGGCGACGTGCTCGCCCCAGCCCCGCAGCTTGGCGCGGCCGATGCCGCTGTTCATGTTCGAGCGGGCGCAGTGCACGAGCCAGGCCTCGGCCTGGTCGATGCGCGCCAGCTCGCCCTCGGTCAGGTCCACGCCATGGGCCATCATGGTGCCCGGGCGGATGAGGCCGGCCGTGAAGAGACGGTCGACGGGATCGCTCCAGCCGCGTTTGCGGCTGATGGCCCGGTCCTCGGGGCTCTCGCCGACGTGCAGGTGCGGCGCGGCTCCGTACTTGTCGCAGATCGCGGCCAGCTTCTCGAGCGTCTTGTCCTCGAGCGTGAAGCTGGCATGGGCGCCGACCTTGGCGCGGAACTGGGCCACGCAACCGTCCTGGGCCTCGCTGCGGCGGGCGAGGAACCGCTCGGTCTCCTCGAGGGCGACGTCGCGGACGCCCTTGCCGGCGCGGTCGGTGACCTCGTAGCAGAGGCTGGCGCGGACGCCGACCACGCCGAGCGCGCGCATCACCTCGTCGAGCGAGCCGCGGATGAAACTGAGCGACGAATGGTTGTCGAAGATCAGGGTGGTGCCGCTGCGCACGGCGTCCCAGGCGCCGGCGATGGCGCTGAGGTAGACGGCGTCCTTGTCGAGGCAGCGGTCGAGGTTCCACCACACCTCGCTCAGCGTCTCCTTGAAGTCGGCCGGCTGCCGCGGCGGCTCGGGCGCGCCCGCGGTGAGCGACATGTAGAGATGCATGTGCGCGTTCACGTTGCCGGGCAGCACGGTCGCGCCGTCCAGCTCGATCACGTCCTCGCCCTCGCGGGTGCCGAGACCCTTGCCCCGCTCGACGATGCGGCAGTGCTCGACGCGCAGGTCGACGTCCTCGACCAGCGGATCGGGCCGGCCGGCCAGGTCGGCGGGAAAGTAGTCGAGGACGCGGCCGCCCCGGAACAGCAGGCGCCGGTCGACGTCGCCGCCGGCGTTGACTCGGGATTGGCTCAAGGTCGAACTCCTTTGACCGGTTGATCGCGCGGGCGAGGGGCCGCCCGCGAAGATAAGAAATCGCTGGCGTTTTTACAGCCCAAGATCATACATCCTAGCAGGCAAGGGGGATACCGCATGTTGATGCTGGAGCTGGACGGCCTCACCCGGCGCTTCGGCGACCTCACCGCCGTCGATCACCTCAGCCTCCGGATCGAGTCCGGCCGGCTGGTCGGCCTGCTGGGCGCCAACGGGGCCGGCAAGACCACCACCCTGAGCATGCTCACCACCCTGCTGGCGCCGAGCGAGGGTACGGCGCGGGTGGCCGGCCACGACATCCGCACCGACGTGATGGCGGTCCGCCGCAGCCTCGGCTACGTGCCCGAACACGGGGCGGTGTACGAGGGCCTCAGCGCCCACGAATACCTCGAGCTGGCGGGCCTGCTGCACGACCTGGAACCGGCGGTGGCCCTGCGCCGCGCCGAGCGCCTGCTCGCCCACTTCGAGCTGTCCGGGGTGCTCGACAACCGGCTCGCGAGCTTCTCGAAGGGCATGCGCCGCAAGGTCCTGGTGACGGCGGCCCTCCTGCACGACCCGCCGGTCCTGTTCCTCGACGAGCCGATGGACGGCCTGGACGTGGCGAGCCAGCGGCGCCTCGCCGACCTGCTGCAGCAGCTCGCCCGCGAGGGCAAGACGGTGCTCTACTCCAGCCACGTCCTGCAGCAGGTCGAGGAGATCTGCCAGGACCTGGTGCTGATCCACGAGGGACGCCTGCTCTGGCAGGGCGAGGTCGCGGCCCTGCGGGCCGAACACCAGGGGCGCACCCTCACCGACATCTTCCTGGACATGACCCATGACGCGGGCCGGGCGGCGGTTTCCTGGGCCGATCTGCTGGGGGACGGCCGGTGATGCGGCGCTGGCTCGCACCCTTCCTCGCGCTCGCCGGCGTGGCGCCCGTCCGCACCTGGGCCCTGCGTCGGGCCCTGCGCGCCGAGGCCCGGGGCCAGCTGGTGCTGCAGTACGAGGAACGCGGCAGGCGGGGAATGCACCCCGACACGGGCCGGATCCTGCTGCTGGTGCTGCTCGCCCTGCTGTCGATCGGGGTGGCGGCGGGCGTGGCTTTCCTGCGGGGCCGGCCCGATCTGGCGGTCAGCCTGCTGGTGTTCGCCCAGGGCGGCGCCGTGCTCATGCGCTCGGCCGGCGAAGTGGCGCCCCTGGTCCTGGGCAGCGACGATCGGCGCGTCCTGGGCTGGTGGCCGGTCAGCGAGCGCGAACTGCTCGTGGCCCGGGGCCTGCTCATCCTCGAGACCGTGCTCGAGGCCAGCGCCGCGATGCTTGCGGTCCCGCTGGTGGTGCTGCTGGTGGTGGGCGCGCCGCCGGCGGTGCCCGCGCTGGGCGCCCTCGTCGGGCTCGCGTTGCACGCGATCTGCCTGGCGGCCACCATGCTGCTGGCGGTGCACGGCCTGGGCCGGTTGCTGGGGCGCCAGCGGGCGCGCCGGGTGGTGGAGGTGCTGGGCTCGATCTCGCTGGTGATCGTCATCAACGTGACCATGCGGGCTCTGCGGCCCTTGCTGGGGCAGCTCGATGGGCTGTCGGCCTGGTTCCTGGTCCTCGTGCCCACCTACTGGTTCGGCGCCTGGGGCGCCCTCGCGCAGCCGACGTGGATCCGGGCGCTGGCCGCGGCGCTGGCCCTGGTGACGACGGCGGGGCTCGCGGTCGGCGGCGTGCGGGTCCTGGGCCGCGGGCGCGAGGCGGCCGACGCCGACCCGACCGTACGGCGGAGCCAGCCGCGCGACTGGACCGGCCCGGTCATCGGCTGGCTCGCGCCCTGGCTCCCCGGGCGGGCCGGCCGGGCCATGGCGCTGCTCCTGCAGGCTCACCTGCGGGAGGACTGGCGCTTCACCGGAGCCCTGCTCTTCCTGCCGGCCGCTCTCCTGGTGTACCTCCTGGTCATCCGGATCGATGACCTCGGCGATCTGCAACGCGATCTCCACGACGTTCCCACGCTCGTCAGCACCTTCAGCCTGTGGATGAGCTTCCTGGCCTTATCGCTAGGTGGCGCCATCACTTGCAGTGTCGAGTCGCAGGCGAGCTGGCTGCTCAACGGCGGCGTCCTCGACGGCCGCGGCATCCTCGCCTTGCAACGGCGGGCGATCCGCTGGCTGATCCCGCTGCCGCTGCTGGTCGTGCTCGGCGGCCTGCTGATGTGGCGGGCGGGCCTGGGCCCGCTGGAGGCGGCGCTGGTGATCGTACCCGCCTGGCTGACCTTCGAGAGCCTGCTGGTCTTCCTGCAGGCGACTGCGCCGTCGGCCCCGTTCAGCCGGGCGTGGAGCCGGGAGGGCCAGGGTTTCCGCGGGTTCCATCTGCTGCTGATCATGGTCTGGCCCCTGGCCACCCTGCCGGCCATGCTGGGCTACCGGCATCCGCCGTGGGGTGTCGCGGTCGCGCTCGGCGGACAGCTGGTGGTGCTGGGGCTTCTGCGGCTCCTGCTGCAATGGCGGGTGGGGCGGCTCGGCGTGTTCGGACTCGACCCTCGCCCCTGAACGCGACGCGGCCCCCTGATCCGGACGGTCAGGGGGCCGGTCTTCGCGCTCGCCCGCGGGCTCACTCGGGCAGGAGGTCGGCCCGGGCCTTGAACAGGTTGTTCGCGTTGTAGGTGCCGACCACCCAGATCGTCGGGTCGTCACCGACCTGGGCGTAGAGGCCGCCGGGCGCCTTGCCCTCGGCCGGCCGTTCCAGGCCGAAGCGGATCACCACCGGATCGCCCTCGCGGGGCTCGATCGTGAGCGTCCGTTTGGCCGGGTCCAGGCCGTAGAACGCCAGGCCCGGGGCCGGGTCGACCACGTCCTGGGCCCGCAGGTTCACCGCCGTGCCGAGGATGCCGTCCGCCTTCGTCTTCTGGACCGGGGTCCCGTCGCCGAGGCGCCACTCCCACTGCTTGAAGTCGGGCTGCGGACCGGCGCCGGTGGTGTCGTCGGGCGCAGGCTCGACCATCGAGTATTGCTTGCGCAGGACGAGGGATTCGTCGCCCTCGAGGCGCAGCGCATCGACGGCCTCACGGTCGCCGCGATAGGCCACCAGGTCGAGGAAGTGCCGGCTCTGCGGACGCTCCGGACCGCTCCAGAGGCCGAGGTTGCCGAGCACGTCGGCCGTGCTGAGGAACACCTCGTCCGAGCCCTGCCGCCTGACGAAATTGCCGCGACCGCCGGCCGGCTTGTTGCCGACGTCGATGGCGAAGACCTCGGCGCCGCCGTCGGCGTAGCCGCGGATCCGGATGCTGGTCGAGTCGGCGAACCCGTAGTCGCCCAGGACATCCTGGCTGTCGCTGCGGAACTCGCCGCGCAGGCCGCTGAGGGTGCGCAGCAGGGTGTCGATCTTGTTCGCGTCCGCCCGCGCGTTCCAGGCCGACGCGACCCGCCAGTCCGGATCGCCGGCGGTCAGCACCACGACCTCGTTGTCCTGGCCGAAGCCGACGGTCACGCGGTCGAGGTTCGTGCGGGTCCAGTCGCCCTCGATGAGGGTCTGGCTGCTGGCCTGGCCGGTGGCCGCCTCGTGCCGCGTGCTCTGCAGCGCCGACACGGCCACCAGGGCCACCAGCACCACGGCCACGATGATCAGGTTCTTGCGGTTGAGCATGGTGACCTCCTTCCTAGGCGCGAGCCTTCAGCTCGCGGCGGTAGCGGGTGGCCTCGGCGCGTCGGCGGGCCTGCCGCACGACGCCCAGCGTGATGAACAGGGCCGGCACCAGCGCCAGCACGACGATCTGCCAGATGACCTTCTCGCTGGCCTGCACGGGCCGGATCGTGCGCTCGGTGAGCTGCTTGCTCCGGATCGTGAGCAGATCCTCGCTGCCGGCCAGGAAGTCGACGGCGTTGAGCATCAGCAGCGCGTTCTGCGCGCCCTGGAGCACCGCATCGTCGAACATCTTGGCGCTGCCGACGAGCAACAGGCTGCCCGGCGCGGGCTGCAGCGGCGTCACGGCCGCCGGGCCGGCGGCGGCGTCCGCGTCGGCCTCGCCCTGGTCGGGCCAGGCGGGCAGCTCGCCGCGGCCGGCGAACGCGTCGGGGAACTCGCCGGTCACCACCACGGTGAGCGGCTGGGGGCCGAGCATCTCCTGGCGGCCGGGGTCGAGCTGGGTGGGGGTCAACTGGCCCGAGCCGAAGTCGGCCCGCCAGCAGCGGCCGCTCGACGACACCAGCGTGGTGGCCGTCAGGCCGGCCTCGGCCAGGCGCGCCTGATCCAGAGACACCGGCGTTCCCCAGAGATAGAGCAGGGAGCCGATGTGGTTGGTCACCGGGTGGTCCTGGTTGACCTGGTCCTGGGTGACCTTGATCTGCACCGGCGAGTCGACCGGTTCGCGCACCTGCATGCGCAGACCGCCGAGGTTCACCTCGCGCGGCAGCTCGAGCATGGTGCTGTTGAGATCGAGGAAATGGTCGGTGACGACCTCCAGGCCCAGTCCCTTCAGCATGGCCTCCAGGCCGCTGGTGATGGCGGTGCCGGAGATGTTCCACTGGCCCCGCTGGCCCGGCTGGTAGCTGTACTCGTGGGCCTGGACGGCCATGACCACGGGCAGGCCGTTGCTCAGCGCGCGGTTGATCTCCCAGGCCTGGCGCTCGTTCAGGTTGCGCGGGCCGAGCACCACCAGCAGGTCGGCGTCGGCCGGGATGCCGTCGTTCTCGTCCAGGGCGATGCTCTGCACCTGGTAGTGCTCCTGCTGAAGCAGCTGGGCCACCTGGGTGAACTGGTCCTGGGGCTCCGGCGGCTGCATGCCCTGCTGCAGGTACATGGCGGCCAGCTGCGGGTCCACCTCACGCTTGGGCGCGAAGAGGGCGACCTTGGGGTCGCGGTCGCGGGTCAGCCGGTGCACCGGTCCGATCACGAGGGTCTCGAGGTTGGTCAGGGTCTGAGGCAGCACCCGGGGCACCACCTCGTCGGCGTGGTCCTTGTAGGCGATCGTCAGGGCGCTCCAGATCAGCTTGACGCCGATCTCGTCCTTGTCCACCGACTGCACCTGGAAGGGCTGGATGCCCTTCTGGGCCAGCTCCTGCTGCATCTCCTCGTTGTCCTGCGGGTTGTACACCGAGAACTGCAGCTTGCCGTCCGAGACGCGCTCGTAGTTCCTGCGCAGCTGCTCGGTGATGTCCCGCTCGAGGTTCTGAACTCCGTCGGCATCTTGGCCGCCGGCGTGATGTAGAGCTTCTGACCTGCACCGGGACCTTCAGGCTTCTGCAGGATGTTCACTGCCGCCGGCGACATGGTGAACAGCTTGTCCTGGTGAGGTCCAGGCGCGCGCCGGTGAAGTTGCTGGTGAGGCCACCAGGAACACGGCCACCGCCGCGAGCAGCACCACGGCCACCGAGAAGGTGAGGATGTAGTTGCGTCGCTTGCCGCTCATCAGTACTTCCTCCCTTCCAGCCAGAGCGCGTTGAGGACCAGGAAGAGGCAGGTCAGGGACACGAAGTAGACCAGATCACCGAGGGCCACGACGCCGCGCAGCATGGGCTCGAAGTGGCTCGTCATGCCCAGGTACTGCTGCAGCAGGCGGCCGAGGCCGTCGAACCAGCCGTCGAACACGGCGGCCACGAAGGTCTGGCCCAGCAGCCACATGATCAGGCAGGCCATGACGCCCAGGATGAACGCCGAGATCTGGTCGCGCATCAGGCCGCTGGTGAAGATGCCGACGCTGAGGTAGAGGGCGCCCATGAGGAGCGCGCCGAGGTAGCCGCTGACGATCACGCCGTTGTCGGGATTGCCCAGGGCGTTGAGCATGATCGGGATCGGCAGCGAGCCGGCCAGGGTGACGGCGAAGAAGCCGAGGGCCGACAGGTACTTGCCCAGCATCACCTCGGCCGGCTGCAGGGCAGGGTCAGATCAGCAGCCTCGAAGGTGCCCAGTCGCTGATCCTCGGCCCACAGGCGCATGCTGATCGCGGGCACGAAGAAGGTGAGCAGCAGGGGCAGGCTGCCGAAGTAGCCGCGCATGTCCGCCTGGCCGACGAGGAAGAAGTTCAGCATGAACAGCAGGCCCGTCAGGAGCAGGAAGACGACGATGAAGATGTAGGCGATGGGGCTGTGCTGAAGTAGCCCGCGAACTCGCGGCGGGCGATGACCATGGCGTTGTGCATCACGCGACCTCCCGCTGCTTGCTCGCCGCGCGGGTCAGCGATGAACGTGTCCTCGAGGGAGAAGCGGGACTCCGTGCAGCTCGCCCAGGGTCCAGCCCTGCTGGTAGGCGAGGCCGGCCACGGCGCCCACGAGGTCGACCTGGAACGGCGCCCGCAGCTCGAAGCGGAACGATCCGGGCCCGCGCCCAGCGACCGCAGCCCGGTGAGGCCCGGCAGGTCCTTGAGGCTGGGCTCGACCCGATCGGCCGCGGCGCGCACAGTGACGAACACCCGGTTGTCGCCCATGGCCTGCTCGGTGAGGCTGGAGATGACGCCGTCGGCGACCACGCGGCCCTCGTTGATGATGACGACGCGGTCGGTCACGGGGCTGACCTCCTGCAGGATGTGCGTCGAGAAGATCACGGTCTTCTCGCCGGCCAGGCTGGCGATGAGCTGGCGGATGCCGATGATCTGCAGGGGATCGAGGCCGCTGGTGGGCTCGTCGAGGATGATGAGGTCGGGGTCGTGGATCAGGGCCTGGGCGAGTCCGGTACGCTGGCGGTAGCCCTTGGACAGCTCCTGGATGCGCTTCTTGAACTCCGTGCGCAGGCCGCAGGCCTCCACGCACCAGTCGAGCCGCTCGCGCAGACGGGCGCCGTCGAGGCCGCGGGCGCGGCCCACGAACCGCAGGTACTCGTCCACGTTCATGTCATGGTACAGGGGGACGGTCTCGGGCAGGTAACCGAGGCGCCGCCTCACGGCCAGGGGTTGCTCCAGGACGTCCACCCCGCCCACCGTGACGCGGCCGCTGTCGGGCGCCAGGAAGGTCGAGATGATCTTCATGGTCGTGCTCTTGCCGGCGCCGTTGGGGCCGAGGAAGCCGAGGATCTTCCCCTTTTCCACCGAGAACGACACCCGGTCCAGAGCGACCGTCGCCCCGAAGCGCTTCGTGACGTCGCGCACTTCGATCATCGGCGAAGCTCTCCTTCAGTTGCGGGCAGTGATTGGATGATGACGAAAAACACCGACGCGGCCTCCTCTTGGCAGGGGAGCGCCGGCCGCCTAAGATAGTTGCGGCGCGACTTATACTGCAATCGAACGGTCGAGTTCCGTCAAAATGGAGAGCCGATGCCAGCCGAGTTCCGCGGGCCGCGGGCCCAGCTCTACGAATACGTGCTGCCCGGCGGCTGGGAGGTCCTGGCCGGCCGGACGAGCGCGGACAACGACCTGCTGAGCCTCAAGCTCGCCCGGCCCAACGACTGGTGGTTCCACGTCAAGGGCATGCCGGGCAGCCATGTCGTGCTGCGGGTGCCGGCCGGCCAGGAGCCCGACCGTGAGACGGTCAAGGCGGCGGCCGCGATCGCGGCCTGGCACTGCAAGAAGCGCGAGGCCCGCCTGGTGGCCGTCACGGCGACCCGCGCCCGCTACGTGACCAAGCCGCGGGGGGCGCCCGTCGGCACGGTGGAGGTGCGCAAGGAGGTGGTGTTCAAGGTGGCGCCGGCCTTGCCCGACGCCGGCGCGTGATCGCAGCCAGGGTCCTATCCACGTTTCCGACCATATAGCAAGAGGGGGATCCCATGTTCAGATCGCGTGCTCTGCTGGCCCTGGTGGCGGTTCTGGTGCTGGTGAGCCCGGCCGCCGCCGGCCTCGACAAGTCGTCGCTCGGGACTCTCCGCGACGAGTTCAACCTCGAGTTCCGGCCCGTCCGCGCGGAGTTCCTTGCCTATCCGAGCTATTCCCTGGTCGTGGACGACCAGGTCTATGCCTGCAGCATCCCGATCGTCCTGCGCCGGCTCGGTGCGGCCGGGGAGACGTTCCGGTTGCGCAAGGTCGCCACCAAGGACGACCGTGTGCACGTGGAGCTCGAGACGCCCGGCCGCCGGCGGGTGCGCCTGGTGGCCTACGACCGGGGTCAACTGACGCAGGAATTCCTGGACCGGGCCGTGAGCCGGCTGCTCCACGAGGTCTTCGCGTTCGGCGGCGACCTGCCGCCGCAGCAGATGGTCGGCCAGACGGAGAGTCGGCTCTATCACCTGGCGCGTTGCAACCACCTGCCGGTGGCCGACATGCGCGAGGTGTTCGCGGACCGCACGGCGGCCGAGGCGCAGGGTTATCGGCCTTGCCCGGTCTGCTTCGCCGCGGTCACGGCCCTCCCTTTCGAGAACTACCTGGGTTATCGCGTCGCGGCCCTGCAGTCCCTCAAGGAACTGGAGCTGCTCTTCCCTGTCGCGACGGACGCGGCCCTGAGCGGCCGCATGCAGCGGCTCGGCCGCCACGTCCTGGACACCTGGCCCCTCGAGCTCTCGGGATTCGAGTACGAATTCCTCGTCCTGCACTCGGATTGGCTGGTGGCGGGCGCGCTTGGCACCGGCCTGGTCGTCAT
The DNA here is from genome assembly GCA_041390065.1 of Candidatus Krumholzibacteriia bacterium. Lineage (GTDB taxonomy): Bacteria > Krumholzibacteriota > Krumholzibacteriia > LZORAL124-64-63 > LZORAL124-64-63 > Glo-17. Next base: position 397,892 of record JAWKQQ010000006.1, read on the forward strand.
GTCGGACGGGTTGCTGAACGTGCTGGAGACCGACGAGGAGGTGCTGCTGGTCCTGGCGCACGAGATCGCCCACACCGAGCTGCATCTGCCGCCACGATCGCCGGTTGCGGTCCTGGCCGATGACCCGGGCACCGAGCCGGTCTCGTTCTACTGGGCCCGCCGCGCCTGGGAGGCCCGGACCCAGCAGGCCGCCGACCTGCTCGCCCTGAGCTGGTTCGCCGGCTCCGGCGGCGAGGGCTACGACGTGCGCCGGGCCGGAGCTGCGCTGGCCAAGGTCCAGCAGGCCATCGGCGCGACCGAGTCCCTGGTCCGCGAGGGCAACCAGGATCGGGGTCTGCATGAGCGGATCCGCATGTTCGACCCCGAGCACTACCGCCGCCGCGCCCTGGATCCGGTGTTCGTGGGCTACGACGGTGAGGACGACCCACGCTACGAACTGCGGATGCTCGGCATCGAGCGCACGCGGGAGTTCCCGACGGTCTACTTCCTACTGACGGTCACCGACTACCAGGACAAGCCGTTCCTCAGGGTGCGGTCCCAGGGCGAGTCCGGCAACCTGGTCGATGCCGACGGGAACACGCTGCGGCTCACCCTCGGTCCGATCCTCGGCGTGCCCGGGACCTCGACCCTGGTGTGGGCCACGACGTCGTCCCAATCGGACTTCGACGACCTCGACGACGGCCCGCTCCGAGAGCTGGAGCTCTGGCGCCTCGACGGGGTCAAACGCTGGCAGGCCGAGACGCGGGAAGGCCCTTGACGCCGCGGCGGTCTGTGCGAGTATGGAACGCGTTCGAACGGCCACTGCACAGAGGAGGGCGGACGACCCCCGCCGCTCCGTTCCACGTCAAGGAGCCATCCCCATGCGCATGCGAACCCTCACGCTCGCCCTGAGTCTGCTCGCGCTCGTCCTCGCCGGTTGCGCCGGCCGTACCGTCACCCGCGTCGACCCGGCGACCCAGATCGACCTGAGCGGCAACTGGAACGATGTCGACAGCCAGAACGTGGCCCAGGACCTGGTCAGCCAGATCACCAACGCCGTCTGGGTGGAGAACCACGTCGCCGAGACCGGCAAGAAGCCGATCCTGATCGTGGGCGCGATCCGCAACAAGACCGTCGAGCACATCCCCATGAAGACCCTGACGGCCGATCTCGAGGCCGCCTTCATCAACAGCGGCCGCGTACTGGTGGTCGCCAGCCCCGAGGAGCGCGAGCAGGTGCGCCAGGAGCGTGGCGAGCAGCAGGACTACGCGTCCGAGGAGACGATGAAGCGCTGGGGCCGGGAGTTGGGCGCCGACTACATGCTGCTCGGCGAGCTCAACTCCATCTTTGACCAGTACGAGGGCAAGGAGGCCAAGTTCTACCAGGCCGACGTCTACCTCGTGAACCTGGAGAACAACCTCAAGGTGTGGGTGGGCCAGACCAAGACCAAGAAGGCCATCGGCAAGGGCAAGTTCCGCGGCTAGGGGGCCGGCCGTGACACTGCACGACCGTCGCCTGGTCCTGCTGGCCGTGGGGGCGCTTCTGGTCCTCGCGTCCGGCTGCGCCACCCATACGCGGAAGATGCTGGAGCTGCGTCCGCGCCTGGCGGACGGCGAGTACGACCGTGCGCTCGCCCTGGTCGACCAGGAGATGGGCGGCAAGGACCGCGCGCTGGCGGCGCTCGAACGCGGCCTGATCCTGCGCCAGGCCGGCCGCTGGCAGGAGAGCAACGTCGCCTTCGAGGAGGCCGAACGGCTGGCCGACGAGCTGTACGGCACGAGCGTCTCGGAGAGCGCGATCTCGCTGTTCACCAACGACACCGCCACGTCGTACCGACCGCGGCCGTTCGAGCTGGCCATGGTGCCCTACTATCGGGCCCTCAACTACCTCGCGCTCGGTTTGCCCGACGATGCGCTCGTGGAGGCGCGCAAGGCCAGCCTCCTGCTCGCCGGCTACGTCGACGTCACCGTCGGCGCCATCCAGGACGGCGACACGAGCGCGCTCGCCCGCACGCGCAACGACCCCTTCCTGCTCTACTTCTCGGGCATGCTCTACGACTGGGACGGCGAGCTGAACGATGCCTTCATCGCCTACCGCAACGCCGCGGTCGCCTACGAGGACCTGGCCGGGCTGGTGGGCGTGACGGTGCCGCCGTGGCTGGGCCGCGACCTCGAGCGCGTGGCCGCCCGCCTGGGGTTCGGCGCCGAGCTCGAACCGCTGCGCCAGTCGTGCCCGGAGGTCTTCCGGGCGGCCGAGGCGACGCCGCCCACCGCCCTGACGCCGGGGCGCGGCGAACTGGTGCTGCTGGTGGAGAACGGCTGGATCGCCGCCAAGGGTGAGAGCAAGCTCAGCCTGCCCATCTTCGCGTCCGACCGCTACGACGACAACGAGCGCTGGGCGTGGGTGATCACCGACCGCGCCCGCCATCACGTCGTGGTCAGCGACCGCGAGGTGGCGTACTGGCTCTCGGTGGCCATGCCGACCGCGCCGGTCTCCCTCACGCCGGACCGGCCGGTGAGCCTGCGCGATCCCGAGGGCCGGACGATCCGCTCCGTGCGCGCCCACCATCCGTCGACCGTCGCCCGCATCACCGCCGACGCCGAGTCCGGCATGGTGCTCTTCCGCGCGGTGCTCCGGTCGCTGGTGAAGTACCTGAGCTACCGTGCCGCCAACAAGGAAGGCAAGGGGCTCGGCCTGCTCGTCAACATCTTCAACGTGGCCAGCGAGGTGGCCGACACCCGCTCGTGGCTCACCCTGCCAGACCACCTGCAGCTGCTGCGCGTGAGCCTGCCCGCGGGCGTGTACGACCTGGACCTGCGCCTCGAGGACACGGACGGACGCCAGCTCGGCGTGGTGACCGTGCCGCAGGTCCGGATCGTGGCCGGCGACTGGACCTTCCGGAGCCATCGCATCTACAACCCCTAGCCTGTCCGTGCTCGCGTCAGCGCCAGAAGCGCAGGGCCTCGCTCGCGAGCGTGTCGAACGGGGCGGCGGCGAGGTCGCGGCGCCGGTCCAGCAGGGCCTGCAGCAACCCCTGGTACTGCAGCGGGCCGAGCGCGGCCGGCCAGGCGGCCACCTCGGCCGGGTCCGGCCGGCGGCCCAGGAGCCGGACGTAGCAGGACTCGACGTACGCGGCCCATGGCGCGTCCGCGGCCACGGCCGCGGCCTGGCCGCGGATGAGTCCGGGCCAGGGGGCGGCGAGCGCGGTCCAGTAATGGCTGCCGTCCATCGCGGGCGGGGCCAGGCCCTGGTGGCGACGTCCATACTCCCGGCTCGTGAGGATCTGCCAGGCGAGGAAGCACCGCTGCTCGTGGGCCGCCACCGTGGTCCAGCGCCGCAGCTCCTGGCGGGTGGCCGGTCGGCCCACCACCGACGGGTAGAGCGCGTCCAGGAACGGGCCGATGGGAGCGGCGGTCGGCGGCAGGGTTGCCAGCGTACGCGCGGTGAGGTCGGGCAAGGCCCTGGCCTGGACCAGCTGCGGGCCGACGCGCATGTGGTGGGTCACCGGGTCGGGCAGGCCCTGGGCCGCCAGCGTGGCCAACAGTCCCATCGAGGCGGCCAGCGCCGCCAGGGACCGACCGCGGGCATGCTCCGCGGCCCAGAGCGCCATCCCGGCGGTCGTCATCGCCATCACCGCGGGGTTGGGCCAATGCACCAGGCCGAACAGGAGCGCGGCCGCCGCCACGGCCGGCCCGCGCCGAGGAGCGGACGCCGCTTCGAGCCAGGGCCAGGGCACCCTCAACAGCAGCAGGAGCTGCAGCGCCGCGTAGAGCGGGTAGAGCAGCAGCGACAGGGCCACGGCCGGGGGGTTGGCGAACCCGCCCAGCGGCAGGCCCACGGCCAGCGCGACCGCTAGCACGATGGCGTGCCCGGCGAGCCATCGCCGACCCGAGCGGGGTGAACCCGGGAGCGCCGCCGTCGTCGCCGATCCGGCCCCGGGGCGCCCGCGCCAGAGGAGCAGACCGAGGCCGGCGGTCGCGACGGCCACCGCGGCGCTCGCCAGATCCGGCGGACCCGCGAGGGCAGCACCGTCCACGCCAGGGCCAGCGGGAAGGCGGGCCAGACCAGGAGGGCTGGAGCCAGGCGACGGGGTCGGCGGGGGAGTGCCCAGATCAAGAGAACGGCAGCGAGGGCGGCGAAGGCCGCGAGGACGGCTGGAGGCCAGGCCAGGGCTCCGGCGCCGGGGCCCGGCCACGCATAGTCCCAGAACGCAGGCGCCAGTCGCCGGCGCACCGCGAGCAGCAGCACCGCCAGCACCCAGCCGGGCAGGGCGAGGGCGACCACGAGTGCGCGGAGTCGGGTCGGCGTCCAGGGCATCGGTGCAGCACCTCTTGCGAACGGGTCCGTGCGTGTCCGGTCATTGCCGGTTGGCGCGGTCGGGGACGTGTGGCAAGATACCCGACGATCCTCACCCACGACAACGCCGGGAGACCAGCCATGCCCTGGAGCCTCGACGAACTCATCGCCGCGACGCCCGAACTGGCGGCCATGCCGGCCACCAGCGCCCGCTTGCTCGACCTGCTCGACGAGCCCGACGTGGGTGCCGCCGAGCTCGTGGCCGTGATCGAGAAGGACCCGGGCCTGACCGCCAATCTCCTGAAGCTCTGCAATTCGGCCTATTACGGCGTGGCGCGCGAGCTGGGCACCGTGCGCGAGGCGCTCGTCATGCTGGGCAACCGTACGGTGGTGACGCTGGCGTTTGCGGCCAGCATGGGGCGCCTCCTGCAGGCGCCGGTGAGCGGCTACCGGCTGCCGCGAGGCCAGCTCTGGCGCCACGCGCTGGCGGTCGGGCTGGTGGCGGCTCGGCTGGCGCCCGCCGAGGCCGCGACGGTGGAACGCAACCGCCTGTTCACCGCCGGCCTGATCCACGACCTCGGCAAGCTGCTCCTCGACCGGCCCCTGCGCGATTCCCTCGAGCAGCTGCCCGCGAATCTGGACTACTCGTCGCTCGTGGTCTGCGAGCGCGACCTCCTCGGCTTCGACCATGCGATGGCGGGCGCCGCCCTGGCCGAGGCCTGGAACTTCCCGGCCGACCTCGTGGAGGTGATCGGCCACCACCACTGCCCGTCGCCGCCCGGCCGGCCGGCGGCGCTGGTGATGGCGGCCGACCTGCTCGCCGCCGACCGCGGCCACCATGGCGGCGCATCGCGGGTGTTGCCCGAACAGCGGGACCTCGCCCTGCAGGCGGCCGGCCTCGACCCCGAGGGCGCCATCGAGCTCGGCGACCTGGCTTTGCGTGACCTCGACGGCCTGCTGGCCTTGCTGGGGGCCGGATGACCCGCGTACTCTTCGTCTGCATGGCCAACAGCTGCCGCAGCCAGATGGCCGAGGCCTGGGCCCGCCACCTGTTCCCGGACGGCTGGCAGGCCGAGAGCGCCGGCCTGCTGACCTACCCCATCAGCCGCCGCACCCGCGCCGTGATGGCCGAGGTGGGCCTGTCGCTGGACGGACACGAGCCGCGCTCGATCGATGGCCTGGACCTCGACCGCTACGACCTCGTGGTCACGCTCAGCCGCGAGGTCGGCAAGTACCTGCCCCGGCTCGCGCATCCGGAACGCCACTGGCGTCGGCCCATCGCGGATCCCATGAGCGCCGAGGGCACCCCGGACGAAGTGCGCGCAGCGTTCCGGAACGGCCGCGACCGCACCCGCGCCATCGTCGAGGAGGTCGTTGCCGCGCTGTCCGCTCGACCGGGTGAGCGACCCTGATTTCGTCCCGCCAGGCTTCCAGCTCCAAAAGATTGCCACCACGAAAGATACGTCGGATCCTGACCTGCACCGACCCGCCGGTCTCGATGTCCGGGAAAGCTGGCGGGGTTCCGGCCACGGCTCCGGAGCGTTTTTTTTTCGAGGCGCCCAGGGCCGCAAACGGTACGTTACCGCGACGTTAACGCGATCCTGATTACATGGATTCTTTAAGACGCCGCCACGGACCAATTTTAGTGTTGGCGCACCCGGGACCCTCCGGCAATCATGTGGATCCCCCAAGGGGATGTGTGCTTCACCGGCTGGTGGCCCTACATCTTGGGGTGCGAATCCGATGCCTTCTCTCGACGAGATGCATCCATAGAGTACAAGACCTCAATTCTCATCACGGCGACGGATCGTCGCGCCCTGCGTATCGCGTCTCGATCGCGATCTAGGACGCCAGGAGGCGTGCCCGCGGTCGGGAAGTTCCTGAAGGAGCACGGAAGCATGAAAGAACAGTACGAAGCCAAGCAACTGCGCGCAGCCGCCGACAACGTCCTCTTCCATGGCGAGGGACCGGTCAGGCCGGAAGCCGCCGCGCCTCGCCAGGCCGGCCTCGGCTTCGAGCGGCGCTACACGACCGCGGGCCACGATCCCTTCGACAAGGTCAAGTGGGAGCTGCGGTCGGCGACGATCGCCAGCGGTTCGGGCGAGATCCTCTTCCAGCAGGACAACGTGGAGATCCCGGCGAGCTGGAGCCAGATGGCCACCAACGTCGTCGTGAGCAAGTACTTCCGCGGGGGCCAGGGCACTCCCGACCGCGAGCACTCCGTGAAGCAGCTCATCGGACGCGTGGTCGATACGATCACCGGCTGGGGTCTGGCCGACGGCTACTTCGCGTCGGTGGCCGATCGCGACGCCTTCCACGCCGAGCTCAAGTACCTGCTCCTGCACCAGCACGCCGCGTTCAACAGTCCGGTCTGGTTCAACGTGGGAGTGGAGAAGACCCCGCAGTGCTCCGCCTGCTTCATCAACGCCGTGGACGACAGCATGGCCGGCATCCTGGACCTGGCCAAGACCGAGGGCCTGCTCTTCAAGTACGGCAGCGGCACGGGCACCAACCTGAGCCCCCTGCGGTCGAGCCGCGAGCGGCTGTCGGCCGGCGGCCAGGCGTCGGGCCCGGTGAGCTTCATGCGCGGTTTCGACGCCTTCGCCGGCGTCATCAAGTCGGGCGGCAAGACCCGCCGCGCGGCCAAGATGGTCATCCTCAACGCCGACCATCCGGACATCGAGGACTTCATCAACTGCAAGGTGAACGAGGAACGGAAGGCCTGGGCCCTGATCGACCAGGGCTACGACGGCAGCTTCAACGGCGAGGCCTACAACTCGGTCTTCTTCCAGAACAGCAACAACTCGGTGCGCGTGACCAACGAGTTCATGCGCGCCGTGGTCGAGGACGGCACCTGGACGACCCGCGCGGTCTGCGACGGCCGTCCCATGGACACCTACCGGGCCCGCGACCTCATGCGCAAGATCGCCGAGGGCACCCACGTGTGCGGCGATCCGGGCATGCAGTTCGACACCACGATCAACGACTGGCACACCTGCAAGAACACCGACCGCATCCATGCGTCGAACCCGTGCAGCGAGTACATGTTCCTGGACAACTCGGCCTGCAACCTGGCCTCGCTGAACCTCATGAAGTTCCGCACCAAGGACGGCGAGTTCGACATCGAGAGCTTCCGCCACGCGGTGCGGGTCGTGCTGACGGCGATGGAGATCATCGTCGACAACAGCAGCTACCCCCGGCCGGAGATCACCGAGAACAGCAAGCGGTTCCGCCCGCTGGGCCTCGGATACGCGAACCTCGGCGCACTCCTGATGTGCCGCGGCCTGCCCTACGACAGCGACGAGGGCCGCGATTACGCCGCCGCCCTGACGGCGCTCATGTGCGGCCAGGCCTACCTCACGTCGGCCGAGATCGCCCAGGAGATGGGGCCGTTCGCCGGCTACGCCGAGAACCGCGAGCCCATGCTCGAGGTGGTCCGCAAGCATCGCGCGGCGCTCAACAGCATCAACCGCAACCGCACGCCCCAGGAACTGGTGGAGGCCGCGGACGAGGTCTGGCGCAAGGCCTTCGTCGTGGGCCACGACTACGGCTACCGCAACAGCCAGGTCACCGTGCTCGCGCCGACGGGCACCATCGGCTTCATGATGGATTGCGACACCACCGGCGTCGAGCCCGACATCGCCCTGGTGAAGTACAAGAAGCTGGTGGACGGCGGTGTCCTGAAGATCGTCAACCACTCGGTGCCCGAGGCCCTCGAGCGTCTGGGTTACGAGGACGACGAGGTCCGCGACATCATCAAGTACATCGACGAGCACGAGACCATCGAGGGCGCGCCGCACCTGGCGGACGAGCACCTGCCGGTGTTCGACTGCGCCTTCAAGGCCCAGAACGGGCGGCGCAGCATCCACCACATGGGCCACATCCGCATGATGGCCGCCGTGCAGCCCTTCCTCTCGGGCGCGATCTCCAAGACCGTCAACATGCCCAACGCGGCGACCGTCGAGGAGATCATGCAGACCTACCTCGAAGCCTGGAAGCTGGGCCTCAAGGCGGTCGCGATCTACCGCGACGGTTCGAAGCGGCTGCAGCCGCTGAACACCGGCCGCGACAAGCAGAAGGCCGCCAAGCAGGAGCAGGCGCTCCTGTCGCCGCCCGAGCCGCACCGCGTGCGCCTGCCGGACGAGCGCCAGGCGGTCACGCACAAGTTCTCCGTGGGCGGACACGAGGGCTACATCACCGTCGGCCTGTATCCGAACGGCAAGCCGGGCGAGGTCTTCGTGAGCATGGCCAAGGAGGGCTCGGTGGTGTCGGGCCTGATGGACAGCTTCGCGACCGCCGTGTCCATCATGCTCCAGTACGGCGTGCCCATGAAGGTGCTGGTCAACAAGTTCAGCCACATGCGGTTCGAGCCCAGCGGCATGACCAGCAACCCCGAGATTCCGATGGCGAAGTCGGTGATGGACTATATCTTCCGCTGGATGGCCCTCAAGTTCGGCGACAAGGTGGCGGCGGCCGACGCCGACGAGTCCGGCCTGGAGGCCGCGGAGGCCGAGGCGGCACCGGCGCTCAAGGCGATGACCGCGGCTGCGGGCAGCCTGGAGGCGACCGAGCACCGCATCTTCGAGACCCAGTCCGACAGTCCGCCCTGCCCCGATTGCGGTTCGGTCACCGTGCGCAGCGGCGCCTGCTACAAGTGCCACAACTGCGGAGCCACCACCGGCTGCAGCTAGCCGGCGCGGCGGCATGATACGGGGGCTGCGATAGGAAGCGCGTTCCACCCCCGCCGGGCCGACCTGGAAGGTCGGCCCGGTTTTTTCGTCACGGGGACTAGCCAGGCCGCAGGTCCTGTGCCACCATGAGGTCCGGACCCCCGCATGACGCACCCAGGAGGACGAAGCCGATGGAGCGCACTTCTCGTCGTGCCCTGGCCGCGCTGGCCGTGGCCGCCGTCACCCTCTTGACCGCCACCCTCGCCGGCGCCGGCGAGCCGGACTGGAACCGCCTCGACGATCCCCTGCAGGGCGGGATCGGCCTGCACGCCGGCAAGATCGGCGGCACGGGCCTGGCCTTCAAGTGGCCCCTGCGGTGGTACCTCCAGCTGCAGGTGGCGGGCGGCCTCTGGCACACCCAGGACGACCAGAGGCACAACGTGGGCGTGGAACTGGAGTACCTGCTGCGGCAGGACCCGCGTCTGCGGTTCTTCCTCGTCGGAGGTTGGAGCTACAACAACCACCGCCAGCTCGTCGATGAGGTCGGCGGCCGGTTCTGGCACGAGGATCCGGCCTGGAACGCCGGCTGCGGCGTGGGCCTGGAGTACCTCATGGGGCCGCGCTGGTCGCTGAAGGCCGACCTCGACTTCACCTACCAGCACGAGCGCGACAGCACGACGATCTGGCCGCAGGCCGGCGTGTTCTTCTACTGGTAGCCGGATGAGCGACCGCCGCACCGTCCGCGCCTGGTGCCTGTACGACTGGGCCAACAGCGCGTTCGCCTGCACGGTCATGGCGGCGCTCTTCCCACCCTTCTTCCGCAGCCTCGCCGAGGCCGACGGCCTCGCGCCGGCCGCCGCGACCGCCCGCTGGGGCGTGGTGACGGCGGTCGCCCTGCTCCTGGTCGCGGTCGCCGGTCCGGTGCTCGGCGCGGTGGCCGACGGTCGGGGCTGGCGCAAGCGCGCGCTGGCGGTCTCCATGCTGGTGGGCGTGGTCGCCACGGCGGGATTCGCGCTCCTGCCCGGTTCGGGCTGGCCGCGGGCGGCGGCCCTCTTCGTGGTCGCCAACGTGGGCTTCGCGGTGAGCATCCTGTTCTACGAGTCGCTGCTGCCGTCGGTGGCGCCGCCCGGCGAGGCCGACCAGGTCAGCGCCCGCGGCTACGCCTGGGGCTACGCCGGCGGCGGCCTCCTGCTGGTGGTGAACATGCTCATGGTGACCATGCCGGAGTGGTTCGGCCTGTCGGGCGTCGGGGCCGCGGTCCGCTGGAGCTTCGTCAGCGTGGCGGCGTGGTGGCTCGGCTGGTCGCTGCCCTTGCTGCGCCGGGTCCCCGAACCTGCCCGCGAGCCCGGGCCGCTGCTGGGCGACCTGGCCCGCCTGCGACGCACCTGGCGCGAGGTGCGCCGCCACCGGACCCTGCTGCAGTTCCTGCTCGCGTACTGGATCTACAATGACGGCATCGGCACCATCGTGAAGATGGCCACGGCCTACGGCGGCGAGATCGGCATCGGGACCGGCGCCATGATCCAGGCCCTGGTGTTGACCCAGTTCGTGGCCTGGCCGTGCAGCCTGGCCTTCGGCCGGGCGGCGGGCAGGTTCGGGCCCAAGCCGGTGCTGCTGGCCGGCCTGGGAGTCTACGCGGGGATCTGCGTGCTGGGTTACTTCATGACGACGGCGTGGCAGTTCTTCGTGCTCGCCGGCCTCGTCGGCACGGTGCAAGGAGGCTGCCAGGGACTCAGCCGGTCGCTCTTCGCGCGGATGGTGCCGGCGGGCCGCAGCGGTGAGTTCTTCGGCTTCTTCTCGAGCAGCGGTCGGCTGGCCGGCGTCGCCGGCCCGCTCGTGTTCGCCGGCGTGAGCGCGCTCGCCGGCGGCAGCCGTCTCGCCATCCTGGTGCTGGTGGGGTTCTTCCTGGCGGGCGCCGCGCTGCTCGCGCGCGTGCCCATCCCCGGCGCGTCGCCCCGGGCCTGAGCCCGGTTCAGCGGCGAGGGGCGACGCCGAGCAGGCCCGGCCAGCCGGTCACCACCTGCAGCCGCTGCAGCGACGGATCCTGCACGGGGCGAAGCACCAACAGCCGGCCGTTCCGCGCGTCGACGGCGTAGGCGCTGGCCAGCCCCAGCTCGAGGCCGCGCGCGAGGACCCGGGTCGCCCCGAGGGTGAGGTCGCCGCCGTCGATGGCGACGTCGGTGGCCAGCAGGCGGCCGTTGAGGTCGAGGTAGTAGATGCACGTGCCGTCCGGCGACCAGGCCGGGTGCCCGCCCGAGTCGCGCGAGATCCGATAGCGGCCCCCGGCGCCGTCCAGCCGCTCGACGAACACCTCCCATTGCCCGGTCTCGGTGGAATGGTAGGCGACCCAACGGTCGTCGGGTGAGAAGGCGGCGCTGGCCTCGGAATAGGGCGTGGCCCGCAGCACCCTCGGCGCCGCGGGATGGTCGAGGTCGAGCAGCCAGAGGTCGTGGTCGCCGGACGCGTCGCGGCTGCTGAAGACGAGGCGGCGGCCATCGTGCGACCAGTCGCAGGGAAAGCAGCTCTCGTCCATGCGGACGAGCAGCTCGGGCTCGCCGGAACCGCCGGCGGGTTTGCGGGCGATGGCGGCCTGCTGGCCGGACACCACCGCGTAGGTGATCCAGCGGCCGTCGCGGGTCCAGCGCGGCAGGACCTCGGACTCGGGCTCGTAGGTGAAGCGGACGGCCGCGTCGCGGTCCAGCCGGTCGATCCAGAGGTCGAAGGCGCCGGTGGCGGGATCCACCTCGGACACCGCGAGTTGCGTGCCGTCGGGCGATATGGCCAGGCCCTGGGCGCTGGTCAACGACCCGGGCAGCCGGCCCAGCGAGCGGCCGTCGGGCGCGAGCCACTCCAGCTCCGCCCGTCCGACCTGCCCCTCGTCGGCCACGAAGCCGAGCACGCCGGCCGCGCTCGCCGAGAAGGCGCCCAGGTGGGCGGCCTGGAGGTTGAGCACCCCGCCCAGCAGCGCCCGCGGCGGACCCGTGAACGCGAGCGCCTCGGCGTCGAACGGGCGGCTCATGAGCACCTGGTCGTTGAGGTAGAGCACCTGGCCCAGGACGACCTCGGCCCCGGTCTGCGACGTGATCAGCTCGCGGTCGTCCTGACCGTCCAGGCCCGCGAGGCGGAGCACGGACCGGCGTCCGTCGGCGTGCTCGGTGTCCTGGTAGCGGGCGAGGTAGAGGAAGTGCTCGGCGTCGGGCAGCCAGGCCGGGAAGCGGTGCGAGCGCGCCGCCGCTTGCCGCGAGCGAGGTCACGGCCATGGCCTCGCCGCCGCCGGCGGGCACCTGGAAGATGGCAGAGATGTGGTCGGGGGCGAAGAGGATGATGTCCCGCTCGCTCCAGGCGCCGCCTTTGCCGTCGCGGGCCTCGCACACGGGAACCAGCGGCCCGCCGGCCAGGTCGAGCCGGTTGAGCATCCCCTCGGTGAAGAACGCCACGGCCTCGCTGCGGGGCGACCAGAACGGGTACGACGCGCCCTGCGATCCGGGCACCGCCACGGCCTCGCCGCTGGCCAGGGTGAGCAGGTAGAGGAGCACCTGGCCGCTGGAATCGCTGGCCGCGTAGGCGACGTGGCGGCCGTCGGGGGAGACGGCGGGCGGGCCGGGATTGGCGGGGTTGAGGAAGAACGCCGTGCCGTCCGGCAGCGGCACCTGCGCCCGGACGGTCGGCGTCGTCGGGGCGGTCGGCGGCGTCCGGACGCGCAGGGCTAGTCCCGCCACCGTCACCAGGGCGACCGCGAGCGCCCCGGCCACCAGCCAGGGGCGGCGGCGTGCGCCGGTGTCCGGATCGGCGGCCGGAGTCTCGTCGAGCGAACTGGCGGCGAGGATGGACGACGAGCCGTCGTCCAGCGCGACGCGGACCTCGCCCATGTCGCGCAGGCGGATGCGGGGATCCTTCTCGAGGCAGCGACGGATGAGCTGGCGCAGAAGGGGCGGCGTGTCCGGCGGCAGGGCCGAGAAGTCGGGCCGCTCGCGCAGGACGGCGGCCAGGATGTCGGACTTGGTCGCGCCGGTGAACAGGCGCCGGCCGGTGAGCATCTCGAAAAGGATCACGCCGTAGGCCCAGATGTCGGTGCGGCGGTCGACCGTGTAGCCGCGGGCCTGCTCGGGACTCATGTACGAGGCCGTGCCGAGGATGGTGCCCACGTTGGTGAGCGCGGCCTCGGCGGTGACGTCGCCGCCGGCCGCCGCAGCGTGCTCGACCTCGCTGGCCCAGTCGAAGGCGCGGGCGAGGCCGAAGTCGAGGATCTTGACCCGGCCGTCGGGGCTCAGCTTGATGTTGCCGGGTTTGAGGTCGCGGTGCACGATGCCGTGCTCGTGAGCGTATTCGAGGCCTCGCGCGAGGCGGCTCGCCACGCGCATCACCTCGTCGACGTCCATGGGGCCGGCGCCCAGGCGCACGCTCAGGTCCTCGCCCTCGGCCAGCTCCATCACGAGGACGGGCTGGCCGTCGAGCTCCTCGTAGCCGTAGATGCTGGCGATGTTCTGGTGCTGCAGGCTCGCGAGCAGGCGCGCCTCCCGCTCGAACCGGCCGCGGCGATCGGCATCACGGGCGACGTCGCCGGGCAGGACCTTGAGGGCGACGTCGCGTTCGAGGCGCGTGTCGCGGGCGCGATAGACCTCGCCCATGCCGCCGCGGCCGATGAGCTCTTCGACGCGGTAGTGGCCGACGGTGCCGCCGATCATGCGTGGGCGATCCTTGGCTAAATCGATGAAACGACTCCAGAACGTCAGTCTAGGGGGACTGTCCAGGCGCGGCAAGCGCCGGGTTCCGCGGCCTCCGGGCACCGGCGGATGGGTCACGCTTGACCATGATCAAGCCGCCGCGAATCCAGACTTGAAAACTCGGCGTTCGCGTGCCTTCGTAGCGAGCGGAGGTTGCCGCCATGGCCCGTGCCGCCGTCACGCCCCGCCTGCCCGAGGCCGCCCGCACCGGGGGCCCGGCCGCGTCCGCATTCCTGCTCACCGCGGGCCTGCTCACCGTCGTGCAGCTCGTGGTGGAGCGGCCCCTCCTGCTGGCCGAGCGCTTCCTGCCGGGTGGGGGCTGGGGGGAGATCGCCGTGCTGGCGGGCTACGCGGCCTGGCTGGCCGCGCGGCTCCAGCACCCGGGCCAGTGGGCGCGCCTGCGCCCGCGCATCTGGTTCCTGTTCTCGGTCGTGTTCTTCGGCCAGCTCACGCTCGGTCTGCTGGGGGTCGAGCGCTGCCTGATGACCGGCACGCTGCACCTGCCGGTGCCGGCGCTGGTGGTGGCCGGCCCGCTCTACCGGGGCGAGGGGCTGTTCATGCCGATCCTGCTGGTGTCCACCCTGGTGCTCGTGGGACCGGCGTGGTGCAGCTGGCTGTGCTACATCGGGGCCTGGGACAACCTGCTGGCGCGGCGGGTCGAGCTGCAGAAGCCGCCGTCGCCGCGGCGGCGCGAATGGATCCGCGGCGGCCTGCTGGCCGCCGCCGTGGGCGCGGCGCTGCTGCTGCGGACCCTGGGCGTCGACGGCGTCACGGCGGCCTGGCTGGCCGGCGGTTTCGGCCTCGCGGGGGTCGGCGTGATGGCCTGGGTGTCGCGGCGCCGCGGCTGGATGGCGCACTGCACGGCCTACTGCCCGCTGGGCTGGCTGGTGGTGCGGCTGGGACGGGTCTCGCCGTTCCGGCTGCGCATCCGGTCGAGCTGCGTCGGCTGCGCCGCCTGCCGCCCTACGTGCCGTTACGGCGCTCTGGACCCCGACGCCTGGAGGCGGCAGCGGGTGCAGACTTCCTGTACGTTGTGCGGTGACTGCCTGCAGACCTGCGGCGCCTTGGAACTGCGTTGGCTGGGCCTCTCGGACCGTGTATCGCGACGCCTCCTGGGGGTGCTGGTGGTCTCGCTGCACGCCGTCTTCCTCGGCGTGGCGCGGATCTAGCGCGATCGAAAGGCGAATCGACCTCGTGGGCTTCCTCTTGGATTTCGCGACGGCGTTCTGGCTGGTGACGGCCCAGATGGCGCCCTGGCTGCTGCTGGGGTTCCTGGTGGCCGGCCTGCTGTCCGTCTACGTGTCGCCGCGCTGGCTGGAGCGGCACCTCGGCGGCAAGGGCATGGGGCCGGTGTGGAAGGCCTCGCTGTTCGGCGTGCCGCTGCCGCTCTGCTCGTGCGGTGTGATCCCCGTCGCGGCGAGCCTGCGCCGCCATGGCGCGAGCCCGGCCGCCACCACGGCGTTTCTGATCTCCACGCCGCAGACGGGGATCGACAGCATCGCCGTCACGGGCGCCCTGCTCGGACCGCTGTTCGCGCTGTTCCGGCCCGTGGTGGCTCTGCTGACCGGCGTGCTCGGCGGAGGCCTCGTGCAGCTGACCGAGGGCAAGCAGCCGACGATGACCGACGGCGCGGCCGCGGACGGACCGCCCACGCAAGGAGGGCGCCTGCGGGCGGCCCTCGTCTACGGCCTGCAGACGTTGCCGCGCGACATCGGCCGCCCCCTGCTCGTCGGCCTGGTCATCGCCGCGTTGATCTCCGTGCTGGTGCCGGCCGGGTCGCTCGGGCGCCTGCTGGGCGGCGGCCTGGTGCCCATCCTGGTGATGATCGTGGTCGGCATGCCGCTCTACGTCTGCGCCACCGGCTCGGTGCCGCTGGCGGCCGGTTTCATCCACGCCGGCGTCTCGCCCGGCGCGGCCCTGGCGTTCCTCGTGGCCGGGCCGGCCACCAACGCGGCCACCGTCACCACGCTCCTGCGGGTCCTGGGTCGGCGCACCACGGTCATCTATCTGCTGACGGTGGGGGCGAGCGCGGTCGCCGGCGGCGTCCTGCTCGACACGGTCGCCGCCCACCTCGATCTCCGCGTGCCGCTGCTGCAGACCGGGCACCATCACGGCGGGCTCGGCGCGATCCATCACCTCTGGGCGGCGTTGCTGGTGCTGATCATGATCTGGGCCTACTGGCCGCGCCGGCGCCAGGTCGATTGCGGGTGCGACGCCGCCTGCGGCGCGCAAGCGAAGGAGATATCCATGACGCGCCTCGAGTTCACGGTCGACGGCATGAACTGCAGCCATTGCTCGACCAGCGTGGAACGCACGCTGCGCGAGCAGCCGGGGGTCCGCCAGGTGACGGTGTCCCTGCAGGGCGGTCGGGCCGTGGTGGAAGGAGAGGGCCTGGATCGGGGTGCGCTCATGGCCGCGATCGAGGCCCTGGGTTACCGCGCCGCGCCCGCCTGACGCGGCGCCTCAGGCGCCGGCCTTCAGGCTGAGCGAGATCCGCCGTCGTTCCAGGTCCACCTCGAGCACGGTCACCATCACCTGCTGCTGCACCTTGACCACCTCGGCCGGGTCGCGTACGAAGCGGTCGGCGAGCTGGCTGACGTGCACGAGGCCGTCCTGGTGCACGCCCACGTCCACGAACGCGCCGAAGTTGGTGACGTTGGTCACGATGCCGGGCACGCGCATGCCGGGCTCGAGGTCGGACAGCGTGTGCACGTCGGCGAACTGGAAGACCTCGAACCGCTGCCGCGGATCGCGGCCCGGCTTGAGCAGCTCGGCGCGGATGTCCTCGAGCGTCGGCAGGCCCACCTCGTCGCTCACGTAGCGCCGCAGCTCGAGGCGGCCGACCAGCTCGGCATCGCCCACGAGGCGGCCGACGGCGACGCCGAGGTCGTGCGCCATCTGCTCGACCACCGCGTACCGCTCGGGGTGGACGGCGCTCGCGTCGAGCGGGTTCTTGCTCGCCCGCACGCGCAGGAAGCCGGCCGCCTGCTCGAAGGCCTTGGGGCCGAGGCGAGCCACGTCCAGCAGCTTGCGCCGGGTCGCGAAGGGGCCGTTCGCATCGCGATGGGCGACGATGTTGGCGGCCAGCTGCGGGCCCAGGCCCGAGACGTAGCTCAGCAGCTCCTTGCTCGCCGAGTTCACCTCCACGCCCACGCGGTTCACGCAGCTCATGACGGTGTCGTCGAGGGCCTGCTTGAGCCGCTTCTGGTCGACGTCGTGCTGGTACTGTCCCACGCCGATCACCTTCGGGTCCAGTTTCACGAGCTCGGCCAGGGGATCCTGCAGCCGGCGGCCGATGCTCACGGCGCCGCGGACGGTGACGTCGTGGTCGGGGAACTCCTGGCGGGCCACCTCGCTGGCCGAGTACACCGAGGCGCCCGACTCGTTCACCATCACGACCGCGCAGCCCGCCGGCAGCGCCAGGCCGCGCACCCAGGCCTCGGTCTCGCGACCGGCCGTGCCGTTGCCGATGGCCACGGCGGCGACCTGGTGGCGCGCAGCCAGGCGTTCGACGGTCGCCGCGGCCGCGGCCACGCGGTCGCCGCCGGGGTGGGGGTAGACGGTGTCGTGATGGAGCAGGCGGCCCTGGGCGTCGAGCACCACGAGCTTGCAGCCGGTGCGGAAGCCGGGGTCGAGGGCCAGCACCGGCTGCTGGCCGAGCGGCGCGGCCAGGAGCAGCTCGCGCAGGTTCTCGGCGAACACCCGGATCGCCTCGGTGTCGGCCATCGTCTTGAGCTCGAGGCGCAGCTCGGTCTCCAGCGATACCGACAGCAGACGTTTCCAGCCGTCGCTCACCGCCAGCGCGACCTGGGCCGACGCGGGACCGCGACCGCGGACGTAGCGCCGCTCCAGCAGGTTCAGCACCGTCTCCTCGTCGACCGTGATGCGCACCGTCAGGACGTCCTCGGCCTCGCCGCGGCGCATGGCCAGCACCCGGTGGCTCACCGTGCGGGCGACCGGCTCCTCGAACTCGAACCAGTCGCGGAATTTCTGGCCGGCCTCCTCCTTGCCGCGGCGCACGCGGCTGCGGATCAGGCCGCGCTCGCGCAGCAGCGTCCGCAGCTCGTCGCGGGCGGCGGCGTCCTCGCTCACCTGCTCGGCGATGATGTCGCGGGCGCCGGCCAGGGCCGCCTCGGCGTCGGGGACGTCGCGATCCGGGCGGACGAACGGGCGGGCGGCCTGCTCGGGGTCGCAGCCGCGTTCCTGGAGCAGCAGGAGCGCGGCCAGGGGCTCGAGGCCGCGCTCGCGGGCCATGGTGGCCCGGGTGCGCCGCTTGGGACGCCACGGCAGGTAGACGTCCTCGAGCGCGGTCAGGGTGGCGGCCTCGCGCACGGCGGCCGCCAGCTCCGCGGTGAGCAGGTCGCGCTCGGCGAGGGAGCCGAGGATCGCCTCGCGGCGGGCCTCGAGGGCCGCGATCTCGGCCAGCCGGTCGCGCACGGCGGCGATCTGCACCTCGTCCAGGCTGCCGGTGAGCTCCTTGCGGTAGCGGGCGATGAAGGGCACCGTCGCGCCCTCGGCCAGCAGGGCGGCCACGGCCGTCACCGCACGGGGGGAGAGGGCGAGATCCCGGGCGGCGCGGGCGGTGAACTGGGTCTCGGTCATGCGCGATCCTCGCTCACGGGGTAGGGTCGATCCGTCGGCGGCGACGGTATGATGGTGCAGCCCGGCCGCCCCGGCAACCCCGCATTGAGGTGGCCCGGAGTCCATGCTACATTGCGACGGCACGACGGTGACCCCAACCGCGACGGACCGCACCATGCTCGATCAGATCAACGTCGATCGCCGGATCTCCAGGGACGAGTACAGGTCCCTGCGCGAGTCGCTCGATCTGCGCCTCGGCGAACTGCAGCGACGGGCCCAGGCGCTGGGCGTGCCGCTGATCGTGGTGTTCCAGGGCTGGGGCGCGGCGGGCAAGGGCACGCAGATCAACGAGCTGATCCTGCCCCTGGACCCGCGCGGCTTCACCGTCTACACCACCAAGGCGCCGAGCGAGGAGGAGGCCATGCGGCCCTTCCTCTGGCGCTTCTGGCGGAACGTGCCCGCCAGGGGCCGCTGGGCCATCTTCGACCGCTCCTGGTACACCCGCGTGCTGGTCGACCGCTTCAACGGCGAGCTCGACCCGGCCGACGCCGAGCGTGCCTTCCGCGACATCCGCAGCTTCGAGCGTCAGCTCGCCGATGACGGCATGGTCATCGTCAAGCTGTTCCTGCACATCAGCCAGAAGGACCAGCGGCGGCGCCAGAAGCGGCTCCGCGAGAACCCGGCCACGAGCTGGCGGGTGAGCGACTACGACGCCGAGCAGAACCGCCGCTATGCCGAGTACCTCGCCCTGGCCGACGAGGCGATCACCGAGACCGACGTCGACCACGCGCCGTGGACCGTGGTCGAGGCCACCGACCGCCGCTTCGCCGGCGTGAAGGTGGGCGAGACGGTGGCCGCGGCCCTCGAACGCGGCATCGCCCGGGCCGAAGCCCGCCTGGCCGACCCGCCCGTGGTGCGTGCGGACCTGAACCTGCCGCTCGACCTGACCACCACCATGCTCGACGGCGTCGATCTCAACCTGTCGATCCAGGAAGAGGACTACCGCGCTCGCCTCGAACCCCTGCAGAAGCGCATCCACGAACTCGGCCATCAGATCTACCGCCACCGCGTCCCCGTGGTGGTCGTCTACCAGGGCTGGGACGCGGCCGGCAAGGGCGGCAACATCCGGCGGCTGGTGCGCACGCTCGATCCCCGGGGCTACGAGGTGGTGCCGGTGAGCGCTCCCAACGACCTCGAGAAGGCCCATCACTATCTGTGGCGGTTCTGGCGCAAGATGCCCAAGTCGGGGCACATCGCGATCTTCGACCGTTCCTGGTACGGGCGCGTGCTCGTCGAGCGGATCGAGGGCTTCTGCAGCGAGGCGGAGTGGCGGCGCGCCTACCGCGAGATCAACCAGATGGAGCAGCACCTCGTGCACTTCGGCGTGGTGCTGCTCAAGTTCTGGCTGCACATTGACCGCGACGAGCAGCTGCGACGGTTCGAGGCGCGGGAGCAGAACCCGGCCAAACGGTGGAAGATCGGCCCCGAGGACTGGCGCAACCGGGACAAGTGGGACCAGTACACCGTGGCCGTCGAGGAGATGCTCTACCGCACGAGCACGGTCCTGGCGCCCTGGACCGTGGTGCCGAGCAACAGCAAACGGTACGCGCGCATCCACGTGCTCGAGACGGTCTGCGCGGCCATCGAGCAGCGGCTCGATCAGGACTGATCGACGCTCAGGCGGGCTGGTTGAGCTCCCCCATGGGCAGGATCCGGACCTTGTCGCGCCGCAACGCGATCAGGCGCGGCATGTCGTATTCGCGGTCGCTGGTGACGGCGTTGGCGCCGATGCGGAAGGTGACGCCGGGGAACGTGGTGAGCAGGATACCGAGCTCCCGGACGGCACCCGCGATGGATTCCTGGGCAGCCTGGTTCTGCGCCTCGGATTCGGCCTGCAGCGCGGCGTCCACCTGAGCCAGCTTGGCCTGCAGCTTGGCCACGGCGTCGCGGCGCGCCGGGTCGAGGGTGCCGAACTGGGCGGCGCCGGCGATGGCCGCCGAGAGCTTCTCCCGCGCTTCCTGCAGCCGGGCCAGGCGCTGGCGTCGCTCGACCTGGACGGCCTCGTAACGCCAGTCGGTGCCAAGCACGATCTCGGTCCCCGTGCTGCCCGACGCGCCGGCGTGGCCGATCCGGCCGCCGCGGTACAGGCGCACCCGGCCGCCGGCGATGCGACCGCGCGGCATGTCGATCTGGCCGGCGCAGGCGACGTCGGAATGATCGATCTCGCTGGTGACGGTCAGGTCGCCGCCGCAGCGCAGGACCACCTCGTTGAGGTACCTGGCCTGCACCGCGCCCTCCACCATGATCTGGTGCTCGGAGTTGCCCAGGATGCCGCCGCCGACGGTGAGGTCGCCGCCGCAGACGATGTCCGCCGGCTCGACCATGCCCTTGATGTAGAGGTCGCCCTGGACCTCGAGGCGGGCTCCCTCGCGCACGTCGCCGCCGACGACCACGGTGCCGGTATGCACGATGTTGCCGGTGGCGAGGCAGACGTCGCCCTTGATGCTGTAGACGTTCTCGACCGAGATGTTGCCGTCCTTCTGCATCAGGCGACCGGCGATATCGGCGTAGTAGAGGATGCGGTCCGTGGTCTCCTCGGTGCGCACCCCCTTGCCGGCCCGCAGGCGCGCGGGCCGCGGCTTGCCCACCGGGATCTCGTTGCCCTGGAGGTCCAGGCCGGGCGTGCCTTCGAGCGGCAGCAGCAAGGTGGCGATCAGCTCGCCCTCGAGCAGGGCGCGATTCTCGGCCCGTCTCCAGTAGTCGACCTGGCCGCTCTCGCAGTCCTGCTGGAAGCCGGAGGCGAAGAAATCGCGTGCCCACTCGACCTCGGCGTCGCGGCAGGGCACCGCCGGCGTGCCCTCGAGCAACGGATGCTCGACGAGGCTCTCGCCGGGCGCGCACGCCTCGGCCAGCAGGCCCATCACCGCCTCGTGCTCGGGCTCGTCGGCGAGCTCGAGGGACGCCAGTTCCATGAACACGCGCGACGCGGCGAGCGGCAGATTCCCGTGCGGATCGGCCACGGTCACCAGCACCTGCAGCTTGTCGGCGCTCAGCCGCACCTGCACGGCGGGCGGCGCGGGGGCGGTCGTGGTTTGCTCGGCCATGTCGCCGATCCTCTCGGATACCGGGGCGGACCGCGGGCGAGGGCTTTCCCCGCCTGTCTTCCGGAGTTATCGTACCCAACCCGAACGACCTTGAGCCCGACTTCAGCCCTGGTGGCGATCCGCGATGGCCGTCCTCGAGTTCCGCGACCTCTCCCTGGCCCTCGGCGGGCCCTTGCTGCTCGACGCGGTGAACCTCCGTCTGGAACCCGGCGAGCGCGCCTGCCTCATCGGCCGCAACGGTTCGGGCAAGTCCACCCTGCTGAAGGTGGCGGCCGGCCTGCAGGCGCCCGATGCGGGCGGCCTGGTGCTCGCGCGGGGCGCCAGGGTGGCCCTGCTGCCGCAGGACGTGCCCCAGGGCCTGGTCGGACGGGTGCGCGACGTGGTCGCGGGCGGCGCCGACGAGGCCGACGCCTGGCGCGTCGACGTGGAGGTGGACCGGGTGCTGGCCGAGGTGGATCTCGACGGCGAGGCGGACGCCGACCGTCTGTCCGCCGGGCAGACCCGCCGCCTGCTGCTGGCCCGCGCCCTGGTGCGCCGACCCGACCTGCTGCTCCTGGACGAGCCCACCAACCATCTCGACATCCCCAGCATCCTCTGGCTCGAGGACCTGCTGGAGCGCTGGGCCGGCACGCTGCTCTTCGTCACCCACGACCGCGAGTTCCTGCGGCGCTTCGCCCGGCGGGTCATCGAGATCGACCGCGGGCGCCTCGTCGACTGGACCTGCGACTACGACACCTGGGAGCAGCGCAAGGAGGCGTTGCTGCAGGTCGAGGAGGACCAGCGCCGCGAGTTCGACCGGCGGCTGGCCGAGGAGGAGGCCTGGATCCGCCGGGGCATCCGGGCCCGCCGGACCCGCAACGAGGGGCGCGTGCGCCGGCTCGAAGCGATGCGCGACGAGCGCGCCGAGCGCCGCCAGCGCGACGGCACGGTGCGTCTGCAGGCGAACGAAGCCGAACGCACCGGCAAGCTCGTGGCCGAGGCGCGCGGCCTGTCGCTCGCCAGGGGCGGCAAGCCCCTGTTCGTCGACCTGGACCTGACCGTGCTCCGGGGCGACCGCATCGGCATCATCGGGCCCAACGGCGCCGGCAAGACGTCGCTGTTGCAGGTGCTGCTCGGCGAGCTGGCCGCCGACCGCGGCGATCTGCGCCTGGGCACCAACCTGCAGGTCGCCTACTTCGACCAGCTGCGGCGCACCCTCGACCCCGACCAGAGCGTGCGCTGGAACGTGGCCGAGGGCCAGGAGAAGGTGCTGGTGGGCGGCCAGCAGCGCCATGTCATCAGTTACCTGGAGGACTTCCTGTTCAGCCCCGACCGCGCGGGCCAGCCGGTGCGCTCGCTGTCGGGCGGCGAACGCAACCGCCTGCTTCTGGCCCGGCTCTTCACGCGGCCGGCCAACGTCCTGGTGCTCGACGAGCCCACCAACGACCTCGACCTCGAGACCGTCGAGCTGCTGGAGAACCTGCTCGCCGAGTTCGAGGGCACCGTGCTGCTGGTCAGCCACGACCGCAGCTTCCTCGACGAGGTGGTCACCAGCACGCTGGTGTTCGACGGCCGCGGCAAGGTGCAGGAGTACGTCGGCGGCTATGCCGACTGGGTGCGGCAGACCGGCGGCTGGCCGCGGCCCGACCGGCCGCGCCGCGAACGCGCCGAGCGACCGGCCGCGCCGCCGCCGCCGCCGGCCCAGCGCAAGCTCAAGTGGAAGGAAGCCCGCGAGCTGGAGGAGCTGCCGGCACGGATCGAGGCGCTGGAGGCGGAGCAGGCCACCCTCCACACGGCGCTCGCCGACCCGGCCCTGTACCGGACCGACGGTGACGCCGTCGTCCGGCATCGCGAGCGCCTCGCCGTGGTGGCGGCGGAGCTGACGGCGGTCTACGCGCGGTGGGAAGAGCTGGAGGACATCGCCGGCTCCGGCGGGTAAGCGGTCGCCGCGGACGTCGGACGATCGTGCCCGGCCGCCGGATCCGGCAGCAGGCGGTCGCTGTCCCAGGGCTCGAGCTTCGCCAGCATCGTGGCCACCCGCGTGACCTGCGCCGCCTGCTCGCGCAGGCCGTGCAGGAGGTTGGGATCCAGCTCGGGCACCTGCCGGCGACGCGCCTGGTCCTGCTCGCGGCCGGCCAGCTGGTCGAGCTCGCGCACCAGGGCCTCGCCCGCGGTCCGGATGGCGGTCAGCTGCGCGAACCGCCCGCCCAGGGCCTGCAGCGCCTCGTGTCCGACGGTGAGGTTGGTGCGCAGGACCTTGCAGGCGGCGCTGGCCTGCAGGTTGGCCTGAAGCGAGTCGTCGAGCGTTCCCGCCGACGAGTTCACGGCCTCGGACGCGCGCATCGCCAGCGCCCGCACCTCCTCGGCCACCACCGCGAAGCCCTTGCCGGCCTCGCCGGCCCGCGCCGCCTCCACGCTCGCGTTCAGCGCGAGCAGGTTGGTCTGGGTCGCGATGGCCCGGATCTCCTGCAGCAGCTTGTCCGTGGTCTCGGTGGAGGACTGGATGCCGAGCATCGCGCGCGATAGCTTGTCGATAGCGGTCTGCGACCCGGTGAAGCCGCGCTCGAGACCGTCGATGGTCTCGCTCGCCTCGGCGGCGGCGTCGCCCTGACGGGCGAGCTCGTCGGACCAGTGGCGCGCGTGGGCGACGGCCTGGGTCCAGGCGTCGCTCGTGCCGTGGCGGGCGCGTTCGAGCAGCTCGAGGCGCTCGCAGGCCGCCGCGGCGGCCAGGTCGAGTTCGGCGGCCGTGGTCTTGAGGGCCTGCTGGGCCTGGGACAGGGGGCGACCCACGCGCCGGTCGCTCCAGGAGACGGCGGCCACGGCGCCCACGAGGGCGAGAACCAGGCAGAGGATCGACCAGCGCACGCCCGCCTGGCTGGCCCGGCGGGCGGCGTCGGTGCGTTCGCGCAGGGAGCCGCGGGCGGCCACGGCGAGCTCGTCGGCGGTGTGCCTCAGGGTCCGCGAGGCGGTGCGGGCATCGCCGTCGAGGTCCAGGAGCTGCGACCAGGCCTGCTTCAGGCTCATCATGGCCTCGGCGTGGCTGTCGAGGTCGCTCAGCGAGCTCACCAGCCGCTGGCTCTCGGCGTCGCCGACGTTGGACCAGGGCAAGAGCAGGTCGCGGATGCGGGCGTGATGGTCCCGCACCGGATCGAGCACCATGAGGTCGCGCGCGCCGACCAGCTCGCGCCGGGCCAGCTCCAGCTCCAGCATCCAGCGGTCGGCCTGGGTGGCGACGAAGATGCGTTCGGCCGTCGTGGTGCGGGTGTAGAAGTCGAGGCCGTCGCGGCTGTTCTCGGTCTTCTGGTGCTGCGCCTGGGCCATGAGCAGCACCCGCAGCTTGGCGCGGAACGCGGTGGCCGAGCGCTGGGCCTTGCGGTTGGCCTCGAGCAGCTCGACGGCGGCGTCCTGGGCGCCGGCCAGCACCGCGCCGTAGCGCAGGGCCGACTGGTGCAGGCTGTCGGCCTCGACGGCGATGCCGCGGCGGTCGAGGCTCTCCAGCGATTCGGTGATCTCGTTCAGGCCCGCGCCTGCGACCTCGAGCTGCACCATGTCGAGGGTGCGGAAGTAGGCCTCGCCGGCGTCGGTGGCCCGGCGCACGGCCCGGTCGAGCGTCGCCCGCTGTTCCAGGCCCGCGACGCCGGCGGCGGCCTCGGCCAGCGGGCCCGCCGTCCAGCGCAGCTGCACGAACAGGCAGATGGCCCCGATGGCCAGGGCCACGGCCGCCAGGGCGGCGCTTCCGACGATGATGGCGGGCCTGATCTTCATGGTCCCGATGGTCCCTCGCTTGGTCAGGGCGCGGCTTGAGCCGCTCCAGGCTTGCAGGCTGCATGCCAGACCGGACGCCGGGTGGGAGATTCGCACGGCCGGGCAAACCGCTGTGATCTCGCCACTTGTGGATCCGAGCGCCCGGCCCGGCGCCGCGCCGGCCGGCGGCGGCAATCCTGACCCGGCAAATCCTGCCGCCGACGCCGATCCTCGCTACCCCTGGGCTCGCGATCCGCGTTACCATGGTCGCGGCCCCGTCGGCCGGCCCCGGAGGATCTCATGGACCAGCTCATCGCACTGCTCAAGGAGAGCCGCCGGCTCGTGGTCTTCTCCGGCGCCGGCGTGTCCACCCTGTCGGGCTTGCCCGACTTCCGCGGCGAGCACGGCGTCTCCAAGGAGCTGGACGGCGACCTCGTCTTCGACCTGGCGGTCTTCCACCGCGACCCGCGGATCTTCTACTCCGGGGCGGCGGATCTCGTGTACGGCCTCGCCGACCACGAGCCCAGCCTGGTGCACCGCGAATGCGCCCGGCTCGAGGCGACGGGCAAGCTGATGGGGGTGATCACCCAGAACATCGACATGCTGCACCAGCGGGCGGGCAGCGAGCGCGTGGTCGAGCTGCACGGCTCGCCCGCCGTCCACGCGTGCCTCGCATGCGGGCGCCCGCACGACTATGCCTGGGCGGCCGCGTGGGTTCGCCGCGGCGAGGTGCCGCGGTGCGAGAGCTGCGGCGGCGTGGTCAAGCCGGCGATCACGTTCTTCGGCGAGATGCTCCCGCCGGGCGCCCTGGAGACGGCCGCGGCCTGGGCCGCCGACGCCGACCTCGTGCTCGTGCTCGGCTCGTCGCTGGTGGTGCAGCCGGCCGCGTCGCTGCCGCTGGTGACCCTGCGCGCCGGCGGCCGGCTGGCGATCGTCAACCGCGAGCCGACGCCGCTCGACCACCTCGCCGCCGCGCGCCACCACGATCTCCAGGAGGTCTTCACGCGCATCGCCGCCGAGGTGTGAGGCGGGCTCTGCTTGCCCCGCGCCGTCCGCGGATGCTAGATTCGCACCTCCGCATCCCCCCTCGTGCCCGAACCGCAAAGGATGGTCCTCGTGAGCCAGAAAGGACACCCGAAGGGGCTCTACCCGCTCTTCTTCACGGAGATGTGGGAACGCCTGGCCTTCTACCTGATGCTCGGCATCCTCGTGCTCTACACCACCGACACCGAGCGCGGCGGCCTCGGCCTGCCTCTGCGGCAGGCGGTGGAGATCTACGGCACCTACATGGCCTTCGTGTACTTCACCCCGTTCCTGGGCGGCATGATCGCCGACCGGTTCCTGGGGTTCCGCCGCGCGGTCTTCATCGGCGGCCTGTTCATGGCCGGCGGGTTCTTCCTGCTCGGGGTGCGGAGCCTGCCGACCCTATATGCGGGCCTGACGTTGCTCTGCCTGGGCAACGGCCTCTTCAAGCCGAACATCTCGGCCATGGTCGGCAACCTGTACGAGGCGGGCGACCCGCGGCGCGATGCGGGGTTCAACATCTTCTACATGGGCATCAACATCGGCGCGGCCACGTCGGCCCTCCTGTCCGCGCCGCTCCGCAACCTGTTCAGCTTCAACATGGCCTTCATCGCGGCCGGCGTCGGCCTGGTGATCGGCGTGATCATCCTGTCGTTCAACTGGAAGAAGCTCGCGAAGGCCGACCGGCGCTCCGAGCCCGATCCCGAGGACATCACGTTCACGCAGATCATCGTGCGGATCCTCGCCCCCGCCGCGCTCTGCGGCGCGCTCGGCTACGCCATCGGCGGCCGGGTGGCCTTCATCGCCGACAGCATCGGCGCGGTGACCTTCGCCTTCCTGGTGGGGATGCTGCCGATCATGGGCTACTTCCTGAGCCTGTGGCTGAACGCCAAGCCCGAGGAGAAGCCGGGCTTCGGCGCGCTCATGCCGGTGTTCGTGGCGGGCGGGACGTTCTTCATGATCCTGCACCTCTCGGGCGGCCTGATGACCATCTACGCCGAGCACGAGACCGACCGCGAGATCTCCGCCCTGGCCATCGGCCCGTACAGCCAGCAGGCCATGCCCGGGTACTTCAGCAACGCCGCGAGCGAGGTCCCGCGTCCGGCCGAGGCCACCCTCGTGCAGGTGCCCGACCAGGTCGAGGCCATGTTCGGCGCGCGGCGCATCAGCGAGAGCGCGCTCGCGGCCGTGACCACGTCGCCGGACGTGACGGCGGTCGCGCCGGACGCGCCGGACGTCCAGGGCGACTGGGGCTTCCTCACGCTGGCCGTGTTCCCGGACGCGAACCTGGAGATCTCCCAGGCGGCCGACGCCCACGGGGTCATGGTGACCTCGGTGAAGACCGTGCCGGAGACCGCGCGGGCCGTGCGCGACGTGCTGCTGCTCAAGCAGGTCGACGCCGGCCGCGTGCCGGCCCTGCTCGTGTCGTCCGACACGTACGCGCAGGTCTACGCGAAGGCGGGCCCGGCCCGCCTGGAACCCGGGAAGTTCCTGGGGCTGGTGAACGCGGAGATGATCACGGCGCTCTTCAATCCCGTCTTCGTGGTGCTCCTGACGCCGCTCGTGGTGCTGATCTTCGGGCGCCTCGCGTCCGCGGGCATCGTCGTCTCGACGGCGCGCAAGATCTTCATCGGCATGATCCTCACCACCGTCTCGCTGCTGATCATGTCGTGGTCGGCGAAGGTGGGCGGCAACGGAGCGATCAAGGTGTCGGTGATGTGGCTGGTGATCTACTACCTCGTGATCACGTTCGGCGAGCTGTGCCTCTCGCCGATGGGCCTGTCGCTCGTCACCAAGCTCGCGCCCAAGCGCTATGTGGGCCTGATGATGGGCGGCTGGTTCCTGTCGACGGCCGTCGGCAACAAGCTGAGCGGCTTCATCAGCGGCCTGGCGCCCACGTCCCTGATGTTCTTCGTGCTGGCGATGTCGACCCTGCTGGTCGCCGTGTTCATCCTGGTGCTGCTGCCCAGGCTCGACCGGGCGATCAAGCAGTACGGGGGCTGAGCGACGAGCGCGCGCGCGGCGAGGTCCTCACGCCCACGGCGTGGCGGACCTCGCCGGGCGGCTGTTCGCGACGCGGCGGGACCATCGCAGGACAGGAGGTCGGCGTGAGGCGAAATGTGGTGCTGTGGGTGGCGGCGGTGGTGGTGACCCTGGGCAGCGCCGTCTGGCAGCGCATGACCGGGCCTGGATGTATCCGGCGGGCAGGGCGGAGTGGCGGGCGCGGCCGTGGCGCGGCCGCCGGGTCGGGCACGATCGACCGGCCCGTCGCGTTGCGGCCTGCGGCGCTGCGCCTGGCTGGCGAGGCGCTGGCGGCGCTGGCCCACCGACGATCCTGGCAGACGGTGGTCCTCGAGCGTGACGGCGCTGACCTCGTCGGCGAGCGCTGCCGGGGCTGAAGCCGGAGAAGGTGGCCAAGATCGACTACGAGTGGCCGTGCACGAGGCGGACGGCCACCGGATCACCATCGCGACCCGCCTGCGCTTCAAGGGCGCGGTGCTGGCGCCGGTGCTCGGCAAACACATCCTGGCCATGTTCCTCGGCATGCTGTTCAGCCTGCGGCGGGTCGAGGTGGTGGCCGGGGGCGTGCGCTGCGGCGGCAGAACGACGCTGGTGCCCGGGTGCGCGGCTCCCATGCTCGGTCCGGTGGTGCAGCTACGCGTTCGACGCCTACCGACCGGCCGGCCGGTGGGCGAGGATTCACCGACAACAAGCGCTGGCCCTGGCGGTCGCCGCCTGGCTGGTGGCCCTGTGGCGGCAGCGGGCCGGCCAGCGCGGTGGTCGGTGGTGGCGCTGCGGGTCACGTTCGTGGCTCTCGCGGAAGTCTCGCCTGCACGGCAGCACCCACGATCAGGCAGATCCGGGCGAGCGCCATCCGGTGCCGCGCCGCCTGGCGGCCAGCCTGAGGCCCCGGAGTCCAAGGACTCCGGGCTTCCTGCCCCCTTCGCGGGTGGAAAGGGCTTGAGGGCAGGGGCTGTCGGGGATCAGCCCAGGGCGCGACCAGCCGGTCGCCCTCCTGCACTGGACGGGCCACTCTTCGGCGCTGAACTCTTGCCGCACGGGAGTATAGATGCTGCCCGGCGGCTACCGTCAGCACGGCCAGGAGCCAGGGCCCCAGACCCCGACGCCACCGCCAGACGCTCAGCGCCAACGCCATGGGTGGAGACCTTCCAGATCGATCCGATCGAATCCCGCGAGGTGAGGAACTGGCCGATATGGATGGCCATGAGCACTCCGAGCAGGCTTCCGTATGCCCGCTTGCGCGCCGCCTCGCTGCGGCCGGGCCGGTAGAACAGCAGCAGGATCAGGTAGCTGAGCTGCGTGTAGAACGCCACCAGCATGACCTGCACCGCGGGCAGACCCGGATGGCGGCGCGGCTTCAGGTCGGGCAGGTCGCGCTGCAGCGTCAGGCCGTCCGTCTGCCGCGGGACTACCACGCCCGCAGGATCGACGGTGAGGTAACGGTCGCGGAAGACGGCGGCGGGGACGGCCTGGCCGTAGATGTCCCTGCTCGCGCGCTCGAGCTGCCAGGCGCAGTCGTCGAGGCTCGTCCCCAGAGGCGTGTGGTACGGTTTGTACAGCACCACCTGAGGCAGCAGCGTCGGACGCCAGGTGTCCGGCGGGTCGATCCTCCGACCCGACGGCGTGGTCACCGCCGGCGGCTCGCCCCACGCCAGCTTGAAATACTCGGCCGGCATGCGCACGCCGTAGGTGTCGGGGTCGCCGGAGAAGACGAGCGCCTCGGTCCGGGGGCCCTGGCGTTCGGCGATCCACTGCCCGCTCAGGTCGCCGAGCGCGAGGAGGACGATCAGGGGCAGGAAGAGGATCACGAGCAGCCGGTCGCGCGAGATCGGCAGCCAGTCGAACCGCGACAACCGGAAGAGCGGCGTCGCGGCCATGGTGAACAGCATGTAGGCCGTGATGGGCACGAAGACGACGCCCACCAGGCCGGCCTCCAGCACCACGGCGGGCCAGTCCGACAGCCACATCCCCACGAGCAGCACGAACGGGATGGAGAACAGATGCATCGCCTCGTGCTTGGCCGCACCGAGGTGGATGATCGCCCAGAGCGGAAGCCGGCGCCGCCAGGCCAACCTGTCGGCGAGGGGCGCGGCCGCGGTGCGGCGGGTCCCGGCGACCGCCTCCTGCGGCCACAGCGCGAGGGCCGCCGGCACCCGGCGCCAGCTCAGCCCGAGCCAGGCCAGGCTCGCGAGCGCGACGAGGGCCGCGGCCGAAACGCCGGTGAGCGCGCCGATCCCGAACATGCCGGCGGTGGCCCCGAGGACGAACGTCAGCTGCCGACCGTACCAGGCCCGGGTGCGTGGCACCCGCGCGAGGTCCGGACGCTGGGTGGCGGTGAGCGCGACGAGCGTCAGCAGCCACGCCACGCCGTGGCTCCAGAACCGGGGCAACTGGGCGGCCAGGAGCACGGACTGCTCCGGCCGTTCCGCGGTCCGCGCGGCCAGCATGCCGATCAGCCAGGTGAGCGGCGCGAAGCAGGCCACCAGCAGCAGCAGGGACAGCACGGTGACCGTCACCACGTGGACCGTCCACAGCCGCCGTGAACTCACCGGCAGCAGCGTCGCGAACTCGCTCGCACGGTCGCCGAACGGACCGAACGCCACGAAGAACGCCGGGAACAGCCAGCCGCAGGAGAGCAGGACGTGGGGGTTGCCGACCTGGCCGGCCGCCATGAGGAAGGACACGGCGCCGAACCAGAGCATCGACGTGGACGCCGTCATCGCGAACCACTTGAAGACGAACACGCTGCGGCTGGGATGGCTACGCCAGAGGGCCCGGTTCACGACCGTCCTCCTCCCACCAGCTCGATGAACATGTCCTCGAGGTTCAGCGGCAGGCTCCGTGCGCCGGCGAGCCCGAGCTCGCCGCGGGCCACGCGGTCGGCCTCGGCGCAGTCCAGCTCGAACACCGCCCGCACCGCGTCGTCGCGGCGGCGGACGGTGAGGCAGCGCGGGTGCCGCAGGATCGCCGCCGTGTCCACCGTCGCCGAGGCGGGGGCGAGCACGAGGCAGTAGCCCTCGCGCACGTCGTCCAGGGCGCTGTCGATCCACTTCTGGCCGTCGTGGATCATGACCAGGCGGCTGGCGAGCCGCTCGACGTCGGTCATGTGGTGGCTGGAGAAGAGGATCGTGGTGCCCGATTCGCCCAGCATCTGGATCGCGGTCTCCAGGAACTCGCGGCGCATGGCGGGGTCGAGGCCGCCTGCGGGCTCGTCCAGCAGGAGCAGCGGTGGGCGGTGGCTCACCGCGCACAGCAGCGCCACCTGCCGCGCCTGGCCCTTGCTCAGGTTCTTGATCTTCTGGTCGGCGTCCATGTGGAAGCGGGAACTGAGGTCCCGGGCCAGGTCCTGATCCCAGTCGGGGTAGAGGCGGCGGTGCAGGTCGATGACGCCGTTGACCGTGAGGAAGCCCGGCAGGACCTGGTCCTCGGACACGTACCCGACCTGGCGTTTGACCGCGAGCGGTTCGCGGCGCGGATCCAGTCCGAACACGCGCACGCTGCCGGCCTGGGCGGCGAGCATGCCGATGGCGATCCGCAGCAGGGTCGTCTTGCCGGCCCCGTTGCGGCCCAGCAGGCCGATCACCTCGCCGGCCTCGACGGAGAGGTCGAGATTCTCGAGGACGTTGACGCCCTTCTCGTAGGCGCGGGTCACTCCGCGCATCTCCAGCACGTTCATGCCGACTCCTCGGTCGTGGTGAGCAGACGCCGCAGGAGCGCGACGGCGTCGTCGGGTTCGATGTTCAGCTCGCGGGCGAGGTCGGCCGCCGGGCGCAGGGCGCGTTCCAGTTCGATGAGGCGGCCCCGGCCGAGCTGGTCGGCCGGCAGGTCGGCCACCACCAGAGACTTGCCGGGGCGGCGGTCGAGGAAGCCCTCGCGTTCGAGCAGGTTGTAGGCCTTGCTGATGGTCATCGGGTTGACCCCCAGGGGAGTGGCGAGTGAGCGGACCGACGGCAGGTCGTCGCCGGGAGCGAGGCGGCCGCTGGCGATGGCCAGCTTCACCTGCTCCATCAGTTGCCGGAAGATGGGAACCCCGCTGTGCGGGTCCACCGCGAAGAGCATCTCAGCGTTCCTTTCGCGCAGCGCCCTTTCCACCCGGTCGCGCTCGGCGGGACCCCTATGATCGAGTGTATGCGTGTATTAGTCAACAGATACACATACGGCGAACCGGCAGCCGGGTTGCAGAAAAAAGTGGTCAGAGAACCAGGCGTAGCGCCAGGCCGCCGACGGCGGCGATCAGCAGGCTGGTGAGGGTGCCGATGAGGTAGTACTCGGCGAAATGACGCTCCTTGAGCGCCTCGAACCGCGCGAGGCTCTTGGCGGCGACCACGAGGCCGACCGCGCCCCACTGGCCGAGGCTGACCAGCAAGAGCATCAGCGCCCGTTCGAGCACGCCGATGGTGCGTCCCATGCGGGCGGTGTCCGGATCCAGAGGCAGGGCCGGAAACGCGCGCAGCACCAGGGCGGTGACGATCATGCCGCCCCGCAGCACGGCCGCCACGAGGCCGACCGCGAGCGCGAGGTCCAGGGCGCGGGGCGCCGAGGCCGTCAGGGCCGCTGGCGCGGGGCCCGGCGCGAGGGTCGTCAGCGGCGGCCAGGTGAGCAGGCCCCAGGCGAGCGCGAGGCCAACGAGGTGGATCGCCTGGGCGGTCGCGTAGCGGCGCAGGCTCGAGAGGTGCCGACGGGCGAACAGCTGGACCAGCAAGGCCGCCCCCGTACAGGCGGCCACCACCGCGAGCCCGGTCGTGCCGACGGCCAGCCCGGCCAGCGCCACCGATAGCACGACCGCACCGAACCGCCGCAGCAGGGCTTCGCCGCGGCCACGAGGCTCGCCGCCGGCGGCCAGACCGGGCCAGGCGTGCGCGGTCAGGAGGTAGCCGGCCACGAGGGCGGACAGGAGCGGACTCATGGGGCATCTCCCAGGCGTGAGAGCAGGCTGGCGACGGCGGCCTCGGCCATGAGCACCTCGGCGTAGTGGGCGGCGCGCAGCGCCCGGCTCATGGCGGGTGGACTGACGCCCGCGGCGGCGGCGGCGGCCTTGCCGGTGGGCTGCTCGCGTCGGGCGGACACGGCGCGCCGCTGGCTCGCGGTCCAGCCGTCGCGCACGGCGCCGAGCAGGGACACGAGGCCGTCGAACACCGGTTGGTCCGGGTCGGGCAGGCCGCGCGCCACGAGCCAGGCCTCGCCGGCCCGCGCGGCCTCGAGCGCCTCGTGGGCCCGATGGAACGCGGGGCCGTCCATGCTCGCGGTGGTCGGCCGCATGGGGGTGGCCAGAGCGCCCCAGCCGAGGCCGATCCGGAAGCTGACCGGTTGCAACGCCAGTTCCAGCGCCACCACCAGAGGCATGGCGGCGGCCGGGCGGCGCAGCAGGCCCTGGAACGCATCGCCCTGGACGACGCTCAGCGGGGCGGCCAGATCCCTGTCGAAACGCACGTTGACCCGGGCCAGGGACGCCTCGAGGCGCGTCTGCAGGGCGGCGCGGTCGACCCGGTCGCGGGAGCGGCGGATGTCGCCGCCGAGAACGAGATAGGGAGTCTCGATTGCATTCATGGGTTCATCCTGCCCCGATGGACCGCTCACGTCAAGGGGAATAAACCAATTCGGTTAATTGTGTAAGAATAAGCCCTTGGGGTTAATTTCTCGCGGCTTCGCTCCGCTCGAAGCCCACGACCCGCCCCTGGTTCTGCTCGCGTAGCCAGGACAGCAGCGGTTCGTAGTAGTCGAGCATGGCCGAGGCGCTGAGCGGCTCGCCGGTCGCCTCGTACAGCAACCGCGACCAGTCCCGCATGGCTCCGGCCGCGAGGATCGACTCGAGGTAGATCCCCACCTGGGTGTTGCCGTAATAGTCGGCCTCGTGCACGTCCTGATCCAGGATCTCCCGGCAGATGTAGCGGTGCAACTGGTGCATGATCACCACGGCGAGGGCCTGGTCGTAGGCGCGGCCGGGATTCTCGGTGAGGTCGGGGACGGTGGCGGGGTCGCAGAGCTCCTCGCCGCGCGGACCGGGCGGGGCGACGCCCTGGAAGCGCTCGGCATACTCCCACCAGCGGGCGTTGTATTGATGGCGGGGCAGTTCGCCCTCGTAGAGGTCGTGCTCCCAGTGGGTCACCGTGCCGCACACGAACGGGATCGAGACCACGGCGCCGGTGAGGGCCTGGTTCAGCAGCCAGCGCACCTGGTCCGGCGCCTCGACGGCATCGATGAGCTCGATCTCCAGCAGGTAGGCCATCTGGGACGAGGCCAGCTCGGCGAGGTCGCCGACCGCCGCGTGCAGGGCGCGGTTGGCGCCGCGCCGCAAGATGGGCGGCACCTCGGGCCGGGCGTACGAGAGGTCGTAGTAGACGTGGCCGAGCTGGCGATGCACCTCGCGGAACCAGCGCATGTCGTTGCGGACGGACATCAACGCCCGCACGTCCTGGTCGAGGTCGATGTGCCAGGCCGACGGCACGGTGCTCTTGCGCCGGTTGGCGTCGACGGGCAGCTCATAGAGGTCGCTACGGCCCCAGAACGTCAGCGGCAGCGGCGAGAAGCCCAGGCTCATGTAGAACCGCTCGCCCTGCTCGATGATCCACTGCGGCGACACGTTGCGCAGCATGCCGTCGAGGTCCACGCCCGACACCACGCCGGGCCACTCGGAGCCGTAGCGGTCGGGCAGCCAGTGGGCCGGCAACAGGCGGGGCGCCTCGGTCACGCCGTACCGCGCGGCCAGCTCGTGGCGCACCCAGCAGTGCAGCTGTTCGTAGAGCGGACGGATGCCCTCCACGAGGTCGTCCATGAGCATGATGATCTCGTCGCCGGACATGTCGTAGTCGGCGGCCTGGAGCGAGAAGTAGGACGAGTACCCCATCGTGCGCGCCACGGCGTTGCGTAGGGACTGCAGCTCGGCCAGGCCGTCCTTCAGCGGCGGTCCCACGGTCTGGCTGCAGTTCCAGATGGTCAGACGCTGCTTGGGATCGATGGTCTCTCGGAGCAGGCGGTCGAGTTCGCCGGTGGTGACCTCGCGGGGCGCCTGGCCCGGCAGGGTGAGGCGGTAGACGTGGCCGTGGAGGGTGGCGCCCTGCACGGCCTCGGCGGTGATGAGCTTGCGGACGGTCGCCGGCGAGGTGCCGGGGTAGCGGGCGGCTTCCTGCCAGGCGCGATCGAGCTGCCGCTCCTGGATCTCGCTGAGGTCGCGGGCCTGACGCAGCCGTTGCAGCTGGTCGATGATCTTGCGGCTGCCCACGTAGTCGGCCAGGGCCTGGGCCGTCTTCACCGCCGCCCGGGTGTTGTCCTCGCTGATGTCCACGTTGGACTGCCAGCGTGCGACCTCGGCCGTCGTCCAGAGCGCGCGGTAGTTGGCGTTGTAGTCGTCGAGGAAGGTGGTGACCTCGTCGAGGCTGGGGGGGGTGGGATCGGCCGCGACCCGCGGCAAGGAGGACCCGCTCGGCGCCTGGTCTCGGCGTCCGAGCAGGACGATCAGCAGCACCCCAGCGGCGAGCAAGATGGCGCCGGCCACGGCCAACCTGCGCATGTCCATGCCGTTCCTTTCAGCCTCGGTGACCGCCGGGATCCTCGCCGACGGGGTTGCCCCGGCGAATGATAGGCATGGATCAGGGTTCCTGTAAACGCCAAGGTCGCCCCGGCGGGGGCGACCTCGGCGGATCCGGACCGGGGCGAGGGGCTATTTCACCAGCATGAGCTTGGCGGTCCGGGTCAGGCCGCCGGCCTCGAGCCGCGCGAAGTACACGCCGCTGCCGAGGCGGCGGCCGGTCCGGTCGGTGCCGTTCCAGGCCACGGCATGATCGCCGGCCGCGAGCACGCCGTCGGCCAGCACGGCCACCAGCCGACCGCGGGCGTCGTGGACCGCGAGGCGGACCTCACCGGTGCTGGCCAGGTTGAAGAACACCTGGGTGCGCGGGTTGAACGGGTTGGGCGCCGCTCCGCGCAGGGTGACGGCGGCCGCCGGCGTGTCGAGGATCGCAGTGGCCGTGGTCACCAGGCCGCGGATCTCCACGTCGTCCAGGTTCCAGCCGCTGAACTGCCAGCTGCTGTCCGTCGTGCCCATGACCCAGCGGAGGTAGACGGTGGGCTGATGGTCGGCGATGGCCGACAGATCGTACTCCACGAGCTGCCAGCTCGCGTCGGTGATCTCGCTGCCGTTCTCCCAGATGGTCGACCAGGTGTTGCCGTCGGTGCTCACCCGGATCGCGGCGTGGTCGTAGGCCGGCTGCTCCACGTTGAGATAGCGACGGAACCGCAGGCTCACCGCCTGCAGGTCGGTGCAGTCGATGGCGCCGGTGGTCAGGCTGTATTCGGGCAGGTTGTTGGCGTAATCGCCGGCCAGGTTGTAACCCAGCACGTTCGGGCCGGTGTAGCCGGCGGTCGGGTCGCTGTTGCCGTACTGGCCGCCGCCGCCGGTGGGCTGGCCCCAGGCCCACTGGCCCTCGCGGCTCCAGCCCGGGTCGGTGTCCATGGTCCAGCTCAGCACCGTCTGCACCGTGCCCACCTGGACGTTCACCAGGCGGACCGTGTCGCCCTCGCCCGTGGTCTGGTTGACGAAGCTCACCGTACCGCTATGCAGGCCGACCGGCAGGCCGCCCGCGGCCGCGCCCAGCGCCACGGTGACGGTGGTGCTGGCGCCGGGGGCGAGGTTGCCGCCGGCCGTGCTGAGGTCGATCCAGGCCTGGTCTGCGCTGACCTGGAAGTAGATGGCGGAGGCGCCGCGGTTCTCCAGCGTGTAGACCAGGCTCGACGGCGTGAACGGGCCGCCGGGGTTGCCCTCGGCGTCGAGGCCGCTGAACGGCTGCACGCCCAGGCCGGTGGCGCCGGGGTCGAAGAGGTCGAGGGTCTCGGGCGCCTGGCCCAGGGGGTCCAACCAGGTGCTCAGGCGCGAGCTGCTGCTGCCGCCGCCGTTCCAGCTCACCGACACGCGGCCATACCAGTCGGACAGGTCATTGCCGCACGCGGCGTAGCCGCCATGCAACTGGCCGACGATGTGGTGGCCCGGGCTGTAGAGGGGCGAGCCGCTGCTGCCGGGCTCGGTGGTGCCGTCATCCCAGTCGGTGATGCGGATGTGGGTGCCGTTGCCGGGGACCGCATTGCTCAGGTAGCTGGTGGTGGTGGTGGGATCGTACTCGAAGCTGATCGCCTTCTCGTCCGTGTTGGGGTGGTGGATGCCCACGGCGCCGGGCTGGTCGGTGTCGCGCCGGTCCCAGCCCGAGTAGGTGACGTTCCAGCTCGGATCGGGCATCTCCTCGAGCTCGACGAGGCAGAAGTCGCTGGTCGAGTACGAGGCACGGAAGATCGCGCCCGACTGGTTGTCGGCCAGCGAGCCGCCGCCCTGCTGACCGCAGACCGGGCTCTGGAAGTTCCAGTACACGACCATCGACGCGTCGTTGGAGCTGTTGATGCCGCAGTGGTTGGCCGTCAGGAAGTAGGGCGTGGCGTCCTCGGCGGTGTTGTTGACCATCGCGCCGGTGCACGTCCAGGACCCGTTCAGCGTGTAGACCGCCACGCTGTTGATCTCCGCTCGCCAGGGATCGCCCTCGGGGCAGACGACGTCGTTGTTGCACGAGCCGGACTTGTCGCCCAGCTCCTCGCCGAAGTAGCGGAAGCCCTTGCCGACGCGCGCCAGGCGCAGGTCGTAGTCATGCCGGCTCTCGGTCGGCAACGTGAGCTCGATCACCAGCGACGAGCCCAGGACCACCGGCGTCCACAGCTGCCCGTGGCCGCGGTTGTCGGCCGCGGTGAACTCGCGCGCGAGGATCGGATCCTCCGGCGCGTGGATCACCAGGCGGCCGCCCTTGGGCAGGCGGAACCGGTCGAAGCCGAGGTTGAGCGAGAGGGCGTCCGGGGCCTCGATCCGCAGGCGCCAGAGCTGGAAGCGGGGGTCGCCGAGGGTCTCCCAGGTGCCGCGGTCCTCGGGCGTGAGCGCGAGGTCCTCGGGCTGGGCGAAGGGCAGGGGGTCGCCCTGCAGCTTGGCGATCTCGAGGTCCTCGCGGGCCTTGGCCGCATCGACGGCCGGCAGCACGAGCTGATCGACGGCGGTCAGCGGCTGCACGGGGAACTGGCGGGCCGTGGGCACGACGTCGGCCAGCGCACCGAGCGCCAGCATGAGGACGCCGCAGGCGATGAGCTTCATGACGAGCAGGCGGTTCATGAGCACTCCAGGGGAAGACGGGAATCCGGACGGCGCCGCGTTCCGGCGTAGCCGGGGAGGATCAAATGACGACAAGTTTCATTATAGATCATCCCCGGGCGCCTGCCTAGCCCCGCAAGCCGGCGGCTCAGCGGCGCAGGCGCCAGACCGCGTAGGCCGCCAGCAGCACCGCCGCCACGCTGATCGTCACCCAGGGTACGCCCCGCCGGCCGGGCGCGGTGGGCGTTGCGGCCTGGCCGGGTCCGGCGGGCGTGTCCGAGAAGACCGGGACGGCCGTCGTGGGCCGGGGGCTGACCACCCGGATGTCGACCGTGCGGCCGGGGTCGAGCGGCCGGCCGCGCCAGCGGCCGAAACCGGCGTAGTCGTGCTCGGTGTCGGCCTGCATGTCGAAGCTGTCGACCCGCAGGTCGGCGGGCCAGGTCATCAGGCTCCAGGCGTCGACCGGCAGGTTGCAGGCGGCCGTGAACTCGAGCTCGGCGTCGGCGGCCACGTAGCCGCTGACGGTGATGCGGGCCTGGCCGGGCGGCACGGCGGCCACCACGCCGGTCAGGTCGCCGGCCGGCCGGAGGGTCGCCGGGAAGGGCTCCGGGCCGTCGTCCACCTCGACGGTGATCTGCGCGAGGCCGCGCGGCAGGGCCAGCCGCACCCCCATCGCGTCGGCGGCCACGGTGCGCTGGGGCCGCGACTGGTTGTCGACGTTGACGATCGCCTCGAACCCGAAGCCGCCCTCGCGGCGCCGGACGACGAGATTCATGCCGGTGACGCGGAGGCCCTCGGTGAGGTCGGTCTGCGCGAACGCATGCACCACCGCCGCCTTGCCGTCGGCGAACTGCTGGCCGGTGTGGCGGACGTGGTAGCCGACGCCCTCGACCCAGGCGGAGACGACGTACGACTGCGGCAGGACCACCTCGACGCCGCCGAAGGTGACCTCGCCGTGGACGTTCTCGGCCTCGGCCAGGGTGACGAGCAGGGCGCCCTGCGCGCGGACCATCACCCGCTCGGCGGTCACCGGCCGGTCGTCGCCCGCCTGGACCACCTTCACCACCAGGTCGGTCGCATGGGGGCGCAGGTCGATCACGTCCTGGCCGGCCGCCGGGGCGCCGAGCCCCACGACGAGCAGCCAGACAGGCAGCAGCCAGCGAGTCACGGATGGCCTCCTATCGCGCCATTGCCCCCCGCGGGGTTCGTGGCGTAACGTGTGGACGGGGAACGGGACGTCTTCGCGGGAGTATCGAACCCATGACCGCCGCTGTCCACCGCTACCTGCTCCTGGCCTGGACGTTGATCGCCGCGGCGACGCCTTCGGCCGCGTCGTGGGCGCCCCCGGGCCTGGTCTCCTGGGGCGAGGAGTCCTATCGGCTGGGGCCGGGCGAGTCGACCGCCTTCGCGGTCACGTTCGCCCAGATCCCGGTGCGGCGCTGGGTGCTGCTCGTCGAGGGCGACCTCGATGCGAGCCACCTGAACGTCCGGCGCGTGGCCGACGGCAGCCTGGTGTTCGACCAGCGGGCCGAGAAGCGCCACGAGGTGGACGTGCCCTGGGGGGTGGATGAGGAGATCTCCGCCGTGTTGACGGCCGGCCGGCGTGGCGGCGTCTACCAGGTGAGCGTATGGGGACCGCCGGCCGACGCGTACCTGCGTTCCTACAGCTACGAGGTCAACCGCGCCCTCGAGGCCTTCGCGCGCGGGGATTCCGGCGCGGCGCGCAATCATCTGCTGGCCGCCCTGCGCGACCGGCCCCAGGACCCCGTGGCCGGCGTGCTGCTCGCCGGAACCGAGGCGGGCAACCTGCCGTCGGCCCTCGGTCCGGCCGACCTCGACCTCGCCGACGGGCCGGCCGACCCGTCGACCACCGCCCGCGTGGCCGCGGTCCGCGGCAGGGTGGCGGCCCTGCGAGCATCGGGGCAGCTGTTCGCCGCCGTCGAGGCGTTGCAGGGCGAATTGAGCCGGCCGCAGGCGGCAGCCTTGCGGGTGGATCTGCTGACGGACCTGGTGCAGGTGATGCTCGACCTCGGCAACGTGACGCAGGCCCGTCGCGCCCTCGACGTGGCGCACGCGCTCGGCCTGGATCCCGAGCGCTGGCGGCAACTGGCCGAACGGGTGGAGCGAAGCGCGCCCTGAGGTCTCAATCCGGCGACAGGCTGGTGCGGCTGCGTTCGGCCACGATGGCGTCGGCGTCGCGGTCGTAGGCCTCGCGGTCACCGCACAGGAAGTACGTCCCGTAACCCACGAAGTACGCCGGCTGACCTCCCCGCGGGTTGCCGTCCGCCGCGGTGAGCGGGAAGAACATCGCGAACGGCCGATACAGCGATGCCCACTCGTAGCAGTGGCCGGCCATCTCCCGCTCGCCGGCCGCGGCGTAGATCTTGCCCTGATCCTGCCAGTATCGCGACGCCAGCCGGGCGGGGAACTCCAGGTGCGTCGGCGGCGGCCCGAGCAGCCACAGGATGTGGGACGACTCGCCGGCCGGAGCGCCGGCCAGGGCCTTGATCCAGCGGCGACCGAAGTCCGACGGTTGCTGCGGCCAGGCGGCGCGGTCGAATCCGAGCGTCATGAAGTGGGGGGCGGTGAGGGACCAGCGCAGGTCCTGTCTGGCCGCGCCGCCGGCGAGCGTGCGCGTCGTCACCCGCAGCCGCGGCAGGTCGCGAGCCTGCGAGACGGCGGCCAGCCACTCGCCCTGGTCGGCGAGGGCCAGGCCCCGCAGCAACTGGGCCTCGTACTGCCGTTCCTCGCGCTCGCGACCGGGCACGTCGAGCCACGGCTGCAGGTGGTCGAGGTACGCGACGGTGACCGCCGGCTGACCGAGATCGCGCGCGAGCCAGGCGAGGTCGAGGAGCACGTCCCGGCGCAGGCGCAACGCGTCGACGTGCTCGACGACGTCGGCGGACGCCTGGTCGAGCGCCGCCAGGCACGAGGCCAGGGCCCGCTGCTGCCGGACGCGGTCACCCACGATGCCGCAGAAGTACCCCAGGTCGTGCCAGGCGGCGGCGTTGGCGGGGTCGATGCCGGTGGCCGCGACGAGCTTGGCGATCGCGACGCTGACGGCGGTCTCGGTCCCGGCAGGCGGCATGGGCACGTTCACGCTGGTGAGGTTGGTGCCCGGGGCGCGGTCGCCGACGCCGCGGTAGTAATTGACGGTGCTCAGGATGGCGCGCCGCGCATCCCGCAGGGCGCTGGCCCCGTCACGACGCCGGGCCTGTTGCTCGGCCGGATCGAGGCCGAGGAACGTGACGAGCGAGAGGGAGTCCCAGGCCGCCTGGAAGGTGACCGCATCCAGGTACTCGCGTTGCAGGGCGACCCGGTCGACCTCGCGGGCCTGCCGGCTGTCGCGGACGGCGACCAGGATGAACCGGTCGATGCACCAGTCCTGGTAGTCCCAGTCGACGTAGAGGCCCGACGGCGCGGCGGACATGTCCCCTGGCCGCCAGGACGACGTCGAGCCGCATCCGGCCAGGGCCAGAGCGGCGAGGACGAGGGCGGCCGCGCCTGCGAGATGTCGTCCGGCGAACCGCCGGGCGCGCCTGGGCATCGATTTCCCTCCAAGACTTCGGTTCCCCCCTGACGTTACAAGATCGACCCGGCCTTGTCACGTGCGCGGGCCGGCCTGCATCCCCTCCTTGGCGTGGCGCGGTCCGTGGCGTAGTCTGGGCAGATACGGCCGATGGCTGACCCGGACCCGGAGTCTCGCATGCGCCTGGCGTTGTTCGGACCCTCACCTCCGTTGCGCGGCGGCATCGTCGCCGCCCAGGCCAACCTCTACCGCACGCTCGCCGCTCGCGGCCACGCCATGCACTGGACCGGCTTCCGCCGCCAGTATCCCGGCTTCCTGTTTCCGGGCACGTCGCAGGAAGGGCCCACGGCGCCCTGGCTGGACTGCCCGAGCCAGCGCGAGTTCGTGCCGTGGGATCCCTGGAGCTGGCGGCGCAGCGCCCGCGACCTGCTCGCGTTCGCGCCCGACGGCGTGATCGCCCGCTGGTGGATGCCGTTCTTCGCCCTCGGCTTCCGCGACGTGGCGCACCGGATCCGGCGCCGCACGCGGGTCCTCTGGCTGCTCGACAACGTCGTGCCGCACGAGACCTACCCGCTGGGTATGTGGCTGACGCGCCAGGCTCTGCGCCAGGGGCACGGCTTCGTGGCCCAGAGCGAGCAGGTGCGGCGCGACCTGCTCGCGCTCCTGCCCGAGGTGTCGCCCGAGCGGGTGCGCCTCGCCCCGCACCCGGTCTACGACTACGGCGACCCCGGCCGGCCCCGCCCCAGCCGGGCCGACGCCCGCCGCGCCCTCGGCCTGCCGCCCGACGCGCGCGTGCTGCTCTACTTCGGGTTCATCAAGCCTTACAAGGGCCTCGTGCACCTCATCGACGCGGTGCCGCGCCTACGCGACCACTGGGGACCCGCCGGCGTGCGGGTCGCGATGGTGGGCGACGTCTACGGCGACCGCTCGGTCTACGATCAGCGCATCGCCGCCACCGGCGCCTCCGACGTGATCCTCTTCCACCCCGAGTACGTGGCCGACCAGGCCGTCGAGACCTGGTTCATGGCCAGCGACCTCGTGGTGCTGCCCTACGTGTCGGCC
Source organism: Candidatus Krumholzibacteriia bacterium (assembly GCA_041390065.1). Taxonomy (GTDB): domain Bacteria; phylum Krumholzibacteriota; class Krumholzibacteriia; order LZORAL124-64-63; family LZORAL124-64-63; genus Glo-17. The sequence goes on from JAWKQQ010000006.1 coordinate 440,719, forward strand.
ACCCAGAGCGGCATCGTCCAGATCGCCTGGAACTACGACCTGCCCGTGGTGACGACGCGCGTGGGGGGGCTGCCGGAGGTGGTCCGCGACGGCGACACCGGCTTCCTCGTGCCGCCCGCCGACAGCGAGGCGCTGGCCCGCGCCTGCATCCGGTTCTTCGACGAGCAGCACGCCGACCGCATGGCGGCCGCCGTCAAGCGGGCGAAGGTGGCCTACACGTGGGAGAACCAGGCCGCCGTGGTGGAGGACCTCCTGAGCTAGGGCCCGGCCGGCAGGCGGGTCGCGAGCTCGGCCAGGGCCGCCTGTCCCGGCCAGCGGCGGCGCGCCCGCGCCAGGAGTCCGCGGGCCGGTTCGGGCTCGCCGGCGTCGAGCAGCAAGGTGACCGCGGCGATCACCAGCGGCGGCTCCAGCCAGTCCGGCTCGCCGGCGGCGAGCGACCTGGCCCGCGACGGATCGCCCACGGCACGGTCGGCCAGCAGCAGCAGCACGCGCTCGCGGGGGCCGAGCCCGTCGGGCCACTCCGGTCCGAGGAGGCCGCGCACCGCCTGGGGATCGCCGCTCGCGGTCCGGGCCTCGGCCAGGGCGCGGCGTGCCGCCGGATCGGCATGGTCGCGGTACCGCTCGTCCAGGAGGTCCAGCCAGAGCTGCCGCTCCTCGGGCGTGTCGCCGAGGGATGCGAGCAACTCGTCCGGGTCGGCCTCCATGACGGCGGCCAGTTCACCGGCCTGCCGGATCTCGGCGTCGCTGGCCACCAGCCGGATGGCCTGCGGGGTCGTGTCCACCGTCACCTCGCGACCCGAGGCGACCGCCTGCAGCAGGTGCACCGCGCGGCTGTTGTCGGCCATGAGCTGGGAAGCGGCCAGGAGATCTCGCTCGGCGAGGTCGCGCTCGCCGTGCTGCAGGAGGAAGAGACCGCGGTTGAACCGCGCGGCGCCGTCCTGCGGCGCCAGGCGCACGGTGCGGTCGAAGGCGCGGCGCGCCTCGCGGTCGCGGCCGAGGTAGGCGAGGCTCACCGCGAGGGCCTGCCAGGGGCGCGCGTTGGTCGAGTCCAGGGCGGTCGCGCGTTCGAGCAGAGGCAGGGCGGCGGCGAGGTCCCCGCCGTTGCAGGCCACCACGCCGCGCAGGAAGGCGACCTCGCCGGCGGTCTGGCCGGCCGCCAGGCGCGTGACGGCCGCATCCCGGAGGTCGGCCTCGGCGGCGTCCAGGCGACCGAGCTGGAGGTTCAGGCGGGCGCGCAGCAACCGGGCCTGCCCCGGATGATCCTGGCGCCGGATGCAGCGGTCCAGGCTGTCGAAGGCCTCCTGCCAGAGCCGCGGCTCGTCCGCGGGCTGATGGACCTGGCAGAGCAGCACCCGTGTCGCCGCGAAGCCCCACGCGCTGCCGCCCAGCCAGTGCGTCCGGTACCCGATCACGTAGGGTGCGTCGGTGCCGTCGATCCCGAGGGTGGTCGGCGGTCCTGCCATGACCGTCTGCGGGTAGAACCCGAGGTAGGGCCGCAGGCGCATGGCCACGCCCCAGAACCGCAGGGCCGCGTCCCGCTGGCCGTCCACGTCGCAGATCTGCCCGAGGTCCTGATAGAAGCGCCAGTCCACGCCGGTGTGCAGGCGTTCGGGGGAGCGTTGCGACACCGCGCGCGTGGCGGCGTCGAGGTTCCCGTCGCAGAACTCGAGCCAGGCGCGCACCCAGGTGCGCAGGTAGTGGCTGTCGCGGCGCACCCCGTGCCGCTGGACCGGCACCGCCGGCAGACGGTTGATCCAGGCCAGGGTCGCGGTGCGATCGCGGGCCTCGGCGGCCAGAAGGCCGAGCATCAGGTCGCGCTCGACGCGGGGCGGCAACGCGTCGCGGACCGGTGGCGCGACGTCGATCAGGCCGCGGTGGGCATCGAGCCAGAGGCGGCAGCGGGCATGGTGCCCGTCCTCGCGCAGGGCCCACGCCTCGTCCAGGACGGCGCGGGCGGCGCGGGTGCGGCCGCGCGGATCGGCGGTGACGGCCGCCTCGAGGTAGGCCAGACGGGCGCGGGTCGCGGTCGCCCGGTCCCCGACGGCGGCGCTGAAGTAGGCCAGAGCATACCAGGCGTCGGCGTTGCCGGGATCGAGGCCGACGGCGCCATGCAGGCTGCTGAGGACCTCGTCGAACGTGGTCTGCAGACCGCGCAGGACGAAGCGGTCGAACGTCGAGCCCCGGACGGGTTCGAACTGCAGGCGTTCGGCGCGGTCGCGGACCAGCAGCGAGGCGCGGTCGAGCAGGGCGCCGGCCTGCCGGCGACGCTCGGCCTGCTCGGCGGCGGGCAGTTCGGCGAACGCCGCGGGCCCCAGGGAGTCGAGCGGGGCGGCGAAGGTCAGCGCGGCGCGGCGGGCGACCAGGCGCGGCCGCGGTTCGTCGGCGAACCAGCGCGTGTATCGGCCGAGGATGCCTCGCGTGAGGTTGCGGTCCAGTCGGTACCAGTCCCGGTCGGCCGCCTGGCCGGGGTCCGTGCCGGCCGGCGGGCGGCCGCCGCAGCCTGCCAGGACCATCACGAGGCCCAGCGTGGCGAGCGCGCGCCGAGAGCCGATCACGGCGACCGCTCCAGGCTCCGCTCCAGATCGCGGAGGGCCGCGTTGCTCGGGTCCTGGGCCAATCCGCGCCTGACCACCTGCCGGGCCTCGGCCTGGTGGTCGTGCTCGAGGAGGATGGTGGCCGCGAGCAGGAGGAACTCGGTCTCGGTCTGCCGATCGGCCCAGCGTGCGCTGCCGGCCACCTCGACCGCCCGGGAGATCTCGCCCGTGGTGCGGTCGGCATAGAGCAGCAGCCGCCGTTCGACGGGCTGCAGCTGGTCGGGCCAGGAGGGGGCGAGCAACGCCTGCACACGATCCGGCTCGCCTGCCAGGAGCAGCGCCTGGGCGAGGCGGGTGCGGCTGGTGGCGTCGGGGCGGTCGCGATATCGCTGCTCGAGGCCGGCCAGCAGCCGGTCGCGCTGGTCGGGGCCGGCGGCGGCCAGATCGGCCAGCTCGCCTGCCGAGGCGTCGGTGCGGCCGGCGGCGAGCAACTCGGCGAGCCGGCGCCGCTGGGCCTCGGGGAGGTCGACGTGCATCGGGGCGGCCGTCACCTGCAGGTCGTACTCGGTCTCCTCGCCCACCACCCCCACCATCTGGGCGATCTGCGGGTTGTCGGGCCACAGCGCCTGGGCGCGGAGGAAATCGGCCCGGGCCGCGTCGCGCCGCCGCAGGCGGTAATGCAGGAGGCCGCGATTGTAGAGGGCGGTCGCGTCGTCCGGCGCCAGCGCGACGGCGCGGTCCAGGCAGACGAAGGCCGCCTCGTCACGGCCCAGCATCGCGCGGTCGAGGCCCAGGGTGAGCCAGCCGACGGGCGCCTCGGGGGAGCGCTGGGTGAAGGTCTGCAGCCAGGGCTCGGCGGCCGTCCAGTCCTGGCTGTTGAACCGGCACAGTCCGAGCATCAGGGCCAGGTCCGAAGGCGCGGCCTGCTGCGGTTCGAGGGCCTCCCAGGCGCCCAGGAGCAGGTCCCAGGCGGACGCATAGTCCTCGTCGAGGAAGGCCAGGCGGCCGCGCAACGCACGCGCCTCGATCGGCCGGAAGCCACGGCGCTCGCACACATCGAGGGCCTCGCCGGCGAGCCGGCGCAGGACCTGCCGCTCGAGCGCGCCGGTCTCCACCTCGCTGGCGAGCTCGGCGTTGGCGGCGTAGCCCCACACGCTGCCGGCCAGGAAGAAGGTGCCGTAGCCGAGGAAGTAGGGCTCGCCGGTGCCGCCCAGGCCGTGGACGCCGGCCAGGCCCTGGCCCTGGCCGGTGGGCTGGTAGATGAACAAGGGACGGTAGACGGCGGCGCGCGCCCAGCAGACGCGGGCCAGTTCCGGGTCGCCGAGAGCCTCGTGGATCAGGCCCTGGTCCTGCCACCAGCGCCAGGCGAGGCGCGGCTGGAACTCCAGCTCGGTTTCCACCCGGCCGAGGTCGCGCCGCACGGTCTCGGCCTCGTAACCGCGGCGCAAGCTGGTCCAGGCCTTCACCCAGCGACGGAGGTAGCTGCTGTCGCGCCGCTCCCGGGCCAGGTTGTCCACGGGATCCTCTTGCCAGGTGGGGGCCGGGTTATGGTGCGGATCGGTGTCGTCGCCGAACCGCTGGCGATAGTAGCTTTCCTGCAGGCCCACCGGCACGTAACTCTGCAGGGGCGCCGACGCACGGTGCGGCAGCGCCATCAGCGGCAAGGACGGCAGGGCGCCGAGGGCCGCCGAGACGTTGCCCTGCTCGGCGGCGCAGAGGGCGCGGATCAGCCGCGCCTCGGTGGCGGGCGCGACCCCGGGCGGGGTGGCCTCGACGGACAAACCGGCGTCCTCGCGATCGAGCCAGGCGGTGCATTCGTCGTACCGGCCGGCGTCGCGCAGCGACCAGGCCTGGTCGAGGACGGCCAGCTCGCGCAGCGGCGCCAGCGACTCGCGGGTGCCCGCGTCCTGCTCGGGCCAGACGGAGAAGAAGGCGGCGCGGGCGCGGGCGCTGCGGGCGCGGTCGCCGGCCAGGTCGGTGAAGAAGGCGAGGTGGTACCACGCCTCGGCCAGCGTGGGATCGCGGCGCACCGCATCGGCGAACAGTTCGATGGCCTTGCCGGTGGCCTCGGCGAAGCCGGGCGTGGGCTCGCCGACGTCGCCCACCAGGTTGGGCTCGCGGTTCTCCACGGCGTCGCGCAGCGGGTAGACGCAATCCAGGAGCGCGAGGCGGCCGTTCGCGAGCCGCTCCTCGGCGGCACGGGTGGCCCGTTGCCGGGCCTCGGGCGCGAGCGCCCGGAACTCGGCCAGCAGGTCGGCCAGCGGAGTCTCGTCCGGGCCCAGGGTCCGCGTGTAGAGGGCCCACGGGTCGGCCGGCTGCCGGTCGTGGAAGAGGTAGCGGCTCACCAGGACCGAGCGCTCGAGGCGCCAGTCGAGCTGGTCCCAGAGCACGGGGGAGTCGGCGACCGCCGCGGTGGCGGCCGCGAGCAGCACGCAGACGAGGCACAGTCGGGGCATGGTGTCTCCCTCCATCGCGATCCCATGACCGAGGCGTGCCGATGACGATAGAGATTCCGCCCGCCGCCGTCCATGGCCAGTTGCCGCGGTCGGTCGCAGGCCGCGGTTGGCCACGGCCCGCCGATGCCTTAGACTGCCGCCCAACCGGAGGTCGTCATGGCGCAGGTGAGCATCGGGCTGGAGACCATCGTCGAGGATCAGGCCAGGCGGCTGCGCGGCCGGCGCATCGGCCTGCTCGCGCACCCGGCCAGCGTCGATCGTCGCTTCCGGCACGCCGTGCCGTTGCTACACGGTCTGCTGGGGGGCGACCTGCGGGTCCTGTTCGGGCCTCAGCATGGCCTGCGGGGCGAGACCCAGGACAACATGATCGAGTGGGAGGGGTACCGGGATCCCGCCACCGGCCTGCGCGTCCACTCGCTCTACGGCACGCACCGCAAGCCCACGGCCGCCATGCTGGCCGACCTGGACGTGCTCCTGGTCGACCTGCAGGACGTGGGCGCGCGCTACTACACGTTCGTCTGGACCCTGCTGCTCTGCCTCGAGGCCTGCGCCGAGCAGCGCAAGGCGGTGGTCGTGCTCGACCGGCCCAACCCTCTCGGTGGGGCGGTCGAGGGTCACGGCGTTGGCGCGGCCTACCGCAGCTTCGTGGGCCTGGCGCCCATCCCCATGCGCCACGGCTGCACGCTGGGCGAGCTGGCCCTCTGGCTCCGGCGCTGGGCCGACCTCGATGTGGACCTCGAGGTGGTGCCGGTGACGGGTTGGCGGCGCGACCACCGGCACGACGAGACCGACCGGCCGTGGGTCATGCCGTCGCCCAACATGCCGACCTTCGACACCGCGCTGGTCTATCCCGGAGCCTGCCTCCTGGAAGGCACCCTGCTGAGCGAGGGCCGTGGCACCACCCGGCCGTTCGAGATCGTGGGCGCCCCGGGGCTCGATCCCGACCGCCTCGCCGCGCAGCTTGCGGCCAGGCGGCTGCCCGGGGTGGCGGTGCGGCCGCTGCATTTCCAGCCGACCTTCCAGAAGCATGCCGGTGAGCTCTGTGGCGGCATCCAGCTGCACGTGACCGATCGCCGACGGTTCCGGCCCGTGCTCACCTACGTCAGCCTGCTGGGCGAGGTCCGCCGCCTCGCGCCGGAGCGCGAGCTCTGGCGCCCGCCGCCGTACGAATACGAGGCGGAGAAGCTGCCGATCGACATCCTGGCCGGCGGCCCCGAGCTACGCGAGGCGGTGGACGCCGGGGCGGATGTCGACGAACTGGTGGCCGGCTGGCAACCCGCGGCCGAGGCGTTCGCCGCCGGCCTCGACCAGGCGCGCCTCTATGACTGAGGTGCGCGGCTTCGTCCTGGCGGCCGGCCTGGGTACCCGCCTGCGGCCGGTCACCGACTACCTGCCCAAGCCCCTGCTGCCGGTGGCCGGCCGCACCCTGCTCGACCGGGCGGCCGACGCGCTGGTGGCCGCCGGCTGCGACCGCATCGTGGTCAACGCGCATCATCGGGCCGATCGGATCTCCGCGCACCTGGCCGACCGCCCCGACCGCGACCGCTTCGAGCTGAGCCTCGAACCCGTCCTGCTCGGCACGGCCGGCGCCTTCGACGGGGCGCGGGCGTTCCTCGCGGCCGGTCAGGCGTTCCTCGTCCACAACGGCGACGTCCTCTGCGACCTGGCCCTGGCCGGCCTGCTCGACCTCCACGTGCGCAGCGGCGCGCTCGCGACCCTGGCGCTGGTCGACCACCCCGCCGTCAACACCGTCCGGCTGGGCGCCGATGGGACCGTCCGCGACGTCGCAGGCGTGGCCGCGGCCGCGCCCGCGGCCGGCGACCGCCTGCTCACCTTCACCGGCCTGGCTTGCTACGACCGCGGATTCCTGGCGGCCGTCCCCGGCGGCTGCAGCGACCTGGTGAGCGTGCTCGGCCGTGTGCTCGCCGGCGCGCCCGGCAGGGTGCGTGGCCTCGTGCACACGGGCGGCTGGGACGATCTCGGCACCTTGCCCCGCTACCTCGACGTGCACCGACGGCTGCTCGGCGCGGGGTTCGTGAGCCTCGGCGAGGGCGCCCGGGTGCCGGACTCGTCCAGCCTCGACGAGTGCGTCGTGCTGCCCGGCGTCCGCGTGCCCGCGGGCCTGTCGGCCCACCGTACGGTCTTCGGCCCGGGCTGGGCGGTCACGGCCGAGCCGGACCGGGACCCGGCGCTGGCCGCCGCCGTCGCCGCGGGCTTCGATCGGGCCGCCTCGCGCGAATGGTTCACCGGCCACGGCAGCGACCGCCGCTTCGCCCGCCTGCGTGCCGGCGACCGCAGCGCGGTGATCATGACCGCCCCCGAGGCCGACCCCGATGTCGACCGTACGGTCGCGATCGCGTCGTTCCTCTACGACCAGGGCCTGGGCGCGCCGGCCGTGCTGGCCCGGGACGAGCGCGCGCGGTCGATCGTGTTCGAGGACCTGGGCGACCAGACCCTGCAACGGCTGGTGGGCGCGCATCCCGACCGGGCGCCCGATCTCTACGGCCGGGTGCTCGACCGGCTCGCCGACCTGCAGACGTTCGGGACCGAGGCCCGCCACCGCTGTCCGGCGGCCTGGGACCGCGCGTTCGACCGCGAACATCTGCGCTGGGAGACCGGCTACTTCAGGCAGCGCTATCTGTGCGGTCACCTCGGCCTGGCAGGCTCCGATCTGGACGCCCTCGAGCCGGAGTTCGCCGCGCTGGCCACGGCCTGCCTGGCGCAGCCCCGCACGCTGGTGCACCGCGACTTCCAGTCGCAGAACATCCTCTTCAAGGACTCCGTCGTGCGGATGGTGGACGTGCAGGGCATGCGCTGGGGGCCGCTGGCCTACGACGCCGTCTCGTTGCTCTACGACCCCTACGTCGAGCTCGACCCCGTGCTGCGCGAGGACCTGCTGGCCGCCTATCCGGCGCGCCTGGCCGAGCGCGGCGCCCCCCGGCCGAGCGACGCGCAGTGGCGGGCCATGACCCTCGCCGCCGGCCTGCAGCGGGTCATGCAGGCGCTCGGCGCCTATGCGTTCCTGGGGCACATCAAGGGGCGGGCGGGGTTCCTGGCCCACATCCCGGCGGCCCGGTGGCAACTCGATCGGCTGCTGACGCTCGCCCGGCCGGCGGCCGTCGGCGACCTCGCGCCCCCGCCGCTGCCGGTCCTGTCGCGGATCCTCGCCGGCGCGCCCGGTTGAGGGGCCGTCCGCCACGCGTTCGCACTTGCCACGGCGGGCGACTGCTGGTTAGCTGGCGCCGATGTCCGCCGCCGTCCCAGATCCCGGAGACCGAAACGCCATGACGTTCGACCGCGACCTCTTCCCGCGCAGCAGCGGGATCATCCTGCACCCGACCTCGTTGCCCGGCCCGCACGGCATCGGTGACCTCGGTCCGGCCGCCCGCCGCTTCGTCGACTGGCTCGTGGCCGCCGGCCAGAGCCTCTGGCAGGTGTTGCCGCTGGGACCCACGAGCTTCGGCGACTCGCCGTACCAGACGCTCAGCTCGCTGGCGGGCAACCCGCTGCTGATCAGCCTCGACGAGCTGCGGGACGCGGGCTGGCTCACCGATCCGGACCTGGCGGGCGGGCCCCGCCTGGCGGACGACCGGGTCGATTTCGGCGCCGTCATTCCCTGGAAGCTCGCGGTGCTCGACCGCGCCTGGGAACGGTTCAACGCCACGGCCGCAGACGCGCACCGCGAGGCCTTCGCCGCCTTCCGTCACGAAGAGCGCGGCTGGCTGGCGGACGTGACCCTCTTCCTGGCGCTCAAGGACGAGCACGCGGGCCGCCCGTGGACCGAATGGGAGCCCGACCTGCGCGCCCGCCGACCCGAGGCGCTGGCCGCCGCGCGCTCGCGGCTGGACGACCGCATCGCCTGCCACGCCTTCCGGCAGTTCCTGTTCGCCCGCCAGTGGCACGCGCTGCGCGCCTATGCGAACCAGCGCGGCGTGCGCTTGCTGGGCGATCTGCCGATCTTCGTCGCCCACGACAGCGCCGACGTCTGGGCCCGCCCCGACCTCTTCCTCCTCGAAGCCGACGGACGGCCGACGGCCGTCGCCGGCGTGCCGCCGGATTATTTCTCGTCCACCGGCCAGCTCTGGGGCAACCCGCTCTACGACTGGCTCGCGATGGCGCGCGAGGACTACGCGTGGTGGATCCGCCGCGTGCGCGCCTGCCTGCGCCAGACCGACCTCGTGCGGATCGACCACTTCCGCGGCTTCGAGGCCTTCTGGTCGGTGCCGGCCGGCGCCGAGAACGCCATCGGCGGCCGCTGGGTCGAGGGGCCGGGCCTCGGATTCTTCGAGAGCCTGCGTCGCCACCTCGGCACCTTGCCCATCGTGGCTGAGGACCTGGGCGTGATCACGCGCGGCGTGGAGGAGCTGCGCGACGCCTTCGACATGCCCGGCATGAAGGTGCTGCAGTTCGCCTGGAGCGAGCCGCGCAATCCGTTCCAGCCCCACAACCACGTGCCGAACTGCGTGGTCTATTCGGGCACCCACGACAACGATCCCACCAACGGCTGGTGGACCGAGGCCTGCGACGAGACGGTCCGCGACCGCGTGCGCGACTACGTCGGCCGGCCGGTCGACGAGCCCAACTGGACGCTCATCCGCCTGGGCATGACCTCGGTCGCCCACACCTTCATCATGCCGATGCAGGACGTGCTGGGCCTCGGCCGGGAGGGGCGCATGAACCTGCCCGGGTCCGACCGCGGCAACTGGAACTGGCGCCTGCCGGCCTGGGCCCTCGAGACCGGCCACCCGGCGTTCGAACGCCTGGCCCACCTGACCTGGCTGGGCCGGCGGCGGCCGGACCAGCGGCAGCCCCTCGGCGACGGCGGCGAGGACGGCACGGACGTGGCCGTCTAGGTCCCGCCCCGCCCGGCTTGCGTGAGCGGGCCGCGCGCGCGATCTTGCCGACCCCGCCCGAGGAGCGTGAGCGTGACCGATCAGCAGCGACTCGACATCCGCCGCATGCTCCTGGCCAGCGTCGCCTTCGGCGCCACCGCGGGCATCTTCAACTCGACGCTCGGCAACTACCTGCACGACGTCCACGCCTTCGACGCCGAGGCTCGCGGCTGGCTGGAGCTGCCGCGCGAACTGCCGGGCTTCCTGGTCATCTTCACGGTCGGCTTCCTGGCCGCCCGCTACCGCGAGGGACGCGCCATGGCCACGGCCATGGCCGTCACCACGCTGGGCGCCCTGGGCCTGGCGCTGGTGTCGCCGTTCCCCGCGCTCGCCGTCCTCTGGATCTTCGTCTGGTCGGCGGGCGACCACATGAACTTCGTGCTCGAGGGGCCGCTCGGCCTGAAGCTCGCGCGGCAAGGCGGCGAGGGACGCCGGCTCGGCCAGTTCGGCGGGGCCAAGAACCTGGGGGGGCTGCTGGGCGCCGGCGCGGTCTTCCTGATCGCGCGCCTGCTGGGCCCCGACTACCGGACCTTCTACATCCTGGCCGCCCTCCTGGCGGTGGTCGCGGCCTGGAATTTCTCCCGCATCGAGACCGGCCGCCACGACCGCCGGCCGCGCGTGTTCGTCTGGCGGCGCGAGTACGGCATCTTCTACGCCATCTCGGCGCTCTTCGGCATCCGCAAGCAGATCTTCTTCGTGTTCGGCACGTGGGTGCTGGTCGACATCCACCACGTGTCGGTGAGCACGATCGCGACCCTCATGTTCGTCGGCTCGGCGCTCGGCGTCGTCTTACGGCCGTTGCTGGGCGACGTCATCGACTGGGCGGGCGAGCGCACCGTGCTCGCGGTCGACGAGGTGCTGCTGATCATGGTCTGCCTGGTGTACGCGTTCGCGGGCGACCTGCTGCCGCATGGGCCGATGATGGGCGCGCTCTACGCGGCCTACGTGCTCGACCAGACGCTGTTCGCGCTGCGGGTGGCCCGCACCACCTACCTCAAGAAGATCGCGGTCGACCCGGCCGACATCACGCCCACCATGGGGGCCGGCATCACCATCGACCACGCCGTGGCCATGACCCTGCCCATCGCCTCGGGCTGGGTCTGGCAGAACCTCGGATTCCAGTGGGTGTTCGTCGCGGCGGCGGTCATCGCCCTGGCGGGCTTCTTCGTCTGCCTCAGGATCCGCGTGCCGCGTCAGCCTGAGCCAGCAGATCCTGCACCGCTCGGAGCAACGCCGTCGGCGTGAAGGGCTTGCGGAGCCAGGGGGTGGCCTGGTCGATGCCGCCGAGCGCCTCGTACTGCTCGCGGTCGTGGCCGCTGATGACGAGCACGGGCAACCGATGCTGGCGGGCCTGCAATTGCTCACGCACCCGGCGGCCGTCGAGGCCGGGCAGGGCCCAGTCGAGCACCACGGCCGCGAAGGTCTGCTGGCCGGAGAGCAGGGCCAGGGCCTCCACGCCGTCCTCGCAGAGCACGATCTCGTAGCCGCCGGCGCGCAGCACGCGATCGACGTAGCGCCGCACGTCGGGATCGTCGTCGACCACGAGCAGGCAGGGGGCGGCGGACGCGCCGCCCGCCTCGTCGGCCGCACCCCGCACGGCGGGCAGGCTCAGGGTGAAGGTGGTGCCCTGGCCGAGCTGGCTGGTCACCTCGAGGCGACCGCCATGGCGCAGGACGATGCCGCGGGCCAGGGCGAGGTCGAGCGGACGCGCGGCATCCATGAAGGGGTCGAGGAGCTGCTCGCACTGGTCGCGGTCGAGGCCGCCGCCGGCGTCGCTCACCGTGATCGTGGCCCGGTCCGGAGGTGGGGCGATGGGCGGCGCGTCGGCGGACGGCGTCTCGGCGGCCGCGATTCCCGTGGCCACGCGGATCAGCCCGCCGCCCGGCATGGACCGACAGGCGTGGTCCACGAGCCGGGCGATCACGCCACGGATCTGGTCGGGGTCGAGCCGGCAGGTCGCTTGCGGGGCGCCGGCGCGGAACACCAGCGCGATCGATTCCGGCAGGCTCACGCGGAGGGTGTCCACCAGCTCGGCCACGAGCGGGTCGAGCAGAAGGCGCCGCGGTGCCAGGTCCTGCTGCTCGGCGAGGATCGCGAGGTCGGCGACCCGGGCGCCGGCCGCCTCGATCAGGGGCGCGAGCTCGGGTTCGGCGGCGAGCGCGGGGCGGGCCTCGAGCGCCGCGAGCAAGCGCCGGAATTCCGGGAGCATGCCGCCCGCCAGCCGGGTGAGCGCGTTGAGCTTCTGGTCCTGCAGCCGCCGTCGCTGGTCCTGGCGGGCCCGGGCCTGGACCGCCTCGCGCTGGCTCGTGTCGCGCGCCAGGCCGACGATGGCCACGGGCTCGCCCATCGCGTCGAGCCGCAGTCGGCTGTGCACCTCGAGGGGAATCAGGTGGCCGGCTGCGTGGCGGATGCGGGTGCGGTAGAGGAAGGGGCGCGTGCGGTCGCTGCTCGCCAGCGCCAGGGTCAGGCGTTCGTGCAGGCGGGCGTGATCCTCGGGGTCGGTATGGTCGGCCAGCGGACTGCCGACGAGGGCGGCCGCGGGGATGCCGAACATGGACGCCGCCACCGGGCTGGCGTAGACGATCCGCAGCTCGAGATCGAGCTGCCAGAAGCAGTCGAGCAGGAGGTCCGCCGGGATGAGGTTGCGGTCGAACTCGTTCATGGTCGCTCGCTCGCCAGGTCAGCCGCCCAGGGCCGCCCGCGCCGGGTCCAGGGCGATCAGGACCAGCAACAGGATCACGACGGGCAACAGGACGCCCATGATGCCGGGATGCGGACGGGGAAGGCGCGACATGCGGTCACTCCGGAACGTGGGTCGGTTCGAGCAGGGTCGATGGCCTCAGTCTAGGGCACGACCCCGGTGGCGTCGATCAGGAATCGTCAGCCGGTCGGATCGATGATGGAGGGACGGTCGGCGCCCGCGATCGGCATGCTGCGGCCGGGACCGGCGCCGATGAAGGTCGGGTCGCAGACCGTGTAGTCGCGGCCATGCCAGGCGAACCGATCGCCCGGCGGGTCGCCGGGCAAGGCCACGGCGGCGGCGATGTGGCCGGGGTAGTCGAGGCCCACGACCTCCAGCCCGACCAACCGGCGCACGAGCACGGCGAAGAGCGCGGCGCGGTCTTCGCAGTCGCATTCGGGGTAGAACAGCGCCTCGTCGGGATAGAGGTAGTCCTCGCGGCCGAACTGGTCCTGGTCCGTGGCGTAGGCGAGCGACGTCTGCACGAAACGCAGCAGGAGGGCGACCTGGCCGAAAGCGTCGCGCACGGCGAGGTCGGGGGCGAGCGCGTCGCCGAGCGAGGCCAGGGCCCGGGGCGACAGGTCGGCCCGGAACTGGCTCACCAGACGGGTCTGTGGCAGCGTCCCGAGGTAGGCGACCAGCCGGCGGTCCAGCACGACGGATGCCTCGCGGGGCTCGCCGTCGAGCGTCCAGCGCAGCGCGCGCGTCGTGAGGTCGGGGTCGGTGAGCGGCAGGGGCGAGGCGCCGAGGGCGAGCGGCCGCACCGCGAGAGGGGGCTGGGCATCGTAGGTTCGCAGGCGCTCGGTGCGGCCGAGCCGGCCGGCCGGGTCGTGGATGTAATACGCGGTCTGATCGCGCATCAGGAACTCGACCTGGTAGACGGTCTCCTGCGTCGCGTAGAGGACGGCGAAGCCCGCCCGGGCGTGGGCCAACCTCAGATCGAGGCCAAGCCGCAGGCCGAGGTACCAGTGCAACAACGCCTGCCGGTCGCGGTCGTCTGGATACGCCACGGCCGCGGTGGACTCCAGCAGCTTGAACCGTCCCCAGTCGCCGAGCTGGCGAGCCTCGGCGGCGGCGGACAGGGCGTCCAGCAACGGCTCGTGCCGGCCCTCGCTCAGGAGCGACCAGGCCTCGGCCGCGGCCGCGGGTCCCGGCTCGCGCCGAGGCAAGGTGCCCAGCGACCGATCCACGGGCAGCGCGTAGGCCAGACCCAGGAACGAGACCGCCAGGCGGTCCGCGGTCGGCGGAGGTGACGGGATCTGCGGCGTCCAGGGCATCCTGGGGGCGGGAGGCGCGGCGGGGGCGCGAGCGGTCTCGGCGGCGCCTCCGGACTGGCCGACGGCGCCGGGACGGCGGCCGCATGGTCCATCCGCGGCACCGAGCGGGGCTTGGGGTGGCGTCGCGGACCTTGCCGGTGGCCAGATCGTATTCCCACGCCACGACTCGCGCAGGAAGGCGGCGAATTCACGGTCCTGCTCGCTGAGGTAGCTCTGCATGGCGTCGCGCTCGCGCTGCAGCCACCGCTGCATGTCCTGGCGGGCGCGGTTCGGCTCGCGGCGCGCCGATTGACCGTGCGCGGCCACGGCGACCATGGCGAGGACGAGGGCGAGGACGAGGGCGATGGCGATGGGCGGCCGCGGGCGCATGGCGTTCCTCCAGGGGTTGTCGGCAGTATGCCCGCCGCCGGTCGCCGGCGCAAGCCTCCGGCCGTGACGCGTCTGCGGCCGCTCGGTAGCATCGCGCCGAGCCGTCTGGACCGCCCGGCCGTACCCCGCGACGGGCGCCGCGAACCCATCCGGAGGAGTCTTCCATGCGCGCGATTCGCTCGATCTCCCTGCTGCTCACGCTGCTCACCCTGGCCCTCGGCGGGGCCCTCGTGGCCGGCTGCGGCGGCGGCGGCGACGTCGAGACCGATCCCGAGGTCTACGTCGATCCCCGCTTCGCGGGCGCCCCGGACTGGGTGCTCAAGGGCCGTGGCGACAACCCGGACCTGATCTACGGCGTCGGCACCTTCGCCGGCGTACGCGACATGGGCCTGGCGACCGACACCGCCATGGCGCGCGCGCGCAACCAGATCGTGCTGAACCTGCAGGCCGAGGTCCGCTCGCTGCTGGAGAGCGGCCAGATCCAGACCGACGACGGCGAGAACTTCGATTCGGTGCAGGAGGTCAGCAACACGATCGCCCAGGTCGGCAACATGAACGTCTCGGGCGCCATGATGGAGGCCAAGTGGATCTCGCCGGCCAACGAGATGTGGGTCCTGGCGTCGATCGACATGGACGCGTTCGGCCAGCAGCTGCAGCGCGTCTCGCAGCTCTCCAGCCGCATGCGCGAGGAGATCCACCAGCGGGTGCAGGAGAACCTGAACCGGCTCGACGAGCGCACCCTCCGCTAGCGTGGACGCGCGGAGCAATCGGAACCGGCGGCGCTCGCTGGCGATCTTCGCCGTCGTCTGGCTCGTCCTGGCCGCGGGCTGCGGCGGGTCCGCATCGGGGCCCGCGGTCCGCACCCGCTACCCCGAGGCGCAGTATCTGGTGGCCACGGGCGAGAGCTCCGAGAGCCAGGCGCAGGCCGAGGCGCGGGCGCGGGCGGCCCTGGCGGCGCAGATCCGCTCGCAGATCCGCTCGGTGCTGGAAGACCAGTCCCGGCAGGCGTCGCGCGACGGCGTCATCTCCACCGAATCGACCACCCGCAGCTCCATCCGGCAGGAGGCCGAGTTCGGCCGCATGGAACTCATGCGGGTCGATGAGGCGAGCCGGCGGCGGCGCGGCGGCGTCTACCAGGCGACGGTCTACCTCGACCGCGCCGAGGCCCGGCCGGTGCTCCAGGCCGACTACACGGCGGCGGCCGAATTGCTGGTGCGCGAGGCGGCCAGCCTCGACGCGGTGGCGGACGACGACCTGCCCGGCTTCGCGGCCCACTACGCGCTCGTCCGCCAGGCCTACGCCGAGGCCGAGGCGCGGGCGATGGAGCTGCGCGCGGTGGCCGGCGCGATCCCGGTCGACTTCTTCGACCTGCGGCGCATCTGGTTCGGCGCCGCGGACCAACGCCAGCGGCGGCTCGACGGCCTGCGGCTCGCCGTCGTGATCAACCCGCCGATCCCGGCCGGCGATCCGCTGGACCTCGCGGCCCTCCGCGAGCAGGTGGTGGCGGCCGTCGGCGACCTCGGCCTCGTGGTCCGCGGCCGCACCTGCGACGATGCGCCCTACCTCCTGGTCGTGCAGCCGCGCCTCTGGCACAAGGGCATGCTCGGCGTCGAGAGCCGGCTCACCTTCACCGGACACCTGCGGGACTGCCGGGCGGGCCACCGCTGGGAGATCAACCTCGCGGACCCGGCCTGGGTGGCCGACGGCGCGCGGGCCGAGGAGGCGGTGCGCAAGTTGCAGATGCTGGTGGACGCGGCGAGCCTGCGGCCCCACCTTGTCGAGGCGCTCGCCGATCTGCTTCCGTTGCGCTGACCGTCCGGACACTCTCCTCAGGACTGGCATGAACTGGATCGAGACCATCGGCTACCTGGGCTCGGTGCTCGTGGCCCTGTCGCTGGCCATGAGCGACGTGTTCCGCCTGCGGGTGCTGAACCTCGTCGGGGCCGCCGTGTTCACGGCGTACGGCGTCCTGGTGGGCGCCTACCCGGTGGCGGGGCTCAACGCGTTCATCGTCGTGGTGAACGTGGTCTACCTGTGGCGGCTCACCCACCACCGCGAGTTCTTCGAGGTTCTCGACGTCACCGGCGCTCCGTCGCCGTTCCTCACGCGGTTCCTGGCGCACCACGCGCGTGAGATCGCCGAGGTGGCCCCCGGGTTCGATCTGGCGCGACTGCCCTCGGCCAGCGTATTGTTCGTACTGCGGAACCTCGACCCGGCCGGTCTGGTTGTCTGGACCGACCAGGGCGAGGGCATCGCCCGCATCGACCTCGACTACGCCGTCCCGCGCTACCGCGATCGACGGTGTGGACGGTGGTTCTTCCGCGAACGCGCGGATTGGTTCGCACGGCGCGGGTTCGTGCGGTTCGAGGCCCAGACGCCCTCGCCCCGACACGGGCGCTACCTGGCAGCGATCGGCTTCCGTCCTCTCGCCGAGCGCGGGGCGGGCTGGTATCAGCGACCCATCACCTCGTCTCGCCCGGATCGAGGATCAGCATCATGAGCGGACAGCGTCGCCTCCTTCTCGCCGCCGCCCTCGTCGCGGCCTTCGTCGCGTGCCTGGGACTCGCGGGGTGCGGCGGCTCGGAGACCCGGCCGGTCGACCCCACGCCCCCCAACCCGTTCGCCGCGTTCGCCGTCGGCCGCGACGATGCGTTCGAGGTGGCCACCTGGAACCTGCGCAACTTCGCCACGGACGCCGGTGCGGACGAGGTCGCCCTCGCCGCCCAGGCCATCCGGGCGCTGGGCTGCGACCTGGTGGCGGTGCAGGAGATCGCCGAATCCGGCCGCTTCAACGAACTGCTGGCGCAGCTGCCCGACCACTCGGGCGTGCAGGCCACATCCGACCGCTACCAGAACCTCGGCTTCGTCTGGCTCGACAGCACGGTGACCTTGAATTCCCTGGGCGAGATCCGACCCCAGATGGACAACGCTTCGCGCCCGTTCCCACGCTGGCCGCTGGTGGTCGAGATCACCTGGCGCGGCCACGACCTGGCCGTGATCAACAACCACTACAAGTGCTGCGGCGACGGGACCCTGCAGGCCGGTGATCCGGACGACGAGGAGACCCGCCGCCTGGAGGCGAGCGAGATCCTCGACCAGCACATCCGGGACGCCTATCCCGACCAGGCCGTGATCCTGCTCGGCGACCTCAACGACCGGCTGGACGACGTCCCGGCCAACAACATCTTCTCGCCGTTCCTGGCGCGGCCCGAGGAATACCGGTTCGCCGACCTGGCCGTGGCCACGGGGCCGTCGACCGGCTGGTCGTGGGGGCCGGGATCGTCGCACCTGGACCATATCCTGGTGACGGCGCCTCTGTTCCCGGCCGTGGAGGCGGCGGGGGCGTCGTGCGCGACGGTGCGACTGGATCAGGCGTTGCGGTCGGGAGAGTACCGCGATCTGCTCAGCGATCACGCGCCGGTGGTGCTGGTGCTGCCGGGGGCGCTGCTGCCCTGATCGTCACCAGGGCAGGTCGTACCCCAGGGCCCGGGCCTTGGCCTCGAAATCGTCGCGTTCGCGGTGGCGCTTGAGGTCGTCGGTCTTCGCCGAGCGTTCCAGCCAGCCCGCGTCGCGGGCCAGCGTCTCGGCGGCCGCGGGTTCGCCGCGCCCGAGGGCCGCCAGGCAAGCCCACTCCAGCCGCGACAGCTGCTGCGCCTGCAGCCGGAAATCCTCGAACGCCTCCCAGACCAGCGGCACCCAGCGGGCGGTGATCTCGCGTCCGATGACGTTGGCGTACTCGCGGATCTCCAGCTGCGCGTGGCTGTCCATGCGCAGGGCCAGGAAGTGCAACAGGTTGTGCAGGTCGATCTTCCAGTAGGCCTCGGTGTAGGTGCAGAGGGGCAGGTCCTTGCGGGCCTGCTCGCGCGCCACGCCGCGGTCGAGGCGGTCCTGGTAGACGCGGCGGGCGTGGCCCTGGAGCTCGGCCTCGGCCGCGGTGAGCTCGCCGCCGAGGTCGACCGCCGCCCAGCCCTCGCTGCCCTGCCGGTTGTTCGTGGCCTGCAGGCGCCACTGGTCGGGCGCCGTGCGCTGCGCCGCGTCGATGGCGATGGAGTAGCGGGTGCTGGTCTCGTTGACGCTGGCGGTGCGGTGGCGGATCCACTGGCGCCACGCGTCCATGGGCACGCGCACGTGGAGCTTGAGCTCGCACATCTCCAGCGGAGTGGTGTGGCGATGGCGGACGAGGTAGCGGATGAGGCCACGGTCGTCGCTCACCTTCCTGGTGCCCTCGCCGTAGCTCACGCGCGCGGCCTGCACCACGGCGCGGTCGTCGCCCATGTAGTCGACGACGCGCACGAAGCCGTCGTCGAGCACGGGGAAGGCCCGGCCCAGGATCTGGTCGAGAGCCGACACGTGGGGACGGGTGAGGTGCTCGGCATGCTGTTCGGGCATGGGGGGCGTGTTCCTTGGGCTGGAGGTGAGTCGGATGGCAAGACAATAGCACAGGCAGAGGAGGAGGCAACAGGCGAGGGGGGCGGCGGCGATCCGCTCGGCGACCTCGTGGTCCCGGGTCGCCGCCGTCCTCAGAATGCGGCCTCGATCGCCCGGTCGATCAGCGCATGGTCCGCGGGCTCGGCCAGCGTCACCGCCAGCAGCGGATCGCGCTGCATCGCCCGCCTGATCGCGAACTCGGCCGGCGCGTTGCGCGCCCAGGCCCGCCGTGCGATGCCGTTGTTCACGTCCCAGTTGAGCATCAGGTTCAGACGCCGGTCGGCGTCGGCCGAGCCGTCCAGCACCATGCCGAAGCCGCCGTTGATCACCTCGCCCCAGCCGACGCCGCCGCCGTTGTGCAGCGACACCCAGGTGGCGCCGCGGAAGCTGTCGCCGATGCAGTTCTGCACCGCCATGTCGGCGGTGAACATGCTGCCGTCGCGGATGTTCGCGGTCTCGCGGTAGGGGCTGTCGGTGCCCGAGACGTCGTGGTGGTCGCGGCCGAGCACGATGGGAGCCGTGATCTCCCCCGACGCGATGGCGCGGTTGAAGGCGGCGGCGATCTGGCGCCGGCCTTCCTCGTCGCTGTAGAGGATGCGGGCCTGCGAGCCCACGACCATGCGGTTGGCGCCGGCCTGACGGATCCACCGCAGGTTGTCCAGGTACTGCTGGCGGATCTCGGGCGGCGCGGCCGCGGCCAGGGCCTCGATGACGTCGCCGGCGATCCGGTCGCTCGCCTCGAGATCGCGCGGCTCGCCGCTGGTGCACACCCAGCGGAAGGGACCGAAGCCGTAGTCGAAGCACATCGGTCCCATGATGTTCTCGACGTAGCTCGGGTACACGAACCGACCGTCCGGCGTGGCGATGTCCAGCCCGGCCCGCGAGCACTCCAGCAGGAAGGCGTTGCCGTAGTCCCAGAAATGCAGCCCGCGCTCGCGCGCCAGCGTGTCGACGGCCGTGAAGTGCCGCCGCAACGACGCCTGCACGTGCGCCTTGAACGCCGCGGGATCGGCCGCGAGCATCCGGTTCGACTCCTCCAGGGAGAGCCCGGCCGGGTAATAGCCGCCTGTGTAGGGGATGTGCAGCGACGTCTGGTCGCTGCCCAGCTCCACCACGATGTCGCTCACGAGCAACCGTTCCCACAGGTCGACGACGTTGCCGAGGTAGGCCAGGGCCACGGCCTCCTTGCCGCGCTTGGCCTGCTCGATCCGCCGCAGCAGGGGGTCGAGGTCGGCGTGCACCTCGTCCACCCAGCCCTGCCGGTGGCGCTTGTACGCCGCGTCGGGATTGATGTCGGCCACCACGCCGACGCAGCCGGCGATCACCGACGCCTTGCCCTGGGCGCCGCTCATGCCGCCGAGGCCGCTGGTCACGTACAGCTTGCCGGCGAGCGGATCCTCGCCCTGGCCGCCCAGGTAGAGCCGGCCCGCGCCCAGGATGGTGATGGTGGTGCCGTGGACGATGCCCTGGGGTCCGATGTACATGTAGCTGCCGGCGGTCATCTGGCCGTAGCTGGTGACGCCAAGGGCGGCCATGCGGGTGTAGTCGTCGCCGGAGCTGTGGTTGGGGATCACCATGCCGTTGGTCACCACCACGCGCGGGGCGTCGGGATGCGAGGGGAACAGGCCCAGGGGATGTCCCGAGTACATGACGAGGGTCTGCTCGTCGGTCATCTCGCAGAGGTAGCGCATGGTGAGCAGATACTGGGCCCAGTTCTGGAAGACCGTGCCGTTGCCGCCGTAGGTGATCAGCTCGTACGGGTGCTGGGCGACGGCCGGATCCAGGTTGTTCTGGATCATCAGCATGATGGCCGCGGCCTGCCGGCTGCGGGCCGGGTAGTGATCGAGCGGGCGGGCGTGCATCGCGTACGGGGGGCGGAACCGGTGCATGTAGATGCGGCCGTACGCCTTGAGCTCGGCTGCGAACTCCGGGGCGAGCTGCGCGTGCAGCGGCGCCGGCAGGTAGCGCAGGGCGTTGCGCAGCGCCAGGCGCTTCTCGTCGTCCGATAGCAGCAGGGGACGGATCGGGGCGCGGCTGACCGCCGGATCCACAGGCGGCGGGGGCGGCAACTCGCCCGGAATGCCGCGGCGCAGGTGGTCCTGGAAAGCCTTGAGCGTGGTCTCGGTCACGGATGTGCCTCCCGGATGGTTCGTTATGCCACCGAAGATAGCATCCGCACGCGCGACGACAAAGCAGGCGCTTGCCCGGGCGCCGTACCGCTCCGTATGCTCAGGGCGGAGGATTGCCGCCCCTGATCGGCCTGACGCAAGATCGTCCCCACCCCTGGGAAAGGTCCAGATCACCATGAAGCAACCTGCCCGGCCCCGGGTTCTCGCCCTGGTGCTCCCCGTGATGCTGTCGCTGGCGTTCGCCGCCCACGCCCGCATCCTCGCCCCCGACCGACCCCCGACCGTTCCCGACCGCCTGACCGTCGTGCTGGCCGACGGCTGGGAGCTGCCCGACGTGGCCGCCGCGTGGTACGCCGACGAGGGCGTGCTGGTGGTCGAGCGCGAGGATGGCGCCCGCCGCACCCTGACGCCCGAGGAGCTGGCGGGCTTGCGCGACGCCGCCGGCCGCGACGTGACCGCCGAGGTCCTGCCGGCCTGGGCCGTCGCCCGGCTGGGAGGCGTCATGCCTCCGGCGGCGCCGCGGCCGCAGCCCTCGCCGCAGCCGCAGCCCCCGCCGCGCCCGCAGCCCGCGCCGCGACCGCCCGAGATGCCCGAACGCCCCTGGCGCGACTTCGCACCCGAGGCGGTTCCGGAGGCGGCCCCGGCGCGGTCGTCGGCCACCGCCGACCCGCGCGTCGTCTTCGGCCTCGAACTCGGCTACGCCGTCCCGCACGACCAGCACTTCGCCGGCTACGACGGGGGCGCGGGCTTCGAGGCGCTGCTCCGCCTGCAGATCGCCGGTCCGCTCTACCTCAGCGGCGGCTACCTGTACCAGACCCTGCAGAGCCCGGGCTTCTATCCGATGCCCCTATACGACCCGATCGAGGGCGACGCCTACTGCTATCCCTCGTACAGCGAGCGCGCCACGATCCACGGCCCGTGGGTGGGGCTGTCCCTGGTCTCGACGGCCAGGTCGCCGCGTCCGGTCCGCTTCTACCTCGAGGGCGGCGTGGGCCGCCTCGAGGTCGAGGATCTGCCGCTGTGGAGCTGGGACGACAGCTACCTCGGATACCGACTGAGCACCGGCTTCCTGATCCCCACCGGGGATCGCGCAGCCTTCACCATCGGCGTGCGGGCGCTGCACATGCCCCAGCTCGACACCGGCTGGAACCCGGACCACGCCCACACCATGCTCGGCGTGACCCTGGGGCTGAGCCTGCTGGGCTTCTGACCCGCCGGCGCGGGATTTTTTCTGACAGCGGTCCGACCGCCGACTATGCTTGTCGGCAGGTTGGACCGCTGTCTCCGTTCGATCGAAAGGACCACCATGCCGCGCCTGTTGCTGATCGTCGTGCTGGCCGTGTTCGGTGCCGGACTCGTCCAGGCCCAGGATCCCGTCTATCGCGAGAAGGACAAGTTCCCGGTGCTCGAGGAGATCGAGGCCGCCCGCGACGCGCGCCAGGCCGAGCTCCAGGCCCGGATCGCCGAGGCCGACGAACGCGCCGCCGCCGAGGCGAAGGCCCGCGAGGAGGCCGCCCGCCAGCTGCGGCTCGACTGGTCGGCGATCAAGGTGCCGCCCGGACCGGACGCCTTCGACGCGCCGTGGCACAACCCGCCCGTCCCGCAGTACTACACCGGCAGCTGCTGGGCGTTCTGCTCGGTGTCGCTGCTGGAGTCGGAGGTCGCGCGCCTGCATGGCCGCGAGCTCAAGCTCTCGGAGATGTGGGTCGTCTACTGGGAGTACGTGGAGAAGGCCCGTCGCTTCCTGCGCGAGTATGGGCATAGCGTGGTCGACGAGGGCAGCCAGGATCACGGCACGCTGGAGGTCTGCCGCCTGTACGGCATCGTTCCGGCCGACGCCTACCGCGGCGTGCTGCTGGACAGCGGCCGCCACGACCACGTGCCGCTCGTCGAGGAGCTGACCGGCTACCTGGACTGGGTGAAGGAGTCCGGCACCTGGGACGAGGCCCGGAACCTGGCCTACGTGCGCAGCATCCTCGACAAGCACCTCGGCGCGCCGCCGACGGAATTCACGTACCAGGGCGGCACCTACACGCCGCGCCGGTTCTTCGACGAGGTCTGCGCCCTCGATCCCGACGACTACGTCAGCATCGTCTCGCGGCTCGATGAACCCTTCGGCCGCTACGTCCTGCTCGACGTGCGCGACAACTGGCGCCGCAAGGCCGACTACCTCAACCTGCCGCTCGACACCTGGACCCGGGTGCTGCGAAACGCGCTGAAGGACGGCTGCACGGTCTCGCTCGGTGGCGACAACTCCGAGGTCGGCATGGACGGTCTGCACGACGCGGCCGTGGTGCCCGAATGGGACATCCCGGCCCGCAACATCGACCAGGCGGCGCGCGAGCTGCGGATCGTCACCGGCCAGACCGGCGACGACCATGGCGTGCATGCGCTGGCGCTGCGCAAGTACAAGGGCCGCGAGTGGGTGCTGATCAAGGACTCCAACCGCAGCTCGCGGCTCGGCCAGTACCCCGGCTACTACATGTGGGATCTGAACTACATCCGGCTGAAGATGCTGGCCATCCTGGTGCACAAGGATCGGCTGCAGGGGCTGTTGCCGGACGCGTGAGCCGACCCGACGGGTCTACGGACCATACGAGCGGCGCCTCCGGGCGGAGGCGCCGCTCGCGTCGACGGCACGGATGGGCGATCAATCCCGCCACCGGGTGACGAAGATGTTGGTCTCGCCCGGCCGGCTGTTGTGCCGGTTGGAGCCGAACACGAGCTGCGTGCCGTCGGGGCTGGAACATCGGGAAGCCGTCGAAGCCCTCGGCGAAGGTGATCTGCTCGAGGTCGCCGCCGTCCTGGCCGATCATCCAGATGTTGAACTCGCGGCCGCGCGGATCGGGGTAGTTGGAGCTGAAGAGGATCTTCTCGCCGGAGGGATGGAAGAACGGCGCGAACGAGCCGCAGCCCAGGTCGGTGAGCCGGCGCTGGTCGGTGCCGTCGGCGTTCATGACGTAGATCTCCAGCCGGCTCGGTCGCACGAGGTCATGGGCCAGCAAGGCGCGGTAGTCGTCGAGGTCCTCGCCCGCCGGACGGCTGGCGCGGTAGACGATCCGGGTGCCGTCGGGACTGAAGAACGGGCCGCCGTCGTAGCCGGGCAGGTCGGTGAGCTGGCGCACGTTGCCGCCGTCGAGGTCCATGGTGTAGATCTCGAGATCGCCGCTGCGGACCGAGGTGAAGACGATGGTCTTTCCGTCGGGCGACACGGTGCCCTCGGCGTCGTAGCCCGGGGAGTCGGTCAGGCGGACGAGGTCGCCGGTCACGGTGTCGAGGCGGAAGATGTCGTACCCGTCGTAGACCGGCCAGACGTAGCCCTGGCTCATGTCGGCGGGCGGCGGGCAGGCCGGATCGGCCAGATGCGTGCTGGCGTAGATGACGTAGCGGTCGTCGGGGCCGGCGAAGTACGCGCACGTGGTGCGGCCCTCGCCGGTGGACACGAGCTCCGTGGCCGCGGTCGCGGGGTCGAGGGTGTAGATCTGGTCGCAGGCGTAGGGCGGACGGTTGCTCTGCATCACCAGGCGGCGGCCGTCTCGGCTCCAGTAGGCCTCGGCGTTCTCGGAGCCGTCGCTGAGCATGCGCACGGGGCCGAGATGCACCTCGCGCGGGTCGGGGTCGTATTCACGCGGCAGGTCGGCGGCGAGGGCCGCGCCGGTCAAGGCGAGCACGGTGATGAGCGTCAGGGCAGACTTCACGCAAGACCTCCAGGAGGGCCAGGGTCGGGATGGGTCGGGTCGCTGGACCAGCGTTCGACGACCACGCCGCGGGCGGACAGCTCGGCGAGCACGCGCTCGGCCGGGATCATCGTCTCCTGCGGGCGGGCGCCGGCCGCGGCCACCTCGCCGCTGGCGAGCAGCCGGGCGATGATCGCCGCCGGGAACCCGGTCATGCGCATCATGGCCGACAGGCCGGTCGCCGGATCGTTGTGGTCGATGATACGAATACTTTCGCGCCGCGGCTCGCCGTCGCGCACGCCCTCGGCCTCGGCCAGCAGGAGCACCACGTCGTCACCCTCGCGCGGCAGGACGGCCTCGAGGCGGCGCGCGAGGACGGCCCGGGGCGCGATCCAGGCGCCGTCCACCTGCACGGGTTCGCTGCCGGTCAGGCCCAGATCGTGGAGCAGGCGGATCTGCTCGCAGTGCCCGCGGTAGCGGATGGTCTTGTAATCGAGGCTCTCGACGCGGCCGAGCAGCGACTGGGGCAGGGTCGAGGTGCCGCCGCTGGTCTGGAACGCCTCGAGCTCGCCGAACGGCGCCGGGAACGTGATCGTCTCCAGCTCCGAGAGGCCCGGGACGCGGCCGATCTGGCCGCCGCGGATCACCACGCAGTCCTCGATGTACTCGTTGATCAGCCCCTGCACCGAGAAGACGAGCTGATAATTGAGGGGCGGCCGGGGACGCAGGGGCAGGCCGCCGACCCGCAGGCGAACGGCCTCGCAGGGCGACAGCAGCCCCGCCAGGTGCCAGCCCAGGATGCCGGCCAGGCCCGGGGCCAGGCCGGTGTCGGGCACGACCGAGACGCCGGCCTCGCGAGCCGCCCGGTCGCGGGCGAGCTGGCGGGCGACGACGTCGTTGTTGCCGCCGAGGTCCAGGAAATGCGCCCGCTGGGCGATCGCCACCCGTGTCAGGTCGTCGTTGAACCAGTAGTTGACCGCACTGATGGCGCAGTCGGCGGCCGCGAAGAGCCCGGCCAACGCTTCGGGTTCGCTGACGTCGGCATGATGGAGCGACAGGCGGGGCTCCTGACCGAAGCGTCGCGAGAGGCGGTCGAGGGCCGCCTGGTCGTGGTCGACGACCGTCAGGGCGGTGGTGTCCGCGACCTGGCGCAGCAGGTCCCAGGCGATGGCCGTGCCTTGCAGGCCGGCCCCCAGCAGCAGGTACTTCACGTCTCGCTCCTCCGGATGGAGGCCGCCGCACCATCGACGGCCGGACCGCAGCCTAGCAGCGGCTCCGACGCCTGGCAAGCCGCGGCCGCCGCG
Organism: Candidatus Krumholzibacteriia bacterium; assembly: GCA_041390065.1. Classification (GTDB taxonomy): domain Bacteria; phylum Krumholzibacteriota; class Krumholzibacteriia; order LZORAL124-64-63; family LZORAL124-64-63; genus Glo-17. The sequence continues at coordinate 466,525 of JAWKQQ010000006.1, forward strand.
ACAACGCGTTGACCCGTCGGCCGGTCGGGTCTACCATGCGCCCGACGGGACAGCGGGGCCGCCCGCGCGGCGGCGGTTCGACACCGGCAAGGAGAGACCATGGACGCGAAGATCCTCGAGGCCCAGTTGCTGGAGCTGATCCGGCGGACGTCCTCGCGGTTGCCGAACGACGTCGTGCGCACCATCGAGGCGGGCTGGCGCCGTGAGGCGAAGGGCTCGATCGCCAAGGACGCCATGCGCACCGTGCTCGACAACATCGAGCTGGCGCGCGACAAGAGCCAGCCCATGTGCCAGGACACCGGCACGATCATCTGCTACGCCGACCTGCCCGCCTGGTGCGACGAGCCGACCTTCAAGAAGGCCTACGAGCGGGCGGTGGTGAAGGCCACCAAGGTGGGCTATCTGCGCCAGAACTCGGTCGACTCGATCACCGGCAGGAACTCCGGCACCAACCTCGGACCCGGCAACCCGGCCTTCCACCTGCACCAGACGCGGGCGCAGGCGTTGACCGTGAGGATGATCCTCAAGGGCGGTGGCTGCGAGAACGTGAGCGCGCAGTACAGCCTGCCGCACACCGGCCTCGGCGCCGGCCGCGACCTGGCCGGCGTCCGTACGTGCATCCTCGATGCGGTGATGAATGCCCAGGGCAAGGGCTGCGGGCCCGGCATCCTCGGCGTGTGCATCGGCGGCGACCGCGGCAGCGGCTACGTGGCCAGCAAGGAGGAGTTCTTCCGCACCCTCGACGACGAGAACGCCGATCCCCGGCTCGCCAGGCTGGAGAAGCAGATCGTCAAGGAGGCCAACAGCCTGGGCATCGGCCCCATGGGCTTCGGCGGCAAGACGACCCTCCTGGGCTGCAAGATCACCCACCGCAACCGCGTGCCGGCCTCGTTCTTCGTGTCCATCTCGTACATGTGCTGGGCGTTCCGCCGCGACGGCTTCAAGCTGTCCCGGTCGGGCAAGATCGGCCAGTGGCTCTACGACTAGGAGGCCCCCGATGCTGCTCGAAGCTCCGTTCACCGAGGCGAAGATCCGGGCCCTGCACGTCGGCCAGCTGGTCGAGCTCAGCGGCCTGGTCTACACCGGCCGCGACGCCGTGCACAAGTACCTGCACGACGGCGGCAAGCCGCCGGTGGATCTGACGGACTCCATCATCTACCATTGCGGGCCGGTCGTGGTGAAGGAGAAGGGGCGCTGGGTGGTCAAGGCCGCCGGCCCGACGACGAGCATCCGCGAGGAGCCCTACCAGGGACCCCTCATGGAGACGTACAAGATCCGCGGCGTCATCGGCAAGGGGGGCATGGGGCCGAAGACCCTCGAGTCCTGCCGCAAGGTGGGCGCCGTCTACCTGCACGCCGTCGGTGGCGCGGCCCAGGTCCTGGCCGAGCGGATCACCGCCGTCGAGGGCGTCCATCTCCTGGAGGAATTCGGCTCGCCGGAGGCTATCTGGGAGCTGCGGGTCGAACGGTTCCCGGCCGTCGTGACCATGGATTCCCACGGCCAATCGCTGCACGACCAGGTGCTGGCCGCGTCGCAGGCGGCGCTGGGCCGCCTGAAGTAACGCCCGAGGAGGCAGGGCTTGAATCACCAGACCACGACCGACGGAGCGGACATCTCGCTGGTCAGCATCCTCCACATCCTCTGGCGGCGCCGGCTCATCGTCGTCGGCCTGCCGCTGTTGGGGCTGCTCGTGGGGGTGGCCTACGGTCTCTTCGGCACCCGGCGCTGGTCGGCCACCGTCACCATCCGTCCGGGCATCACGGCGTTCGACCCGACCGGCGGTCCCCACCGCGAGTGGCAGCTGAAGGACATCACGCGGTGGTACGACCTGATGCTGTACCGCCGCGGGCTGATCGACCGGCTGGGGTTGCCGCGGAGCGCCCGGCCGGTCATCAAGGCCGAGTTCGTGGCCCAGGGCCTGCAGAACCTGCAGGGCGGGGAGGTGATCACCCTCTGGACGACGGCCACCAGCCCGGACCTCGCCGCCGCGATCCTCGACACCTCGCTGGTGCTGTTCACCGAATACGCCGAGTCCGACTCGGTCTCCAGCCAGCTGAAGCTCACCCGCGACGGCCTGCTGCTGCAGATCGAACGCCTGCATTCGGACCTCACGGCCGTGGACAAGCGGGCCGGGGCGATCGAGCTGCTCCTGGCCCAGGCGCGGGCCGAGTCGCTCATGGTCGCGGCCGAGGATCAGGGCTACGCCCTTCGACTCGACCGGCTCAAGGCCCAGCAGGACTACCACGAACGCCGCCTGGTGGATCTCCGCGAGGCCGAGCCACGGCTGGCGCAAGACCTCACCCAGCTCGACCATACCCTGCGCCGGGTGGCCGCCGACGGCGCCACCGAGCTGGACCCGGCGTCGCTGCCGGCCGGCGTGCGCCGCAACGCGCTGCTCGACGGCGGCGACGTGCTGGAGTCGCTGACCCGCGCCAAGCTCGCCGTCGAGCACGCCCTGGCCGACAACCGCGCCGACCAGGATTCCATGGCCTACCTGATGGAAGCGGCGGGCCTGGAGGCGGCCCAGCTCGCGATCGAACGCGAGACTGCCATCCGGTTCAAGCTCCGCGAGGCCAGCCGCAAGATCGGCGACCTGATCCTCGAGCGCGACTACGACTTGCCGCGCACGCGCCGGGGCCTGGCCAGCGACATCGCCGAGCGCCAGGTGAAGCTCGACATCATCGCGCCGTTGCAGCGGGTCGGCCAGACCGAGGTGTCGGACCGGCCCGTGCGGCCGCGCCCCCTGCGCGCCATCCTCATCCTGGTCTTCCTGGGGGCCATCGGTGGGCTGGCGCTGGCCTTCGTCTGGGACTTCCTGGTGACCAACCGCCGAGAGATCTTCCGCCCCTGACCCGTCGACCATCGGCCCGAGAGGTGATGACCGTCATGCGCTACCAGCTTCCTTCCTGCCTCGCCGTCCTCGCCCTGGTCGTGGCCCTTGCGGGCTGCGGCGATGGGATCGACCGCGGCCTGTCCCGCGACCACATCGTCATCACCGACCTCGACCCGGGCACCGGCACGATGGCCGAGGTGGGCGATCACGTGACCGTCATCGTCTCGGGGTGGATCTACGCCGACGGCGCGCGGGGCAACCCCATCGACCTGTACGGCGACGGTCCGGTCGCCCTGCAACTGGCCGACGGCAAGGCCATGCCCGGCCTGATCGAGGGCCTCGTCGGCATGCGCGAGGGCGGCCGCCGGCGGCTCATCATCGCGCCGGAGAAGATCGGCCGCCGGTTCCGCCCCGCCCGGCTGCTGTCGGACGAGTCGCTCTGGTGCGAGGTCGAGCTGGTGACGGTGGCGCGGGTCGAGATCGAGGACGTGACCGCGGGCGAGGGCGAGCCGGTCAAGGACGGCGACTACGTGGAGATCGACTACACAGGCTGGTACGCCGCGGCCGACGGCACCGCGGCCGACCAGTTCGCCAGCAGCGCCGAGACCGGCGAACCGGCCCGCCTGCTGCTCGGCGCCGGGATGGTCAACGAGGGGCTGGACCGCGGCCTGCTGGGCATGCGGCCGGGCGGGGAGCGGCGCGTGACCGTGCCGCCGGCGCTCGGCTATGGCGCCGAGGGTCGTGACGGCGTGCGTCCGGACGCCACGCTCATCTACGACGTGAAGCTCCGGCGGGTCCTGGGCGTGACCACCAAGACCCTGCGGGCCGGAGAGGGGGCGCCCGTCCTGCCGGGGCAGCGGGTCAGCTTCCAGCTCACGGGCTGGCTCCGCAACCCGGACGGCAGCAAGGGCGAGGAGTTCCAGAACAGCCGCAGCCTCAGCACCCCTTACACCACGATCGCCGGCGAGTTCAAGATCCAGCCTGGCATCGAGCTGGGCCTGCGCGGCATGCGTCGCGGCGAACTGCGGCGGGTCGACGTGCCCGCCGACCTCGCCTTCGGCGACCGGGGCTGGCACCGCGGCCCGCGCACGCTCGTTCCGCCCGATCACGACGTGATCTACGAGATCGAGGTGCTCGACACTCCGACCCGGTAACGGAGCGGGTCGATCGGATATTTTCGTTGCGGGACTGGCAGATCTCCTGTTTTCTGCTAGACGTTGATCGTTCGCTCGAGCGGTCGTCGCCGCGATCCGCAGTCCCGCGCGGAACGGCCGGCCCACCCGGTTCTCGCTGGCCGCCCTCACGGGACGGCCAGTGTCTCTGGCGTCCGTCCGCGGGCTCCCGTCTCCGCCCCATCCCTGCCTCAAGGAGCACTCATCGATGCTGTATCTCATTCCCCTCGCCGGCGTCCTGGCCCTCGTGTTCGCCGCCGTCAAGGCCGCCTGGGTGCGCCGTCAGGACGACGGCAACGACACGATGCGTGAGATCGCCGCCGCCATCCAGGAAGGCGCCATGGCGTTCCTGGCCCGTGAGTACCGGGTTCTGGCCATCTTCGTGGTCGCGGTGGCGCTGCTGCTGGGCTTCGGCAGCGCCCATCAGGCGGCGTCGCACTGGATGGTGGGCGTGAGCTTCACCGTCGGCGCGGTCTGCTCGGCGCTCGCCGGCTACTTCGGCATGCGCATCGCCACGATCGCGAACGTGCGCACCACCAACGCCGCCCGCACCAGCCTCAACCGCGCGCTCACCGTGGCGTTCAGCGGCGGCACGGTGATGGGCATGTGCGTGGTGGGCCTGGGCGTGCTCGGCCTCAGCCTGCTCTTCCTGTTCTACGACCGCGCCTTCGCGGCGGAGTGGGGCATGACCCGCGTCCTGCAGGTGCTCAGCGGCTTCTCCCTGGGGGCGAGCAGCATCGCGCTGTTCGCGCGCGTGGGCAGCGGCATCTACACCAAGGCCGCCGACGTGGGCGCCGACCTCGTCGGCAAGGTCGAGGCCGGCATCCCTGAGGATGATCCCCGCAACCCGGCCGTGATCGCCGACAACGTGGGCGACAACGTGGGCGACGTGGCCGGCATGGGCGCCGACCTCTTCGAGAGCTACGTCGGGTCGATCATCGGCACCATGATCCTGGCGACCAGCTTCCTGCCCGGAGACCTGAACGCCGTGCTGCTGCCGCTCGCGGTGGCGGCCCTCGGCATCGTGGTCTCGATCGTCGGCACCTTCTTCGTGCGGGTCAAGGAGGGGGGCAACCCGCAGACCGCACTCAACATCGGCACCTTCGGCGCGGGCATCATCATGGCCGTGGTCACCCTGTTCCTGGTGCGGGCCATGCTCCCGGCGTCGGCGGCCATGGGCGTGTTCTGGGCCACGGTGGCCGGCCTTGCCGGCGGCATCGGCATCGGCATGCTGACCGAATACTACACCGCGGAGAACCGCGGCCCTGCCCACGCGATCGCCCGCGCCAGCGAGACCGGCGCGGCCACGAACATCATCTCGGGCCTGGCGACCGGCATGCTGTCGACGGCGGCGCCGATCATCGTGCTGAGCGCTGTCATCCTGGTCGCGCACCACATGGCCGGCCTCTACGGCATCGGCATCGCGGCCCTCGGCATGCTCTCGACCACCGGCATCCAGCTCGCGGTCGACGCCTACGGCCCCATCGCCGACAACGCCGGCGGCATCAGCGAGATGGCCGGCCTCGGCCCGGACGTGCGGGCGCGCACCGACCGCCTCGACGCCGTCGGCAACACCACCGCCGCCATCGGCAAGGGCTTCGCGATCGGGTCGGCGGCCCTGACGGCCCTGGCCATGTTCTCGGCCTTCCAGCACGCCGTGGGTTTGGAGAAGATCGACCTGCTGGAGCCGCGAGTGCTGGTGGGCGTTCTGGTGGGCGCCATGCTGCCCTTCCTGTTCTCGGCCCTGGCGATGAACGCGGTCGGGCGGGCGGCGTTCGCCATGATCGAGGAGGTCCGCCGCCAGTTCCGCGACATCCCGGGCCTGTTGAAGGGCGACCCCGCGGCCAAGGCCGACTACCGCACCTGCGTGGACATCTCCACGGCGGCGGCGATCCGCGAGATGATGCTGCCGGGCCTGATCGCCGTGGCCTCGCCGGTGCTGGTGGGCTTCCTCGGCAAGGCCGAGATGCTCGGCGGCCTGCTCGCGGGCGTGACGGCGAGCGGCGTGCTGCTGGCGCTGTTCCAGAGCAACGCCGGCGGCGCCTGGGACAACGCGAAGAAGTACATCGAAGGCGGCCACCATGGGGGCAAGGGCAGCGACGCCCACAAGGCCGCCGTCGTGGGCGACACCGTGGGCGACCCGTTCAAGGACACCAGCGGCCCGAGCCTGAACATCCTCATCAAGCTGATGTCGGTGATCTCGGTGGTGATCGCGCCGATGCTCACGCTCTAGGTCGCACCGGATATCCCGACGACTCCCGGTGATCCGGGACTCCAGGCCGCCATCCGTTCGGGTGGCGGCCTTTCCAAATCACAAGTCCCGAAGCGGTCGAGTCGATCCCGAAAGCCGTTATCATCTCACAACCTAGGAGACTTGATTAATAGTGCTGAATTTGCTCTCCTATGCTGTAGCACGGAAAAGTCAAGAAAAAGATTTCTGTATGATTTTGGGCTAGAACTGTGATCTGGGTTGTGATATCGTGACAGTGGTCCAAGGGGATCCGGTATCGGCAGACCCGCCCTGCAGACCGGAAACAAGAGCAACATCTTTGAGGTATGCATCGATCCCCAGAGCCACCGTCCCGGGTACCAACTACGGTTCGCCGGGCATCACTTCAGATCCTTCGCCCCACGAAGGAACAGTGGAAGGGAAAGACACCATGCGGAAACTGCTAGTGTTTGCCATGCTGCTGGCGATCGTCGGCTCGGCCATGGCCTTCGACCTCGGCAACAACCGTCCGGTCAAGCCGGAAGTCAACTACCCCCAGAACGTGCCCAGCGACCTTCGCCAGGGCGGCGACACCATCCTCGACGCCGTCGTCGTGACTCTGCCCGTGGTCAACGGCAGCGGCACCACGGTCGGCTACAACGACGACTACGATGAGGCTTGCCCCTACACGCTGAGCACCTCGCCCGACGTCGTTTACACCACCACCCCCGACGCCGACGTTGCGGTCACCATCGACCTGCTCGGCTCGACCTACGACACCAAGGTCTACGTCTACGACCAGAACCTGGCGCTCGTGGCTTGCAACGACGACTTCTACCCCGACTACGTGTCGAAGCTGGAGAACGTGCCCCTGATGGGCGGCGTCCAGTACTACGTCATCGTCGACGGTTACGGCGGCGCGTCGGGCAACTACGTGATCAACATCGACACGTTCGAGCCCTGCGTGGTCACCTGCCCCGCCGGCGCTGAGATCGAGGGCGAGCCCGCGCTGGTCGACGGCTATGCCGATGCTTACAACGGTGGCTGCAACAGCCCCGAGTTCGGCAACCCCTTCGGCGCCATCACCCAGTCGATCTTCTGCGGCGTCAGCGGCTGGTACATCTCGGCCGAGGGCACCCAGTCCCGTGACACCGACTGGTTCACGATGACCGTGCCCCTGGATGGCTTCGTCGAGGTCATCGGCGATGCCGAGTTCGCCACCTACATGTTCGAGCTCGGTCCCCAGGACTGCGGCTCGGTTGCCGTGATCCAGAACGTCGTGATCGGTCCCTGCACCGAGGGCACGATGACGATTCCTGGCGCTGCCGGCAGCACCATCTGGTTCTGGGTCGGCCCCACGACCTTCGACGGCTCGGGCGAGTACGACTACGTGCTCTACACGAACCTCGTGGGCGTTGCCACCGAGAGCCACAGCTGGACTGACGTCAAGGGCCTGTTCTAGAACTTGCCTTGAGTCAGACCGCTGGCGGGACGGTCGGGGCCGGGAGCAATCCCCGGCCCTTCCGTTTCGGTTGTGCCCACGAGATTGTTTCAGTAGCTGGCGACAGCGGAGGGCTGTCCTCAAGCGGCCCGCTTCAGTTCATGCCGCCGGTTGACCCTCAGCGCCGGCGTCTCGACCTCCCCCCAGTAGTACTGACGCCACCGCCCCTTCAACCCGGCCTTCGAGATGAAGAGCCGTTGACCCAGCACCTCCTGCACCGTCAGCGCTCGTGCCAGCAGCGCCCGATCTGCATCGCCGGCGTTTCCCGGCACCCCTTCTTCCACCGATACCTGACGTAGTTCCGCCACACCAGCAGCACCGCCAGCCGCAACGCCGCGGCCTGCCGTCGCTTCGACCACGCGATCGTCTCCCGCTTGTGGTTCGCGCTCGCGTGACGGATCAACAGGTCCAGGAGGTTGATCTCCCAGAGCGGGTTGTTCGCGTCCCGATGGTCCTGCGAATTCGTCACCTCGTGGCGGATGATCGCTCGGATCTGCCGGATCGCCGGCGGATACGACTTGTGCTCGTCGCTGCGCAGCGTCACCGTCGAGCCGTCGCGGATCACCTCCGCGAGCAACTCCTGCATGTCCTTGCGCACGGCCTGAGGGTCGGGACGGCCGAACAGAGTCTCGAGTTCTGTCCGTCGTGCCTTCTGGGCCGCTGTCATCCGGCCTTTACGCCGTAGCGGGCTGTCGGTGAAGTGGAGGAAGAAGCCGGTGTCGCAGTCGACGGCGTTGTGGAAGTGGAACGGGTGGTACTGGCTCAGTTCGAAGCTCTCGAAGCCGTCGGTGACGACCCGCTCGGGGGTGGGCAGGTCTCGGGTCAGACGCTTGTGGAACAGCAGGCAGTGCCGGCCGAGGCGGTTGAGCTGGCTGTCGATGGTGGTGGGCGAGACCTTGAGGTGGTCGGCGATCTGTCGGTTGGCCATGCAGCCGGTGGTCAGGGTCATGAGTTTGGGCAGGATGTCGGGTCGTTTGAGGTAGTAGGTGACCGAGAAGGACTGTGAACCGAAGGAGACACCGCAGTGCTTGCAGAGGTACCGCTGGATACGTCTTGGTTGGGCCTGGCGCCAGTAGTAGCCGGCGCGCTTGTAGCGCCAGCCTTGTTGCAAGTCGTTGTGGTACTTGCAGTCCTGGTTGGGGCAGAAGGGCGGCTGCCAGTTCGGATGGCGGATGTTGTAGGTTTCCATGCTCGGGAGGTTGCAAGCCCGAGACCGGATGCAATCTCGTGGGCACAACTCTAGGACAACGGCCGGGGCGTTCGGGAGCCCCGGCCGTCGACGTTCCGTCTTGATCTTCCTCCTGGCCTCATACCTCCGGCATCCGTGCCACCTTCCGCATCTCCGCGATCACCAGGTCGATCTGCTCGTCGGTGAGATCGCCGTGCATGGGCAGGCTGAGGATCTCGTCCTGGAACCGATGGGCCACCGGGAACTGCTCCCGCGCGCCGCCCAGGTCGGCATAGGCGGCCACGAACGGCAGCGCCTTGAGGTAGTGCACGCCCGTGGCGATGCCGGCCTCCTGCAGGTGCTTGCGCACCTCGTCGCGGTTGGCCACGCGCACGACGTAGAGGTGGAACACGTGCCGCGCCTCCGGGGCCACCGTCGGCACCACGCAGGTCCCGGCCATGCCCTCGCTGTAGCGGGCTGCCGCGGCGATCCGGGCCTCGGTCCAGGCCTCGAGGTGGCGCAGCTTCACCGACAGGACGGCGCCCTGGTAGCCGTCGAGCCGGCTGTTGATGCCCACCATGCCGTGCACGAGGTGGTCGTGCCGGCCATGGTTGCAGTAGCTGCTGACGAAGGCGGCGAGCTCGTCGTCGTCGGTCACGACGGCGCCGGCGTCACCGTAGGCGCCGAGGTTCTTGCCGGGGTAGAAGCTGAAGCAGGCGACGTCGCCCCAGGTCCCGGCGTTCTTGCCCTGCCAGGCTGCGCCGTGGGACTGGGCGGTGTCCTCGATCACCTTCAGGCCGTGCTTGCGGGCGATCGCCATCACCTTGTCGATCGCGCAGGGCTGGCCGTAGAGGTGCACTGGGGCGATGGCCCGGGTGCGGGGCGTGATGGCGGCCTCGATCAGGTCGGGGTCGATGTTGTAGGACACGGGGTCGTGGTCGACGAACACGGGGCGCGCGCCGGTGAGCGAGATGGCCTCGGCGGTCGCGATGAACGTGTTGGCGGCGGTGATGACCTCGTCGCCGGGGCCGAGGCCCAGGCCCTTCATGGCCGCGTAGAGGGCGTCGGTGCCGTTGGCCACGCCCAGGCAGTGCTTGCGGCCCACGTAGGCGGCGAATTCGGCCTCGAAGCCGGCGTGCCCGATGAAGCGGCAGCTGCCCGTGATCTCGGCCAGGGCCTGGTCGATCTCGGGCTTGATGGACTCGTACTGGGCCTTCAGGTCGACGAACGGGACACGCATCGGGCACCTCGCGTGGGGTTGGCGGTGGTTCGGATCCAGCCAGGACGGTCGTTCCCCGGTCCGAATGTTGGTTCCAAGGATCGTGATTATTGTCGGCAGCGTCCAGCCCGGTTTGAGGGTGTGGAACCGCTCCGACCAGGTAAGATGATATCATGTTGTTAGGAATTTGTCAGCATGGTGAGATCGTGGTGGAACCGGTTCCTTCTTGCGCCCGAGGCGCGGCTGAGGCACCTTCGGGTCAGGCCGGTTCGTGGCAGGAGGACCTCGAGCTCGTGGGACGCATCTTCGACATCAAGCGCTATTCGGTCCACGACGGCCCCGGGATCCGGACCACCGTCTTCCTGCAGGGCTGTCCGTTGAACTGCGCCTGGTGCCACAATCCGGAATCGCGTCCGACCGGACCGGTGCCCGCTTTCCGTGCCGAGCGGTGCCTGGCCTGCGAGCTCTGCACCGCCGTCTGCCTGGCCGAGCCGCCCGCGGGACCCCGGGAGCCGTGGCCGGTGTCATGCGAGCGCTGCGGACGCTGCGTCACCGTCTGCCCGACCGACGCCCGGGAGCTGTCGGGCCGCGACGTGGACGCGCGCGACCTGCTGGACCTGCTCGAACGCGACCGCTTGCACTTCGAGCAGAGCGGGGGTGGGGTCACCCTCTCGGGCGGCGAGCCCCTGGCCCAGCCGGCGTTCCTGCTGGCCCTGCTGGCCGGCTGCCGCGCCCGGGGTCTGCACACCGCCGTGGACACCACCGGCCATGCCGATGCGGAGCTGGTGGCGGCCGTGGCCGAGCTGGCGGACCTCTGGCTGTTCGACCTCAAGCACCCCGACCCGGCTCGCCACGCGGCGCTCACCGGGGTCGACAACGCCCTCATCCTGCGCAACCTCGCGCTGGTGCGCCGACGCGGCGCCGAGGTCTGGCTGCGGGTGCCGGTGGTGCCGGGCCTCACGGACCAGCCGGCCGTCCTCGCGGAGACCGGGCGTCTGGCCCGCGGCCTGGGCATCGCGCGCATCCACCTCTTGCCCTACCATGCGGCCGCCGCGGCCAAGCGCGGGCGGTTCCGGCTCGACGCGGCCGGCCTCGATCTCCGACCGCCGACCGACGACCACCTGCAGGGGCTGGCCGGGCCTCTGCGGGACCTGGGCCTGGACGTGCATCTGGGAGGCTGAACCATGAACGAGCGCGTGGCGCGGCTGCGCCGGGAGAGCCTCGACATCCCCGTGACCCTCGACCACGAGCGCGCCGTCATCGTGACGCGCGTCTACCGGGAGCACGCGGGGCGCCTGGCGGTGCCGGTGTTGCGGGCGACCGCGCTGCTCGAGCTGTGCCGGCACAAGAGCCTTCACATCGGGGACGACGAGCTCATCGTGGGCGAGCGCGGCCCGGCGCCCAAGTGCGTCGGCACCTATCCCGAGGTCACCTGCCACTCCCTCGACGATCTCGACGCGCTCGACGCGCGGCCCCAGAATCCCTACCGCGTGAGCGACGCGACCCGCCGCGCCTTCGCCGAGGAGGTGATCCCCTACTGGCGGGGCCGCACCCTGCGCGAGGACATCCTGGCCCGCATGGAACCCTCCTGGCGTCAGCTCTATCGGGCCGGCGTCTTCACCGAGTTCATGGAGCAGCGCGCCCCGGGCCACACCACCCTGGACGGCAAGTTCTACACCAGGGGCCTGGCCGGCCTGCAGGCCGACATCGACGCCGCGCTCGCCGACCTCGATCCCGCCCGGCCCGACTACGTGGCCCGCGGCGACCAGCTCGCCGCCATGCGCCTGAGCTGCGACGCCGTCATCCTGCTGGCCGAGCGCCACGCCGACCTGGCCGACGAGCTGGCGGCCACCGCCTCGCTCGACCGAGCCTCCGAACTACGCGAACTGGCCCGCATCTGCCGCCGCGTGCCGCGCCACGCGCCCGGGACCTTCCACGAAGCCCTGCAGATGTACTGGTTCATGCACCTGGGCACCATCCTGGAGCTCAACGGCTGGGACGCCATGAACCCCGGCCACCTCGATCGCCACCTGCAGCCGTTCTACGACCGCGATCTCGCGGCCGGCCGCCTCGACCGTGAGCGCGCCCGCGAACTGCTCGGGTCGTTCTGGGTCAAGTTCGACCATCACCCGGCGCCGCCCAAGGTGGGGGTCACGGCCCAGGAGTCGAGCACCTACAACGACTTCACCAACCTGAACCTGGGCGGCATCCTGCCCGACGGCCGCGACGGCACGTCGGAGCTCACCTACCTCATGCTCGAGGTCATGGAGGAGGTGCACCTGCTGCAGCCCCAGGGCAACCTGCAGCTCAGCCAACGCAGCAGCGACCACGTGCTGAAGGCCGCGCTGAGGGTGGTGAGCCGAGGCTACGGCTACCCGTCCATCTTCAACGCCGACAGCGTGGTGGCCCAGCTCCTGCGCCAGGGCAAGACGCTCCGGGACGCCCGCGACGGCGGCTCGAGCGGCTGCGTGGAGACCGGCGCCTTCGGCAAGGAGGCGTACATCCTCACCGGCTACCTGAACCTGCCCAAGTTGCTCGAACTGGCGTTGAACGACGGGGTGGACCCGCGCACGCAGGCGCCGCTCGGGCCCCGGACCGAAGCCGCGTTCGCGTCGATCGACGAGGTGCTGGACGCCTTCGCGCGTCAGCTGCGCCACGCGCTGGCGGTCAAGCACCGGGGCAACCAGGTCATCGAGCAGATCTACGCCGCGCGTATGCCGGCGCCGTTCCTCTCGGTGCTCATCGACGACTGCATCGCCAACGGGCGCGACTACAACGCCGGCGGCGCGCGGTACAATACGAGCTACATCCAGGCCGTCGGCATCGGCACCATCACCGACAGCCTCTCGGCGCTCGAACACCACGTGTTCGGGGGCGAGGTCGCGCTCGCGGCGTTGCTCGAGGCTCTGGACGCCGACTTCGCGGGGCAGGAGGTCTTACGCCAGCGTCTCTGGCACCGGACCCCGCGCTGGGGCAACGACGACGAACGCGCCGACGCGCTCATGCGGCGCGTGTTCGACCTGGTGGTGGACGCCGTCGAGGACCTGCCCAACAGCCGCGGCGGCCGTTACCACGTGGCCATGCTGCCGACCACCTGCCACATCTACTTCGGCAAGGTGTGCGGCGCGACGCCCGACGGCCGCCGCGCCGGCCGGCCCCTGAGCGAGGGCATCTCGCCGGTCCAGGGCGCCGACCGCCACGGGCCCACCGCCGTCGTCAACTCCTGCGCCCGCATGGACCACGAGCGCACCGGCGGCACCCTGCTCAACCTCAAGGTGCTGCCGAGCCTCGTGGCGACGGACGAGGGCCTGACGAAGCTCGCCCATCTCGTGCGCACCTACTTCCGCCAGGGCGGCCACCACGTGCAGTTCAACGTGGTGGACGCAGCGACCCTCCGGGAGGCTCAGCAGCGCCCCGAGGAGCACCGCGACCTCATCGTCCGCGTGGCCGGCTACAGCGATTACTTCTGCGACATCGGCCGCGAGCTGCAGGACGAGATCATCGCACGGACGGCCCAGGGGGATCTTTAGGCCCGGTCCCCGCGCCGATGTGATAAGCTGAGAGCGTGCGTTCATGACCCGCACCGGAAGGGGGGAACCATGGTGCGCCTGCTCACGCTGCTCATCGTCCTGGGAATCTGTCTGCCTGCCGCCGCCGCCGACCTCACGGCCCGCCAGCCCGCCAAACCCGTCCCCGCCGTGACGCCGGCGCTGGCGGACCCGGCCGTCCTCCGCCAGGGCGGCGACACCATCGCCGACGGCGTGGTGATCCCCGGCATCCCGTACTACACCAGCGGCACCACCGTCGGCTTCACCGACGACTACGACGAGGCCTGCCCGTACGCCCAGAGCACCTCGCCCGACGTCGTCTATCTCTACACGCCGACCGTGGACGAGCTGGTGGAGGTGGACCTCGAGGGCTCGAGCTACGACACCAAGGTCTACATCTACGACGACCAGCTGAACCTCGTCGCCTGCAACGACGACTACTACCCCGACTACACCTCGCTCCTGCAGTTCGTCCAGCTCGAGGCCGGCGTCACCTACGCGATCGTGATCGATGGCTACGGCGGCGCCGCCGGCCAGTACGTGATGGATTTCGTCTCCAACGACCTCTACTGCGTGATCGACTGTCCGCCGGGCGCGCAGCTCGAGGGCGAACCCGCGCCCCACGACGGTTACGTGGACGACTACAACGGCGGCTGCGGCTCCGCCGGCCCGGACGCCTTCCAGGACATCGACGAGGAGATCTTCTGCGGCCGCTCCGGCTGGTACCTCGACGCGTCGGGCTGGCCGATGCGCGACACCGACTGGCTGGTGTTGACCTTCGACGCGTCCGGGGCCTACACCATCATCGGCGACGCCGAGGTCGTGAGCCACCTCTGCGAGCTGGGGCCGCAGGACTGCTTCAACACGGTCGTGGTGCAGGAGGCGATGATCGGACCCTGCGTCGAGGAGGCTTTGACCGTCACCGGCGCGCCCGGCACGACGGTCTGGATCTGGGTGGCACCCGTCACGTTCACCAACCCCGGCTATCCGGACGACGTGTACGACTACGTGCTGGCGGTCACGGGCGGTCCGGTGGCGGTCGAACACCGGAGCTGGAGCGCCATCAAGGGCCTTTACGCCCGATAAGGAGTGGAACCATGCGAGTCCGAATGATCGTGACCCTGCTGGCGATCGCGGCGATGACGGCCGCGGCCGCCGACCTCGAAAGCCGGCGTCCTTCGAAGCCGACCGGCAACGCCGAGATCAACGTGCCGGACGCGGCCGTCGTGCGCCAGGGCGGCGACACCATCGCCGACGCCGTCCCGCTCACCGTCCCCTACGACGGCGGCGGCACCACCACGGGCTACACCGACGACTACGACATCTTCTGACCGTACTACGGATCGACATCCCCGGACGTGGTCTACGTCCTCAGCCCCGACACGTCCCTCGACCTGACCCTGGACATGGCCGGATCGAGCTACGACACGAAGATCTGGATCTGGGACACGAACCTGGACCTCATCGCCTGCAACGACGACTACTACCCCGACTACACCTCGCGGATCGACGTGGTCCACCTCGAGGCCGGCGCCACCTACTACGTGGTCATCGACGGCTACGGCGGCGATCACGGCGATTACCTGCTCAGGGTCACCGAGTACGAGCCCTGCGTCCTCGAGTGCCCGTCCGGCGCCGAGCTGGAGGGCGAGCCGCCGCTCGTCGACGGCTACGTGGACACGTTCAACAGCGGGTGCGGCAGCTCATCGGTGCCCTTGCCGTTCGGCGTCATCAGCCAGCCGGTCTTCTGCGGCGTGTCCGGCTGGTACCTCACCGCCGACGGCGCCAGCGCCCGCGACACCGACTGGTTCGAGCTCGTGGTCCCCGCCGATGGCTTCCTCGAGATCGTGGGCGATGCCTCGCAGGAGACCTACATGTTCGAACTCGGGCCGCAGGACTGCGGCGCGGTGGGCGTCGTCCAGAGCGTGATCATCGGCCCTTGCCACGAGGGGATCATGATGATTCCGGGCGCTCCGGGCAGCGTGGTCTGGTTCTGGATCGGCCCCACGATGTTCGACGGGCCGGTGAACGAGTACGGCTACGTTCTCTACGTCAACCCCGGCAGCGTGGCCACGCAGGCGCGGAGCTGGTCGTCGGTCAAGGCCATGTTCAACGAATGAAGGAGGGTGCCATGCGGAGCTCGCAGCTGATGGCCATCGTGGGCGCTCTGCTGGTGGGTACGGCGGCCGGGGCGCTCGACCTCGGCGCGACCTGCCCGCTCAAGTCGGCGGTCACGTATCCGGCCAACCCGCCGTCGGAGGTGCGCCAGGGCGGCGACACCATCGCCGACGCCGTGGCCGTGTCCATCCCGGTGCTGACCAGCGGCACCACGGTGGGGTTCACCGACGACTACGACGAGGCATGTCCCTACTCCCTGAGCACCTCGCCCGACGTGGTCTACTCCCTGAGCGCCGGTGGGGACATGGAGATCGACATCGACCTGCTGGGCTCGACCTACGACACCAAGGTCTACGTCTACGACCAGGACCTGGTCCTCGTGGCCTGCAACGACGACTTCTATCCGGACTACGTCTCCAAGCTCGAGGGCGTGCCTCTCGAGGCGAACGTTCAGTACTTCGTCGTGATCGACGGCTACGGCGGCGCGGCCGGCGACTACCTGCTCCAGATCTACCAGACGCCGTTCTGCGTCATCGAGTGCCCGGCCGGCGGCGAACTGGAGGGCGAGCCGCCGCTGGTCGACGGTTACCTCGACGTCTACAACTCCGGGTGCGGGAGCCCGGATCCCGGCTCGGCGTTCGGCACCATCACCCACGAGGTCTTCTGCGGGGTGAGCGGCTGGTACCTGGCGTCGGACGGCTTGAGCAGCCGGGACACCGACTGGTTCGAGATCGAGGTGCCCGCGTCGGGCGCCATCGAGATCGAGGGCGACGCCGAACGGCCGACCTACGTGTGCGAGCTCGCACCCCACGACTGCGGTTCGGTGGCCATCGTCCAGAGCGTCGTCATCGGTCCCTGCGTTCCGCAGGGCCTGGTCATCCCCGGCGCGCCAGGCAGCACCGTCTGGCTCTGGGTGGGACCGACCAGCTTCGTGGGTCCCATCAACGAGTACAGCTACGTCCTGCTGACCAACCTGGCCAGCGTGGCCGTCGAGGCGCGGAGCTGGTCGGCGATGAAAGGCCTGTTCGACTAATCCTCAATCGGTGCCCGGCCCGGCCGAAAACGTCGGAGAGACCTGATCTCCGACGTTTTCCGTGCGAGGTACCAGCGTGAGGCGCCTTCCTCTCTTCCTGATCGGCCTGCTGCTCGCGGCCGCCCTGGGCTGCAACATCGAGGATACCACCGAGCCCCAGGGCGATCCCGTGCCCGAGGTGATCGAGACGCCGCTGTCGGGCAGCGTGGAGCAGGGCATCCCCCTGGACCTGAGCTGGCTGCTGGACGACCGTTTCGCCTGGCGCGACTCCTTCGTCGTCCGCTGCGACACCATGCGGCCGCCGCTGGTGGAGGTCTACGCGGGCGCCGAGGCGGCCTGCACGGTGGGCGACCTCCTGGAGAACCGCACCTACTACTGGACCGTCTCGGCCACCGACACCAGCGGCCGGGCCTACACCTTCGGTCCCTGGTCGTTCGCGGTCCGGCCGTTCCGCTGCCGGCTGTCGCCGCTGCCCGAGCACCTGACGCTGAACCTGGAGCCCGATCCGCTGCTGAGCTGGAACATCGCCTCGGCCACCGATTCGGTCAGCTACTATCTCGCCTACTGCGATTCGGTGAACCCGCCCCAGCGCCTGGTCTATGCGGGCGCCGAGCCTTCCTTCCGCATGACCGGCCTCGCGTTCGAGACCACATACTACTGGCGCGTGACGGCCGTCGACGCCGCCGACAACACCGACACCTCGGGCCCCTGGCGCTTCGACACCGGTCCGCCGCTGTTCATGGTGGACCTCGTACCCACGCCGGGCGACAGCGCCGCGGGCCTCGACCGCGTGGTCGGCCTGAGCTGGGCGGTGCAGTGGAGCACCGCGCCGGTGGAGAACTACGTCGTCTTCCTGGACGACCATCCCCAGCCCACGAGCCTGGTGTATGCCGGCACGGGCACCGGCGTCACCCTGAACGACCTGCGCTACGGGCGCACCTACTGGTGGTCGGTCACGGCCTTCGACGACGACGGTCACACCTTCACCAACGGCCCCTGGCTGCTGACCATCCGCGACTTCGACGTCGAGGCCGATCCGTCGCCCGCCGACGGCTCGACCCAGGTCAGCCCCACCGGCTCGCTGAACTGGAACGTGACCCGCGGCCAGGAGATGGTCGTCAACTGGCTGGTGCTGCTGGACTCGTCGCCGCAGCCGACGACGCCGGTCTACACCGGGCCGGCCACGTCGCTGGACCTGGCGGGGCTCTCGCTGGCGCCGAACACCACCTATTACTGGCGCGTGACGGCCCTGGACATCGACGGCTTCACCTGCCCGCTGGGACCCTGGTCGTTCACCACAGCACCCTGACACCGTCGGCAGTGATCTCCAGCACCTGGACGGGGCCTCCGTAGTACGCGGAGGCCCCGCTGTCGATGCACCAGACGCGCCCGTCGCAGTGCGGCGCCATGCCTCCGTCCTGGACCGTGTGGCCGACGACCATGCGGTCGCAGTCCAGGGCGGCGAGGACCTGGTCGAGGAGGGCGCAATCGGTGGAGTCGGGCTGGTCGCTGTACTGGCGGGCCCAGACGGGGTCGTCGCGCTCCTGGTAGATCGGGGGCTCGGGGCCATCGCCCAGGAGCCAGGCGCGGGTGTCCGCGTTGAGGCGCTCGAGGCCGAGCGCGAGGTGCTCGGGCAGGAGCCCGCCGTGCACGAAGACGGTGCGGCCGACGACCACGGCCACGTTCTGCTCGGCCAGCAGGCGGGCGTACGGGCCGCCGGGGCGGAACGCGGCGGCCCGTGGGCGGTGTTCGGCGGGCAGGGTGTCCAGGTCGGCGGCGCCTGCGGGCATGGGGATGCCGGCGTCGGCGAAGTCGGCCCAGCCGCCCGCGGTCACGTAGCGGAAGTCGCCGGCCACGTTCATCAGCTCGTGGTTGCCCAGCAGGGCGAGGACGGCGCCACCGGCGGCGGCGGCCTCGTCGCGGAGGCGGTCGAGCAGGTCGAGGATCGCCTGCTCCTGGTCGCCGCGGTCGAGCTGGTCGCCGGTCTGCACGACCACCAGGTCGCCGCCGATCCAGCGGTCCTGGTCGTCGACGGCGCCGGCCAGGCGCAGGCCGGTCCGGGCGGCGTCGAGGTCGCCGTGCCAGTCGCCCATCGCGACGACGCGCGCGGCGGCGGGGTTGCGGGTGGGCGGTTCCGGCGCCGCGGCGGCGACGGTCGCCAGGACGCTGAGCAGGATGGTGAGCAGGCGCACGACGGATCCTCTCGACGGGGTGGATCGCTCAGCGAGCGGCCTGGCCCAGCCGCTGCAGGTGGCGCTTGGCGGCCCGGCTGCCGGGGCCCAGCGAGCGCAGGAACGCCTTCATCTGTTGCCGCGCCGAATCCGGCGGCAAGCCGTGGCCACCGGGGCAGGCGCAGGTGAAAGGGACGTCCGTGAGGTGGCGGCCGAGGTCTGCCAGCTCCCGCTCCTCGGCCATGATCAACGGTCGCACCAGGCGCAGGCCGGCGCCCGGATAGTCGCGCCGGGGCCGCAGGCCCTTCGTCACCCCATGGTACAGCTGGTTCATGAGCACCGTCTCGGCGTCGTCGTCGAGGTGGTGGCCCAGGGCGACGGCCTGCCAGCCACCCGCGCGGGCGAACTGCAGCAGCGCTTCTCGCCGCAACCGGCCACAGCGGAAGCAGGGGTGGGTGACCCGACCGTCGGGCCCGGGACCCGCCGCGTCGGGCGCGAACGCGGTGAACGACAGCGGCACCCCGGCCGCCTCGGCCAGCGGGGCGAGGACGTCCCGCCGCGGCGGCGCTCCCAGCACCTCCACGTGCACCGCCTCGATGGTGAGCGGCAAGCCCACCGCCCGGGCCCACGCGGGCAGCACATGCAGCAACGCCAGGCTGTCCTTCCCCCCCGAGAACGCCACCAGCACCCGGTCATGAGCCGCGAACAGCCCGAACTCCCGCTGAGCCCGCGCCACCCGCTTGCCGAGCCAATGCACCTTCTTGTCGAGCTCCGGGTAGGTCATCGGCCAAAGGTGGTCAATGCCCCCCGACCGGGGCAAGGATCGGCTCCAGGCCGATCCTTGCCCATCGGCGCGCCGTTGACCAGCTTTGTCGAAGACGACCACGGAGAACCTGAAGGAGCCGCCATGAAGCCCCAGCTGAGCGCCCATTTCGCGAGCCGCAAGCCCAGCGTCATCCGCCTGGCGCAGATCGAGTTCGCCAAGCGCACCGACACCGTCGAGGCCATCAACGTGGCCATCGGCAACGTGTCGTTGCCCATGCACCCGGCCATGATCGAGCGCCTGCGCGCGGCCGGGCATCCGGGCAGCCCGTTCGCCGACGGCGTGGTGCAGTACACGGCCACCGTGGGGCTGAAGGAGACCACCCGGGCGTTCCTGAACATCATCGAGGCGAGCGGCTTCGCGACCGACGGCCTCAGCGCCCAGGTCACCGACGGCGGCAGCCAGGCCATGGAACTGGTGGTGGTCGGCTGCTGCGGCGGGGCGGGCGCCGGCGACCGGCCGCTCATGCTCATCGACGCCGCCTATACCAACTACAAGAGCTTCGCCGAGCGTCTGGGCCGGCGCACGGTCTCCATCGCGCGGGAACTCGGCCGGGATGGCCGCTTCACGCTGCCCGACCCGGCGGCCATCGAGGCCCTCATCGTGCGCGAGCGGCCGGGCGCGATGGTGGTCATCCCGTACGACAATCCCACGGGCCAGCTCTACTCGCGCGAGCAGCTCGTCACGCTGGCGGGCCTCTGCGTCGAGCACGGCATGTGGCTGGTCAGCGACGAGGCCTACCGCGAGCTCTACTACCGGGGCGAGGCGCCGGTGAGCGTCTGGGGCCTGACGGAGGACGACGTGCCCGGCATCACGGGACGGCGGATCTCCATCGAGACCGCGAGCAAGGTCTGGAACGCCTGCGGCCTGCGGATCGGCGCCCTGGTCACCGACAGCCCGGAATTCCACGCGCGCGCGGTGGCCGAGAACACCGCCGGCCTCTGCAGCAACCACATCGGCCAGTGGATCTTCGGCGCCCTGGCCGGGCAGTCCCACCAGGACCTGCAGGCGTGGTTCCGGCGCCAGCGCGACTACTACCGCGGCATGCTGGTCCAGTTCACCGAGGCCACGCGCCGGCTGCTGCCCGGCGTCATCGTGTCGAGCCCCGACGCGTCGATCTACTCGGTCGTGGACGTGCGCGACCTCGTGGACGGTTCCTTCGATGCCCTGGAGTTCGTGGTCTGGTGCGCCCGGGAGGGACGTCATCTTCTCGACGGCCGCAACCTCACCCTCTTGACCGCGCCCATGGCCGGGTTCTACGGCGTGCCCGTGGACGCGCCCAATCCGGGCCGCACCCAGATGCGGGTGGCGTACATCGAGCGGCCGGAGAACATGGCGCTCGTGCCGTCGCTGCTCGCCGAGCTTCTCGATCAGTATCGGCGACGCTGAGGCGGGTCAGTCGGCCTCGCGGCGCCGGGCGGCGGCGAGGAACTCCGCGGCCGCCGCGGCGGTGTCCTCGTCGTCGAGCATGGCGGCGGCCACGGCGGGCCCGAAGGTGAAGGTGTCGAGACCTTCCCAGGCCAGCTCGACCACCTTGTCCCAGCTGCGCAGGCTCGCCACCAGCAGGCGAGTGGGGTTGTCCGTCCCCTGCAGCAGCTCGTGCATGGCGATCACCTCGGGGGTGCCGTCGCGGCCGAGGTCGTCGAGGCGGCCGAGGTAGGGCGCGGCGTAACGGGCGCCCACCGCGGCGGCCGCGAGCACCTGACCGGCGTTGTAGACGGCGGTCACGGTGACCACGAGGTCCTCGGCCAGCAGGCGGCGCGCGGCCCGCAGTCCCGTGTCGGTGGCCGGCACCTTGACCGCGACCTGGGGGGCCAGGGTCGCCAGGCGGCGGCCGCAGGCCACGAGCTCGTCGGGATCGTCGCCCCAGGCCTGCAGGTGGATCTCGCGTGCGCCCAGGTCGAAGGCGCGGCCGCCGAGGCGGGCGAGGTTGTCGTACGTGCACGCCTGGCCCGCGCGATCGAGCAGGAGCGGGTTGGTGGTCACGCCGTGGAAGACGCCCAGGGGCAGCCAGCGGTCCCACTGGTCCACGTCGGCGCTGTCCAGGAAGAGGCGGAGGGGCTGGAGGGGCATGGCGATCTCCTCGGCGTTCGCGGGTCAGAAGAGGTTCAGCTGTCCCGGGGGCTGGTCGTGCGCGGGCGCGATCAGCTCCGGGCCGTCGTTGGCCACGCGGTTGACCAGCGGCGCCACCGGCCAGGCGCGCAGCCGGTCGTCCGGGGCGGGCTGCAGCAGGTCGGTCAGCGTGACGGCCGCGGCGGGGTCGGCGCCGAGCCAGCGGTCGTAGGCGGCCGCGGGCAGGATCACGGGCATGCGGTGGTGCACGCGGCGCATGAGACGGTTGGCCGGGCAGGTGAGCACGCTGCAGCTCTCCAGCACCTCGCCGCCGGGGTACTCCCAGCGTTCCCAGAGGCCGGCGAGTGCGAGCAGGCCGCCGTCGGCGGCGCTGAAGTAGTGGGGTTCGGAGCTGCCGCCGCGTCGGCGCCACTCGTAGAAGCCGCTCGCGGCCACGAGGCAGCGGCGGCGGGCGAGCGCCTCGCGGAACGAGGGCTTCTCGCCGACGGTCTCGCTGCGGGCGTTGAACATCTTGGCGCCGACGCGCGGATCGGTCGACCACCGCGGCACCAGGCCCCAGGACAGCAGGTCGCAGGCGCGCTCGCCACCGGCGAGCCGGCGGATGGCGGCCACCGGCTGGGTGGGCGCGATGTTGTACCGCGGTGCGAGGGGCGGCTCGACGGCCAGCGCGAACTCGGCGGCCAGCTCCCCGGGGGCGGTCTTCAGCACGATGCGTCCGCACACGTCGCGTACCTCCTGCGGGATCAAGGGTAGACCGCCGGCGGCGGGTCCGCCAGCGCCGAGCCGCGACCCGAGCTTGGCCGGGACGCTCCGGCGCGCTAAGCTAGCGGGCGCCGCAGGACCGATGCCCCGGAGGTGGCCGCGATGGGTGTGGAGATCGAACGCAAGTTCCTGGTCGCGGACGACGCCTGGCACGGCCTCGCCGACGCCGGCACCCGCATGCGGCAAGGCTACCTCTGCACGGCCAAGGAGCGCACCGTGCGGGTGCGGGTGGCCGGGCCGACGGCCTGGCTGACCATCAAGGGCGAGGCGCAGGGCGCCCGCCGGGCGGAATACGAGTACCCGATCCCGCCCGCGGACGCCGAGGACCTGCTGCGGCTCTGCGAGCCGACGCTCATCGAGAAGACGCGGTACCGCCTCGAGCACGCCGGCCACGTCTGGGAGGTCGACGTGTTCGCCGGCGCGAACGCCCCCCTGGTGGTGGCCGAGGTCGAGCTGCGGGCCGTGGACGAGGCCGTGGCGCTCCCCGCCTGGCTGGGCGCCGAGGTGACCGGCGACCGGCGGTACCAGAATTCCCAGCTCTCCCGACATCCCTTTTCTCACTGGTAGGAGGCAGCCATGCCGTTGTTCGGCGCCACCCGCGCCCTCGAGCGCAAGATCGACGAGTTCTACGATGCCCTCAGCGAGGGCCTCCTCGTCTTCCGCGAGGCGATCGCCGCCTACCTCGAGGGCAACGAGGAGCTGTTCGCCCGCAAGCTCGCGGCCATGGACGAGCACGAGAGCCGGGCCGACGTCCTGAGCGCCGACGTGGAGGCGGCCCTCTACAGCCAGTCGCTCATCCCCGAGTTCCGCGGCGACGTGCTGGGCCTGCTCGAGCACGGCGACAACGTGATCGACCGCGCCCAGATGTGCCTGCAGCGGTTCGACGTCGAGCGTCCGGCGGTGCCCGAGCGTTGGCGGCGGCTCTACGGCGACCTGACCGCCGCGGCGTACGCCTGCGCCGACGCGACCATCATGGCGTCGCGCCGCTTCTTCCGCGAGCCGGCCGCGGTGTCCGACTTCCTGGTCAAGGTGCACCACTTCGAGAGCGAGGCCGACGAGGTGGGCCTCGCGCTGCGCCGCGGCGTGTTCAGCGATCCGGAGCTCGACCTGGCCCGCCGCCAGCACCTGCGCTACTTCGCCGAGGCGATCGACCGCGTGGCCGACGTCTCCCAGAACGTGGCCGACCGCCTGGCGATCTCCGTCATCAAGCGGCGCATGTGATGAGCCTGGGCGTCCTCCTCTTCCTCTCCAGCGGCCTGTTCCTCGGCTGGTCCCTCGGCGCCAACGATGCCGCCAACGTGTTCGGCACCGCCGTCGGCAGCCGCATGGTGCGCTTCCGGACCGCGGCCGTGGTGTGCACGTGCTTCGTCTGCCTGGGCGCGGTGCTCGGGGGGGCGGGCGCGGCCCACACCCTGGGACGCCTCGGCGCCGTCAACGCGCTCGGCGGCGCCTTCACCGTGGCGCTGGCCGCGGCCCTGGCCACGTTCGCCATGACCCGCCTCGGCCTGCCCGTGAGCACGAGCCAGGCGGTGGTCGGCGCCATCATCGGCTGGAACCTCTACGCCGGCGTGGTGACGAGCACGGGCGCGCTCTCGGAGATCGTGCTCTCCTGGGTGCTCTGCCCGGTGCTGGCCGCCGGTTTCGCGATGCTGGTGTACGTGGTCCTGCGCCGCGTCCTCGAGAGCAGCCACGTGCACCTCCTGCAGCAGGATGCGCTGGTGCGCTGGGGCCTGCTGGTGGTCGGCGCCTTCGGGTCGTACAGCCTGGGGGCCAACAACATCGCCAACGTCATGGGCGTGTTCGTGCCCGAGAACCCGTTCGCCGATCGGCAGGTGCTCGGCGTCACCGTCACCGGGATCCAGCAGCTGTTCCTGCTCGGCGGTGTGGCCATCGGCGTCGGCGTGCTCACCTACTCCGAGAAGGTGATGCGCACCGTCGGCAACCGCCTGCTCCACCTCTCGCCGGAGGCCGCGCTGGCCGTGGTGCTGGCCCAGTCGCTGGTGCTGTTCCTGTTCGCGAGCGTGAGGCTGGAGGCGTGGCTCGCCGGGCACGGCCTGCCCACCTTCCCGCTCGTGCCCGTGAGCAGCAGCCAGGCCGTGATCGGCGCGATCCTCGGTCTGGGGCTGCTGCGCGGCGGCCGCGGGGTGCGCTGGCGGCCGTTGGGCGGGGTCGGGCTCGGTTGGCTGGCGACGCCGCTGGTGGCCGGCGCGGTCAGCTTCTTCCTGCTGTTCTTCGTCGACAACGTGTTCGACCAGAGCGTCGCCCGGCCGGTGATCTATCGGATCGATCAGGCGGTGGTGGCCGAGTGGGGCCGCCAGGGTCACGATCCCGCGGCCCTGCAGGGCCTGGTGGGCACCGAACGCACGAACGCCCTGCGCCTGCAGGACCAGCTCGAGGCCGCCGCGGGACTGACGCGCACGGAGGCCCGGCAGGTGATCGAGCTGGCCGAGGTCACGCCCGTGGTGATCGACCTGGGCCGGGCCAACCTGGAGCTCGACCTCGACTGGCTCGCGCTCGATCAGGTGCGGGCGGTGCGCTCGCTGGCCGGACGGAGTTTCGACCACCGCTGGCAGCTACGGCGGGCGCTCGCCGACGCGTCGCCGCTCTGGCGCCTGCGGCCGCCGTCGCCGTTGAACCGTGCCTGGAACCGCGACGTGCTGCAGAAGCTCGACCACGTCGAGCGCGTGTTCGCCGCGGACCCGCAGCCATGACCCCGCCCGAGCGCGCCATCCTGCACGTCGACATGGACGCGTTCTACGCCTCGGTGGAGGTGCTCGACGACCCGTCCCTGCGCGGCAAGCCGGTGATCGTCGGCGGCTCCGCGGCGGGGCGGGGCGTGGTGTCGGCCGCCAGCTACGAGGCCCGCAGGTTCGGCGTCCACAGCGCCATGCCCGCCGGTCAGGCCCACCGCCTGTGCCCCCAGGGGGTGTTCCTGCCGCCGCGCATGGAGCGCTACGTGGAGATCTCGCGGCGCATCTTCGCCATCTTCGCCGAGTACACGCCGCTCGTCGAGGGCCTCAGCGTGGACGAGGCGTTCCTCGACGTCACCGGCTGCCGCCGCCTCTTCGGACCCGCCGAGCAGATCGGCCGCACGCTCAAGGCGCGCATCGCCCGGGAGGTGGGGCTGACCGCGTCGGTTGGCGTGGCGCCCAACAAGTTCCTGGCCAAGCTCGCCAGCGACCTCGAGAAGCCCGACGGGTTCGTGGTCATCACCGGCGAGGAGGCGCGCCGGCGCCTGGCGGCCCTGCCGGTGACGAAGCTCTGGGGGGTCGGCCGCGTCACGGGCCAGGAGATGCAGCGGCTGGGCATCCATACGGTGGCCGATCTGCTGGCGACCCCGCACCCGCTGCTGCGCGCGCGGTTCGGCGACCACGTCGACCACCTCCTGGACCTGGCCGTGGGCCACGACGAGCGACCGGTGGTGCCCGACCACGAGGCGAAATCGGTGGGCAACGAGGTCACGTTCGCGGAGGACATCGCCGACCCGCAGCAATTGCGCGACGTGGTCGATCACCTGGCGGAGAAGGTGGCCTGGCGGCTGCGCAAGCAGGGCCTGCGCGCCCGCACCGTCACGCTCAAGGCGCGTTATCCCGATTTCACCACCTTCACCCGGGGCCAGACCCTGAACCACGCGACCCAGTCGACCGCCGAGATCCGCGCCGCGGCCAGGGACCTGCTCGAACACCGCCTCGGGCGCCGCGGCCGGCCGCTCCGTCTCGTCGGCGTGTCGACCAGCCAGCTCGTGGCCGCGGATGCGGGCCAGGCCTCGCTCTTCGAACCCGCCGCCGAGGCCCGCGAGGCGCAGTTGGACTCGGTGATGGACCGGGTGAACGAGCGCTTCGGTCGGGTCATGCGCCGGGGCGGGCCGCCGCGCCGCGGGCCGCGCTCCTGATCCCGGCGATCGCCTCCCTCCGGCTCGGACCTCGCGCCCGGCGCGCTCGCCGCTCAAGCCCGCACCGCCTTCGCCGATCATGACGCGAGGCCCCTGCGTCTGGCAGGGCCCGCCATGCTCCCGAAAGGCTGTGCCGGATGGCGACGACCAAGGACAAGGTGATGCAGGCCATGCGCGAGCTGCCGCAGCTGCCGGTGGCCGTCCAGAAGCTGCTGGCGGTGATGCGCGACGAGAACAGCTCGGCCGACGACGTCACCAAGGTGCTGTCGAGCGACCAGGCCCTGGCCGGCAAGATCCTCAAGCTGGTCAACAGCTCGTTCTACGGCATGAGCGGCGAGGTCTCCACCATCACCCGGGCCGTCGTGGTGCTCGGCTTCAGCGGCGTGCGCAACGTCGCCATGGGATTCGGCATGGTGTCGGCCCTGAAGAAGCTGGGGGGCGTCTCGCTGGCCACGTTCTGGGACCACGCCATCGCCACCGGCGCCGGCGCGCAGGCCATGGCGCCGCGCCTGGGCAGCGGCCACGATCCGGAGGAGGCGTTCATCGCCGGCCTGATGCACGACGTCGGCCACGTGGTGCTCGCGAGCGCGGTGCCGCAGGAGTGGGCCGAGGCCCAGGAGCGGGTGCAGGCGGGCGGCGATCCCATCGCCATCGAGAAGGACCTGCTCGGGATGAGCCACGCCTCGGTGGGCCAGCGTCTGATGGCCTACTGGCAGCTGCCGACGCCGCTGGCGGAGGCGGCCCGCTGGCACCACAACCTCAAGATCGCGGCCGGCCGCGAGCAGCCCTTGACCACGCTGACGGCCCTGGGCGACGTCCTGGCCTGCATCCACGGCGGCACGTTCGAGGCGCCGCCGAGCGAGGCCGATCTGGGTCGCCTGCTGCGGCTCAGCTGCCTCGAGATCTCCCACGTCCGCGAGGCGCTCGCGGGCATGGACGGCCGCATCGAGGAGATGAAGGTCTTCCTGAAGATCGCCGACGACGGCGAGTCCCTCACCACCAACGGCGGTCCCTGCGCCGGCCAGGCGGGCCGGTCGGTGGTGCTCAGCAGCGATCAGGAGCGGGTGGCCTGGGTGGGCGGTCTGCTCGAACACTTCGGCTGTCCGGGGTTCCCGCTGCGGGCGTATTTCGAGCAGGAGGCCGGCCACCAGGACGTGCGTCTAGTGGTGCTGGATCCCAACAGCCTGACCAAGCCACAGCTGCAGAAGATCCTGCCGTTCCTCGACCAGCAGGCGGCCACCATCTGCGTGCTGCGCGACAGCGAGCCCGGGCCGATCGCCGAGCTGCTCCTGCAGCGCTATCCCGCGCTGCCGTACGTGTTCACGCGCAGAGACGTCGCGGTCTTGCTCGCGACCGAGACCGCTCGCACCTGAGCGCCCCCCGACCATCCTTGCCACGGCCGTCCGGCCGTGCGATCTTCCTGCAATCGTGATCCATTCCGACAAGGAGATCCCGCATGCGCAGGACCATCATCGGCGTCATGGGCGGCAGCGAGGCCGATCCGCGCACCCTCGACCACGCCTACCACATCGGCCGCCTGATCGCCGAGCGCGGCTGGGTGATGCTCAGCGGCGGCCGGCCCACCGGCGTGATGGACGCGTCGGCCCGCGGGTGCCGCGAGGCCGGCGGCCTGTCGATCGGCGTGCTCTTCGACGGCGATCAGCGCGACGCCAGCGAGCACCTCGACCTCGTGCTGCCGACCGCGATGGGCGCCGCGCGCAACGTCATCAACGTGCTCTCCAGCGACGTGGTGGTGGCGTGCCGGGGGTCGGGCGGCACCCTGTCGGAGATCGCCCTCGCGCTCCGCTTCGAACGTCCAGTAATTTTGTTGGACTTCGATCCCGGGGCGGCGTTTCTTGACGCCTGTGGCCGTGGCCGCTGGTTCCTGGCCGCCACGCCCGAGGACGCGGTCGCGCTCATCGACCGCCAGCTCCGGGAGATGGGACGCGCGTGAGCCAGCCCTACGATTTCGACCGCCCGATCGACCGCACCGGCACCGCCTGCATCAAGTGGGACCGCTACGCCGGCCAGGACATCCTGCCCCTCTGGGTGGCCGACACGGATTTCCAGAGCCCGCCGGAGGTGGCGGCGGCCCTGCACGAACGGGTCGACCACGGCGTGTTCGGCTACACCCAGGCCTCCGCCGAGCTCACCGGCGAGGTGGTCGACTTCCTGGCGCGGACCTTCCGGTGGCGGGTGGAACCCGACTGGCTCGTCTGGTTGCCGGGCCTGGTGTCGGGCCTGTCGGTCTGCTGCCGCGCGTTCGCCGGGCCGGCCGACGGCGTGCTCACCACCACACCCATCTACCCACCGTTCCTCAGGTGTCCGGTCGCCATGGAGCGGACGCTCCAGACGGCGCCGCTATGCCTCGCGCACGGACGCTGGGTCTTCGACTGGGACGCCTTCGCGGCCGCCATCGACCCGCGCACCCGCCTCTTCCTGTTCTGCTCGCCGCACAATCCCTGCGGTCGTCTCTGGACCCGCGAGGAACTGCAGCAACTGGCCGACGCGTGCGCCCGGCACGACCTGATCGTTTGCAGCGACGAGATCCACAACCAGCTCGTGCTCGACGATTCGCCCCACGTGCCGCTGGCGACGCTGTCGCCGGAGGTGGCCGCGCGCACGGTGACCCTCATGGCGCCCAGCAAGACCTACAACATCGCCGGTCTGGCCTGCAGCTACGCCATCATCCCGGATCCCGAGCTGCGCCGGCGGTTCACCCGGGCGGCCGCGATGATCGTGCCGCACCCCAACCTCATGGGCTACACGGCGGCCCTGGCCGCCTACCGGCACGGCGGGCCCTGGCTCGCCGCCCAGCTGGAGTACCTGCGCGAGGCCCGCGACCTCATCGAGGCCGCGGTGGCGGAGCTGCCCGGCGTGTCCATGACCCACGTGGAAGCCACCTACCTCGCCTGGCTGGACTGCCGCGAGCTGCAGCTCGCGGAGACGGCCCGCCATTTCGAGGACCACGGATTGGGGTTCCAGGCGGGTCGCGAGTTCGGCCTCAAGGGGTTCGTCCGCTGGAACTTCGGCACCACCCACGCCAACCTGCGCGAGGCGCTGGCGCGGTTCGAGCGCGGGGTGCGGGCGCTGGGCTGACGGCGCGGTCGGCGGTCGCTGGGAATGCGCGAGGCCCCGCCGTCGAGCGGGGCCTCGTCCGTCTCGCCGACGTCGCGACTACTGGATCTCGAGCAGCTCCACGTCGAAGATCAGGGTGGCGTTGGGGCCGATCTTCGCCCCGGCGCCGCGGCTGCCGTAGGCGAGCTCGGCCGGGATGAAGAACCGGTACTTGGCGCCGGGCGTCATCAGCTGCACGCCCTCGGTCCAGCCGGCGATCACCCGGTTGAGCGGGAAGCTGATCGGCTCGCCGCGGTCGACGCTGCTGTCGAAGACCTCGCCGTTGATGAGCGTGCCATGGTAGTGCACCTTGACGGTGCTCTCGGCGGACGGATGCCGCGAGCCGTCGCCCTCCTTGAGCACGAGGTACTGCAGGCCGCTGTCGGTCGTCTTCACGCCGTCCTTCTTGGCGTTCTCGATCAGGAAGGCCTCGCCTTCGGCCTTGTTCTTGATCCCCAGCTTGTCGGCGTATTCCTGCTGGTAGGCGGTGACGATGTCGCGGGTCTGCGTCTCGTCGATCAGCAGCGTGCCGCCGTCCATCTTGTCCTTCATGCCCTGCAGCAGGGCCGGCACGTCGGGATCGGCGATCTGCATCTGCACGAACTGGCCGACGGTGACGCCCACGGCGTAGCTGGTCTGGGCGGCCTCGCTGGCGAAGCCGCGGGCCGTCCACGTGTCGGGGTGGTCGTGGGTCTCGGCCTCGGCCTCGGCCTCGCCGGCGGCATGGGGCATCACGGCCATGATCTCGCGGGCGGCGTCGAAGTCGAGCTTGGGCTGGTTGGCGAGGAAGTCCTCGATGCCCAGGGTGAGCTGACCGAAATCGCTGGCGCCGGGCATGCCCGCGATCTGGCGACCCAGATCCACGCCGATGGCGTAGCAGGCCTGCTGCAGGCCGGGCTCGAGCGTGGTCAGCCGGGGCGTCTCCTGCTTGGCGTCACCGCCGCCACTGCAGGCGGCCAGGACGAGGAGGGCGGCCACCAGGGCCGTCAGGGTCAGGTGTCGCATCATGGGATTGGTCCTTTCAGGGCGCCGTCGCGTGGGCGGCAACAGGGCGGGCGGGTCGCCATTGACCCGCCCCGCAGCATCCAGACCCGGAGAACCTAACCGTCCCGGGCCGGCGAGGCAATGCCTTCCTGGCTAATCCGTCTCCGCGTGGCCGAGGAGATAGCGGTCGAACCAGGCCAGGTCCCAGGTCATCTTGGCCAGGCGGTTGCGGGCCGTGGTGAGCCCGTGCGGCTCGCCGGGGTACACGATCAGTTCGCACGGCACGCCGAGGTAGTGGTGCAGCGCGCGGTAGAGGCCGCGGCTGTGGGCCGGCGGCACCCTGGGGTCGTCGCCGCCGACGTGGATGAGCGTGGGGGTGGTGGCGCGGTCCATCTCGTAGAGGGGCGACGAGGCCACGTAGTGCTCCAGGGCGTCCCAGGGCAGGCCCCGGGCGAAGTTGATCACGTGGCCGGGCGTATCCTCGACCGCCCACTGGATCACCATGTCGAGGACCCCGGCGCCGCTGCTGGCGGCCTTGAACTTGCCGGGCGCCTTGGTGATCACGCAGTTGGTGAGGTAGCCGCCGTTGCTCCAGCCCATGACGCCGAGGCGCTCGGGGTCGGCGATGCCCTGGGCGATCAGATGATCGACGCCCGAGAGCAGGTCGGCGACGTCGAGATCGTTCTCGCGGCCGATGAGCTTCTCCAGGAACTTGTCGCCGTAACCCAATGAACCATGGTAATTTGGGCTGAGCAGCGCGTACCCCTTGGCGGGCATCAGCGCACGGCCGTAGATCCACAGGCGCAGGCGCACCTTGGTGCTGCTGGTGGGGCCGCCGTGGATCTCCATGACCAGGGGCAGGGGGCCGTCGGTGGCCGGGTCGTAGCCCGGCGGCAGCTCCAGGATGCCGCCCACCTCGTCGCCATCGCCGCCGGTCCAGGTGATGTGCGAGATCTGCGGCAGCTTCCAGGTGTGGACCTGGGGGTTGACGTCGGTCAAGGGGGTGAGCCGGCCGTCGTCGACGCGGTAGATGTCGGCCAGGCGTTCGGTGGTGCCCAGCAGCGCGAGGTGGGTCTTGCCGTCGGCAGACATCGCGTAACCCTCGACCACGACCTCGCCGGGCGTGAGCTCGCGGGTGCGGCCCTGGCCGCCGTCTTCGACGCCCTCGACGGCGACCACCCGGATGCGGCCCATGGCCTCGCCCAGGTAGCACAGCGTGCGGCCACGGCCCTGCCAGCGGAGCTGGCCGCTGAAGTTCAGGGGATCGGGCCGGTCGACGAGCTGCCGCCGCCAGGTGCCGCCGCTGCGGTCGACGACGTAGATGCGCGAAGCGTAGCCGTCGAAGCTCACCGAGAAGGCCAGCGCCTGGCTGTCCCCGCTCCAGGCCAGCTCCTCGAGCCAGCCGTAGGGCGACGGATGGTCGCCGCGCCAGTCCGCGCCGGCGGGCTGGTCGATCTCGCCGGTCTCGAGGTCGAGCACGTCGACCTGCGACCAGCCCTCCATGAAGATCGTCTCGGTGGCGGTGGTGGTGATCATGGCGAGCCGGCGGCCGTCGGGCGAGAGCGCGAGGTCGTGGATCACCGCGCGGGCGGGCAGGACCTCCCGGTCGCGCCAGGTGGCCAGGTCGAGGCGGCGGACCGGATTCCATTCGGTGATGCCGTGGCCGTACTGCAGCCAGTCGTGGCTCTCTTTGAGGTCGCGCCACTCGTCGTCGCGGTGCTCCTGGTCGACGGTGTAGTAGACGGCGTCGCCGGGCGCGGTGAGGCAGAACAGGCCGACCCCGCCCTCGGCCCGGGTCACGGGCGTGAGGTCGCGGCCGTCGGGGCGCAGGCGCCAGACCTGACGGCTGCCGTCGAACGGCGGCTTGGCCTCGCCCTCGCGCTTCTGCCGGCCCAGCAGGTAGATCCACTGCCCGCCCGGCGACCAGACCGGCCCCGCGGCGCCGAAGCTGTCGAAGGTCAGGCGGCGGCTCTTGGGGGTCCTGCCGGAGAGGTCGAGGTGCCAGAGCTCGACGTCGCGGCCCTCGTCGCCGCGGCCCCAGCGGCTCTCCGTCCAGACGGCCTGCGACCCGTCGTTGGCCACGGCCAGGCTGGTGATCGTGGCGATGTCGAGGTAGTCTTCGGGGACGATGTCGTGGGTGCGTTCGACGGCCGTGGCCGCCGCGGTGGCCAGCAGGAGCAGGGCGCAGACGGTGGTCAGGATGAGGTGGCGCACGAAAGGATCTCCTTGCCTGATGGGATGCACAAGTCGGGCGGCCGACGTATTGTAGTGCATCACGGCGGTCAAGGCAGCGGCGAATCGGGCCGATAGGTCCGGGCGGTGAGCAACGAAAGGCGGGATCTGATCCATGTGTGGCATCTGCGGCGCCGTGGCCCTCACGGGAACGCTGGATCTGCCGGCGCGCCTGCCCGAGCGCATGATCGGCACCCTGCGCCACCGGGGGCCCGACGAGTTCGGCGCCTGGCGCGACGAGCGGGCGTTCCTCGGCCATGCCCGGCTGTCGATCATCGACCTGGCGAGCGGCCAGCAGCCCCTCTGCGCCGAGGACGACCGCCACTGGATCGTGTTCAATGGCGAGATCTTCAATTACCCCGAGCTGACGGCCGAGCTCGAGAGCCACGGCCACGTCTTCCGCACCCGCAGCGACACCGAGGTCATCGTGCACGCCTACCAGGAATGGGGCGAGCGCTGCGTCGAGCGGTTCAACGGGCAGTTCGCGTTCGCCATCTGGGATCGCCAGGCCGGCACCCTGTTCCTGGCTCGCGACCGTTTCGGCATCCGACCCCTGTTCGTGGCGCGCGTCGGCCGGGTGCTGCTCTTCGCCTCGGAGATGAAGGCGTTGTTCGCGTGGCCGGAGCTGGCCCGGGTGCTCGACCCGTCGCGCCTGTCCGAGGTCTTCACCTACTGGGTGAACATCGCGCCGGCCACCCTGTTCGCCGGGGTGGCGCAGCTGCCGCCGGGTCACACGGCGCTCGTGAGCGGTCCTGCGGCCGTGGCCGGGCCGCCTCCGGCGCCGCTGCCCGCCTGCCTGAGGATCCGGCGCTACTGGCACCCGCGGTTCCTGCCCGCCCGGGAGGACGCGCAGCATCCGGACCGCCAGGCCCGGGTGGGGATGGCGCGCACCGTGCGCGAGAAGCTGGAGGCGGCGGCCGTGATCCGCCTGCGGGCCGACGTGCCGGTGGGCGCCTACCTGTCGGGCGGACTGGACAGCTCGGCCACCGCCGCCCTCGTCAACCACTGCACCGACAACCGGCTGCACACCTTCTCGGTGGGCTTCGAGGACCGCGCCTTCGACGAGACCCAGTGGCAGCATGCGATGGCCGCCCACCTCGGCACCGAGCACAGCGCGATCCAGGTGGGGGCCGACGCGATCGCCGGCCGCTTCGACGAGGTCATCTGGCACGCCGAGACGCCCATCCTGCGCACCGCGCCGTCGCCCCTGTTCAGCCTGTCGGGCCTCGTGCGCGAGCACGGCTGGAAGGTGGTGCTGACCGGCGAGGGCGCCGACGAGGTGTTCTGCGGCTACAACATCCTGCGCGAGGCCAAGGTGCGGCGGTTCTGGTCGCGGCAGCCCGGGTCGCCGCACCGGCCGCGCCTGCTCACGCGTCTGTACCCGTACCTCGCCCAGTCGCCGCCGCGGTTCCTGCAGCAGTTCTACGGGCAGGGGCTCGACCGCCCCGACGATCCCTGCTTCAGCCACCGTCCGCGCTGGCAGAATACCGGGATGATGACGACATTCCTGGTGCCCGAGGCCCTGGCCGCCCTGGAGCGCGGCGAGCCCGAGCAGCGGCTCTGCGAGGCCTTGCCGACGGAGTTCGCCGGCTGGGGCGCGGTGGCCCGGGCGCAGTACCTGGAGATGACCACGTTCCTGGCGGGCTACCTGCTCTCGAGCCAGGGCGACCGCATGCTCATGGGCAACTCGGTCGAGGGCCGGTTCCCGTTCCTCGACCACGAGCTGGCCGAGGCGGCGCTGGCCATGCCGGCGGCCGCGCGGCTGCCGCTGCTGCGCGAGAAGCAACTGCTGAAGGATGCGGTGGCCGACCTCGTGCCGGCGGCCATCGCCTCGCGGCCCAAGCAGCCCTACCGGGCGCCGGATTCGTCGGCGTTCACCGCCGGCGCGGGGCGGGTCCTGGCCGACCTCGCCCTGGACCCCGCGGCGGTGGCCGCCACGGGCTTCTGGCAGCCGGATCGGGTGGCCAGCCTGGTGCGCAAGTGGCACGCCGGGCGCCTGACCAGCGCCCGCGAGAACATGGCCTTCATCGGGGTGCTCAGCACCCAGCTGCTCGCCCGCGCCTTCGGTCCGGCGTTCGACGAGCGCGTGGAACGATCCGCCCTGGCGCCCGACGAACTCGTCTGGCGCCGCCTGCCGACCGCGACCTGAGGAAAGGAACCCCGAACCCCATGGACCTGACCACCAAGATCCGCGACTACATCATCGAGAACTTCCTGTTCGGCGACGCCGAGCCCCTGAGCGACGACGCCATGTCGCTGCTCGACAACGGCATCATCGATTCGACGGGCGTCATGGAGCTCGTGGGCTTCCTCGAGGGCGACTTCGGCCTCTCGGTGAGCGACGAGGAGCTGGTGCCCGAGAACCTGGACTCGGTCGCGAACCTGGTCGCCTTCGTCACGCGCAAGCAGGCGGCGGCCTGACCCGTGACCCAGCGTCCCTACGTGCCCGTCCACCGGCTGCTCGAGGCCAGCTGCGACCGCGCGCCCGAGGCGATCGCGCTCGAGCACGGGGACCGGCGCCACACCTACTGTGACGTCGACCGCGAGGCCAACCGGGTGGCGGCCGCGCTGCTCGCGGCCGGCGTGCAGCACGGCGACCGCGTCGCGCTGCTGCAGGAGAACGGACTGGCCTACGTGGCGGGCTTCTTCGGCATCCTCAAGGCGGGCGCCTGCTGCGTGGCGCTCAACACCCACAACAAGACGCGCACCAACCAGCTGCTGCTGCAGGACAGCGGGGCGATCGCCCTGGTCACCGCCGCGCTGCAGGTGCGGCACGACCTGCCCGAGCTGGCGGGCGCGGCGGCCGACCTGCGTACGGTGATCTGCGACCGCGCGAATCCGGCCTGGGCCCTGCCCGAGCGGGTGCGCCTGATGACGGCCGCCGACCTCGCCGCGCAGCCCGACGCGCGGCCGCCGGTGCAGGTGACCCTCGACGACCTCTGCGCCATCCTCTACACCAGCGGCAGCACGGGCAAGCCGCGCGGGGTGACGCTGACCCATCGCAACCTCGCGGCCAACACCGGGCAGATCCTCGCCTACCTGAAGCTGACGGCCGGCGACAGCGTGCTCTGCGTGCTGCCTTTCCACTACAGCTTCGGCAACTCGCTGCTCCTGACCCACGTGGCCGTCGGCGGCCGCATCGTCGTCGACAACCGGTTCGCCTATCCGTCGGCGGTGGTCGACCACCTCGCCGCCAGCGAGGTGACCGGCTTCTCGGGCGTGCCGTCGACGTACGCGATCCTGGCCGCCCGCACGGACTTCCTGCAGCGGCCGTGGCCGCATCTGCGTTACCTGACCCAGGCCGGCGGCGCCATGACCCGGGCCCTGCAGGCCCGGCTGCTCGAGGCCCTGCCCGACCACATCCGGCTCTTCATCATGTACGGCCAGACCGAGGCCGGCGCGCGGCTCAGCTACCTGCCGCCCGAGCGCCTGCGCGACAAGCTCGGCAGCATCGGCATCGGCATCCCGGGCGTCGATCTCGTCGTCCAGCGGCCGGATGGCTCCCACTGCGACGTCGACGAGGTGGGCGAGGTCGTCGCCCGCGGCGACAACATCATGCGCGGCTACTGGAACGCCCCCGAGGAGACGGCCACCGTGCTCCGCGACGGCGCCCTCTACACCGGCGACCTCGGCAAACGCGATCAGGATGGCTACATCTGGCTCGTCGACCGCATCAAGAACATGATCAAGGCGGGGGCCAACCGGGTGAGCGCCCGGGAGGTGGAGGAGGTGATCGCCGAGGTGCCCTGCGTGCAGGAGGTCTGCGTGGTGGGGGTGCCCGACGAGTTGCTCGGCGAGGCCATCGAG
This sequence comes from Candidatus Krumholzibacteriia bacterium, assembly GCA_041390065.1. GTDB lineage: Bacteria > Krumholzibacteriota > Krumholzibacteriia > LZORAL124-64-63 > LZORAL124-64-63 > Glo-17. The sequence continues at coordinate 503,187 of JAWKQQ010000006.1, forward strand.
GCGTACGTCGTCGCCCGGCCCGATCAGGAGTACTCCGAGAACGCCATCCTGCAGCACTGCCGCGAGCAGCTCGCCCTGTTCAAGATCCCCCGTGCGGTCCACCCGATCGGCGCCATGCCGAAGAGCGCGGCGGGCAAGGTGCTCAAGCACGATCTCCGGCCAGGCCTCTAAGTCCTTGTCGAGATGGAGGATCGGGGCTTTTGCCGGCGGCGGCGACGGCCCCTGGTTACCTTGTGGGCGCCACCTGAATGGAGGGACCGATGAAGATGAGCTGGATCCTGATCGCGGCCGCCGGGGTGCTCGTGCTGGCGGTCGGCCTCTTCGCGCGGCGCGCGTTCTCGGCGGACATGACCCGGGCCAAGGGTGAGGCGGCGGCGTCGATCTATGATCTGCAGGCGACCAGCCTGGCCGGCGAGGCCGTCGACCTCGGCCGGTACCGCGGAACGGTCGCGCTCGTGGTCAACACGGCGAGCAAGTGCGGCCTGACGCCGCAGTACGAGGGGATCGAGGCGCTGTACCGCGAGCTGGCGCCCCAGGGCTTCACGGTCCTGGGCTTTCCGTCCAACGACTTCATGGGCCAGGAGCCCGGCACGGCCGCGGAGATCCAGAGCTTCTGCAGCGTCAACTACGGCGTCACCTTTCCGCTGTTCGCCAAGGCCAGCGTCAAGGGCGGCGATCGCCAGCCGGTGTACCGCGTGCTGACCGCCGAGCTGGAGGAGCCGACCTGGAACTTCACGAAGTACGTGGTCGGCAAGGACGGCCGGGTGATCGCCCGGTTCGGCCCGCGCACCCCGCCGGACGACCCGCGGCTGCGCGACACCATCGAGCGGGCGCTCGCGGCCGCCGACTAGCGCGTCGCGAGGTAGACGCCCACGCCGAGGGCCGCGAGCCAGAGGTTGGTGATGTTGCTGACGGTGATGTTGAGCACCGCGGAGGTGGTGCGGCCGCGTCGCAGCAGTCCGAGGCAGGAGCGGAACTCCGGCCAGCTCGTGAGGGCGGCCAGGACGAAGAACCCGATCAGGCCCTTCGGCGCCCGGCTCGCCTCGGCGGTGAAGCTGACCACCGGGTCGAGCCAGTAGCCGGCCGCCACCAGCAGCGCCGCGGCCGGCAGCACGGTCCAGCGCGGGATGCCGCCGGTGGGATCGTGCTGGGCGGGGTCGCCGGGACGCCGCCAGAAGAGCACCGTGCCCAGGGCCGCCGCACCGATGAGCCAGGCGAGGTATGCCGACTCGGGGATGAAGAAGAAGACGGCGGCCACCGCGGCCGTGCTCACCAGGGTGAAGGCGGTCAGGACCGGGTCGGTGCGGAAGACGACGCCCACGGAGGCTGCGAGCGAGGCCGCCACCAGCAGCATGACCGGGTTCATGAAGTTGGAGCCCAGGGGCGTGCTGGCCGCGAAGACGATGTCGCCGCCCACCAGGCCGACGATCAGGCACAGCATCTCCGGCCCGTTGGTGATGAAGCCGACCACCGTGCCCAGGCCCGGCAGATCCCGCAGCGCCTCGATGATCACCTCGATCGACGCGCCGACCACGAACATCACCAGCATGATCAGCAGCCCGCCGCCCACCGAGCGGGGGATGTCGCCCCCGCCGACCACGGCCGACACGACGAAGAACCCCATCACCAGGACGCTGATCACCAGGTCCAGGGGCTGCAGCAGGACGAGTCCGCGGACGCGCAGGCCGCGGGCGGGACGGGGATCGCGGGGACGCGGCATCGATGCTCCTCGACGGGGTTGGCAACATTCTCGCGGCAGCGGCCGCCGATGGCAAGGAACGATGGCCGACTCGCGGTCGCCGCTGCTATGATCGCGAGCAGGCCGCCGTCGACAGGAGCCCCCGACCGTGATCCAGCGCCAGCATCTCGCACAGGCCATCGCGATGATCCAGACCCAGGACGCCACCGCCGGGCATGCCCTGCGGGAATTCCTGGGCACCGGCCGGTTGCTGGCCCGTCCCGAGGCGGAGGTGCCGACGTTCGAGCTGGACGGCACGGCCGTCACCGTGCGCCGGCACCAGTGGCTGCACCAGGGGGTGCCGGCTCTGGGCGAGCGCCTGGTCCTCGCGTTCGGCGAGTGGCGCGCGCGGCAGGAGCAGGCGCTGGCCGATGAGTCCCACTTGCCGGAGCGCAGCCGGCGCCTCGCCCGCCGGGCGGCGCTGGAATACGCCCTCGACTTCGCGCTGGCCGGCGCGGAGGACCGCGCGGTGGCGGCCATGGCGTCGGCGCCGGCCGACGGCGAGGCGGCCGCCTGCCTGACCCTGCTCGAGGACCTCCACGGCGACTTCCCGGGGCGGACCATGCCCTGGGATCCGTCGCAGCCGGAGGTCTATTTCAAGGGGGTCGTCGACGTCGACACCGCCGCCCTGTTCTGCCGCTTTCCCTTCACGCGCGACAGCCTGCTGCAGGTGGCCGACCGCAACCTCGAGTTCTACAACCTGCGGTTCGTGCTCGACCATCTCCTGCAGGGCCAGCACCGCAACCTGTTCGCCTGCGTGGTCCACGGGCGCCTGGTCGGGTTGATGACGGTGCGGTCGGTGGTCGAACACGGTCGCGCCGAGCTGGAGGTCCAGTGGCTGGCCACCGCGCGCGGCGGCCCGACGGGCGAGCCTCTGCGCGGCGAGTGGGTGCACCGGGAGCGGGCGCGATGCTGCTGGCCGGCGCCTGGCTGCTCTGGAAGCTCTACGAGCCGCGGCTCACCGGCCTGGTGGTGCAGTCCGAACCCACGGCGTCGGCCTTCTACGAGTCGCTCGGCTTCACCCACGTGATGTCGAACGTCTACCACCTGGACGATCCGCGCGGCCACTTCCTGCGGAACATCGTGGCCATGGCCAACCGCATCGACACGCTGCCGGACGAGGTGCAGCGGGAGATCAGCTACATGGTGCGGCGCCAGGCCCGGGCCCTGATCGCCGCCGAGGTGAGCAACCCCTACCCGCGGCCGGATACCGAGACGCGGCGCCTCGCGGGCGCCTTCTTCTTCGAGGAGTGCTTCCGCGCCAAGCGCAGCCGGCCCTGGGCCGGCGAGGCCGTCGCCGTGCTGGTCGAGCGCGCGCAGGGCCTGCCGTGGGGCGAGGAGCTGCTGCGCTGCGCCCACGAGTACGGCCTGGTGCAGCCGCGCGGCGTGCCGGCCCCGCGCAAGCCCCTGCTGCTGGTGGTCGACGACCGCTTCGGCGGCCCTCGAGAAGATCACCAGCTTCGAGAGCGGCAAGCGCCTGCGGGCGCTGCTCGGCGTGCTCGAGGACCCCGACCTCGCCGAGCTCTGGCGGAAGCTGCCGCCGCGGCAGGCGAGCCTCGACGAGCTGCTGCTCGTGCACACGCGCGACCACGTCACCCGCACCGTCGGCACCCTGGGGCCGACCACCCAGGCCGACGGCCACGCCGTCTCCGAGACGGTCAAGGTGCAGGACACCGCGCTCTTCGCCGTCGGCGGCGTGCTCGAGATGCTGGACGCGATCATGGCGGGCCGGGCGGACCGCGGCTTCGCGCTCGTCCGGCCGCCCGGCCACCATGCCGAACCGGACCAGGCGATGGGGTTCTGCTTCTTCAACAACGCGGCCATCGGCGCGCGGCATCTGCAGCGTCGGCACGGCGTCGGACGGATCCTGCTGCTGGACATCGACGCCCATCACGGCAACGGCACGCAGTCGGTGTTCTGGGACGACCCCGGCGTCCTCTACGTGAGCATCCACCGCGACGGCGCCTATCCGTTCAGCGGCGCGGTCACCGAGACCGGGGGCGGCGCCGGCCGCGGCTTCACCGTCAACATCCCCATCGACCGCCGCGTGGGCGATCGGGACTACGCCCGCATCCTCACCGGTCTGGTCGAGCCGATCGCCCGGCGCTACGCGCCCGAGATCGTGCTCGTCAGCTGCGGCTTCGATCTGCACCGCGAGGACCCTCTGGGGCAGCTCTCGCTCTCGGCCGAGGGTTACCGTCTGATCGCCGACATCATCGTGCGCCTGGCCGACGAGCTGTGCGCGGGAAGGCTGGCGCTGGTCCTCGAGGGTGGCTACAGCGTGTCCGGGATCCGGGAGGCGGGCCGCCGCGTGATCCGACGGCTGGCCGGGCTGGACGCGGTCGACCCGGAGGTGATCGATCGGCTGCGCGACGCCGGCCTGGGCGGCGTGCCCGGCGTGGGGGCGGCCGTGAAGGTGCAGCGGGAATTCTGGCCGGTGTGAGGCCCGGGCACGGGCGATGGACGTTGCCAGAACCGACGGTCGAAGTCTAGTATGTGCACGTCGAGAATCCGACCCGTTCAATCGCGCAGGAGGAACTCCATGACGAACCGTCCGTCGCTGACCGTCTCCCTCGAACCCGTGGCGACCCGGAGCGCCCAGGTCATGACGCTGTCCGGCAAGCTCCTCGGCACGCCTGAGGCCTACGAGTTCCTGGAGGAGACCCGCGAGCGCATCCAGGCGGGCCGCAGCAACGTGTACCTGGAGATGAGCCGGGTGGAGATGATCAACAGCAGCGGGGCGGGCATCCTCGCCGCGATCACCATGTCGGCGCGGCGCCAGGGCGGCAAGCTGGTGCTCGTGGCCCTGCAGGACCGTTGCCGCCGGATCCTCGAGTTCATGTGCCTGCAGCAGGTCGTGGTCTTCGCCGACACGCTCGGCGACCTCGCCGAATCCTGAGCCGCCCGCCAGATACCGGAACGGCCCCGTCGATCTCGTCCGCCGGCGAGGTCGACGGGGCCGCTGTCCGTCCGTCGCCTAGGCGAGCAGGCCGCCCCGCTGGTAGATCTCCAGCTGGACCGCGCTGAACGGCTCGCCCTGCAGCTGGCCGCCGTCCCAGGTGATCAGGCCGCTGGTGAGGTCGACGGTCACGCGTTGCCCGTTCTCGAGGCCGCACGCGAGCAGATCGGCCACCATCACCGGCATGCCCGCGTTGATGGCGTTGCGCTCGTAGATCGCACCGTAGCTGCGCGCGATGAGCAGGGAGACGCCGAGCGCCTTGAAGCAGTCGACCGCCTGCTGGCGCGACGAGCCGCAGCCGAAGTTGCCGCCGACGGTGACGATGTCGCCGGGCTGGACGCGGCGCGGGAAGTCCTCCCAGCCGGGCAGGTTGCCGAACGTGTGCGGGCCCATCTCCGCCAGGTCGGTGATCGCGAGGTGGCGGTTGTGGAAGATCATGTCGGTGTCGATGTTGTCCTCGGCCACCAGCCACACCCGTCCCGTGAGCGTGGTGGGACGTCCGCCGGCGGTGGTGCGAGCCGCGGTGCCCGTGCCCGCGGCGGCCGTCGGCGCGGCCGCCTGCCGGCGCGGGGCCGGCGCGGGGATGGCGGCTGCCGTGGCGATCACGCCGGCCAGCGCGCTCGCCGCGCAGGTCTGCGGCGACGCGAGGTAGACCTCGCCCTTGCCCTGCTTGCCGGCGAAGTTGCGGTTGCCGCTCGAGACGGTCACCTCGCCCGGGCCGTTCTGGCCGATCTGGCCGGCGGCGCAGCCGCCGCAGCCCGCGTTGCCGATCAGGGCGCCGGCGTCCATGAGGTCCTTCACCAGGCCCTCGGCCAGGGCCTGCTCCCAGATCCGGCGGGTCGACGGCACCACCTTGAGCACCACGCCGGGGGCGATCGTCTTGCCCCGGAGCACGGCGGCGGCCGCACGCAGGTCGTCGAGCCGGCCGTTGGTGCAGCTGCCGATGAACACCGAATCCACCGGCTTGCCCGCCACCTCGCGCACCGCGACGGCGTGGTCGGGATGCCCGGGCAACGCCACCATGGGCTCGAGCCCGTCGATGTCGATCTCGACGGTCTCGAGGTACTCGGCGTCGGGATCGGCGGCCACGGTTTCCCAGCGGCGGCCGCTGGCCAGCGCGCAGAAGTCGAGCACCGCCGCGTTGGGTTCGAACAGCATGATGATGCCGCCCATCTCGGTGGCCATGCTGGCGATGGTGACGCGGTCGGCCACGCCGAGGTCCGGCACGCAGTCGCCGTAGACCTCGGCGGCGCAGCCGAGGAGGCCGGCCGCGCCCAGTTCGGCGGCCAGCTTCAGGGTGATGTCCTTGGCCGTGGCGTGCGGACCTGGCCTGCCCTTGAGGATCAGCTTCTTGGTCGGCGGCACCTTGAACCAGACCTTGCCGTGGGCCCAGGCGGCGGCGATATCCTGGTCGCCCATGCCCTGGCCGAAGGCGCCGACGGCGCCCATGATGTTGGCGTGGCTGTCGGTGCTCACGAACGTCGAGCCGGGGCCGACGAGGCCGTCGTCGATGGCGACGTGGGTGCCGATGCCCTGGTCGATGTCCCGCAGAGCGACGCCCGTCTCGCGGGCGAACGTGCGGCAGAACTGCTGGTTGGCGGCGTAGCCCTGGTCGCTGCCGCCCGGGTTGCAGTCGAAGGTGAAGACGGTCTTGGCCGGGTCGGCCACCCCGAGGCCGGCGGCCTTGAGGTTCTTCACCACGTTGGCGCCGCCGAAGTCGCGCGCGGCGCGCACGTCGATCTCGACGTCGACGATCTGGCCCGGCCGGACCGGTCCGGCGGAGTGGCTGGCGAGGATCTTCTCGATGAGGGTCTGACCCACGGTCGTGCTCCCGGCTGAGGTGTGGCTACTCGTCGTCCTCGGGCGTGGTCGGGGCGTGGAAGACCGGCGTCCGGTTCTCCTGCCACGCGGCCAGGCTCTCGATCGACTCCCGGCTTTCCCAGCACTGCTGCTGCGCCTCGAACTCGAAGCTGAGCATGCTGGTGAGGTCGAACTGGTCGCTCTGCTGGTTGGCCAGCTTCGTCAGGCGCGCCAGGGGCTGCGGCAGGCGCGCCAGGCGCTCGAGCAGGCCCTCGATGATCTCCTCGTAGGCGCTCTCTTCCAGCACGCGGTCGATGAGGCCGGCGAAGTAGGCCTCGCTCGCGGGCATGGTGCGGCCCGACCACAGGAACTCCAGGGCCCGGCCGGGTGACAACAGGCGCGGCAGCGTGTGGGTCAGGCCCCAGTCGGGCATCAGGCCCTTGGTGAGGTCGGGCGCGGTGAAGCTCGCGGTGCTCGCGGCCAGGCGCACGTCCCCCGACATGAAGAAGCCCAGGCCCAGTCCGCGCACATCGCCGCGGGTGGCGGTGACGACCGGCTTGGCGCACTCCTGGATGGCGGTGATCATGCGGTGGGACAGCTCCAGCCAGGCCGCCAGCCCGCCGAAGCCGTCGCTGCGCGTGATCTCCTCGCCGAGCACCGCGAAGTCGTGCTGCAGGTCGAAGGCGTGCTCGCCGTCGGTCACGAGGATCGCGCGCACCGCGTTGTCCTCCTGCAGCCGCAGCATCAGGTCCAGGAACTCGTCGCCGAACTCGCCGAGGGGCGGGTTCGCCGGACCATCGAGGGTGAGGCGGGCGGCCCCGTCGCGGATGTCGACACCGAAGTGCTCGTAGTTCATGGCCTGGTCCTTTCGGGCGCGGTGATCCGACAAAGATACGCGCCGGGGCCCGCCGGGCAAACCCGCAGGCGTCCGGTGGACACGTCCGGGGGCCGGGGTTATGGTGGCGGCACGAAGGAGGCGGTATGGACGTGTTGGTGACCGGCGGCACCGGCTTGATCGGCCGGGCGCTCGTGCCCGAACTGCTGGCCCGCGGCGATCGCGTGGCCGTGGTGACCCGCAACCCGGCCGCGGCGGCCAACGCGCTGCCGGCGGGCGTGGACCTGCTGGAGGCCGATCCGGCCGTGCAGGGGCCCTGGCTCGAACGGGCCCGCAACAGCGACGTCATCGTCAACCTGGTGGGCGAGAGCGTGGCCTCGGGCATCTGGACGGCCGGCAAGAAGCGCAAGCTCCGCCGCAGCCGCCTGCGGCCGATCAACCACCTCGCCGACACCCTGCGCGACAGCGACCGCGCGGGCCCCTTGATCAGCGCTTCGGCCACCGGATACTACGGCGACGGCGGCGAACGGGCCCTGGGCGAGAACGCCGAGCCGGGGCACGACTACCTCGCCATCCTCTGCTACGAGTGGGAGCGCAACGCCATGCGGGCCGAGCGCGAGCACCGCCGCGTCGCGCTGCTCCGCTTCGGGATCGTGCTCGCGACCGGCGGCGGCGCCCTGCCCGCGATGCTGCCGGCGTTCCGCCGCGGCCTCGGCGGTCCCATGGGCGGCGGTCGCCAGTACCTGCCGTGGATCCACATCCGCGACGTAGTGCGCGCCATCACCTTCGTGATCGACACGCCCGATCTGCGGGGCCCGGTGAACGTGACGACGCCGAACCCGCCGCAGCAACGGGAGTTCGCCCAGGCGCTGGGCGAGGCCCTGGGCAAGCCCGCCCGCCTGCCGGCCCCGGCCTGGGCCCTGCGCCTGCTGCTGGGAGAGAAGGCCCGCCTGGTGCTGCAGAGCCAGCGCGCGGTTCCCAACCGGCTCAAGGCGCATGGCTTCCGCTGGGAGTTCGGCGAGCTCGACCGCGCCCTGGCCGATCTGCTGCCGGGTTGACCGGCCCGCTCCAGGATTGAAATCGGAATTTCCGTCGGGCTCCGCAACGACCTATATTGGAGCGGTTTCCCGGCGGCCTACGCTGTGCTGACGCCGCCTCCGGTCTTCATCGTGTCCAGCACGGAGCGAGGTCGCATGGTGTCCGACAAGTTCGCCGAGGTCCGCCAGGAAGCCGCCGCCCGGGGCGTCGAGTTCGTCGACCTCAAGTCGCTCGATCTCAACGGCCGCCTGCACCACCTGTCCCTGCCGTTCGATCGGTTCACCCAGGACATCTGCACCGAGGGCATCGGATTCGACGGCTCGAGCTACGGCTTCCTGAAGGTCGAGAACAGCGACATGGTGCTGGTCCCGGACCTCACGACGGCCGTGATCGACCCCTTCCGCCAGCGCCCCACCTTGCACATGTTCGCGTCGGCCCACCTGACCGACGACGAGCGCACCCCGTTTCCGCAGGACGGCCGCAACATCGCCCGTGCGGCCGAGGCGGCCCTGCGCACCGCCGGCGTCGCCGACACCTCGCAGTGGGGGCCGGAGTACGAGTTCTACATCTTCGAGGAGGCCGAGTTCAACTCGGAGAAGGCCGAGAGCTTCTACTCCGTGCAGAGCAACGAGCGCTTCCACCACAACGCCTACCACGCCTGCAACCCGTTCGACCTGCACGACGACTTCCGCGACGAGGTCTGCCGCGCCATGAAGGCGTTCGGCATCCCCGTCCGCTACCACCACCACGAGGTGGGCAAGCACGGCCAGCACGAGATCGAGGGCTGGTTCGCCGACCTCCTGACCACCGGCGACCACGCCGTGCTCACCAAGTACATCCTGCACAACATGGCCCACGAGCACGGCCTGCGGGTCACCTTCATGCCCAAGCCGTTGTACGAGAACGCCGGCAACGGCTTCCACCTGCACCAGTTCCTGGTCAAGGCCGGCCGCAACGTCTTCCACGACCCCGCGGGCTACGCGAGCCTCTCGCAGACCGCCCTCTACTACGTGGGCGGCATCCTGGCCCACGCCGACGCCCTGTGCGCCTTCACCAACCCGAGCACCAACAGCTACAAGCGCCTGGTGCCGGGCTACGAGGCGCCCACCGTGCGCACGTTCGGCCGCAGCAACCGCGGCGCCGCGATCCGTATCCCGAGCTACGTCAGCGATCCTCAGCTGCGGCGCATCGAGTACCGTCCGCCCGATTTCACCGGCAACCCGTACCTCTGCGCGGCCGCCATCCTCATGGCCGGCCTCGACGGGATCCTCAACCGGATCGACCCCGTCGCCCGCGGCTGGCAGCCCGCCGACGCCCCGAGCCAGGACTCGCGCAAGGACGCCGAGTTCCTGCCCCGCAGCCTCGACGACGCCCTCGACGCCCTCGAGGCTGATCACCAGTTCCTGCTGCACGGCGGCGTGTTCCCCGAGGCCCTGATCCGCCGCTGGCTGGAGATCAAGCGCGACGAGATCGGCCGCATCAACCAGCGGCCGCATCCCTACGAGTTCACCATGTACTTCGACCTCTAGATCTGGGATCATCCGGCATGCGCCGGTGCGGGGCCGCCGTCGGGCGGCCCCTTTCTCGTGGCAGGAGGCTCGCGGTCATGCGCACGTTCCAGGTCGACACCACCGAGCACGCCCAGCTGGTCGACATCACCGCGCAGGTGACCGAGGCCGCGGCCAAGCTCGGCGTCTCTTGCGGCGCGGTCCTCGTGCACGTGCCCCATACCACGGCCGCGGTCACCGTCAACGAGGGCGCCGACCCCGACGTACCGCGCGATCTGTTGCGCCGCCTCGACCTCCTCGTCCCCTGGCACGATCCGGTCGACCGCCACGGCGAGGGCAACAGTGCGGCTCACCTCAAGAGCTCGCTGATCGGTTGCAACCAGGTGCTGCCCGTGACCGACGGCCGGCTGCGCCTGGGCACCTGGCAAACCGTCTGGTTCTGCGAGTTCGACGGACCCCGCCGCCGCCGCGTCGAGGTGTCGACCATCGCCAGCGACGGCTCGTACTAGGACCGGACCATCGATGACCCTGGACCGGAGAGGACCCGCGATGACGCGTCACCTGTTCCTGATCCTCGCTGTGGCCACCGCGTTAAGCGCCGGCGCCCAGGCCCTGCCTGCCTCCACGTTCGCCTTCGATTTCGACGTCGACCTGCCCGGCACCCCGGACGAGATGTACGACGCCCTCACCGGCGACATCAGCGGCTGGTGGGACCACACGATGAGCGGCAACCCGGTGCGCCTGGAGATCCAGGCGCGCCCCGGCGGCCAGTTCCTCGAGGTCTTCGACGGGACGGGCGACGGCGTCGTCCACGCCACCGTCACCTACGCCCAGCGCGGCAAGCTGCTGCGCATGGAGGGCCCGCTGGGCCTGGCCGGCTTCGCCCTGCACCTGGTCACCACCTACACCCTGACGCCCATCGACACCGGGTGCCGCCTCAACGTGGCGGTGCACGGCGCGGGCGAGGTGCACGAGGGCTGGCCGGCGCTCGTCGAGAAGACCTGGCGCCATTTCATCGAAGACCGGTTCCTGGCCTACGTGCAGGCGGGACGGCACCTCGACTGAGCCCGGTATGCCGCGGCCGACCCCCGCTCGTGCCACAGCCGATGGCACCCGCTGCAGAGCGTGATCAGGTTGTCGGCCGAGTTGCCGCCTCCGCGCGCCCGCGGCACCACGTGGTGCACCTCGAGGAATTGCCGGTGGTGGCACCCGGGCGCCCGGCACTGGTGGCTGTCGCGGGCGAGCACGGCGCGGCGGACCCGCGGCGCGGCCGCGGCGAGCCTGGCGCGGGCCTTCCTGTGCACCCGCGCCGTCTTCTCTTCCAGCTCCCGACGCGAGTTGCCGAGCGCCTCCGCGAGCCACCGCTCCTCGGTGGCCGGGCTGGCCACCGAGACCAGCTCCCGCGCCTTGGTATAGCCTAGCTCTCCGGCCTCGACGGCCGCCCGCACGCGCGGCAGCTCGGTGAGGCGGTCGGCCAGGCGGTCGAAGTCGGCGGCGCGGGTGACGGAGAAGCCGAGGGCCTGGACGGCGTACTGGCGCTAGGAGGAATAGCCGAGCTCACGGAAGAGCTTCCGCCGCTTCATCTCGCCGAACCAGACCACGACGTTGTGCTCGGCGCGCCTGAAGTCGCGGACGGCGCGGGCGAGGTGCAGGTGGACGTCCTGGGCAGACTGGTCCGCTTGAAAAGGCATGGCGGCCTCCCGGGTGGGCGCGGGGATATGGATCGGGAGGTCGGCGAAAACATGGCGAATAAAGACCGCGGGCGTAAGGAACGATCACAGAAGAACCCGCCGGTCGAACCGTGCAACACGATCAAGAATAATGGGTTAGATGGAACAGCCTATCCCCGTTCCATCCCTGGAGGCTGCCGAGAACCCCAGCGCCCCCTCAATCCTCCACCGGCCCCCGCCGCCGTCGTTTCCGCTCGCTCTGCTGCTTCTTGTCCTGCAGCCGGCGCTCCTTGGCCGCCCGGGTCGGCTTGGTCTGCCGGCGCGGCTTCGGCGGCACCAGCGCCCGGCGCACCAGCTCGGCCAGACGCGCCCGCGCCAGCTCGCGGTTCTGCAGCTGGCTGCGTTCGGCGGCGCAGGTCACCAGGAGGTCGCCG